>JAJUJQ010000005.1 GCA_029265255.1 Spirochaetota bacterium
AGGCCGAGAATGGGGCCAGAAGCGATATATGAACATGGACCTCCTGTTAGGAGTCGAAGTCGGGAACGAGGTGATCGGGGCATAGGCACGCACCAGGCGAGGGCGGCTCGACCAATGTGCGAAAAAACGTTGACGTTATCTATTCTTATCTCTGCTACGATTATGCTTGCTCTTGTACTAAAATAGCGTGTTTCTTTAGCGGGTTCCGGAATAGCAAGGTTATATCCTACGCTCATGCCTACATATAGCCTGCAAATCTTGAAAAAGTGAAGGCAAAGCTAAAAGAAAAAGGCATTTGCAGGAAGCCGAGAAAGACAAGCAAAATATTTATAAAATATTGAAAAAGAATAAAAAAGGCCCCCAAAGAGGGAGCCTTGAAATGTACCTAGCGGGAGAGGGGATCGAACCCACGACCCAGCGGATATGAGCCGCTTGCTCTGCCAACTGAGCTATCCCGCCGCGCAGAAGCCTGTATATCTCAAATCAAGCTTCTTGGTCAAGAGCTTTTCACAATCACAACGCGTGATCTCAATCATTGAGCGGCGATTTTCTATCCTTGCCGGCGCGAGCGATCGCCCGATTGCACAGTTCCAGGTTGCGGGCAACCTGGATGCTGCCTGAAATAGCGAATGCCTGCTCGAAAAGCGGCTGAGCCTCATGCGGTTTTTGCATTTTATTGAACAAGATGGATGCGGCATTGTTCAAGGCTGGCCAGTTTGTCTCATCAAGCTCAAAGGATTGTTTGAACAGTGCGACTGCTTCCTCAAACTGGCCGCGCTCTCGGAGTGCCTCCGCCTCTTTGAAGCGCTGCATGGATGTTCTTGTGGCGGCAAATCGCGATTCATCAGCGCAGAGCGCAAGCCTTTTTTCCAGGATAGGCCGTAGCCGGAAGGCCTTGCCAGCCTCCTGGCATTCCGGTTCCTGCAGCGCTTTTCTGTAACGGCGTTCGGCTTCCTTGCGTTTTCCTGTCGCATAAGCCAAGTCAGCCAGCGCGGAATGCCGGTGAAAGGATGGTCCGTACAGCTTTTCTTCTCTCAACAGATATCGCTCCGCCTCCTCAGGCTTTCCCTCGGCAAGAAGAATCATACCGAGATTCCTGAGGACGCGGATCGAATCGGGTTCCGACTGCTCGAGCTTGCGGAACCAGTATTCCGCTTTCTTATAATTCCCCGAAATATAGTGATTGAGACCGAATCGTTCGCATAGAGTAGCATAGAGTCTGTTCATCGGCCTTAAAGACTATCGCAATGTACAAAGAAGGACAATATGAGCGCCGCGATGAGCGCAACGATACCTTCAACCGAGGTCGCAGATGAATATGCCTTGTACGCAGTGGTGCCGGCATTCCCGAGAACTGCGTCACGATTGGACCAGATCTCGGCGGAACCATCGTATGTGTCGCGTATAGTCCGGCAGAAAGAGCGACCGCCATGACTGCCATCGAAATGCCCGATTCTTCTGCCAACGTATTGTTCAACGGATTGAGGATGACATAGCCGGAGTCGCAGAATACCGGAATCGGAACCATATAGCCGGCTATGTTCATGGCACGCAGCGCCCGTTTTTTCCCCACTATTTTTAGGATGACCTGGGTCATCGTGAGCGTGGCTCTGGTCTTTTCCAAAATCGTCCCGAGAATCATGCCCGCGACGATCACGATCCCTCTGTTGGTGAGCGTCCCTCCGAAACCACTTTTGATGCATGCCACGACATCGTGCAGTTTGAGCCCGATGAGCAGGCTGAAGCAATAGGAGAGGCCGATAAGCACGTGGAAGGCGTTTACTTTGAATCTGCCGGTCAGAATGATGATGAGAATGACCGACAGCAACAGCAGAACCAACGCGGTTACACAAGAGGCCATGTCTTGCATTCCGGGTGCTGGATAGCTCGTATAAGAGACGGAAGCAACGGTATTGTAAATAATTTGGTCCGGAAACCTTTCATGCTTGAGCAGATACCGTACATCCGTCTATAATTCTCTGTGAGGTGCGAATGGCGGACTGGCAGACTGAAAAATATCGCGAGGTATTTGAAGGATCGCTTCAGGGCTTGAGGCGAAGGCGGGAAATCGATCCGACCTTTGGGATTGAGGACGCTGAACGGCAGCTTGCCGAACTGTATCGGCTTGATGGTTTGGACTGGCTTGGCCGGGGAGCGCTGGGAGATATCGTCTCGCAGGCCGAGATCGCGGCATTCGAGCTTTTCATTAATGAATGGAAAGCTGATCTGAGTCATAGGTGAAGGAGGCGTCATGCCCGTATCGTTAGTAAAGGTCGAGACGATTCGCCAGCTGAAACAATTCGTCGATTTTCCACTCGAGCTGTATCGGAATGTTCCGCAATACGTACCGGCTCCACGTTTTGACGAGCTTCGCACCCTCAGAAAGGATAAAAACCCCGCATTCGAATTCTGCGAAGCGTCGTATTGGCTGGCCTATAAAGACGATAGGGTGGTTGGTCGGATTGCTGGCATCATCAATCATCGCTACATCGAAAAATGGGGAAATCATTATGCCCGCTTCGGCTGGGTTGACTTCATTGATGACCCGGAAGTATCCCAAGCCCTCTTTCAAGCGGTAGAGGAGTGGGCAGCGTCGAAGGGGATGCGCGCAGTGCACGGCCCCTTGGGATTCACCGACCTCGATCGCGAAGGACTGCTTGTTGAGGGATTTTCCGAACGCGCTACGCTCGCCGAGAATTATAACTTTCCATATTATCAGACTCATGTGGAAAGGCTTGGCTACAGGAAAGATATCGACTGGCTCGAATTTCAGGTTTCTACTCCCGGAGAGATCCCCGAAAAGGTAAAGCGGGTAACAGAAATTCTTGCCAAACGGTCAGGAGTGCATTTGTACGACTGGCGTGATAAGAAGGAAATTGTCAGGAAATTCGGTAAAGCGCTTTTCGATCTTATCGATGTGACCTACGCGGGGCTGTATGGGACAACCCCCCTTTCGGAACGTCAGGTCGAGGCGTATATCAAACAGTATCTCGGCTTTGTTGACCCGCGATTCACCAAGATCCTGGTAGACGAAAAGGAGCAGCTCGTTGGTTTCGGCATCACCATGCCAAGTCTGTCGGAAGCCTTCTATAAATCGAAAGGTCGCATCCTGCCATTTGGTTGGTATCACATTCTAAAAGCGCTGCGCCATCCGAAAGTGCTCGATATGTACCTTGTCGCGGTCCGTCCAGAATATCAGGCGCGTGGTGTCGTCGCGATTCTGATGAATGCGATTCAGCAAAGTGCGATTGAAGCGGGCATTGAATATGCCGAAACGAATCTTGAGCTTGAAACCAATGTGGAAGTACAGGGTATATGGAAGGACTATCCGAAGCGCCAGCATAAGAGGCGGCGCGCGTATATCAAAGATCTGCCATAACCACGTATCATCCTATCGAGTCCGACCGATATCAGGATCTCTCAGGTATAGCGGCCCTGCGGTTTCCTTGGCGGGGCCTTCTTCGGCATAAAGGAGCGTGCCGAGACGCGCGAGGGCCATTAGTTCGCGCGCTGGATCATCTGAAAGCACCCTCCATCCAGGATGCTCGGCGCAGATCGATTCGGCTATGTCGCGATCCGGGCCGCAAAAAAGGACCTCTTCTTCGGTTCCCAACAGTGTGAGAAGCTGAGGCAGTTCGATATCCAGCCAATCGCCGATGCGCGTTCCATGATGATATCGACCACAGTAGAGGCGATGCTTCCGCGCATCGATCAGGGGCACCACTATCCCGTGTTCTTCGCTCCATGCGGTGCCGAGGGCATCGAGTCCGGGTACGAGTACCAGCGGAATCCCTGTCGCGGCTGAGAGCCCCTTTGCGGTCGCGATGCCGATTCGCAGGCCGGTAAAGGAGCCAGGCCCCGCATTGACCGCAATCAAGGTGAAATCATTGAGTTCGGCATGGGCATCGCCCAGCAGCGTATCAAGAGCTGGGAGGATCTGCTCAGCATGGGTTTTGGAAGGGCGGTCAGCGCTCCATGCCGCGAGGTGCCCTTTCAGAGCCAATCCTAGTTTCAAGATGGGTGTGGCGGTATCGATAATCAATACGTTCATGATCGAATACTCCATCGGCGTACGTCGAGGGACTCGAGCCAGGTTCCTTCAAGAGAAATAATGCGGGTATCGTCTCGATCGACATGGATGGTAATGGTTTGTGTCTGTTCAGGCAACAGGCGTGCGATGCGCTCGCTCCATTCCACCAGACACACTGTGTCGGGTGCGCCAAGCAATTCCTCTCCTCCTGTCTGCACGAATTCTTCTTCATCAGCGAGTCGGTAGGCATCAATATGGGCGAGTTTGAGCCTTCCTATATATTCATTGATGATGGTGAAAGTAGGTGAGGTGATGGTATCCCAGATGCCCAATCCCTGAGCGATGCCTTTTGCCATCGTGGTCTTGCCTGCTCCAAGGTCCCCTTTGAATGCGATGACTATCCCGCCATAGGCTAAGGCACCAATGGTTCTTCCGATGGCGAGAGTGGTGCGGACGTTTTTGCTGTGAATGATGATCAGATACTGCCCTCCACCATATGAAATGCGCAAAAAGATTATGCATAATAATGACAAATGCACAAGAGATGCCGATAATTATAGTATACAAATTTGAGATTTCCAGGAGATTGCAATGGAACGATTTACTGCCAGCGATGGAAAGGAGATCGTTTATCTGCGCATGGACCCCAAGACCAAGCCGCGAGCAGCAGTCATTATCGGCCATGGGATGAACGATCATAAGGAGCGATTCATCCATCTTGCCGAGGCGCTCACCCCTCTTGGGATCTCCTGCTGGATTCCCGACCTCCGCGGTCATGGGGATACCGACCAAGGTGAACATCGCGGCTATTTGGCCGATGCTGATGGATTCGAGAGGGTCGTGCAGGACATCACGGAGCTAGGTGATTTTGCTTCACAAAGTCTGGGGGGAGTCCCGCTGTTTTATTTCGGTCATTCATTCGGGGGGCTCATCGGACTAGCGCTCATGGCGATCTATGGGCGCTATTTGGACGGTGTAGTCCTTTCGGCACCGCCTGAAGAACAGGATCCATTACTGGATAAGGCAGGTTCTCTGGTCATATCCATCGGCATCATATGCAAAGGATCTCATGCCCCAGCCAGACTGCCTAACGCCATGACCTTTGGTGCCTATGCCAAAACGGTTTCCAACGCGCGTACCCAGTTCGACTGGCTCACAAGAGACCCCGGGATTGTCGATGCGTATATTGCGGATCCCAAGTGTAATTTCATATGCTCCTACGGGTTCTATCGGGACCTCCTTCATGGTGTACGCAAGGTCTACAAGGAAGGATTTCTTGAAAGCGTGCCTCCTTCGCTGCCAATTTTCCTGATATGCGGATCACAGGATCCGGTTGTTGGTATGCGTGCGGGGTATGAAAAAATGTGCGCGCGGCTGCGCGGCCTTGGTCTTATCGATTTCGAATCGAAATGTTATGAAGGCGGTCGTCACGAATCGATCAATGAAATAAACAGAGTGGAAGTTCTCAAGGACATTGCAGACTGGTTCTCTCGACATATCCATTGATTTTCTGCTACTCTTGCGGCGAGCATAGTGGAGCAGCAGTGTGAAGTTCAGATATTTCCGCGATGAACGTGGTGCATTGAAAACCAAGGCCAGAGTATTCGACCCTTCAGAACACGGCATCGACGGATCGATGGTCGATCGCGAAGCGATTTCGATTATTGAGCGGCTCGTGGCGAGAGGCCACAGTGCATTTATCGTAGGCGGCGCCGTGCGGGACCTTCTTCTCGGCAAAAGACCAAAGGATTTCGATATCGTCACGGATGCGCTGCCAAATCGTATTCGCAAGCTCTTCAGCAATTCCCGAATTATCGGTCGGCGTTTCAAACTGGTTCATATCTATGCAGGCGAACGCATCTACGAAGTCAGCACATTCCGTTCGCTTTCCACAGGCACTGTGGGAAACGAATATGGCACTATCGACGAGGATGTCTGCAGGCGCGATTTTACCGTCAATTCGCTCTATTACGATCCTCTTACCGGTGAGCTTGTCGATTTTCTTGGTGGAATCGAAGATCTCAGGAAAAAAAGGCTCAAAGCCATCATTCCGCTCGAACGGATATTCCGCGAAGATCCAGTTCGCCTTGTGCGGGGGGTGAAATATGCAGTGGCGAACGGTTTCTCCATTCCTCTCGCGCTTCGGTATGCCATACGGAGAGACGCGCCACTGCTGACTCAGGTGAGCTCATCGCGTCTTACCGAAGAATTCTATAAAATACTGGTGTCCGGCAAATCGGTTGCGATCCTGAAAGCGCTTGAGCAGTATCGGTTGCTGCCCCATTTCATGCCGGAGGTAGCCGCATCGATCAAGCGAAGTCGCGAGTTTGGCGTGGCATTTATTGCCGATCTGGCTTCACTCGATATGGCAGCACAACTCCCGCGCGATTCATCAATGCTGAACAAGGTGAGCGCTGCGGAAATCGTTCAGACCGATCGAAGGCTGATCTCTCCCTTTATCACCTGGTTCATCAGGGAGCGGCTCAAGTCTTTCGCCCGTAATCAGAACGCGCCAAAGGATCCGCAGGGATTCCGCCAGGCAGCGTACACAGATGTCCGTGAATTCCTCACGCCGCTCAATCTGCCTCGGGTTGCTCTTGAAGAGGCCATCGAATCGGTGCTGCATGATGAAGACCTCATGCCTGCGCCACCCCCTCCCAAGCGCAGGAAGCGGGGACCACGACGGAAAAAAGCCGCGATTCGTCTTGAGTCCAATGTGGCTGCGGACACAACCACTCAGGAACTCTCACAAACGCCAAAAGAAAGGCGCTCGACCTATGGTGTCGATGCCGGAGAGACGGGTTCGTCCGAGCATGCTTGACAAAAACTGTTGCCTTCTTTCACTATAGCGCCGTGGATCCCACAAAATTGTCTCTGCTGACTGACAATGAGCTTCTGCTCCTCGCAGAGAAAATCGGGATTTTCGTACCCGAAGGGCTCGACAGAGTCTTCATCATCGAAGAAATCATCGAGGCTCTTGAAGAGGATACCTCCGAACGAGCCTTTTCTCACGACGCTCCAGGCCATGTAGAGGAAAAGAAGCTTTCCGGTGCAGGGTTTATTCCGGGACGGCTCGAGGAAATCAGCATCTCGGAACGTTATAACGAGACGTATATTCACCTGATTGTCCGCGATCCGTTGTGGGTGTTCGCGTATTGGGACATCGCGGAATCACAGAAAGAAAAGCTGCTGGAAGAGGGTGAACCGAAACTCTTTCTTCGTGTGAGCGAGGTTTCCGGTCCGGGTCAACGTAAGGCCTCGTCCGATTCATTCAGCTACAACATCCCTGTCACTTTCGAAGACTGCAAATGGTACATCAATGTTCCGGAACCCGACCGCTGGTATTCTGTAGACCTTTGTGCCTGTCTGTTGCAGAAAACAAGGATTATTGCCCGCTCAAACGCGGTACGTGTTCCCCTCCAATACATTCATCATCCTCTCAAGCTGCCGCTGATCACAAGGAGCCTTCTCATTCTTTCCGGGTCGGAAGAGCTCCATCTCATGGAACCGCGCAAGGAACACTCAATGCGCATTCTTGATGCGAATGGAGAATAGCATGAAAAAGGCGCCGGTTCTTGCGCTGGTTCTCAATGCTCATCTGCCGTTCGTGCGCAAGCCTCAGTATAGCCAGTACTATGAAGAGCGCTGGCTCTTCGAGGTTATCTGCGAAACCTACCTGCCGCTCCTTAGAATGTTCAGAAAATTGGAGCAGGAGCGCATACCCTTCAGACTCAGCATGGTTTTTTCGCCTACATTGGTCGCCATGCTCTCCGATGATGTGCTGCGTGAACGCTATGTCGCCTATCTCGAGAGCCAGCTTGAACTCGCGCGGAAAGAAAAAGCGCGATTGGGCGACGATCTTGTGTTTGCTCCCCTTGCGAATCTATACCAGGAGATGTATCGGCGGAGCAGGGACGATTTCGAGAATATTCACGGCCGCGACATCCTTAGGTCTTTCGATTATTATTCTAAAAAGGGGTATATCGAACTGCTGACGACCGCGGCTACTCATGCCTTTCTGCCTCTCTATGCGGATATTCCGGAAGCGATTGACGCCCAGATCGAGACCGCGATCGTGTCGCATCGAGTAGCATTCGGCAAGAATCCTCAGGGGTTCTGGTTGCCGCAATTGGGGTGGTATCCCGAGCTTGCTTCGAGGCTGCGTGCCTTTTCACTGAAATACACGGTGGTGACTACGCGTGGCGCGCTGCTCGGCAGGCCAGTGCCATTCTATGGCTCATTCTCGCCGGTGACGACCTCTTCTGGTGTCTCTGTGTTTATTCGGGATGCTGGAGCAACAAAAGCAGTCTGGTCTGAGACCGAAGGGTACCCCGCGCATTCGGTCTATCGCGATTTCTACCGCGACATTGGATACGACCTCGAGCCATCCTATGTAGCTCCCCACTTGAGTGGTGTTGATCGAGGTTTTACCGGCTTCAAGTACTGGGCGGTTACTGGCAAGACTGATAACAAGCGCCCTTACGAGCCCGCGGCAGCCTCGGCGCAGGCCGTAGCGCATGCCCATGACTTTCTGTCGGAACGGAAGATGCAGGCTCGGGCCGCCGCCTATTGGATGAAAGACCGCCCCCCTCTGATGGTATGCCCCTACGACGCGGAACTCTTTGGACACTGGTGGTTCGAGGGCATCCAGTTCTTGGAGGCTTTTTTCCGAGCCTCAGCGCGGAAGGACGAGGAAGGGGCAATCCAGCTCGCGACACTCTCTGAATATCTTGCGGAGTATCCCGATAATCCACAGTCCGACCCGGAATTTTCGTCCTGGGCGGAGGGAGGATATGCGGAAGTATGGCTTGATGGAAGGAACGATTGGGTGAACAGGCATACCCGCAAGGCAGCGGAACGCATGCGTGAGCTCGCGCTGCGTTTTCCGAATGAATCGGGGTTGCGGGAGCGTATCCTGAACCAGGCTGCGCGAGAGGTGCTGCTGTCAATGTCTTCGGATTGGGCACTTCTTCTGAGAAGCGGGAAATCGGCTGATTTCGCTGAGCGCCAGATCCGGGAATCGATCGCAAATTTTACTCACATATATGAAATGCTTTCAGCGCGCACTGTCGAGACCGAATGGCTCACCAGTCTCGAGAAGCGCCACAACCTTTTTCCAGAGATTAACTACCGGGTTTTTTCACCAAAGAAGTGAGCACACTATCCGAGCCCGCACGAATTTCAGTATGGCCGGGACAGGCCGGCTGACGGCATAAGGAGCCTGAGATGAATGTAGTGATTATTGGTGCGCAGTGGGGCGATGAAGGGAAGGGGAAAATTGTCGATTTTCTCGCCGCGGACGCCCAGATTGTCGTGCGGTTTTCCGGCGGCGCAAATGCCGGGCACACCATTGTGCTAGGTGGTGAAAAATACGCGCTGCATCTGATACCTTCAGGCATTCTCTATCCGGACAAGACCGTTATCCTCGGCAGTGGCATGGTGATCGATCCCGATGCGCTTTTCAACGAGCTGGAAGCACTTGAGCAGAAGGGAATCGACTGGAAGGGGAGGGTTTTCATTTCGGACCGCGCGCATCTGGTCTTCCCTCGCTACAGAGAGTTGGACCGGCAGCAGGAAGCGATACGAAAAAAGCCAATCGGTACGACGGGTCGGGGAATCGGCGTTGCTTATTCGCTCAAGGCAAGCCGCGATGGCATAAGGCTCGCGGATATTGACGATGAGGAACGCCTCGCCAATCTTTCTGAAGCGGATCGCGTCTGGCTGGACCAATGGACGGACCGCCTGGTTCCGCTGCGGGTAGACCTGGCCGGATACCTTCGACAGCACCGGAACAGCTGGCGTCTTTTCGAGGGGGCACAAGGTGCATTGCTCGACATCGATACCGGCACCTATCCCTATGTCTCCTCGGGCATGTCATGCGCAGCAGGAGCAGCGGCACAGGGAGGGATCGGGCCTCGACATATCGACAGAGTTCTGGGAGTGTTCAAGGCATACACGACACGGGTGGGAAACGGCCCATTCCCGACCGAATTCGCCGACGACTCACCCGGCTCGCTTTCCCAATATATCAGGACTGTCGGCAACGAGTATGGGACAACGACAGGCCGACCCCGCCGCTGCGGCTTTCTTGACTTGGTTGCGCTGCGCTACGCCTGCGCAGTCAATTCCATTGACCGCCTGGTGCTCACGCACATCGATGTCTACGATGGGCTTGAGGAGTTCGAAGCCTGTGTTGCCTACCGCGTCAATGGGCGGGTCGTAGACGATTTCCCCGCCTCGGTGAGAGATCTCGAGCAGGCCGAACCAGTGTTGCGACGGTTTGAGGGATGGAAAAAACCGCTGAGTTCCTGCACGAGCTATGACGACTTGCCGCTTCGCGCGCGTGAATATATCGAATTCATTGAAGAATTCACTGAGACGCCCATTTCAATCATATCAGTGGGCTCGGATAGAAAACAGACCATCGTGCGGGAGAGCCCATGGATAAAATAGTCATACTCGATTTTGGCAGCCAGTATACGCAGCTTATAGGACGTCGCATTCGCGAGCTTGGTGTCTATTCCGAAATTGTGCCTGGAGATACAGCTCCTTCAGCTTCCATCATGCATGGGTGCAAAGGCATCATCCTGTCGGGTTCTCCATTCAGCGCCTGGCAGCAAGGAGCGCCATCTCCTCATCCTGACATGTTGTCGACGAACCTGCCGGTTCTTGCGATCTGCTATGGCATTCAATGGCTGACGCTCCATTCAGGCGGGACGGTTGAGCGGCTTCCAGCACGGGAATATGGCCCCATGCCGGTCATGTGCGATGAGAACGCGAAGGATAACAAACTATGTGCCGGGCTGCCCGCGCGATTCGTGAGCTGGATGAGTCATGGAGACAGTATCGTCTCTGCGGGGGAGGGCTGGCAGGTCATTGGCAGATCGGAGAGCGGAGTACCCGCAATTCTGGCGCACGAGCGCCGCGCATGGTATGGATTGCAGTTCCATCCCGAGGTAAGCCATTGCGAATTCGGCATGGAAATCTTGTCCAATTTTGTCTTCAGCATCTGTGAAGCCCGTAAAGGCTGGTCGATGGACGCCTACCTTAGGGAGCAAGCGCGTACGCTTCGCTTGAAGGTTGGATCCAGCCCGGTCCTTCTGCTTATCTCTGGCGGCGTAGATTCCACAGTCGCTGGAGCATTGCTGCTCGAGACGCTCGATCCAGAACAGGTCTATCTGCTCTATATCGATACTGGGCTGATGCGCAAAGCAGAAAATGAAGAAGTCATGCGTAACCTGGCACGACTGGGTGCCCGGCACCTGGAAAAGGTCGACGCAGAAGCTGCATTCCTTGATGCGCTCAAGGGAGTCTCCGATCCGGAAGCAAAACGCCACATTATCGGAGATATGTTCGTGAAAGTGCAGCAGGAAGCGGTCGAGCGTCTCGGAATTCCGCACGCATTTCTTGCCCAGGGCACACTTTACACCGATCTGATCGAGTCGGGAAAGGGTGTTGGCACTAAAGCTCAGGTCATAAAAAGCCATCATAATGTCCGCAGCCCTTTGATTGAAAAAAAGCGGGCCGAGGGCCGGCTCGTTGAGCCTTTGGACCGGCTGTACAAGGACGAGGTTCGCGCGCTCGGACGGGTGTTAGGGTTGCCGCAAGAGATAGTCGGCAGGCATCCATTCCCTGGACCCGGGCTTGGTGTGCGCATTCTCGGCGAGGTAACGCGTGAGAAGTGCGACATACTGCGCGATGCGGATAGCATCTTCATTGAGGAGTTGCGCAGGCGTGGCCTCTATGAGCGAATCTGGCAGGCATTCTGTGTGCTATTGCCTGTGAGGTCGGTCGGAGTGACCGGTGATGAGCGAGCTTACAAATATGTAGTGGCGCTGCGGGCAATCACAAGCGAGGATGGAATGACTGCGCAGGTCTATCCTTTCGAGTCGCGTGACCTATTTGAGATTTCGGCCGCAATTACCAACCGTGTGCCGCAGATCGGCAGGGTGGTCTACGATATCTCGTCAAAACCGCCCGCGACGATCGAATGGGAATAACGCTGCCACCACGGACAACTGGCTGTCAGGGCTCTTCGGGGTATTCATGACGCGAACCATTCGCGGCTTTAAGTATCCACGTATTACCGCGCCGCTCGACCACCCCTTCAGGCAGATAGATTTTTCCTCCACCGCCAGGAGCATCCACCGCGTAGCGCGGCAGCTCGAGACCGGAAAGCTGCTGGCGGAGCGTTTCGTACAGAGCGAGCCCCTTTGAAAGCGGCACCCGGAAATGCGAGGTACCTGCGGCAAGGTCTCCCTGGAACAGATAATAGGGGTGAATTCCCACCTGTACCAGGCCACTGAACAGCGCGACTAGTGTGTCTGCCGAGTCATTGATGTTGCGGAGCAGCACAGTCTGGCTGTGAATCGGGATGCCCGCGTCAAGCAGCATGAGCGCCGCGTTCCGGAATGCTTCGCTCAGTTCCACGGGGTGATTGATCTGCAGGACTACCTGAAGCGGTCTTGACGATCGCAGAAGGCCGACCAGCTCATGGGTTACGCGGGAAGGCAGCACGACAGGCGCTCTGGTGCAGAGCCGTATCAGAATCGGGCGGGGAATCGCTCGAATCGTTTGGAAGAGCTCCTGCAGCGCGTGATCGGGCGCGGTGAGGGGGTCTCCTCCGGAGACCAGCACTTCGCGTACCTCCTGATGTTCCCGCAGGAGTCTCTGTAATTCCTGCATGTCTGACGGAGTGATAAAATCCCGTTCTCCGGGCAGAAGCGAACGCCGGTAGCAATGTCTGCAATGCAAGAAACACTCGCCAGTGGCCCTCACAAGGACACGTGAACGGTACTGACGCACCGTTCTCCTTCCAGCGCGATGCCGTTCCTCTCCCAGGGGATCGCTGAGTTCGAGTGGCAATACATGGTTTTCTGCAGGGCTGGGAATGACCTGGGCTAGTATTGGATCGAGAGGAACTCCTTGCTGATTCTTCGTGCAGGAGTCTGGAGTCTCCTTAGCAAGAGCGAGCCAGTAAGCCGTTGCACGGTAAGGCAGAGACGATTCAGTCAGGTCACTCATCATGCTGCACTATATCCATAGTGCGCGCGATGTTCAAGAAAAGAACAGGCCCGCTCCGTGACCGGCGTGGTGTCGCGCGGGGCAGAGCGGGCGCATACAGGGTACATTACTCTCGAGCGAGCACGCTGATGCAATTTGTAACGGACGAGCCTCCAACATTGAAGGTGACGCCGATATGTGGCGTTTTTCGCGTCAGTGTGGCCCCAATCGGTTCACCGACCAGCTGCTTGTAGACCAGCGCGTGCATCGAAACTCCGGTTGCTCCGACTGGATGCCCCTTTGCCTTCAAGCCGCCCGAAAGGTTGACGGCACATTCGGGGTCGTCCTTGGTAAACCGGCCTTCCAGGTAATCGAAGCCGGCCCTGCCATCCTTCGACAGTCCGAGCGCCTCGGTCAGCAAAAGCTGATTGATGGTGAAGCAGTCGTGTACCTCGGCTACGTCGACATCCTTGATGGTAATGCCAGCTTCCTTGAATGCCTGGCGAGTCGCTTCCTTGCCGGCCATGAGCTCGTGCATGTTGGGTCGCACGGAAATCGGAATTCGCTCGTTGACGTGGGCAATACCTGCGATTCGTACCGTGCGCGATCCTTTAGCCAGGGAATGGTCATTGCGCACCAGCACCAGCGCTGCGGCGCCATCAGTGACCAGCGAGCAGTCGTGCAGACGGAGCGGTGGCGCGATCATCGGGTTTTTTTCTTCCGGCAGAGCCAGGATGGCTTCAGCGGTGACAAGCCCGAGCCGGTCGGCAGGCCCGCCCTTCCCGAAGTGCGCAAGTGGATTCTCGATGCCGTTGCGATAGTTGAGCGCTGCAACCGCGGCGAACATCTTTGCAAGCGTCGCCTCATCATACCCATATTTCGCTGCGTAGCCTTTTGCGTACTCTGCAAACAGGCCTGGGAAGGTCATCCCACGGTAGCCTTCCTCGGGCCAGTAGGAACAGGTGGCCAGCGCATGCGTCGTATCTTTAGTATTGAGAAGATTCATTTTTTCGACGCCAAGCACGAGCGCCACGTTTGCCCTTCCTGCTTCAAGCGCGTAGATCGCGTTATAGATAGCGACGGATCCTGAAGCGCACGCATCTTCACAGCGAGTCATCGGTTTAAAACGCAGCGCTTCCGGCGCAATTTCGGGAGCAACTGCGGCCAGGTGTTCCTGATTCGCAAACAGGCCAGGCGCGCAGGAGCCGACCCACACGCCATCCACATCCCTCGCTTCAATACCCGCATCCGCCAGAGCCCCGCGTCCCGCTTCGATCATCAGCTCATAAATGGACTTGAGATCCGTGACTTCACCGGTTTCCTTGTTCTTTCGCACAAAATTACCAAACTGGGTATTATATGCCCCAACAATACTGACTTTGGACATGATTTCCTCCTGTCTAGATTTCCGTTGCCGGTCCGTTTTTTTTTTCAGGCTCTGAATTCCTTAACATCAGGCGCGATCACGACATCGGCATCTGTCTTCTCGACTATCCATTCTGGCGTGTAAGGAGCGAAATATTCCATCAATTGGAACTTTCCGCCTGCGATCTTGAAGAAGCCGAGGTCAGTAACGACGTAGTCGACCTCATGCGCGGCAGTCAATGGAAGGGTACAGCGCTTCTTGAGCTTTGATGTGCCTGATTTTTCGAAATGCGTCGTCGCCGCGATGACACACTTCGAGCCTGCGACAAGATCCATGGCTCCTCCCATGCCGGGTACCATCTTGCCTGGTATCTTGTAATTCGCGAGGTTGCCTTCCTGATCAACCTCGAGCACTCCAAGGACTGTGTAATCGACGTGGCCGCCGCGGATGATACCGAAACTGGTCGCTGAATCGAAGAAGGCACCACCTTTGAGGATCGTGACCAGTGCACCTCCGGCATTGGTCAGATCCTTGTCTTCCTGACCTGGTTCCGGGGACGGGCCGAGGCCGATCAGCCCGTTTTCCGACTGAAGAATGACCGTGACATCGGATGGCACATAGTTGCCGACAAGGGTCGGCAGCCCTATGCCGAGATTCACGACATCCCCGTTTTTAAAGAAGCGAGCGATCCTTATCGCGATAATTTCTTTGTTTTCGACATATTCGATGCTCATGCTCTTCCTCCTCAGGCCTTGACCAGATAATTCACGAAAATCGAGGGGGTATGCACCTGATCTGGATCGATCTCACCAATTTCGACGATTTCCTCGACTTCGGCGATGACTAGTGTGCAGGCCGTTGCCATGAGCGGATTGAAGTTGCGCGCGGTTTTTGCGTAAACGAGATTGCCGGCTTTGTCTGCCTTCTTCGCCTTGATAAGCGCAACATTGCCGGAGAGAGCCTCCTCAAGAAGGTATTCCTTGTTCTTGATGGTAATCTTCATTTTCCCCTCTTCAACCTCGGTGCCAACGCCGGTTGGAGTCAATATACCGCCAAGGCCAAAACCCGCTGCCCGGATCCGTTCCGCAAGGGTGCCCTGGGGCACGAGAAGCACCTCGGTTTCTCCCATATTCATCTGCCGCTGAGTTTCGGGATTGGTACCAATGTGCGACACGATGATTCGCGAAAACTGGTGATTCAAGACCAGAGGCGCGACACCGTTCGCAACCCCGGTCTTGGGATTGTAGATTGCCGTGTCGTTGCAGACCAGAGTCAGATTGCTGGTCTTTGCGGCTGCCAGCGCGGCGAGAATTCGGTCTGGAGAACCGCACCCCAGGAACCCGCCGACATGGACTACATCGCCGGGTTTGACCATCGCAGCTGCTTCCGCTGCGTCGATGATGCGTTTTTCTATCATGGATGATCCTCCATAGAGAAACTAAGCTGATAATGGCAAGATGCGAATGACTCTTCGCAGGAGTCATTATATCACTGAATTTCGAATCCATGTGAACATTCCAAACCGCAGCTTCTATTTTACAAACTCGACATTCCTCGCTATACTGTTCGCGTGCCTGAAGGGCAAATAATTCAAAAATACTGAGGAGGGTTCTTAATGAAAGCCTTAACACGGTTTTTCGTCAAAATCGCGCAGAAGTATCTGCCCGATGCGTATCTGTTCGCGATTATCCTGACTATTATCGCCTTTCTGCTCGCTCTGGGATTGACCGGCAAGACGGTGATAGAGATTCTGGCGGCATGGGGAAATGGTCTGTGGGGGCTTCTGGCATTCTCGATGCAGATGATCCTTATCCTGGTGACCGGGCATGCTCTCGCATCGAGTCCGGCAGTAAAATCAGCATTGAAGGCAATCGCTTCGGTGCCTAAAACGCCTGTTTCGGCCATTATGCTGACCGTGTTCGTATCTTCGCTGGCATGCTTCCTCAATTGGGGATTCGGCCTCATCGTCGGTGGTTTGCTCGCGCGCGAGATCGCCAAGCGAGTGCGCGGTGTTGATTATCCGATGATTATCGCAGCAGCCTATTCGGGATTCGTCGTCTGGCATGGTGGTTTCTCAGGTTCAATCCCACTCGCCATCGCGACGAAGGGGCATATAGTCGAGAAGCTGATTGGAATTATTCCTGTGTCCCAGACTATCCTTGCGCCTTATAACCTTGTCATCAGCGGCGCCATGATCCTCACGATGCCTATTCTCTTCAGGTTTATGGCAAAGGGCAAGGAAGACGTCATCCAGGTGGATCCAGCGCTTCTCGAAGACGAAGCGGCACCAGCCAAGCCTGAAAAGCTTACCCCAGCTCAGAAGCTGGAGTATTCGAGGCTTATCACATGGATCACTTCAATACTCGGATTCTCGTATCTTGTGTATCACTTTGCTACAAAGGGATTTGACCTCAATCTGAACATCGTTATTGCAATATTCCTTTTTATGGGTATCCTGCTGCATGGTACACCCATCAGCTACATACGCGCGGTTGACCAGGCCATCAAGGGGGCGGGGGGCATCGCGCTGCAATTCCCCCTCTACGGCGGCATACAGGGCATCATGGTCGGGACCGGTCTTGCCGGGGTCATCGCGAACTGGTTCATTTCATTCTCAACAGTGAAGACATTCCCGCTCTTTACCTTCCTGGCTGGCGGTCTTATCAACTTCTTTGTGCCGTCGGGCGGAGGTCAGTGGGCGGTGCAGGGACCGATTAATATTCCAGCAGGAGTGACGCTGGGTGTCGATCCAGGCAAAGTTGCCATGTCCATCGCCTATGGCGACCAATGGACCAATATGGTACAGCCATTCTGGGCTCTGCCCCTCCTTGGTATTGCGAAGCTGAGTATCCGCGACATCATGGGGTATTGCGTCATGACCCTGCTGCTCACCGGTGTCATTATCTCAGCTGGTCTTCTGATCTTCTGAGATCGAGCCGTTGCCGCTCATCAATACTGGATTTCTGCACATGTGGCCGCTGGCTCCGATTGCTGGCGGCCGTTCTATATTGTCTTCGCAAAGCCAGGTTATCCGGATTTATTGATTTTTTTGAAAAATAATGCAATAATATTCGATTGCCGTCTTTGCATCTCAAGAACACATTCGACAGATCTTCGATGGTTCCTGATGTTCGGGGCCTAAAAGACTGTAATGGCGGCATTGTGGAGATATCATGAAAGAACGAGCAGAGCGATTGAAGACTATCAAGGCGATTATCAGGGAAAACCGGGTTGATTCACAGGAGAAGCTCCTGATGCTTTTAGAAGACAGGGGATACTCGGTTACTCAGGCTACTCTTTCGCGTGATCTCAAGTATCTCAAGGTCGGCAAGCTGTCAGACGGGCATTCGGGGTATTACTATTCCATTCCAACCGAGGAAGAACGCCGCGAATCAGAACGTCACTATATCCAGGATTTTTTGCGAGGTTATGTGTCCATTGACTGGAACCAGGCTCTGGTGGTGGTTCGAACGTTCTCGGGCCATTCGGACTCAGTGGCGCTGGCTATTGACAACATGGGTTTCGAGGAAGTGCTCGGCACAATATCCGGTCGAGACAATGTGGTATTTATCGCGCTCAAACAGGGGGTGAGCGGCGAGGATTTCATCCGTTCACTCAAGGCTAAAATTCCAGAATTCGAAGAAGAATGACATATCGCCGGGCAGGCCGGCATACCACTTTGATTCGACTGGCCGCCCGCTGCCCGATCGACAGGAGCTGGCTAGGGCGAGAGATCGGTCGGTTTCTCGTGCATTGCTCGGTATCGCTGCATCATGCGGTGCTCATTGGCGAGCTCGGATATAAGCTGTCCAAGCGGCCAGTGGATGTTGGTATCGGTTGTCGTGGCAAACGCGGCTTGTTTCATGGCAGGCCCCAGCGCTTTCACCGCTTTCATGATTGCCAAAGCTTCCTCGTTTGAAAACCCGTGCAGCACAATAGCGCGGAATGGTTCGGCATCGCTGGACATATCAGCATCCTTACCGTTCTTCATATTCATGGTTGTAGTATAGCAGGGGGTACGCCCGCGAAGAAGGGGGGCTATTCACACCGTGACGAGGCCTGTCGCACCTGCTGCAATTTGCCGGGGCGTGTCTGATTTTGTATACTATACCTGACATATTCTTCTCCAATCACTAAAGGATATCAGCACTATGAATTACGAAAATTTTACTCTGAAAGCGCAGGAGGCGTTACGCGACACTGTTGCTCTTGCGCAGAAACAGGATCATGCCTCGATCGAACCCGAGCACCTGCTCTCAGCCCTGATGAACCAGGAAGGCGGTACTATACCCGGCATTCTCGAGCGGATGGGAGTTGACCGGGCACGGATTGAAAAAGGTGTCGCTGATCTGCTTCGGCAGGTTCCGAAGGCCTTTGGCGAGGCCGCGCAGGTCTTTTTCTCTCCAGCTGTCCAGAAAGTATTGGCCAAGGCTGAAGCGGAAGCGGGCAGCATGAAGGACGAATTCGTCGCAAGCGAACATCTTTTTCTCGGACTACTTGCAGTGGAATCGAAAGCAGCGACGCTCCTCAAATCGTCAGGGCTCAACCGCGAAGGAGTACTTTCGGTGTTGAAATCGATCCGCGGTACTCGCAGCGCTTCTGACGAGAATGCGGAAGAAAAATATCAGGTCTTGGAAAAATATACCCGTGACCTCACTGCGCTGGCTCGTGCCGGCAAACTCGATCCCGTCATCGGACGCGACGAGGAGATCCGCCGGGTCATGCAGGTGCTTTCACGAAGGACAAAGAATAATCCTGTCCTCATAGGCGAGCCAGGGGTAGGCAAAACGGCCATTGTCGAGGGGCTGGCTCAGCGGGTTGTGTCCGGCGATGTGCCTGACAGCTTGAAGGACAAGAAGATTCTTGCACTCGACCTTGGGGCACTGGTAGCTGGCAGCAAGTTCCGCGGCGAGTTCGAGGAACGCCTGAAGGCAGTGATTGAGGAAATCGTCAAATCCGAAGGGCAGGTTGTTCTTTTTATTGACGAACTGCATACGCTGGTTGGTGCAGGGGCAGCGGAAGGGGCCATGGATGCTTCGAACCTGCTCAAACCGGCTCTGGCACGAGGAGAACTAAGGGCAATCGGAGCGACTACGCTGGATGAGTATCGAAAGCATATCGAAAAAGACGCTGCGCTTGAACGCCGCTTTCAGCCAGTTTTCTGCGCGCCTCCCTCGGTGGAGGACACCATCGCGATCCTTCGCGGGTTGAAAGAACGGTATGAAGTGCACCATGGCGTTCGTATCCGTGATGACGCGCTCATCGCGGCTGCAGTGCTTTCGGATCGATATATCACCTCTCGCTTCCTTCCTGATAAGGCGATCGACCTTGTGGATGAGGCGGCAAGCAAGCTCAAGATGGAGATCGAGAGTCAGCCCACTGAGCTCGATCAGATTCAACGCCGTCTTATCCAGCTCAAAATGGAGGTCGATGCCCTTAGAAAGGAAACCGATGCAGCATCCATCGAACGTCGTGACAGGCTCGAAAAGGAAATGAGGGAGCTGACGGAAAAGCGCGATGCCATGATGCTGCGGTGGCAGGAAGAAAAACGCAAGATTGAGGAAATACGGACCCTCAAGCAGCAGATCGAGGAATACAAGATCGAGGTAGACCGTCTGGTCAGAGAAGGCCAGCTCGCCAAGGCATCTGAAATAAAGTACGGCAAGCTTGTGGATGCCCAGAAGAGACTTGATGCGCTTTCGGACAAAGTCGCTTTGGAAAAGGAATCGCCACACCTGCTTCGCGAAGAAGTGTCGGATGAAGATATCGCGCGCGTGGTGTCGCTGTGGACAGGAATTCCAGTCTCTAAAATGCTGTCAAGCGAGATGCAGAAATATGTCGAGCTGGAAAGTCATCTTGGTAAGAGAGTCATTGGCCAGGAACGCGCGCTCAAGGCGGTTGCGGATGCGATTCGCCGCAATAGGGCGGGGCTGTCCGATCCGCGCAGACCACTTGGGTCATTTTTGTTCCTTGGCCCGACCGGTGTGGGCAAGACCGAGCTCGCGAAAGCGCTCGCGGAATTTCTCTTTAACGATGAACGAGCGCTCGCCCGTATCGACATGAGCGAATATATGGAGAAACATTCGGTATCTCGGCTTATTGGAGCACCGCCAGGATATGTGGGCTATGAAGAAGGTGGCCAGCTGACTGAAGCGGTGCGCCGGCGGCCTTACTCGGTCGTGCTGTTTGATGAGGTGGAGAAAGCACATCCAGAGGTCTTCAATGTGTTGCTGCAGATGCTGGATGACGGTCGATTGACTGATGGGCAGGGAAGGGTCGTGGACTTCCGCAACGCGATCATCATCATGACGAGCAATATCGGGTCCGAATTTATCCTTACCATAGAGGATATGGCCGAAATACAGAACAGAATTGACGCGCTTCTCAAGGTGCATTTCAAACCGGAATTTCTGAACCGCATCGACGAGATCGTCGTGTTCGATCGCCTGAATGCGGAGATGATCCGGAAAATCACGGATCTGCGGCTTGTCGAGCTTGCCCGCCGGCTGGAGGATCGTTCACTCATGCTTGTCGTGCAAGATTCTGCCAAGGACCTGCTTGCGAAGGAAGGCTTCGATCCGCAATTTGGCGCTC
Organism: Spirochaetota bacterium; assembly: GCA_029265255.1. The sequence continues at coordinate 20,994 of JAJUJQ010000005.1, forward strand.
GGCCGCTCAAGAGAGTCATACAGAACAGGCTGGAAAATCCGATTGCGAGGATGCTGCTAGCCGGACAGGTGCGGGATGGCGACACTATCATAGTCCGCGGAGTAGACGACCAGCTCGAGATTGAGGTACAAAGGGCCGCATGAGCCTTCCAATTCCGTACCCTGACAGTCATGCGCATCTGACCCTTGTCGCGCAGCGGCTTGGAGAAGATGCGCTCCCGCAGCTATTCGACAGATATGGGGCTTCGCCTGATACGTTCCTGCTCGATATAGGAACAGTAGCGGGCGACTGGGAACACAGGCGCGCGGTCTGGTCCAGCTGCCCTGCGGTAATGGGAACAGCGGGCATATGGCCGGGCCGTGAGGCGCTGGAGGACCGTGTGCGCGCCATCCGCATTTTAATCGAAGATGTTCGCGCGGGGCTGAGCGAAGCTCGGCTCAGGGGAATCGGTGAATGCGGCCTTGATTATTTTCATAACGAAGGGTCGCATGAAGCACAAAAAGCGCTGTTCGAAGCTCAGATCGAGTGTGCCATTGAATTTAAGCTCCCCCTCGTGGTTCATTCGCGTGACGCGTTTTCTGATACTCTCGCGCTCGTGAAGAGATCAGCCTCCTCAATACCTGTCATCATTCATTGCTTCGGGTATGGTCCGCGCGAAGCCGAGGAGTTCCTGGCAGCAGGGTGCTTTCTCTCGTTCGCGGGAAATTTGACATACCCCGGTGCCAAAGCGCTGAGGGATGCTTATGCAAGAGTACCTTTGGATCGTTTGCTTCTGGAAACCGATGCTCCATATCTGAATCCTATGCCGCATCGCGGCAAGCCTTCGAGTCCGCTCGATATCGGGCGCACGTACGAATACGCAGCGGCCTTGCGAGATGAATCAGTGGATCGGCTGCGCGAGGCTATGGCACGGAATGTAAGACAGCTTTTCGGAGCCCCTGTCCGGCGCTGATCGCGCTATTCCCGGATATGGGCGGGGCATGATATAGTCGCGATGTACAGAATGTGCAGCCTTCGGGATTTTTGATACAAGCGATGCAGGACGTGCTGTTTGTCGTTTCGAAAATTCTCAGACCGATGTTCACCTCGCCGCTGTTTCTCTGCTTGCTGGCATATATAATAAACCTTTTTTTGACCTCAGCATGGCACATGCGCCGGTCCGCTGCTATTTTCAGCAAGGCGGGTTTTCGGTTTGAGCCTCTTTCGGTCGACAGCCTGATCACACCGCTCCAAATACCGAAGGATTTCTTTCCCGATGCCTGGGCGCTTGAACGCTCGACGCGGATCTTGATAGAAATAATCGGGTATATCGCCTATCGCATATTGGGGCGGTTGTAGAGAAGTCTTTGTGCATCTCGGGAAAGGATAAGCGCGGGCGCAACGAGCAGATCGTCCTGGAATGATTGTTCTCTCGCTCTCTGTATTTCAGCATTTAGGGTTGAACGGATCGCTTTGGGGTTTTCGCCAATGGCAGCGAAAAGCCCGCGAGTGTCTATGTTTGTTCCCAATCCCCTCAGATCTGCGATAATCGCGGTGTTCTGCCATTTCCGCGCGGCATCGAGCGCGCGGCTGCTTCCAGCCGCGAGTACAAGAAGGCCTGGATTTCGGCTCTGAGCCTGGAGCAATGCACTCTGAACCTGGGCGGCCCGGTCTCCCGGCAGGTGCATCGCGTCGATGTCGAAGATAGAAATTACGCCATCCTCAAGAGATGGGCGCTCATCCAAATCAGGCGCAGCAGATGATAGCGATTGCCGAAACGCCTCGACAAAAGCATTCAGGTCGTCATCCGTACGCCCAGGACCTCTTGCGTACACGATTGATACATGGAGTGCAGCAGGAGCCTCTGCGTTTTTTGATACTAAGTTCGCGTTGAACCACAAGGCAGCAAGCGTCCCGAGAACGCGGAATGTCTCCCTGCTGTCCCATCGCAGCACTTTCCATCCCGGCGCCAGCCCTTCCTGCGGTAAACCCAAGAGCGAAATACCCCGCGTACCGATAGATTCACCCTTTCGGGCAAGGTATCCGGCAATTGCCGGGCTGGCTATAATGTGGGAATCGGCGTTGTCCGAGATCAGGCTGAGGCGCGCATCGATCTGGACAGGGTCCGGCGGATACGAAAGAAGCGGAGGTGCGATTCGGCTAGCAGTCAAGGAGGTTGAGAAGTCCCGCAGGAGTATATTCGTAATTTCTGGATAGATCAAAGAAAACGCGTCATCGATCATGGCATAAGCGCGTGGTTCTCTGCGCCCCAAGCAGCCTGCCATGCAGCTGCAGGCAATCGCGCATATTATAAGAATGGAAGCGCGGCGTGCCCGATACTTCACTCTATCCGGGAATACAGCATCCATAAGCAGCGATGGGTATCCTTTGCGGCGGCAATAGCCTGCGTGCCTTCTGGAATCGGCCTGTTGCATAATCGCACATTTCTTTATATAACGACAATGACCTTCGAAAGAAAGATTAGAAGACTGTCGGGGTCCGGAGGCTTATCCATGATCAGTTACAAAGAGCTTGGTCTTGTCAATACTGTCGAGCTATTCCGAAAAGCGATGGAAGGAGGCTATGCCCTTCCCGCGTACAATTTCAACAATATGGAACAACTGCAGGCAATCATCCAGGCCTGTGTGGAGACCAGAAGTCCGGTCATCCTGCAGGTATCCTCGGGGGCTCGTAAATATGCCAATGCCACCATGCTGCGTTTCATGGCGCGAGGCGCCGTTGAATATGCCAGGGAGCTCGGATATTCCATCCCCATCGTCCTCCATCTCGATCACGGCGATAGTTTCGAACTTTGCAAAGATTGCATTGAAAATGGCTTCTCTTCCGTAATGATCGATGGTTCTCACCTCCCTTACGATGAAAATGTCGCGCTTACTCGAAAGGTATGCGAATTTGCCCACGCGCAAAAAGACTATGTCTCTGTTGAAGGGGAGCTGGGTGTTCTTGCCGGAGTCGAGGATGACGTATCCGCGGAGCACAGCCATTATACCAGGCCGGAGGAAGTCGAGGACTTTGTCAGGAAAACAGGCGTTGACAGCCTCGCTATTTCTATCGGCACGAGCCATGGTAGATCGAAATTCCGCCCCGAGCAGTGCACCCGCACCGCGGACGGGGTACTCATCCCACCCCCGCTGCGTTTTGATATCCTGGAGGAAATCGAAAAACGCATACCCGGTTTTCCCATCGTGCTGCACGGCTCCTCATCTGTGCCGGTCGAATATGTCCGCATGATCGAGCAGTATGGTGGAAGGCTTCCCGACTCGGTTGGCATTCCTGAGGAACAATTACGCCGCGCTGCTCGCAGCGCGGTATGCAAGATCAATATCGATTCCGACGGCCGTCTCGCCATGACCGCCATGATCCGGAAGGTTCTGGCCGAGAAGCCGGAGGAATTCGATCCTCGCAAATATCTTGGACCCGCGAGAGACGAGCTTAAAAAGCTCTACATGCACAAGAACATCGAGGTGCTGGGTTCAGCAGGACACGCCTGAGCGTGGAAATTACGTTCCTGCGGGGCTTTACCTGCAGAAACGATTATGCTAATATACGCCGCGCCTGAGGTCTGCCCATAGGGCGGAAAAGTGGGTGAAATTCGTTCCATTCCCCGTTATGGAGCGGGTTCACGCGGCAGAGGAGGCCAGTTGGCAGAAAAGGATTTGCGGATCAACGAACAGATCCGTGTGCGTGAAGTGCGCTTGATTGATGAGAAGGGCGAGCAGCGCGGTATTGTATCTACGCTGGAAGCGCTTCGGATTGCACGAGAGGCAGGGCTTGATCTGGTGGAGGTAGCTCCCCAGTCTGCTCCGCCGGTCTGCAGGCTGCTGAACTATGGCAAGTACAAGTTCGAGCAGGAAAAGAAAATCAAGGATGCCAAAAAGAAAGCGAAGGTAACGGAGCTCAAGGAAATTCGCATGCAGCCCAAAATCGCAGAGCACGATCTCGATTTCAAGGCGAACCATGTGAGGGAATTTCTCGAGGATGGGAACAAGGTCAAGGTGACCATCCGGTTCCGCGGCCGGGAGCTTGCGCACACCGAAATCGGCGAGCAGATCCTTGGCAGAATTCTTGCCAAACTGGAAGGAGTCTATGTGCTGGAACGCCCGCCACTCATGGAAGGAAGGTTCATGTCCATGGTGCTGAGCCCGAAAGCAGGCGCCCCGAAAAAACAGCCGGCAGGCGACACCGCGAGTGTTGCGCCGGAAACAGAACGCTGATTCAGCAGAAGGACGGTGGATTATGCCCAAGATGAAAACCAAAAAATCCGCAGCCAAGCGGTTTTCGCTCACGGCCAGCGGCAAGGTGAAATACAAGAAGATGAATCTGCGGCACATTCTCACAAAGAAGACGACCAAGCGCAAGAGAAACCTGAGAAAAGCCGGATTCCTCGATGCGGGGCCCGTGTATCAGATCAGGAAAAAGCTCCTTCCCTATGGTTGATTGAGGAAACTGGAGGAAACAGACCATGCCGAGAGCAGTAGATGGAACCAGGCGGAAAGATCACCGCAAGAAAATACTGAAATTTGCCAAGGGCTACTGGGGCCGCAGGCATTCGAATTACAAGGTTGCGAAGGATGCGGTCGCTAAAGCGCTTTCCGATGCATACAAAGATAGACGCGACAAGAAAGGCGTATTCCGCCGACTTTGGATCGCGCGTATCAATGCTGCGTGCCGCGCCAGAAATATTACCTACAGCCGATTTATCGAAGGAATGGTAAAAGCGGATATCCGCATCGATCGCAAGATGCTTGCAGATATTGCGGTCCGCGATCCTGTCGCATTCGATGCGGTTGTGGAAAAAGCAAAAGCAGCGCTGCAGGCGTAAGGTGGAACTATCATGCTGAATCTTGAGCAGATCCGGGCGATAGAGGCGCGTGTTGAGAAGGCGGTGGAGCTTATCACAAGGCTCCGCACAGAAAACGCGGAGCTCGAAGCCAAGCTGGCCGATACCATGCGGTCGGAGGAGCTGCTCAGGAATCAGAATGCGGAGCTTGAACGTCGTCTCGCAGCCCATGCCCGTGTGGCGAACGAACAGAGCGCTCGTGCCGGTGAACTGGCAGAACGGCTCAAGGAAGCGGAAGAGAAGGCTGCGGCTGCCGAGCTCAGAGCCGTAGAAGCGGAAGAAAATGCTGCAACCGAGGCGCGCAAATCACGTGCTGCGGATGAGGAAATCGCCCGGTACCGGGAGCGCGCGCTTGCGGCGGAACGCCGCGTTGCTGAGCTTGAAGCGAGTGCGCACGAGCTGCTGGCGGAACAGGAACGTATTGAAAAAAGCCTGGCGCAGGCGCTTTCGAAGCTCGATTCTTTCGAGGACATGGTGCTCGAGATGTCGCTTGGACCTGGTACAGCGGCGCGACCCGAAGTGTCCGCAGCGCCAGCTAGGGTTCCCGGACCAGCCGTTTCGGCAAACAGCGAGCAGATATTCGAAGCACCCGCTGATAGAGAGGGGGAGGACAAGGAGGAGGCTGCCGACATGTCCCCGTCGACGTCCAAGTCCGAAGAAGCCCCGTTTCGCGGAGGCGACCATGAGCTCGACATCTTCTGAGCAGCATTTGCATTTCGAAATACTCGGACAATCATTTTCAATCAAAACTGACGAGAGTCCCGAGTATATCCAGAATTTGGTTGGCGAGCTCAAGCAGCGCTATGCCATGATCTCTGGAAGGATGAACGTAGCCGATCCACTTCGGGTGGCCATACTGGCCGGGTTTTTCCTTCTGGATGAAAATAAAAAACGGCGAGCCCCGCTGGATTCGCAACCCAGCACGCATGCTGCGGCAGGAGGTGTTTCAGGAACGAAAGCTTCCGCGGCAGATGCGGATGAAGCACACATTCTCGAAGAACTCGATCGGCGGCTTGGAGAACTGGGGCTCTGACAGTGTCCCGCATGCTCCGAGCGCCTGAACCGTCACATGAGGAGTCTGTCGATGATAATGCCGCTTGAATCCTTAATTAATTACTCTGGTAACACCTACGAGCTGTGCGCGGCGATCGCGACACGAGCCTATCAGCTCGCGGTGCTGCGTACCCCTGAAGTGGAGAAAAACAACGGCAAGGTTGTCTCGATGGCCACCCAGGAAATTCTTGACAAGACAATTGGATACAAACTTATCACTGCCTGATGCGGTCATTCTTGCCGGTCCGACAGCCAGCGGGAAAACGGACCTCCTTGACGCACTCTTCGGAGCCGGGGCTTCCTTGTGGATTCCCCGGCTTCGTCGCATGTGGCGTACTGATCTGAATGGGGTGGAAGTCATCAGCGCCGATTCAATGCAGGCGTATCGCTTCATGGACATCGGAACCGCGAAACCGGATAGCGCGCTGCGTGATCGGCTTCCCCACCATCTTATCGATATTAAAAACCCCGATGAACAGTATACGGCCGGCGAATTCGTCAATAAGGCCGATATGCTGTGTCACGCACTCTCGGAACGAGGAATACTCCCCATTATCTGCGGCGGAACTGGTTTCTATATCATGAATTTCATCTGCGGTCTTCCTTCCGCGCCGCCGAGTGATCCAGCCATTCGCGCACAAGTCCAGGCGGATCTCGAAAAAAAAGGCCCGGAAGCGCTACGACAGGAACTAAGGAACGCCGATCCGAAGCTTGCAGAACGCATTGCGTACCGGGATATTTACCGACTTACGCGGGCCGTGGAGATTCTGAGAACCAGCGGCTTGCCTCCGAGTATCTATAGGCCAAGCAAAGAAATGCGTGCTGGAAAACGATTTTTGGTGATTGGTACGACGCGCCCGAGGCCGGTGCTCGAAGCGCGCATCCGCCTGAGGGTCGAACGCATGATGCAGGCGGGTTTGGCCGACGAGGTTTCGGGACTGCTCGCGCGAGGATATGGAGCAAAGTGTCCTGGTATGCAGGCGATAGGGTATCGGGAGTTCCTGGATCTGGCTGACGCAGGCAAAGAAAAAATCGCCGAGGCTATCGCGCTGCATACCCGGCAGTATGCGAAGCGTCAAATGACGTTCTTCCGATCTCTCCCTGGCATTCAGTGGGTCGAACCTGAGCCGGAAGCCGTTTTTCGTGCGATTGCATCTGCGCAATGCTTCGCCTAGACAGCCTCAGGCGGCTGCGCTATAGTGGCGCTGATGGAAACGCCGCTCCTGATGACGCTGTTTTTTTCATTGCTTCCTATCTCCGAGCTCAGGGGAGCTATCCCTTACGCGGTCTCCCAGGGGATGCCGCTGATCCAGGCTGCCTTAATCTCGATAATCGCGAATATGTGCGTGCCTCTAATTGCCTTTCTCTTTCTTGGAAGCGTCCATGGATTGCTCTATCGAATTGCTCTGTATAGAAAATTTTTCGACAGAGTGGTCATGCGAGCCCGCACGAAGGTGCATGAGAGTATTGAGAAATACGGCTACTGGGGCTTGCTGTTTTTTGTGGCAGTACCTCTCCCTGTGACAGGCGCGTGGACCGGTGCGCTTGGGGCCTGGGTTCTTGGGCTGTCTTTCCGCAAGTCATTTTTTGCGATTGCGGGAGGGGTCGTGATCGCGGGTATCATCGTCAGTCTGCTTGTAGCGCTGTGGGGAGCTGGAGCGCAGACCATTTTCTTCAAAGCCTTCCGCTGATCCAGTGCGATTATCTTAAAACGAGGTTCTCGAGAAATACACGACAAACCCGGCATTGGAGAGAACGATCATGAGCATCGACTTTAAGGCAGAACTCGATCCGGACCAACTTGTGGCCGTTACAGCAACCGAAGGGCCGCTCCTCATCATCGCGGGGGCTGGTTCTGGCAAGACACGGGTAATTACCTATCGTATCGCGTACCTGCTCTCCCGAGGTGTACCACAGGATGCCATTCTCGCGCTCACTTTCACGAACAAAGCGGCGCGTGAGATGATCGATCGGGCTCACACGTTGACCGGGCTTCCGCTCAGAAATCTGATGGTGTCTACCTTCCATTCATTCGGCGCTTGGGTGCTGCGCCACGAAGCTGCCGCAACCGGCCTGCGACCGAATTTCAGCATTTATGATGAACTGGACCAGGTTCATGCGATACGTGAGTGCGCGAGGGAAATGGGGCTGGCCATTGAGCAGCTCGATGTGGCTGCCCTTGCGCAAAGTTTCTCTGCCATTAGAGCGGGTTTCGGAAGCATGGATGACCTTACCCCCCGGGAACGCGAGCTCTATGATCTCTACCGCAGGACGCTCCGAATCTACAATGCTGTAGACTTTGACGATCTTATCGCAATGCCGCTCGAATTGTTCCGTCACACCCCCGCGATCAGAAACAAATATCGAGCCCGGTTCCGCTATGTCATGATCGATGAATTCCAGGACACCTCATTGCAGCAATATGAATTAATCCGCGAGATCGAAAGTGGAAACATCTGTGTGGTGGGAGACGACGATCAGTCGATTTATTCGTGGAGAGGTGCGGACTATCGCAATATGGAGCGATTCGAAGCCGATCATCCAGGCCTTGTGGAAATCAAGCTTGAACGGAATTATCGTTCGACCGGAAGTATCCTCAGCGCCGCGAACACTGTTATTGCACACAACCGCAAACGGAAACAGAAACAATTGTGGTCGCCTCTTGGCAAAACTGGAACGCCGATACATCTCAGTTCCGCTAAGAATGAGGAAGAGGAAGCAGCGCGCATCGTGACCCGCATGAAGGAATTACGGTTCCGCGATCATGCTGGCTGGGAGGATTTTGGCATTTTGGTCAGAACCAATGCGTTGGCAGACTGTATTGAGAACGAGCTCGTTGAGCACAACATTCCCTACCGCGTCGCGGGTGGCCCTTCCTTCTATCAGCGCAGAGAGATCAGGGACATTGTCGCCTATCTAAGGGCGGTTGCAAATCCTGATGACGACGTGTCGGTGCTTAGAATCATCAATGTGCCGAGACGGGGAATCGGACGAGCAACCATAGAGCATCTTTCACACCACGCAAAATCAAATCACTGTTCACTCCATGCCAGTGTCCAGAGCCTCTCGCGTGCCGACGTGTCGTTGTCGCATCAGGAGGCATCGGTTATTCGCGGGCTTGCAGAATCCGTTTCCTTTTTCGAATACCTTGCGATGTTGAGAGAAGGGCTGCTCCATGGCAGGCTTACCGTCTCCTCTGCGATACGTGCCATCGTCCAGGATATCGGTTATTGGCAGTATCTTCTTGAAGAACATAAGAAAAATGAGAAAGCCGCGGTCTGGAAATACAGGAATCTCGAACTGCTCGCTTCTTCTGCGGAACGTTGGGAAAAGGATCCGGATACCTTGGATCGAAGCATTTTCGCCTGGTTAGCACGCATTTCGCTTACGGTCCGCGATGATGCTCATGAAGAGGAAGGAAGAGTCAGTCTTCTGACTATTCACGCGGCCAAAGGCCTCGAGTTCGAATATGTTTTCATTCCCGGTTGTGAACATGGCATTATTCCACACGCGCGTGCGCTTGAGGAGTCCGAAGGAGATATCGAAGAGGAACGTCGTTTATTCTATGTAGCGGTGACTCGGGCCCGAAAGGAGTTGTATCTAAGCCGGGCATTGCGCCGACATCGTTCCGGAAGCGAAAAAGAGAGCGCGCCATCACCATTTCTTGACGAATTGCCGAAGGATCTTGTTGTGGATATGGATGTGGAGGCTGCAAAGGAAGAATCGGACGAAGAAGCGCTTAAGAGCGACTTTTTCAATCGGATGCGGCAGCGGCTTGGCGCCATGACGCGAGACTGATCCATGTCAATTCATGCCGGTTGTGCCACAGGTGCACGACTTTCGAGCCTGGTACGCGGGCAAATCGGAGCGTGGTAGCGCGATCGTATCGCGTGCCTTGCATTTTGATCGTGCAGATATAATGACGAGCCAAGCCCGATTCCAGCCACTTCTCAATCCAGTTCCAGAGCGCCTCAGGATAGCAGATAACATCTGAGCACAACCAATCGACCGGACCAACCTCCTTAGGTGTGAGGGTAAACGCGTCGTGCTTCAGCCAACGGACGCCAGGCATGGCGGCAATGCGAGGTGCCAGAGGCGCTCGGTCCACCGAAAGGACTTCCGCCCCCAGCGATGCGAGCGCCCAAGTCCAGCCTCCAGGGCTTGCGCCGGCATCAAATGCTCGCTCTCCGGCATGAGGTAGCGTGCCCGCAAGCACCAGGGCTTCCCATAGCTTGCGGTATGCGCGGGAGGGCGGATCATCGCGATTCTCCTGGAATTCAAACGCGCCTCCAGGGAAAGGACTTGAACACCTTGCCGATCCAAGAAGGAGGTGTTGGTCCAGTAAGGTAAAGGCACCCATGGGAGCGTTCGGTATGGTAAAAGGGAATGGTTTGGGCTTTGTGGGAACATGTGGGAGCTTTTCTGCGATAAGTGAGGTTCGACGAACATGGTGTGTGTAGCAGGGGCTCCAGTTGCGCTGTATGGCCCTTAAGGCACGCGCCGCGTCGGAAATCGAATCAATTTCGAGGAGAAATGGTTCGAGCCAGACGTTCCGTGTCCAGAATACGGGGTGCTCATTGAGATTAAAAGGAAGCGGTCCCTTTCTGTTCCATGCGCTTATCAGCGAACCATCGATCCGGGTAATCTCTGGTATTTCTTCTTTTAGATGGTGCAGAAAGCCATCTGCTGCATGGAACACATAGCCACTGAGGAATTCCACGCCTGCATCATGTCGGAAATGTCGAGAACAGGTCAACCATCTTGCACCATCAGGTAGGCGTGCGCTGTACTGCGGTTCGGTCTGCTGGTAGAATGACCTTGCGGCCCATGCCGTATATCACGACCCGGATTGGTGGATGGCATGCCTGACATTTCTTTACTGAACGCATTGGTGAATCGGTTCGATGTCGTGGTGCGGGACCCCGTGTGGGGGGATGTGCACATGGATGCGTCTCTCCATGCCCTATTTCAGTCTCGTTCCTTCATGGTGCTTGATCGGATCAGACAGCTTGGCCCCGTCGCGCTGGTTTATCCCGGAGCGACCCACAGCCGCAAAGCTCATAGTCTAGGCGTATACCATATCGCGCGGCGCATGGCGCTTGCGCTGGTGGAAAAGGGCGAGATCGATTTTGTGTCACCTCAAGGACTCAGGTCATTTCTTGTAGCAGCTCTGTGTCATGATATCGGGCATTTCCCCTATGCTCATTCTCTGAAAGAACTGCCGCTGGTCCGACATGAGACGCTTGCGGGCGACATGATCGTTTCCGAACCGCTGCGCTCTTTTGTGGAAGCGTGTGGAGCTGACCCGGAGCAGACAGCAGCGATTATTGATCCAAATCGTTCTGTCGGCGAAAACCGGGAAACAATGCTGTTCCGATCCTTTCTTTCGGGCGTGCTCGACCCGGACAAAATCGATTATCTTACCAGGGATGCATTCTATTGCGGTGTGCCGTATGGCATTCAGGATGCAGACTACATCATGCGCCGACTGGTCGTTCACGACGACCGGCTGGCTATCAGCCAAAGGGGTGAAATGAGCATCGAAGCGATTATTTTCGCGAAGTACCAGATGTACCGTGCGGTATACTGGCATCCTGTAGTACGCGCGGCAACGGCGATGGTCAGAAAGGCAGTGCATCTGGCGCTGGAAGAAGGGGTGCTGAAACCAGCCAGTCTATATGGTATCGATGATTTGAGCTTCGGTCGCCTGGTATCACACCAGAAATTCGCGCCCTTCCGCTTGATCCGCGAAGCGGAGGAAAAGCACATATTCAGGCTTGCCGCAGAACATTGCTTCAATCCGGATAACCCAGTCCATGCCGATCTGCTGGACATCAGAAAGCGGGTTGATGCCGAGACAACGCTCGCTCAGGCGGCCGGAATTTCCGATATCGATGTTGTGATCGACATTCCGGAACGCATCAACCTGGAGACGGATCTCATGGTAAAAACCGACGACGGATTCGAACCCTTCGAGCGCCGTTCCACATTATTCCAGCCTGAAATAATACAGAAGATTTCCGGCATGCTCAGAACGGTTCGGGTATATATTCGCCCGCAGAGCGCCACGGATCAGAATAATATTCCTGCGCTTGTTCAGGCACTTCTCGAGTAAGAGACAGTGATGCCAGCGTTTTCGTGTTCTGCAGAATTAATGGCAGCGCTTTCTGGCCGGAGAGCGCCATGGCTCGAGCGCGTATTGCGAAAGGTTGAGGCCGTCAATTCGCGCTATAGACTCTATGGGCCGGATGACCCGGTTCTGGTGGGGATTTCCGGTGGAAAGGATTCGCTGGCTCTCTTGGCGCTTCTCGTGCTTCAAGGGCGCGGGCGACGTTCTCTGTACGCCTGTCTGGTTGATAATGAGCGTATGCGCATGCCGCCTGAGGCGCTAATCAGCATTGCTGAGATGTGCGCCTCGTTGGAAGTGCCGTTTTCGGTGCGTACCGTGAACATAGGTGCTGAACAGGGCTGCTTCCTGTGCGCGCGAGCGCGGCGCAAAGCTCTTGCAGAAGAAGCAGCTGCCAGAGGAGTCCGCCGTATCGCCCTTGGGCATTCCATGACCGATGCCGCCCAGACCGTACTGCTCAATCTTGCGCAAAAAGGAAGGCTCGAAGGTCTCGATCCGATACGATGGTACTTTAATAACGCTTTCGCGATCGTGAGGCCATTGCTGTTCTGTGATGAAACTGATACACGGCGTGTTGCCGCCCGGTTTGGGTTGCCGGTATATCCTTCGCCTTGCCTGCTCGCCGGAACAACAGCGCGCGCAAAAGCGGCTATTGCCCTCGAGCATCTGCGGAGGGTAGACCGGAACACGACAGCGCACATCGCTGGCACACCCATTCAAGAACCTCCGTGCGCAAGCCGATAATACAGACGGTGTCACTAAAACGCGTGCGGTATTAATCTTCGGTTTCTTCCCGTCATCTCTCACATGTCCTATACATTTGTATAGATAAACTCCCATTCTTTTTATTTTCTGTCGATTCTTTTTCCACAACTTTCGTTGACAATGCCATTCTGTGGCTTAAAATGATACATGAGTGGGAAATAGTGGGAAATTGTAGGAAAAGGTGGAAATGAAACTGTTGACTGGTGAGTTCAGGAACATGCTCGATGAGAAGGGGAGGCTCTCGCTTCCCGCAAAGCTGCGTGCGGACCTTCCCTCGAGCCTGGTTCTGACTCAGGGGGTCGATGCCTGTCTCTGGCTTTTCGCTCCTGAAGAGTGGGAAGTGCTTTCTCGCAAAATCATGGAGTCGACCAGCCTGTTTCAACAACGCTCACGGCTGATCCAGAGGAGAATTATTGCTCCGGCTCAGGAAGTCGAGGTTGACAAGCTTGGCCGCATATCCATTCCCCAGAGTCTGCGCGAATGGGCTGGCTTGTCGAAAGAGTGCATCATTCTCGGTATTTCCCGCTATATCGAGATCTGGGACGCAACACGCTACCAGCAGTATCTTGCCGAAAACCAGGACGAATTCCTTGCCGCCGCAGAAGATCTTGGCGGTCTTACCCTTTCGTAAGGAGATGGCGCCGTGCAGGAAGATGCAAACCAGCCGGAATTCTCTCTTCATGTTCCGGTTATGCTCAAGGAAGTGCAGGCGCTGGTGTCCGGGATTCGGCCTCTCGAGCGATATGTGGATTGTACGCTTGGGGCAGGAGGTCATGCCCTGGCGCTTCTCTCGGCGTATTCTGATCTCGAATGTATCGGTATCGATGCGGATCCTGATGCATGCACAAGAGCGGCGACACGGCTCGTCTCGTTCAGCTCAAGGGTGCGGATCATCAACGCGTTCTTCGACGATGGCCTTGCAGAGGTACAAAGAATCCTCCATGGCGGCAAGGTTTCATTCATTCTGTTCGACCTAGGCGTGTCGACATATCAGCTGAGCGCCTCAAAGCGCGGCTTCTCTTTTCGTTCCGAAGAGCCGCTGGACATGCGTTTTTCGCCGCTACTGGAGCGAACCGCGGAGGATCTGGTCCACCAGTTGGGGGAAGAAGCGCTGGCTGACATTATCTACCGCTATGGGGAAGAACGATATTCGCGGCGCATTGCCCGTGCCATCGTTGCCGCCCGCAGGAAGGAACGCATTAGAACCTCTGCCCGGCTTGCGGATATCATCGTTGGAGCAGTACCACCCGCCTACCGTCATGGAAGAATTCACCCCGCGACGCGCACTTTTCAGGCTTTGCGCATCGCGGTAAACGATGAGCTTGCACGGATTGAGCGCGCCCTGCGCTTCGCGCTTGAGCTCATCGCGCCCGGAGGCATCTGCGCGGTCATCAGCTTTCATTCGCTCGAGGATAGGATTGTCAAGCATATCTTCGCTGAATCTAGCAAGTCCGGCCGTTATGCGCTCGAGTGGAAAAAACCGTTGGTCCCGTCAGAAGAAGAGATACGGGCAAATCCTCCTTCTCGATCCGCAAAACTTCGCGCGATCCGACGATCCGTCATGGATCAAGAGCCCGCTGAGGGTGCGAACGAAGGAGGCGCGCAGTGAACGCACGACGATTCTGGGTATTTGCGCTCATTACATGCGCATTCTTCGCGGTTCTCGTGTATCAAACGACCAGGTATACAGAGCTGCGCGCTGCGGTACGCGATCTCGAGCGTATGGAGATAGATCTCATCAAGAGCGGCAAGGAGCTGGATGCTTCCATAGCGCGATTGGCGAATTTAGAGCGTATTGAGTCTGTTGCCCGGAGGAATGGCTTAATTCCCGCGAGTCCTGAAAAGCGGCTTCTCATAACCGTATCGCGGCCAGAGCAGAATTCGCAGGCAGGGGAGGGGCACGATGGCGATCGATAAGACCAGTGTCCTGTTCACTGTCGGCGAATTCAGCGGCATGATCGGCGCTGCGTGCTGCGGCAATCTTGACGCAGAAATCACGTCGGTGACCGTCGATTCCCGGAGGGCGGGGCCTGGGTCACTGTTTGTTGCATTGAAAGGCGAGCGGACAGACGGCCATCGCTTTGTGGTGCACGCTGCTAAGGCGGGTGCAGTTGCCATCATGATTGAACAATCGCAGCGCGCCAGGGTGCTGGATGATCTTGCGGCAGCTCTGGGGCAGGATCAGGCGCGCCGACTTGGGATTGTTATTGTTGAGGCTCCTCTTGCGGCGCTTCAGAAAGGAGCGCGCGAATATCGCCGGCGGATGCAGCTGTACCGTATCGGAGTAACCGGTTCGAGCGGCAAGACGACCACGAAAGAATGCATCGCAGCCGTGCTTTCGGCGGCATACGGTAGCGACGCGGTCGCGATGAGCGAGGGGAATCTCAATTCCGACATCGGTATGGCCTTGGCCTTGTTCAGCATTCGGCCTTCCCATCGCATTGGTGTGTTTGAAATGGGAATCAATCGCATTGGCGAGATGGAAGAGCTGGTTGCCATGTACGAGCCTGACGCAGGGGTGATTACGAATATCGGGACGGCGCATATTGGCGTGTTTGGCACACGCGAAGGAATCGCGAAGGAAAAAGGTAAGATTTTTTCTGCTTTTGACGGGCGCCAGCATGCATTTATTAAGGAAGATGATGAGTTTCGCGACTATCTTGCGGGGCTCGTGCGAGGGAAAGTCCATCTTTTTGGCCTGCATTCGACACGTGGCATAGAAGCGCTAGAACCGCTTGGTGTACATGGATGGCGCTTCCGCTGGCACGGCTGTGATGTCCATTTTCATCTTCCTGGGATGCATAACCTTCTCAACGCTATGGCAGCGCTTTCCGTGGCCGAGGAGCTTTGCGTCCAACCAGAAGCGGTGGCGCAGGGGCTCAGTCAGGTGCGTCCGCTTTTCGGCCGGTCTGAGATACGGGAAGGTCGTATCACGCTATTGCAGGATTGCTACAACGCGAATCCCGAAAGCATGGCAGCTGCCATCGATTTCCTTGGAAATCTGGCAGTGGAAGGACAGCGGATTCTTGTGCTGGGTTCGATGCTCGAGCTGGGAAACGAGACAGAGATAGCTCATCGCGAAGCAGGGCTCCGTGCAGCCAGGATCAAGAGCGACGCGGTGTTTCTGTTCGGTCAGGAGATGAAGGCAGCGGCGGACGCCCTGAACTCAGTCGGTTATGCCGGCATTTTTTTGCATACCGAAAATATGGACGATCTGATCGCCGCCGTACTTTCATGTCTGAAGGAGAAGGATTTCGTGCTGGTCAAGGGTTCACGGGGCATGGCGCTGGAACGGCTTGTCGGGGCCCTTGAGGCCGAGGGATGGATTGCGCCGGTATCCGGTCCGGCGACAGGAGGTATGCATGCTTCGTGAACTGCTTCTTCCACTGGTTAAATATTTCACGCCATTCAACATATTTCGCTATCTGACATTCAGATCCGCCTACGCGGCCATCACCGCGCTCATCATCTGCTATCTGTTCGGCCCTCTGGTCATCGAGCGACTCCGTGTGCTCAAATTTGGTCAATCCATACGAACCGATGGTCCTCAGACACACCTTGCTAAAACAGGAACACCGACCATGGGCGGCGTGCTTATCATTATTGCCGTCGTTATATCGGTCGTGCTCTGGGTCGATGTCCGCAGCGATTTTACCTGGATTGCGCTACTATCGTTCATCGGGTTCGGACTTGTAGGAACGACCGATGATTATCTCAAGATCAAAAAACGCAGCTCCGATGGTCTTTCGGCAACGCAGAAACTTGTGCTGCAGTTTTTGATTTCGGGTGCGGCGGCCTGGGCTGTCTATCGGACTGCCGGACCGACGGCTACCAAGATCTACATTCCATTTATCAAGATACATGTGGTCGATATCGGGCTGTTCTGGATTCCGTTGGCCATGATCTATGTAACCGCATGGTCCAACGCGGTGAACATCACCGATGGTTTGGATGGACTAGCCACGGGGCTGGTCATCTTTGCGCTTCTCGCATTTTCGTTGCTGACATATATTACCGGCCGTGCAGACTGGTCGCAGTATCTCGGCATTCCCTACATCAAGCAGGCAAGCGAATTGACAGTGTTCAATTTTGCCCTCCTAGGCGCTTGTGTGGGATTTCTCTGGTACAACGCGCATCCCGCTGAGGTGTTTATGGGTGATGCAGGCTCCCTATCACTTGGGGGAGTCCTGGGTGTCCTGTCGCTCATGGTGAAAAAGGAAGTATTGCTCCTGGTTATTGGCGGGGTGTTTGTCATGGAGCTGGGCTCGGTGATGTTGCAGGTACTGTATTTTAAAGCGACAAAAGGCAAAAGACTTTTTAGGATGGCGCCTCTGCACCACCATTTCGAACTTCTTGGGCAGAAAGAGACGAAGGTGGTAGTGCGTTTCTGGATTCTTGGCGGCATTTTTGCACTGCTTGCCCTTTCAACATTGAAAATCCAGTGAGAGGAGCATGCGATCATGAAACGCCATGAGGCTTTTGCGGCCGGGATTCCAGGCACGATCGACTGGCAGCTTGTCGCCGCGATTGTCGTATTTTCTGCGATTGGAATTCTTGCGCTCTGGTCAGGCTCCATAGGGTTTGCGATCCGGCATGGGGGAGCCTATGCCATTATTCGCAAACAGGCAGCAATTTATGCGGTGTCTCTTGTAATCATGGCGATTTGCGCGGTCCTTCCCGAACAAATTCTGAGATGGATGTTACCGCTCATGGTGCTGGCGGGACTGATCGGACTGGCGCTTCCAGTATTCACGCCGCTTGGAGTGGAAATAAATGGTGCACGGCGCTGGATCCGTATCGGGAGTTCTACGCTGCAGCCATCCGAACTTTGGAAACCGATCATGGTGCTGTATCTGGCATCCTTCCTGGATAAACGGAAATCGCTGATAGAAGAAAATTCCATCGTGGCCCTTCCGGCGGTCATTATTGCTGGTCTGTCATCCTTGCTCATTTTTCTCCAGGACGATTTTTCTACATCAATGTTAATCATTCTTGTCCTGCTGGCAGTGCTCTTCATTGCTGGTGTTTCGCTCAGATTCGTGTTGAGCCTCCTGGTCATTGGAGCGCTATACGGCTTTCTGATGATTTTTTCCTCGTATTACCGCGTAGAGCGTCTTGTTGGGTTTCTCATGCCTGACCACCATGCACAGACGGTCAATTACCAGATGTTCAGTGCGCTCAGAGCAATTAGGGCAGGAGGGCTATGGGGAAAGGGAATCGGGTTGGGAACCCTAAAAATCAATGCGATTCCCGAAGTACAGTCAGATTTTATCTTTGCTGCCTTTGTCGAAGAGACAGGCTTTGCTGGAGTCATTCTGATCCTCGCTCTCTGGGCATTCATTGTTTTCCGGGCGTCGAAGAGGATCCTCAAGGCGGATTATTTCCGGAAAGTAGCGGGATTCGGACTGATTGCACTGCTGACAGGGCAGATAATGCTGAATCTCGCAGTGGTCACAGGTGTGGTCCCCACTACAGGCCTTGCACTTCCTTTCTTTTCCTCGGGAGGAACCGCGGTCCTGATGTCCGCTATCTGCGCGGGTTTTCTCGTGAATTTCTCATCGAGTGAACGATGGACAATAGCGCCAGCGGGAGTGGTTTCCGCGAAGGGAGCAGCGCATGACTGAGCTCGAATTACAGCATGCTAGGGAAGCAAACACAGCGGATAGCCGAGAGGGTAGGACGCCAGGCGTCCTCCTCTCCATTCCCGATACCTATTCGGTATCATTGCCGACACGAACGATCCGGCGCGAAACATCCATACCGGGAACTGACGCCGCATCAGGCTTCGGCCTCAAGGAAGGCGATCGGCAGCGTGTTGCTGCCCGAACGAAACGACAGCACCCTGTCGGCGAGAAAAAAGAACCGGACAGCCAAAGGGGATCTGTCTTTCTTCATTATCCACACGCATCGCCGGTTACCGCCAGGCTTGCTGGCCCCGCAGAACGTCTTAACCAGGAATTGCGGGATCAAGCCCGCGCCAGATCGACCAACATCAATCGTTCGTTTCTGCTCAGATTCCTTGGAGCCATCGTTCTCATATGCTTGGTCGCAGCGGGGCTTGCCGTCCTGCTTCCCAGACTCACAAGAATTGAGCATGTCAGAATTGAGGGGTTGATGTCTCTTTCTAAGCAGACAGTACTGGAAGCGCTCGGCCCTATCGGCAACGAAAGCCTGCTGACGGTCGATGTGAACGCCATTGTGGATCGCCTGCAGCAGAACCCAAGAATCGCGAGGGCGAAAGTATACCGCCTCCTGCCTTCCACGTTGGGGGTAGCGATTGTCGAGCGTACCGCGGTGGTAGGCGTGCTTGCTGAAGGCAATCAAAGCTCGAGACTTGTACTCATCGACGCCGAGGGAGTTGCCTTTGCTGAACTGGATCCAAGCGACAGCAGAGTTCCTTCATTGCCGATATTGTCCGGTATCAGATTTTCCAAATTTGAGGCAGGCCAGCGTATACCGGATATGCTGATTCCCCTCATGCAGGATCTCTCCGAACTGGGGCGACGCTCTCCTGAACTTCTCTCTGCCTTTTCAGAACTGAGGATCGAGAGGATCTCGGAATCGGGAGCCGAGCTTGTGCTCTATCCCGTGCATGCGAAAACCACTGTCCGGATGCCCTTGCGAATCGATGCGGGCACACTGCGAACCGCGATCGTCGTGCTGGATATTCTGCGCTCCCGCGGACTGGGAAATGGTCCGAGCGAAATCGATTTCAGGACCGGAACAGTGGTGTACCGGATGAAGGAGGCAGTTTCTGACTGAATCACGCATTTCTGTCCTCGATATCGGAACATCGACTACCAAGGCGATTATCGGGGATTTTGACGAAGAAGGAAGATTCGAGATCATCGGTATCGGGGCCGCGCCATCGAGCGGTTTACGCCGAGGGGTAGTTCTCAATATCGAAGGTACGCTGAACAGCATTACTGCGGCCATCGATGCCGCCGAGCTCATGTCGGGCCTTGAGACAAGAGCGGTCTCTTTGGCTTTATCCGGGGCGAATATCGAAAGCTTCAACACGACAGGGCAGGTAGCGATAACCGGTCGCGGAAGGGAAATCACCGCGGAAGATGTCGGACGGGTTCATGAAACGGCCCGGGCAGTGCAGATCTCGATGGATAGAGAAATACTGCATGTCATTCCGCGCTCCTATACGGTGGATGACCAGAAGGATGTGCGCAATCCCCTCCATATGAGCGGAGTAAGGCTGGAATGCAGCGTGCATATCATTACAGGGTCAGTATCTACGATTCAGAACATGTTCAAGTGCGTATCCAGGGCAGGATACCGGGTTGAACAGAGCTATCTGGGAATTCTTGGAGCAGCGACAGCCGTACTGACCGAGGATGAACGAGAACTTGGATGCATGCTCATCGATGTCGGTGGTGGAACGACCGATTTTATGGTGTTCTCGGAAGGGACGCCGGTATTTACCTCCGCGATTCCAGCTGGTGGGAGCCAGATTACCGGAGATATCTCCATCATGCTCAGCATTCCCGTGGATGCCGCGGAGCGCCTCAAGAAGGAATCGGGCTCAGCCTGGATTCCAGTGATCGATCCTGATGAGATGGTCATCGTCCCTGGATTCGGTGCCCGTGAACCGGTGGAGATGGAGCGGCGCAAGCTGGTTTCCATCATTCAGCCGCGTGTCGAAGAGATGTTCGAAATGGTCAGGGAAAGAATCATTCGCGCAGGCTTTGGAGATTCCATCAAGGCAGGTGTGGTTCTTACCGGAGGGAGCGCGTTGCTGCCCAATATCGACGAATGCGCCCATTCGGTGTTCGGAGTGCCGGTGCGGATTGGTATGCCAATCGATGTCCAGGGACTGGATGCGTCCTACCGCTCGCCAGGCTTCTCGGCGGTGGTCGGTGTGGCGATGCTCGAAGCGCAGCGACTGGCCGCGGGTGCGGGCATATCCGTTAGAAAAAAAGGAAGGGCACGCCATCAGGGCGGTTTTTCTCTGATGAAATGGATTAAGGAAAGGTTTTTCTGAAGCGCAAGGAGGAATTCCATGGCGATCGAATTTGTGGATGATAACGGTATCGGCAGTCCAACCATCATCAAGGTAATCGGTACCGGCGGCGGCGGTTCGAATGCGGTCAACCGCATGATCATGGCAGGGTTGAAGAATGTACAGTTCATCGCCGTGAATACGGATCTCCAGGATCTCGGGCGTTCCAAGGCAGAGATCCGTCTTGGAATCGGTTCCAAGATCACCAAAGGTTTAGGCGCGGGCGGCAAGCCGGAGATCGGCGAAAAAGCGGCGGTCGAGGACAGAGATAAGATTGAACAGGCCCTCAGAGGGGCGGACATGGTGTTTGTTACCGCAGGGCTGGGAGGAGGAACTGGTACCGGTTCAGCGCCGATTATCGCTCAGACAGCACGGGATCTCGGCGCGCTGACGGTTGCCGTTGTCACCAAACCTTTTACCTTCGAAGGCCGAGTCGTCAACCGCATCGCTGAGGAAGGATTCGCCAAACTGAAACAAGCCGCAGATACCGTCATCGTCATTCCGAACCAGAATCTTCTGAAGGTAGTAGACAAGAAGACTCCGCTGAAGGAAGCATTCCGCATTGCGGACGAGGTGCTGCGGCAAGGCGTGCAGGGGATCTCTGACCTTATTACCCTCGCTGGCGATATCAATATCGATTTTGCCGATGTGAGGACTGTCATGGAAGGTCAGGGTGATGCGATCATGGGCATCGGGATTGGCAGTGGCGAGAACCGTGCGACAGACGCGGCCGAGAAGGCGGTCAACAATCCTCTTCTCGATGATGCCAGGATCGAAGGAGCGCGCAATATCCTCGTCAATGTGACCTGCGGCGAGGATTTTTCCTTGACTGAATACCAGGAAATCATCGATCTCATCACTTCGAAAGCCGCGGAGGATGCCCACATCATCGCGGGAGTGGTGACCGATAGCAGCCTCAAGGACGAAGTGAGAGTCACTGTCATCGCGACCGGATTTGGTACCGCACGGCAGAAATCTGCGGACCGACAGGAGACAAAAGGCGGTATGTCAATGCCGCTCGGCGCTTCGGGGAGAACAACTGAATTTTTAGGGCCAGATGAATGGCCGCTGCGCGAGGATCGGCAGTTTTCCGAACGGGACAAGCCGACCTCATCGTCTCCCTCTTCTTCATCACCCTATGGAAAAGTGAGTTTTGAAACCGACCGCGAGACCGATGAATTCGACATCCCGACTGCGCTCCGTTCCAGGAGAGTCGCTCCAGAAGATTTTGGAGGAAGGCGGTGACTTCATTGATGCGGCAGTACCAGGCCTATCTGCTCTCCGCCCGACGTCGTTCGGTTCTGACCGCCGAAGTGTACGTGCGCGAAGCCGAGATGCTGGAGCGCTTTCTCCAGGAGCACGGCCGGACTCCTCGCGAGGCTGACAGTGAGGATCTGCTGTCCTATCTCGTATGGCGTTCCCAGGCAGGGCTGCAGCGTACCACCATGGCGCGTATTGTTGCGAGCCTTCATTCCTTTTATCGATTCTGTATCGTAGAAAAAGTGAGAACAGACGACCCTTCCGCGCAGATAAGGACTCCACACCAGGATCGAAACCTGCCGGACGTTTTAGCGCCCGAGCTTGTCGAAGAAGTGCTGGCATCCATCGATGTCAGTACTCCAAACGGGCTCAGGGACAGGGCTCTGTTCGAGCTTATCTACTCCTGCGGACTCAGGATCTCGGAGGCGGCAGGACTGACTTTTACTCAGTTGTATCTGGAAGAAAAGCTGATCAGAGTCATGGGAAAGCGAAAAAAGGAGCGCCTGGTGCCTTTTGGCGAAGAGGCAAAGTACTGGTTGACGCGATATCTGACTGAGGGGCGGCCGCTGCTCGAAAAAATGAATCGCTCGGAATTCGTGTTCCTAAACCAGGAAGGCAAAGGGATTTCTCGCAAGGGCATCTGGAAGCGATTCAGCGGCATACGAGCAAGGGCGGGGGTACATGCGAAAGTGCATACCTTTCGCCACTCTTTTGCTACTCATCTGTTGGCCGGTGGTGCCGACTTGCGCACTGTTCAGGAGCTGTTGGGGCATACAGATATCGCGACCACACAGATCTATACGCACATCGATGAGGCTGCTCTCGGTATGTACCACAAGGAATACTTTCCACGAAAGTGAGGAACAGGCGCAAAATGAAAGCAGTTGCAGCTAAGCGGAACGTCAGGCTACATGGAGGGTCTTCATCCATGAAGCATATGTCCTCGAACGGAAGTTCCGAATTTGCACGCACATTGGATTTCGAAACCAGGGAATCCCGGGTACGGTGCGCGGCTAGGCGGAGAGGAATATCTGATGGTTCGCTGTTCCCCACGGCAGAGATCGACTCGACCGAAGCATTGATTCCATCGACTCGTCAGGTCGACCCAGCGCTGCTCCTTGCGTTCCATCGTCTGCATTTTCTGACATGGCAGGAACGCCTCGTCCTGCTTGCGCGTGTGCGGGACCGACAGGACTTTCTGCAGATGGGGCTTGATGAAATCTCGGCGCTCTTGTACCGTCGGCTGCGGGTCAAAGCGCTAGATCCGGCGCGCGTCCTAGCTCATGCCGAGGTCGACGCAGCAATGCTGCATACGCTTTCTGCCCGGTTCGTGCCGGTCATCGATCCTGAATATCCGCAGCTGCTTCGCGAAATCTATCGGTCGCCATTTGGACTTTTTGTTCGGGGTGCCGGAAGGCTTGACCAGCATCAGGCCATCACCATGGTGGGGACTCGCACGCCGACAACGATCGGTATCAAGACGGCCGTCAGTCTTGCGAGCGAAGCAGCAGCGATGGGGCTGTGTGTGATCTCGGGCCTAGCGCGAGGGATAGACGCAGCGGTTCACCGTGGCGCGCTGTGTACAGGCGCAGCCCGCACAGCGACAGGCTCGAAGTCGACGCGTGGCTCAACTATTGCGGTTCTTCCTTGCGGCATCGATCGCATCTATCCTCCTTCGAACCGGGGTCTTGCTTCCGACATCATGGCGTCGGGAGGGCTGCTGGTTTCGGAGTATCCGCCCGGCGTGAATATCGATATCTACCGTTTTCCGGAGCGGAATCGCATTCTCGCGGGGCTGTCTGCACTGACAGTCGTTATCGAGGCTCCCAGGAAGTCGGGCGCTCTAATTACTGCTGAATTTGCGCTGGCAGAAGGACGCGAGCTGGCGGTAGCTGCGGCATGCAGAAGGTCGAGCCGAAACGCGGGTGCCGATGCGCTTGCCGAGGATGGCGCGCCAGAGGTACGTACCGCCGCTGACCTGCAGGCGCTAATGAATATCGAGGACACGTTGTGTGAGAAAGTCATGTCCCCGGGAGGAGCCAAGCTGAATGGCAACGACTAGGAATACCGCAAAAAAGAGCAGGGGTGGCAAAGAACCAGCCTCTGCGTCGTCAGAAAAATCCAAGACTCTGGTGATCGTGGAATCTCCTGCCAAAGCGAGGACTATCGAAAAATATCTTGGTTCGAAATTCCGGGTGCTGGCTTCGAATGGACAGGTTATCGATCTGCCAAAATCCCGTCTTGCCGTGGATGTAGATCATGATTTCGAGCCAGAATACATCACCGTACGAGGGAAGGCGCAAAAATTGAAGGAACTCACCGAGGAAGCCAAGCGTTCCACTGCGGTGGTCCTCGCCTCGGATCCTGACCGCGAAGGGGAAGCGATTGCCTATCAAATAGGAAAATATCTTGGAGACAAGGTCAGGGGAATTGCTATCTCCCGTGTGACGTTCAATGAAATTACCAAACCGGCTGTGCAGAAGGCGATGGCTTCACCGCGTGAGATCAACATGAGCCTGGTCGAAGCCCAGAAGGCACGGCGCGTCATCGATCGGCTAGTGGGATATACTCTGTCGCCTCTGCTCTGGCAGAAGGTCAAATCAGGTCTGTCCGCCGGCCGCGTCCAGTCAGTGGCCCTCAAGCTGATATGTGACCGAGAAAAGGAAGTCGAATCCTATGTTCCCGAGGAATACTGGACCGTGGAAGCCCAGATCAGGGCACATCAGCACCTCCTGAAGGCCGAACTATCGCTGCTTGGCGGCGAAAAGCCATCGATACCCAATGAGTCTGCTGCCAAGGCCATTATCGCCAAACTCGCTGGGAACGAAGCGATTGTCAGCGCAATTCAAGCCTCGGATCGGGCTATACGTCCAAAGCCGCCTTTTACGACATCGACTCTCCAGCAGACTGCGGCAAACCGTCTCGGTTTTACCAGCACCAAAACCATGAAGGTGGCACAGCAGCTCTACGAAGGCGTAGATCTCGGGCATCAACGCCTGGGTCTTATTACCTACATGCGTACTGATTCCACACGAATTTCTGAAACAGCGCTCCAGGAGACCCATTTATGGCTCATGCAGTATTTTCCCGGAGAAACTCCCGAAACACCGATTCGCTATGCGGCCGCCTCCACTTCGCAGGACGCTCATGAAGCAGTACGCCCAACCAGAATAGATATTACTCCCGACGAAGCAGCGCGCTATCTCAAGGGCGATCATCTCAGACTCTACACCCTCATCTGGGAACGTTTCGTCGCTTCACAGATGAAGCCAGCAATGATACGAACCCATACCGCGGACATTCAGATCGGTGAAGGCATCTTCCGTGCATCGGCGTCTTCTTTTGTCGAGGAAGGGTTCTATAAGGTTATCAGACTCGGTGCATCGAAAGAAGAACGAACGAGTCACTCGCTGCCTGTAAAGGAAGGCGAACATCTGCATGTAGAAAAGATCCATGGCATTCAGCATTTTACGCAAGGACCATCGCGCTATACCGACGCAACCCTGGTCCGAACCCTCGAGGAACTCGGTATCGGAAGACCTTCGACCTATGCGCCGACTATCGAGACACTCATCGAGCGATACTATGTCCAGCGCGATAAGCGACAGCTGATACCGACTCTGCTTGGAAAGATAATCAATGAGATTCTTGCTTCGAATTTCCCGGAAGTAATCAACACACGTTTCACCGCGGAAATGGAATCGATGCTCGACCAGGTCGAAGAACGAAAGGTCGACTGGGTCAGTGAAATGAAGAAATTCTTCTTTCCATTCCGGGACAAGATTTCCAGAGTTATGGACGAATTGAAGGATATGCACGGCATCCTCGACGAGAAGACCAGCGAATGCTGCCCCAAATGTGGCAAACCACTGGTCAAGAAGCTGGGGCGTTTCGGATACTTTCTTTCTTGTTCGGGATTTCCGGAATGCACTTTCACCAAATCCGTTCCGCTCGCGCGCTGCCCAAAGTGCGGCGGCGACATTGTACCCCGCGTGACAACCAAAGGAAGGCGGAAAAAATTTTATGGCTGCAGCAGGTATCCCGAATGCGATTTTATGACGCTCTACAAGCCTACTGAGGTGAATTGTCCGCATTGTGGCTGGTTCCTTGTCGAGAAATACGATCGGAAAAGCGGCACGCAGAAAGTCTGCATCAATCCGGATTGTGATTATCTCCATTCGCATGATGAGAAAGCGCGGGAGGAACACTGAGTCATGGATGCACGGCTGGTCGATTATCTCGAGTACCTCGCGGCAGTAAGAGGGCTCTCGCCGCGGACGGTCGAGGTCTATCGACGAGATCTTGCCCTGTATGAAACCTTCCTTGAAGGGAAGGATGTGGATGAGGCAGATGCGGCAGACATTCGCGCGTTTGCAGGCTCGCTGGTGATGGAGAAGCGTGCATCGTCCTCGATAAATCGCGCGCTATCTGCAGTTCGGGGATTCTATCGCTATCGCATGCGCTTCCATGCAAGGCAGGAAGATCCGGCCAGGTCAGTCGAAAACCTGCCGGCACAACGACATCTCCCCGCGTTTCTCTTTCAGGAGGAAGCGCAGCGCTTCCTGGACGGAATAAGCGGGACACGGTTCCGTGATGTGCGAGACAAAGCGCTCCTTGAAGTGATGTATTCGAGCGGCTGCCGGGTTTCGGAACTCTGCGCGATGGAACTTGCTCGCATAGACCTCAAGGCAGGTACGGTTAAAGTAAAAGGGAAAGGATCGAAAGAGCGGATTGTTTTTCTCTGCGAATCAGCCCTGTACGCGGTGCGGCAATATCTTGCGAGACGTGCCTCACTCATGCTCCGCCTGGGGGTTGCGGAACATGGGCGCTTGTTCATCAACGCCAAAGGTACGCCGCTCAGCACACGGGGTGCTGAAAAAATCGTCGAGCGGCGCAGACAGGAGGCCGGGATTCAAAAGCATCTGACCCCTCACACCTTCCGGCACAGCTTCGCGACTCACCTTGTCGCAGCAGGCGCGGACATGAGGGTGGTTCAAGAAATGCTGGGCCATTCGAGCATCTCGACGACTCAAATCTATGCGCATGTCGATATGGAGCGTCTTCGAAAGGTGTATGAGCAGGCTCATCCGCACGGATCCGGGCCACACCCAGGAAGAAAGCGAGGTTGATATGGGAAAGATGCCCTTGCATGGAACGACGATACTGGCCGTTCGAAAAGATGGTCATGTAGCCATGGCGGGTGATGGCCAGGTCACCATGAACACGACAGTGCTCAAGAACAATGCCCGCAAGGTACGAACCACGTATAACGGAAAGATTCTTTGCGGTTTTGCCGGTGCCACCGCGGATGCTTTTACCCTGTTCGAGCACTTCGAAGCCAAAGTGCAGGAACATGGAGGGGACCTCACCCGTGCCGCTGTGGAGCTTGCCAAGGATTGGCGTACCGACCGAGTGCTCCGCCGGCTCGAGGCTATGCTTCTTGTGGCTGACGCCGCAAAAATGTTTTTGCTTTCTGGCACTGGAGATGTGGTTGAGCCAAGTGAGGATGCCATCGCGATAGGTTCCGGCGGTCCCTATGCCTATGCCGCGGCCATCGCCTATCTCGATGCTGCAAGACGACTTGAAGAAGCCAATCTCCCCTCTCTGACCGCTCGGGATATCGCGGAGCGGAGCCTTAGAATTGCCTCTGGAATTTGCATCTATACCAACGACCATATCGTTGTGGAGGAACTCTGATGACCGACAGCGAATTACTCACTCCTAAAAAAATAGTTGAGGAGCTCGACCGCTATATCGTCGGCCAGCAAAAAGCGAAAAAGGCGGTCGCCATCGCGCTTCGAAACCGGATACGCCGGCGCCGGCTTCCTCCCGAGGTGCGTGAGGAAATTGCCCCCAAGAATATTCTCATGATAGGCCCCACAGGGGTTGGAAAAACCGAAATAGCCCGTCGTCTGGCGAAACTCTGCGGCGCGCCCTTCATAAAGGTTGAGGCGACTAAGTTTACCGAGGTCGGCTATGTCGGACGCGATGTCGAATCAATGGTGCGGGATCTCATGGCCGCCGCCGTTTCGATGGTGAAAGAAGAGATGGAGCTGCGCGTCGCCGATGAAGCAAAACGGCGCGCGGAAGATCGCGTGCTTGATATCCTGCTGCCAGGGCTTTCCACATCCGATGAGCCGATTGGTCAGTCACAGGCTACGATTATTGTTCCCACGCAGGCTGCGGCCGCGGGAGGAGAAACGCGCGAAAAATTCCGCAGAATGTTGCGCGAAGGAAAACTTGACTCACGCGAAATAGAACTCACGGTTCCGGCTCAGGGACCTCAGATCGAGCTTTTCGCCGGCACACAGTTCGAGGAAATGAATATCGCGCTAGGGGGTCTTCAGAATCTGTTCGGTGGAAAGAAGAAAAAGAAAACGGTGACTGTTGCCGAAGCTATTCCCATCCTCGAAGCGGAAGAGCGTGAACGGCTGATAGATCAGGAAAAAATTGTCCAGGAAGCGAGAATACGCGCTCAGGAATCGGGCATCATTTTTATCGATGAAATGGACAAGATCGCCAATCGCGAAGGCAAGAACGCCGGTGGCATCGATGTGTCACGCGAGGGTGTGCAGCGCGACCTATTGCCTATTGTGGAAGGAACCACGGTGAATACCAAATGGGGTCCCATAGACACTACCTTCATTCTCTTTATCGGAGCTGGAGCATTCAATGTTTCGAAGCCTCAGGACCTTATTCCGGAGCTGCAGGGCCGCTTTCCTATCAGGGTCGAACTCGAAGCGCTGACTGGCGAAGATTTTGTGCGCATCCTCACAGAACCGAGAAACGCGTTGGTCATCCAATACACTCAGCTCTTGTCTACTGAAAATGTCACTCTCGAGTTTACTCCGGATGCCGTGGTCCGTATTGCCGAAATCGCCGCCGCCGCAAACCGGCAGTCCGAAAATATCGGCGCTCGTCGTCTTCATACGGTCATGGAGCGCTTGCTTGAGGATATTTCGTTCGGAGCGGATGAATATGCAGGTTCTACCGTGGTCATCGACAGGAATTATGTGGATGACCATTTCAAGGATTACGTTCTGCAACAGGATTTGAGCAGATACATTCTCTAGTGGAATGTGAAAGGAACGGAGCATGGAATACGGATCAGTGGACGAGCACAGGCTGTGGGAGCTCTACCGAAAGACATCGGATATCCATGTCCGTGATGAAATTGTTGCGCGCTACGCGCCGCTTGTCAAATACGTCGCGGGGAAGGTTTCGGTAACGCTTCCGTCCATGGTGGACTACCGTGATCTGGTGGGATACGGCAACTTCGGTCTTCTGGATGCTATTGAAAAATTCGATCCACACAAGCACGTCAAGTTTAAAACCTATGCGGTAACCCGGATCCGCGGTGCAATTTACGACCATTTGCGCGAAATGGATTGGATTCCTCGGTCCGTGCGTAAGAAAGCCAAGCAGCTTGAACGGGCTATTGCGACTCTGGAAAGCCGCCTTGGAAGGCCGGCAAGCGATGATGAAATCGCGTCGGAAATGGGAATCGACCGAAAAGAACTTTCGCGTCTCATGGCGAAAGTATCCTCATCGTCCATTCTCTCGCTCCATGAAATCTGGCCAGCGGGCTCAGATTCGGAGGGAGGAATGCTCGGAGACACCGTTGAATCGGCATCGAGCGCGAATCCCGATGCTGCGTTGGAAAGAGAGGAAGTCCGGCGCGTGATTATGGAGGCGATACAAGAACTGCCCGATAAGGAAAAGAAAGTACTTGTCCTCTATTATTATGAGAACATCACTCTGCGTGAAATCGGCCGAATTCTCGATGTCACGGAATCGCGTGTGAGTCAGCTGCATACCAAAGCGATCCTCAGGCTCAAGGCGCGCCTCCTGAATCGTCGAAAAGGCATCATGTAATCATCTTTGCAGCCTTCAAAAAGGGACTCACGGCAGGATCAGCTTCCTGCACTCCCTTCTGGAACGGCAATGCCGTACTGCTCGATTTTCTGATAAAGGGTCTTGCGACCTATTCTCAGGATTTCTGCTGCCTTTGATTTGTTGCCGCCCACCAGCGCCAAAGTTTCCGCAATAAGTATCCGCTCGGCATCCTCCAGCGAAGAGAAAGCGGGAATACAGATATTGCGCCGCTCTCCAAAATTCCGCGGTCCAGGGGGCAGATCGTCCAGTGTGATCAATTTGCCCGATGCCATGACCACCGCGCTTTCGATGCAATTCCTCAGTTCGCGGACATTACCGGGCCAGTCGTAAGTATAGAGAGCCTGGCGGGCACGGGGGTCGAAACCTTCGATTCGCTTGCCGTTCTCTTCAGAAAATTCCTTTAGAAAGGCCATGGCCAGGAGCGGAATATCCTCACGGCGCTCTCTCAACGCCGGGACATGGATGTTCACGACATTGAGCCGGTAGTACAGATCCTCACGGAAGCGGCCTTCCGCGATTTCCTTCTTGAGGTCGCGATTGGTTGCTGCGATAAGCCTCAC
This sequence comes from Spirochaetota bacterium, assembly GCA_029265255.1. Next base: position 51,506 of record JAJUJQ010000005.1, read on the forward strand.
ATCGACTTCGATTGTTTCTTCGCCGCCGACCCGTTCGAACTTGCGCTCCTGCAGGACACGCAGTATTTTGATCTGAACATTCTGGTTGATTTCGCCAATCTCGTCGAGGAACAGCGTGCCCCCATCCGCCATTTCGAATCGGCCCCGTTTGCGAGCCGCGGCGCCGGTGAACGCTCCTTTTTCATGGCCGAAAAGTTCGCTTTCCAGCAGGCTTTCCGCGAGCGCGGCGCAATGTACCTTAATAAATGGTTTGTCCTTGCGCGGGGAAAGATTATGAATCGCGTCGGCAACAAGCTCTTTGCCCACTCCCGATTCGCCGGTGACAAGGACACTGGCTCTGGTTGGCGCCACCTTGCGGATAAGGTCGAAGATATGCTTTATACCGGGGGATTGGCCGATAATGTAGCTGCGGGCACGCTGGCTTTCGACTTCGGCTCTTAGCTCGAGATTGGTACGATAGAGCTCCCGTGTCTCCACCGCGCGGTGCACCAGGTTGATCAAGTGGTCGGTGTTTGGCGGCTTCGCGATGAAGTCAAAGGCCCCCTGCCGCATGGCTTCTACCGCTTTGTCAACACTGCCGTGAGCGGTAAGGATGATGACAGGTAGCCCTGGATGTGTCGAAACAACGTACTGCAAAAGATCGAGCCCGCTCATCCTGCCCATCTTGTAATCGGTGATGATGACATCGACGTCTTCCCTGTCGACAACAGTTTTGGCCTCCATGCCATCTCGCGCGGTTCGGACCTCATATCCCTCAAGAGAAAAGAGCTGAGCTAAGCCTTCTCTGATATTTGCCTCATCATCGACAACCAGCAATGTGGCGCGCATGGTTCAAGCCTCCTTCTGGCGCGGTGGAGTGGGTATGGCGGGGAGCGACTGGTGTTCTACCACTGTGGTCTCGGAGCCATGAAGGGTATCATTCTGCAGATCGAATGTCGGACTGACATCGAGGCCTTCATCCCAGGCGGGCAGGGATTTCCGTTCGGGCTGGGGAATCGGCAGATGGATGACGAAGGTAGTCCCTTTTCCTGGCGTGGATTCCACTGTGATTTCTCCATCATGCTCTTTGACGATCTTGAAGGTGATGGTCAACCCGAGACCGGTCCCACTTTCCTTAGTAGTGAAATATGGCTCGAAAATTTTGGTGAGAAGCTCTTCGGGAATACCGACGCCCGTGTCACGAACAGCGATCTGCACTTCATCTCCAACTGTCGAGGCGCTAATCACGAGCCGGCCTCCTTCAGGCATTGCGGCGATAGCGTTCTTGATGATGTTGAGTAGGGCCTGCTTGAGATATTTTCGATCGATCATGACCTCGGGCAGGTCTTTTCCGAGCTCGACCTCGACGGAAATATTTTGGCTTTCGGCTTCCTGACGGGTGAGTTCAACTACTTCGCTGACCGCTTCCTCCACGTGATCGCGGATGAGCACAATATCCATCGGACGGACGGCAAAAAGAAAGTCAACCACAATCGCGTTGAGTCTGTCTATTTCCTGCTCAACGAGCGAGATATTATTGAAAAGAGGGGCTACTTTCTTGGTGCAGGATTTTGAAAGGATGCGTCGAATGATGCCAAGCTGGATACGAATCGACGCGAGTGGATTTTTTATCTCGTGCGCCACTCCCGCGGCCAACGTGGTGAGTGCCGCGAGGCTTTCCGCGCGTCGAAGCTGCGCTTCTTTTCGGCGCCTCTCGGTAATGTCTTCGATATGAATAAGATTTCCAGAAATTTTTCCTTCCGAGAGGAGGGCAGAGATGCTGATGGAAACTATCCGCGTGCCCGCAGGACGGGATAATGAAAATTCACGGTCGAATGTGTTCTCTTCAGCATTGAGTGCGGCGCGGAAAAATCCAACAAGCTGATCGTCGTTCAGTTGTTCCCATACCGGGACCTCGGTGTTCCATGAAGTGATTTTCAAGAGCTTTTCTGCCGCCCGATTGATGAGGAGCGGTCTGTGATCAAGGTCGCAGACGATAATGCCGTCGAGCGTTGAATTCAGCGCAGCTTCATAGATGCCGAATTCGCTTGACAGATTCCTGAGCAGCTGTTTGAGACCTTCTGGGGGTATGCGATCGATCCGCTTGAGCGCATTTTCATAGACTGCCTTCATTGAATCCTCCGAAGATTCCCGCAAAGGCTTCGAGCATGAGCTCGGGAGAACGGTTGAGCGAGCGGTAGTGAGTGGCCATTTCTCGAATATGCTTGGAAATGCGATCGATCAGCATGACGAGCGCCGGTGAGGGTGCCGGCTCTGCCGAAATCTGCCGTAACACGCGGGTGAGCGCGCGCAGGAATGTTAAAAAGGAATCCGCGAAGGCAGGATTTTTGTTCCCGAAACCTCCTGTCTCTTCAGAAAGCGCTCTCAACATCGAGGAGAGGTCTAGTCCGGCTTCGCGAGCGAGTGTAATGACCTCCGCGATAGTGCCGCCTGGAGGGGAAGTCTCCGCGACCACCGATTCAGCAAACAGTATGCCAAGGAACAGGCGAGCGTGAAAATCTGCTCGCTCGGGCGAAAAAGCGCTTCTCTTTCTAAAAAACTCGCCGAGATCCTGTACTTGTTCTTCAAGTTTGAAAAGACGGGTTACGATGGCCTGGGACTGTTGGGGGGTACGATGATCGAATCCTATCAGCTGCGAGCGGGAAAGGATGGTTGCGATGACAGTGGCGCGACGTGACGCGGTGAGAACAAAGCGCACGGTAGAAGGAGGTTCCTCAAGTATCTTGAGCATTGCGTTACGAGCGCTTTCTCCCGCAGTGTCAGCATTCTGAATAATGACCATTTTGCTGCGACCTACTGGAGACATAGTCGCCCATGTCGACATGTTTCGCACCATGAATACCGGAATTCCATCGGGGATAGCAGACTCGAGTCCCGCCGCATTGTCGACGATTTTCTCAATGGCGGCCCTGGTCTTTTCTGTCATGCCGATATCCTTTTTTTCACTCAGTTCCTGCAGAAGCTCTTCAATCGACTCCACCACAGGCGCTGACTTCGAAAGCTTGCTTTCTTCTCCCTCCCAGAGCACAGGATCGAATCGCCTGAGAAGCTTCCTGACAGAACGAACAAATGCGAACCATGAAGAAAGGCTTGGTGATCGCAGATAGAGATCGGCGGCGACACGCGGCTCCTGTGTGATATCACGCGGTCCGAAGAGAAGAAGATCGGAATGAGTGAGGCTGCGATGGCGCGCGCATTGGGGGCACGGGCAGTTCCAGTCTCCATGCCTCTCGCAGGACAGCACACGGGCGAGTTCGAGGGCTGTAGTCATCTTTCCCGATGCTTCCGGACCCGCAAAGAGCAGCACAGGAGGCACTCGGTCTTGAAGGACCATCGATGTCAGCTGGCGGACAGCGCGATCCTGAAACAGGATGTTGTCGAACATCCTCATTTCCCTTTCGAATTCTGCATCAGATTCTGTAAGCCACTATCTTTCAGAAGAGGGGCGAGGGATTGACCGATGGCTGGCTCGATGAGCGGTCCAAGCAGGCGATAATAAAGGGATCCGGACAGAAGGTTTTTAGCGTCAAAAAGCGGTTGTATTTTGAGAATGACCGCAAATAGACCGACGACGATAAAGCCTTCCAGAATGCCGAGCCCAAGCCCCAGAATTCGATCGAAGATATCGAGATTGCTGGCTTCAAGGCCCTCTCTGATCATTCGTTCGATGATCTTCATTATAATAAATCCTGCGATGAAACAGAGCACGAATGCGATCGCATATCTGGCTTCAACCGGAAGCGATTCCGCGCCAAGCTTCGGCAAGATTTTCTGCATGACGATATTCGAGAAAAGAAGGCCCGCAAGAATCCCCATACCAATCGACGCAGCCGATAGGATTTCGTGAACAAATCCACGAACGAAACAGCGTGCCGCAAGAACGATCACAACTGCACTGAAAATCCAATCAAGAGTGTTCATGATACATCCTTTGCCCTCCATCCAATCCGGTCAAGAATGAGGCGGGCGATATAGTCGCTTGAATTGAGCGTGTTCTTTGCGATTTGGGTCAGGTCGCGACAGGCGGCTGCGGCCGCTTTCCCATGCTCCGGTTCAAGGAACCGCTGAATCGCGGCCGCAAAGGCGCGGGCGTTCACATCCTTTCCGAGAAGCACACGGGCAGCTCCGGCCTTTTCTGCAAGTCGCGCATTTTCGACCTGGTCTCCCCGCGTTCCGGAACCGGCAAGGGGTATGAGAACCATTGGCTTTTCGAGCGAAGCAGCTTCCCAGACTGTCCCCGCGCCTGCCCGCCCTGCCACCACATCTGCAGCCGCGTACAAATCGGCGATTTCGGGGCCGATATAGTCGAGAGGCCGATACGAGGCACATACCCGTGGGTCGGGAGGGATTGAGGCAATAGCTTCCTTAAAATGTGCCTTGCCTGTCTGATGTACCACCTGCACGTGAGGGCAGAGCAGAGGCAGTGCCTCGCGAACGAGGTGGTTCAATTCGAGCGCTCCCTGGCTTCCACCAATGACCAAAACGATGGGACGCGCGGGATCAAGGCCGAGGCGTTCGATGCCCCGCTCCCGGTTTCCCTCAAAAAGAGAGGGTCGAATAGGGTTCCCCGTCCAGATCACTCTGGATTGCAGCGAAGGAGCGAACAGCGAGATAGTCTCTTTCCAGCTGACCAGAATGCGTTCGGCATAGCGAGCGTTGAGACGTGTCGCCAGGCCTGGAGAGGCGTCGGATTCATGGGTAAAGACAGGGATGCCGAGTGCGGCGGCAGCACGGCATGGAGGGACACTGACATACCCGCCCTTGGAAAAGAGCATCGCTGGCTTGATTTCTTTGAGAATCGCTCTGGCGCGGAAGAAGCCGGCGGCGATCCGGCCCAGATCGGTCAGATTCTTGAATGAAAATTCGCGTCGGAATTTGCCCGAGGGAATGGCTCTAAATTCGACTGTATCAGACTCGACGATCCGGCGGTCGAGTTCCTTTTCTGAACCGATCCAAACCACGCGACCAGCAAATCCCATGCGTCGCAATGATTCAATGACCGCCAATCCAGGATAGATATGCCCACCAGTGCCACCTCCGGTGAATGCGACACAGAAGGAACCAGTCTCCCTACTCAATGGATCGTGACTCATGTCGTGGACACTCTCGGTGACATATCGTACACGGTTTCGATGAGCGCATCGAGGCATTCGTCTCCGGAAGACGTATCGCCTCCGATTCGGGTCAGCGCTTTCTTGGCGAGTACCTTGCCAAGCTGTACGCCCTCCTGGTCGAAACTGTTGATGTTCCAAACAAATCCCTGGAACATGATTTTGTTTTCAAAGTGCGAATAGAGTACCCCCAGAGTACGAGGGGTCAGGGTTTTTCCGATAAGCAGAGTTGACGGCCGTTCTCCCTTGAACATTCTGTTCGGATCAGCATCGGTCTTGCCGCGCGCGAACGCCAGCATTTGCGCGACAAGATTGGCAATGAGCTTCTGGCGCGATGTGCTTCCTTCCGAGATGATATCTTCTGATATCTGATTATCGAGAAACCCGATGAACTGGAGGGGGACAATGTCAGTTCCCTGGTGCAGGAGTTGATAGAAAGAATGCTGACCATTGGTTCCAGGCTCGCCGAAGACTATCGGGCCAGTTGGATAGGGAAGCGGATCCCCTGATCGGCTGACTGACTTGCCGTTTGATTCCATGTCCAGCTGCTGTAGGTGGGCAGGAAAACGAGCCAGCGGTTCAGCGTAGGGTAGCACTGCCGTGCTCGGCCAGCCAAGAACATTCCGCTCATACATGCCGATCATCGCGTCGAGAAGCACCGGATTTCTATCAAGGGACGGCTCAAGCGCCAGCTGGTCGGCTGCGTGTGCCCCCTCGAGGAACTCCTGGAAAGTCTCCGGCCCAAAAGCGATTGATATGATTACTCCCCCGACCGCGCTCGATGTCGAGTACCGGCCCCCAATGAAATCATCAATATAGAAGCTCTCGAGGTAGTGCGGATTGCCGGCAAGGGGGCTTGTCTTGCTGGTCACTGCGATCATCTGCGAATCTGGATCCAGACCTGCGGCGAGAAGTCTTGCGCGAACCAGATTCTCGTTTGCGAGAGTTTCTTGAGTGGTACCGCTCTTCGAAACAAGAACAAACAGCGATTCGGAAAGGTCGAGGCGGGAAAGCACTGCATCGGCGTCGTCTGGGTCTACATTGGAAATGAAATAGGGCTCAAGACGCGCTCTGCCATGAGCCTTTGCCCAACGAGAAAGGGCAATGCATGCGGCCCTGGGACCCAGGTCGGAGCCTCCTATCCCGATCTGGACGACATTGGCAAAGGGCTTGCCCTTGGGAGCCCTGATGATGCCGCTTCTCACCTTCTCTGCAAAGACAAAGAAACGCTTTTTCTCACGTTGATAGAATGCTTCCATATCTTCGTCATGATGTAGAACCGGTTTCCCGAGGCGACCCCGCGCAAGATGGTGGAGCACCATGCGTTGCTCACCCGTGTTCATGATTTCGCCATCCAAGAGCATTCGGTATTGTTCGATCAGTCGCTGTTCGTGCGCGAGTTTCTGCAGACGCTCTCGCAACACATCGTCTATTGGCGAAAAAGCCCAGAAGAACCGCATGCCTTCCGCATGCTCGATCCATGCATTCCGGATACGGTGGGGTGTGATCATATCGACAAGACGAACCTTCGGTGTCTTGAGCAAATCCCGATAGGCTTCGCATTGGTCAAGATTTTTCCAGGTTTCCATGGGGTCCCCCTCAGGTGTTTCTTTATAATACAATCATAGGACCAAATTCGATACACTTCAAGATAAATACCAAAAAACATTCATCGTTTCAGGGCGCCGGCGAAGCGGTGCTGATGCTTCACCCGCTTGAGATCGATTGTATTCTTCCATAATCCTCTGGATGTGGCTTCAAGAACACCGAGGCGCAGCAAATTCTGGAGAAGCTCGGTGCGCTCGATGTCAGTCCAATGAGAGAGTATTCCACCAGCAAGGAAGCGACTTTTCCCCTCATGCCCCAGGATTTTGACAGCCTGTTCGACGCGCAATTGGCGTCGATGCTGTGCGAAAAAGGCCCGAATGTCTGAAAATCCTTCGGTACGGACGAGCACCTCATCGAGTGTGCGTGGTGACCCGGGAAGCGCGCAATTATCACAGGTGCCGCAGACTGGAGTCGCTTCCTGTCCCATTTGTGAGAGCAAAAATTCACGTCTGCAGCCTGAAATCCAGGGGTAGGGAGCAATACGCGCGCGGCGTCTGTCTGTCGGGCTGTCGGCCTTGACCGTTGATCCGCGATCTTCATCTGGTACATGGATGAGCAAGGCAAGGGCCGGCTTGCCATCCCTTCCGCCACGCCCTGCTTCCTGGATATATGCCTCGACGCTATCAGGAAGGCTTGTATGAATGACAGTACGAATATTTTTCTTATCGACACCCATCCCATAGGCATTGGTACTAACCAGTACGCCGCTGTTCGATTCCTGGAACCATGCCTCAAGAGCATTCCGTTCGGTCCTTGATAACCCGGCATGATAGAATCGCGTATCAGGAAAGCCGGCCATTCGAAGCTGTTCCGCGATACTTCTGGTGCCGGGTCGTGAGCGTTCGAAAATGATAGCGGGCTTGGGGCAGGTGACCAGAAGCCGTCTGAGGGTGTACGAAGGAGAGAGTGTATGGATAACCATATAGCGGAGGTTCGGGCGATCCGCTTCGGTGTTGACGAATCGGAATGGATTGTTGCGAAACAGGTGATGGGCGATTGATTCAACGACCGAGGGTCCCGCCGTGGCTGTAAAGGCGCTGACGATTCGCGGAGCTAACATGTCCGCAAGTTCGCCTACCATGCGATACGCCGGCCTGAAGGTCTCGCCCCATTCCGCGATGCAATGCGCCTCATCAATGACCAGATGGCTTATGGGAAATCTGGTGAGGAGCGAGCGCACGACAGAAGAGGCGAGTATTTCCGGGTTGGCGATAACAATTTTGGCAGTACCTGCATGCAGCATGCGTTTCTGCCGATCCCATTCATCCTCTGATAATCCTCCCCGAAAGAGGATACACGCGATGCCACGCTCTTCCAAGCGACGTTTTTGGTCATTCATGAGCGCGAGAAGCGGATAGAGAATGACGGTCAAACCATCAAGCATAAGGGCTGGCAGCTGGAAACAGACTGATTTGCCAAATCCTGTCGGGAAGAGCACAAGCTGGCGCATGATGGTGCGGTCGTCATTTCCGGCGAGCGGGCGGGAGGCTGACGCATCCTCCGAAATCATGGTTCCATCGGCATGGTGCTCATGAGCTGGCGCTTGGTCGCACGCGGCTACTTCGGCTTCAAGGATGTTCGCAATGACAAAGCGCTGCAGCGGCGCGAGATGAACAATGCCAAACTGCTCGAAGGCGACTTTTTCCACGGGGTCTTCGGGAATGTCGAACAGCGGATGCGGTTCAGAATGGTTTGAGTGCATCATCTCCTCCATCTTTGAAGGAACACCGCAGCGATACGGTCTGTATCCTTCCAGAAAGAGGACGCCAGCGTCAGAATTGGTGATTCAGGATTTATCTTTTGTTGGCATTGCAGGAAAAAGGCCTGTCCGGGGGCACAGATCTTCGATTGGACATCGCGTATCATCTCGCATGCATGCCGGATTCCGTGCGGTACAGACATGTTTCCCATGTCGATTAACCGCATGGGAGAAATGGGTGTGGTACTCAGGATCGAGATTTTCCCGGACTATCGATTCCATAAGTTCAGGCTTCTTCTGAGGGCTGATACCGAGACGGTACAGCACCCTGAGCACATGGGTATCGACAATAATGCCAGGGATCTGGTGACACGCGGAGGCGACGAGGTTGGCGGTTTTTCTTCCAACCCCCGGCAGGGACAGGAGTGCTTCAAATGTGAGGGGGATCTCACCTCCGTAGTCCCGTTCCAGTATCTGGGCGGTAGCTTTGAGATGGCGGGCTTTGGTGTGGAAAAAGCCTACCGGATGGATGATGTGTTCGAGCTCGACGATGTCGGCATGAGCCATGCTCCGTGCATCGGGAAACCGAGAAAACAGCTCGGCAGTCACCGCGTTGACCTGTTCATCGGTGGTCTGAGCGCTGAGAATAACGGCGATAAGAAGTTCAAAACAACTGCGATAGTGCAGAAGAGGCGCGGCATCTGGCCACAACGAGGCTAGTCTCCCATACACTTCGGAAAGGACTGCGCGGATATTCGCGTCGTGGATGACATGATGATTCATGGGTTGCAGCCAGCCGCCTCCAAAACTTGACCTTTCATGAAATCCCTTATAGTATTGGAGCATATCGAATTCCTGATTATTTTTCCAGCACATGACTGAGGAGGAACCATGAATCCCGCAAATCTCAAAGGCCGGTCTCTACTCACCTGGATCGATTATTCGCCAGAGGAAATCCGCTATTTTCTCGAGCTTTCGAAAAAGGTGAAGGAAGAGGCCAGGAAGGGAACCCGCAAGCAGCGCTTCAAAGGAAAAACCATCGCACTGCTATTCGAAAAGCGCTCCACACGAACCCGCTGCGCCTTCGAAACGGCATTCGGCGAAGAGGGCGGTCATCCTGTATTTTTGTCGAATCAGGACATCCAGCTCGGTGCCAAGGAATCCATCGAGGATACCGCGCGCGTGCTCGGCCGTATGTTCGACGCGATCGAATTCCGCGGCTTCAAGCAGGAGTACGTCGAAATTCTCGCCAAATATTCGGGAGTCCCCGTCATCAATGGGCTGACCGACCTGTACCATCCGACCCAGGCCCTCGCTGACGTGCTCACTATCGAAGAGAATTTCGGTTCCTGCAAAGGCAAAAAACTCTGCTTCGTCGGTGATGGCCGCAATAATGTCGCCCGCTCTCTCATGGTCATCTCCGCGAAGCTCGGCATGCACTTCACAATCGTCTCCCCAAAGGAACTCTGGCCGGACAACCAGCTCAAAGACCTCTGCGAGTCTTTCGCGAAGGAGTCTGGAGCGGTACTCACTATTACCGATAATGTGGAAGAGGGCGTCAGAGGCGCAGATGCCATCTATACCGATGTCTGGGTTTCGATGGGAGAGGAAGCGCTCAAGGCTGAACGAGTGAGACTTCTTTCACCCTACCAGGTGAACGACGCGCTTATGGAGAAGACCGCCAATCCGAACTGCATCTTCCTCCACTGCCTTCCCGCTGTCAAAGGCGAGGAGGTTACCTTCGAGGTCATTGAAGGGCCGCGCTCCAGAGTCTGGGATCAGGCGGAAAATCGCAAACACACCATCAAGGCGATCATGCTTGCGCTCATTTGAGCGGTATGGTATCCGTGTGACAGACAGCGTCGAGCCGGCTTTGAAATTAAGCCGGCTCTTCTAAGCTTGAAATGGAGTATGTAGCCAGCATGAAGCCAGTTCCCAAAGCGCTCTTGGAATTCATCGATCGCCATGATTGTTTTTACATTCTTGGTCACCGCGAGCCGGATGGCGACTGCATCGGATCACAGCTGGCTCTGTCCTCGATGCTGCAATCCGAAGGCAAGCGGGTCCATGTGCTTTCCTCGGGTCCTTTCAATCGGATCGAAATTGTAGCATTTGAAAACCGCTTCAAGAGCGAAGTGCCTGCCGAAAGAAATTATGAGCGGGCAGCCGCGATTGTGGTCGATTGCTCGTCGATGTCGCGTATTGGCCAGATTGGAGAGTCCATGCCTAGGATTCCTGTCGCCTTTATCGACCATCATGCGACAACCGATGCGACCGGTCCCTGCGACTGGCTTGATCAGACAGCGCCGGCAGTGTCTGCCATGATCGCGGTGCTGATGAAGGAACGTGGCCACCAGCCGACGCGCGAAGAAGCCGAACTGCTGTTTTTCGGTCTCAGCACCGATACCGGGTTCTTCCGACATCTGGACGACAAGGGAAGCGAAACATTACGAATCGCTGCGGACTTAGTCGATGCTGGCGCGTCACCCAAGCGGACCTTCATGGCGATCAATGGCGGGCGCACGCTTGCTTCCCGGAGAATGCTCGGAGAGCTGCTGCTTCGTATTCAGCCGTACTATGAGGGACGCCTCCTAGTCTCATGGGTTACCATCGAGGATCAGCAGAAATATGGCATGTCGAGTCGTGATTCCGATCTTCTGTATCAATTGATGATGGGGATTGTGGATTGCGAGGTCTGCTTTGTCGTGAAACAGGAAACCGACGACATGTGTACCGTAGGCTTGCGTTCTCGGGATTCGGTGAATGTGGCGGCTATCGCGGAGCGATTCGGCGGCGGAGGGCATCGTCTTGCCGCGGGGCTGTCTATGACAGGAAAGGTCGATACTGTGGTCCATGCCCTTGTTGATGCGTTCGGAACGGTATTCGGCACTGACGAAGAGCAATGATTTCGTTTCAGGAAACCTGACCACTGACCGGCCGCGCGCCGGCTTTTTTTTCAGAACCGCACTCGAATCGAATACACGTGTATAGAATGGTGCACGATCGCTATACAGACCGCAATCATTTCTTACAGAAAGAATAAAGCCAAAATTCCCCTGCCAGGCAGAGGGGAAAAATATTGACTTCGTAATTCCTTTTCTTGAGAAAGGGTACGCCTGCTCTTGCAATGTGCCGGCGCTGTGACTTGGTTTTCGCGTTAGAAGTCCTTTTTCTTGCCGAGGATTCGCCTTTTTTCGCAGAGGGCAGGCCAGTTCGCAAGATAACCTGCCTTTTCAGCCAGATGAAAAACGTCCATCGCTCACATGCTTCATGAATCAATGACAAAACAATTCCATATAAAATAAAGATTAAATACCACAATCCAGCCCATCCTCCATGATCGCCTGTCCTGGCACGCAGATTGCATAATAATCTGCCGGAGGACACCTATGTATCTCAGGAACACTCGCGAGCACGTGGAACACTGGCAGGGCGTTTCGGATCGCTATCTGGAGCTGGCAAAACGCATGTATGCGCACCCTCGGCGGTACGGATTTTTTTCGGAAGACGAAATATCCGATGCGTTGAGCCGATATCGCACCCGCATCGATCGCATCCTGCAACGGGTGGAAGAACAGCGTATTACCGGTCCAGGCTTCCTGTGTACCAGCATGCGCTTTGTTGCCCGAAGCATGCATAGACAGCAATGGAATGAAAGTCTTTGTGAGAACGCCTATATCTACCACGCTGAACCGGAAGAAATGCTTCTGGAAAAACCCGCAGACGCATTTATATCAGAACCCGACCCTGTCTGTTATCAAAAAGGGTCCCATGATCTGGGAATCCCAATCCCTATACTGGCAGGCACCATGAGTCCTGAGCGGCGTAGAGTACTCGTACTCATGCTCAAATGCGCCTGGGAGATCGATGATGCCACGGTGCAGAAAGCGTCGGTTGCCCTCGGTCTGCCGCTATCGACGCTTGAAACGCTGCTTGCGCTAGCCCGCAGCCGCAGCGAAACAAATTACCGGCTTCTCTGCGCGCAGGATGAAAAAATGCGAGCCCTTTGGATTCGCCTCAGGGTGCTCGAAATGCGCTATGAGACGGTTTTCGAGCCTGAAGAAAAGGCGCGGATACGCAAACGGCTCGCGTTCTGCAGGACGCGCTATCGAATTCTCATCGACCGACGGAAACGAAGGAGGTCCCCTGTATCGAATGAATGCATCGCCTCACTACTCGGCATACCGAAAGGCAGCGTCGATTCGGGTCTGTTTTACCTTCGTAAACAGGCGAAAGAGGGACTGGCGCTTGCAGAATACATGAAACTCGAGTAGAAATTAGCCCTATGGAGCTGCTTGTCGCGACCAATAACCCTCACAAGCTGGAGGAACTCAAACCCATATTCGAGGGCTGGAAGCTCAGAATGCCCATCGATGCTGGGATAGCCGATTTCGATCCGCATGAAAACGGTTCCTCATTTTTCGACAATGCGCTCATCAAAGCGCGCTCGCTCTGGGAGCGGTGCGGGCTTCCGGTGCTGGCTGACGATTCTGGGCTCTGTGTGGTAGCGCTTGGAGGCAGGCCAGGTATCAATTCCGCGCGATATGGCATGAAGAACGGTGTTACACTTACCGCGGCGGAAAAAAATCGCCTTCTCCTCGATGAGATGAAGGGTATTGCTGACCGTCGATGTGCTTTTGTCTGCTGTCTCGTTCTGATAACGGGAGACAACCGCTTTATCGCAGTGCAGGAAACACTCGAAGGAGAGATAGGACAAGAACCAGCTGGTTCACAGGGCTTCGGTTACGATCCCATCGTCTTTCTGCCAGACTTGGGAAAGACGGTCGCTCAGCTGAGCCAGGAAGAGAAGAACCGTATTTCGCATCGTGGGAAGGCGGCTGCAAAAATGGCTCGCATCCTTGCTGCGCTGTCCTTATAGCAGACAGGTGGAAAAAATGAAGGCTGCCCTCAGTGTGGGCAGCCTTCATTGCGTTCGCACTTCGTGGTTGATTATCCGAGCAATGTGAGCCTGAACTTATTTGCTCTCGGTCGACTTGATGCCATACTTCTTGTTGAAGCGCTCGATGCGGCCTGCGGTATCAACGAGCTTCTGCTTGCCGGTAAAGAAAGGATGGCAGGCCGAACAGATTTCAACCTGGATATTCTTTACCGTCGAACGGGTCTCGATGACATTGCCGCACGCGCATGTAATGGTGGTAAGTTCGTATTTGGGGTGAATACCCTTTTTCATGTGTTTCCTCCAGATGCGTCCGTGGACCAGATGTCTGAAAACCGGCCGAAAAGACGGCGATTTACCATATATGAACAGACAGCCCTCAGTCAATACCCTGGTAGGGGGTATTCATCGACTTGAGGAAGGCGTCGTTGTTCTTGGTCTTCATCATGCGGTCGATAAGCAGTTCGATGATTTCGATGTCGTCCATCGGGTTGATGACTTTGCGCAACACCCATATTTTCTGCAATTCTTCTTCGGTGAGAAGGAGCTCTTCCTTGCGCGTGCCGGATTTCTTGATGTTGATAGCGGGGAAGAGGCGGCGGTCTGACAGGCGGCGGTCGAGATTGATTTCCATGTTGCCTGTGCCTTTAAACTCCTCAAAAATCACTTCATCCATGCGTGAGCCGGTATCGATGAGCGCTGTCGCGATGATGGTGAGCGAGCCGCCCTGTTCGATGTTGCGCGCTGCGCCGAAAAACCGTTTCGGTTTATGTAGTGCATTGGAATCCACGCCGCCTGACAGTATCTTGCCTGAGGTCGGAACAGTCTGGTTATAGGCGCGCGCAAGCCGAGTGATGGAATCGAGGAGGATAACGACATCACGCTTGTGCTCAACAAGGCGCTTTGCCTTCTCCAGCACCATTTCTGCCACCTGTACGTGCCGAGTCGCCTGCTCGTCAAATGTGGATGAAATGACTTCAGCCTGAACCGTGCGTTCCATGTCGGTAACTTCTTCAGGGCGCTCATCGATCAGAAGAACGATAAGGTAGACCTCGGGATGGTTTTTCGTAATAGCGTTTGCGATTTTCTGCAACAGGATGGTCTTGCCGGTTCGGGGTGGCGAGACGATGAGGGATCGTTGCCCTTTGCCGATAGGACAGAACAGATTGATGATCCGTGTCGAGATCTCTTCAGTGGACGTTTCTAGATTCAGTTTTTTTGTAGGATAGAGCGGGGTGAGGTTCTCGAATGGAATCCTGTTCTGAGCGACCGAAGGTTCGTCAAAATTGATCTGCTCAATGCGGAGCATCGCGAAGAATCGCTCGCCTTCCTTGGGGCTGCGAATCTGTCCGTATACGGTATCGCCGGTTTTAAGGTTGAAAAGCCGGATTTGCGAGGGCGAAATGTAGATGTCGTCTGTGCCGGGTAGATAGGAATTCTGCGGTGAGCGAAGAAAGCCGTACCCATCCGGCAGAATTTCAAGCGAGCCATAGGCATAGATGATTCCGCCTCGATCGGTATGGCTTTTGAGAATATTGAAGATGAGTTCTTGCTTCTTTAGACTGATGAGCAGATCATGATTGATGCCATATTTTGCTCCGAGCTCGCGGAGCTCGACCACACCCATTTTGGAAAGATCATTTATCGACAGACGGGCACGTGATTCGTTTCTCTGGTCGGTTCTTGCTTCCAGTTCCGCGCGAGAGGCTTCGGCAAATTTCTGATGCTGGCGATTTTCCGCAGGAAGTGTGCCGACTACAAATCCGTTAGTTGCGAGGGATTGAGGTTCAGGAATGGGTTCTTCAAGCGAAGGCGCGATGGCGGGCGGTTCTTCCTCAACAGCGCGTACAGGCTTTTTTTTCAATCTGATTCTTGCGACGTGCTTTCTTGATGGGGTTACGGAGCTGGTTTCGCCGGATTCCTGCGCGTTGCTGTCCTTATTATCGGACGGAACGGTGTCCTGAGATTCCGGAAACAGCATTTCCCGCTCATACGCCTGATCATTCGGCGGAGGGAGCTGCTGTTCCTGTTCTCCCTGCGATGCAGTAGTGTCCTGGTTCATGTCATTGCCTTGTTCATTCTGTGAAGATGCAGTCTTTTTTCTGCGATAGGATGTCATCCGGATACTCCATCGACTTGTATTCATCTGAAACGGAACCGTCAATCTGAACGGCCCGATAAGAGATTCATGGGGGATTTCATGCGGCGCAACTGAGCGGAATGGCGTGAATGCTCGTGCTTCTGCGGCTCGTGTGCCGCTGCAATTCGATTTCTTTCTGAACTATAGTAAGGCTGATGATTGGTGTCAATCACTCCACGGGCATTTTAATGCTTCCTTCGAATGACGCTCCCTGCATGATCTGAAGCGTAACGGTATCGATCGCGGCAGAGACTGTTGATCCGGGCATGAGCACGACATACTCGGAAGCACGGATGGTTCCGGAAAATGATCCAGCTACGATAACTCGCGCAGCCGAAAGGGGGGAGGCGGCTACGGTCGCGCCTCGCTCGATTCTAATGAAGGTTCCCTGGATTGTACCGCTGAAGGCGCCACGGATATTGAGAGGTTTCGAGGTTCTGAGATTGCCGCTCATTCTCACACCGAAGCCTGCTTCCGTCGCATAGGCTTCATCTGGCTCCATCGCAAGCCAATTCATGCCGGATTTCTCTCCGAATGAAAAAGGCTGTTCTCGCTGAACAGCCTTGTGACCATCGAAGGAATGAGCGAAATCACGCTTTCTTTCTGAAAGATTTCGGAATCCGGGAAGTGTCCATCTCCCATGCTGCCTTCTTCAATTCTCTTCCAGGGCGGAAGGTGGCGACTCCATGATCGGAAACCGAGACGACCTCGCCGGTCTTGGGATTGCGTGCTTTCGATCTGCCTTTCCTGAGTTTTACTTCGAAGGTTCCGAATCCGCGCAGTTCGACGATCTTCCCTGCAAGGACCGCATTTTTAATCTCGGAAAACAGCCCATCAATCAGCTCGTGTATTTCCTTGCGGGTTGTCCGGCTGGACGGCGACAGCGATTCGTACAGCGCGTCGATCAGCTCGGCTTTTGTCAGTTTTTCGGCCATACTGTTCTCTGCTCCTTCCTGGCGAGCCGGACTTTGGTTCCGGCGGTTTTCATCCAAGCTTGTTCACCAATTTCTGCATGCGGGATTTCTTTCGCGCTGCAGTATTCTTTTTAATGATGCCTTTGCGTGCGGCAGAGTCGATCCGGCTGATCATATCGCGTAACGCTTCCTTGGCGGCTTCGGCATCTTTCTTTTCTGACGCCGCAACAACTTTCTTTGCGGCAGTGCGGATCGCAGTCTTGGTGCTTTTGTTTCTGAGTCGCCTTTTTTCGTTCTGACGCTGGCGTTTCTCAGCTGATAAATTCCTTACACTCAAGGGAATTCCTCCGGGTTGACATATTCGATTTTCGGAACCTGATAACGGTCGAATGCCGATGGAAAAGCTAGCAGATGCGACCGGTTTGTGTCAATACTAACAGGGGCAATTGCATAATGAAATGAAATGATATAATGATTTAACTTGATGATTATCAACACTGCTATTGTCTATGCTTCGCTCTTCGCGCTGTCCGGGCTCGAGTTTATTTTAGCCATGATCTATCCTCTTATTCCAAGGGAACGGAGATTGAGGCTGTGCTCGGATTTCGAACAGCTTGGGACTCGGGTGCTTTTCGGGCTGTTCCGGGTATTCAGGGGATTCAGGGTGCAGGTCTCTTTCCCGCCGAATCTCATCATCCCAAAGCGCTGTCTCGTTATCGCGAACCATCAGAGCTTGCTTGATATTCTTGTGCTTACTTTAATGCTGGGCCCGGAGCGAATGCCGCGCTTTGTCGCGAAGAAGGAGCTACAGTATGGGATACCTCTTGTCAGCTTCTGCCTGCGCAAAGGTGGCCATTGTCTTATAAAGCGGCATGGGGCTCCGATCGACACGATGCGGGCAATTACCCACATGGCCAAAGTATGCAAGGAATCCGGCGCTTCGCCAGTTGTTTTTCCGGAAGGGACGCGCTCGAGAAATGGTGTCTTGAAGCAGTTCCATTCGGCAGGAGTACGGCGCATTCTCGAAGTCGATCCTCTTCCGGTACTCGCGGTGTCCATCGATGGGGGCTGGAGAGTGGCCACCCTTCGCGATTTCCTGCGCCGCTTCGGAAAGGAACGGTATGAGGTAGCCGTGGTGGCGCTGTATCCCGTCCCGAAGGGGAAATCTGCGATTGAACGAGTGTTGGAAGATGCCCGGGGCCGAATCGCCGAAACCTTGGAACGCGAGCGCTTCGCGGGCAATAGTGCATCGAGATAATCAATGTTCTTCAGCGCGGGGCAAAAAAAATAGCCCCCGGCATGAAGCATCGGGGGCCATGCGACAGCACAATGCTCATCTGAAATCGCTGGGTCGACGCTCCACTCTTTTGCACTTTTCACATTCGGCGATATTCTTGACCTTTCCATTTTCAAAAATGGTCTTCATCTTGATCTCGCCGCCGCAAGGGCAGTAGAAGTGGTGGGTTGTCGCTGACGTTCGCGCGTTCTTGGATATCTGGGCCATGCCTTACTCCTTGTCTCTCGGAAAGAAACCGCAGCAAGAATATAGAAAAAGCAGGTGAAAGTCAACATTGAAAAAAATGCCGCCGGATAAGGAGGGGTATCCGGCGGCGATCACGATGGAGGCTGCATGAAGAAGCTGCGCTCACTTGCTCTCGTTACTAATTATAATACAAATCTTTTGGAAAAGTTACCTTTTAGTGGGAAAATTTTCTATTTTTTCATAGATTTTTTTAAAAAAACGCAAGAGTGTCTTCCACGCTCCGCCGTGTTTCATTCTGACAAGCTGTCGGAAGCTTTCCGCTGCCTCGCCAATGTCAACCGGCTGCCCATACCGGCGCTTGAGTTCGTCCCAATGGGCAACAAGGTAGAGGTATAAATCCGAAGTAGTGCGTCCCGGAAAGAGCGAGAGCAAGTTTTCCGCATCGATCGCGTCGCAGATGGGTAGATATACATTTTCGTGCCAGGAATAGAGCGCTTGGTAGAAGGGAATTTCTTCAGTGCGGTGCTGGTTCAGGAAGTACTTGTGCACATAGACATGTTCACGGATGGTGTCGTATCGACCTGGCTCGGAAAAATCAAGATCATCAGCACCTGTAACATGCGGATAATTCGTTTCTTTATAAAAATTGTTTTTCTCATAAGAGATAACTGCCCTCTTTATGTCCTCAACGGTCATGTCGGGCGAAAGGGATATCTCAGACTGCAGCGAAATCACTTCCGCATCGATGTATTGCTGGCCGAGAGTCCGCGCGACCGATACCCGATGGTTGCCGTCGCGGACGAAATAAATTCCTCCCATCTCATACAGGAGAACGGGCGGCAGGATGATATCTCGGTAATGGAGAGAATCGATGCTGGTCCAGCGAGTCTTGAGGTGCTCTTTTTTAGGAAAGAAAAACCGTGTAAAATCGCGATATCGTCCTTCGCTTCCGACAATATGGTCAAGAGGAACCGTTACCAGCCCACGGTATGATTCGCTTTTCGGTTTGAGAATTCTTTTTGCCTCTTCAAAGGGCATAAGTTCGCGAATCGAGGGCTTTGCCATGCCCACCAGATTCGCCAGACGGGCGTAAATTCTGGCGCGATTGAAATCTGCTTCCGCTCTCGGATCAAATGCCTCGGGCATGTCAGTCTTCCTTTTCGATGGTAATAAGCCTGTGTCCGTACACATTGACGATAGTCGTTCCGAAGTAGTGTTCTTCGCGCAGTGCCTGAAGGTCATAAAGATGTACATGGCCATGGATAAAATAGCGAGGTTTGGCGACTCTCATGAGCCAGCGGTATGCTGAGAAGCCGATATGAGCCGGATCGCCGCCATCATGGATTCCTCGCGGCGGAGAATGGGCAAGGATGATGTCGACCGCTCGGCCAAAAAGAAGACGCCGTATCAGCAATCGGGGAAGCATACGAACCAGTCTTGCTGTCATCCATACATCGGTGAACTGATTGGCTCCCTGGTTGTATCGGATGCAACCAGGAAGCCCCAGTATGGCGAGTCCGCTTTCCTTTCGTATTGCGAACCTAATTCTGCCAAAGGTGGGACGGAGACCTTCTTCTGAATATTTATGAAAAAGGCCAGGCGATGTTCGATCAGGATTGTCATGGTTCCCAGCGACGGATACGAGCGGTCGATTAAGCATGCTGGCGATATACTCTAGGTATTCATCCGGCAAATCTCCTGCGGATAGTACCAGGTCCACATGGCCAAATCGTTCGGCGATCTGCGGGCTGTACACGAGGAGATCCACTTCATCAGCAACGCAGAGAATATCGATGCGACCCATCAGAGGACAATCCTCCCGAACATCTCGTACAAGCGCTCGCGGGATAAGGTGATGAAAATCGGCCTTCCGTGCGGACAGCGCGGTTCGGGGAGAGTGAGCGCATCACGTATGAGTCGTTCCGCATCGCCAGGCTCGAGTGTTTCGCCGTCTTTAATGGCCGCCCGGCAGGAAAGTCGTGCGGCGATGCTATCCAGAGGTGATGATGCCGGCGGGGGGTCGGCAAGCCATTCTTCCAACGCTTCGAGCGATTTCGTTGGCTCGAGGGCAGGCACGGCTGAGATAACCCACTGTGTCCCTTCGCGCTGGATGTCGTAGCCAACGAATGCGAGGGCGTGAAGCGCTTCCTCGGAGATAGTCCCCTGATCTGGCGGGTCAATCAGGTGCGGTACAAGAAGCGGCTGAGAAGTACCCCGCGATGTTTTAATCGTGTCGTAAAGGATACGCTCATGCGCGGCATGCTGATCCATGATCCAGAGTGCGTCGTTCAGTTCGAAGAGGATAAAGGGACCTGGGCCTCGGCCAATATAGCGGGGAGAAGCGCTTTTGTACCATGGATTGGAGATTCGGGGAACTTCCTCTATGGAGCGGCGAGCCTCATAATGCGGCACATGCTCTGCAACCGCCTGCGGGCGCCAAGCTTCATGCCATTCTGAGGGGATCAGCGAAGAATCACTGCTAAAACCAGTCTGAGGCAAGGGGGCGTTCTTGCCATAACGATTCTTCAATTCTTCCATTAACAGGCTGTAGAGCGCATCGCGTACCTGCGGAGCATTCCGCAGACGGACCTCCCTTTTTGCTGGATGGATATTGAAGTCCGCCTGGCTCGGATCGATATCGAGAAAGACAAAAGCACAAGGATGAGCGCCCCCGGGAAGATAGCTGCCGAATGCATAGTCCACAAGACTCAATATGCTCCATTCCGGCACTTTTCTCCGATTGATGAACACCTGCAGGAACTTGCGATCTCGGCGTGCGCATGAGATATCAGCATAGACCACAATGGCTTTGAGTTTTTCAGTGCTCGATTCTGTGACGAACAGCAAGGTTCTGGATAATTCCGGATAGCATCGCGCGATTCTCTGGGCATACGTTTCTGGGAGAAGTGTTTCGGATTCACCGGAGGACTGCCACCGGAACGTTATGGCTGGATGCGCCAACGCTCGCTCGATGAACATGGCACGGCAGAGCTGTGCTTCGCTCTGGGGGCGTTTCAGGAATTGTCTGCGAGCGGGAAAGGCTTCGAACAAGCCACGCATCGTGACCCGAGTTCCTTCTCTGCAGGAAAATGGTTCGACAAGCGGTAGTTGAAAAGGAACCGACAAGAGGCGCCAGCCTTGCTCCGATTCGCGTTGCTTTGTCGCAATTTCGAGGCGCGCTACAGCGGCGATGGAAGCGAGGGCTTCGCCGCGGAATCCAAGCGTCGTGGCGCGCAGAAGGTCGTCTGCCTCGTAAATCTTTGAGGTAGCATGCTCCTGGATAGACAGCGCAAGATCGTCTTCGGACATGCCGGTGCCATTGTCGGCAACGCTGATTTCCTCGATTCCACCTTTCATAATGGAGACGGAGATATCATCGGCCCCCGCATCGATGGCATTGTCGATGAGCTCACGAAGCGCTGATGCTGGTCTATCGATAACTTCCCCCGCTGCGATGCGGCGTGCGGTCTGTGGGGGCAGTATGCGTATGACTCCCATATGGCAATATGATACTGGGAATTGCCTTAAAAAACAAAGGCCACCCCGCAGTTGCGCTGCGATGTGGCCTTTGCACATGCCGGATTGTCGCGAGGAGAGACGAGGGGTCTCCCCTCAGCGTTTCTTAAAGCTCGAACCCCACCGAAAGGCTGGACTTGACGTCAAACGCGCTCTTGGCTGGATTGTAGATGTACGCGTAATTGACAGTGACGACCGCAGATCCCGCCTTGTAGCTTACCTCCATACCGATGGATGCATTGGTAGGATCTATCAGCTCCTTGAATACATTGCCGGTTTCCGCTCCGAGATAGTACTTCTCATACCATGCCGAGATGCTCGTATTGGGAATCAAACCCCGCGCAATTTTAAGGGTGCCGAGAAGGTGCGGATAGTCTGCCTGGTTTGTGCTTCCTATCGGGACGCCTGTAAATATGGAGAATGGCGCATCAAGGGTGGCAGAGAAGGTGATGCTCGAATTAAAGAGCGCAAAAGCGCTATGAGCCAGGAAACTGGGGTCGAAGGGTACGGTTGACGCGACAGGCTTGGTAGTCATCATCGTCTTGAATCGATCGGCTCGATAGAGATCATAGTTGCCATCAAAATAGGCGGGAATGAATCCTGCCTGGAAGAACCGCACCTGCGCGCCGTAGTCGATGAATCGCAGAATCTTACCCCGAATACCAGCAGCCGCGCCGAGGGCTTCGTTATATTCGCGAGCGCCCTCTGCAAAGGTCGTCAGCGAGAAAAGGCCACCCTGCAGGAGCGGAAGGGTAACATCGGCACCGATGACATATACTGGCTCAGAAGCGGGATACGCGGCTTGTTCTGCGGCGCTCAGATAGACAAGCGGGTCCTTGTCATAGACTCCTATGGCTCCTACCTGTAGCTTTCCAAGGAAGAAGCCCTTCAGGAACGCAAGCGGCTTGAGGTAGAACCGGCCACCGATCACATCCAGCCTGGACACGTTGCCGGTTAACGCCTCGATGCCAACATACGGGAATTTGAACAGGCTTCCGTCCAAACCGACCTGGATACCGAACAGCCTCTTCTGCGGGAGGAATTTGGTATTTGCATAGTTGTCCATAATAAGCCCGTTGCCGAGGCTGAAGTCAGAAATGGACCCCATCTTGATATAGAACGGATCCTCCCACTGATAGCCATACCGGATATAGAGGATCTTCGGCAAATACAGGTCGAAAACGGTCGTTCCATTGCCATTGTAGTTGGGAATCCAGTCGGGCTCGTAAATTCGAAGCGGTGTGGCTCCGGTACTCGAGAACTGGAATCGGAGCGTCAAATCAAGCCCGATACCGAATTTTCCAAATGCTGCTTCAGGGCGCAAGGCTAGTTTGGACCAGTTGTCGAATTTGGTCGGGTCGGAAGGATCCGGAAGCAAGTCTGTTCCTAGCCCAAGACCCATGCCGAACCCCTTGGGGGCTGCGTCTTCCGCGAATAGGGGGACCATCAGCAAAACCAGCATCGCAAATATTGCACACTTCCTCACATCATGCCTCCTTAACTGTTTACTTCTTTTTTCATTATAATCCATTCAGCGTGGGAATGCACGTCCCATGCAAATTTTCAGGGAGGATAGAATGCGGTTTTTCAAAAAACTTGAACAGATTGTGCGAGCAAAGGACAGCCTGCTCTGTATAGGGCTCGATCCTTCATTCAGCCCCGAGGAAACAGCTGCCTTGAGCGTTTCGCGCCGGGCGGAGATCGCTTTTGAGAAAAACCGCAGGCTCATCGAAGCCACCGCTGAATTTGCGGCAGCATACAAGCCTAACATAGCCTTCTACGAAGCCCTTGGAGATGCCGGGCTATCGGTATTGAAACAGACACTCGCGATGATTCCGGAACATGTGCCGGTCATTATCGATGCCAAACGGGGTGATATTGCGAATACGGCAAAAGCCTACGCGCAGTCGCTCTTTGGTGAACTCGATGCGGATGCGGTAACCCTGAATCCCTACATGGGGCTTGATACCTTGGAACCGTTTCTCGAATGGGAAGACAGGGGTGTGTTCGTTCTCTGCAGAACCTCGAATCCAGGGGCCGGATTTCTGCAGGATGTTTCGGTTGACGGGAGTCATCTGTATGTGCGTGTCGCGGAGGCTTGCGCCGGATTATCTGCCGAACAGGTTGGCCTTGTCGTCGCCGGCAATGATACCGAGGCTTTGAGGCGCGCGCGCATGGCCGCCCCTGCGCTCTGGTTTCTGAGTCCCGGAATAGGAGCTCAGGGTGGGAAGGCGGATGAAGCATTTGACGCAGGTGCCAGAGATGATGGGATGGGTGTGCTTGTCGTAGCGGCCCGATCGGTCGCGGAATCAGAAGACCCTCATGCGGCCGCCCGCGAACTGAGAGACGCGCTGCGGCGCGCAAGGGACCGACGCTGTGCTCCATCCAGAAAGAAGATCGCAGTACAACATCCAAGCAGCACCCCTGATTCTCCGCTTGAGCGGGATTTCGTCAATTCGCTTATCGCTACGGGCTGTTTCAGACTTGGTGAATTTACCTTGAAAAGCGGCAAGAAAAGCCCTTTCTACATCGATCTCAGGAAACTGATTGCAGACCCTGCTGCCATGAAAATCGCAGGCAAGGCGTATGCTTCACTTGCCAAAGCCTGTACCTTCGATCGCATTGCGGGAATTCCAGCAGCAGGTCTTCCACTGGCGACGGTCGCGAGTCTCGAAATAGGATCCCCCATGGTATGGCCACGCATGCCAGTCAAGGAACATGGTACCGGCAATCGGATTGAGGGCAGTTTTTCGAAGGGGGACCGGATCCTGCTCCTCGATGACCTCATCACGACAGGAGCGAGCAAGCTTGAAGCGCTTGCCATTCTTCGAAGCGAAGGTCTGGTGGTAGAAGACCTGGTCGTGCTGATCGAGCGCGGGAAACAAGGCCGCCAGGACATGGAACGGGCTGGAATTCGGCTCCATGCCTTCATTCATGTGGAACGGCTCTTCGGAGTGCTGCTGGAAAATGGAATTATCGATGCTATCCAGCATGAGGCTCTTGTGCGGTATGTAAAGGAAGAATAGACAGACCGTCGTTTTACTGAGATCAGGTCGGTGCCTGCATGCCGAGATCGGAAAGCCGTACCGATCTAGCATGGTTGATAAGCAGCTGCTCCATCTCTGCCCAGAACACGCCTGCGATGCATTCCGTGGCCTTAGGGCACGGCTTGCGGCTTTTTCGTGATGGGGAACAGGGGCTTATTTCAAGGGTTTCGCCTGCCGCCTCCAGGATTTCATACATGGTTATTTCCTCCGGGGACCGAGCGAGACGGAATCCGCCTCCCGGGCCTCTGGACGCGGCAATAATGCCCTTTTTCCTCAAGCGATAGAATATCTGCTGGAGGAATTGTGGAGAAATGCCCTCAATATCTGCAAGATGATGCAAGGATACAGTGGTATTGCCGTTGGTCAGTGCAACGAGTGTCAGCATCGATTTGACGGCATACAGCCCTCGTGCCGTTGCTCTCATGTGATGGCCCCTTTTTCAATCATTATTTCCGTTTCAAATAACGGAATAGTAATATAGTATCATATTGGTGATAGATTGGAAAGCTGAATCTGGGCGCGTGCGAGTATTTCGGAAATGATTGAGCGAACTGAGGTTGCTTCCAAATTGAACCTACGTACTCCTAAACCTTTTCTTTTACTATGGTCGTCGCCTGTATTCTTTTGAACCCTCATGCGCTCTGATGTGTCCAAGATCGCCGTAATGTACTCCGAAAGCACATCTGCCAGCGCGGGGCGCACGGTCAGTATCAAGGTGGCACACCATAGGGCAGGGTTTTCCAGCAGATCACGCAAGAGCGCATAATGTCCACCTTTGGATCCCATTTCCAAAGGGCCGATCTCATCGATGATGCATACCTGCGGCCTGTGCTCCCTTCGCTCGGATAACTCATTCTCGATGTAGAACCGGAATTCGTCAAAAGCGTGGTCAAAGAACGTGAATGGTATGTCCGGACGATTCCGCGGCCGAAGGGCAGCAGGCTGTGTACAACCATCCGGAATCCGCTCGAGCATAATCTCCCAGGGAATGCCGTTTTCGCCGCGTGAAGCGATTTCGAGGCATCCAACACAGGCGATACCTTCAGCCGCAGCAGAAGCCGCAAGTGTGCGGCAGCAAGTAGTTTTTCCGGAACCACGTGTTCCAGAAATCAGGAATATATCCATGAAAGAAAATCGTTTCTGCGCTGCCGCTCGTTCAGGCGCTCGATGACGACATGGTTCTGATCATAACCGAGAGTATTGCGTAGCCTGAGGATAGGTCTTCTCGCTGTACGATAACATGCTCGGGCACTTTTAGCTTCACGTTGGTAAAATTCCATATCGCTTTGATTCCTGCCCCGACGATGGCGTCGCAGCTTGATTGCGCGTAAGGGGAGGGGACCGTCAGAATCGCGAGGTGAATGCCGCGTTCACGTACAATTCGCTCGAGTTGCTCTAATGGGAATATTTCTATGCCGTGTATTGTCTTGCCGATCTTTTCAGGATCGCTGTCGAACGCGGCGATGATTTTCAGCCCATGATTGCGGAATTCCTGATACCCGGTGAGAGCCGATCCGAGATTGCCCGCTCCCACGATGATAGCGCTTTGTTCCACATCCCATCCCAAATAGTGCTCGATTGCCGCGATAAGCTGATCGACGGGATAGCCTTTTTTGGGTTTTCCTGCGATCCCGGTTATTGCGAGATCCTTTCTTACTTGTATTGGTTCAAGGTTTAGCTCGTTGGCAATCCAAGTACCGGAAATATACTGCTCACCTGTTCGTTGAAAGGCTCTGATGATATGGAGATATGAAGGAAGGCGTCTGATTGAAGGCGTATAATTCAGTTTCATTTTCATAATCGTCTCCCGTCTGGGGTTTTCTTTATAAATGGTATTATGACGTATCGATAAAAGTCAAGCGAAATCTGCGGGATATTGACGAATGAATATGTAATTTTGAATATTCATAACCATATATCAACAACGGTTTCGGTTTTAGACAGTGTGGATGATATCAAGCTTGGAACCTGAAAAAAGAGGGCATCGGGGAAAAGGAGGTAAACCCCGATGCCGGTAATCAGAAAAAGCAGTCTTGCCGGCATTCCGGAATATGCCGTCTTGCTGAATATTTTATCACGAAAGGTCGATTCTTGCAAATGAAAAATGGCATTTTCTGATAAAATATGCAATGTATTGCAATTCGAAGTTGTATTAATCCCACCATGTCCGGCCACAGAAATCAGGCCGGATGGAAGCTCCCGCGTGACGAATCGAGCAGGCTGTCCATGTCTTTTTGAAGAGAGGATCGAGTCTTCGCGCAAAAAGGTCCAATGTACGTCCACCTGCTACATCCTCATCATACAGGACTACTTCCTCGTCACGGTAATCGAAAAGCCATGCCTGGTCGGCCAAGCTTACAATAGGCTCCTCATCAAGTCGCTTGAACATGGAGAACCGGATGAAATAGGCGGGAACCTCGAGAAAATCAGCCAGAAGAAGGCCAGGCATGATCGATCCGTGAGCCGCCGCGACGAGAAGCCGGGGTTTGCTAGCATGAAGTATTTTCGCCGCAAGGGATTCGAGGAGCTCTGGATTTGATCCTTTCCATGTATAATTATCGCGTATGCCAGTATAGACAAATGTTTCGAGGGAACGGGGGAGCTTGGAAGCGAATTCTTCCAGAGCCCGTGGCGCTTCCGATGATACACAGTAGCAGGCGCGGGCCAGATCGATGGAGCGCCAGAACAATTCGTTCGCGTGTTGAATCTCACCGAGTGAGTGTGTGATCCGATACTTCTTCGCTTCCCGGAGTTCGTAGTAAACGGTTGGATGCAGGGGAAGCCCGTGTTCAACACAAATTTTGTAGTTCAGCATCACATTGACGAGTGCGGGAGTCTGAACATACAGTTCGATTGCCTTGTCAACGAGCGTGTTGATCTGTGATGAATCGAACTTGACGATATCGGATATGGTCGCCTCATGTAATGTATTGATGATGTGGGCCAACTCCCTTATAAGTGTACCGAATGGTTTCTCAAATTCCATGCGTGGAGGAGGATTGTCCCAATCGGCCCATCGCAGGATTTGTGGTAGGGGATTCCGGTCCAGCATGGCTTTACTGTACGTTCTGTTCATGGCAAACGCAAGGACATTCGGTTGAGTAGAGCGCGAGGATTTGGGATGGATCGCGATGTGCCACTACCGTTCTCAGCGGTCATCTTGAATGGGGGGTCGGCACGACGGTTTGGCGGTATCGATAAACAGTGCATAGAAATACAAGGAATACCAGCAGGCCTTCTTCTTGCGCGGCAGCTGTGCATGGTCTCTGATGATGTCATCATCGCCGGCAGAATGCATTCAATGTATCAAGGACTGCCGGTGCGGCAGATACAGGACAAGCAGCACAGCGGGGGGCCGGCAGAAGGACTGCGTTCCGGCATGGAAGCAGCGCGGCATGAGTGGGTTCTTCTCTGCGCGGTCGACATGCCTTTTTTCGATCCGCAGTTGGTGTCTGGCATGCTTTCTAGGATTTCCTGTGATGACACGTCGATCATTGCCTGTGTACTGGGGGGGCAGCTGCAGCCTTTCGAAGCCTTGTACCGCACAAACCTGCGTGCGGCATTGACCAGGTACTTGGAACAGGAGGGAAGTCATTCATTACGGCGGTTCATGGACATGCACCGTCTCAGCGTCATTGAGGAGGACGAGGTGGATCGACTAAGCCCCGGACGATTCCCCTTCATCAACCTCAACGACCCCGAATCGGTTGGAGATGCGCTCCGTGTGATTCGTAGGAACAGGAGTCATTTCGATAGACTATTTTCTGCTTTTCGGCTATAGTGAATTTGGCGTGTATGATCGCCAGGAGGAACAGATGTTCGGAAGAATTGGTCCGATGGAACTCATATTGATACTTGTTATCGCGCTGGTTATATTCGGCCCGAAAAAACTCCCGGAAATCGGAAAGGCTATTGGAGATGCCTTCAAAGCCTTCAAGAAAACCCAGGAAGATGCCACAAAGGAAGTGGAAAAACTCGTCTCGGACAAGCCTGAGACGCCTGCTGGCGGTACCGCGTCAAAGGAACCCGACCAGAACGAAAAAAGCAAAAGCTGATCCCGTCTAACCGAAATGACATATCTCGAACATCTGGCAGAGCTTAGAAAGCGCCTTCTCGTTTCCACATCGGTTTTTCTTGTGCTCTCGATACTCTGTTTTGGATGGTCCAGGCAGCTCGCGACATTTCTCGTTTCTCCAGCGCGAGCGGTGGAATTCGTATTCCTTTCTCCTCCCGATTTGTTCATGACCTATTTGACGCTGTCCTTTTACGCGGGATTCATTCTGAGTCTGCCTGTTATTCTATATGAATTGTTCATGTTCATCTGGCCAGGGCTGGAACGGCGCGAACGCCGGATACTATTCTTGGCGCTGTGCTTCGGAGGACTTCTCTTTCTGACAGGGGCCGCTTTCGGATTCTTTGTCATGATACCCTACATGCTGAACTTCTTTCTAGGATTCCAGTCCCCCGGGATTGTACCCATGATTTCTATCCGTGATTACCTGGGATTCATAGCCCAGATTGTCCTCTCTTTCGGCCTGGCATTCGAACTGCCAGTCGTGGCAGGTCTGATGGCTGCGCTGGGAATCGTTACCAGCGTTGGTCTCCGATCAGCGCGCAGAATCGCAGTGCTTCTCATTTTTATCGTTGCAGCGATCTTGACGCCTCCAGATGTCGTATCGCAAATCATGCTTGCGCTTCCTCTTCTCCTATTGTTTGAGCTGTCGATTGTTATTGCGCGGGTAGTGGAGAAAAAAAAGAAAACGACAACCGCCCAAGTCTGAACAGGTATTGAAATCCTGTCACTTCAGGAGGTCATCCAATGGCAAAGCAGATCGTGGAGTGTGTTCCCAATTTTTCCGAAGGCAGGGACAAGACCAGGATAGAAGCAATAGCCTCCGCGATACGGTCGGTATCGGGGGTGAAGCTTTTGGACGTGGATCCCGGAGCAGATACAAACCGGACTGTCTATACCTTTGTTGGCGCGCCGGATGCGGTTCGCGAAGCAGCGCTGGAAGCCGCGCGGGCTGCGAGGAATGTCATTGATATGCGGGCGCACAAGGGTGCACATCCACGAATCGGGGCGCTTGACGTGTGTCCATTCGTTCCTGTGGCGGGCATTACCCTGGAAGAATGCGCAGTGCTCGCGAGGGATTTTGGTAAACAGCTTGCGGAGGAATTCGATATTCCGGTCTATCTGTATGAAGCGTCGGCAACCCGTCCTTCCAGGAAGAGTCTGGCGGATATCCGGGCAGGGGAGTATGAGGGACTCGCGGCAAAACTGAAGGATCCAGAATGGGCTCCTGATTTTGGCCCGGCTCGTTTTGACGCACGCTGGGGGGCGACTGTTACCGGGGCTCGTGAATTTCTCATCGCGTATAACGTGAATCTGAATACAAAAGATAAAAAAATCGCGAACGATATCGCGCTTTCCATTCGCGAGGCGGGGCGTACCATCAAGGATATGGAGGGTAATTCGGTCAAGGTACCGGGCAGACTCATAGCGGTCAGGGCGATTGGCTGGTATATCGAGGCGTATCGCTGTGCTCAGGTATCCATCAATTTGCTTGATTTCCATCAGACACCTCTCTACAAGGTCTTCGATACTGTCAAGGAAGAAGCGGAAAAGCGGGGAATGTATGTAACCGGATCGGAGCTTGTAGGGCTTGCTCCGCTGGAAGCAATTCGTGAATGTGGAAGGTATTATTTGGAAAAGGCAGGCAAGAGCGCGGGGCTTCCGGATCGGGAACTGGTAGACATCGCCGCGCAGACCTTGGGTCTTTCCTCCGTCCAGCCCTTCGATCCGGACCGTAAAATTGTCGAGTGGGCAATGGAGCCGAAAGGACCGCTCGTCTCGAAGAATCTTGCGTGCTTCGCGGACGCGGTCTCTACGGACAGCCCCGCACCTGGCGGCGGATCGGTTGCGGCGCTTGCTGGTTCACTCGGAGCAGCTCTTGCAGCTATGGATGCCAACCTGACGGTCGGTAAGAAAGGGTATGAAGCCAATGCTGCCACGCTTTCGCGGCTGGCGGTAGAAGCGCAGCGCGTAAAGGACCTTCTTCTGGAAGCAGTGGACGAAGATACCCGCGCATTCGATGCGGTGATGAATGCTATGAGGCTGCCGAAAGCGACCGATGAGCAGAAGGAAGTTCGGGATAACGCAATTCAGGCGGCAACGCGGACCGCCGCGCTGGTTCCGCTCGAAACGGCAAAGCTGTGCCTTACCGCGATGCAGCTCTGCCTGGAAGCAGCGCGCATTGGGAATGAAAATTCGGTCACTGACGCGGCGACGGGATGTCAGGTGGCATTTGCTGGCCTTAAAGGGGCTGTCATGAATGTCAGAATTAACGTGAAGGGTCTTAAGGATGTTGGCCAAGCGCGACAGCTCGTTGACGAATGTGAGGCGCTCGAGGCTGAAGGTTCCAGGATTGCCGATGAACTTCGGCAGATTATCGAGCCAAGCCTGGCGCTCTGAACGCTCACGCGCGGCAGCCTGGATGGTTAGAAGCGAATTACCTAATATTTATGCATAATCCATATTGACCTGAGATGTCATTGGTACTATACCATGCGTTGAAATTACTTGACTCGAAGGAGCCGGCACGATGAAAGGTGCGGATGTCGACATCAAGGGTGTTTCGAAGTTTTTCGGCTCTTTTCAGGCGCTCAAAGATGTGAGCCTGTCTATCGCCAGAGGGGAATTCTTTTCGCTCCTCGGTCCATCCGGATGTGGTAAGACAACACTGCTCAGATTGATCGGTGGCTTCGAAGATCCCGATTCGGGAATTGTGGCCATCGATGGCCGAAATGTGGTGGGTCTTCCGCCGGACAAGCGCCATTGCAATACAGTATTCCAGAGTTATGCGCTCTTTCCCCATTTGAATGTATTCGAGAATGTCGCGTTTTCGTTGCGCATCAGGAAGGTCCCGAATCGCATTATCAAGGAAAAGGTTGAACATTACCTTGCGCTGGTGCAACTCGAGAATCATGCGCAGAAGAAGCCGTTGCAGCTCTCGGGAGGCCAGCGTCAACGCGTTGCCATAGCGCGCGCGCTCATCAACGAACCGTCCATCCTGCTGCTCGACGAGCCGCTCTCCGCGCTTGACGCCAAGCTTCGCCAACATATGCTCATGGAACTTGACTCCATTCACGACAAGGTGGGCATAACGTTCATCTACGTCACCCATGATCAGCAGGAAGCGCTGTCAGTCTCGGATCGGATCGCGGTTATGAACGCGGGAGAAGTCCTTCAGATAGGGTCGCCGCGCCAGATCTACGAGAACCCAGCGACAGAATTTGTCGCGCGGTTTATCGGCGAGACAAATATCTTCAATATGAAAATTACGGCGATCGATGGAAACAGGATCGCCGGCGAAGTGGAAGGTGTGGGGGCGTTGCTGGTCGATGATGAAACGGACGCGGTTCCCGGTGATGTAGTGCTTGCAACAATACGTCCGGAGAAAATCCGGATCTCTCTTGAACAGCCGCAGACAAATGGTGGGAGGATCAACATTCTGCATGGATTCGTCGCTGAGCCCATCTACAGCGGTTTCCAGACCAAATATATCATCCAGCTCGATAGCGGCATGATGGTTACCGTCTATCGGCAGCATGCCAATTGGTCCGAAGGCGATCCCGATATTGAATGGAAGGATGAAGTCTACCTCTCCTTCAGTGCTGCGGATATGGTTATTGTGGAGACCCACAGGCGATGAAAAGAAACACGGGTTTTCTGTATACCATTCCACAGATTGTGTGGTTAGCGGTATTTTTTGCGGCGCCACTCGGTATCATCGTGGTCTATTCATTTCTCAAGAAAGGGTTATACGGGGGTGTAGAACCTGAGTTCACCATTGAGGCATACCAAGCCATGGCGAACCCCAACATCTTCATAGTGACATGGCGTACCCTTGAAATATCGATCGTCGCTACACTGCTCACGATTCTTATCGCGCTTCCGGTGGGATACAGTATCGCACGCTCTCAAAACCAGGCACTTCGTCTCTTTCTTGTGATCGTACCGTTCTGGACGAATTTTCTGGTACGAATTTACGCGTGGATTGCCATTCTCGGCAACGAAGGTTTTCTGAATGATATACTCCGTGCACTCAGACTGAGTACCGAGGGCATTCAGTTCCTCTACAACCGGACCGCAGTCATTCTGGTCTTAGTGTATATGTACCTGCCGTACGCGATCCTGCCGCTGTTTTCCACCATCGACAAATTTGATTTTACGCTTCTGGATGCGGCGCGCGATCTTGGAGCGACGCGTTTTCAGTCCTATACGAGAGTGCTTCTGCCTAATATCCGCAGCGGATTGGTCACAGCTGGCCTCTTCACATTTGTTCCGATTTTTGGAGCCTACGCAGTTCCCCTCCTTGTGGGTGGCAAGGATTCTTACATGCTTGGCAATATCATCGCGGATCAGCTCACTAAAACCAGGAACTGGCCTCTTGCCTCTGCCATCTCTA
Source organism: Spirochaetota bacterium (assembly GCA_029265255.1). The sequence goes on from JAJUJQ010000005.1 coordinate 84,389, forward strand.
TGACCGTGACTATTCTCACCACCGGGTTGGTATTTTTAACCGTCATGAGAAAACCGAAGGAACAAAAGGAAGTGTTTGACGCGGATCCCTCCATGACAAGCCGGACAGGAGGTGCGGCATGAACAGTTTCTGGCATCGCCAGAAAATGATCAGAATCGCTTTTTTATGGCGAGCTCGACGGATTCTCCGAAAGGGAGGCATCGCGGCGGGAAAATTCATGCCCGCAAAAACCGGTACCGCATCGAATATCATCTTCTGGGCGGTTATAGGATTTCTTTTTCTGCCCCTGTTCGTCCTTGTCTTCTATTCTTTCAATGCCAGCCGACAGGCACAGTGGCAGGGCTTTTCTCTTGTGTGGTATCAGAAACTATTTCTGTCCTCGCCTGAATTATGGCGAGCCTTCATGAATTCTGCGATTATTGCTTTCGGCTCGGCTTTTATGGCGACAGTCATCGGAACCCTTGCGGCCGTTGGAACAGCCCGCTACTCATTTAAGCTGAAAAATCTCGTGTCGACCATGAGCTTCATCCCCATGATCCTGCCAGAAATCGTCGTAGGAGTCTCACTGCTCATTTTCTTTGCGGGTATTGGTCTGAAGCTTGGCCTTGTGACCGTATGGATCGCGCATACTACCTTCAATCTTCCCTTTGTGTACCTTCTGGTCTCTGCCAGGCTGGAAGAGTCCGATCCGAGTATCATTGAGGCCGCGCGCGATCTGGGGGCAAACGAGATGCAGATTCTGTTCCGTGTGATTCTGCCTATGGCCCTTCCGGGCATCCTAAGCGCATTCCTCACAGCTATCACACTTTCTCTGGAGGATTTCGTCATTACCTTTTTTGTGACGGGACCCGGCGGTACGACGCTGCCACTATACATCTATTCGATGATACGATTCGGAGTATCACCGGTTATCAACGCACTATCAGCCATCATGGTTTCAGCGACGGTGCTGTTGATTTATCCCGCAAGGAATTTCTTGAAGGTGTTCGCGGCTAGGTAAGTCGTCGCATTGCCGCAAACAGACCTGGAAGTGATAAAATTAAGCAGAGATAGTGGGATCAAGGAGGTTCACGCATGAAACTACGAAATGCTTTGGTTGATCTTGCGAGCCTCGCGCTCATTGCTATGGTACTGGTCATGAGCGGATGCGGAGGCGGATCGCAGTCGAAAACCCTCTATATTTTCAACTGGACCTATTATACGCCGGAATCGGTGATCCAGAAATTCGAGAAAGAATATGGTGTCAAAGTTGTCTACGACACCTTTGCCTCGAATGAGGAAATGTTCGCGAAGCTCAAGGCAGGCGGATCGAACTACGATATCACCTTTCCCTCCGGCGACTACGTATCCATTATGATCAAGGAAGGCATGCTTGAGAAAATCGACCGATCCAAGTTGAAGAATTTCGGTAATATCGACCCGGCGGTGCTTGCACTCTGCGACTTTGATCCGGGAAATCAGTATTCGATACCATATTATCTTGGTGCCGCAGGGGTAGCCGTCAACCGGACGAAAGTAAAGGAGTACGAACGCTCATGGTCGATTTTCGGGCGCAAGGACCTGGAAAACAAGATGATCATGCTTGACGACATGCGCGAGGTTATGGGAGATGCCCTGAAGTTCCTTGGCTATTCGGTGAATACTACCGATCAGGCTCAAATCGATGCGGCGCGCGATCTCATCAACAATGTCTGGAAACCAAATCTCCTTAAATTCGATGCGGAAGCGTTCGCAAAGAGCTTTGCCGCAGGCGAAGTGTGGGTCGCGCAGGGCTACGCGGAATCGATCTTTGCGGAAGTGGATAAATCTCGATGGAACGAAGTTGATTTCTTCATCCCAAAGGAGGGCGGGCCCAGCTATCTTGATTCCATGGTGATACTCAAGAACTCAAAGAATAAGGACCTAGCGCTCAAATTCATCGACTTTATTCACAAGCCGGAGATCTACGCCGAGTTCTGCGATTATTTTGGATTCCCGGCGACGGCGAATGTTCCCGCGCGAGCGCTAAAAAAGGGTGAAGCGTGGTATCAGCCCCAAGACCTCGCCGCATGCGAGCTCAAAAAGGATGTGGGAAGCGATCTCGAAAAATACAATGCCGCATGGCAGGCGATCAGGGTAGGAAAGTAGCCAGATGAGTTCCTAGCCGACTCATCCATGCGCATTGGAAAACAGCAGGGCCAGTGTTGTAGAAACGCTGGCCCTTGCATATGTGTTACTGAACAACGATTTAGAAATTGGGCATGTCGTACAAACCGCCTGCATTAATGACTTTCTGAAATCCGAGCATCTTCAGGATGCGCGCAGCATAGGCGGAGCGTGCGCCTGATGCACAATATAGGATTACTGGCTTGTCTTTTGGACCGATCGTCTCTGCGTGCTGCGCAATCTGGTCGACCGGAATACATCGGGCGCCAGGATAGTGCTCTTCTTCGAATTCCTCTTTGGTTCGCACATCAATAATGGCCGCGCCATTTGCAATGAGTTCCTCTATTGGATTCGTACCCATGTCATTCTCCTTCTTCAATCATGATTTTTGCCTGTGGGAGAAGCCTCAGGCTCATATATCCGCCACTGATGGAGCGGACAGATTTCTTTCCATACTGGACCAACTGCCGGCACGCGAGATGACCTTCGAATCCGGCCTTGCTGAGAATAAGAAGGTCGGTGTCGGGGAGCTCGTTAATCCGGTCGCGCAGTTCGTCAAGCGGGATGTGGATACTGCCTGCAATGTGCCCGTTGAGGTATTCCATGTAGGTGCGAACATCGAACACCGTTGCCTTGCTTTCCGCGATGAGCTGAACAGCCTCCCGCGCCGTAACAAAAGGCGAAAAACCAGACAGATGGTTGAGGGCTGCAAACGCGGCCATCTGCATGGGGTCGTTGGCGCTGGAGTAGGGTGGGGCGTAGGACAGATCGAATTCGGCAACATCCTCGAGCGTCATGCCGCCATGGATCGCGGCCGCAAGCACATCGATTCGTTTTTCGACACCTTCCTTGCCGAATGCTTGAGCGCCGAGGATGCGGCCATCCGGTTTGCTGAATACAATCTTGAGGCTCAGGTCCTGGGCGCCAGGGTAATAGGTCGCATGATGCGCCTTGTGGATGGTTACCGCTTCTGCCTGCAGGCCTGCAGCCACGGCCGCTTTCTCAGAGAGGCCTGTCATTGAGAAGGTTGCGTCCATGATCTTGACAACCGAAGTCCCAAGGGCTCCACGGTACTTCATCGATCCTCCAAGCGCATTTGTTGCTGCGATTCGTCCTTGTCGATTAGCCGGTCCTGCCAGCGGAATACGGACTCTCGCTCCATCCACGCGACGGACAACTTCAATCATATCCCCTGCGGCGTAGATGTCGGGGTCGCTGGTACGAAGAAATTCATCGACTGCAAGGCCTCCACTGGGCCCGACTGTCAGGCTGCTCTGTATTGCGAGGTCGAGATTCGGTCGCACACCGACAGCCAGCAGCACCAGATCAGCCGGAACGACGCTGCCATCATTCAGTATTACCTGGCGGGCTTGGAAATCGATCCGGGTAACAGATCGACCTGTAACGGTCCTGACTCCGTGCTCAGTCAGGGTTTCTTCGATCTGCGAAGCAAATTCTGGATCCGCTGGGGGCATAACCTGATCCAGAAGTTCGACGAGAGTAGTCGAAAGCCCTCGCTTGGAGAATGCTTCTGCGGCCTCAAGACCAATGAACCCGCCTCCAACGACCACTGCATGCGCGGGCGAGTGTTCTCTGATGAACGCCTCGATCCGATCCGTATCGGGAATCGTCCAGAGATTGAAGACATTCGGACTGTCGATACCTTCGATAGGAAGCCTGACAGGGCTGCCGCCCTGCGCAAGAATAAGCTTATCGTACGCGACGCGTGATTCACCTCCACTTGTCCTGACAATAACTTGTTTTTCCTGCGTGTCGATGCGGACGGCTTCGGTATTCAGCATGACCTTGACCCGGTATCGGGCAAAGAAACCTTCGGCGGTCTGCAGAATGAGTTGACCGCGTCTTGCGATGTCACCGGAAATCCGGTATGGAAGGCCACAGTTCGCAAACGAAACATAGGGACCTTTTTCTATGATCGTGATATCCGCCTTCTCGTCGATGCGACGCGCGCGCGCGGCCGCGGTTGCTCCCGCTGCCACCCCGCCTATGATGACCAGTTTCATTGCATCCTCCTGAGATTTATAGATATGTATATATAGATTTTATCATATATAGTCAAGAGGCTAATAAATAAAATTTGCCTTTCATCCAGCCCTAGCATTCTAAAAAGTAATGTATTCAATAGTGAGTATCGCGCAAGCAACGACCGCAGGCAACAGCCGCATTGCCTCAAAGCCCTTCTGTAAAGTACAACAGATCCATGCTGGCACAATTTTCTTCGAGGTCAGACGCGGGGGAATCAGCTCCTAACCTCCTTGCGGAAATGAGAGAGAATTGGCTCAGGGGCGGTGTTCCATTGCGCGACCTTTCTCTCAGCAACCCGACCATGGTCGGTCTGGAGCGCCCTTCAGCTTTGTTCGATCTTGTCGATATCCGAAACCGTGAATATCATCCGGATCCACGAGGTCTGCGTACATCGCGCGAAGCGCTCGCAGCGCATATGTCCAGACTTGGGCGTACTGTGGATCCGGACAGAATTTTTTTCTGTGCATCTACTTCCGAAGCGTATTCGTGGCTATTCAAGCTCCTGTGCGACCCCGAAGACATTGTTCTGATTCCTCGTCCGGGCTATCCACTCTTTGAGCACCTCGCCCGCATGGAGTGTGTGGAACCAGTTCCCTATCGCCTCGAATATGCGCATCCGTCAGGCTGGTACGTGGATTTCGACAGTCTGGACACTTTTTTATCCAGCTCGCAGGGTACGCGCGCGAGAGCGCTCATTGTCATCAATCCGAACAATCCGACGGGGTCATACATCCGACTGCGGGAACGGGAGGAGATTCTCAGACTCTGTGTCAGACATTCGCTGGCACTGATTTCCGACGAGGTATTCTTCGATTTTTCGCTTGACGATGCCTGCGAAAAGCTCAGTTTTGCAGGCGAAAGCCAAGCACTCACATTTGTGCTTGATGGGCTTTCAAAACGCTTGGGTATGCCCCAGATGAAACTTGGATGGATTTCGGTATCAGGGCCCAGAGCTGAAGCCGAGCGTGCCTGTCGCAGACTTGAATTGATTGCGGATACCTTCCTCTCAGCCGGAACACCCATCATGAACGCCCTTCCACAGCTGCTTTCCGCCGAGCGGGATTTTCTTGCGCTCATGAATGATCGCATCAGAAAGAACTACATGAACTATCGCCAGATTCTTGAGATCGAGCACAGCCCGCACCGGGTCATGCGAACCCAGGGCGGATGGACCGCACTTGTGGAGAGCCCTTCATTGGCCGGAGAAGAGGAGATAGCGCTCAGGCTGCTCCAGGAAAAGGCAATTGCCGCTCAGCCAGGATATTTTTTTGACATGGAACGAGGTGTGCATTTCGCGTTCAGTCTTATTCTGCCGCCAGACGATGCCAGGGCAATGGCCATGGACTATCGCGACCTTTTCGCCGCTTTGTGACAGATACTGGGTTCCCTTCATGACGCGATGCCCCTGAATATAGTATCTTTCTCCTGGGAGGAATCATGGCCGCACAGATTATTGACGGCAAGCGGATTTCCGAGGAGATCCGGGTCGAACTTCAGGCGAAGGTAAAAGACCTTGCGGTCCGTGGAATCATTCCTGGTCTTGCGGTCATCCTTGTCGGAGACAACCCTGCCTCGATTTCCTATGTGACAGCCAAGGAAAAGGCATGCGCCGAGCTGGGCATGCTGAGTTTTGAGACGCGGTTTCCCTCTGACATTTCCGAATCGATTCTCATTGAGAAGATCGAAGCCTGCAATCGTGATCCAGCGGTCCATGGCATTCTTGTGCAGCTGCCTTTGCCGCCGCATATCGATGAGCATAAGGTGATTGCAGCCATCGATCCAGCGAAGGATGTGGATGGTTTTACGCCGGATAATCTCGGCAGGATGATGCGTGATGAACCTGGCCATGTTCCCTGTACGCCGCTTGGTATCATTGAGCTTCTGAAACGGAGCGGTGTACCGATGAATGGAGCCAATGCGGTCGTTGTCGGGCGTTCGAATATCGTAGGGAAGCCGCTTTCCATCTTGATGATGCGAAAATCGATAAACGCGACAGTGACAGTCTGTCATACCGGGACACGCGATTTGTCGTTTCATGTAAGGAATGCCGATATTGTGGTCGCGTGTGCCGGAAAACCAGGATTGGTAACCGCGGAGATGATAAAACCGGGGGCCTGTGTGATCGACGTCGGCGTGAATCGGATTTCGGATTCTTCAAAAAAGAGCGGTTATCGCTTGACAGGAGATGTGGATTTTCAATCGGTGTCTCAGGTCGCAGGGTGGATCACTCCGGTCCCTGGTGGCGTTGGTCCCATGACTATTACCATGTTGCTGTCGAATACCATCGACGCAGCGGCAGGCATCGCTGCGGTGTCGAACGCGCGAAGCCATTGATGGAAAAGAAGGACAGGCATGCAGGAACAGGAACGGCCGATGGCTGATGTGCAATCGATGAAGGATGATCGCCGCATTTCCATCCAGAAAGTAGGTGTGAAAGGCGTCAGGTATCCGATAACTTTGCTGGATAAGGCAGACAAGGTGCAACATACCACCGCAACCGTCAATCTCTTCGCAGATCTGCCGCACGACTTTAAAGGCACTCACATGAGCCGTTTCATAGAGGTGTTCGAGGAATATCGCCACGACCTCTCGATGCCGAATGTCCTTCGCATGCTCCGCAAAATTCGAAAGGAATTGGAGGCGGAGACGGCCTATACCGATATCCATTTCCCGTACTTCGTGAAGAAACTGGCGCCAGTGAGCGGTCAGCAGTCGATAATGGCTTACGACTGCACCTACGAAGCGAGTTGTTCTCAGAAGGGGCATCGTTTCATCGCAGGTGTCACAGTTCCAGTTCAGACCGTTTGTCCCTGTTCTAAGGCGATATCCGATGCTGGCGCTCATAATCAGAGGGGGCTGGTGACGCTCAAAGTCTCGCTGGGGCCGTTTTTCTGGTTTGAAGATTTGATCAGGATTGTGGAGGAATCAGGTTCGAGCGAGATTTTTACCCTCCTTAAAAGGGAAGACGAGAAATATGTCACGGAACGTGCCTACAGCCAACCAAGATTCGTAGAAGACGTTGTCCGGGAGGTGTATCGGAAAGTGGATGCGATAGGCCGTTTCCCCTGGTTTTCGGTTGAAGCGGAAAATTTCGAGAGCATCCACAATCATTCGGCCTATGCCTATGTTGAAAAAAGCGAGCGATCGACCATCGAGCCGGTACCTGGAGAACCCGGCAGAATCGATTCGCTGTCGTAGTGTGAAAAACAGGCATGTACCATGCCGATGCCATAATAGAAGTGAGGATACTATGGAAAATTTGCCTGTAGATCCACGCAGTCTGACTGATAGAGGAACGCGAGGTGTCATGTCGACGGCAGGGGGGCTGGGGCTTCTTGGTGTCAACTGGCTTCTCGGGGTCCCTGTCGTGGGGACTGTCATTTCAATAGGACTGCTCGGGCTAGGAGCCATAGGGCTGTTCGGAAAGACAAAAACCGATAAGACATCAGGCACTGTGCTGACCGCTGCCGGCATCGCGGGGCTGACTACCTTATTCGTGCCGGGGCTTTCCCATTCTTTATTGTCGCTTGGCGGAATCGGATTGCTCGGATATGGTGTCTACAACCTCATTGGTTTCGCAAAAGGGCTCTCTCACAAGAAATGAAGACATATCACCTCGAAACGTATGGATGTGAGATGAACAAGGCAGAATCGGCCTCAATGGAGATGATTCTGCGCGAACATGGATGGCAGCCATCCGAGGATACGAATGCGGATCTTGTCATCCTCAATACCTGTACGGTCAGAACCACGGCGGAAAACCGCGCATGGAGCCGCATTCATCAGCTCGCGGCACGCAAGAAGGAGCGGCCATTTACCCTGGCTGTCATGGGCTGCATGGCGGAACAGTACCGCGACGCCATGAAGAAAAAGGCTCCCGGTATTGATTATGTATTTGGCACATTCCAGAAACAGGCGTTCGGCCTCATGCTCGACCTTGTGTCGAGGGGCGAAAGGCTTGACCATATAGAAGAGAGCCCCTCGTATGTGTTCGGAGCGAGCCATCATGAGCCTGGCGCATTCCGATCATTTCTGCCCATCATGCATGGCTGCAACAATTTCTGCACCTATTGCATCGTTCCTCATGTACGCGGCCGCGAGGTTTCCCGTGATCCAGCGAGTATCATCGCGGAGATAGACAAGCTCGAGGAGCTCGGCGTGCGGGAAGTAACCCTGCTTGGCCAGAATGTCAATTCCTACCGATGGCAGACGGCCGATGCGACGATGGACTTTCCAGCGCTCCTTGCGCATATTGCCCAGCACCTGCATGAAAAACACAGAGATTCAAAGGATGCCGGCGGAGCGTGGCGCATGTCCCCTTCTGAGCGAGGAGATTCACGCATCGGGTGGATTCGGTTTTTAACAAGCCATCCCAAGGATCTTTCGGACCGCCTCATCGAAGTGATGGCTTCGGAACCGCTGTTGTGCCGGCATATTCATCTGCCAGTTCAGTCTGGTTCCAACGCCGTGCTTGCGCGGATGAACCGCCGTTACACTCGCGAATATTATCTCGACCTCACGCGGAAGCTCCGGACATCGCTGCCTGGGCTTACCCTTTCCACCGACATTCTGGTAGGTTTCCCCGGCGAAACCGAAGAGGATCTGGAGCAGACTCTGCAGCTGATGCGTGAGGTTCGCTTCAGCTATTCATTCATGTATCATTTCAATGTACGCAGCGGCACACCCGCTGCCTCCATGCCGGATCGCATTCCAGAAAAGACAAAAAAAATGCGTCTTGCCAGGGTCATCGCGCTCCAGAAGGAGATTACGGCCAGCCTGATGCAGGAAAGGGTCGGCCAGGTGGATGAAGTACTCATCGAGGATGTATCGCGACGTTCAAAATCCGAGGTTCTTGCGCGAACAGCCCGTGACGAAATGGTGGTGTTCGCGGGCGACTCATCAAGGATTGGCCAGTTCGCGAAAGTAAGGCTCATTTCAATTGCGGGGCACACATTCAGAGGCGAAGAAGTGCGACCATGAGGGGACAAAAAAGGCGATTCGCGCGGCTAGAGATGCTCTCCGGACTTTTGGTATGCGTGCTGCTCGTATGTGCCATCCCGCATTCCGCCTCCGCGCAGGCCGTGAGTCTTTCGCAGGCTCGGAAAACCGTAAGCGCCGCCAAGACTCCCGAAGCGCTGCTTGCGGCCCTCTGCTCATCGCTGAGCGGCATGCAGCCGCGCGATGCCATTACGCTTGCAGAGGAATTCGAAACAAAAGTGCCTTCCACTTCAAGAGCCGAAATCCGCTTTCTTATCAGTGGTCTGCATCAGCTTCTCGGCCAGCCGGGACAGGCGGCACAATGGGCGCGAAAGGCCGCGGAACTCGATAGACGCTATCTCATGCAGGCATTCCGGTTCGCTATGGCATCAGGTGATCTTGAAGCCGCGGAGGGGATCATTGGCCAAATGGGTCCCAACGACACACAGCGGCTTCTTGCCGAGGCATGGATAATGCTCATGGATGGCAACTATGCGAACATTATCTCGATGCCGGTGCCATCCTCAGGAACCGTCGAGCAGCCGGTACGGAGGGAATTGCTGTTCCTCGCGTTTCTTGCCGATATCGGCGTCAAAGGTTCAGCGCTCCAGTCGGTTTCTCTTTTGGTGAGGGACTTTCCACACTCGCCGGAAGCAGGCCTTGCCCAGGGCAGCGTGGTCGCGTCGGCGGAATTTATCCTGCAATCGGGGCTTGTAATAGGCTCGTCTCTTCGATCACTCGCGGCAGGAAGAGTGTTATCATCGAAAAGCCAGGATATAAAAATCGCGCCAGGGGCAAATGAAGAACGCTGGCTGCAGACCGGCTATTTTTCTTCCCGGGAAAACGCGGAACGTTTTTCAAAGACCCTTGTTTCGCGCGGTTTTCGGACGCGGGTGGTAGAGACACGCAATTCGTCTGGCGAGCCAAGATGGGCCGTCCATGTTGCCGGAGGAGAAAACTGGCAAAAAACCCAGTCGGCTCTCAAGGACCAGGGGTTTGAATCGTATCTTGTCCCCTGAATGTCGATCCAAAGCGGTTCTGCGCGCGGGGCTGTCGTAGCCAGGTCTCCGCGATTCGCTCAGCTAGTTTTGGACAACACGATCGGAGGGCGCCTCAGGAGCGAAATGCCTTGAGGTCCAGCTTTTGCTGGTTCTAGGACAAGACGCGCGATCTTTCCTTCTGGTGTTCGCGACACTGACGCCGCGAATAGCATCCGCTCCTTAGGAATACCGTTCGGATCAAGGGCAAGGAATTCCAGAACCTGTACGCCATTCCATAGATGTAGGTGCGAAATGCCTTCGTAGTATCTGCCTTTAATGACAAGGATTGTCTTTGTCTCGCTCATGACGAGGACGGAATGTTCCAATCCAAGGTATCTGCCTGAAAGATCCTCCAGCGTGAGAGAAGAAGTCGGTTCCGGTGTCTTTGTGGAGGGAATGGGTTCGGCGCAATACAGACCCGACCACCCCTCGTCGCGGCGGAAGCGTGACACCTGCTGATCTATGATAGAGACAAGGATCTGGTCTTTTTCTCTCGATTCGATTGTGATGACTCTGTCCAGATCACTCGACTCCGAAGTACTGCAGGTGATGTACAGTCTATTCCCGCTTCGTGCGGTATGAAGGATCATCCATCGCTGCTGGATAGCCCCGCTGCTGAAAATGATTTCCTGGTTCATCATATCGAAAAATAGGGAACGATAGTCCTCGGCTTCGACTTTTACCCAAAATGGCTTGAGCCATTTCTGAAAATCCTCCACAGAGGTACCTGGTGGACCATCATGCCCTGCAATCGAGGTTACGCTCACCAATGTTCGCGTCAATTGCTCGAATGTTCGGAGTCTTGCGTTATAACGGAATTCGGTTCTAAGGATCCCCTGCCCAGACTCGAGAAAAACTTCTGAAACGATCCGCACGGCACGTTCGGCGTCTTGTGCGGCATTCTGAAGCAGGGTTAGGGATGACGCGCTTCCGGAGAACGCGACCCCATATCCTCTGCTCCCATCACGTCGAACGATCGCGAGGTACTGCTGGTTCGAAAGGTCCAGCCCCTGAATGACTAGATCCACTGTTCCGTCACCTGTGACATCTTCAGCAAGCACAATGACGGATTCGGCATCAACATGGCCGAGTGGGATGTCCGCGAACCGCACATAGAGACCGCTGGACGGCGCGAACTCCGCGACAATGAGGTTGAGTACCTTCGAATCCGTGCTTTTTCTGGCAAGAATGACTTCCTCAAATTCCTCGTCCTCATCGATATTCATATCGATAGTCCTGAGGAATAATTCCTCTGGCTGGGGATTGATTCTGGCGCGCTGGGGGACGCGGGCTGCATTTGTATCTACGCTTCTTCCTGATGCGGCGTTGGTATCGAGGACCACAATACGCTGCGCGAGGGGCACTGATGCCCGCAGCGTTTCCTGTCTATGGAGCGCTGCGAACCACGCCGCTAAAACAAAGGCAAGCGCAAATGCGACAATGTGGAGTCTTTTCAGCACGCGATCCGATCCTTTCTCGCCGAGCCGGCCATGGCGGTGCGGGGTACCATGACCGGCCTCGGGAAAAAACTATTGTATCAGATCGACGCAAGTACCGGAACGAGTCGCTCGAGTGCGTCATCCATTTCGCTCTCCGTGATAACAAGCGGAGGCGCGAAGCGGATGATATTGCCATGAGTCTGCTTGGCAAGAATACCCCTATCCTTCAGCGCGACACAGACGGGGTATGCGTCAAAACCTTCGCTGAAAACGACAGCATTGAGCAAGCCTTTTCCCCGGATCCTCACGATCTTCTGATTGGAAATTTCCCGGAGTCTGGCGCGGAATCGCTCGCCAAGCACGAAGGCGCGCTCGTCCAGTTTTTCCTGGACAAGGACTTCGAGCGCGGCGATACCGATTGCTCCTGCAAGCGGATTGCCTCCAAATGTCGACCCATGTGTTCCTGGGGTGAATACATCCATGACCGCGCTGTCCGCAACGATCGCCGAGATAGGCATGATTCCGCCTCCAAGAGCCTTGCCGAGGCACATGATGTCAGGCCTTGCGTTCTCGTACTGCCATGCGAACCGTCTGCCGGTTCTACAGAATCCTGTCTGTATTTCATCAAAGATTAGCAGCACATGATGGGCGGAACAGATCCTTCGGAGCGCGGCCAGGTATCCTTCCGGCGGTACCACGACGCCGGCTTCGCCCTGGATAGGTTCCACTAGGACCGCGACCGTATCGGAATCGATAGCAGCCTCGACAGCGTCTGCGTTGCCATATGGTACTTTGACGAAGCCGGGTACATAGGGTCCGTAGTTGATATAAGAATCAGGGTCTGTCGACATGGAGATGGCGGCAATGGTTCGTCCATGGAAATTGCCTTCCGCGCATATGATTTTCTGACTACCATTGGGCACACCCTTGACTTCGGCTCCCCAGCGGCGAGCAGCCTTGAGCGCTGTCTCGACTGCCTCAGCGCCGGTGTTCATAGGGAGAGCCTTCTCATAGCCAGTGAATTCGCAGAGCTTTTTCAGGAACAGGCCCATCATATCATTATGAAATGCGCGGGATGTAAGGGTGACGCGTTCCAATTGAGCCTGCGCTGCTGCGACGATATGAGGGTGGAGATGCCCCTGATTGACCGCGGAATAGGCAGAGAGGAAGTCGAAATATTCTCTTCCTTCCGGGTCCCATACCTTGCATCCCCTGGCTCTGGAAATGACCACCGGAATGGGGTGGTAGTTGTGCGCTCCATACTGCTCATCCAGGGCGATGTAGTCTGGGGAATACATAAAAAACCTCCTTGAGTGTGCGGGGTCAGCGTATGACGTCCCGCAGCGAGTATAGCCTGGAGATGGGGATTTTGGGAAGCTTTAATAATAATTACTATTATTATAAAAATTTATACATCCGCTGCCGTATGGCGACAGCTCGTTCGAGATTGGGCTTTCAACGATGCAAATCCAGCGATTTATCAGAAGACGGCATATGCGGCAAACTCGCCGCATATGCCAGGCCGCTGACTTTTGTTGTACCGCTTATTTTCTGGCAAAATCGTATTGTAGAGCGCGACGTTCGGTATGGTGCTCGATGCCAAGACTAATTAGTCTATCCAGGAGTTGGGGGTAGCTCAGTCCTCCATAAGCGCACATGCGCGGATACATGGAAATGGCAGTAAAGCCAGGAATGGTGTTTACCTCATTTATATATACAGAACCGGTAATTTTTTCTACGAAAAAATCCACCCGCGCCATACCCTTGATACACGCCGTTCGATAGGCTGCGATCGCGAGATTCATGATCCGGGATCGGGTCTCTTCGGCAAGCGGCGCGGGGATAAGGAGAGAGGCTCCGTTCGGATCAGTGTATTTTGCCTCATAATCATAGAATTCATGCGTGGGGACAATCTCGCCTGGCACAAAGGCGACAGGGTTGTCATTACCGATGACCGCGCATTCGATTTCCCTTGCGTCCACAAAGGCCTCAATCAGTGCCCGTTCCGACCAGCGGAGCGCTTCGGTAACAGCAGCCAGCAAGTCCTCCTGGCGGCCGACCTTGGCGGTACCGACTGATGAGCCTGAGCTGGCAGGTTTCACAAAGCATGGCCATCCGAAGCGGGTTGCGACTCTTCTAGATAGCGCGGCAATATTTTGAGGTTTTATATCTTCTTTTCCTACAGCGATATAGTCCACTACCGGAAGACCCGCGGATATCCAGAGACGCTTGGATGCTTCCTTGTCCATCCCTATTGCCGAACCAAGCACATCGGCGCCTACATACGGCACATCGATGGTTTCCAGCAGACCCTGCACAGTGCCGTCTTCTCCGAAAGTACCATGCAGCACAGGAAATACTATGTCAGTTTCGAGCCTCTGGATGCCTGTGGCAGTTTCGACCCACAAGCCATCGCCCGGGATGGCAAGGACTCTGGGGCCCGCAGTGACGGGAGGAAGCGATCGCATGACGCCAGGATCTGGAGCGGAGAAGGCCCAGTCTGGCAGCGACTGAAGGTACCATTTACCAGATTTGGTGATTCCGACAGGGATGATATCGTAGAGGTTCCTGTCGAGATGAGCGATGATGCTGGCTGCGGAAATGAGCGAAACTTCGTGTTCGCCTGAGCGGCCGCCATAGAGTATGACAATTGTTTTCATGCGTTCCTTCCTTTAGTGCCGAAGCCCATTTCGGCAAGAATTGCGGTTGCGGTGGCTTCTTCATCGTATGGCATGGTATGGTCTGCATAGATGATGGAATTTTCGTGACCCTTGCCTAGGAGCAGGACAAGATCGCCTGGGTCGGCGAGAGAAAATGCCTTGCGAATGGCGGAAGGCCGATCCGGGATAAGATACAGGCGTTCTCCGCGCGCGAGCTCAGGGCATCCCGAGGCGATTTCTTCAAGGAGGGCCATAGGGTCCTCCCCACGAGGGTCTTCATCAGCAAGCACGATAATATCGCAATAGTCGGCAGCGATACGTCCCTGCTGCGGGCGTTTGAGTCGGTCCCTCTCACCGCCTGACCCGAATACACAAATGATTTTCCCTTGCCGTTCCTTTCTCAATGGAGGAAGAATTTCCATAAATGATGATGGGGTATGTGCATAATCAATAATAACGTCAAAAGGCTGTCCAAGCTGGATGCGCTGCATCCTGCCTCGTACCGGTTTAAGGCGGGGGAGCAGCGGTATAAAATCGCTCCAATGGAGACCGCTTGCTGCCGAGGCCGCAAGCATAGCGCCAAGACAGTTCTGCACATTAAACGCGCCCGGAAGGTTGACACGTGCCGCAAGCCGCAGGCGTCCGGCGGCTTCAGGTGGAGGTCCTTCGACAATAAAATCAGCTCCATCGAGATCGAGTCGCACGTCCAGAGCCCGAAGATCTGCCGGGGCCCCCTTGCTTGAATAGAACAGACAGGGAGCTGCGGATTCGCGCGCAACATACGGTGCGCTTGGGTCGTCAGCGCAGATAATGCCGTGGGGAACCGCATGGTGCAAGCCTGGGAGCTTTTTCTTTCCACCCTCGCCGAGACGGCGGAAGAGGTTGGCCTTATCGCTGCGGTATTGCTCCCATGTGCCATGAAATTCCAAGTGCTCGTGAGTGATATTGGTCAGGACACCGATGTCGAACTTCACATCCGCCAGTCGGGCGGTACGAAGAGACAATCCATGGCTTGAAGCCTCCACAACCGCGAAGGAAAGCCCATGGTCCCGCATGCGTGCGAGCATCTGCTGAACCGCGATGGATTCGGGAGTCGTTTGATGCTCTGGGTTCGGCACCTCGCCTTCTCCGGTATCCGACATGACGGTCGAAAAAAATCCAGTTTTGAATCTAGTATAGTTCAAGAGCTGATAGATCAGCGATACCGTGGTGCTTTTTCCTTCGGTGCCAGTCACGCCGATGACACACAGTGATGCGCTGGGGTCGTCATAGAATGCGCAGGCGATCGCAGACATCGCGATTCGGCAATCGCGAACCTGCACAACGGAAATGCCGTTCGGCAGGGCTTCCAGCGGCCCTTCGGTGATGACCGCGGCCGCGCCTCTGTTTTTTGCGTCAGCAATATACTTACGCCCATCCGTGTGAATACCGGGAAGCGCGAAGAAAAGAGAGCTGGGTTTGCACGATCGCGAGTTATAGGTGAGGCTTTCTATTGGTATTTCGAGATTTCCAATAGTCGATACTACCTCGATATGCTGCAAAAGGTCCCGAAGCAGCTTCTTCATGAGGAGCAATCGTATCATGCGCCTACGCGCTGTTCAATGCCACGCCTCGACCATAAGCATGGAGACTGACATGCTGGTCCGGGGTCTCGTCTGCGACAGCGGCAGCGGCAACGACGTACCTCGATCGGCGGCCTAGAAAGCGGAAAGAGCCAGAAAAGTCCCGCGCAGGCAGGTATTAAAGAAGAATGAAGTAAAAGTCCATACATTGCTGCTCCGCGTCTTTTTCTTTGCATGTTTGACAAGTATATTGATATCTGCCAGATGAGCCAGCTGGGGCATGCTGGACAAGCGGAAGGAACATCAAGGAGAAATTCGTGTACCAGATTAGAGTGGAAGCCGAATTTGCCGCGGCGCATCATCTTGCGCACTACAAGGGGAAATGCGAACGACCGCATGGGCATAATTATGTTGTGCGTGTATGGGTTTCCGGTAGAAATCTCGAGGAAGGAGGCATGCTGGTTGATTTTGGAGATATTAAGAGCGCGCTCAGAACGCTGATTGCCGAACAGCTTGATCACCAGGACCTCAATTCGCTGGAGGTTTTCAAGGGAGACCCCAGTGCCGAGCGCATCGCGAAATTCATATACGATGCGCTAAAGACGTGCGCAGCGGTACAGCGCGAAGGCATCGGGATCTCGGCAGTCGATGTATTCGAGACTCCTACTTCCATGGCACGCTATGTTCCGGATTGAGATGGCGCGTTCATAAGTCGGCTTCCGGCACTTGGATTCCATTCTTTAATACGGAACACGGGCATGGTACAGAGCTCATTTTCACAGAGGGCTTCGGCGAGTGAAGCCAATTCCGCGCTCCTGCCGATGACCATGGATAATGCCAGAGCGTGAGGCCCCGACGGGCCGAGGCGAGCATTATAGACAGGTCCACGCGGTTTCGACGCCGAGGGGATCACACACAGTTCCTCGCCTTCCTTTCGAATCATATAGGTAACATAGTGCTGACGAAGCCATGTTTCGATCACATTCCGCAGTGCGCGCTCTTTTTCATCATTCGCGACAGGAATGGATATATCGAGCGAGCATGATTCAAGAAAATCGATGCGGTTTCCATGATACATCTCAATATCAAGAAGAGGAATAATTCGATTAGGGCCTTTAGGACTGCTCCTGAGCGCCGCAGAGGCCAGAGAGATCGCTTTTTCCAGCGTGGCCTCATGGGGGCCATACAGAGCGTACCAGCGCATGCCATAGAGTCCGAACATCCTCCCTGCGGCGGAAAAGGTTTTGCCCCATTCGTTGGGAACCGCGAGTTCTCTGCAGAGAAAGACCGCTTTCTCCGCTCCAGGCACCAATCTCGCCAGCGACCGCAGCAAGGATGCACGGCGATAGGCTTCGGTCGCCCATGCGAGGTCCGGAGATTCGGTGATGAGCACGATCCGAAATGGAAACGATGCTTTTTCCTTTTGCATGGCCTGCATCCTGACAGCGGCTGCGCGGATTTCGTCATCGGCCACGGTTTTCATGATGTGGGAGGTTTTCTTGCTGTTCATTCTGTCATGGCTATCCGCGTCTTGTCTTTCCAGAGATGCTTTTGCCTGTTCATAATGTGCTCTCAAGAGAGCCCAGTGGCTATCAGGTTCGATGAAGGAGAACTCGGGCTTGAAAACCGGCGATTTCTCTTCGAAAAGAGTATTGTACCCAGGTTGAGCCGAAAGAAAGGCATCGAGTGATTCCGACGCTTCCCTTGCAAGGGTACCATCGTATAAGAAATGCTGCGTCGGCGTCTTGACCAGCCAGTCATGAGCAGAGGATCCAGCCATCGATAGAAGCTGGTCTGCCCAGTAATCTCCATAGGGCGAAGCGAGCCTGAACTCGAATCCGGCTTTCCTGCAACATGATTCCATACGCGACGCGATCCGGGACAGGAGCGTTTTGCTCTTCATGAGCGGTGCGTATTGAAGCGGTGTGAATGGTAACCGGACGAGAAATCCTGCTGAAGCGATAACCCTGACCGGTCTATGGGTTTTTTCCAGCTGATCATGAATGGCTTGACAGAGTTCATGAAATTCGGCGATATCGTGGTCATTTTCAAATCCGGAGATTATGAAAAACAGCTTCAGTTCTCTTGGTTCCACCGAGAGGATATGTGAGACCGATTCATGGATGTGCTGCTCGGTAATGCCCTTGTGATAATAGGCGCGCATCCTGGATGAAATTCCCTCGATGCCAAGTGTAAATGACCGCTTGCCTGCAGCGGCTTCAAGCGCGACCAAGGTGGGATGCTCGGCAAGAATATCGAGCCGCTGGCTCATGAGGGAAACTTGCATGAAGGAACGGCCCGCCTGCAAGACTATCTGCGCGAGCCCCCTGTGCATGTTGAAATTGTAGCTGAAAAGCTCAACATCCTCGGCACCTGAGGCTTTCTTCAACTGAGTCAGGACTGCCGTGATGTCGCTGACCGGCTTTTCGTGGAAGGGACGGCGATCCCAGCCTTCAAGGCAGAAAGAACAATAGCCGGTACACCCCGCAGTGATGGCAAGCTTGACATGGTCTGCATCGTCTCCGTTCAGGACAAGTGGGGAAGAGAGGAGCGCAGGGCGCTTTTCTGCCAGGCGGCGAGAAGCGCTGCCATTGCCAATACATGGCCACAGGCCCTGTACTTCGCGGCCAAGGTTCTGAAGGAGTGTATGCTTTGGTTCTTCCGAGCTCTTCCATGACTCGATGCTGCGGGCAATAGTCCCTATCGCGCCTTCTCCTTCTCCAAAGAAGATGGCATCGACCAAACTGTCGATCACCATCCTTTCGCTGGTTTTGATGACTGCCCCAGCTGTCACCGCCGCAGACCCACCTAGAAAGATCAACGGCGTTTGTCTCGAACCACATCGCGCTTTGAAATCGACTGGAATTCCAGACTGGTGGTGGAGCCAGGGAAGATTCACGAGCTCAAGCGTGTAGGCACACGATACAAGAATGGCATCGAACTCAGCCGGCGTTCTGGCGCTCGCTCGACCAAAAAACCAGGGCAGGCCATTTCGGTCGAGCTGGGCACGGTCAGCAGCTGGAGGTAGAAAGGCAAAGTCGATAAAGGCGTTGGGAAGAGCGGTACGTATTTCGTTAAATAGGACCAGATGAGAGAGGGATACTTCCATATCCCGGAATAAAGAAAGCCGAACGATGAGGAACCGGCTCGAAGCTTCGTCGAAAGGTGGGTTCCTCATATCCGCGGCGACCGCCGGGGTAATGATAAAACCTTCCTTCGGTATTGTTGCACAGGGTTTGCTCATGGCATGAGTTCATGCGCGGCGGCGCGTGTTCCGTTCGGATTCATGTACTTCCACTCGCTGGAAGAACTCTTCAACAGGGGGTTCGAAGATTCTGCCATCCTCGATCCATTTTGTTCGGAATATAAAACCATATCGTATCGCGGTCTTTGATGCCCGCTCCAGCTCGATACCATCCGCCAGAAGGATACTGATTCCACGCTTTCCCGCGCGGCCAGTACGCCCTGCGCGATGGACATAGGCAGAAGGTTCTTCCGGCATATCCATGCTGATAATATGGCTTATATCGGGAATATCCAAGCCGCGGGCACCAAGATCGGTCGTTATCAGAACGCGGAGAGAGCCTTCCCTGAAGCGTTCGATCGCCCGATGTCGCGATGATTTCTCCATGCGCGAAAGGATGGTGTCGCACGGATGGCCGGATGTCTGCAGGAGCGCGGCAACTTTCTGGACTCGGTAGGAATCGGAAGCGAAAATGAGGCATCGGGAAGGCCGAATGGCAGAGAGTATTTTTTTCAGAAGCGCTGTCTTTTTGCGGTGTTCCTCGTAGAATACCCAGTGCTCTATGGCTTCTGACAAAATTCCTTCACCGGCAAGGTCTACCACTGTCGGGGTTTGTAGCCATGCTGAGGCGAGTGATCGAGTTCCCGCTGGAATAGTCGCTGAAGCGAGTATTTTTACGGCTTTGCGCGATGCGTGCTGCAGAAGAAATTCGACTGATTCGCGATACTCCCGTGCGAAGAGCCGATCCGCTTCATCGAGTACGATGAAGGCAGCGTTCCTGATATCGAAGAAGGATAGCCTTACCAGGTCCGCAAGCCGTCCTGGAGTACCAGTGAGGAGCGCAGGATGCGATTTGAGTTCTTCTTTCTGGCGAGAAAAATGGGTACCCCCCAGAAGAGCGAGGCTTGTCGCCTCGAGATGGGCGGCGTGGCAAAGCTTCGCGGCCTGACGGGCCACCTGTACCGCCAGTTCCTGTGTCGGACATACAATCACCGCGAAAGGCCAGCGCGCATGCCGAGGGCTTCTCGCGGCAGCACTGCCAGAATTCATTTCGGGCTCCGGTCCGGCTGAGGGGGCAGAAATCAGGCGGGTCAATATCGGTGCCAGATACGCGAATGTCTTTCCGGTCCCCGTTTCCGACTGCATGATAAGGTCCCTCGATGCCAGAATCGCGGGTATGGCCTGGCGCTGTACTGCGGTCGGAATTTTGCATCCGAGCTGTGTCATCGCTGCCGCGACCGCTGGCGCGAGCCCGAGAGAAAGAAACTCTTCCATGAAAATGACGCTATCCGAAAGAGCAATGAATTGCAATAAGCCATATTGGCGGATGTGACAGGGCAGGGAGGGCAGTGCCAGTGTGACTGGTGACAGAAATGACGCTTTTCGCTATAGTCATCCACAAATGAATCTTGAGGCTTTTATTCTCGGTTCCGGCGGAATGATGCCGTTGCCCTACCGACAGCTTACCAGCATGCTCGTTCGCCGTGAAGGCGAACTCTTTTTATTCGATGCGGGTGAAGGCACGCAGGTGTCCATCCGCAGGCTCAATCTGCGTTGGAAGAAAATAACCGCGATCTTTATTTCCCACATGCACGCGGACCACGTGACGGGACTGCCGGGTATACTCATGCTTTCAAGCCAGGTAGATCGCAGCGAACCGCTCTATATCTATGGGCCTCCGAAGCTTGCCGATTATATCGAGCAGAACCGTCGTCTCCTCGATATGTACATTAATTATGAAATCATAGTGAAGGAAATATCCGAGCGGGGCACAGTGTGGGAAGGAGAAGGATATTCCATTCGCGCCTTTCCTCTGCGCCACACGAAGATGTGCTTTGGTTATGTGCTCGAGGAGGCGCCAAGGCCTGGAGTGTTCTATCCGGAGCGTGCCATCGACATCGGTGTACCTCGCGGTCCTCTCTGGTCGGAGTTGCAATCAGGGCATCCCGTAAGTCTTGCTGGAGGTCGCGTTGTCTATCCTTCGGAGGTGCTTGGAGAAGCCCGTAGCGGACGCAAGATCAGCTATATTACTGATAGCCTTTATTTTCCTGAACTATCGCGGGAAGTTGCCGGTTCCGATCTGTTGATCTGCGAAGGAATGTTCGAGCACGCGCTGCTGGAGACTGCTGTTGAGAAACGGCATATGACAGCACGTCAGGCTGCCCAGATCGCGCGCGATGCTGGCGATGTCCACCAACTTGGTCTTATCCATTACAGCCCGCGCTATGCCGAGCGGGAGCTCAAGGTGTTGCTCGAGGAAGCGCGCGAAGTATTCCCGCAGACGGTTCTGACAAAGGATCGCATGTGCTTCCCTGTGGAATTCAGGGATTGAGTCGTCGCGGAATTGCGCCTAGCTGCGTATCGGCTTGAACGCGAGTATGCGAGAGCTGCTCTGATGGGCCCTATCAAGGGCGGCGAAAGCTTCTCGATACAGGCGGGCGGCTTCTATCGTCCGGCCATAGGACGCGCTGATTCCGAAATAGAACGGCGGCTTGTCAGAAATATCCTTATAGAGATTTGCGGTAGCGGTCAGCATATCGTCAAGATCCACTGCGAGCTTGAGGCACGATCCAGCATCAACGCCAGGAAGTGCAACGGCGTAGCATCCCTTCGCCACTTCAAATACCAGCGATTCGGCGGTCACGTATTCCTTGATCGTGACGCCCAGCGCTGCGGCGCTGGGGTCGTCATGGCCAGAAAGCTGGCACTCAATCAGCATGAGACTCAATTCGCCATGTCTGGATTGCAGCTCGGATTCCAGCAAACGTTCAAGGGCTTGATGCGAAAGAGAGGGTGGGAATGTCTCTGGCTGTGGGATCTCTTCAGGAATGGGGGTAGGTTCGATGAATTCCGCGTCCTCTATTTTGTCTTCTTTTTGTTTTTCCTGGGGTGGTGAGATCTGGACCGCAGGAGCAGAAGCAGCTGTTTCCGACGCTTCTTCAGACTGAAGGACTTCTGCTGCTGTCTGTTCCTCGATGGCTTCCGAAAACGACTGGTTTTCTGATTCGAGAGGTGCTTCCGTATTGAGCACGGGTTCGGGTTCAGGGGAGACTTCCGTCTCGTAATCTATCTGTTTACTGCCGGGCTCTGAGTTCTCCTCCTCGATCACTTCTTGTTCGGGCAGAGAGCCTCCCTGGGGCTCGCCTTCTTTCAGCCCCTCGGTTTCGACATTCATCTCCTCGATTGGTGGCGAAGGGACTGAGATCTGCGCGACAGGTTTCTCCTTGAGCGTGAATTGCATGATAATCAGCAGAACGAGCCACACTACAACGCCGATAATCGGAAGCATCAACATGTCGGTAAAATCCTTGCGTGAAAGGATTGAATAGAGCGCCATGAGCTTCATGCCTTCAGAAAGCGGCGTCATGTAGATCACGGTAGATATGGCTGGGGCATTGAAAACACTGCCCTGACCTGAAGCAGGAGTGGCGAAGTATGCGGATTCATCAGGCATTTTCCAGAGTACGAGGCCGTTGCGGTCGAGAATTTGCATGGCCAGTAGATGGCCGCTTGCCTGGTAGAGAGATTTCAGCCTGTCACGAACAAACATGTCGCCCAGGTCCTGTTCTCCACTTATCATCGAGACCGCATTGCGAAGAATCGTATATTCCGCAGACGCGGTCTGCTCGCCCTCGAGCCGCATTCTACCGATTTTGAGCATAATATAGGCTGCCGCAGCCATTATCAGTATCAGTGTGGCGATCGACAGCGCAATCCGCAGGATTCGTTTCATTTTCAAGCCCCGTGTTCTATATTATAATTATCGGCAGGAGCCGATAGAACCGGAGATTTTTTTCATATTGCTCCACAAATGAAGAAAAAAAACCGGGAGGTGCAGCATGCCAGGACACGGACCGGTACGAACGCGTCAGCTCTCTTCGGGCTGGTATCCTGATGATCCCGAAGAGATCGCTTCCATGGCATCCTCATGGACTTCGCATATTCCACCCACATCAGCCCTGGCCTCAATCGGTCCACATGCCGGATGGTATTTTTCCGGAAATCTTGCGGCGAAAGCGGTGTGGGCGCTGGGAGACTGCGATACCGTCGCAGTCCTTGGAGGACACCTCAGGTATGGAGATCCGATTCTGTACGCTGACGAGTCGCAATTCGACTGTACTGTGCGCCTGGCGGACAACGATCTGGGATTGCTTGAAGCGCTGCGTGCCGAGCTCGTCGATGTCGGTATCAAGGAGTTTGTACAGGAGCGGTCGATCGATAATTCGGTTGAGGTAATGCTGCCGCTCGTGGCCACACGCTTTCCTCTGGCCAGAGTGCTCTGGCTCAGGGTGCCACCGGATTATAAAGCAAGGGAAGTTGGTTCGGCACTCATGAGGGCCGCGACAGCGTGCGGCAGGACGCTGAGGGTTATCGGTTCTACCGACCTGACGCATTATGGTCCGAATTATGGATTCATGCCAAAAGGAATTGGCGAATCAGCTGTCGAATGGGTGCGAAACGAAAACGATCGGGGGTTCATTTCTGCCATCCTGGCGATGGATGCGGAAAAAGCCCTGGCTCATGCGCGGGAACGCTATTCAGCGTGTTCATCTGGAGCTGTTGCCGCAGCCATCGCATTCGCGCTCGATTCAGGGGCAAAACGAGGTGTACTCATCGGGCATTCTCTGAGCTGGGATATTCATAGAGATCGATCATTTGTCGGGTACGCCGCGATATCCTTTGTACCGTGATCGAGAAAGCGCTACGATTGACGTGCAGCGACCCACGGTTTATCAGTTTCCGATTCGCATCCAAGCTGACGCACTGCTTCTCTAAAGGCTTCTCCTCTGGCGAATTCATGAAGAAACATGCCAAAACTCGCGCACCCAGGCGATAGCAGGACAACATCTCCTTCCTTTGCGGCTCCGGCAGCGGTGTGAACCGCTTCGGCCATGGAATTGAGAGGTCCCGTGAAGGATACCTTGCGGGTCTTCAGCAAGGTAAGAAGTCGGTCGGTGCCGCTTCCCGAGAGAAGAACTAGGTGCTTGATTTCGGACACACGATCGGCAAAGGCTGAAAAATCGCTCTGTTTATCCGAACCTCCCGCGATGAGGACAACCGGCTCTTCGAAACTGTCGATCGCAGCCAATGCAGCGTCGGGGATAGTTGCTGCGCTGTCGTTGTAGTAGCGTACTCCCTTGCAGGTGGCGACATATTCGAGTCTATGGGGGATGCCGGGAAAGGTTGCGAGCGCCGTTGCGATTGCTGCGGGATCGAGCCCATAGGCCCGAAGACCAAGGGCCGCGGCGAGGAGATTCATCTTCTGATGTATGCCCGGCACTTTGACTTCGGGGGGAACGAGGAGATCCTTCAATGTGGAACCAGGAAGCATCCCAAATCCTGCCAGGTTGCGGGCATTTATATTCTGGCGCTTGCCAGGGCTTTGTTTTTCGCCAGATTCTTGCGCAATCAGTCTATCTGCGGCAAGCCTCTCTTGATTGATATGCGAAGGCGCGAAAGGCGCAAGCCATCCAGCCCACGCCAATGCGGCATCCGACGGGGGCTTTTTTTCAGACAATTCTTCATGAAATCCGTGAAACCATAGGATCCGGGCTTTTGTGTCCCGCGCGCAGAAACGGCTCCAATCCTGATCGGCGTTGCAGACTGCCCATTCCTCATTGGTCTGCGAATCGAACAACACTTTCTTGTCCGCAACATATGCTTCCATGGTGCCGTAATAATTGAGGTGATCGGGATAGATGCAGGTGAGTATGGCGACTCTGGGCTTGAGAAGCGCCCGATTTCGAAGATCTCCGAGCTGCCAGCTCGACAGCTCGAGCACCACGGTCACCTCGGGGCTTGTCTTATCCAGAAAATCGAGCGGGGAAACGGTAATGTTTCCACCAAGAAGCACAGGCCTGCCCGACTCCTTGAGCACATGGGCAAGTGCGCTTGCGGTGGTCGATTTGCCTTTGGAACCGGTTACGGCAATCAGCGGCGAAGCCGAATGGGCAAGAAAGATGGAGATGTCGGTTTCCACTCGGTGGGCCTTTTGCAGGTAGGGAGAATCGGGTCGTACCGCTGGATTTTTGATGACAAAATCAGCCTGAGCAAAGTCTTCGTCCCGGTGCTGCCCTAGCACATAGTGGATATCGAGTCCTTCGAGCGCTTTAAGCGAAGGAGCAAGAACCTCGGGCCCGCGAAGGTCGGTAACAGTAACCCGTGCTCCGAGACGTGCGAAAAAGCGGGCACTGGCGACGCCTCCTCCATGGAGGCCAAGTCCCATGATTGTGACACGAGCATTTCGGTATTCTTCTGCAAGCTTGCGCTGGTCCATTCCAGCTTTCCAGTGTATGGTGGGACGCCGCGCGCATCAAGGGTACCAGGTCGTCATCCGGTCATGACTTTCAGAAACCCTTGACTTCGCGCATGTTTTCTGTCATATTCATAGTAGTCCTATAGGAATTATGTATGTTTCAGGTACCAACCAAAACACAGTACGCGATCCGCGCTCTTGTCTATCTGGTGCACCATGGAGCCGCGAGCGTTGCCAGTATCGCTGAAGCCGAGCGTATTTCTCCTAAATACCTCGAAGCTATCATCAGCCAGTTGAAGAACGCGGCGATCGTTGTTGCTGATCGCGGGCGTACCGGAGGGTATCGCCTTGCCGTCGATGCCCGGAGCATTTTGATGAGCGATGTGGTACGGGCAATGGAAGGCGATGTGAAGCCCGTTGTCTGTGTGGATAGCACGGATCGGTGCGTGGCATCCGCTGGATGTCTGCCTCGACGATTCTGGCTCGGTCTTAAAAAAGCAGTGGACGACTATCTGCAGTCTGTCACCCTCGCGGACATCGCGGAGCCAGTATGGATTGGAACACAACCCGGCTCGGATGATTGAGCAAAGGAGCGCACATGGACACTCGATATGTATACATGGATTACAATGCGACGACGCCTCTGAGGCCGGAGGTGCGGGATTTCATGGTGAGCGCGTTGGATATCTATGGTAATGCGTCAAGCATGCACGAGCTGGGAAGACGTGCGAGAGCCGAAATCGAATCGGCGCGCGCTGAGGTTGCGGCGTTGATCGGCGCACGGAATGTCCATGAAGTGTACTTCACCTCCGGCGGTTCCGAATCGAACAATACGGTTTTCAATACCATGTTCCTGCGAGGGCGCAATAAGTCGAGGAACAAGATCATCACCACTGCCATTGAACACCCTTGCGTGCTCAATGCCGCTGCTCATTTGAAGGAAGAAGGATTTCCGGTCGTGTTTCTGCCCGTGGACAGTCATGGGCGGGTGGATCTCGATGCATATCGCGCGGCGCTCGGTCCGGATGTGCTTCTGGTTTCGATCATGGCGGCGAACAACGAGATTGGGACAATTGAGGACATCAGAACCATCAGCGCGATGGCAAAAGAATATGGGGCTTTCGTCCACACCGACGCGACGCAGGCGGCCGGCAAGATTCCGGTATCGGTGGAAGAATGGGATGTGGATTATCTCACCTTGTCCTGTCACAAAATCTATGGTCCTAAGGGGGTCGGAGCGCTCTACGTCCGCTCTCGCGCGCCAATCGAACCCCTGATCCGCGGCGGTCATCAGGAAAATGGCGTGCGTGCAGGTACATACAACAACCTCGGCATACTGGGATTCGGTATTGCGGCGCGTCTAGCCCGGCTCGAGCTTGATGAATATCGCAGTGAAGTTTGGCGGCTCAGGACCCTGCTGCGGGATCTCATTGTGGAGCGCATCCCTAATGTGCGCATCAACGGCCATCCCGAACAGGTGCTGCCGAATACTCTCAATGTCTCTTTCCCTGGCGCGGAAGGTGAATCCATTCTTCTATCGCTCGATCTGGAAGGCATCGAAGTGTCGACAGGTTCGGCATGTGCCTCTGGCAGTCTCGATCCGTCGCATGTACTCATGGCTATAGGACTGGGACCCGAGCTCGCGCATGGTTCAATTCGCTTTTCACTGGGTAGATATACTACCGAAGAAGAAGTGCGCTATGTGGCAGACAAGCTGCCGCCAATCATCGCGCGGCTTCGCCGCATGTCCACGGTTCCGGCTGAGCTCTCGGCCCATGCCCATTGAACGAGCGATATCCGACTCAAACCAGACACAGAGGAGACATCACCATGGATGCATTTCAGTGGCTTTATTCAGATATCGTCAAGGATCACTTCACAAATCCACGTAATGTTTACGACCCGGACCGCGACAGAGAATTCAATCCCGACGCCGAGGGTATGGTAGGTAATATCAAATGCGGCGACCAGATGATGTTCATGCTGAAAATAAAGGACGACATCATTACCGATGTCCGGTGGAAGACCTACGGCTGTGCCTCCGCAATCGCCAGCACCTCCATGCTTTCCGAGACAATCAAGGGGATGAATATCCGCGACGCATACCATATCAAACCATCAGATATTGCCCAGCGGCTGGGAGGGTTGCCGGATAACAAGATTCATTGCTCGGTACTTGGCGACAAGGCACTTCGGGCTGCTATAGACATCTATCTCGAAAAACGAGGTAGGGCCGGAGAATTCAAGGGTGAAGACGCGGTTGTGATCTGTAAATGCCTGAATATTACCGACAAAGATATCGAGGAAGCCGTGAAGCAGGGTGCCAGAGACTGGTACAGCTTGCAGGAGGCTACCAAGATCGGCACCGTCTGCGGCAGCTGCAAGACCAAAGCCGAAGAACTGCTCCATGAATTTGTCCACATCTACAGCTGAATCGCGGCGCTTCGCGAGAGAATTTCTCTTCGCCAGGGGGATGGAGCACTGGAGAGATCTGCCATGGCGACATACTTCCGATCCATGGTCAATTCTTGTATCCGAAGTAATGCTCCAGCAAACCCAGGTCGCCCGAGTCGCACAATGCTGGCCTCGATGGATGGAACGCTTTCCCCGGCCTTCAGTATTGGCATCAGCCTCGCTGAGCGAAGTGCTTGATGCCTGGAGCGGTCTGGGATACAACAGACGAGCTCTATATCTTTTCAACTCCGCCCATATCATTGCCAAGACCATGGACGATGAGGTTCCTTCCTCAGAGGAGGCATTGCGTAGTCTGCCGGGCATCGGCATCTATACCGCGCGGGCAATACGCGCGTTTGCATTCGACCTGCCTTCGATCTTTCTCGAAACCAATATTCGAACGGTCTATATCAGACATTTTTTTCAAAATGACCTGCTGAATGACCGCGCTATGCACGATCTGGAGCGCGTTTCGGACAAGGCGCTCATGAATATCGGAAAAGCGTTGCTCGAGGAGGATTCTGGATCCGTGCTGCCTGGTCTGGGGGCAGGCCCCCGGCTCTGGTATTCGGCGCTGATGGATTATGGCGCATGGATCAAACAGACAGAAGGTAATTTTTCAAGGAAGGCAGCTGGATATCGCGTTCAAACAGCATTCAGGGGCTCGGATAGGGAGCTGCGCGGAGCTATTTTGAAGACAATCCTGGCAAAGCGTATGATATCAATTGACGAGCTCACTCATAGCATTCATACGGACCAGGGAAGGCTGAGGCGATGCCTGGCCGCTCTCGAGGCGGAGGGCTTTCTGGTTTCTGAGACGTTACCCCAAGCGGAATGCGGCCAGTATTATCACATCTCTTTGAAATAAAAGAAAAAAGCAAACCAAAGTGTCTCGGCCGGGTAATAAATGAAAATTTATACATTAGTTATTGCATATTTTAGCATGCCTTGACGAAATCAATATTACAAGCGTATTCTATTGCCGCTATACGCATCATCAATTTTTAGGAGGCTTTCATGAAGCGAACAATGTTCGTTGCGCTGGCGGTGGTTCTGCTCCTTGCGCCATCGACCGCATTCGGCCAGGTTGTGCTCAAGCTTGCGCACCTCAATCCCCAGCAGCCCTACGATGTGGCATCCGCCGCAATGGCCGCCGTGTTCAAGAGCGAGGTCGAAAGCAAGTCGAATGGCCAAATCAAAGTAGAGATCTATCCAAACGGCGTTCTCGGCAAAGAGGCCGAGACCCTCGTGCAGGTGAAATCTGGTGTCGTCCAGTCCTATATTTCATCATCGGGTGGCATGGCTCAGTTTTATCCTCTGATTGATGTTACCAATATGCCATTCGCCTTCTCAAGCTATATTGTCGGATACAAGGTGTATGACGGTGAATTCGGTCAAGCGCTGGCTGCGGATATCGAAAAGAAAGCAGGCTTCAAGGTCCTTGGCTTCGGTGAATCGGGCGGATTTTTTGCCATCACTAACTCTAAAAAACCGATCAAGACCCCTGCTGACTTAAAGGGCATCAAGCTGAGAACCATGGCGCTACCGCTGCATCAGGCGATCGTCAAGGCTTTGGGGGCATCTCCGACCACTATCGCGTGGGCTGAGGTCTATACAAGCCTCCAGACAGGTGTAGTTGATGGACAGATGAACCCCATATCCATCATCGCCATGGCAAAGCTGCAGGAAGTGCAAAAGTACATCACGCTGACCAACCATCTCTATGCCCCGTATGTCTGGGTCATGAATCCGAAGTTCTACAGCGGCCTTTCCGAGGAACTCAGGAATGCTATTGACGATGCGGCTCGAACCGCTATTGTCGCCGGTCGCGGGCTTTCGAGGATTATCGATTCTACCGAGAAAGGACTTCCGGTCCTCGCAGAGAAGATGCAGGTGTATGTGCCTACCAAGGCTGAGCTGAAGCAGTTCCGAGACGCCGCGGTTCCTGCGGCCCGCGAATTCATGCTCTCTCAGTACAAGGATGAAGGCAAGATGTGGGTCGACCGCTTCTTCGAAGCAATCGATAAGGCAGAGAAAGAGCTCGGATACTGAGATTTTATCTGATAATGTATACGTAAATACCGTCCGGCCTACTCCGGACGGTATTGTATAATCCATCCTGCTTGCGTGCGAGGAGCTTTCATGACTGATGAACGTTCGGCATTGCAAATAGTTCGCCGTCTTTCCGAATTCCTTGACAGAATTGTGAGTATGCTCTGTGCACTTATGTTCGGAGCTATGACGCTCGATGTCATTATTGGGGTCTTCTTCCGTTTTGTGCTGAGAAATCCGCTCAACTTCACCGAGGAGCTTGCTCGCTATCTTATGATATGGGGTGCCAGCATTGCGATAAGCCTTGGCATCAGCGCAGGGGAACATGTAGGGCTGACCGTTATCCTTGATTCCCTTAAGAATATCAAAGCGAAAAAATTCCTTTTGATAATTATTAACAGCTTGGTTCTGCTATTTCTCTTATTCATGCTGCTGTATTCCTTATTGACTACCCTGGAAGCACGCAATCAGTTCAGTACAGGGCTTGGAATCACCATGGTTCTGCCAAAGCTCGCTATACCGGTGGCCATGCTTTTTTCAATAGTACAAATTGTGCTGGTTACCATCATGATTCTTGCCGATCAGGATGGGAAACTGAAAACATCGGCGAGCGGCTATATCGACATCTGAGGGGCGCTTCATGATTGTGAGTATACTTGTGGTTTTTTTCGCGATGCTGGTGATCGGCGTGCCGATTGGTTTTACTTTGGGCATTGCGGGGGTCGTAGGTCTTCTTCTCATGGGCAGCGGAACCGGGCTGCTTTCCATGGCACCGCTCCAATACTTCACCGGGCTTGACATGTTTACGCTGATGGCCATGCCGTTCTTCATTCTGGCTGGAGAGTTGATGAACCGGGCGGGCATTACGCGCAGGCTGGTCCATTTCGCAAATGTACTCGTCGGTCACTGGCGAGGCGGTCTTGCGCATGCGAACATTCTGGCCTCTGTGTTCTTCGCGGGAATGACCGGCGCAGCGGTTTCCGATACCGCGGCAATCGGTACCATGCTCATCCCCGCCATGGTAGAGGATGGTTATGATGTCGATTTTTCCGCAGCGGTGACTGCTTCCTCGTCGATCATTGGCCCCACAATTCCGCCATCGAACATGATGGTCATCTATGGTTCACTCATGAACGTGTCCATCGCCGGTCTTTTTGCGTCTGGCTTCATGCCAGGATTCGTGCTCGCGGGCCTGCTCATGATTATGTCCGCATATCTTTCGTTCAAGCGAGGTTATCCCAAGGGGCCCAGAACAACGTTCAGGGAAAAGCTCATTGCAACAAAGGATGCGATTATTCCGCTTCTCATGCCTGTCATCATTTTGGGTGGTATTCTTTCAGGCATTTTTACTCCTACCGAGGCTGCCGCTATCGCCGTGCTTTATGCGCTCGTCATAGGATTTTTCGTGCTCAAATCGCTCACGTTCCGCGACCTTGCTCCCATGCTGGTAAAGACAGCTAGAGTGACAGGGGCAGTATTCCTCATCATCGGAACCGCCAGTATTCTGAGCTGGGTTCTGGCCATCAATCAGGTTCCGCAGGCAATCGCAGCGTTTCTGATCGCAACGACTCGTGATCCCAAGCTAGTTATGCTGCTGATACTCATTCTCATGCTGATTGTCGGCATGTTCATGGATATCGCTGCTGCGCTTATCATTCTTGGCCCGATCCTTCATCCGATTGCGGTGAGCCTTGGTTACCAGCCGATCCATTTCGGTATTGTCATGGTACTATCGCTCAATATTGCGCTCATGACACCGCCAGTGGGCGCATGCCTGTTCGTCGCGTGTTCCATATCGAAAATCAGCCTTGCTAGATTGTCTAAGGCTATTTTCCCCTTTATCATCATGGAAGTAATCGCTCTTTTCATCGTTGCCTATATTCCGGAAATTTCGCTATTCCTGCCGAGAATGCTTGGGTTCGTGAAGTAGCAATAAGAGAGAAGCAAGAAAAGGCCGGCTGCCACACGCGCAGTCGGCCTTTGCTATTCAGAATGCTATGCTAGACGAGACCGAAAATATACGCAAAGAATCTCAAGATTCCATCGATGAGCATACGGAAGAATCCGCCGCGCTTGATTGAATCGGCGGCAAGCACATCGACCGATGCATATTCCTTGCCGGCAACGGTATAGATGATTCGCCCGACCTGCTGGCGAGAGAGCACTGGTGCCTTTATGGACCTGGGAATTTTCAGTTCGACAGACACGCTTGCAGCGAATTTGAGGGGAACGGTAACCGCAGGTTCATACTCAGGGATGGGTGTAAGCTTTGTCTTTGTCCCAAACCAGACACGAATCGGCTTCAGAGGCTCCAGAGGCGGTCTCAACGTAGTAAAGTTCGCAAATGCCCAGTCGAGGAGTGCGCGGCTGTCTCTGGTACGCTGAATGCTTCCGTTCGCGACGGGGCTGCTTGACCCGCCGAGCAACACGAGGATGAATCGCGTCCCATTACGCTCGGCGGTAGCGGCAATATTGTAACCGACTTCGATGATATAACCGGTTTTAAGGCCGTCAGCGCCATCATAATTGAAAATCAAGGGGTTCCGGTTGTATTGGATGATTGTTCCGTTCGGCCTATAGGTATCTGTTGCGTGCTCCTCGCGGGGGAATTTGATCGATTTGACAGAGTGGAGTTCTTTGAGCGCTTCTGGGTGCATCTGAATATAGAATCTGCAGAACTGGGCGAACTGCCGGGCAGTGACGAGATTCTTTTCGGAGAGGCCGCTTGGTTCATTGAAAGTCATCCGATCGAGCCCCATCTCCATGACCGCTTTGTTCATACGCTGCGCAAAGGCTTCGTTTGAGCCTGCCACGCGTCTGGCCAGCGCATAGGCGGCGTCGTTGCCGGACACCACGGCCGCGCCTAACATGAGATCGCGGATACTCACCTTCATTCCAGGCGCAAGGTACATCAGTGAAGAGCCATAGGGTATCTGAGGCGAGCAGTCTCGTGGATCTATCTCGATCATCTCGTCGAGGGAAAGCCTCCCAGCCTTGATTTCCTCCATGACGACATGTAATGTGACGAGCTTGGCAAGACTTGCTGGAGGCAGCGCGAGATCGGGATTTTTTTCGTAGAGCACAGCGCCGGTTGCGGCATCGATGAGAATAGCGGCACGCGCGTTGGGGGCGGGGGCAGCGGGAATAGAAATGCCGAATTGCGACAAATCTCCTATGGCGCTTTGGGCAGCCGAAAGTGACAATACTGCTGCCGCAAAGAATAGGGCCGCAGTCAGTGATTTTTTCATCCGAATTGTTCCTTAATAGTCAGCCTGGCGAGGTGCTCGAGGGAAGGGAATGACATCACGGATGTTGGTCATGCCGGTCACGTACAGAAGAAGCCGTTCGAAGCCGAGTCCGAAGCCGGCATGCGGTACCGAACCGTATCTTCTTAGATCGAGGTACCAGGCATACGATTCCTTTGAGAGTCCAAGTTCGTCGAGACGTCGTTCCAACAGGTCGAGGCGCCATTCACGTTCCGATCCACCGATGATCTCTCCAAACCGGGGTACCAGCACATCCATGGCAGCGACAGTCTTTCCGTCATCATTCTGCTTCATATAGAAAGCCTTTATCTCCTTTGGGTAATCGGTCACCACGACTGGCCCCCCGGCCACCTTCTCTGTCAGGAACTTTTCGTGCTCGCTCTGCAGATCGCATCCCCAGTAAGGCTTGAACTCGAACTCGACATCAGAAGCTTCCAGCTCTCGCACCGCATCGGTATAGGTCATGTGGGTAAAGGGGCTGCTGACCACTCTTTCAAGAGACTCCTTAAGCCCTGGCTGGATGCGCTTGTCAAAGAAGTCGATATCCTCCGCGCACTCTGTCAACGCTACGTTCACCAGGTACTGGATAAATTCTGTCGCAAGCGCAATATTGTCCTTGAGATTGGCGAAAGCCATCTCCGGCTCGATCATCCAGAACTCAGCGAGATGTCTTGTTGTGTTCGAGTTCTCGGCGCGGAAGGTGGGGCCAAACGTATAGACCCGCGAGAGGGCATGGCAGTATGTTTCCACATTCAGCTGCCCAGAGACGGTCAGATACGCCTTTTTCCCGAAAAAATCCTTATCGTAATCGACGGGACCGCCGGATTTAGCCAGCGCTTCCAGATCCAGGGTCGTCACCTGGAACATCGCGCCGGCACCTTCGCAATCGCTGGCAGTGATGATGGGTGTGTGGACATAGTAAAAGCCACGCTCCTGAAAAAACTGGTGAATCGCGAATGCCATGCGATTCCGCACGCGCGCTACGGCACCGAAGGTGTTCGTGCGGACCCTGAGGTGCGCGAGCTCACGAAGGAACTCGAGACTATGAGCCTTTTTTTGGAGCGGGTAGCTATCTGCGGGAGCCTCGCCTGTTATTGTTATCGAAGCTATTTGCACTTCAGCTTTCTGCCCTTTGGCTGGTGATGGGACGAGGCGTCCTTCAATCTGGACTGAAGCCCCAGTAGAAATCTTCGCCAGATTGGCGCGTATCTGCGCGTCTTCGAGGAGGTTCGTTTCCACTACACACTGGATGTTGGAAAGACAGGAACCATCGTTTATTTCGAGGAAAGCGGCAGCCTTTGTCTCGCGCTTGGTTCGGACCCATCCTCGTACGACAACGGGATGACCATCTGGCTCGGTTTCCAGAAGCTGGCGAATTGTAGGAAGGAGTGTCATGCACGTCTCCATGAAATGAGGGGGAACGGCTTTCCGCCATTCCCCAAATTGCATATACTTCTTTTAGCACGATACGGCTGTCGTGGTCAAATCCCGCAGGGGCTGCCATCTGGCTCTCTGCGTAGAAAGAGCGGAGCGAGCGCGTGAGGTACAGTCTTTCGACCGCCTATATACTATGGTTTCTCTCAGGATTCGGGGCTCTTGGCTTTCATCGCTTCTATCTCGGGAAGACCGGTACCGGGCTTCTGTGGCTCATCACCGGAGGGCTCGGAGGGATTGGTGGAATTTATGATCTCGTGACTCTGCCTTCTCAGGTACGTGAGGCGAATCTTGCGCATGCCGCCAGGGAAGCGCTTGGGTTTGATGCCGCGTATGAAGCGGATACCGGATTTATCCCGAGAATCAAAACAAAGGAAACGCCGGAACGTGTGATATTGAGGCATGCAAAAGCCAACAATGGTATGGTGACGGCAGGAGAAGTGGCCATCGAGGCGGATATTCCGCTTGAAGAAGCGCAGAAACAGCTCGACAGTCTCGCGAAAAAGGGCATAGCGCAGATACGCGTCCGGAGTTCCGGTGTGCTTGTGTATTTTTTCCCTGAATTTTCAAAGGAAGATGCGGACTTCATCGATTGAGGATGCGCGGAGGCGCTCGTGCTCCGTGTGGTAATCAAAGCCCGCGGCGGTCGATAAGCGCGATATCGCGCAGGCCCCCCGAGATATGGGGGAGGAAATCCCTTGAAGAACCTGAATTCCATGCGGCAAGGATCCTGGAACCTGCGTAGCGATAGGCTTCTAGCGCGGTAAGGATCTTATCGCCGTCCGTGTCACCTTTCATGAAACCATTCTCGATGAGCGCTGAATCCAGCAGGTACCTGGTAAAAACTCCATGGCCTATGCTGTCCGATAATTCCTCCCATGATTCCTCGTCCCAGCCCGCTGCGGAGATCACGAGAGGGGCTGCGGAGATGCCAGAAGAACCTGAGCGAACGGCAAAATTCCTTTCAAGGAGCGTGAGTGACTGAAGAAACATCTCCAGTGCCGATTCGCGGCTCTTAAGAATAGTATTCTTCTGATAATCACCAGGCACGGCGTCCAATGATTCGCCAGCATCGACAAATCCTCCTGAATAGCACGCATCCAGAACTACGATCTTGTTGGCGGCAGGTGCCGAATCGAGCCACTCGGCAAGTTCACTGGAGGAAATTCTCGAGTCTGGGTTCGCAGAGCTGTAATCGCTAGGGATGATGAATGCCTGCTCGGGTTCAAGCCCCCCATCTCCGTGGCCGGAGTAATAGAAGAACAAGGTGTTGGTATCCGCTGGAACGTTTTGTATCGCGTTTTGCAGCGCACTTTTCGTTGCGAATCGATTTGTCGACTCATTGGCGGCTGCGGTGATTTTTTTTATGCGCGCCGGATTCCACCCTCCGTCAATGAGCATCTGCTCGACCGAATCGGCATCAGAAACACAATATTGAAGATCGTTGCTGAGGTATATGTAATCATTGATCCCCACGATTATGGCGTATCTCTTTTCACTAAATATCATTGTGTCCGTTTGGAAAAACTGGCATCCAGCCAGCAGAAGTACAAGAAGCATGCTTGCGCTCAGAAATCGCGCGCGGCGTCCCGGAACGGAAGGCCTATGCTCAGAATACATATCGCACTCCTATGCCGAACCCGGCGAGCACACTCGTACCATCCGCTCGCGCGCAGTACTCGATGGGCAGTTCCATAGTTAAGGATATATGTTCCTGCATGTCAATTTCCCATGTCAGACGCGCCCACGCTCCCCAGTACGCCGAATACAGCGAGGTTCCGGTAGAATTGGAAAAACTGACTGAGGGACCCGCCGAGATCATCGTTCGGTGTACCGGCCTCTTCAGCAAAGCCTTGCAAGCGAACCCAATGCCCATAAAAGGACCCATCGACAAGGCGTTCCACGCGCGGTACCGCGAGCCATCAGCAAGCCATGAGGAAGCTTGAATATCCGCATATTGCAGAGAAAAACCAGCAGACCACAGCCTTTGAATGACTGGAAATGAGGTCTGAATGCTCCGCTTTCGGTTTTCCGAGCTCCATCGGTAGTCGAAGCCGATGGCGTAGCCGGTATGAGAGCCTGATTCGAACCCATCAATCCAGGTGACCGCCCTCAGAGGGAAAAAAGCCGCGCGTACGGAAGAGTCCGCGCGTGCCTCGGCCAGGGGACTCAGAAGTAGGATAGACAATAGAAGTATGAAACGTCGTATCCTCTTGGCCTTGCCTGAAACCAGCTGCATAATTATTGTAGAATATATCTTCTTCTCAGCACAAAGTCATTACAGGCGGTATGTGATATGAGCAAACACGGGATAAGGCTGCACGTACTCATCATGGTCGCACTGCTCATGGCTGCATGCGCACCTCGCATTCGTCTGCCTGAAGATCCCGGCGTTGGCAGCGCTGCCCGTTATCTTGTTGTTCGCGTTCCCTATTGCCCACTCAAAGCCGAGCCCGACGCAGCATCCGCGGACAGAGGACTTTTGCGGCGGGGTGAAGTACGAAAAATCATCGAGAGCAGATTTGGTGTTCATGAGAACGAAGCCAGAGCACTATGGTTCCGCATTGAAGAACATGGTATCGCTGGCTGGATTCCCATATCCGAAGTAGAAGTGTATCAAACACTCCGTCAGGCACTGGCCGCGGCAGGCAGGATGCAATGAACATGGAATTCTTCAGAATATGGGTTCTGCCGCCACTGGCAGGAGCGATCATTGGATATTTCACCAACTGGCTTGCGATAAAGATGCTGTTTCGGCCTTATCGGGAAATCCGCCTAGCAGGGATCAAGCTTCCCTTCACTCCGGGTATTCTTCCGCGGGAACGCGCCCGACTCGCCCAGAGTCTTGGGGATACTGTCGCAAAGGAACTTCTCACTCCGGAAGTCATATCAAGCCGATTCCGTTCGCCGCAGGTTCAGGGGACTGCATCAACGGCTGCTGAAACAGCGCTGCGCGGCTTTCTTGAGATGGATGCCGCATGTCTTTTTCCTGGCGACCTGGAGGACGGCAACGCCCCGCAGGGGGTGGTGGGGCAGAACGGACAAGTCCTTGATTCGGTGAGATTTCTTGCTTCCTCACCTGAATTCCAGTCTGCTGTCCGCAGCCTCATCGACGAGCTCGCGGCGAGAATCGGGGATCTCAAGTTGCGGGAAATCCTCTCCAGTGACCAGTTCGTATCGGTTCTGCGACGCGCAGTCCTAGCAATTTCAGAAAGTGCTGGCAGTATGCGTCATACGCTAGCGCTTCTGGTTCACTTGCCGCCAGATGCGGTCGTGCGGGTTCTATCGGACCATATTGTGCCGCCAGCCTATCGTGTCGCGCTTCCAGCATTGAAGGCCTTCCTCCGAGGGCAGGAATTCCGACGAAGACTCGAGTTGGAAGGCCTTGCCCTCGTTCGGCGCGCGCTGGAACGTCTGGGGCCCGTGCAGCGACTTTTCGTATCGCTTGCGGGATACGAGGTGAAAATAGCCCAGTCCATGCCCGAAACCATCGAGGATCTCATCGATACCATCGAAGCCCTTCTTGAGGATCCGGACATACCTGGCAAGCTGGCGCAAGCGCTGTGTGGAGTCGTCATTGAGCAGCGTGCCGTTCTGCTCAGTCGCGTGGACCTAAAACCCGAAACCACGGGCTCTTCAGATAGGCGGCCAATCTATAAAGAAATAGCGGAAGCCTTCGATGATTCGAATGAGGAGTTTTCCAGGCGGGCTGCCGAAATCTATGATCGTATCGCCGAGTACCGTCTCTCAGAGCTTATCGAGAGTGGTTTCGAACCTGGCCTTTTGTCATCCGCGGTGATATCTGCAGCAACACGAGTGATTCAGGAGTCACCACGGGCTAAAAGCTCTCAGGGAAGCAGGTCACTGGGCACGCTCATACGAGAAGTCTTGCGCGATGCGGCTCACGGTAAAACAATCGCTCGTTTCCTCGGAATCAATGACGAAAGCCTCAGTCGCATCGCGGCGACGCTCTCCAGCAGACTTCTCGATGTAGTTGCTGGGCGCATGCCGGATATCGTTGAAGCGCTCGATATCCGGAGCATGGTCGCCGAACGGATCGACAGCCTCGATATGGCCGAGGTAGAGCGGCTCGTGCTGCAAGTCGCCCAAAAGGAACTCGCCTGGATTACCTGGCTTGGCGGGCTGCTAGGCGCTATAATCGGGTTGGTGCAGAGCCTCGTTTCCCTGATTTGAGCTGTTTCGTCACGTGCTATGCACGAGGGTGCGCTTCCTCTGCGTGTGCCATTTCTTGGAACACACGAAGAAATTCCGCACACAGATAAAAGGAACCGGTGACCAACAAAGATCCCTTTAGTTCGCGCGTTTGACGCAGTGCTGTCTCACAGGCTACGGCCGTATCCTCGATCAGCGGTACGTCTGGTGCGTGTGGAAGGAAACTTTCGCGGACCGAGGCAGGATCGCTTTGCTTAAAGGTACCCGGCTTCGTGATGACAATCACATCGAAATGACACGCGAGCAAATTTGCCATTTCCTTGTGATGCTTATCCTTGGCGCAACCGAACAGCAGTAGCCGGGGACCGGCAGCCAGCGCGAGGAACGTGTTCAGTGTATGTTCGATCGAAGAGGGAGTGTGGGCTCCGTCCATCACGATAAAAGGTTCGGTGGAAAGCACTTGGAAACGGGCAAGCATCTGTGCGGAGGAGAAACCTTCTACGAGCATTGTTCCGGATATTTCAACGGGCATTAGAGAAAGCGCCAGAGCGGCGACAGCCATGTTTTCTGCATACATTGCTCCAATCAAGGGTACCTGCACCCGCAAACCTTCCGTGCCGAGCAAGCGCGCAAGGCGAGGTGGAGAGGCTTTGGTCGGAATGAGCGTGCATCGGGTTCCGCTTCTGTCTACGGAAATATCACGAATCTCAATGCTTTTTCCCAGAGGACCCACAACATGACAGGGAGACCCCAACTCCTCAGCGCGGCGGCGAATGACCTCAAGAGCGTCTGGGTCCCGTTGCAGAGCGCAGACTGGAACTCCTGGTTTGATGATACCTGCCTTTTCCCCTGCGATCTGTGGAATGGTCGTTCCGAGGTATTGCGTATGTTCCAGTTCGATAGGAGTGATAACGCATACATCCGGTGCAACAATGTTGGTTGAATCGAGCCTGCCTCCAAGTCCTACTTCCACCACTTGAGCCTTCAGGCGTGCTGCCCGGAAGGCGCAGAATGCAATGAGAGTGGTGAGCTCAAAATAGGTGGGGAGTTCTCCGCCAGGACAAGCGTCTGCGGTCAATCCGCACGCAAGCTGATACACCTCATCACCAGCCGCGCACAGAATGTCATCAGGCATATCATTGCCGGCAAGAGAAATGCGTTCCTTCCAGGACAGGATGTGAGGTGAAGTGTAAAGGCCTGTGGGAAGTCCCGCGCTGGCGAGCACGCGCGCGATCATCGTCGAAACCGATCCTTTGCCCTTAGAGCCGGCAACATGAGCGGTAAGCCTTCCGAAATGGGGATTACCGAGCGCTTCAGCCATCCAGCGCATGCGATCGAGCTTGAATTCTGTCGCCTGTCCCTTTTCTACGTTTGTAAATTGAAGAACCCATTGGTAGAGCTCTTCGACGGATCTGAAAATCGAATGGTTCACATGTGCAGGATGTCGAAGGCATGTCTTGTGGTCAAGTAGACCCGATGACCTGCCGATACCTAATATCGAGGTTGCCCGTGAAAATATTCCAGGTGCCGCGTGCTTCAACTGTCCGGCATGGCTCTCCTTCCACCATGAGAAGGCGTAAGCCTGCCCAAATAATCGAAGAATCTGAAATCAGAACACCACCACGTCATCTGCATGACAAGCATGTGATTATCATTGTCGAATCGGAAGGCGCGGTCTTCGATGTCCATCGCCGCTGGCATGAGGCAGCCTATCTTCCAGCGTTCATTGGCTGTTTTGGAGGAATGGCGGAGCCTGCGCTTTGTGGTGAAGTCTGGCGTTATGTCGCGCTCGAGACGTGCCTTCGAGGTGAGCCGCCCATGGTCATTTTGCTTGCTGCGTTGCGGGTCCTGAATTGCCTTTCTCCTTCCGTCCAGCGCACGGTGGTTGTCAAGGCGCTTGAGAAATACGCGGCATCGGAAACAAGTACCGATGACCTATTCCGGCTTGAAGAAAAAAATCCCGCCGAAATGATGGCAATCGATTGGTTTTCAATGGCGGAAGGGCTTATCCAGGATTCCGGGAGAGTGCCGTATTTCTTTACCGCTGAAGAATTTTTGAGAAATGCCGCGTATATAGCGCCCAATTCGAGGATACTTGTGTACAGTTCGCTCCTGGAACAGACCGCCATGCGTTTGTGGCAGGTAGCAGGTCTTGATCAATGCTTCTTTAGGATTGCAGGTCGAGAACGCGGAAGTCCGAGTAATTACCTTCGAGCCGCGCTGGCCGCGGGATTCGAGCGCTCAAGCATTGTGACGGTAGGGTCATCAGCCATGATGTTCAAGGCTGCTCAGCTCGCAGGCATACGCTTTTTCCCCATCGTGCCCGGACAGGAAGAAGAAAGCTGGAAAATATTCGCGGAGGAATGGTTTCCTGCCTATCTGAGAGGCGATGGCTGGAAGGTGGACAGCGGTGCAGAACGGTTCTATGAAATTGCCTGCAGAGAATTCAGCGTGAAAGAGGCAGCGGAAGAAGTGGGCCGCAGGGTCATGACTTCTTCAGCTCATTGAGTGTGATATATAGGGGCCAGCGGTTGGTTCGGCTCCATCGCCGAACCAATATGGTAAGTCGCTTAATGTCGTCATGCTGGAAATAATGGTGAAGCGCTGCTCCATAGGCTGTCTCAGGGCTTAACCATGCTTCATATTCCTGGCTGGACGTCGTACGGATAAACCATGTATGCAGCACCGTCTCTTTATGGATAATGCCAAGGGGAAGGCTTGCAAGGTCTTTCAAGTGTTGAGCTTCTTCTCTCGATACATCCATTGATGCCTGATAGGTTGGACCACCGCCGTACGTTTCTTCAAAAATGGTGAGACGGCGAACCAGCTCTTTGTCCTCCTCGTGATCCTCCGCGATTTCCCTTAGGGCTTCCGACAGGAAGGAGGAGGCCTTTGCGTCCACATCACAGAGTACCATTCGGACAGCGGTGGCGGAACCAGCATCAATAAAGAGTTTTTTTACGCATGTTAAAATATCTGAAGGGATTTTGCTCCATTCAGATACAAACAGGCACGCGGGAAAGCGATCATGGATAAATACCATGATGGCAGCGCGGGCCTCTGTACCGTGCAGGATGTCGGAATACAAAAACAGAAGAGGCTTGAGCAGTTCGGTCGATGATTGGGCGAGGTTTTCAAACTGCGAGCGGGCCGACTCGTGCGGAAGGATGATGCACAACTGCCCTTCACGGGCGCGGCGCAAGCCTTCAAGAGCATGAAATCCCGCGCGCGGATCTACAATCAGCAGGTTGTCTGAAGGATCAAGCGACAGCCAGTCGAATACTGCGGTTCGAAGCGCCAGAAGCCGAGCGCTTGCGGAGACTTCGCTGCGAAGACTCCATTTCGCGCGAGCTTCGCCTTCCTTTGACCATACCGAGGAATCGGATCCCGCGAGCGCTTCTTCGCGGTCCGATGGCAAGAGAGCCAGCTGAGCCTCCCTTCTGAGGAGCATTTCAGCGCGCTTCGCTCCTTCGAATCCGATTTTGCCAGGGAAATAGAAAAGCCGGCCAGCAAGAGAAGAGGGCAGATACTGCTGGGCTACCCAATGGTCACGATAGGCATGGGGATACAGGTACCCTTTGCCATGTCCCAATGCCGCTCCATCACGATTGGCATCCTTTAGATGATCGGGTACCTCAGCTTGTTCAGACTGGACTGCCTCGAAGGCATCGAAATACCCCATGGTCGAGTTAGATTTGGGAGCCAAGGCGCAATACAAGGTTGCCTGAGCAAGATGGAATTGCCCCTCCGGCAGGCCGACGCGGTCAAAGGCTTGCGCGCAGCTATTGACCACCGCTATCGCCTGGGGATCCGCAAGACCAATATCTTCAGAAGCCAATATGAGTAGTCGCCGTAGAATGAAGTCAGGATCCTCGCCTGCGTAGACCATGCGGGCGAGCCAGTACAACGCTGCGTCTGGATCGGAACCTCGAACGCTTTTGATAAAGGCGCTGATGGTATCGAAATGGTAATCTCCGTCCTTATCATACAGGACCGCGCGGCGCTGTATGCTCTCCTCGGCCGCAGTCATCGAGATTTCGATGGTCGCACCTTCCTCCGGAGGCCAGGGGCTGACGCTCGTTTCTACGGCAAGTTCGAGCGCATTGAGAAGGCTCCTTGCGTCGCCATCTGCGGTATCGACCAAATGCTCTAGCGCGCCAGGTTCGAATGCGACCTTATATCGGCCGTATCCTCGCTCTCGGTCCTGGAGGGCCTGCTGGGCGACCTTGAACAGGTCATCTCGGCTCAGGGGTGTAAGCAGAAAAACCCGGGAACGTGACAGGAGAGCCCGGTTGACTTCAAAGAAAGGATTTTCAGTAGTCGCTCCTATGAGAATCGCGGTTCCATTCTCGATCCATGGCAGAAGTGCGTCCTGCTGGCTTTTATTCCAGCGGTGTACCTCGTCCACAAAGAGAATTGTCTTGCGGCCGTACATGTCTCGATAGGTTTTTGCCTGTTCGATTGCGTCCCGCAGATCCGCCACTCCTGAGAGCACAGCGTTGAGAGTGATAAAGTGGCTTCTGGTCGTGTTGGCGATAATACGGGCCAGGGTCGTCTTGCCCGTACCCGGTGGACCCGCAAAAATGACTGAGCTTAGCTGGTCTTTCTGGATAGCCCGACGCAGCAGGCGACCCGCGCCGACGATATGCTCCTGTCCCACGAACTCATCTAGCGTGCGGGGACGCATACGTGACGCGAGCGGCTCATTCAAGCTGGATGCTGCTGTGTTCCCGGACGAGCCGAACAGGGGGTGGTCTTTTGCCATGTCATTCCGCGGTCCATCCGCTCCAAGACCCTGCTCCGTTATTTGCTGACGCGTCGCAGGCATTTCTGTAGAGCGCGTAGGATGAAGTACCGCCAGCGGCTATCATCATGAAGAGCTCTCTGCTGCCAGACGAAGATTGCCAGAAACCGACAAGACGCTTGCCTGCCGCTGTAGAGAGGTACACGCTTTTCGTCGCGGAAAGGTAATCGGTCCCATTTTCTTTCAGTGTGCTGGCATTGAGTGGGGCTGCATATTGCAGTTCCATATATCCGTACGCGGAGACACTTCTGCCGATCAAGAGGCGCGGAGCGGGGGGA
Source organism: Spirochaetota bacterium (assembly GCA_029265255.1). The sequence continues at coordinate 128,219 of JAJUJQ010000005.1, forward strand.
GTGACTGCCGGCGTGTTGAGGATGAAGAGCGGGCCTAATGCGATACTGGTTTTGATCGTCACCGAATTCCAGCTTCCGGACGAATAGTCGTAGATGGTTCCATCGCTTCGGCTTATAAGCACGCGACCATCAGACGGATCCGCGGCGATGCCAAGAATGCCTGACGCAAGGCCTGGGGTCGTGTCCTCCGCAATCGATCCGGCGGTGCCATGGAACACTGCGCTATCAGAAATGACCCAATATTCACTGCCATTCCACACAACATCGATGAGTGGGCGAGTGAGCGCAGACACTGCGGGACCTGCGCTCGTGAATGTCGAGCCATCATGGTAGAACAACGCATAGGTGCCATTGGACAGTATACGGACGGCCACGAACAATGTGTCATTCGCGCAGCGCAGCCACTGAATGCTGTAGATATTGGAGGGCAGGGACGCGGTCGCGTTCATGCTGGTCCACGCAGCGCTCGCAGAACCGGCATTCGTGCTCTTGTAGATATCCTCGAGCACATTATTGGCATTGGCCTTCGCAACATAGATTGTCGTTCCATCCGACGCGAGACCCGGCGCGTAATAATCGGTTGAACCGTTTATCGCCAACGTTTCCCACCCCGCGCTCTTATCAATTGGCCGGTAAACTACCTTCGCAAGAAGCGCAAAATAATGCGTGGCGTCCTCTGCCATCGCATGAACGGTCACATCCTTGAAAAGGTCGGCGCCCGTCTGGGCTTTTTCTCCCGCGATGCTCGAAAAAATGCCGAGCGTATTGTCGCATCCACCCAGCAGCATGAAGGAAAGAAGTGCCGCAGTCATACATATGGCGCACGCGCTGCGCTGAAGTTTTGTTGCATGATCGATATGATTCATTATGAACTCCTCAGAAGTGATACCTAGCCGAGACCCCAAATTCGAGGAAGTTGGCATAGCTGTTCAGGTTCGTATAAGTGCCGGTATGGAGTTCTGGCACAAACCACCAGCTGAAGCGACCTCCGATGCTCCATGCGTCGCTGATATAACGGCTCAATCCGGCTCCTGCCTTGACAATAGGGGATATCATGCCGCTCCCGGACAGTCGCATGATGTTCATACCTGTCTCTAGGGTCGCGTCGAATTCTAGGAGATCCGACCCCCCCAGCCACGACGCGCTCGCGCAGATCGGCGCCAAAAATAGCGTTCTGCCTCCTATGGTTGTGACGAAAGAACCCGAGATGGATCCTCCCACGGCAAGATGGCGCGAGAGCATGTATCGGTATTGGATACCGAATACCGCGCCGGGATTCATGTTGCTGCAGGAATAGAAGGAAAACGCGCTGTCCAGCACAAATAGAGGCACGAATCCACCAGGGGAGAGCTCGATGGACTGGCTTCCCTTCTTCCTATTTTCCGCTGAATAGCTGCTGTCCTGGGCCCATGCAAGACCAGCGATGAACGCAACAAGCATCAACCCTGCAGCCAGCAATCTTCTCTTCATAGATCCTCCCCAGGATCGTTCTCCGCAGAAAGGCGGGACTTATAGGATGTCTTTCGGTGCACACATGCACTCGTACTCAAATAGAAACCTTCGAAACGGGAATCCGGTAACCAGACAAGATATATCACAAGATCCGCTTTTCTGAAACTGAGGTCGGATAAGGCGGAACTGATCGTCTGTACCGGGATCTCATGACCGCAGGAGCATAGACAGAAGGAGAGGTTCCTTGTAAAAGACAACAGATCTGGTGGAGAAACACATGGCAATCCGGCGTCGGAGGCGAGGTTGGCTATCATATGATCAAGCATACCAGACTCCCCTGTGTGTTCCGGTTCGAGATAGCAACGATATCTTCCCGCTACATGCGCTGTCCCGATATGGAATCGGAAGGTATCCGGCATGGCGGCAAAGATGTGGGGTGCGTGCGTGACGAGGCTGCGCTGGATTGCCGGATTTTGAGCCGGCGAACTTGTAGCCATCCACCCGCAGATAAGGATTTCCGGAAATGCGCGAATTATAAGGTTTTCCTCATCCAGGGAATGGTCAGGTGAATCATTGCGGCATGCGAAGAGGGAGAAGCAGCGTTCCTTGAGCCTTCTGACTTCTGCAACAATGTTTCCGTGGGGCTTGATGGCTAGCAGATATCGATACATCAATAGGCATTATAATGAGGCTCGGCACAATGAGAAATAGCATGCGCTGAGAGCGGCGGCTTATCCATGGAGGGCGTTCGGATTCCAGGTTCTCTGGCACAGCAAGGCTCGCTGTGGTATACTGAGCATTAAAGAGGCAGGAAGAGATGAAACGGAAATCAGATGAAATTGAGAAATTCCTGATCGGTGTCATGTCCGATTGGCAGGGAGTGGACTGCATTTGCGTAAGCCAACGATCGGATACCGATGAATTCGATCCTCGCTTCGCTCTTGTCCTCGATGTGTATTTTCGCAGAGGAATCCCCGCTGCCGACAGAAGAGAGAAGCTCTTCGACAACCCTGGAGCGTTCGAATCTTCTCAGGGAACAATGAAGGATCGTTTTTTCCTCGACGAAATTCCTATCAGAGTAGAATACAAGCATATTCCCGGTGTTCAGGACCTTGTTGAGCGCCCACTGCGGCATATCAAGCTCATCAAAAATGCGGGCACATATCCGCTTTACCGGCTTCTTCACTTCAAACTCGCCTATTCTCGCAGCGATTGGATCGAGCGCATGCGCGAATCGCTCAGTAATTTCCCCAAGGAAGCATGGGATGCTTTTTTTTACAGCTTTTCAGCTAAAATGGAGCATTACCTAGCAGATTTGGGAGCCGCGTCTGTCTCAGACAATCCCTTCTTCCTGCTTGTGTCGAAAGCTGGATTCCTGCGATTTGCAGGAGCTTCCATTTATATGCACAACCATGCGTTCGAACCCTCCCATTCGGAATATGAGAACAATCTTAGAAAGCTTCCACGCCTTCCAGCCAATTTTAAGGCTCTCTGGGAAGGCATTTCCAGTGATAGTATCGAAATGGCTGAGTTCCGCAGATTCGAGCTTGCCCGTGTCCTTGCGCGGGAGATACTCGAGCTCAGGTAGCAGAATTGCGATGACTCATTCTGCCCGCAAACTTGCTTGGCGCGTCATACTGTGGCCGCTGGCGCTTGCGATTATTGTTTTGGGGTGCGGTAGGAGCGTTTCTTCGCCGGCACCATGGCTTGATCAGGATGGGAGACATCTGAGGTATTCAGCCAGCGGCGGTGCGGAAAACCCTGCGATTCTCGATAAGTTGGGGAAAAAGAGCAGATTCGCGCTCAAGGACCCGCTTCCGCTCGGAGGAAATCTTGCCCTTCGTATCGAAATGGCATGCGCGGCGGAAAACCTTGAGATTGGCCTGAGGCTGGGAGACGAAAAGAATCGGGTTTCAGAGATCAGGTTCAATGTGCCTTCAGCAGGGACCTATGCTTTCATCGCGGAACCAGTTCAGCTTTCGACGTTGAAATGGGTCGAATTCCAGATTCTGAAGGCTTCCGCGAAATCGCCCGCCAAAGACCTTCCCGCTCTCATTACGATCAGGGAGCTGCGGCTCGTCCCTGAATCACGCGGGTTTTCGCTCTTGAATGACGTGTTTGAACTGTCGCCTCATGTCCTGTTCGACCAGACGAATGGGGCTTCCCTCGTTCGCATTCAAAATCCATTTCCCCAAAAAGCAGGCTCGGAGGCAGCCCAGAACCGGGTTCTCGAACTGAGGGTCGAAGGCGACTCGCAAATGGTGTGGCTTTTCTGGGGAACCAATGAGATGCGGATCAGGACACGGCCCGGAATTTCTGAGTTCACGATTCCCGCTTCATTCATGGAGCGAGCTCCTTCGGAGGTTTCTCTGCGGTCCCCCACATCAATCAGAATCACCAAGTTCAGAACGGGAATTCTGCAGGCCGGCACCACATTGCCAGCTGTCGATCCGGGCATCCTTCTATATCATGTGCCGCTGACTGACACCTCGTATGTGGTGGCTCGCTGGGACATCGACCCTGAGGTACTGCTTTTTCTGTTCCGCGATTATGCGGCGCAGGACCGCTATCTCAAGCGCCTTGCCTTCTTTGTGGAGAAGATTGGTTTCGCGGGCACCCTTGCCGCCGACGCGCAGATCGCCGATCTCCATGGCTGGAATGCCCATGATTATAAAGCAGAAGACCTGGCCCGATTCTTTGATGTTGCGGCGCGCAGCGACTTTCCCTTATCCAGAGAGGAAATCGAGCTTCGTACGCTTCTGGTCGACACAGGGATCATCGTCGCGGATGGCAAGGGGTTCAGGCCATTGAAAGGAGCAATCGTAGCCATAAGCCAGGAGTCTCCTACGTACCTTCGGAAGCGCTTGCTTGCTCATGAATTGAGCCATGCGCTGTTCTTCACTGATGCTCGCTACCGCGACCTGGCTGTCACCTTATGGCAGAAGATGAACGAAGAAGCGCGATGGTTTCCGCTGAGGTATTTTCGCTGGATGGCTTATAATGTACAGTCCGACATGCTCATGGCCAACGAGATGCAGGCATACCTTGTTCAGCAGCCGTTATCCGATCTTCCGGCGTATTTTTCCAAGACGCTCGCAAGCCGGCTGCTCGAAGACCACCCCGAGCTCAAATCAAGTGTCGAAACTTACATGAAGAACCAGCTGCCGGCTGTGATCGATATGGGACGCCAGCTTGCCGCCTATCTGCAGAATGTCCTGAATTTCGAACCGGGAAGGTTGTTCAGAATCTATTAGAATGCGCGGTATTCAAGAAAGGCCAAGCTTTTCGAAGACAGTGCGGTAGAGTTCGAAGTACTCGGAGTTTGCGAATTCCTCAATTTTCTCTTCGGGCAGCGATTCGAGAAGCCTGTCGAGATACTGCAGCAGCTTTCTTACATCTTCAAGAAGTATGGTTTCGGCTGCTGTTGCTGGAGAAGCGGGAGCAGGAGCGGCAATTGAGTGCCCGTCTTCGGGAACAGGAAAGGAACGCGCGTCTAGACGCGGTTTCCTGAGCGTTTCGAAGTGCTCTTTTATCACGATGAGATCCTGTTTGATGGATTTAAGTTCCGAAGCGACACGGAGAACCATTGCTTCTTGACCGGCGGATAATGAATCTGATGAGGAACTAGGTTTTCGCGGCGCGCTGACCTCACGCATCAGTTCATCGATCTGGCGATGGGCGGCTGATTTTATCGATCCAGCGGATTCCTCCGTCTGGACCATCCTTTCAGGAGGATGTAGCAGCCGTGCTTCTTCCTCGTCCATGTTGCGCATGGATTCGGCATCATCGAGCGGCCCGATAAAAAGGCCTTCGAGAAATTCATTTCCAGAATTGGCTCTGGAGGTGCCGTGGGTGTTCTCGTCCATTCGCGCCTGCCTGTAATTTAATACTACACCTTTTTCACGCATCATGGAATATTCTCTTCGAACATTTCGCTAAAGCGAACCGAACTTCCTGCCGAAACACTCATTGATGAGTCTTCCTCGACATGGATCCCGTATGGGAGGGGGCATTGTCGCCATTCCCGTATACGCGCTTTTCTCATTCCTGATCGCGTATTGCTGTATTTCCTCAATTGCGGGAAAAGCAGGGATTCTTGCCTATCAGGATCTTTTGCGCCAGAAAGCGGCCATACAGGAAGCCATCGATTATCTTCAGGAACAGAATGAGGGAAAGGCATCGCTGATTCGCGAAATCAGCCAGAACCCACGCGCGATTCTTGGGCGTGCCTCTTTGCTGGGGTATGTTCGTGAGGGTGAACTCTTGATCGTGCTCCCAGAATCTTTCCAGATGACAGGCACTGCTCAAGGAAACGAAATGAGACTGCCGGTCGTGGCGGGGGAATCGACCGGCCTGCCCGATTCGATAATACGGCTCATGGCAGGGCTGATCGGAGCGTGTACAGGAATCGCAGCGCTTCTATTCAGTATCGATCCGGGACAAAACCGCCTTAAAGCGACTCAAAAGCAGAACGGTAGGGCCGGAACGCTGGGAGCGATGAAAAGGATGGCTAGCGATCCTGACTGAACGGCGGCGGCGCATCTTCTCCGTTCAGAGACTCTTCCGTGATCGCCTCCACTGTTGTTTCGGGTTCTAGTATGGGCCTGTGCACCGTACAGAGTTCGGATGGCTGAGTCCCTTCGAGATACAGGAGCGTCACTTTCCCATCGGTACAATATTCCGTTGGCAGTTGGCCCGATTTTGCGCATACCGTTGCTGACACCAATCCTGTCTCTGGTTTCGGGAAATTCCGGTATGGCAGGCCGACATGAATATCCCTCATGTAATTCGCCCATACCGGAGCAGCCAGTGTTGCGCCAGTCAGGGAAACGCCAAGAGAGTTGCCTGGCCGATCAAAGCCGAGCCAGACCGCGGTGGTGAAGTAGGGGCTCGAACCGACAGTCCATGCGTCCGCCCAGTTAACAGTCGTACCAGTTTTGCCAGCGACCGGTATGATGTACTGCTTTCCGTCCGGTGATGTCTGACGGAAAATCGAGCCGGATTGTGTCGCACCCGCAAGTGTGCCAGAGGAAACGACACGTTTAAGCATGTCTATCATGACAGCGGCGTTTTGAGGCGAGATAAGTTGGGTTTTCTGTTGTCGCAGCCTCTGGAGCGCGTCCTTCTCCGGTTCGAGGATGACATTGCCGTTTCGGTCTTCGATATAGCGAACGGCAATGGGGGTAATCGCTTTGCCGCCATTTGCGAAGATGCTGAACGCGCGCGCCATCTGGATTGGCGCCACACCGATTATACCAAGCCCCAGCGGATAGTAGCGGGGGAAGGTTTTCCTTATCTCGATCGGATCGGTAATGCCAAGCAGCTCTGCGGCCCTCGCGATCGCTGCATCGAAACCGACTGTCTGAAGTATCTTGACCGACGGCACATTCATGGACTGAGCGAGGGCTTCCCAGGCCAACACCGATCCTTTCCACTCTCCCTTGAAGTTCTGCGGCGAATAGGGAGTCCCATCTTCGTTGTAGAAGGTGGTCGGCTCGTCGATGATCATGGTGCCCTCGGTGACCTTTCTGGAGTCGATGGCAGCAGAATAGTACAGCGGCTTGAATGTGGATCCCGGCATGAGTTTCGCTTGCGTGGCTCTGATCAGCTGGTTGGTCTGATTGTAGTTGGATCCTCCGACCAGCGCAGTGATGTAGCCGGTACTGTTGTCAAGCGTGATAAGGGCACCTTCGACCGTCGTCTTCTCCATCTCAGTTTTCAGCTTTGCCGTAGCAGCACCAACCCATACCTTCAACGGCTGAATATTGAGCAACAGTGACGCCGCGTCGATGACGGGCGTAATGGTTGTCAGGAAATATTTCTGCGAATCACTTTCGATGCGAGACTCCGGAGCATAGAGCGTAGGGATATTGAAGGTCAGCGAAAGTAGTTCAACGAGCGGGACATAGGTCTTTTCAGCCTCAGTAAGACGCTGGGACGAAGAGGTTCGGAATGAGACGTTCGCCGATTCTATGCCTCGCCTGAGATAGGCTTCGGCGGAAGCCTGCATGTCAAGATCAAGTGTGGTATAGACCGAAAGTCCGTCTGAATAGATGTCGATAGCCCCATAGAACATGTCTTCGAGCTGTCGACGGACATACTCACTGAACCAAGGCGCCTTGTCTTCGCGATTGTAATAGGAGGATAGGGAGACTCTCGAGTAATCAAACGAAGCCCAATAGGCATCGAATGATTCATCGGCCTCGGCTTTCGAAATGACATGGCGTTTGACCATCTGATCAAGAATTTCCCTCGAACGGGCTCTAGCCAGCATTGGGTTGCGAAAAGGATTGTAGCGGTTGGGGCTTGAAAGCTGGATGGCGAGGATAGCAGCCTCCGCAGCCGTGCAATCTTTGGCAGGATGCCCGAAGAAGTACCGACTGGCTGCCTCGACACCATAGACGGCAGGCCCCATGATCATGCGGTTCAGGTACATCTCGAGAATCTCTTCCTTGGTAAAGCGCCGTTCCATCTGAAGCGCCCACCAAAGTTCCCGCAGCTTTCTTTCAATACTGACAATGCGGCGGTCGGCATACACATCGCCCGCGAGCTGCTGCGTGATGGTCGATCCACCACCGAGGTTCTTCCCGAGAATCTGGCCAAGGACGGCGCGCGCTATGGATTTGAGCGTAAATCCATGATGACTGAAAAATTCCTGATCTTCTCGAGTGAGAAACGCTTCAATGAGATGGGGTGGAAGCTCTCTCAGGGATACTGGAATACGCTGTTCTTCTGCGTAGAACTGGGTAATGAGCCTTCCTTTGATATCATAGAGTCTGGTTGGCAGGGCAGTGCGGAATTCGACAAAATTCTCAGTTCGTTTGGTGTTAACGGTTCCCGCAAGCGCAAGTCCCAGTCCGGCACCAAGAAGGACAGCGAGAATGAGCATGAAAATGATGAACACGGTTATGCCGCGCAATCCGCGCATGCCTTGCCTCTGCATGACATTACATTACCGGTACAGGGGTGATCTGGTCAATCTTGGGCAGCATTGCGCCACGTATGGATGTTTTTTTGAAATGATTGTAAATTGATGCAAATCGATTGACTCTTTTTTTCAATCGATATATTTTTATTGTAACATAACCGTCAGCGTCTTCGACGCTCCGGTCCAAACTAGTTCCGCAGGAGGAACAGCATGAAAGTTGCGATCAATGGTTTTGGGCGGATTGGACGCCTCGTCTTCCAGTCCATCGTGGATCAGGGGCTGCTCGGCAAGGACAAAATCGATGTCGTCGCGGTCGTCGATGTTGCAACCGATGCGTCCTATTTCGCCTATCAGCTTAAATACGACTCGGTGCAGGGCAAAATGAAGGCGGATATCTCATCGAAAAAGAGCGATCCGTCTAAGGCGGAAGACGATATTCTTGTGGTGAATGGCCACGAAATCGCCTGTGTCATGGCAGAAAAGGAACTCAAGAATCTTCCCTGGGCGAAGCTCGGCATTGAATATGTCATTGAATCCACAGGACTTTTCACTGATGAGAAGGCTTTTGGCCATCTCGAGGCAGGAGCGAAGAAAGTCATCATCACCGCTCCCGCAAAGAGCAAGGCCGAGGACAAAAAAATCCCGATCTTCCTCATGGGGGTGAATCAGGATACCTATGATCCAGCGAAACATCATGTGGTCTCCAATGCGTCCTGCACGACCAACTGCCTCGCCCCCCTCGTGTATGTACTTCTTAAGGAAGGTATCGGTATCGAAACAGGGCTGATGACGACCATTCACTCCTATACCGCGACACAGAAGGTTGTCGACGGCGTGTCGAAGAAGGACTGGCGGGGTGGTCGCGCTGCTGCCATCAATATCATTCCCTCAACCACCGGAGCCGCGAAGGCAGTCGGCGAAGTGCTCCCGGAAATCAAAGGCAAACTCACTGGCATGTCCTTCCGTGTGCCGACACCGACGGTATCGGTCGTCGACCTCACCTTCCGCTCTGTCAGAGATACCTCCATCGAAGAGATTGACAGCCTGATGAAGAAGGCTTCCGAGACCTATCTCAAGGGAATCCTTGGTGTTACCGATGAGGAGCTCGTTTCTACCGACTTTATCCATGACAACCGCTCTTCCATTTATGACAGTCTGGCGACGCTCCAGAACAATCTGCCTGGCGAGAAGCGTTTCTTCAAGGTGGTGTCCTGGTACGACAACGAGTGGGGCTATTCGAACCGTGTCGTCGATCTTCTCCGGTACATGGCTTCGAGGGGCTGAGGGCAAAGAGTACGGAACAAATCCGTAAGGAGAGAATCATGATCAAGACGGTGCGTGATGTACCTCTGGCTGGCAGGCGGATTGTCATGCGTGTTGATTTCAATGTGCCGATGAAAGACGGAAAGGTACAGGACGACACGCGTATCGTCGCCGCGTTGCCGACTATCAAGTATATTCTCGATCAGAAGCCGAAAAGCCTTGTGCTCATGTCACACCTCGGCGATCCGGATAAAGATGCCGCGAAGGCCAAGGAAAAAGCGGAAAAAGAGGGCAAGACCTTTATTCTCGAGGCCTATCTGGCCTCAAAACATCGCATGAAACCGGTGGCTGAGCATCTCTCGAAGCTTCTTGAGCGCGAGGTTATCTTTCTTCCCTCCTGTGTTGGGCAAAAATCTGCTATCGAGATGCTTCCCGATGGGTCGGTCGTCATGCTCGAAAACACCCGCTTCCACAAGGAAGAGACCGCAAAGGATGAGGCTGCGCAGGAACCGCTGGCTCGCGAGCTTGCTTCCTACGGTGATGTTTACGTCAACGACGCGTTCGGAACAGCTCATCGTGCTCATGCCAGTACTGCGACAATCGCTAAATTCGCCTCAGTCAGGGTCGGCGGCTTTCTCATGGAAAAAGAGGTCGCCAACCTCGAACCCATGCTCAGAAACCCGCCAAAACCCATGGTTGCTGTCATCGGCGGCGCGAAGGTGTCGTCAAAGATCGCTGTGCTCGAACAGCTGCTCAAGAACGCTTCAGCCATGATCATCGGTGGCGGCATGGCGTATACCTTCCTTAAAGCAAAAAATATTCCTGTCGGGAAAAGCATGGTAGAGGATGATTATCTCGAAACCGCCCGGTCACTGCTCGAAAGTGCCGCGGTGAAAGGCGTACGGATCGTGCTTCCTGTCGATCATGTGGCAGCAGACCGCTTCGCTCCCGACGCATCCTCTATCAACATTGATGGTCAGGCGCTTCCGGAAAACCTCATGGGACTTGATGTAGGCCCGAAAACACTCGCGCTCTATGCCGAGGTTCTTGCCGACGCAAAGAGCGTGCTCTGGAATGGACCAGTCGGCGTATTCGAATTCGAGGCTTTCGCAAAAGGTACTGAAGCGGTCGCGCAGCTTGTTGCCGAGGCGACTGGGCGTGGAGCGCTCACTGTCGTTGGCGGCGGTGATTCGGTCGCTGCGGTCAATAAATTTGGGCTTGCTTCCCGAATGAGCCATGTGTCCACCGGCGGCGGCGCTTCTCTCGAGTATCTCGAAGGGAAGATACTGCCCGGCATCGCGTGTCTCGAACAAAAATAGGCCTCCCCTTTCGGAAAGTGCGATACAAGGTCGCCCGAAAGGGCGGCCTTTTTTATTTTCAGAAATTTTCGATATGTTGATCTAGAGAAAAGCAGACTAATGAGGTAATGAAATGAAGATCTACAGGAACATTCTTGACACGATAGGCCATACTCCTCTCGTGATGCTTGGATCGCTGACCAAAGATCTTGGCGCACGGATCGCGCTCAAGCTTGAGTTTCAGAATCCGGGCCATTCTGTCAAAGACAGGGCAGCGTTGTGGATGGTGCGAGCTGCTGAGGCTTCAGGGCAGCTGTCGCCAGGCATGACCATACTTGAGCCAACTAGCGGCAATACGGGCATTTCTCTTGCGATGATTGCGGCAGCAAAGGGATATCGATGTGTCATCGTCATGCCGGAATCGATGTCTCTGGAGCGGCGGGCAATTATGAAGGCCTACGGCGCCGAACTGGTATTGACGCCGGCAAAAGACGGAATGGCGGGAGCGATCAGAATGGCGGAGTACTTGCGGTCACAAGCTCCTGGGAACTACTTCATGCCGATGCAATTCGAGAATCCCGAGAATCCCCACGCGCATAGGGAGAGCACAGCCTTAGAAATTTACGAAGATACAGAGGGCGCTATCGATATTTTTGTGACTGGTGTCGGCACCGGCGGGACGATTACTGGCACCGGAGAGGCCTTGAAGGCTTTAAAGCCTTCCGTGCGAGTTGTGGCGGTAGAACCTGCAGGTTCGCCGGTCCTGTCAGGAGGGAGCAAAGGGCCGCATGGGATTCAGGGCATAGGGGCCGGTTTCGTTCCTTCAATTCTCAACACCAGGATCTATGACGAGATAATCCAGGTCACCGATGAAGAGGCCTATTCGATGGCTCGACGCGCCGCGAGAGAGGAAGGCATGCTTGTCGGTATCTCGACTGGTGCAGTGATCCACGCGGCTTGTTCCCTTGCGGCCCGATCGGAGCATCGCGGGAACCTGATTGTTGGTATTGCTGCTTCGAGCGGAGAGCGATATCTATCGACGCCGCTTTTTGGGGAGGAAGACCATGGGACGCGTGCATGAAATTGTGAATTCCAGTATTTTCAGGCGTATTGCGGGGGAATGGAAACAGGCATTTGCACTCATGAAATCCGATATCGACACAGTGCTCAGCCGTGATCCAGCAGCTCGTACCAGAATCGAGGTAGCGCTTGTCTATCCGGGGCTTCATGCGCTCTGGCTGCATCGGCTCGCGCACGTGTGCTGGAAGCGTCGATCGAAAATTCTCGCGCGGATGATTGCATCCTTCAATCGCTTTATGACAGGCGTCGAAATCCATCCGGCCGCGATGATCGGAAAGGGTTTTTTCATCGACCATGGGATGGGGGTAGTCATTGGAGAAACCGCATCAATAGGAAAGGATGTAACGATCTATCATGGGGTGACGCTGGGAGGGACTTCCCTTCAGCGGGGCAAGCGACATCCAACCGTTGGTGATCGGGTGACGATTGGTGCGGGTGCGAAGATACTGGGAAACATTACGATAGGATCGGATTCTCGGATTGGAGCTAATGCGGTGGTCGTCAAGAATGTCCCGCCCAATTCAGTCGTGGTAGGCATACCAGGTCACGCGATGAGACGCCATTTACCCCATACGGCAGAGGATGAGCCGGATCTGCATCATGAAAAGCTTCCTGACGTGCTTGGTCAGAGAATTCATGAGCTAAGTGCGCGAATTGCGGTGCTCGAGGAAGCGCTTCTCGCAATGAAGGATCGAAACACTTTACCATCACGACCAGAACACGCTAGTATGTCGCGCGGATCCTGGTCAGAGGTGCCGCGGCTGCTACAGCGGCAGTGCATCGATAACGATTAAGGAGCATGATCATGAAGCAGTACTATATCGCAGGCAACTGGAAAATGCATAAAACGATTTCGGAGGCTGTCGCACTCGCGGTCGAGCTTAAACAAAAGCTTGCTGACAGCAGGGAAAAGATCATGATCGCACCGCCATTTACCGCGCTTGCTGCGGTCTCGGAGATTCTGAAAGGATCGAACATCCTGCTCGGTGCTCAGAATATGGGTCCTGAAGAATCCGGCGCTCATACTGGTGAAATTTCCGTGCTCATGCTCAAGGACGCGGGTGTTCAGGTCGTCATACTCGGCCATTCTGAACGCCGTCATACCTATGGCGAGACAGATGCGCTCATCAATAAAAAAGTCCGCCTCGCGCTCTCCCATGGTCTAGAGGTAATTCTCTGTGTTGGCGAAACACTTGAGGAACGTGAAGCCGGGCAGCTCGAATCGGTCATTCGCACCCAGCTGGTTCAGGGGCTCGATGGAGTAGCGCCTTCAGTCCTCGATCGTGTCGTCATCGCGTACGAACCAGTATGGGCTATCGGGACAGGAAAAACCGCGACTCCGGAAGATGCCGACGCCGTGCATGCCTTCTGCAGGAAGGTGATTGAAGAGCGCTATGGGGCCATGGCGGCGCGTACCATGGTGATTCAATACGGCGGTTCTGTAAAACCGGAGAATGCCGCCGCGCTCATGGCCAAGCCCAATATCGATGGTGCCCTCGTGGGCGGCGCGAGCCTCAAGGCTGATACTTTCGTTCCTATTGTCAAGTTCAGATGATACCTCAAGGTATTGCCTCATTGCATGCTTTGAGGTAGTATAGCCACTCGTGCGATGCCATGCTTTTAAGACGATTGAAGCATGGACGCACGCAAAGCATTACCATTGGAGTAAGAGGATGGGTTTCTTCGGCGTGCTGCTTCTGGTTGTTTTCGTCATTGTCAGTCTTCTGCTGATTTTTCTCGTCATTATTCAAGATGAGGATTCCGATTCCATCGGTGGAATTTTCGCGGGTGGTTCACAGAGCGCGTTCGGTTCACGCTCGTCGAATGTTGTCATCCGCATCACCTATGTGCTTGGCGCGCTTTTCTTTGTGACAGCTTTCGCGCTTGCGGTAGTGAACAAATCACCTACCGGCAATGTCGAGAAGGTCGTGGAACAGCAGACACAGCAAACGGCAACCACTGAATGGTGGACCAATCAGGCTACGCAGCCAGCGGCCCAGGAAGGTCAAGCCGCAACACCAGCTGCTCCCGCAGGAAAATGAAATCCTGACATGTGCTGAACGTGGAAGAACCGATTATTCATAGCACGGGAGCGGGATCTGGCATTCCGTTTCCGTGCTTTTTGCTATGAACACAGGCGAAAGAGGGCTTGAAGGCCTGCATTTGCGCTCTGTAACCCGGAATATGCAAGGGATGTTTATTTTACGACATGCGGATTGGAGTATTCTGTAGGGATTCAGCAGGAGTCGCTCGCCTTGCTGATCATGCGCGAAAATGCTTTGCCGAGATGGGACATGAAGTGGTATCTTATTCCCAGTCTTTGGATGGCATGGCTTCGTGTGATTTTCTGATGTTCATAGCTGATCCAAGGAACGCTTTTGGTGGTATTGATCAGCGTGTTGTCACAGCGCTTTCGAAAGCTGAATGTCTCACAGGAAAGCGCTGTCTCGCCGTCGTGAGGAAATCCGGATTCAGACCAGGGCAGGCGCTTAGAACATTGATGAACGCTCTTGAACATGAGGGGTTGAGGATTGTTGATAGCCAGATCGCAGCAGACAGTCGTGACATCGAGCGCATCGTTCGAGAAACCCCTCTCACACGCAGGTGAGCAATGAAGAATTACTATGAAATTCTCGGGGTGAATCCTGATTCGACCCCCCAGGATATAAAGAGTGCCTTCCGCCGGCAGGCAAAACGGTTGCATCCAGATATGCATTCTTCCGAAGGCGCGAGCAAAGAGAAAGAGCCTTCTGCTACCTTGAGAGAATCCGCCATGCGCCTCATTCTGGAGGCATACAAGATCCTTTCTGACGCGGAAAAGCGCAGAGCGTACGATCGGGATCTGAAAAAGCGGGAGCGCGATGGCAAGGGGTTCGATTATCGCGAGTTTTTGAAGCAGCGCGCTGATGATCCCGAGAGTCAGGCTCGTCTCATTGTCTATGATCTTCTTCATAATCTGGACGACGAGGCGCTTTCTGTGTATGAGCGGAGCAAGACTTTCCCCGACTTCAGACTCGAACGATGGCTTGAGCGGGGTGAGGCGATGGATGCTGAATACTGCATCGCTGAGGAATACGAGCGGCGGGGCAAATACATCAAGGCGTACCAGATTTACAAAAAAATCATCAAAATGGAGCTGGAAAAACCCTGGTTCAGATATTTCTTTGATGTGGTCGCGCTGAAGTTCAGGATGCTTGTACTTCAGAAACTTCCCGGTCGCATCGAAGAAGATGATTATCTCGACAGGCTCGACGAGATTATCGCGCTCGACATTGCTCCGCGCGAAACCGCGCAGTATCTCAGAAAAAAAGTAGAATTGCTGCTGCACAGGGGAGAAGCCGAAGCAGCCCTGGAAGCGCTGCAGCAGATTGAAGCGACCTATCCGAAGCTGGCCGGGCTTGCCGCATTGAGAGCGAAAGTGCAGCGTGCCATGGGTCAGGCTAGGGAACGGAATCACGTTTCCTGAATGCCGCGAAGAGAAAGAGAGCAACACGCTATGAAAAGAATTTTGACCACCGTTTTCATTCTGGGCATTCTTGCTGCAGGTCCACTGGCCGCTCAGACTAGTATCGACAAACCGGCCGCGACTATCAAACTGACCCGGCAGGAAGTAATTTCTGTGCGCCAGCTGCGAGCCGATGTGGAACGGCTTGAAAACGCGACCGGTATCAAAATGACAGTTGATCAAAGGAAGGATGTCCTAGACGCTCGTATCAACTCCATGCTGTTCCTGCAATTCTGTGAACGAGAGAAGATCTCTGTCTCCGATGCCCAGGTGAATGCCACGCTCAATCAACTCAAATCGCAGCTGGGACCCGGGGCCACGGACGCAGATCTCGAAAAATCGCTGAGAACTACTGGGGTTTTTGTTGAACCAAAGGTCTATGTACGCCAGCGATTACTCTTTGAGGCCTATGTCCAGACCAAGAAGCTCGATGACCTCAAGGCTGCGTTACAGCCTCCCACCGCAGATGACATCCTCAAAGCCTATGATCTCGCCAAAGCATCACTTGTCAGGCCGGATACAATCCGGATCAGCGTGATTTATGTGGACACGAAGGGGAAGACCGATCAGGAAGTTGCCAAGGCAAAAGAACTAATCAATTCCATAGCCGCCGCGCTCAAGAGCAACCCCTCAAAATTTGACGAATATGTGCTGCGCGCGGGCAATTCCTCCGGTTACAAGGCTATTCCTTCACTCTATCTCGAAAAGACCGCGCAGAGCAAAACCATTTTCGGCGCGGAATTCTTCGATGCGGCCTTCAAAACGAAGCCAGGAGAAATCACTCCGGTGATTCAGACACCGACCGGATATCGAATTGTCAGAAACAACGAATTTATTCCCCAGAAGCAGCTCACACTTTCGGATCCGGTCCCTGGAAACCAGAACATGACCGTACAGGAATTTTTAACCTACCAGCTCGCATCCGAGAAGGAGCAGCAGTTCATGGACGCGACCGAGGCGGATCTCATTCAAGCGCTCAGAAAAGAAGCGACCATCAAGATTTACACCGAAAACCTGAACTGGTAAGGAAATCATCGTGGCTTCGAGAAGAAAAGCGCGAATTCTTGCGGTGCAAGCCCTCTATGCCTGGGAAATGGCTCATCATTCTCTAGAGGAATTACTGTCCTTTTCCTGGCTCGATTCTAAAAAATTGAGCGAGTATGAGGCAGAGGTGCTCGCGTTTTCCCGCCTTCTCATAGCTGGGACAATCGAGCGTATCGAAGAGATCGATAGTCATATCAAGAAGAATCTGGAACATTGGACATTCGACCGGCTAAGAAAGGTCGACCTTGCGATACTCCGTGTAGGCTGTTACAGCCTTCTCTATCAAAAGGATATTCCTTCGGGAATCAGCATCGACGAGGCAATCGAAATAGCCAAGGAATATGGAAGCGACGAATCATATCGCTTTGTCAACGGTGTTCTTGATGCGATAAAGAGGAGTGTGGAAGGAGGCAGGGATGATCCGGGTCAAAAATGAACGACAGATCCAGGGTATCAGAGAATCCTGCCGCATGCTTTCCGAGCTCTATGAGCAGCTTGTCCCCATGATAAGGCCAGGTGTCACGCCTAAGGAACTCGACCGTTTCGCGCATCGCTTCATTGTCTCCCGGGGGGGCAAACCAGCATTCCTTGGCTACGAGGGATACCCGGCGACGCTCTGTGTGTCGGTCAATGAGGTGGTCATCCATGGGATCCCCGATGACAGACCATTTGCCGAAGGCGACATCATAGGAATCGACTGCGGCATCGATCTCAATGGGCATTATTCCGACGCAGCCATTACGGTACCGGCGGGAGAGATCAGCCCCCAGGCGCATAAGCTGGTCACGGTCACCAGGGAATGTCTGGATCGCGCCATCGCCCAGGTCAAACCTCATGCTAGAATTTCCGATATATCCCGCGCTGTCTTCTCACACGCAACCGCGAATGGATTCAAAGTGGTCCGGCAATATTGCGGCCACGGCGTAGGACTCGCGATGCACGAGGATCCGCAGATTCCCAACTATGTATCAAACGGCCCGAATCCACGGCTTATTCCAGGCATGGTGATTGCCATAGAGCCGATGATCAACATCGGCACGAGCGAAGTGCGCGTCCTCGATGACGGATGGACCGTTGTCACTGCCGATCGCTCTCTTTCTGCACATTTCGAGCACACAATCCTAGTCACCGAATCCGGCTGCGAGATCCTGACCCGCTGGTGAACCAGCACCGTAACATTCTTTTGTTGTATTAATTTTATTATATTGAATATGTCATATCCAAATTCAACGCACCGCGCGCAGGAGGATCGACTGCTATGTCATTTACCAAGAAACTCTATTCGAAAAACTTCTTTATTGCGAATCTTGTCATTCTTGGCATTGTCATAGGGTTTGCCCTTGCTTTTTTATTCAGGGCGCAGCCGAACGGCAGTGGTACTGCAAGTCTTCCAGTAGTACAGGCTCAGTCTCCTTCGATGGTGACAGGACCCGATATTGAAGCGGCGATTGAGCAGGCAGAAGCGGTCCAGACTGCCTTCCGTTCCATCGCCAAGAATGTATTGCCAGCTGTCGTAGAAATCGATGTGGTCGAGGGAGGGCAGAAAACTCCCGACAAGAACCAGACCCCGCAATTTCCATTCGATTTCTTTTTCGGCCCTGATTCGAATCCAGAGCAGTATCCACAAGAAGGGCTTGGTTCTGGCGTGATCGTCCGTCGAACGGGAAAGACCGTGTATGTACTCACCAACCACCACGTGGCCGGCAACGCGACGAAAATTACGGTCAAGCTCAGCGATGGCCGCGAATATGATGCGAAACTTGTTGGTACCGACGAGCGCAAGGATATCGCGCTGGTCAGGTTCGAAACCGATGATGCCGATATCACGGTCGCGCGTCTCGGGGATTCATCAAAGTTGCAGGTTGGAGATTGGGCAATCGCGCTTGGAAGCCCTTTCGGCTATGTGTCATCGGTAACGACGGGTATTATCAGCGCCCTCGGAAGAAGAGGCGGACCTGACGGGAACATCAATGACTTCATTCAGACTGATGCCGCCATCAATAAAGGCAATTCCGGCGGAGCGCTGGTGAATATCCGCGGAGAAGTCATCGGCATTAATACCTGGATCGCATCACCTACCGGCGGCTCAGTGGGTCTCGGATTTGCCATACCCATCAACAATGTCAAAGACGCGATTGACGATTTCATCGCGCATGGATCCATAAAATATGGATGGCTTGGCGTGAGTCTGTCTGATATCGTCAAGGATAAAGCCAGCGCCAGGGAGCTTGGGCTCGAAGGAAGAAAAGGAGCGCTCATAGGGCATGTCTTTATCGATGGTCCTGCAGACAAGGCAGGAATTCTGCCTGGTGACTTCATTACTGCCGTCAACGGGAAAACCGTAGAAACCACTGAGGATCTTGTGCGGCTTGTGGGCGATCTTAAAGCAGGAAGCACGGCGCGTTTCGATTTGATCCGGCGCGGCACCTCCATGTCCCTCAACGCAACAATAGAGTTGCGGGACAAAAACATCGCAGGCAACAACGCAAAGATTTTCCCAGGTGCCACGCTCATTTCGCTGAAATCGGATTCAGTGACCAAAAAGGACCTTCCTGCTGGTGTGAAGGGCGCTCTTGTTGTCGATGTCCTCGCGAAGTCACCCGCCGCCGTTATGGGGCTCAGAGCTGGTGATATTGTAACCCGCATCAATGGCAGGGCCATTGGCGATCTCAGGGAATTCTACGATGTGCTGGCTAAAGAAGGCCGAAGCCGCCTAGTGTTTACGGTGAATCGCGATGGGCAGCTTGTTGAGACCCTTGCGTATGTAGGAAAGTAAGTATATATTTCAAACCCATCAGCGGTACTTGCCGTATCCGGAAGCCTCCCCCCGGAGGCTTCCATTGTTTAGAAGGGATGCTATGCACAAGGAATTCGTTTCCTACGATACGATCCGCAACAACGCGATCAAGCTGGCCTACCGAATTTACAAGGATGGATTCATTCCCGACGTAATCTATGTGTCGTTGCGTGGCGGCGCCTACATGGGCAACGTGATCAGCGAATATTTCAAGTTCGTGCGCTCGGAGCGGCCAGTGTTCTATGCTGCTGTCGTCGCGCGATCCTATACAGGCTTCAACCAGGAAGAGACGATCCGGATTGACGGATGGACCTATAATCCCGATTTCCTGAGGCATGGCGACAAAGTGCTGCTGGTCGATGATGTATTCGATTCGGGGCGTACCATCAATTATCTGGCACGGGTTATCATGGAAAGAGGGTTGCCGCGAAGCGATATCAAGATTGCTGTACATGACTATAAGGTGCGCGCTTATTTACCGCAGCACCTTCCGATCATGCCCGATTACTGGTGCAGGAAGATCGAGGTGCCGACGCGCGAGGATGAGACCTGGATCCATTACATGAGCCATGAACTGGAAGGCTTGACCAAGGCCGAGGTAGCTGAGCACTATCTCAAGGATGATCCGGACCTTGCCGAGGCAATGGCGCTGGTGACGCGCGGCTGCTGAACCTAAGCGACCTGGTTGCCCGCAGGTGGCTTGGCGATTCAGATGACCGTACCGTCCGGTACCACCTGATTTTTTGGGATGACAATAATGCCATCGACGATGTAATGGGTACCGAATTCGCCGTCCTGGCGTGGCAGCGGATCGATGCCGATGCGGCAGTTTGATCCTATCCGGGCATTTTTGTCGATGATAGCTCTGCGTATGATGGAACCACCGCCGATGCCGATATTGGGAACGCCATTCGCGCGATTTTCCGCTTTCTGAGCTTCGGTTTCGTAATAGTCCGCTCCCATGCAGACAACACCGTCTAGGCTTGCTCCGGATTCGATGATGGTGCGGATGCCGACGATCGAGCGGCTTATTGATGCGTTGGTGATGATACAACCATCGCTCGCCAATACTTGATTCAAGGTGCAGAAATTGATTTTTGAAGCCGGCAGGTTGCGTGTGTGCGTGTATATCGGCCTCGTTTCGTCATAGAAATTGAATTGCGGATTAATGTCGGTGAGCCCGATGTTCGCCTCGTAGAAACTGCTAATGGTTCCGATGTCTTCCCAATATCCAGCAAAGACAAAGGTATTTACCCGTTCTTTCTCGACAATGGCCGGGATGATCTCCTTGCCGAAGTCGTTGGCGTCCATTCGCATGGCTTCCTCGATCAGGGAAGTGTCGAAGACGTAGATGCCCATGCTGGCAAGGTATTTCTTGTCGGGTGCCGCATCGGAAGGCCGAAGCGCTTCGGGCACCTCGAATTCATGGATATCCCGGTCCGGTCCCGGTTTTTCAAGGAAGCTATCGATGGTGCCGTCAGGTCGAAGCTTGATAATGCCGAGGGCGCTGGCGGCTTCGCGTGTAACCAGCGTGCCTGCGATAGTCAGTCGTGTTCTTGAATCAAGATGGCTTCGGAACATGGCTTCAAGGTCCATGCGATACAGCTGATCTCCCGAAAGGATCATGTAATGGGTAGGGTGATGGGGTCTGAAATGGATGAGGTTCTTCCGGATTGCGTCTGCGGTGCCCTCGTACCAGCCTGAGTGTATCGGCGTCTGTTCGGCCGCCAGTATTTCTACAAAACCGCGGGTAAAGTGGTCGAACTTGTATGAGCGTGAAATATGCAGGTGCAGGGATGCCGAATTAAATTGCGTTAAGATGTAAATTTTTTTGAAACCGGAATTGATACAGTTCGAAATGGGAATATCAACAAGCCGGTATTTGCCACCGAAAGGAACTGCGGGCTTTGAACGTTCCTTGGTGAGAGGGAAGAGCCTGGTTCCCTTGCCACCCCCCAGGACGATGGAAAGAATCTCGGCCATATCTGCTCCTTTCCGGCTTCTGCCGATTTACCTTTTGTCGATCGATAGCTACAGTATATCCTATGAATCCGGAATCCGCAAACAGCATTTTGACTGAACTTGAGTCGTGGATGAGGGCAGAGGGCGCTCTATCCTGGATGTCTAGGCTGGCAGCACGACAAGCCAGTTATGTTCCACTTCCCTCGGATTTGAAACCGGAGCTCCGCGTGGCACTCGAGGCTCGAGGCATCACGTCGCTCTATACCCATCAAAGCCAGTCTTACGAGTTTGCGCGTGCAGGTGAGGATTTCGTGGTTGTAACCCCAACCGCTTCGGGCAAGACTCTCTGCTACAATTTGCCGGTCATGCAGACGCTTCTGGAAGATCCGGAAGCACGCGCGCTCTATCTTTTTCCCACAAAAGCACTGTCGCAAGACCAGCAGAGCGCGCTCAATGAGATCTCGCTCGCGGGAAGCCTGGGGCTTTCGGTCAACACTTATGATGGCGACACACCAGGCGATATCAGGAGCAAGGCTCGCATTGGAGCCCGCATCATCATATCGAATCCCGACATGCTGCATAGCGGCATTCTTCCCAACCATACGAAGTGGATACGTTTCTTCTCCAACCTGCGGTTTGTCGTCATCGACGAGCTGCACGCGTATCGGGGGGTATTTGGCAGCCATGTTGCCCATGTCATACACCGGCTGATCCGGATCGCGCGCTTCTATAACGCTGATCCCCGCTTTATCTTTGCGTCGGCGACCGTAGCTAATCCAACAGAACTTGCCTCCCGACACATCGGAAGGCCGGTACGGCTTATCCAGGAAAACGGTGCCGCGTCGGGCGAAAAAATACTGTTTTGCTACAATCCCCCTGTCGTCGATCCGGTACAAGGCATACGACGTTCCAGCGCGTTGGAAGCGGAGCGAATCATGCTTTGGCTTCTCCGCAAGGGGATTCGAACGATACTTTTTTCCAAATCCCGTCTGCAGGTAGAGCTGCTCGCAAGCTATCTTAACAGGAAACTAGAGAATCCTCATAATCGCAACTATGGAATCGTCGTAAAACCCTATCGCTCGGGCCTTTTGCCTTCGGAACGGAGAGACATCGAGAAGGGGCTGCGCGAGGGAAAAATCCATGGTGTTGTCTCGACCAATGCGCTCGAACTGGGAATAGATATTGGCGGACTCGATGCGGCGGTCGTCACTGGATACCCAGGAAGCATCGCTTCATTCTGGCAGCAGGCGGGCCGAGCGGGAAGAGGTACCGGTCTGTCTGTCGTAATCTATGTGGCGTCGTCAGCCCCGCTCGATCAGTATTTCGCAGCGAATCCTGAGTATTTTCTCTCCCGTGAGCCGGAGCGGGCGCATATCGATATCTCTAACCCCTACATTTTTACGGATCACCTGAAATGTGCCGCATTCGAGCTGCCTTTTGCGGATGGGGAAGTGTTCTCACCGGAATCATCCCAGGATGCGGCTGCGAACCTTACCCGGGAAGGGCTTGCCTATCTCGAGGAAGAAGGGATTGTCCGACATGTTTCGGGGAAGTATTTCTGGTCTGCGGAAGGATATCCCGGCGAGAAGATATCGCTGCGGTCTGCGACGACCGAGAATGTGATCATTGTTGATATCACCAAAGGCCGTCATGACGTTATCGGTGAGATGGACAGACCGAGCGCTAAGGAACTGCTCTTTGAAAACGCGGTATACATTCATCTTGGAACTCAGTATCTGGTCAAGAGCCTCGATGTGGACAAACGCGTCTGCCTGGTCGAACGGAGCGATGTGGATTACTGGACCGATTCGATCGTCAAACGCGATATCGAAGTGCTCTCGCAGGATCATGTCCAGATATACGGTGGCTGGAAGAAAATTCTCGGGGATGTCCTTGTCAGGAGCCAGGTTGAGAAGTTCAAGAAACTCAAGTTCTCGACGAATGAAAACATCGGCTATGGAGAGATATGGCTGTCGCCGGAGGAAATGCAGACAAGAGCGCTCATGCTGGCAGCCACAGAGGGAGCGACCGCAGAACGAACGCTATCAGGCTTGCCTCCAGAAAAAGCCGATGCAGTCCTGCGCGGAATAGGGCGCCTTGTGCGGGAACTCGCTCCAGCCTCGATTCTCTGTGATGCTCGCGATATCGGCGTAGCGACGAGGATAAAGGATCCCTTCTTTGCGGTTCCCGTGCTGTATTTCTATGATCAATATCCCGGAGGAACCGGGCTTGCCGAATCGCTTGAAGAAAAGCTGCTTCCTGTGCTGAAAACCGCGATGGAGCGAATATCGCGATGCAGCTGCCATGCCGGCTGTCCCTCTTGCATCGGTGTGGATGCGGCGGGCGAGGAGCATAAGTCCATCGCGTGCGAATTAATCCAGGAGATCGTGAGCGCATGAATCTCAAAGAGCGGCTCGCGCTTTTGAAGACAGCCAGGGAAGTCACCCATACGCGCGAGAAGGAGGACAATCCGCAGCGGCCGGGGACTATTCAGCGTACGAGAGGAATCGCACGTGTATTGCGAAGCGCTGGATGGGAGGAAATTGCGCCTCTGGTCTGGCGCAGGGAAATCGAACGCCGCTTGCCTTTCCTTGGGCGCGCGATGCAAAGAGCGATACCGGAGATGTCACCCGGAGAACCAGGTGATACTGTCTATTTTGATCTGGAAACCACTGGGCTTTCAGGAGGAACCGGTACCATTCCTTTTCTCTGCGCAAGTGGAAAGGTCGTAGGTTCGGTACTGGTCCTCAGACAAGTGTACCTAGAGGACTATCCGGGTGAGCCTGATTTTCTCAACGCAGTGATAGACGATCTCTCCAGAGCTGGGAGCATCGTCAGCTACAATGGAGCCTGCTTCGATGTGCCACTCCTCCAGACGCGCTGTATCTTGAACCATACATCGCTCCCTTTATTTACGCATCATGATCTGTTGCGAGACTGCCGGAGACTGTGGAGAAGGACGCTGGAATCCTGTTCGCTTCAATACCTTGAGTCAATGTTGCTCGACAAGGTGCGCGAAAATGATATTCCCGGCTTTTTGGTGCCACGGGTTTGGCTCGAGGCAGTCAGGGCGACGCATCTGAGCGAAGCGCAGGAGGAGCTGATTGCCCGTGTCTGGTATCATAATGGAGAAGATGTGGTATCGCTGGCCGGTCTTCATCGTGTCATTATCCAAGCATATCGAGAGCCAGAATGGGCGGTTGAAGAATTGCGGGCTGATCCTTCGGCACTGTGTAGAATATTGGCAAGAGAGGGGAGGGAACGCGAAGCTCGCGATGTCCTCATCAGGGTGCGGGATGGTGAGATCGGCTCATGGCTCGATACCACGGCAAGGATGCGGGCATTGCGTCATCTGGCTGCGTGGGCATGGCGAACGCGGGATAGAGACCTTCTGGGTGCTACGGTATGTGCTATGGATGAGTCACCGGATGGCTGTATTGCTCGCGCAAAGTACTATGAACACCAGGCACGCGACTTGCATGAAGCGCTCTATTGGGCAGAAAAGGCTCGCGACGAACTGAATACGCAGAGCGGAGAAGGACACCGCAGGGATCTTGAGCCGGAAGCGCTGGAACACCGCATTATCCGTCTCCAAAAGAAGGTCGCTCGTCAGGGCAGCATCTGATCGCCCTCCGCCCTGAGGGCGTCTCCCAGCTGGCCGCACGCCCCCATAACCCCCCTGCCGCGACTCATCCGCTGGACAGTCACGATGCCCCGTTCGTCGAGAATGTGGGCAAAATTGCGCAATTGCGCCGAACTTGGAGTCGTAAACGGCATTCCTTCGATCGGATTCCAGGCGATGAGATTGACCTGTGCCTTGAGAGGGTGTATCCACGCGGCTAGAGTCTCCGCATCCTCAACGCGCGCGTTTGCATTGCCCATAATGACTGCCTCGATGGTGATGCGATCACCGGTAGCCTGCTGGTAGCGGAGCAGCGCATCCTTGAGTGTATTCAAAGGCCAGGTGCGGTTTACAGGCATGAGTCTGGTGCGCAGTTCCGGGTCGGCCGTGGTCAACGATATTGCGAGCCGTACATGCGGTCCGTTTTCAGCCAGGGAAAGAATACCCGGCACGACGCCGCTTGTGGAAATGGTAATTTTTCGCAGAGACATGCCAATTCCATCCGGATCCGACAGGAGTGCGATGGCCTTTCTCACGGTTTCGAGGTTGAGCAATGGCTCTCCCATGCCCATGAATACGATGTTTGAGATGAAGCCTCTGTGTTCTTTTAGGAAATGGTACTGCTCGAGTATCTCGTCTGGGCCCAGATTGCGCAGAAACCCGAGTGAACCGGTCCGGCAGAATGCGCATCCCATGGGACAGCCAACCTGGCTGGAGAGACAGGCAGTCTTTCTTCCCTCGATATCCTCGAGCAGCACGCACTCAACCGCCGCGCCATCCCTCAACCGTATTTGAAGCTTGAGAGAACCGTCTGGATCCACAAGTTCTTTTGTCACGGTGGAAGACCGTACGCGGCCGCCGAAACGCTCGGAAAGACGCTGACGGAGAGAAGATGGAAGGTTGGTCATTCGATCGAATGAGTCCACCCCTTTCGCGAACCAAGCATACATCTGTCGGGCACGGTAAGATGGTTCTTCAGGGAATAGAGCGGCCGTATCCTCGAGAGATAGGCCGCTCGGATAGGTCAGAGCATTCATGCGCGACCGGTGAGTTTTGCCAATGCTTCTGAAATCACAGGGTTTTTAATCCCCAGCTGCTGGAAGGCAGTCAGGGTGTCGATGGCTTGCTGCTTTTGATTGTTCATCAGGTAGGTCTGCGCAAGCTCGACGTAGATCCGGTAATTCTTTGGATCATTCTGTAGCAGCGAACGCAGGCTTGCAATTGCTTCTTCGTATTTGCCCTGCTGGCGTGCGATCACAGCCAAGCCAAGCACCGCATAGATGTCGAATTCGATATTGAGCGCGTTCTGATAGTACTCAGTGGCTTTTTCGTAATCGCCCATGTTGCGATAGGCGTCTCCGGCACGCGTGAGGATAACCTTGTTCTTCGGGTCCTGCTCGAGGATTTTGTTCCAATACACCAGAGACATGTTCTGCCTGCCGATACCGCGGTAGCAGTCCGCGATACCGAACAACGCATAGAAATTGTTCGGCTCTTTTTCCAACGCCTTCTCGAAATAGGGAATGCCCTTGTCGAAATGCTTCAGCTTGCGGTAGCAGTTCCCTATCGCAGTCAGCACGCGGATATCGACATTGTCTCCCTCCAGCTCCACCATGCGCTGCCAGTAGGAGAGCGCTTCCTTGTATTCTTTGAAGTCATAATGGAGATGCCCAAGTCCGATGAGCGCGTAGTGATTGTCTGAATTAAGCTCTAGCACGCGATGGTAGATTGCCTTTGATTTGCGGAAATCATGAACTTTGCGGTACGCGTCGGCGACACGCGTCAATACGGTGATGTTGGTATTATCGTGCAGCAGGTATTGCTCCCAGATCTCGATGGCTTTCTGGAACTGATTGAGTGCCTTGTAGCAATCCGCAAGCCCGAAGAGCGCATAGCTGTTGCCAGGGTGGAACACAAGGCAGCGTCGATAATAATCGGCTGCTTCCTTGAATCGTCCCTGCTTGCGGGCGGCATCTCCCATACCGACCAGCGCATAATTATTTTCCTTATCTTTCTCCAGAATCTGAACGAAGCATTCTACAGCCTCATCAAAGCGATTTTCTTTGAGAAGCTGATACCCCTTCTTCGAGATTTCGGCAATCTCAGTGTTTTCTTCCTGGATTTCAGCAGGAACCTCAAAAAAATCGTCATTGTAAGGGAGATTTGCAAGTTCATCACTCATGACTTTTACCTCTTTGGCGGAAAGGTATTTTTACATTAAGCCCTGCCGGGCCCATTTTTAATTGTTGGATTCTTTCCGTCTTTGTAATTGTAAGTATATAGGATAAATGTATTTCATGCAATAACAGAACGGCTTCTCATGGCAATCCCTGCGCCTGCTTGCGATAGAATCGCACCACCGATCTGCCATAGATTCTTGTGTCTTCCGCGTTCAGACTTCCTATCTGCTCGGGAAGACGGTCTTCGGCCGGAAAATGGATCAATACAAGGCTCCCCTCATGGAGAGATGGTGACCGCTCGAGCCGCTCCAGCAGCTCATGCTTGAAGCGATATTCGAAGGGTGGATCGAGAAATAGTATGTCGAACGGAAATCTGTTTCTGAGGATGAACGTTTCCGCCGGCATGGCACGACACAGAATAGGCGGGTTTGCAATCCGGACATTTTCAAGAAGGGTAGGAAATTTCTTGCGATCTTTTTCGACGCAGACGACGGGCGTGGCGCCTCGCGAGGCTGCTTCGAGGCCAATGATGCCAGATCCTGCAAAAAGATCACAAAAGGAGAGCCCTGACAAATTCCCGAGCACCGCGAAGACCGATTCGCGCATTCGGTCCATGGCGGGTCTGATATGCAGATCCCCTTCTTCAACCTTGATTGTGCGGCCGCAGTATATACCTCCGGTGATGCGCATGCTTCTCACCAGTCCTTGAGTCGGAATTCGCGGCGGAGTTCACGGTCCACATCCCGCGCCTTGATGTCAGCCCGCTTGTCATAGGCTTTTTTACCGCGACACAGCCCAAGCTCCACCTTTACCAGGCCATGAGAAAGATAGATGCTGAGCGGAATGAGCGTATATCCCTTTTCACGCACTCGTCGATCGATTCGTTTTATTTCCTGGCGATGGAGAAGCAGCTTTTTGGGTCTGTCGGGATCATGGCCGAACATCGATGCATGAGGATATTCCGAAATGTGCAGATTATTAAGCCACATCTCGCTGTTTTTCACCTCGGCGAATGCATCTCCAAAACTGACTTTTCCTTCCTTGATTGACTTGACTTCGGTGCCCCGCAGCTCGATGCCGCATTCGAATCGCTCGTCAACCTCATAGTCGAAACGGGCGCGGCGATTTTGGGCTATGACTTTGACGGAATTGTCTGGTTTCATCGCTTCCTCAATGCTGGTCTGAATCCGAGGAATTCCGATGCATGAGCGGCAGGGATGGGACCTCTTGAGGCGTATCCGATCTGCTCCGCCTTGTTGGCCCAGGAGCCGCCGCGGACGACTTTGCTGTCAATACCATCAAGGAACGCTGAGGTACCGTCTGATCCGTCAGTGAGCCATGGATAGGTGGTATAGCCATCCCTAGTCCATTCCCATACATTTCCAAACATGTCCGCAAGCCCGAGGCGATCTGAACCACGAGAACCGACTGGAACTGGCCCTGTGTCGGAAGTCTCGGAAAACACCCCGCGGGATGCGACATTCAAGGCAGACGCGGAGGCAGCCAGAGCCCATTCTGCTTCTGAAGGAAGCACGACTTCCCACCCCACGGGTGCGGATTTTGAAAGCCATTCACAGTACGCACGTGCGGCATACCAGGAAACCCCTGTAACCGGTTTGTCGTCCGGGCGTGCTGGGTCGAAGCCCGAGAGATAGGCTTCATCCGCCAGCCCCTGGGCAATCAGCTCTTCGCGGTGTTCGGCTCGCCATGCAGGATTGCTCTCAAGAAAGCGCGCGTACTGCCGATTTGTAACCTCGGTAGTTGCCAACCCGAACGCGGGCACTTCGGCATGTACCTGCATTGTTGCGCCTTCCTGTGTCGCGACCGGATAGCTGGCGGTTCCAGGCGGGAAGAGCACAAAGGTGTGGGAAGCGATGGTAATACTGCCAGCAGCGACAGGCTCCTGGACACGCCTGGCACGATACTGCTCCGATACGCGTGCGGCGAGAGCGCGGAAGCCTTCTCCTGCCGCGGAGCCCGCGGTGACATCAGAAAGGAAAATAGCGCTATTGCTACTGGAGGCAATGGTCCCGAGGACCGCGCGTGCCAGCGAAATATAGGCCAGAGGGCTTGCCTGGGGAGCGGCGATCGAGGCAGCAGCGCGAATAGTGTCACGGACGGAGACAGAGTTCGAGGCGGCTGACAGACCCGCGAACGCGATGCTCCTTGCGGTTGCTGATCGTTTTTTCGCAGAAAAGGCCGACGGCTGGTCTGCCAAATCGGACGCTGCTTCGCTCAGTATCATGGGAAGCTGGTAGACGGCGCTTGGCTTTCCTGTACGTGCCCAGCGCGCGTATTCCGTGAACGCCGGCTTCAACACAGCATCCGCAGATTCCGGTACGAGCGAATAAGACATCGACCTAGAAGGAGGAAACAGAAGCGTGCCTAGAACTCTCCGACCAATGGATACATGCGTGCGAAAAGAAGAAAAGCCTTTCTTTCGGATCTCAAGCTCATGGCTTCCGGGCATGACGCGAACGCCATCCGTCGTGTTGCCGGCATATCGTCCATCGACGAGGACCGCTGCATTCTGAGGGTTTCCCGCGAACACCAGCATGACACGCGGATTTGCTATGCCTGGATACACCAGAATCATGAAAAGAATCGCCAGGCCAAGTATAGCGGTGAGCACGCTCACATATACCCGCGGTTTGACGCCGAGAATCGGGCGGAGTACGACACGGGCTTCCTGGATGTCCGCTTCGGTGATCTTCTGGTGTTCTTTCATCGGAGTAAAAGCCTAGCCGAAGGCACCCACCTTGTCAACGACATGGGCGCATGATAGCCTCATCTCGAGATGAAATACGCCTTTCGTGCGGACACGCTGGTTACTCTTGTCGAACGCTGGCTGACATGGCGCAAGCGCCGATCGCTCAGAGCGAAGATGAAGCAGCAGGCCCGTCATCCGGTCATTGATTGGATCTACGCCATCCTCTGGGCCGCTTGTGTGGTACTCGTCATCAATCAGTATCTGTTTCAGGCATACCGCATTCCATCGGGATCCATGGAAAAAACACTTCTCGTTGGTGACATGATTTTTGTCGATAAATTGTCATATGGACCCGAACTCCTGCCAGGAGTACTCAAGACTCCCGGCCTCTCGAAACCGGCCAGAGGTCGCGTCATCATTTTCGAAAATCCATCATATCTTTCGCGTGGCCCCCTCTATACGATTGTTCAGCAGATGTTGTATATGGTGACCTTCACACTCGTGGATATCGACCGGGAGCCCACTGGAGAGCCCAGAGTCCATTATCTTGTCAAGCGAGCGATTGGCGTGGGCGGGGACATGCTGCGCATCAGAAATGGGGAAGTCCTCATAAAACCCAGAGGATTTGAGGCATACCTCTCAGAGCCGCAGCTCATGGAGGGGCTGGGGATGCCGGTACGAACGCAGCGGCTCATTTCTCCATCAGAATATTCCGAAGTATCGAGGGTCGGTATTGCAGCAGCCTATTCGGGACTCAATCTTCCGCTTCCCGCATCGGTTGGAACACCTTCGGTTCAAAGCGCGTATAAAGACGCATTTCATTATGATATGACCCGAGTTATGGTGATGCGGGACGCCAATCCTTCTGATTATCGCATGGCCTGGAACGCACAGCGGTATGAGAACGGCTGGTATATTCCGGATTCGCGGGTCTTCCCGATGGGTGACAACAGGGACAATTCCCGCGATGCTCGCTATTTCGGACCCGTGAAGAGGGATAAGGTGCTTGGAAAGGCACTGTTCATCTACTTCCCCTTCGGGCGCATGGGAAGCATTCGCTAAGCGTTGTATCAATGAGCCGACACCCTCTTAGATATTCTGAAAAGATCGAGCGAAAACGCCGACGCCTTCGAGCCCTCTTCTATATTCTCCTTTTCATGCTGCTTGTCGCAGGTATCCGCACCTTTGTGTTTCAATCGTGGAGGATAGAGGACGATTCGCTCTCGCCTGCGTTGGAGGCGGGCGATATCGTGATTGGCGTTCCCTATATCATGCTGATACGCGGCACCCCCTTCGGAATCACAGGGAGCCCCCGTGTCGGAGCATTGGTACTCGCGGCTGATAATTCGAGCACCACAGTGCAGCTGTCATTGCGCATCTTGGATGCGTTGATCCGTTTTCTTTCGTTTCAGCAGATCTCTCCTGTCGAAATGCGCTATGGGCACCTTTTCGGCCTGCCATACCCAGCCCGTGTCATCTCGGACATCGACGGAGTGCCTCGCAAATATGTTGTTCAAGTGACAGAAAGCGCCAGCGGGAATCACGTGGAAGGGCTGTTCCCGACAGGGCCGATTCCGGCTTCAGCGTTGAAAGCGCGACTGGTATTCAGGTGTTGGCCGCTGTCAAGAGCTGGGTTTCTGCGTTGAGCAATGTACCTGACAAGAGCGGACAAAGCTATGCCTGATGGCATGATGTCGCACTCAACTCCTTTACCTGTGAGGCGGCTCTATGTCCATATTCCTTTCTGTACAGGCAAATGCGCGTATTGTGATTTTTTCTCGATCCCCGTTCGCACTGTCGATAGTTCTGCACTTTCTGCCTATGTTGATGCGATTGCGCGACAGGCTGAGCATTGGCTTCCAATCTTTAATGCTGGACATTTTCAGAGCATCTATATTGGGGGTGGTACTCCGACAGCCCTTGGCTCGGTGCTGCTTGAGCGCCTTTTACGGCAGCTTGAGCCCTATGCGTCCGAGCCTTGCGAATGGACCATTGAGGCCAATCCGGAAAGTCTCACAGAGAGGGTTCTTGATCTCTTGGGCACAACAAGGGTGAATCGGATTTCGCTGGGCATCCAGACACTTTCGGACCATGAATGGCCCACGCTAGGCAGAGTCGGATCCGTTCGCGCATCGCGTGAAGCGCTGAAACGCCTTGCGCGACATGGAGCGAACTGGCGGCTGTCTGCGGATTTTCTTGCCGGGATTCCTCTTCATGACGATGCCGACAACAACGGGGATGAGCTCCTCTCTTCGCTCGCGCAGGTGACAGAATTGGTCTCTCACCTTTCGGTGTACGACCTGACAATCGAAGAAGGAACACCCCTTGCCCAGCGTATTCGCGAGAAGGAGGTCCAAGCGGTTGGTGAAGAACGCCTTGCTGCTATTCGAAACCAAGTCGATTCGTTTCTTTCCGCCAAGGGGTTTGTACGATACGAAATATCGAACTACGCTCGGCCGGGCCATGAGTCCAGTCACAATATGGGATACTGGAATTATGAGCCCTATCTTGGCCTTGGGGCGGGGGCTGTCAGTAGTGTCATGTATGTTCCATATGAAGTAAACGCTTCATCATCCAGCCCCCCTCTGAATTTTGTCCTGAGGATCCAGAATCCAGCTGATCTGCAGCACTATCTGAACGACCCTGTCTCTATTCCCCACGATAGCCCCGCCGCGGAACGGATCGAGCGGCCAATGGCTTCATTCGAATTTATGATGATGGGATTCAGGATGCGGAAAGGTATTGACCTTGCGCGTTTTTCACATCTTTTTTGCCATACAATCGAAGAGACTATCCCTAAAACTCTGGAGCGCTGGAAATCGCACCTAATCATAAAGGATAATCGGCTTGCGCTCGAACCCGGTTGTCTTGATATACTCAATCGTTTTCTGGTGGACTGTCTTGAGGAAATGGATTACTCAGGCAGGCCGTAAAGGAGAGGCATATGCCGGAATTTCAGTATGTGACCATCGCGTCGATTTTGCATGATGCTGCGCGAAAAGCTGAGATCGCGGCGGCATTTTACAAAACACTGGCTATGGCTGGAGGGGAAGCCCTTGATGCTGCCCAATGGCATGCGCATCGGAAACCGGAACTTCCGCTCTTTCTGTTCATCCTTACAGGTGGAACCGAAGCGGAAGCGCTACGAATCATCCAGAATGAATGTCTCTATGATCGAAAGCTTCCTGTGGTGCTGATCGCTCATCCTTCCCAGAATTCTCTGCCGGCGGCTCTTGAGATCCTGGCGAAGGTCCGCCAGGATGGTGGCAGGGGCGTCATCGTCCAGATCGAACATTCTGACGTTGGCTCACGTGAGGAGCTGTTCGATGTGGTCGCTGCTGCAAAGGCGCAATATGCGCTCAGGCACAGGCGCATCGGTGTCATCGGTGCGCCATCGGACTGGCTTGTTGCTTCAAGTCATTCCGCGTCGATCGCTGCCCGTGTCTGGGGTGTCAGTCTCATCGACATACCATTCGAAATGCTCACAGCCTCCCTTGAATCCCTGCGAAAAGGTTCTCTCGCACTCGACTACCTGCGGACCATTAAAGACCACGCTGAATTTTTCCATGAAGCGGATGGAGATGATGTACGCAAATCAGGTGAGATACTGCATGTCCTGAAAAACCTTGTCCATGAGCAGAAACTCGATGCGGTGACGTTACGTTGTTTCGACTTGGTACTGCGCGACCGCAGCACAGGATGCCTGGCCCTTTCGGCACTTTCGGATGAGGGTATTCCTGGGGGATGTGAAGGAGATATCCCTTCTGTTATCGCGCTTGACTGGTTGAAGCTGCTGACGGGTTGTACTGGATGGATGGCTAATCCTTCGCGGATCGATATTCGTGATGGTGGTGCCACGATGCTTATCGCGCATTGCACAGCGCCGCGCTCTATCCTGGCGCGCTACGGCCTTCGCAGCCATTTCGAATCCGGCATAGGGATAGCGATTGCCGGGGTGTTCGAAAGCGGTCCTGTGACCCTGGTGAGGATCGGTGGATCCCTTCTGGATTGTCTCTGGCAGGCAGAAGCCGAAATAATCGAGAGTCCGAGAAGAGAAGGACTCTGTCGGACACAGGCTGTCGTTCGCCTTCCTTCTGAAAAGGCGAGAGAAATGCTGTCTTCTCCGCTCGGGAATCACCTGGTCATGATAAGAGGGCATTGGGCACGGCGCATTGAGACGTATGCATCGCTAGCTGGATTACACGAAAAAATCATATGAATGGCGGGTCTGGTCGGCAAAGCCTTTCTCGAATGAAATATTGGCGTTGCGTTCCGTTTCGATCGTGCTTGGAGGGCCATGGCCGGGGAATATGAGAATTTCTCCTGGCAGCGAGAATAGCTTTTCACGGATACGCTCCGCAAGGGCATTTGTATTGAATGCCGAATTCGTCTTTCCGATCAGGCCTGCGTGGAGCACGTCGCCGGTAAACAGGATGAGGTTATTTAATAGATAGACGATCGAATCCTGGGAATGACCTGGGATGGCTGTCGCCTGTATGGAAAATCCTCCTGCCTCAATCAGGTCACCGTCTCTCACCTTGTGGCAGCTGAAGCTGAAGAGCCTTGCGTTTGAAGCATAAATAATTGGATTGTAGATTTTCATGATGGTCGTCAGACCGCGAATGTGATGGTCGTGGCTGTGGGTGATTAGGATGGCTTCCAGCTGGTAGCGATTCTGTTCGATCTTTTCAATCATGGTCGGAGTGAGTTCGGCAGGGTCGACGATCAGCGCTTTTTGGGTGTCGTCGTTGCCGATGATGTACGAGTTTGAGAAACCGAAAATCGAATAATGCTGATAGATTTTCATAGGTAGAGGTGCTCCCGATCACGGACCGCTTCCGCGATGTTCGACCCCACAAAGGTGGTACCTCTTTCTGAACGGGGCAGGTAAAACGCACGCTTGAAATCGCAGTTGTCGAAATGGACCTCTTCGAGTTCGCAGAGCATGAATCTCGAATTGTACAGGTTTGAGGATGAAAAGGTACAGTCTGTGAATTTGCAGCCATTGAAGTTTGCCTGGATTAGCTCTGAGTTCTCAAAACTGCAATCGATGAACGTCGCGTTGCCAATAGAGCAAAAATTCATGTCGATGCCGGAAAAATCACAGGATGTGAAAGTCGAATGGTCAAGAAAGGTGAGACGGAATGAAGAGCCGGTAAACATGACGTGCTGCATGGTTGTGTGTCGAATTGAACAGCCGATGAATCTCAGGCGCGAAAAATCCTCAGCCGTCAATACCGCGTCATCCAGAACACGATTGATGACAACAAGTTGCTGCCGCAGGTGATTGCATACTCTCTTGCTCTCTGTCTGGTCCTTCTCGATCAGATGTGAATAGCAGAATTCAGTATCGAAGTACGCGAGGCGGGAACAACCCGCCACCGTGCATGAAACCGCGGAAAACATAACGACAGACTACCTCAACATTAGGAGCAACTCAAGGTATCTCCGTGCAACGCGCTGCTTGCCTTGTCATGGAGCCACAGTCTATGTAGAATAAAGGTATGTGCTATGCATGTGGATCTGCCCTACCATATGGCTCGAAACCGGGTTTTAACGATACCTGTGTACAATGTGGAAAGGATCTTCATGTGTGCGTCATGTGTCGTTTTTATTCGCCAGGAAGTCATTGGGACTGTCGTGAACACATTGAAGAATATGTCTCAGACAAGGAAAAGAGAAATCATTGCGAGTGGTTCTCCTTGGATCAGCGATATTTTTCAGAGACTTCCGAAAAGGCCGAATTGACTTCGAAAACCGCGAAAGACAGATTCGAAGCCTTATTCGGGGGCTGAATGAAAGACACAGAGGTTGGCATGCGAATATGTGTGTTCGACTCCGGAATCGGAGGTCTGCCGTACTACAAAGCGTTGAAGGAAGCATTCCCGGACATTACGCTCTTCTATATAGCAGATAATGCGGGCTTCCCCTACGGCACCAAGACTCCAGAATTAATCCGCAACATTCTGTTTGAGCGGGTTCGAAGAATCCGTTCAAGACTCATGCCGGACATTTTGGTTCTTTCATGCATGACAGCGGTGGAGGTAGGGCTCCGGGAATTGCAGGCAACACACCAGTCACTTCCTATTATCGGTGTCTATCCTCCACTCGGCAGAGCCGCAGCGGAATCAGCGACACGAATTATCGCGTTGCTCACGACGGCCCGTGCGGCAGAAGATGCATTTATCGATGATCTCGTCGCGCGGGAGGCTTCGGAAGTGGAGGTTCTCCGCATCCCCGCGCAGGATCTTGTTGATTTTATCGAGCATCAGCTTCCGTTTGCCGGTCCGGAGGCGTCGAAAGCGATGGTGGCTCCGTATGCTTCTTATATCGCATCTCATGGCGCTGACAGAATCGTCATTGCGTCGAGCCATTTGGTGTTCCTTGAAGATGCGTTCCACGCTGCCATGGCACAGGCTGCGATGTATGAAGTGAAATGTCTCGATTCGAGAGAATCTCTTGTGAGACAGCTGTTAGAAATCCGCTCAAAGGTTCAGAAAACCGATACCGCTTCCAATGCACAGGCTGAGACAGGGTTCTTTCTGACTGGTGACCAGAACTGTCCGGCCTCCTACCGCCTCTGGGCTTCCACGTGCGGGCTGCCGGAGCCCGAAATCCTTTGATTGAGAGGCATATCGACACCATGCAAGGGATGGTGCTGTCGTTCAGCAACCTTCATGCCCGAGTGCTGTGCGAAGATGGAGTGACGAGGCTTTGCACGCTGAAGGGCAAGCGCATCAAAGCTCTGGAAGGGTGGTACAATGCGCTAGCCGCGGGAGATCAGGTTATCGTACAGCCAACAGGACAGAATGATGGCGTGATCAGCGGACTTCTGCCGCGTCGTTCCATTTTCGGAAGATACAACGAAAAAGGTGAGAGCGATCAGGCTTTTGCAGCCAATATCGATCTGGCAGTCTGCGTGACCAGTACAGTCATGCCGCCATTTCGTCCGCGCTTCGTTGACCGCATCAGCGTTATGGCGGAACAGGCGGAAGTGCCTTTGCTCATTGTGTTGAATAAGATCGATCTCGGCATCTCGGAATATGAAACGGAACGGCTGAAAGTGTTCGAGTCACTTGGATGGCCCATACTTCCGACCTCTGTGCAGACAGGAGAGGGGATCGAAACCTTGCGGATGCGCCTTGTAGGAAAAGTCTCGGTCTTTGTTGGGCAGTCTGGCGCTGGCAAATCGAGCCTCATCAATCTGCTCATCCCTGGTGCGCAGCGCAAAACAGGAGAAGTGTCGGAAAAATATAATAGAGGTCGACATACCACGACGCTGGCCGAGCTGATTGTCGGTCCTGATTCAGCGTTTTCCATTATTGATACTCCAGGCTTCAGAAGGCTCGCTATCAGAGGCATCGATCCCGACGATCTCGCTGCCTGTTTCCCGGAGATGGCGCCACTCATCGGAACCTGCGGGTTTGGAGCTTCATGCACACATACCCATGAGAGTGGCTGCGCCATACGGAACGCTGTGAATGAGGGACGCATTCATTACGACAGGTATGAAAGCTATCTGCGTATCAGAGCAGAGCTGGAATCAAACACTCGATGGAAAAAACAGGACACCAGCAAGAAGAGACGGGACACTTGGCCGCGATATGAGGAAGAAGCTGAATGGTAGGGCATGAACACAGTCTGCAGCGCCTTGATTTCTACAGATTGAGAAGTCGCATCGAGGAATATTGCCTGTCTCCGGAAGGGAGAGCTCTGATGCGCGCCACGCTTCCATGCACCGATGAGGAAGCGGTCCGCATGCTTAAAGACGATTTGGATACGCTGGTTTCAGCGCTGCCACAGCGAGATCCACCACCCCTCGTGTTTCCGGAAATAGGGGAATTGATTCCACGCGCGTCAAAAGACGGCACACTTCTGGAAATAGAAGAGCTGTACGCGCTTGGTGTGTGGGCAAGGTCCTGTGATCAGCTGTTTGGCTTCCTGCGCGAGGTCTGCGATATCAAACCTTCGAGAGGGGCTGTAGAGCAGGCTATCAGTACCTTCTCGCTTTTGCCCGAGAGCAGAGACGATGAAGGGTGGGCGAAAGTCGGCATCGAGGCGATTATCCGTGACGCACCGACGCTCGGCGAAATCCGTGAGATTGTATTCGGGATTATTGAGCCAGATGGGACATTGAGGGATCTACCCCGCATTAGGTCAATCAGGGAAGCGATCCGGAATGCCCAGATGGAAAATCGTCAAGTGGTCGAGCGCATGCTGTCGAATCCGGAGCTTCAGGATGCCCTTCAGTCGACGGCAGCGACGGAGCGGGATGGGCGTACAGTGTTCGCCGTGAAAGTCAACTTTAAAGGCCGGATCAAAGGAATTGCCCACGAATTTTCCTCAACCGGCCAGACTGTTTTCATTGAACCATTCGAGCTGGTCGAGAAGAACAACCGCATCATTGAACTTGAGAGCAGACTGAACGAGGAAATACGAGCCGTTCTGCGAGAAGCGACTGCCGCAATCCGCCCGCTGGTACCAATGCTGGTCGCCGCGCGTAAATCCTGTGCTGCCGCGGACGTCAGGCTCGCTCGCGCCCTCCAGCTCATTCGCGAAGGACTCTGCAATGCGGCTATCGCGCAATCGGGATTGCATCTCTTTCAGGCACGGCATCCCCTCCTTGGGAAAAAGGCGGTGCCCATCGATGTGGATATTCCCGAGGACACGCGGGTGCTGATCATCACCGGCCCAAACACAGGGGGCAAGACCGTATCGCTAAAGACCATTGGCCTTCTGGTCCTTCTGAATCAGTATGGCGCGGGGATTCCCGCATTTTCAACCTCATCCCTTGCGCTGTTCGATGGAGTTTTTGCCGATATCGGCGATGAACAGTCCATTGATCAGTCGCTTTCGACTTTCTCGGGGCATATGAAGATTATCGCGGATATCGTGCAACGCTCGAGTGCTCGCAGCCTAGTGCTTCTGGACGAGCTTGGCGCCGGCACGGATCCCGAGGAAGGTTGCGCCATCGCCATGGCCCTTCTAGACAATTTCCTCAATACGAAGTGTCTCGCAATCGTAACGACTCATCATGGCATTCTCAAGAATTACGGTTACACCAAGCCAGGTTGCCTCAACGCGTCCATGGAGTTCGACGCAAAGAGTTTGAGCCCCACCTATCGCATGCGGATGGGAGTGCCGGGCGAGAGCAGGGCGGTAGAAATCGCTCTGCAGACGGGACTTCCCGAAACGGTCGTTGCGGCTGCACGAGGATACCTCGATGATGAGAGGACCGACTATTCGGCTCTTATCCGTTCGCTAGGCGAAAAACAGCGCGAACTCGACCGGCTGGAGCAGGAAAAACGCCGTCAGCTCAAGCACGTGCTGGAATCGCGCCGAGATGTCGACCTGGAGAGCCTCAGAGTAAGGCAGCGGGAACTCGAACTCCGCCGGCAGGGAGTAGGGGAGCTCAGGCGACTTCTGTCGGAAAGCCGCAAGACATTCGAAAATCTCGTGAGAGAGATACGAGAATCAGGAAGGACGGTTGAACAAGCGAAGCAGACGAGGGAATTTTTAAAGAATTTTGCTGAACAGGTGCGGAAAGAAGAAGAATCCCTCGAGCGTCTCGAAGTCGAAACAGAAGCGCTCTCGGACCAAGTCGCAGGCGGGGCTTCAGTTACCGAAGCGTATCCTCTCAAAATGGGCGAAGGGAAGCTAAAGGAAGGGACTCGCGTCCTTTTCCGTGGCAGGGAGGCTCGCGTCCTGCGAGTGCTTGAGAATGGGCAGGTTCAGCTCCTGATTGGAGCGTTGAAAATAAAAGCGGATTCCTCCGAACTCCGCCTGCGCGCAGAGGAAAAACCACAGAAACCGGATTTGCCTACGATCAAGGTGGAGCTGGCAAAAGAACCAGGCGCGGGAGCGCGTGCAGTACCTGAACTCGATGTGCGAGGCATGCGCCTAGCGGAAGCGATTGACGCAGTCCAAAACCAGATCGATGCGGCGAGCCTGGCCCGCCTCGGGGTATTCTCGATTATCCATGGGACCGGAGAGGGTATCCTTGGGCGCGGTATCCATGAGTTCCTGAAATCGCACTCAGCAGTCGCCGATTATTACTTTGCTCGCCCCGAAGACGGGGGATTCGGAAAGACATGGGTTCACCTCAGAAGCTAGCGCGGATTGGGATATGCCCTCTCATTGCGATTGACAGCGCAATATGGCACGTGATAATGTTATGCGGCATTTTTGCAGGCCAAAGGAGTTTTCATGTCCGGACATAGCAAATGGGCAACGATAAAGCATAAAAAAGGCGCATTGGACGCCAAAAGAGGACAGCTTTTTACGAAGCTGATCAAGGAAATATCCATTGCAGCGCGCATGGGGGGCGGTGATCCTGAAGGCAACCCCCGGTTGAGAACGGCAGTGCTCAAAGCCCGTGCTGCGAACATGCCCAAGGACAACATAGACCGCGCGATAAAGAAAGGCACCGGAGAGCTCGAAGGTACCACCTATGAAGAGCTTACCTATGAGGCATATGCCCCCGGTGGAGGGGCCATGCTCATCGAAGTGCTGACCGATAACAAGAATCGCGCCGCCGCCGAAATCCGCAATATCATTACCCGCTCAGGCGCCAATCTGGGTACCTCAGGCTCCGTCGCCTACCTGTTCAAACGCAAAGGTGTTCTTTCGTACGATGGCGAGAAATACACCGAAGACCAGATCATGGAGGCAGCCATCGATGCGGGAGCTGACGACGTCGTCAATGAGGATGGTACCATCGTCGTCTATACCGATCCGGCTTCCTTCGAGGATGTTCTCAACGCGATGAATGCCAAAGGGTTCGAGACGCTTGGCGCAGAAGTATCCATGGTTCCGGATACCTATGTCAATGTCGATGCAGAAACTGCCGCCAAGGTGCAGAAGCTCATCGATAAGCTCGAGGAGAACGAGGACGTCCAGAACGTCTACCACAACATTGAGATGCCAGAACTCGAAGAATGATCTCCCAAGGCGCTGCTCTCCGTTGCGTAACCGCAGTTGGCATAGATCCCGGAATCGCGTCGGTGGGATACGGTGTAGTGCGGAGCAGCAGCGGCAAGCTTGAGCTGGTCATCCATGGCTGTATCGAGACGAAATCAACTGATGCCATGGGCTCGCGGCTCACGCTTATTCACCATACTATTCGTTCAATCCTTGAACAATACGCTCCCGATGTTGGCGGCATCGAGGAGCTTTATTTTTTTCGGAACGTTTCTTCGGCCTTTCCGGTCGCGGAAGCCCGCGGTGTCATAAGGCTCGCATTCGAGGAGAAGGGTGTTCGTCTTTTTGAATACAGCCCCAATGCGATTAAAAAAGCCGTAACCGGCACTGCACGTGCCGACAAGTTCCAGGTGCAGGAGATGGTGCGCGTACTGCTTGGTATGCCGGAGGTTCCCAAACCGGATCACGCGGCGGACGCGCTCGCGGCAGCCATCTGCACATTGCATTCGATCAGTTCCGCAGGCTATACTTTCTGACATGTTCAACCGCATCCGTGGCATTCTCAACGGACATGGAGAAGAATCACTCTATATCGATACGGGAGCCATCGAATGGGATGTCATGGTTCCCGTGCGCGATCCGGGCCTCTTTACACATCTTGGCGAGGAAATCGAAATATACGCATGGCTGCATCATTATCAGGACGGGATGCGGTTGTATGGCTTTCTTTCTGCGAATGAGCGCCAGCTCTTTCTTGAGATGCAGAAAGTCGAGGGAATCGGGCCGAGACAGGCATTCAAGATTCTTCAGAGTGTCGCACCGCAGGTGCTCGTGTCGATGCTCGATCGTCAGGATATCGCAGCCTTGCAGAAAATACCTGGGGTTGGACCGAAAACAGCCCAGAAAATGATGCTGACACTAAAAGGAAGACTGGTAGCGCTGGAAGAAGAAGAGAGCCCTTCGGCGTCAGGGGCTGTTCAGGGACGTTTCCGGGATGTGATACGCGCATTGGTAGATATGGGATTCGATCGGCGCGCTGTGGAACAGGTGGTCATGCGCCTTGGTGCGGAAGTCGAAGAGGAAAGCCCGGAATCGGAGAAAGAGCTGTTCCGGAAATCGCTTCTGGAACTATCCACTGGTTCGGCTTCATGAAGCGCTGCAAAGTTTGTGCCGCATTATTGCGCAGATGAGGTGATTCATGGATGAAAAAGTCCTCAACAGTCCCATGTATCCTGGCTATAATCCCGCGGAAGACGAAAAGGAAGCGACGCTTCGGCCGCGGTTCCTGAAGGATTTTCAGGGGCAACAGCGCATAAAGGATAATCTTGTCGTATTTATTCAGGCTGCGCGTGAGCGCCAGGAAGCGATCGATCATATTTTTCTTATGGGACCGCCGGGCCTTGGCAAAACCACCCTCGCGCAGGTGGTGGCATACGAAATGGGTGTGGAATTCAAGCCAACAAGCGCTCCGGCTATCGAGAAGCCAAAAGACCTTGCAGGCATCCTCACCAGCTTCAAACCTGGTTCCGTGCTGTTTATTGATGAAATCCACCGGCTTAAGCCTGCCATTGAGGAAATGCTCTATATCGCGATGGAAGATTATGAGCTAGACTGGATAATCGGACAAGGGCCGGCAGCCAGGACGGTGCGTATTCCACTCCCTTCGTTCACGCTGATCGGTGCGACGACCAAAGCGGGAATGGTTTCTGCGCCTCTGTCGAGTCGTTTTGGTATTTCATTCCGATTTGATTATTATTCGCCGCAAGAGCTAGCCCGCGTTATTGTGCGCTCTGCTCGTATCCTTGATATCGCGGTCGATGGTGAAGCGACCATGCTTTTGGCCAGAACCAGCCGGGGTACGCCTCGAATTGCCAACCGGCTTTTACGCAGGATCCGAGATTTTGCGCAGGTCCGTGCGAAGGATGTGATTACGAAGGATATCGTGGCCGAAGGACTCGAACGGCTCGAAGTTGACCATCTTGGACTCGAACGCATGGATCGTGAGATTCTCAAGGCCATTATTACCCGCTTTGCTGGGGGACCGGTTGGGGCTGAGACGCTGGCAGTGTCTGTCTCTGAAAGTATCGAAAGCCTCGAAGATTATTATGAGCCTTACCTTATTCAGATTGGCATGCTCGCCCGCACACCAAGAGGGCGCATAGTCACGCCTGCAGCCTACCGTCACCTCGGAATGGAGCCACTCTCAAATGAAAACGGAAGATTTCAATTTTGAATTGCCCGAGTCGCTGATCGCACAGTATCCGCCCGAAGTGCGTGGATTATCGCGACTCATGGTGCTGGATCGCGGGACAGGCGCAATAACGGACTCTGTTGTCGCTGATATCGCCTCCTTCGTAGAGCCGGGGACGCTCATGGTGTTCAATGATTCCAAGGTACGAAAAGCGCGGATTTACGGCATATGCGAGCAAACCGGAGCCAAAGTCGAGTTTGTGTTTCTTGCACCGAAAGGGGATTATCCCGCTTCGATGGATGGAGCTGCCACTACGCAGAAATCCACTATTTCTCCCGCGGACACATTACCCAATGCTTCGAAAGTGTGGGAAACAGTCTGTAGCAAGGCGAAGCGTCAGAGAGTTGGGCGAACCTATATATTTCCTGGAGATGTTCGAGGCCGGGTCATTAGAGAAGCGGACGGGAACAAGCTCATTGAATTCAGCGAAACCCTCGATGAAAGCTATTTCGAACGCCATGGTCATGTGCCGCTGCCTCCCTATATCAAGCGAGGTGATACCGCCGATGATGAAATCCGTTATCAGACTATCTACGCGCAAAAAACCGGCTCGGCAGCGAGCCCGACCGCAGGTCTTCATTTTACCCCGGAAATCATCGAGTCACTTCGGAACCACGGAATCGACATGACCTTTGTCACTCTTCATGTTGGGCTTGGCACCTTTCTTCCCGTCAGATCGGAAACTGTCGAGGAACATCGGATGCATGAGGAGTGGTTTGAAATTTCTGATCATGCGGCCGGGAAAATAAACGAAGCAAAGGCGCATGGCAAAAAGATACTGGCGGTGGGAACAACCTCACTTCGTGCGCTCGAATCGGCATGGGCCATGGGTAAAATCCGGTCGGGAAGCTACTCGACGCGTATTTTTATTTATCCTGGCTATGAATTCCATGTGGTGGATCAGCTCTTCACCAATTTTCACACTCCAAAATCAACATTGCTCATGCTGGTGTCGGCTTTTGCCGGCCGCGAGACGATTCTCGGCGCATACCGGCAGGCGGTCGAGAAGAAGTATCGCTTCTTCAGCTATGGCGACGCCATGCTTATTCGGTAATCGTCAATCCTTTCCGCAGCATGCGCCCGGTGCATGACAGCTCCAATGTATTACATTTCC
This sequence comes from Spirochaetota bacterium, assembly GCA_029265255.1. The sequence goes on from JAJUJQ010000005.1 coordinate 172,345, forward strand.
AGAAATGAAAATACTATTGATTGTATGATATTATGCGCATCTTGAAGTGGCAGTCCCGCGTCGATGCGTACAATATTCCAGCCTTTCTTTTTAAGCTGGTTTGCCATTTTGATATACATGGTGCGTATCCGTTTTTGCAGTTCCAGGGTTTCGTAGATATCCCTTGAATGACGTGTGGAAATCCGTTGAAGCGAGATTTCGGGATCGATATCAAAGAGTATGGTAAGTCCAGGTGCCGGGAAACCGCGATTGAGCTGTGTCGGAAGCCGCACGCCACAAGTAGTTCCTTGATATGCGAGACTCGAAAGCACATAGCGGTCGGAAATGACAACCGTGTCTTGACTGACTTTCGATAGAATGCCATCGGTACCATAAAGGTGTTCATTCCGGTCGGCGGCGAAGAGCCAGGCTACGGTCGATGGGGAGACAGCTATGTCTCCGCGCAGTACTGAACGGATGACTTTGCCGATTGGTCCATCCGTCGGTTCCGCTGTAGTGCTGCAGGGTATGGACCGGGCGCGCAACGATTCAGCGAGCAGCTGCATTTGAGTTGTAGTTCCCGAGCCATCAATGCCTTCGAGAACAATGAAACGATTTTTCAGGCCGTTGGTGTCAAAGGAATGCATGATATGGTAGTATACAGGTGACGTGTCGATCTGTCATGCGGGATTGCGATTGAATGAAAAAGAAGAAAGCGTTTCTACCCTTTGCTCTGCTTGTTCTCTTCCTTGTCGTTGCTGCTGGCATCGCTTCATTCGAAATCGCTGGCTATGTGCAGAGAGAACTGCAGACAGCAATCGGCGGAGGGATGGATGCGTTACAGGATATTATCCGTCAGGCAACGGGTCTGAGACTGGCATATGATTCAATACGTATCGATTCCTTTAACCGTTTCACTATCAAATCGATTAAATTTCTGCCTTTGCCATCAGAAACTGTCGCTTCTCCTCCAGACAATCGTCCGCGCATTGTGGCGGATTCGGTTTCGCTGCGGATCAGCTACTGGGCTCTTCTCAAAGGAAGAAGCACTGATGTTCTAAAAAACATTTCAGCCTCAGGACTGAGGTTCGATCTCACCATTCCTGACGATCAGTTTGTACTTGAAAGACTCTACAAGTTCCTTTTCGAAGGACCTGTCATTACGCTTCCGAGGTTTCAGCTTACTATCGAGCCCATTGAAATCCAGTTGAACCAGCCATCTAGCGGAGGCACTGGGTATATCTCCATTGCTGCGTTTCAGCTTTCCACTCTTGCGGGTTTTCCTGAAATCTTTGCGCCGTCCATCCAAGCGCAGGTCAGTGGTCTCAAGGATCTGCCCGAGAAACTCGCTGCAACAATGAGCCTGTCCGGATGGATGACCGCTGATTTTTCCTCAATGGATTTTGTGATTCAGGCTTCAGGTTCCATTCCGGGTATTACGCTCAAGCCGCAGAACGTTGAAATCGCGGTCCGAAATGGGCGGGTTGAGGTGAAGCGTGGAGGGGGAGGGTTAGGG
>JAJUJQ010000033.1 GCA_029265255.1 Spirochaetota bacterium
ACGGCGTGGGCGACATCACCCTCGACGACATCATCGCGGAGCTCAAGAAACCGAACCGCGACCCCCGCGAAGAGCTGCCGCCACCGCTTCTGCAGCAGGGAGTGCTTTCGTTCGAGGACCTGCAGCCGGGCATGAAAGTGAAGGGCAAGGTGAAGAACGTGGTCGATTTCGGCGCCTTCGTCGATATCGGCATCAAGGAGAGCGCGCTCATCCACGTATCCGAAATGGGCGATCGCTTCGTCAAAAATCCGATGGAGGTGCTGCGCGTAGGAGACCTCAAGGAATTTACGATCATCAGCATCGATCCTGTGCGGCGGCGCATAGGATTGTCGCTCAGGGCGACGGGCGCAGAAGGGCGGCGGGACGGCGCCTCTGCGGCAAGTTTTGGGCATGCCGCGAAGGATGCAAAGGACGAGCCAAGGGGCGGCAGAAGTTCAGCCCCACAGAGAACCGTAAGCACTTTCCGTTCGGAGGGTCGAGTTTCGACGGGCAAGCCGGCCTCGAGGGGGCGTTCTTTCCGCGAAGGGAGCGACGACGGCATGACCTACAACCCCTTTGCGGATTTGCTCAAGAAGCAAAAATAATTCGCATGGAGCCTTGAATCCTCCTTCTTCGTTCGATATACTTTGTATCGCCCTCGTGCGAGTGTTCGGCGTCGGTTTTTGTGCCGCTAATCCCCCCAACCCCAGCGGCCAACCCTACCCCCCGATGCCGACGCTGCACGGGGGTTTTCTTTGCTGGCCGGCGCACATCGTGTGAAAGGCCGCGCTTGCAAGCTTTGGCAGCAAAAAGGCGTGTGATCGACGACGGCCCGGCCGAGCCTCCGCATACCGCATCCATTGACGATGTCTTCGTCGAGCAGGCGCTTTTTCGTTGTATGAAGGGAGGAGGCACCATGGGAACTCTCGTCATCCGCAGCGCCCGGCTTGACGACAGCCCGGCACTCGCCATGCTTTCCGCACAGCTTGGATACCCTACCACAGCCGAAGTGGTACAGGCGCGCCTGCCGCGCTACCTCGAGGCGAAGGAACGGCGCGTCATCGTCGCGGAACTCGATGGCCAGGTTGTCGGCTGGACGAGTATCGAGATTGTCGACCATTTCTACCTCGAAAAATTTGCAGAGATATCAGGCTTTGTGGTGGAGGCGACGCACAGGGGCCACGGCATCGGGCACGCGCTCATGGCAGAAGCCGAACGCTGGACCTCTGCACAGGGGCTTTCGATCCTCAGGCTTAAAACGAATGTCGTGCGAACCGAAGCGCATCGTTTTTATGAAAACCTTGGCTTTTTACGCACGAAAACTCAATATACCTACGTGAAGCAGCTTGCGCAGGACGGCAAGGCGCAGTAACAATTAGCCTATGGCTCTCGTCTTTGAAGCCCTTGCAGGCAATACCCTCGTGGCGCGCGGTCCGACCAACCTCGGCCTGTATGTGTTCGGACAGGGCGATGCTGCGCGCGCCGTCGTCATCGACTCCGGGGGCGACGAAGACGCGGGCAGGCGCATCGTGCGGGAGTGCGAGCGGCTCGGGGTACGGCTTGCAGCGGTGCTGAACACGCACTCGAATGCCGACCACTGTGGGGGAAACGCCTTTGTGAAGAGGCGTACCGGCTGTGCGATCGCGGCGACGGAGATCGAAGCGGCTTTTCTTCAGTATCCTCACCTTGAGCCTTCATTCCTCGCTGGCGGCTATCCTCAGAAGGCGATCCGCAACAAATTTTTGATGGCGCCGCCCTCGCGTGCGACCCACCTGCTCGAACCACCCTGCCGACTTGTGCTCGACGAAAAGGGCGACATAGATATTCGGCCTGGCGTAGCCTCGGCAGGCTCTCGGGGGCCAGAAAGGACCTTGAGTGCGGCGAGTCCTGGCAACACAGCAAGCTCGGTGGGCACGCAGGGGGCGGAACCTGCCTCTGGCGGTGCGTTGCACATCGTTGCTCTGCCGGGCCACTACTTCGGTATGGTCGGCGTGATGACTCCCGACAGAGTGTTCTTTGCCGCGGACGCTCTGGCAGGGGCATCGATTCTTGAGAAATACCATATTTTCTTTTTCTACGATGTTGCGGCGGAGCTCGAGACGCTCGCGATGCTTGAGGCAATAGAGGCCGAATGGTTCGTGCCCTCGCACGCGGAGCCGGTCCGCGACATCCGGCCGCTCGTCGGTCTCAACCGTGCCAAGATATTCGAGATCGCCGAGGTCATCGTCGGCCTCGTCCAAAACAGCAAAAACGGCGCCTCGCTCGAAGACGTGGTGGCGGAGGTCTGTGCCCACTATGGTATAGTGCTCAATGCGGACCAGCACGTGCTCGTCGGGTCGACGATACGCTCGTATCTTTCATGGCTCTGCGATCAGGGCCGGCTCGAGTATGGATTTGAGCACAACAGAATGACGTTCGAGGTGAAACAATGAATAAAAGCAATCTGGCGGTCGGCGCTCGCCTTTCGCGGAAGGGTGACTCGGCGCGACAATCTGCGCGTCACCCTGTCTTTCTGGCGATTCTCTTTTTTTCCTTTCTGAGCTGCGCGGGGCTTGAGACTGCCTTTGCGCAGGGGCATCTCGCCGTGGAACTCGGACACCCCGTGTATGCCGTCATCGAAACGGCGGAGCTGCGCGGTGTGGTCACGAGGCTTTCCTCGGTCAAGCCGTACACAAGCCAGCAGGTGGCTGAGCTTTTGGCGACGATGGTCGGGCACATGGAGGCCTTTTCGTCTGCCGAGCAGGCCCTCATTCGTCGGTATGCCGAGGAATTCAAGGCCGGTGCGGGCGTCGAACAGTCGCTCTGGCACGACAAGAGCGGAAAAGCCCGCGCAGGCATCCGCATCGAGGCGACGACGAAGCTCGACGCAGGCGGGCTCTACGACCTCCTCGATGGCTCGAGTTCCACCGCGCTCAAGGACATGTGGCACCTCAATTCGCGCTGGGTGCCGTATCTGGCGGCGGATCCCCTCCCCTGGCTTTCGCTGAAGGGGGAGGCTGGCTTCACCTACGACAAGATCAAAACAAGTCTCTATCTCCCTTACGAGTTTACCAAAGAGTGGGATGCTACCCATATTTGGTTCGGGGACCCGCGTAATTCAGATGATGGTACGCTCGACTATCCAATGGCGAGCTACGATATCCGCGAGGATATTGCGGCTGAAAGCGATGATGGTTCGATCATGGTCAGACTCTCGCGTTTCCGGAGAGACTGGGGCATGGGTTCAGGCTCTTTCTCTCTCTCGGGGACAGCACGGCCTTTCGTAGGTCTCGAGACGGCATTCCGACCGTCGAAGTTCTTTGCGATATCGGGGCTCTTGGGCTCGCTGACAAATTGGAGAAAGGGAGACAACGAAAAGAGTACGGATCCGAGTGCACTTTCTTATCAGAAGATGCTCGGGCTTCAGCGCATGGAGCTCTTCCCCTTCGATTGGCTCACGATATCAGCGACGAGCACGCTGGTTGGCGCAAAGCGCTTCGAGCTCGGGTATTTTTCGCCCCTTTTGTTTTCAGTGATGTATCAGAACCAGCTCGCCAACATCGACAACCTCGGCGTGCAGGTGGACGGACAGATTCTCGTGCCGCGCATCGGCAAGTTCTACGCCTCGTTCTACGCCGACGAGATGGAGATCACGAACCTATCGCAGCTCTTCACAAAGGCGCGCAACATGTTCGCGCTGCAGGGCGGCGTGAAGGTGCCACTGCCCTGGCTTTCCTTTGCGACTGTCACCGCGCAGTACACCAAGATCGAGCCATTCGTGTACTCGCACTATCCGACGTGGTATCCGGATTACCGGCTGCGCGTGGACACCTCCTACACGCAGGACGGCGAAAACCTCGGTTACTACCTGCCGCCGAACTCCGACGAATTCCTGCTCAAGTTCGAGGTGATGCCGGCGCCCGACTGGCGCGTCGCCCTCAAGTACCGATTCGTGCGGCACGGGGACAACCCACAGGCGGATTGGCCAGGTCTGAAGGAGAGTTACGGCGATGTGAACAAGTACATGGATTACGACCCCGCCCAGCTCTATTCTTACAACAAGAACTTCCTCCACGACGGCATCTACGACTACAACCACATCGGGAATATTGTGGTGACCTGGCGGCCATCCGATCCTCCGGAGCTTCTGGGCGCGGCGATTCCCTTCGAACTTGGGCTGGGCTATGGCATTTCCTATACCTGGTCCGTCGACGAGACCGGCGCAGGCCGCTCTTCACTCGTCACCACAGGGTGGAAGAATGTGCTCTCGTTGACGATGAAGTTCTTTTTATAGGTGCCACAGCGGGAGCGCCAGCGTGGCCTGATCTCCGCGTGAGCTGCGGGGTCCTGCATAGAACTTTGCCGCTCTGTTAGTCGTTTACGCCCTTGATCCGCGGCATCGGGCCACGGTAGAGGGAATGGTCGCCGCCCTCGCGCTCGATTTCGGCCTGCATGAGATCGTGGATCTGCCTCGAGAATTGGATCGAGCGGATGAGGAAAGCATGGGGGTTTTTCTCGGGTGGGGGCGGGGGAGGCGCGACGGGGGCGAGCACGTGCACCGTCACCTGGGTGCGCCGTGACTTTTTCCCATGGCGCCGTTTTAGGATGCTGACGATGGGGACAATCGGCACACCGAAACGTATCGCGAAATAGCAGGCCCCCGCCTTGAAGGGGAATATTCTCTGGTTTCCGATGAAGCACTCACCCTCTGGATAGAAGTGGACGAGCCCCCGCGTCGACAGTCCGTGAGCGACGGCGTCTTCGATGTCCTTAAGGCGTCCGCTGCTCCTTGGGAGGGGAATACCGCCTAAGAGCCTCACGAGCGAGCCGAGCACAGGGGCTTCGCAGGTCTCCTCGAGGAGGGTGAAGTAGGTGCGGCGCGGAAACACAGCGAGGCCGTGGAAGACAGGGTCCAGCGGCATGCAGTGGTTGCTGAGGAGGATGGCGCGCGAAGGCAGACGATGAGTCAGACCAGACCTCGAGTTTGTATTTTCGATCTTTATGCTGTAAAGAAGGCGGCTCAGCGGCCAGCCGATAAGGGCGACGAAGGCCACAAGGATGTCTCCTACAAGGCGCGACCAAGGGGACTCTGATATCAGTGGGGCACCCTTCCGATATCTCATTGCACCTTTCTCCCCTTCCATTCGATGCCGCCTTCTTTGTTCACCAACCGGAAGCCTCGCCAGAGCGATGAGAGCGTATTCACAAATACGAGCGGATAGATGAACGCCACGTACCACGGCAGGCGACGGTCGATGGTTTCGAGGACCCACATGGAGAACGAGAGGATCGCCGATGCTCTGAGAAAAGGCAATGCGGGTCCGAGCGATGGAATGGGAACAACGCATGCGATGACGGGGATGAAAAAGATGAGCGGTACGGCCACCGTTCCCAGGAACAGGACAATGAGATTTTTGCCGAGGTAGTCGTAGGCGTTTTTTGCGATGCCTTGAATCGCTTCTCTGTAGGAGCTGTACATGCGGCTGTCAACGACGTCCCGCAGGTCGGCGAACACGACCTTCCCGCCCTGTGCCTTGACGACGCGCGCCATTTTTACGTCTTCCGTCGCCTGGTGCTTCACCTTTTCGTAGCCGCCAATTCTTTCGAAGAATGATCGCCGGAACAGCATGAATTGCCCGATTGCATGGCTTATGAGGGGAGCTTTTGTCCCAGGAATGAGATACAGGGGCATGCCGAGCATTGTCAGAATATAAATCGAAGGCAAGACGGCGGCCTCTGCAAAAGTGGGCATGAGGTGGTGGACGTACCCTGTGACGAGGTCGGCTTTGTATCGTTCGGCGACGGATATCGCCTTACCGATGGAATCTGGTTTGTGGACCGTGTCTGCGTCGGTGCAGAGCAGGTAGTCTTCTTTGACATGGCTGGCCAACTCCTGAAGGGCGTGAGGCTTGCCGTACCATCCTTCGGGCAGCGGCTCGGCCTTAAAGGCCTTGAATTTGCGCGGAAAGCGGAGCATGTAGTCCTTGAGGATTTCCCACGTTTCGTCGGTCGAGTTGTCGTCGATCACGTAGATCTGATAGGAGTTGTAGTTCTGCTGCAGCAGCGAATCGAGACATGGACGGATGCGCAGCGCCTCATTGCGCGCAGGAACGAGCACCGCCACGGAGGGGCCTGTCTTTTTGGGCCCGATGGAGAGCGTGTGCATGAGCCACAGGATGTTCGATGTCGTAATGAAAAAGAAAAAAATGCAGGCCGCAAACGTGACCACCCCGTACGCGGTGAGGATTGTAGCGTTCATTTGGCAAGTTTCTCCAGTTCGGTGGTTGCGTATGGATTCTGAGGGTACAGTTCGAGGGCGGCCATGAACCACCACGCCGCGTGTTCAGAAAGTTTGAGGTTGGCATATGCGGTGGCGATGCCGACGCGGATGTCGAAGAGCACATCTTTCGGCAGGCCCGGTTTGGACAAGGGCAGAATGGCAGCGTAGGTTTCCAGCGCCTTTTTGTAGTTTCCGCCCCAGATTGTCGGAGGATAGGCGAGCGCGCTCGCTTTTAAAAGCCATGCCTTGATGTTCTTCGGGTCGATATCCAGGGCTTTGTTTGCGTATTGGCCTACTTTTGGCCCGTTGCTGATCAGAAATCCCAAGTCCTTCAAAAGAGAAAGTTCCCCCAGAGGTTCTGCGAGCGCCACGAGGGCTGTGGACGTCTCTCCGACGAGCGAGATCAGGGTGTGGGCGGCGTCGACGGCCCGTTCGAACCAGGGCAGTGCTTTCTTTTTGTTCTTATGATCGTTCCAAGACCGGCCGACGAGGTACGTAATGCGCGCCTCGAGCAGTGCCCGGTCTTCCGTCGCAAGCTGCTGCCCATCGATGTTTTTCAGAAGAGAGCTGGCTTGTGCATCGACAGACTCCGGGGCAGCGCCGTTGTACACGTTGTCGCGGAGCGTCAAAAAGGCCTGCGCCGCACCCTGGCCCAAGGCCGTCGGAAAGGGGACTCCCGGCAGCATGTCCTGAATGTGTGCCAAGGTCCCAGGGGTGTCCAGTTGAAACGTTCCCACCGAAGCAGGATTTTTGGGGGGAGACGCCGAGGATTGGGCGGAGACGGGCGAGCGTGCGATGATGAGGAGGGTTACGCCTACAAGCGCTATACACCGGGACGCAGGAATGTGGTTTGCAATGATGTCCATTAAGCTCCAGAATATCAGACTTTTTCGCTTGCGTGAATATTGAAAAATGATATACCATAGGCATGTTGACTTGCAGCGGGACAAGAAGCCCGAGGAGGTGTGCAAGCCCATGTGTGATACTCTCGTGCTGCATAACAATGCAGGCAAACCAATCCTTTTTGGCAAAAATTCGGACAGAGAACCGGAAGAACCCCAGGTCCTTGTGCATATTCCGTCGCGCGAACCGAAAACCGCACTCATACGAGAAGGCGTGGAATTCTCCGACAAGGGCTATGCGATGCTGCTTTCCAAGCCCTCATGGATGCATGGCGGCGAAATGGGCATCAACGGCAAGAGCCTCGCAATCGGAAACGAGGCGGTCTTTTCTTCGCGGTTTACGCCTGACGAGCACGGCGTCCTCGGCATGGATATCCTCAGGGCGGCACTCTCCGCCTGTGCAACGGCACAAGAGGCCGTAGAGTTTATCACTTCTTTCGTCGAAACATATCCCCAGGGAGGAAATGGGGCCTACAGAGGAAGGCTCATCTACAACAACAGTTTTATTGTCGCAGATACCGAAGAAGCATACATCGTCGAAACTGCAGGCAAGCGCTGGGCTTGGCGCAAAGCCATGATTGCGGATGCGATTTCGAACGCCTACTGCATTGAAGACGATTACAAGCGTCTCGATGCACAGACACGAAAAGAGATTGCCCCTGTCAACGAACGGGCCGCTTGTTCCGACGAAGCCGACCCAGGGCGCAAGGGCCAGCGCAATTCCTGGAAAAAATATGTGGAAGACGGCAAATATCTTTTTTTTACAAAGGGTGAGCAGCGAAGGTCCACGTCGCTGGCGGGGCTCATGTGCATGGCTGCGGGCAGTTCAGCAGGCAGCTCAAACGAAGGCAATGCTTCGGGGACAATCGAGGCCCTGCTTTCACTTTTGCGCTCCCACGAGGGGGCTCCGAAGCCCGGGCTGTTCTTGAACCACATGAAGAACCTCTGCGTACATCCGGGTATCTTCCCGAAGAGCGCGACCACGGCCTCCATGGCCGTAGAGTATCTGTCCGGCGGCGCGATCGTATGGTATACGGACAGCTCGTATCCTTGCGTCTCGCTGTATAAACCGGCGATGTTAAAGGACGGCCGGTTCTATTCACTGTGGAGACCGATCCCCGACGAAACAAAGGCGGAGGAGATGTATGCCTACTGGCACGCCCGCAAGGCATGGGCCGAAGGCCAACATCGTTTGGTGCTTGCACAGCAGCAAGCCTTTGTACAGTCGAGAGATGAAGCGCAGCGATCGATCATCAAGGTTGCACACCAGGCATTCGAGTCAATATTGAAGGAAAAGTCTTCTCCTCAGCGCCTTTTTTCGGTGTATGCCAACGAAGTGGCTGCCATTGTCGGCGAATGGGAGGATCGCTGGGGAGATTGAACGATGGACCGTATACGCCTTTCTGCTCCCGTGGTGCTGCTGTTCATCCTGACTGTCGTGCTCGCAGTGGCCACTGTCGTGGTCGTTCAGGTGCTTGCTCATTCCCGACCCGATGTGCGATCTCAGTTTACGCTCTACCTGCAAAAACTCGAGCCGCGGCCCTTGGTGGTTGCGGCGACTACGCAAGAGCGCTACGAGGCATCGAAGGAATTCACCGCCAAGTTGCTCGCGATATTCAATATCAAAGCAAAAATTCGCCTGAGCGCCGTGGCCGACATCACCTATGTCATCCCCGCTTCGGACCCTTCGGCCTGGACGATTCTGTGGGACGCCAGAATGCGGAGGCTTGCGCTTTCGACGCCGGCCCCAGACTGTCTTTTGCCCGCGGTGCACACGGATACGATCGAGCTCGTATCTGAGAATTCGAATATTCTCACCAATATGCTGTTCAGACTCAAGGAAGAAGCCGCGCGCATGCAGCGTGAGCTTTCGAACGATCTCTTGATACACGCACAGGCGACGCTCGGTGAGCCGGCAGTTCGATCGACCATCGAAGAGGGGGTGCGACGCTTTGTCGAGACTTTCTGTGAATCGGCGCGCCTCGGAAAGCCAGCGGTCATCGAGGTTCGTCTTGGACAGGCGAAAAAGCCAGAC
>JAJUJQ010000063.1 GCA_029265255.1 Spirochaetota bacterium
CAGAAATTCTGCGAACGCCGTAGAGATGCCACAGACTCCGCACGATAGCACGAATGACATCATTGAGCCCAGGGCATAGCCCGCCGCAGGTGACGATGCCCGCGTGGACGTGCGAGGGACTGAAATAAATCTTTTGGCGCGGACCTGCGACTTCGAGCAGCTGATCGCGGGAGAGCGGCGGCTGCCCATCAGCCCGCGATCCCAACACATGTTCGATATTGTAATAGATGTAGTGATCTTCTGGCACGAAAACCGGAATCCCAGACCCAGAATCTTCCGCAAGCTTCAAGGGAGAGTCGACTGCGCACTTCCCCAGCGTCTCAATAGTAAAATCAGGCATATGCTCCTCCCGGCAGCCATAGAGTAGCAAGAAATAGAGCGTTCTGCACAGAGGAGGGCACGCGAAGTCAGTGCTCTCAACCTTGGGTAAAGATTGGGCATCGTGAGCAGGGCGTACGCCGCCCACGCGCGAGGTGTAGAAATTCCCCGCTTCACCATCGGTGCCTCAATGCAATACGCTCACCTGTATGGATACTCAACTGCTGAGGTCATCGATCGCCGCCAATGCCAAATTTGAATTTTCGAAGTCAGGCGGCCCTGGGGGGCAGAACGTCAACAAAGTCAATACGAAAGTCACTGCCCGCGTCAGCATCGCGGCGATTGCGGGCCTGCACCTTGCAGAACTTGAACTCGTGCAGACGCGACTTGCGAACCGGATCACCACCGAAGGAGAACTCGTGGTCCAGGTTCAGGAAGAGCGGAGCCAGACCATAAACCGCGAAAAGGCGATTCAAAAGCTCGTCCTGCTCGTCGAACGCGCGGCCAAACAGGCCACGCCCCGCATTCCTACAAAGCCCACGACGGCTTCGAAGCAGCGCACGCTGACTGCCAAACGCCTCCGCGGCGCAGTCAAGAAAAACCGGCAGAATCCGACCGCCGAGGGCTGAGGCGCTCAGAGCGATGCGAGAATCTCCTCCGCGTGGCCCGCAGGCGTCACCTTCGGAAATACTTTTCGTACAGTTCCCTCACCATCGATGATGAAGGTGCTCCGCACGATGCCGAGGAAGGTCCTGCCATAGAGTTTTTTTTCTCCCAGCGCGCCGTATGCCTCGATTGTCTTCTTCTCGGGATCGGATAAAAGGATGAATGGTAAATTTTTCTTCTCCGCGAAGGATTTGTGCGATTTCTCCGAATCGGCGCTCACTCCTACGACCTCCACGCCCCGCTTCTTGAATTCGTCATATCGATCGCGGAAGCTGCAGGCCTCGGTCGTGCAGCCGGGGGTATTGTCCTTAGGATAGAAGTACAGCACGAAGGTCCTGCCGCGAAAATCCGAAAGAGTCCAGAGCTTGCCGTTTGCATCCTTGAGCGCGAAGTCCGGCGCCCGTGCACCTTCTTGAATCATGGGTAGTCCTCCTCCACGGTCTATTGTATATTTAATATATTAGTATAACCATATAATAGAAAGTCATGCCGACACACAATCGTGTCGGCGCCCATCTCCCCCACGTCCTTGCCGATTTTCCTGTCTGCCTATAAAATAGCTCTATTATGCTATTCGAACAACGGACAGTCACCTGCGGCGAGCTCCGCGCCGCCGACATCGGGAAAACAGTGGTGCTCAACGGTTGGGTACACCGCAAGCGCGATCACGGTGGTATATCCTTCATCAACATTCGCGACCGCTACGGCGTCACGCAGGTCGTCGTGGACGCAGACTCCGCGCAGGAGCTTTTGGACCGTGCAGCAGAACTCAAGATGGAGTACTGCGTCTCGATCCGTGGCACGGTCCGACCGCGGCCCGACAGCATGATCAACCCCTCGATGCCCACGGGCGAAATAGAGGTCAAGGCCGAGAAAATCCAGATCCTTTCGCGCTGTGCTCCATTGCCCTTCATGATCGACGAGGCCACCGACGCGAAGGAAGATATGCGCCTCACCTACCGCTACCTCGACCTGCGCTCCTTCTCGATGCAGAAGAAAATCCGCCTGCGCCACGAGGCGGCCTTCGCCGTGCGCGAATACCTCGTCGGCAAGGGCTTCTACGAAATCGAGACGCCGACGTTCATCCGCTCCACGCCCGAAGGCGCGCGCGACTACCTTGTGCCTTCTCGGCTCTACCCGGGCAAGTTCTACGCACTGCCTCAGTCGCCCCAGCTCTACAAGCAGCTCCTCATGGTCTCTGGCTTCGACAAGTACTTCCAGCTCGCCCGCTGCTA
>JAJUJQ010000044.1 GCA_029265255.1 Spirochaetota bacterium
GCTGACGTAGCTCTCAGGATGGAGAATCGCCATCGCGCCTCCTGAGGGAAAGGAAAAAATTGTCTTCACCGGAGCGTCGGCTTGAACATAAAGGACGGTGCCGCTTGCGGGTGCGCCGATCTCGGCCGTCGCCGATTTGAGTATAAGATCGCTTCTGGGCACCAGGCCATACACGCTGTCCGTCGGGAAGACTTTTCCGGACAATGTCGCGCTTCTTTGATCCACCAAAAAGCTTCCGAAGCCGGAGATGTCCACTGCCTCTGGTATCTGAAAATCGAAGGCGCCAAGCACCGGCGCGACGAGGCCTACAAAAAGAAATGGAAGACATAGCACTCTCTTCATGGCCGCCATCCTTTTACGAACAGCACTCCGTCCTCATAGACGATCGCAAGCCCTCCCTCTCCCCCAGCGAGCGAGACGGCCCCCTGAGCAACCAGTTCAAGAAGCCCGTGCTTCAGAATAAGAATACTCGTATCGGAGGGGCCCGTGGTTCGTACCTGTAACACTGGGACAGTGGCGCCCCCTGGAGATTGAAGCGCGAAACATTGTACGTCCCCACCTTTTTCGGAAGGTCCATCCTGGGCCGTCCCCGTACTCACCTCAATCTGCTTTATATAGTTAGCTTTTACGTTGTAATACAGCAGCTGATTCCCGCGCGCGAGGATCACATGCGAATCGTCCTCCGCAAAGGCCATGCTTGCCTGAAGGACGGACTCTGATTTGAGACTTGACTCCGAAATCTTGATATATGAAGACGCCGACTGCCTATATGTCTCGATTTTCTGAGGCAAAAGTCCTTTCAATACCACCACATATTTGCTATCGGCTGACACGGCGACCCCATAGATGGTTCGAATGTTATGAAAATCTTCCTGGGCGAGGAAGACGGATTTCCCTTGAGTATCAAGAATATCCAGAGACCCATCCAAGAGGCCTACGGCAAGCACGAAGGAAGAAGCATCCAGCGCAGTGATGGGCATCGAGAACTCCCTTTCCCACAGTATCCTTCCCTGTTCGTCGATTCGCGCAATGCCCATCTGGTCCGCGCGGACCAGAATTCGCCACGAGGCCTTAAACCATGGGTATGCAAAAGCCTGCAGCGCCTTGCCCTTTCCGTCAATTCCATAGAGCTGCACATTTGTTGCGAGCCTGTCGTAGGTGATCCACCCCCGTGCGTCGATCGCTGCCCTCTCTTGATACGGCATGGCATAGAGCTTGCCGGCGGATGCATCGAGATACCCCAGCATCGAATCGCCGATGAACGGCACAAGCCCGATCCGTGAAGAGGGCAATTCCACCACGCTCTGAGCCTGAGAAAATGGCAGAAACGTGCTTTCTCCACGTACACCTTTCTGCCTCGCGCCTCGCACCGAAACAAGCGAAAAGAGTATGGCAGCCATGAAAAGCACTAGGTTGTAGGATCGCCTTTTCATCGTACCTTGATGGTGCACGAGTACCGCAGATGCGTCAAGACAGCGCAGAGCTTTTCCGGCTGAGCCTTCTAGGATATATTCATTATACGAGGATTAAGACTATATGCAACCCGAATATGCTTCTCTGTTTGAGCGTGCCTACAAGGCCTGTGAGCAGAGTTATGCGCCATACTCGCACTTCCGCGTCGGAGCCGCGCTGCTCTGCGACGACGGCAGCATAATAACCGGGGTCAATGTCGAAAATCGGAGCTTCGGTCTGACAATATGCGCCGAGCGCAACGCCATCGCGGCCGCAATAAGCGCAGGCAAGAGAAGGTTTAAGGCTCTCGCCGTCGCAACACCCGACGCCACCTATCCGGTCAGCCCCTGTGGAGCCTGCCGGCAGGTGATATCAGAGTTCATGCCTTCCTCTGGGGCGGTCATTTTCGGCAATGCCAAAGATTCATATGTGGTCTCGACCGTGGGACAGCTTATGCCCCATGACGCTCTCCACGATCTGTCTTCCTGTCTCGCACCCGACGGACAAGAGCATCAAGAGCATCCTTCATAAGAATTTTTGAGAGCGAGACTGATTCAAAAGTTCGGCGGCATGCGTGCGGGAAACTTCGCTTTCTGCAGAACCAGAGAGCATCCTAGCGATTTCGACCTCTCTCTCCTGCCTCGACAAAAGATGCAAGGACGTGCTGGTTCTTCCCGCAGAGACGTGTTTATCGACCTTGTACTGCTGATCCGCTTGGGCAGCAATCGTGGCTAGGTGTGTCACGCAGAGGACCTGCCGGTATTGGCTCAATTGTTTTAGATATTCTCCGACCGCGACCCCCACCTGCCCCCCGATGCCCGTATCGATCTCATCGAAGACCAGCGTATCGACGACGTCGTGGGCGGCGAGCACTGCTTTGAGTGCGAGGGCGAACCTCGACAGCTCACCGCCAGAAGCGATCCGAGACAGGGGCCGTTCAGGCTCGCCTGGATTTGGAGCGATATAAAATTCCACGTCATCGACGCCCCGAGATGTCGCCCTGTATGCGCCAGTTTCATCCTTGGCCCTCGTGACGCGGAGGTGGACCCGCACATCGGGCATCCCTAACTTCCTGATGATCTCTTCGATTGAAGATGACATCGAAACGGCGGCGGACAAGCGTTTTTCCGAAAGATGGAGCGCTGCGCTGAACACCCTTTCCTTGAGGGTTTTTACCCTCTGCTCGAGCTCGGCGAGGTTTTCATCCGCGTGGGCGAGCGTTTCGAGCGTGGCCCGTGCTCGTTCATATCTGTCGAACACATCGGTGAGTCGGGGCCCATACTTGCGCTTGAGCTTCTGAAGCTCAGCAAGCCGCTCCTCGATGCGCTCGAGTCTGGCTGGGTCAAAGCGAAGATTGGCCTGATATTCGCGTATCGATTCCGATACATCCTCAAGCTCATAATATGCTGCGGCCAGCCGCTCAGACAGGGCTCCAAGCCGACTGTCGATGGCCCGCGCATTCTCGATGTCGGCACGGATGCGCCTCAGCGCGTGGAGGACATCCGAACCCTCGCCGCCGCAGAGCAAGGAGGCTGCATCAGAAATCGCCCCAAACAATTTTTCATGCTGAGAGAGTATTTTCTCTTCGGCTTCAAGCTGTTCGTCTTCATTCAGTTTGGGCTTTATGGCGGCAATCTCTTTCACGACGAATTCGAGATAATCCGCTTCCTGCGAGCGCTTGGCCTTCTGATCCAGAAGATCCCTGTATTTCTGTAGCGCGTTTCGCCACTCGGCATATGCGCTTTCGTAATTTTGAAGCTCTTGCCCTAGGGCAGCGTAGGCATCGAGCATATCGATATGGGTGGCAGGATCGATCAAACGCTGATGCTCATGCTGACCATGAATGTCGACCAGGTATTGGGTGAACTCGACGAGTTCGTTTCTGGAAACCTGTCGGTCCTGGATCCATGCGAGGCTTCTGCCATTCTGCTTCATGGTTCGACGGAGAAGAATGGCCTCTTCGGGCCTCCACTCGATCTCCCTCTCGCTGAACCAGTGTGCAATCTCTTGAGCATTGCAAACAGAGAAGACTCCGGAGACAGCGCATTCCGTCGCGCCTTCACGAATAATGGAACTATCGGCCCTCGCCCCCAGCAGAAAGCCGAGGGCATCGACGATCAGCGATTTCCCTGCTCCTGTCTCGCCAGAAAACACCGTCATTCCGGCAGACAGCTCAAGGTCAATCTGTTCAATTATCGCGAAATTGCGCACCGAAAGCTGCTCAAGCATCATTGTCTCCTGACCAGCCCAATTTTGTCCTCAGTGCAGAGAAAAAGGCGTTCCCCGGCGGCACGATCAACAGGGCCTGCCTTGTATACTTTTTTATCTTGACTCTATCGGCCTTCTGCAGAGAAACCGTCTCATGGCCGTCCACGATCAAGACCGCCCCTGTCTTTTTTGCATCATCAACAGCGATCTCTACTGGGAGGGTGCCTGGAATGACCAGCGGCCTCGATGCCAAGGTGAACGGGCAGATAGGATTGATGATGAGCGCACTGATCTCGGGGTGCACTGCCGGTCCACCGGCTGCAAGATTATACGCCGTGGATCCCGTGGGCGTGGAGACGATAAGACCATCCGCCCGATAATACCCGAAGCACTCTTTGTTGACATAGAGGCACATTCTGATCATACGGGCACTTCCCTCGGAAGACACGACAATGTCGTTTAATGCGATGCCCTTGTAGAGAAGCTTTTTGCCCCGATAGGCATGAACGCTCAACATGAGCCGTCTGGAGGCCTGTACTGCTCCACGCTGCCATCCATCAAAAGTAGCCGTCCATGTGTCCATCTTGTTGGCCGCAACAAAACCCAGTGTACCTAAATTTATCGGCAGAATGGGAATGCTGAGAGGGCCTGCAAAACTTGCGGCGTAGAGGAGCGTGCCATCGCCGCCAAGGCTGATCATGAGTCCGTACCGGGAGAAATCGGGATATTCTGAAATCGGCCCATGAAACGCAAGGATATCCGCCCGCCACTCCCGATCGTTCAACTGGGTCTGTACGATCTTGGCTGCATGACCGGCATCGTCTTTATTGAGGTTCACAAATATGAGGGCGGACCTGCTCTCAGACATACACATCTCCTACGGCAATGTCGCTATTATCTTGCCAATCTGGTCGACTTGCTGATTCGAAAGTTTATGATGCATGGGAAAGAGGACACACCTCAGCGCAATCGATCGCGCTGCAGGGAACATCGCTCCGGCATTTTCCTCAATCATGGCCGGGCTCGATGCGAAGGCGAGTTCAGCCCTCACGCCATGTTTTTTCGCGTACTCGATAATTTCTTTGGCACTGGTCTCAGAAAAAATCGGAAATGCATAACAGGGCAAGTGCTCAGCATCTTCAACTCGCACCCCAGAATGCCTTGAGCGCGCAAGCTGCGCCTGGAGCATCTCCCGGATCGCCTTTCTGCGCTCCATCATCGAAGCATAGCCTTTGAGTTGCGACAGTCCTAAGGCCGCATTGTAATCCGTCATCTTCAACTCTGACGGGAGCGCTTCATCGAGTGCGCGCAGTATTTGAGCATCCCGCTTACCCTTAGCGCCGAGCAACGCCCCCCCTCCCGTCGCGATGGGAGAATCGGCCTCCAGGCCCCAAAGCGAAAAATACGCGAATGGAAGACTGGTCTTGAATGGGGTGGCGTTCACCAGGGTCTGGGAGATGTCCTCTATGACGGGAATAGCGATGTGCTCAAGGAACGATGAAGGGGGAAGCTTGCCCAACGCATCGAACAGGATGATCGCAGAAGGATCGATGCGCCGAATGTCTTCAACGGAAGGATGAAAAGTCTCTTCTTCTACATCGAGTGCTACCGGGACAAATCCCGCATCTTCCACCGCAGCACTGTGCCATGAAGGGGCTAGGGCAGAAACCGCCACCTTGGTGCCAGCACTCAATCCACATATCTTGAGGGCCTTAAGCAGCGCATAATAGGGGCTTCTCAAGGCAATGACATACTCGAACTGAAACTGCTCTCTGACGGTCTTCTCAAAACGATCGCTGAAGACTTCGTCGACAATCGCGTCCTCCACCATTCTGCTCAACACGAGATCCATATCTTTGCGGGTAATATAAGAGGAGAAAACAGATATCATTGATGTATATTATCATTTTGATGTGCTGGGGGCAAGGCGTCGCGTTGGTTCCAGGAAGTCGGTGTGCATAAAAAAAACCTGGCGACGACCTACTCTTCCACCGGTTGGCAGTACCATCGGCGTTGGAGGGCTTAACTTCCGTGTTCGGAAAGGGAACGGGTGTGGCCCCTCCACAATAGTCACCAGGTTTATAAAACCAC
>JAJUJQ010000013.1 GCA_029265255.1 Spirochaetota bacterium
AGGCGTCTGCTTTGGGAGCAGAAGATCGGAGGTTCAAATCCTCTCGTCCCGAAATCGTGTGGGGGATCGTAGCTCAACTGGATAGAGCAACTGCCTTCTAAGCAGTAGGTCGCGCGTTCGAGCCGCGCCGGTCCCATTGATAACTACTTTATAAATCATTAATTGCACGGGCAAGCCCATTTGAAAAATGGGGTGGTGTGAGAAAAAAAATGAGAAAACCTTTTTACTTACATCGTCGCGGTCGGATTTGGTATGCCGAATATCGGGACCCCGTGACGGGAGAAATCAGCTCTCCGCGAAGCACAAAACAATCAAATCGTCGCGCTGCCGAAAATGTCGCCGAAATTGAGGCGGCCCGTCTTGCCGAGCTTTCAGACTTCCCGCCGATGTCGCTTGGCGAATGGGGAGATCGTTTCTTTGTTGATGGCTGCCCACACCTGACAAGGCTGAAGCTTGCTGGAAAAATCGTCTCTAAAAAATACATCAAAGATTCTCGGCGAGCATGGGTGGATCACATTCGTCCTGATCCCATCTGTGGCGTGCAGCTGTATTCGCTCCGAAAATCGCACATCCTCGCCTTCCGCGTTCGCCTAGTCAATTCGGTAGGGCAATCACGGACCGCTCAAGTTGTATGGTCGACCTTCCACGTCATTGTGCGTGAAGCAGGCTACTACGCCCTCACTAATCATAATCCTTGCGCAGGAATTGGACAGATCGCCTACGAAAAAACGCGGCGTGTCGCCCTGTCGGCGCAGCAGATTATGGAGCTTTTGGACCCCGCGCGGTGGGGAGAATCCCGTTATTACCTGCCAACAAAATTTGCGGCTCTCACGGGCATGCGGCGCGGTGAGGTTCGTGGGCTTATGTGGGCAGACCTTGATCCAACTTCTGGGCTCATCCACGTGCGACACAATCTTCCCGGCGATTCTGGTGTAGAATCTCTTAAATCTCCAAAATGGGGGCGCTCTCGTGTCACTCCGTACCCCCAGGCCCTACAAAAAGAACTTGAGCCATTACGAAAGGATGGCGGATATGTATTCGGGTACAGGAATCTTCCGCTCGGCGCGTCTCGCTGGCTCCGAGAGTTTAAAGCTGTCGCGGCGTCGATCGGTGCGCCGGATGCCACACTGCACTCGCTCCGTCATTCTCTCAACACTATTCTTATTTCTAACGGAGCATCTCGGGCCCTCCTCCGGGCGTCCTTTGGTTGGTCGGATGAGGATGTCCAGGAAATCTATACTCATGATGAAATGTTCGATTTTGAGTCTCAAAAATCATTGATTGACAAAATCTTCAAATAGGAGAGGAGGTTGTGTATGGATATTTTTTCGTTTGGGTCGTCCAACGATCTGCGCGAGCTCGAGGACGGACTCGTTGAAATGGAGCGCGTGTCAAATCAAATAGTCCTTGCATTCGGTCTGTCAATCCTACGAATTGAGGAAGGCGGGCTCTGGAAACAGTCGGGACTACCGAATCTCCGTGCGTATCAAATACAGAATCTTGAACGGCTTGGAATCCCGAAACAGACCATATCAACTCGTCGGCGCATTGCGCGAGGGTATCTCGAAAACCGCGATGTGCTTTCTGGGGTTAACCTTAATGACAAGCTCTCTAAGTTAATTTTTTTGAAGGCTGCACGCGAAAAATACGGTGATGAAGTAGCCATGCGACATTTTATGTCGGATTCGTATCGGGAATGGATTGCTTTCGTGGGTCAGCGAATGGCGAAATAAAAGGCAAGTCCGCCCGCAATGAGGAAGCCTGCACGCCACGACCACAGTTCAATATTCTTGTTGTGGACTGATTTTTTAAGGTTTTGTATCTGTAGCTCGTATCCCGCCTTGATCGCCGCTATCTCCAGTTCGTGCTCCATTTTCAATTGTTGCAGCAATGGCATCAAGCTGGTCAGCGAGAAGTCTAAGTGTTGTTGGGCGATCTGCGCCTCGCTGAATAATTGCTGTTGCTCTTGCAATTCCGTCTCTGAGGCGTCGGCTATACTCCGTAGCTGCTG
Source organism: Spirochaetota bacterium (assembly GCA_029265255.1). The sequence continues at coordinate 2,012 of JAJUJQ010000013.1, forward strand.
CGAGATTTCTCTCAAGCTCTGCGGTATGTCGGTAAAAGGCGACACGGGCGTCAAGCTCTGCGGCTCGGTACTCGGCGAGCTTGCGTTCGTAGATTCCCCTTGTAATTCCTGCGCCGAACACAAATCCAATGAGGCCAGCAAGAAGATAAGGGCGAATTTTGTCCATTTCATTTTTCCTCCTTGTCGATCCTGTCGAGCTCTGGGCGATAGTATTTGGCCCGCTGCCATGAGTCGGCCACCTGAATACCGCCATACCCTACGCCGCCAAACGCGATCGCGGCGATGATGGTCGATCCGATGCCGCTCCCCAATAGATCGGGCGAAACAATGAGCGTGAGCACGTAGATGCCAACGAGGACGATAGTTGTCGCAACCCATGCCCGCCATTTTTTCCCGCTCATAGGTACTCCGTGGGCCTTATCCGCGCGGCGTAGTCGTCGAGCCTGTCCGCTTGATGGTGTATCTCCCAGTGGACGTGCGGCCCCGTGGACTGCCCCGCATTGCCCACAGGTGCGAGCCGCTGGCCGGCCTTGACGTACACCTGGTCGGTCATGAGGATGTGAGAGGGCCAGCGCGTGACGGCCCGCTCCTCAAGGTAGTACATCGAGTGCCACGGGCCATCGAACTCGGGATCGCGATTGAGGATGCGCGCCGGCCAGAAATGACAGAGAATGTGGAGGCGCTTTGTCCCTCGCTCGATGATGGTGATGATCCCACCGTAGACCTCGAACCAGTAGCCCCTCCACGGCAGCGCGAGGATGTCGTCCTTTTCTTTCGCCCCCCACGTGTGTCCGTCGGTTTTCGGCTCGACGCCTCGGTAAATGACAAATGCCTGGGCCTCTCCGTCGACAGGGGATACCACCACCCCGTCGCCGCGTGCGATGTCGAGGGCTCCATGGATATGCCGGCGTTCGGCCGGCGGCACGGAGAGCGGCCGCGGCTCGTCGAACGGCGCCGTGATGACGCCACCTCTAATCGGTATCATCGACACCCACCTTTGCGATCAATCGGTCGTTGATCCTCTTTCGGGCCGCCCGGATGTCCGTAATCGCCGCATCGACGTTGCCGTTCATGTGCTCGCCTTTGAGCGCCAAAAGCGTCACCTCGATGCCGTCGAGCTGCGGCCCTTGGATTTGGTACAGGCAGCGCATGTCGTCGGAGAGCTCCGCCATGAGGACCTTCACCTCTTGGAGCAGTTGATCCTTGTTCACCTTCTGCGCCGCCTTATCGCGCAACCTTTTGTCCCACCATCGCGCCAGACGAGGGCCAGCGAGCAGGACTGCCGGCACAACGACACCGAGTGCGATGGTGACGATCTGTTCCCACAGATTCATGCCTATTCCCTTTCCCGCTCCTCGCGCTCGCTCAATCGCCCGGAGATCACAAACGCCGGGTAGGCGAGCACGAGGACGGCGATGACGATTGCCGCTATAATGATCATCATAGGCTCATCTCCTAAAAAGACCGAAAAACCACATAATCCCAGGGATTACGACGTGCCGCAGCATCAAATACACCAAAAATCTCATTCCGTTTTCCTCCCTATTTTCGCCTCAAGGCGAGCGATCCTCTGTTTTAGCGCATCGTTGTCCGCGGAGAGCTCCTGCACGGCCTTCAAAAGGAGCCCGACGCAATTGGCGATATCCATCCTGTCGTGCGCTTCGCCGGCCACAAGCGCCGGTGCGTCCTCGGCGATGAAACCGATGTGTTTTTGCGTGAGTTTTTTCGCAGACGTTTCGGTTCGGAAGTTGAATGAGACAATTTTGATGGCCTCGATTATCCTGCGTGCAGACGTCTTGAATTCCCGAATGTTCTTCTTCGATGCCCGCGTGGATTGCGTGATGAAATTCGACGCACGACACGGAACGAAGTTGTCGCCCCCAGCTAACGCCTGGAGCTGAAATTCGCCGTTGAAAAGTATAATCGACGCCGCAAACCTGTCGCCCCAGTGGAAGCCTATCCTCGGCGCATATGATCGAGACGATTGTGTGTTGGTAACTCTATTCACCTCTCGTATCTGCAGCGCGCCGTCAAACGGTCCTTCCGTCTGAACCATCGACGAGACATACAACTGTCCGACAAGATCGACTTTACCCCCTGCGGGGTTGATGGTGTTGATACCCACCCGCCCCGAGGTGAGCAGTAATATATCGTCCTCATTGGAGTCGGTCGGGTCATTTTCGACGCCGATGATCATCCTTGACTTTTCGGATGTCGGGTTGGTCGAGACCGCGTCCTCATAGGCAATATACCCGTAATCAGAGCCGTAATTGACCGCGCTGGGGAACACGATCGAGCTTTTGCCGCCGGCGTTGAGATGCCGCACCACTATCGTCCCATCGGTTGCAGACCTATTCGTCCCGATCGTCTCGGTGATCTGCAGTTTTCCATAGGTCTTGACGTCGCCCGGGTAGTCGAGCAGCTTCACCGTGCCAGTGGCGTTATAATGTCCACCCCATGCGACGTACTCGATACTGCCGTCCGTGTGTTTTATTGCCAGCTGTTTGTTAGGCTCCAGATAAATTTGGCTGTTGGCTTTGCCGTTAAACACACTGCCGGCGTCGACGTCTATCCATGAGTATCCTGGGACGGCCGCCTGAATCGGGGAGAGCAATTCGAACCCGGCCCAACAGTTTCTGTTCGCCGTGAACGTAAGACCGTTCGCGGTGATCGAATCGGCGGTGTTCCGCCAACCGTCATTGATCATGCTTGGCGATACGTACTCACTCGGCGCCACGTAGATGCTCCCGTCGGCGCACTCTATGCCCACCGTGGAGATCGTCGGGAAAATGCGGAAATATCTCGCGTACGTCCCAAAGTTGCCGCCGGAGGAAAGCTGCAGAGAGACTCTGTTGCCAGGGTTTAGCCAGAAAGGGTTGGAATTAAAGTATTGCCAATCCGTCGAAGTACCGGCTACCTCCAGAACCGTCACACCGTTGACCTGGACCCGTGCGTACCCGTATCCGCCGAACAGATGAAAATCATATCGGATTGCCACATGGGCTCTGACCAATCCAGAGATGACCGAGGTATATGCCGCGGTCTCCTGCCAGCCGTTACTCGAGACAGAGCCTGCATATGTCAGGTTGTAGTAGTTGATTTCCGCGGCGAGCGCCGCATCGGTATTGGTTGCCCGGTAGAGGTAGCTGATGCTTTTTCCGTTAAATGTCCCGGAGGCTGCATATTTGCCCTCCGCAAGCCCCGAAAAGACGTCCCAGATAGCACCGTCGTAGTACCACGTCGGTGCCGGCGTAGGGAACGATGTACCCTGGGACATAGGCGTAGTCTCGATCTGCGGGGTTCTGAGCGTGCCGCGGAACACACCCCCTAGCGCATTAATGCTACCCTCTAGGTAGACATCCTTGCCTCGCAACGAGTGGATGTATGCCGTCCTAAACAGTGCTGCTTGGAATTCGGGGACTCCGTAGTCGGACGGAACGCCGTAGATGTATGGTTTGTCGCCGAGGTATTTCCAGTGGGCGGTCCCGTCGGTGATGTCGAGTCCCTTATCCCATGCTGGGGTGCTCGATCCCGTCGTGCCTGCGGTGATGCACTTGTAATACTCGTAATCAGCCACTTTGATGATGGTGTTGAGCGGTATACTCGCGCTTGCGGCCCAGACGGTAGGCACAGGACGGCCGTCTACGCCGTCGGCGAAGATCGCCGTGACGGTCATGATGTCCGCCAACGCTTGAGCGATATATTGCCCCTCGTAGGTCTTTCGCCATCCGCCGTCGTAGACGTAGACGCCCTTATAGCCTTCGGTCTTGGATATCTGTAGGTAGGTGTCATATCTATGCGGCGTTACGGCGGGGCAATTGGGATATTCGTAGATGCCAAAATATCGCGGTGCCGGCTCTGTCGTAGTAAGCCTGACCCAGGTCTGGGTCGCGGCGGACCACTGATAAAAATAGCCGTTATAATAGCCTATTTGACCGTCATAGGTGCCGGGAGGCGTCGTCTCGGATGTCATTGCGACGGCATTGGTGCCAGCTTTCGCCTTCGCCAAGCTGAACCGCTTGGTGAGTGTCGGCCAGCCGCTCCTCGTTGCGGTAAAGTCCACATAGCCTACATCGACGGTCATGCCGGTGACCGTGTAGGTCCTCCCTGCGAGGCTGCCGGTAATCCCCGAGCTGGGCGTGGCGCTTACGTTGTACAGATTGGTGATGTCCGTCGTGCCGAGGAGGACCGACAGCGTCGTCACCGCCCCGGAGAGATCGGGGTTTGAGCCGTCCGCATTGCTCGGCACGGCGTGCACCTCGTTGGTGAGAGCGGCGACGGGGACCTCGTTGGCGTCGTACAAGGTGATTTGTCCGGTGCTTACCACGCCCATGGTCTCACTCCTAGAAGTTGGGGTTGATCGCGTTGCAGTACACGACGCCCATGCCGTCGATGTCGTCGCCGGTGACCGCGCAGGTCGCGGTGCCGGTGGTGGTCTTTTGCCCTGCGGTCGCGCCGTTACCGACGTACAGCCAGAGTCGTCCGTTGGCATAATCGCTCGTGGACGATGGGTAGTTGCTCGAGAAGCCGTTCTGCGGCGCACGGATCGTGATCGCAGTCGTCGTCGCCGACGCCACCTCGAAGCTCTCGATCTTGAGCCCGTCGGCCGAAATGACGCGGACGACGTCGCCCGCCACCGGCGCTGCGGCAAGTGCGGAAGACAAGGTGAACACCGCACCGGACCCTGTCGTGTGGGACGAGATCGTCTTCGCCGCGCTCGTTCGTGCCGTGTCGATGAATCCCGACTTCTTGCCGTTCTTGTCATAGAGTTGCCAGGTGAACGTGAAGTTAGAGGTGTCGATCACCGTGTTGCCGTACTTCACCGACGGCGTCAGCGTTTTGGAGCCGTTGCCGTTTTGGAACACCTGCCCATTGTTGGCGAGGATGGTCACCTCATAGGGGTCCGAGACGTCGTAAATCTGGAAATATGTCTGATAGACATTGCTGTCGGCGTCCTTAGCCTGCACCATGAACAGCCCGATATCGTTGACGGCGTCCTCGCGGACGACAAGCGTCTTGACGTCGGCCCATGTGCCGTCGGCAGGGGCCGACACGGAGGACCCTGCGGTGTTCTTGAATGCATATTTGCCCGCCACGACGTCGGCGTGGTTGGCGTCGAGCTGATCGGCTGCTGCATAGGGGCTGCGGAACCATTTGTACGTGATGCCGCTGTTGTCGATACCGGCCGCCCGCATGAGGTCTGCCGACACGGTGGCGGTATTCTTCGCCCCCCCGGTGGGGTTCGGCTCGATGACAAGCTGCCCGTTGACTTGCACAAACACGGCATTGGTCCCCGACTTAATGCAGTTGAGCGTGATCATCGCGTTGACGTGCGTGACGAGGCCCGTCACCGGGTCGGTGTAGTCGCCCTCGAAGTAGACGTTATACGCGGGGTTTGCAGGGGCGATGTTGGTGCTCTTATTGATGCTCGACACGTTGGTGCCGAGGTCGCTGCCGCCGAGGGTCGTGCCCCACTTGCGGTTGGCGAGATTGCCCTCCACGTTGACGCCGTTGACGTAGACGTACGCCGTGATGACGTTCGGCGTGGATGTATAGTCGGGGCTATACGAGGTCGTCGATTCGTCTTTCGTGTAGACCTGCGACAACCCTTTCGATGCCGACAAAAACGTGGTGATCGGCGCCGCGTCGTTGTGGTCGTACAATGTGATTTGTCCAGTGCTTACGACTGCCATAGTATCCTCCTACTCAATGATGTCCACCGTATAGGTGGCGCGTGCATAGATCGACGCCGCCGTCACTTCGATCGTGCGGTACCCGGCGGCATGATTTTGATTCCAGGTCGCGTCGTCGTTCGGCGCAGGCTGTGGATAGAACGAAGTCCGTGTCCAACGGAAGGCCGAGTCAGGGAGCGTGTCGGTGATCTCGAGCCCGTTGCGGAAGCACCGGGGCCGGAGAATCGTGGTCATGGCTTGTCCGGGCTTGAATACGTCGCCGTTGCTCGACTCGATCACCGTGGTGATGTTCGGTCTGATGTACCATTCCCAATCTAGTTCAGTCCCCTCGCCTGCGGCACGATCCGCCGTGGAGATGAAGATCGCGTGATCGTGGACCCAAAAATCGCCCGCCTTATAAGGGCCGGGCGGGACGGTCTCGTCGTGGAAAAATTGTGCAAATTGGTTTTCTACTGTATCAGTAATCGCGTTGATAAGGATGTTTTTTTGATATGTATAATTATTTCGTGTTGTAGTGAATTCATCAGGTGATATTACGCTATTGCTTGCCATGTCCAGTAATATCCCTGCACTCCCTATGAAGAAGCTATTTATTGCATTGTATGCATTCGTATATCCGGTTAGTTCTGACGCGGTTTGCGACAGCCCTTTTTCTTTGGCCCTTTGTACCAGAACTGAATATTCCGTCGTTATTTCGTTTAGGTATGATTTGAGTATTTTTTTCTCTATTGGTGTTATTACCCCGTCTGCAGCGAAGCTATCGATTATATTAGATACGGATGCCCGTACTTTTTGCAGATAAACATCGGTTTGTTCTGTTCTTGTGACTAGTTTATTAATGTTTGGATTATTGATTTCTCCGAAGATTTGGACGTTTCCGGTGAATACCTTATCACCGGTGATTTCTTCCTGGACGTTGCTCATTGGTCTTTCCTCGGTCTACCGACGGCAGCGCCAATGTCGCCAGATAGTACTCTCACTCCGCCCTTGATCGCGCTGACAGGGGCTCCCGTCAAAGTTCCTAAGCCCTCGGCGAACGATACTAGGGCAGCATCCACGTCCTGTCCAGCTAGAGCATACATCCCATCCATAACTTGTGCAATACCAGGAAGTGCATCGTCTGTGTATTTTACGCTGGTGTCGCCGGTGATAGCTCTTTTTGCAACCCTCGTTACCATCTGCCCAATGAGCGGGATCGAGTCTGTCGCTTGGCTTATTGCATAAAATGCCCATCTTGCAGCAGCCTTTTTGGGATCGTCTTCCTCGGGTTCCGGTGGGTTGGATGTCATCGCCTGGAGTAGCGTCCCCGATATGGCGTAAGCAACGGCAATTCCTACGGCTGTCTTCATGTCATGCGCCTTTATCGCGGCGGGCAGGTCATAGCGCAGGCTTTGATATACCACGTTGAGGGCCTGCGTAAACTGCAATACGATTTGAGCTGCAGAATTTTTGTATCGATACGCTGGGGCAAGGTCAACGCCTCGTTGCATCGGTTGTGTGGTCATCACCATTTGATCCGCTTTCTCGATAGCCTTTGTTTGGTCTCCATTAAATTCCTCAAGTGCTTTCTCGTAGACGGCACGCCAACCTATCGCTACGGAGAACCGGTCTGCATATTCAAGCCCTTTCATGCCGAGTTTTTCCGCATTTTTGATGAATTTTCCAATGGCCGAGCTCACGTTTGCGTTTTTTACCGCGTCGTAGATCATATCAAAACTGCGGTTCTGCAATATCTGCGAGAGACTTTCCGTTTCTTTGAGGTACTGTACCGGGTTTGCCATCATCTTCGTGGCCTCGCTGAAAATTCGGAATCCTGCGTATGGCAGGGCTGGCCACGGGCTCGTCACGATCTGTTTCAAAACCGAGCTCGTTCTGTATGCAAGGTAGGCGGCCCCAAGGTTCCCACGCATGAATCTGATCGCCGTTTCTCCCATGTTGCCCCGGTCGATTTCCGATGGATTCTTCACTTCAGTGATGTAGTCCTTTATGTAACGCACTCCGGCGTCGCCAAACTTCCCACGGATTTGTTCCTGCATGAGATCGTCGAGATACACGGCATCGAGTTCTCGCCCGTACTGCGCAAAATGGATGTACTGTTCCTGTCGCTCGATGGATTTGAGCCATGTCGTCAGGAGATCCATTTCGACCGGGTTCTGATTCCATGGTGAGATTTTAATTCTCTCTTTCGTGAATCCATTCTCCGGCGGTGTGCGGAGCCCAGCTGTGCGCTGGTTTATTTCTCCAGCGACTTGTTCCGCGAGTTTCTCGTTCCCAACCCCCCTTCGTAAAAGCGGGAAATAATGATCAACAATGACGAGGTCTTCGTTTGTCATGTCGGCGACAATAGGCGCGAGTCTTGCCGCTGTTTCCTGGCCGTCCTTTTCAAACACCGAGTTGAGAATGTTCCAGTCTGCCTCGCCAAGAGTGCTGTTAATTGCCTCGGTGAGAAGCGCAAACTTTTTCTCCCCTGCTGCCTCGGCCATCGCATGTGCTAATTCAGGGTTATCTTTTGCAATGGTTCTCCATTTCGTGCGCTCGCGTTCGGAGAAGAAGTTTCCGTATAACATCGCTTGACGCGAATCTTCATTTCGGAACGCCAGTGCGAGAGCCATGAGATCGCTCTTCCTGAGCGTTGCGTCTCCTTTTTCCTTGCCTACTCCTGGTATCATGACAACCTGATCATACCAGTCTTGTGGATCAGCGCCGCTGTTTTTAATCGCGTTCAGGATTGTTTCCTGCCGCTGTTTAATCCACTGCATCTTGTCTCGGTAGTGGCGGTTCATCTCGTTCCATGCAAATTCAACGTTTATACCATCAATTCCTCCGTCCATGTCACGCAATTGTCGGTAGGCTGTTTTAAATGCGTAATCCACCGTTCGCACTTTCTCGGCGAATCGATCGCTCAGTTTTTTGGTGGTGTCGGTTCCTTCTTCCTGTTTATAGCCCGGCATCGAGACGATCTTATCACCGATCATCTCTCGGATAGCTGAGGCCTTAATTGCGCGTTGTTCTACAAGACCTGCCTGTACTTCACGGCCTGTCTGCCTCAGCGTCTGAATTACAGAATTAAGCATCTCTATCTGATGGAGGGGCAGCTTTGCCCGGGGAGTACCAATGATGTCGCTGAGCGTTTGCTCTGGGACCAGTTGTGCTATCGCGGGGTCTGCGAGTATCTTCGCCTTCAGGTTGTTCGCATATTGTATCGCCGCGTCCATCTGTGACGGGTCTGCCGGATACTTCATATTCACAAGGTTTTGGATGTTTTGTATGGCGACCTTGTATTTCACGTTCGCGCTCTTTGCTGCCGGCCTTTGAATTTGATTGATGAGTTGTTTCCGGTATTGCCGCATCATGCGGAGCCCGCGCTGTTCAGCTTGTTGCTCCCTATAGCGATCTTGGAGCATTGTGCGTTCTTCGAGTTTGGCGAGATAGGTCTGGACGTCCGTACTATTTCTGAACAAATTTGCCTCCGCGAGCCTTGTTTTGAGCGATGCAATTTCCGCCCTGGCCTCTGAGCGTGCAGTAACTGCGTCCTGACTTGCGTTTTCACCCCTTGCGTGCGCCTCTGCAATCCGTAGGTCAGCATTGTCGTATCTCCGCTGTGCGTCTTTGAGCTGCTGTTCGATTTCCATCCAGTCGGACGCCTCGACGAGTTTTTGCCGGATGGCGTCCCGCTTCTGCATGATGCTCTTGCGCTGACTCTCGAGCTGTGGTGGAATCGCTGCATTGTTATCGAGATAGCGTGTAATTCTGGCCTGTATCTTCTCAATCTCCGCGTTGGTCTTTTTATTTTCTGCGCGAAGAGCCCCGATGGTCTTTGTCTGGTAATCGACCCGTGTTTCGGCTACGGCCACGTCCTTATCCAGTTCGGCGATCTTTTTCTTGTTGGCCGCAAGTTCCTTCTCGACTCTTCGCACGTAATCTCTGGTCTCTTCGTCGGCAGCAAAGTTCCCTGATCGTATTGCCCGAGACAGGCGTTCATCCTTGATCTGCTCGGCAACCCTCCGCCGCTCCGAAATCCCCATCGCGGCCTCAAGTCGCGGGTCTTCGATGGTGTCAAACCGTGCCGCCTCGAGCGTTTTTCCTAGGGCTCCGATCGCTTGGTCTCCGGTGACTTCTCCATATATTCTCGCGTAGCTTTCCGGGTTTGCTTTGATGATGCCGTACACCGAGGCCAGGAATTGGCGAGAAAGCGGCTTCGAGCCCGTTCCTATCGAAAGCGCACCTGCAATGATAGGTTCTGCGATCTCTTGGCGCAAATTGTACGCCTTCTCGCTTTCCTGTTGTTTGAGGAGTATCTCCTCTTGATCGTCGCCTGCGAGCGGCCTTACATCCTGTTTCATGATTACTTCTTCGTAGATCGCCTGGAGGAACATACGAAGCTTCGCATTATCGTTCTCCACGAGGCTCTTCGCCCACGTCGCGAGGTCTGGCTCCGTCTGCGGGGCGAGCGCCGCTTCCCACTGTTGCTTGTACCACGCCTTCTTCCGGTCTGGCGGTAAGTCAGGAATCCCCCAATCATCAGCGAGCCCACTATCAAGGAACGACACAAAATCGTCATAACTCTTCCCCTCGTCGATCATGCGACGTGCTTCGTCTCTGATTAGGTTTGGCTCCTCTGCCATGCCCTGGTAGAGCGTTCGTTTCTTGATCGCTATGGCGCCGTCGTCAAATATGACGTAATTCCACCCCTTCTCCCCTTTTCCCCCTGTAAGGTACGCGACGGGATATTGGATGCCGTCGAATCCTGCCCTGTAAAGCATTTGGGAGGCGGCCTGGGCGCTATTCTTGTCTGTAAACTCAGTCTTTATTTCTTTATTTCTCAAGTCATCAAAAGCGTTTTCCAAGTAGTGATACAATGCTTCCCCTGAATTATTGTATTCGCTTTCTTCCATGCGATCCAAAAACTCCGAAAGCTCTACCCATTTTTTAGCGACATTTTTCTCCCCGCTCTTTTTTGCCTCTTGTAGTTTCGCTTTAATATATCTATATAATGCGGCCTTTTGGTCGGTATAAAGCGGTGCATCCCATCGGATTAGGGTATTCCGGAGGGGTATGTCTAGTGTAGTTTTCCCCGGGACGAGCTCAGTGACACCTGCCATTTCTAGGAATTTGTCTAACACCTTGCTCTTTCCTGCGAACATGTTCTCTTTCAAATAGTCGTATAGCCATTTTCCATTATTATTCTTTCCGCTGGTGTCTTCTTTGATTAAATATTTGACGTCATGAATGAGCGACGCAAAATAGAATAGCACGTCTGGTTTGTGTGTGTTTATATCGTCGTCGAGAGATGCTTCAATCGCATCATAAACACCCCCCGCACCAAGGTATTTTTCAAAATCATTCCGCGTCCATTTTTCAGCTCTCCAACGGCGGATTTCTGCGAATATTTTCTCGATATCCGCATCTTGTACTGGTTTGTCCCATCCGGCTGGTCTTACCTGCTCTACCGTCTCTCCCGGGTTGTCGCCTCGCAGTGTGATTTCGTTCTGGTAAATAAAATGACCGCCGGTGAGGATCACTCCAGCCCCGTCTTCAGCCTGTACGTCTTTTATCATGTCTGCCAGTGACGCTATGAATTTACATTGGATTTTCCCCTTTTCATCTAATCCCTCTCTATACTCAAACTCTTTAAGAGTATCGGTTAGAGCCTTGGATATAATGGGTTCTAGTTTTTTGCGGTGACTTACAACCTTTTTCCATTCCTTGGTGCCAGCTGCCTCACTATTAGAGAATGCCTCTTGTTCTTGCTTGTTCAAGATGGGGAAGTCGGTTCCCTGCCTTGAAATCTCTGCTTTCAGCTTCTCCATAAACAGGGTGGTCGCAATTTTTAAGGCCATCTCATTTGTTTTAAGCGAAAACTCTGCTCGTCCCCCATTCTGTATCTCATCGAGCACCTTGGCAATTTCGGGAACATTATCGACCGATATGTCTCCTATTACGGTTCGCAGTATTGGCTCCGATCCCAGTCGGTCTGCGTACTGGCCCTTCGCCACCCTGAGGCTCTCGGTTAAATAGAGTCCGTATCCATATATTTGTTGGCCTTCTCCTGTTCCCACGTATGCTAAATCAAACTTTTTAAATCCCGCTCCTGATCCATGGTAGGTTACTATTCCCTGCGCGAGTGGATTGTTCGGTCGTTTGATCTTGACTATGTATTTTTTCCGTGGTACGCTTTGTGGTGGAGTGGCCGCCGGTGCCAAGGAATCTCCCTCTTGGCCGCGAGGGGTCCGAGGGCCTAGACTTGGAAGACCCGCCGGCGCTTCTCTATTTCGCCACCCTTCCGGGATATATGCCGTCACGAGCCACGGAATATTTTCTCCATAACGATCTGTCGATATAACCGCACGGTAGGGCCATAATACGACCCATTTTTTATGTGGATAGTTTGGGTCGTCGCTTACCTTCCCGCGCTCGAATATTTCTGCAAGGTTCGCTAGTACGTTGTCCTTGGCCTCGTGCTTTTTCAGAATTTTTGCGATCCCATAGCCGTTAGAGTACTCCTTATCTTCTGTCCCCTCCCATCCCCATGGAATCACGATATCGCCTATTCCTGGGATAAACCCTCCTTGCTCGACATATCCTTCCCTCCGCTCAAGCAGTGTTTCTATGGCCTTCCCTGTGTTGTACTTACCATCTATTTTCGGGCCTTTAAACCCCTGGAATAAATACTGCCCATCTTCGACGCTCTTACGCATCTCCTCGGTGATTGGGAGAGAATGTACGACGACATCTTCTTCAATGCTCTCATCTTGGACTTGAGCCCCCCATTGCTTCCCGTATTTGTTGGCATAGTCGACGAGTATTTTATCGTAAAAGCCCTTCATCCCCTCTCCGCCGACCTTAAGATCGAGACCAGACAATATCCTGCCCTCACGGGGGGGCGATGAAAACAACGATTTCGCGATGTATGGTTTCCCCTCGCCACGCGCTATTTTTTCTGCAATTTCCTTCCCGAACAGCTCTTCAACTCTGGCAAGCGGGATTCCATATTCGTTGATTATGTCTTTATATTTATCACTTGCTATAACATCAAACAGGTCGTTGTTGGTGTAGTATCGAATCGATTTTATATACTTTCTAAGATCATACCTTTCGGCCTGCTGCTCACCTGTCGTCCAGCCTATGCTATGGTACCCGTCATCGACAGCCATACGGAGAACCCGTCTGAAAACGAATTCCGGCCACGTTTTTACGAAAGGCGCTTGCGGTACACGATTGTCTGTCGAGTGGTAATTGTTGCTATATACCTGCAGCGCCTCTTGCGGCGTTTTGGCCATATTTTCTGGTATCTCCCGGTCTTTAGCCCTACCTTCTTTGTCATAGATGACCCATGCTTTATACTGGATAATGTCGGGCCCTTCGTCACCAAAGAAAAACTTGGCTTCATTCTCTCTTTGCAAATCCTGGAGCTGCGCCGTCCACCCCGTCGTGTCGAGTGGGGTTTTGTAGCCTTTTCTCCTCCCCTCCTGGTGCCAGTCGGACTGTATTTCTTCTATGAAGAGCATCTTTCGGCCATTAGATAATTCACGGTCGTCAACGCGTGTGTGAGCGAGGACATTGGGTTCGTTCCAGTGCCGAGATCGGTACGACGAATTCCTGGTCATAGCCTCACTGGTTATTTTTCGGTGTTCGACGATGGCTTCTTCTTTATTCCTTCTCCAGCTGGTAATGTCGTGTAAGTAGTTCCCTGCCGGGTCGTTTTGGACAAGCTTAAACCAGCCATCCGATTCTATCCATGCTGCATTATCAGGTATTCTCCATTCAATTCTCTTTACCGGCAACGTGAATAGTATCTCTCGGTAATTGTAGCCCCCGTGGAGTGTATATTGCGCATATCGAGTTTCTTCTCCAGGGCCGTATACGATCTCATTTATTTTGAGTTTGTTTTCATTAAGAATTTCCAACACATCGTTTAGCGAGAGCTTTTCATCGGTGTCGAGTGCATCATTGAGCCCCGCCCACTTGAGCTCGTCTTGTTTTACTCCTGCCGATTGCAGCATCTTCAATATCTGCCGGCCCGGCTGCTTCCCTTGCAGTTTTTGTCGAATAACTTCCTCTGATTTATAGATCCAGCCATGCTCATCTTGGATGCCTTGGTATAACTCGTGGTTAAGTATCTTCGCGTCTATTTCGTGCAGTAGTTGTGGCTTCTGGCTTTCTGTGTCCAGCATCACCACGCCCGTCACGCCAGCCTCATCAAGCGTGCTAGGGGCCTTGCCTTGGAAGAGTTCGTGTCGTTCTATTTTTATTTTGTTTTCGTTAAACACAACGTAATTTGTGCCTTCTGCCCCGTCGCCGAATCCCCCAGAGGCCGCAGGATAGCGGATACCTGTGATGCCTGCTCTGTCAAGGAATTCTGAAGTTTCCCTATCAGCTTCTGGGTCACCATGGTTGTCTCCGTAGAGAGACCTATAAAATTTTCTTCCTGTCGACACGTCTATGTTCTCGGGGAGCTCTATCCCCTCCTCCGCCGCCTGTTCCTTTACTTTTTGTACAATCGAATCAGGAACAGGCTTGTTCCAATCAATCCACACATCCTCGCCGTTCGGGTTAATGTGCACTTCGTACAAATTGCGCCCGCTTAGCTGTTGGATCGGCGTCGTTTCAATGAGTTCTATTGCCGCGTCGATCTCTTCTGGCGTGGCGTCTGAAAGAACCGGGAATTTTGATTCTCCTGACTTTATTCTCTTCAGAAGGCCAAGTGCGTCTTTCTTGTTGTTCTCGTATGTGAACGCGGTCAGTACGAGCTCTTCTTCCGACGTGGCGGGGACTCCCTCGGTCGTTGTCCATCCATTATTGGAGTTTATGTATTCCGCATCACCAAACTGAACATGGGTTTCGGTGTTGGCTTCTGCTGAACGAGTAGCATAGCCTCGCGCGATCGCCTCGTTGGTGGTGAAGTAGTGCCCCCATCCATAGGCTTGCGCTCCTTCGCCGGTGCCCATGTAGTCAGAATCAAAGTAATCAAACGATGCGCCTGATCCGTGGTATGCGTGGATGCCCTGAAAAAGTGGATCGTGCATCCAGTTCCCGTGTATCTTTTGCCATCCCGTCTGCGCATGAATCTCTTCTTGGCTCACACCTTCCTGCTCGAGCTTTTTAGCCATAGCCAAGGCGTTCGTGTTGTCGGCTCTCCTGCGATTTATTTCGCCTTGGAAAATGCCGAGATCAATTGTTGCCGGCTGCTCTGCTGGTTTATTCCCTTCAGGCTGCTGCTGCGCTACCGCTACGGGGTTTTGTGTTGGCCCTTCGTCCTTTTTCTTAATCTGGGGCTCCAACGCCTCTTGTGGGCTGTTTTTTGCTGTTTCTTGCGTTGTTGTTCCTGTGGCTTCCTTCTCGGTTTCAAGTTGCATTTCCTGTGCTATAGGGGACTCTTGCATGATCTTGTCGAAGAATTGCGTGATCTCTGGGGACAGGTTTACCCTGGCTCTCTTGAGGCCGTTGTAGAGGTCAATAATCATCTGCGCGAGTTTGGCGAGGATGCCATCCGCCTGATGGCTCGGTGCCCGGCCGAACGCAAGGTAGTCCTCGAGTGCATACGCCAGCGCCTCTTCTCCTGATCTATTTGCGTTCCTGCCTGCGGTGTTCTGGTATTCGTCTGTCCACCCCGACCACTCTGCTCGCCAGTCCTTATTCTTGATGCCGAACGCAGTTTCTGCCTCGGTGAGGAATTGATCGATCTGGGGAACCTGCCGATTCTCCATAAGGAACCATAGTGTCGCGTGCGTGAGCTCGTGCATCATGGTCGACGGGTTGGCGTTAGGCCCAAGCTGTATCAGGCTTTTAATCCCCCCCTCATAGCTAACCCTCGATATCGAGCCAAATGTCGAGGGACTATCGGGGACCATCCCTGCGACAACCTGCGGATGGAGAATCTTGGACGCCATCTCATCGGGATTTATGCCGATGCGCTGGGCGACCTTTGTGAAGAAATACGTCGAGGCCCGAATCTCTGCTTCGCCCCATGAAGGCTTGTTTGCCCTGATCGCTTCCTCAATGGCCTGCATGCTGGCCTGTTCAGGGATGTCTCGTATTGTCGCAAACGGATTTATTCCAGCTTCCGATCCTCTCGGATTGTTCTCTGTCATCCATCGCGCGAGGGCCTGTGCCGATGTTGTTTTGTCTTCGATTTTTATTTCCCAACCAGGGAACAATGACGCAATCTTGAGCGTCAGTGCCCGCATATTCTTCGGGTCTTGTCCTTTTTCGAATCCAAGGATAGTGACTGTTCCCGGCTTGCTCTCTTCGGTGGAAGGCGATATATCCACCGTTGCCGACTCGATGCGCTTCTTGTTCGAATCTCCCAGCTTGAACGTGTATCGTTCTCCGGGCACCTGTTCCGTTCTTCCAAAGGTGAGCCCTTGCGGAAGTTCGCCCGAGGCTAGTTTGGAGAATGCTTCGTAGGTCTGCGTTGAGAGTGTTTCGCTTTTATTTGTCGTCTTCGGGAGTGTCCGAATTTCAGTGTTGGTTTTGCTTGCTTCTGTGTTGACGTTTACGAACAGCTTCACCGCGCCGGGGATCAGTTTCAGTGCCGACATTCCGAGAAACGTCGTCACCGCCGTGTCCACAAGACTGTCTACTATTTCTTTTTTTGTCGCATAGGTGAGTTGCACATTATCAACGTCCATCGTGATTTTTTTTGCCGTTTCTTCCGAGACAATTTGGAGGGCTTGCTGTATTGTTTCTTCTGCTGTCTCGGCGGCGATATCTCCTCCCGCCTCCCATGCTTTTTTTGCTGCTTCTCCGATCCATGACAAAAAGTGTCGCTGTACGATGCCGGCTCTGGCTGCCTGCTCCGATGCGTCCATCATGACCTTGCTGGCGCTTTTCTGGAGGGCCTTTTGCGCCATCTCTCCAAGGTTCGGGAATTGATTAAAAAATGTTCCAATTTCCATCGACTCTATGGCTCCGGCGAGAGCTCCATAGATACCCGCCCAGTCCCATGCGATCTTCGGGTTGATGTGTCCGCCGGTCACTGGGTCTCTGTAGGAGAGCGCGTTGTAGAATTCGCTCCCGAGTTCCATTTCTTTGGATCGCTGTCCTGACTGTATCATCCCCCCGAGCTGGCTTCCGAACGTGGTTACTGTGGCCTGTGCCGCAGCCATGCCGAGCCCTCCAATAGCTGTTATTCCTACTAACGGAATGTTGATGCCAGGGATGAGCATCCCCGCTACAAGAGCGCCGGCGGCTGCCCCTGCAAGGTTGCCCAGGGCACCAGCCTTTATCCCTTCCAGCATTGATGGAATAAATTGCGCGAGGCTTTTCATGGCTTCCCCAGGGAGGCTTCTTTTTATGGCATCAGGTGCGGGCATCTGGGCTTGCAGCTGCTGTATTTCTCCCCATAGTGGGTCATTCAAAAAGTCCCAGTCCCTGCCTTTTTTCCAAAGCCGATTTGCTTTATCGGCGATCTGTGTTCCAATCGTGGCCGCCTGCCATGTCGTTTTGATTGCTTCCCATGCAGTCTTTGGTGCAAGTGCTTTTTGGTAGAGCGCCTGTGTGATTGCATCAAAGTCGTTGATGGCGGTGGGGAGGGGAATGTTGTAGGTCTGCGACAAAAGGTATGCGCTCTTAAGCCTCGTCTCCGCTTCGTCTGGGTCAGGAGCAGACTTGATGGCTTCCTGAAACGCATCGGCGACGGACGTTGGCATCCAGAATCCCTCAGGGGCTCCGGGAAACATGGGGACCTTGTCAGATGTGTATGGTGTCCATCCAGGTTTTTCCGTCTCTCTTATCGCTGGCCCAATATCGAGCCTTGGCCGCGGTATAGAAACGCTAAGAAGCCGTTTTCTCTCTTCTTCCTGATTCTTGTAATACTCTGACCAAAAGTCTGACATGTGAACGTCTCCTAGAAGGACGGGACGAACGTGGTCGCCCCATAGGTGAGTTTTAGCTCCTCTGCATTCAGCTTCTTTACCGCCGCTGGAGCAAATTTGTAAACGTATGGCTTGCTGGGGTCTGCCGAAAGAACATCAAGCCATTCTCCCCTTGAAAGAACCTGTACTACTGGACGCATATCGTTTCCATTGTAGTACACCTGCCGCGTAATATATGCTTGACCATCAATCTGTCCAAGGCAGAACATTGTTCTTATTGCGTCTTTAATCCCCATGTCTTTAAACATTTTCTCGGTGTTTTTGTTCCGCTCGACTTGTATCCAGTATTGGCCGTCAGGGGTAAATCCGCCCAGCGCGTTTGTTCCAATATTGATATTTTCAAAACCTTTCGCGCCTTCGCTGATCGCTGACTTTATGAACGAGTTCCTCCACCATTCGGCCGCATAGGCAAATGCCGGGTGCATTGGCCTTGGTTGCAAATCGTCGCCGCGCCCCATGTAGTATTTTGCTTTCCCTGAAACAATCATGTCGGCGATCGTGTCTATATCGTTTTTCAGCGTCGGGGAGAGGGAGAATGACGCCGTTGCCTTAACAGTCCACGCCTTTGATTTTAGGGCGTTGATCATGTCTGAAGCTTGGTCTGCGGTTATTATTGGACTCTCTGCCTGTTTTGATCGCAGCCAGTCTTTGTAGAATTGCAGGTCGGTCGCGGGGATGAGTGCCGGGGCCTTGCCTTGAGACTTGGACATTCTGTCGAGCTCTGCCATTACGGTATCCCATCCGGTATTTGCTGCTGGGGGTGGTGCGTCCAGCTTTTTTGCATATTCGGCAATAAGGGACTGTTTCCCCGCTCGGGCTGCGTATGGGGCAATAGTATCCGCTATTTGTTGCCATGTTGCTTTTGCGGATGCTCCAGAGAGAGTCACTGTTTTCCAAACCCAGGAATTCTTTTCCCATGTTTGGTAGTACACAGTTCCGCTCGTGATTTGTCCCGCCAGAATTCTAGATACGATGTTCGCAGCGGTATCAAGAGCATCCAGATTCATGTTGAGCGTTTGCGCCTCGATACTGGATGCGGTGGTATCTGCCTTCTCGTAAATCGACGAGTAGAGTGAATCGTAGGCCAGTTTCTCGTTCAAGCTGAGACCAGATGCCCAAATTGCAGAACGTGTGAGTAGTGGGCCTGTAACCTTTTCGCCCTTAGAAGCCTGAATTGAATTGTATGCAGCCTCACCGAGGGCGTCTTGCTGCTTGTCTATTTCTACCTTATCGTGCAGGGCTTTGTAGTTGGCGAATCGTTCTTGAAGTTGAGTTCCGATTGACGGGTCCATGCTACCGGGCATCGAGTTTATTAGATCGTCAGATAGGATGTCTCCGCTATATTCTTCATGGTTTGCCCATTTGACGGTATTTTTCTCTGCCTCCGCTACTTGGCGTTGCCATGCGCGTTCGATCCCCTTTTGCTGCCTTGCCCTCATGTCGTTTTCAAAGGCTATCGCCATACTCATATAGGGGCTATCCGCTGCATTGTCGCCGAGAACCTGCTTTACGTATTCCGGGGTAAGCCCTTGGCCAGTGATAGGCTTATTTGTCGAATAGTAGCTCTCTTGCTCGTTGTGTAATTCTTCGGCATACTTGGCCGCAGCTTCTTCGCTGTTGAATTTCCCGAGGTACTGTCCCGTTTCCTTGTAGAGTTGCCATGCCTCTTCTTTGGTAAGGACCTTCCCATCCGGTGAGATGCTTGGCACCAGAATAAACTTTCCGTCCTCCTCAAAGGTCATGGAGCGGACTGTCGCAATCTCACCGTTGGGCATCATTACCACCGGGCGGGCGTGCAGGTCGATGTTGCCACGTCCATACTCTGGTTCAACCGCAAGTTGCCTTTGGGTGACGAGCATGGCGTCCATCAGCTTTGTGTTGTTCGCCGCGGCCTGTGCTTTTGCTGCAGCCTGAGCCACTCGCTCGTTTTCTGCATCGAGCATGTCGGCGGCGGTTGCGGTTTCCTGTGGGCTGAAATTATTATTCTTATCTTTTATCCATTCTTCGGAGAGAACCACTGCTCCGTCTGGTAGCTTTTCTCCGTTGTTCTTTTTTATCAGGTTGTTTCTTGCCTCTCTGATGAGGAGTAGGTGATCCGTCGCGGTTTGTTGCGCCTTCTTTGCATCCTCTAAACGTTGATTCGCTTCTTTGTTTCTGCGCAAGATGTCATTGTAGATGCTCTGCTGGCTGGCGGTAATAAGGCCCGCATCAGCGTCCTTGTCGACCTGCTCAGTGGTGAGTGTCCCATCATTGAGTTGTTTTTCGTATCCTTTCAGAATTTTTTCATTCTCTGCCTTGTTTGCGGCTTCTGCTTTACTTGCGGCAATTGCCTCCTCGTCCTTGAGCTCATACTCCATCTCCGATATCGCGTATTGCTGCAGTTCTTCAGGAATGTTGTTTTTTATCCATTCAGGGGTAAGTGTAGGGCTCCCTTCATTGACTTCCTCGCCGTTAAACTTCTTTCGCATGTTGCTTTTCGCGGTTTGGATATCAAGGAGCCCCTGAGTGTACGCCGCAGTCTTGTCTTTGATTGCCTGTTCTTGTGCCGCCGCTTTCTTCCTTGCTGCAATCTGGCTGGTGTAGTAGCGGTAGTCGTTTTCAGTGAGTGTCCCCTGCCCGTTGTTATATAATGCATCTAGTTGCTCGGTCGTTGGCAGTGGGTTATTTGCCGGGTCTTGATCATAGGCCCCGATTTTCTTGTCGAGATCCACAATTGAGGCATTTCTCGCCGCTTCTTGAATTTTGTCTTTCAACTGTCCAGCAAGGAGTGTGTACTGGCCTTGGTAATATTCCAACTTTCCTTCTTTGAGACTACTTGCGTACAATCCGAGCTTCTCTTCCGGAATGATCAATTTGGGGTCATACGGCCTCCCCTGAATTTTTTTCATAATTTCAGTGAGCGAAGTTGATATTGCGATTTCCGCAGCCGATGAGGCCTCATCGGATTCGCGATTCTCTTTATAGTTGAAATATGCGTCAATAGTTTTCTTCTGGTTGTCTTTCTCCTCTTGGGGCAAATTCACTAGGCTGTCGATCGCTGCTTTTGCCGACTCCCTATTATATACTTTCCCGCCGTCAGGAATTGGGAGACCATAGGCCATACTCGAAACCGAATCTATGATCGAAGAGGCGGTCTTTCTGTCGGCCCTTGCGGCCGCTTCGGTGTCCTGTTGTTTCTCGTAATTGTTTTTACTTTCCCACACGCTGTTCCATTGAACCGCCGCCTGCCCCTTTGCATTTGCCCTAATGACCGACCCGTCCTCCCATGCCTTCGCAGCGGCTTCTTCTTCTGGTGTCAGTTGACCGCCTGCACGCTTTTTTTGATGGGCAAACATCGCATCAGCAATCGCGATGGTGCCGGCGTTTTCGGAGCTTGAGCTTGCCAGTTGTCGATACTTCTGGAACATCGCATAGAACGGCTCCTTGTCTTTTATGACGCTTTTTTCGATCGCATTAAGAACATCCAATTCGCTGACGGGTTTTTCTCCTTCTGGAACCATCCCGCCAAGCGACTGATACATATATTTATCGAGCTTTTCTCTGACACTCTTTTCGGCACTTTCCTCGGCGGCCGACGCATGGAGTTGCAACCTGGCTTTCGCGTTTTCCAGTGCCTGCGACCCTACGGTGTATGTCTTGCCGTTGATGGTGACGAGCGTCGCTGCGTTGGTGAGATAGTCCATGGCGGACGCTTCGCCTTTTTCATCATATATGGCTATGGCCTTCTTTCCGAGGTCGCTCTCTATCGCATACTGCGCGTATGCGTTCATATTGGAGTCGTAGTCGGCAGGATCGATAAGCCTGGTGTCCAAGAGCCCCTTGAGCTGTTCTCCCGCGAAGGTGAGCGCCTGTTCTGGCGGGCTGTTTTTGATAGCCTCAAGGATTTGATCCCCTACTTTGGAGACTTGCTGTGCGCCCCAACCCTTAAACTGTGCCTGCGCGATGGTTGTTTGTTGTTCAGGGAGTACGGCGCCTAAATAATCATTCACGTTTTGTCTGACGGCGAGGCTTTTTATCTGGTCAACGCCCTTTTGGAGCTCCTTTGTAAAGTCTAGCCATTTTGCCATGTACCCTTCGGGCTGCTCTGCAAGAGGACTTCCAAAATTTGAGTCGGTGAGAAGCGACTGTTTGAATTCTTCTATCTTCTTTGCGATCCCGAGCTTATAGTCTGTGGATTCTGTTTTGATGGAAAACTTGAGCAGATCAGATGCCGCCTTCATGGCGGTGTCTCCGAAGTCTTGGAAGCCCTTAATGAATAAATCTTTGCCGCTCATTATTTTTCACCTGTCCCTGTTATATCTTCCCAAATACTCCCTGGGATGCCAGGTCTGCTACTGTGCCCGCTATGGGGTTGTAACCCCAAATGAAGTCTGCCCCAAAATCCCACCAGTCGTATGTAGTCGCGTCTTTGTAGACGCTTTGCAGATACGTTCTTTTTACGTTTGCGGCGTCTAAAATGCCTTGTCTTTTGGTATTAAAGAGCGTCATGTACGCAGACCCTGGGTCATATTGTGACCGGAGTTCGTTCGCCTGTGTTTTTGCCTCATTTACGCTCGCAAGTCCTGTAGCCACGTTAGAGTCTCGCGCAGCGTCTATTGAGGTTCTCATTGCCTTGTTTTGCTCATCAAGAATTGATTTTGTGATTCCCATGAGCGTTGCGTCTGTCCGCGCCCCGCTCATTCCTGCCGCTGTCTGCAGTTTCCCCATCGTGTCGTTGCTCGCAGAGAGTTGTTCCATATAGTTGTTCTCTGCGCCCAGTTGGGCAAGGTAGGTGTTTTGCATGTTTGCAGTGAATTGCTCTGTTGCCCCACGCTCAATCGCTGTAGCTTTGGTAAAGTCTGCTTCTTTGTTGGCGGCAAGCTCGGCGTCCATAACATTTATTGTCGCCGTTGTATCGGCATTGAGTTGGTCAAGTTGGTATTTCGCTTCCTTTGCTTCTTTATCCCTGGCTGCGGCATTTGCAAACACATTTCCAACACCTTTTACAAGTGCCGCTCCTAGCATGATAATGGCAAGTATCGGCATATATCACGCTCCTCCTACGTCGATTACGGTCATCATCGCGAGTATGGTGGTGTTAAGAGGGGAGTCCTGGGTAATGACAACCGCCCCAGAATAGTCCCACTTGGATTTTATCGGGACGATGATATCTCCTGTGTATGGGCCAGCTATCTTTACTGTTTCAGGTTCCACGTTTTCGAACCCAACATTGAATGGATATGTGTCTTGGACTCGAATAGACACCCTAGGGACCATCTTTATCGCCGGGTCTCCAGTTGTAGGCATGGTTTTGATTATCCCTGTAAAAGTCCGCCCAATTGTCACTACTGCCCCATCGGGGACTTGTGCAGGGACACTGGTTGTCCCACTAACCACGATTACGTGGTAGGCGTTGTTTTGATATACAAGTGTTGCATCCCCAGAGACGCAGGTGATTCCGGCTACCCGCCCTGCCGTGACTGTCTTCTGCTGCGCAAAATCAAGATGTGTCCCGTCGAAGAGTTGGCCCATTTTCACCAGTCTCCTCGTGCCGGACTCGTTGATGCTGAGGTAAACGGTGTCTACTCCGCTCTCGGTGATGACGGCGATGCTCTCCACCAAACCGCCGAATGTCGAGGTGAAAAACGCCTGTATCTTTAGTGCGGGGTCGTAAACACAACCAGCCAGCACTCCTGTGTCAAGCACAAACCATATGATGGGTGAGTCGTGGCTCTGGTAGTCCATCTGCTTGACGCCCGTGAGGGTTTCGTCGGAGAGGTAATTGAATTTCACAGCGTCGTAATTCTCGATATTGGCGTCGTACACATATTGTCGGACGATCCTTCGGTTTGTACTCACGAATAACACAATGTTCGCGGCGCTAAGGGGCTGTATGGGTGCGGAGCCATAGTCGGTGTATTTCTGGCAAGAAAAACCTGCGGATGTTGTTCCGCTCTTAATGATCCGTTCTGCCGTGCTGGTTCCGACAACAAGGTTCCTTCCCGCGGATAGCCAGAGTATTTTTTCGTTTCTTTCTCCCGCAATGGTTTTTTTGAATGCCGAGGCAGTGCTGATCACGTCTCTTGTATAGGGGACATCTTCATATTCCGGCACCGCCGGGTCATGCCAGCAAGAATAGAGTGTCTTGAAACCGCTTTCCGTTGCTGGCAGCGAAATATCGATGTAATCCACTCCGATGTCGGTTATATATGTGGTCGCGGCGTTGTAAACAAATTGAATTCCATCTCCAGTTATCCGATCACCAACCTTCATTTTAGCTATTTCGTCTGCATTCACGCCGGTTATTCTTGTGCTGCCTTGGGTGATTGTCCCGGTGAACGCGTTTTGCGGCTCTCTGAGTTGTTTCGATGTGTAGGATATCGTGTCGAAATAAACAAAGTTCCCATAGTCGTATGGCTGGCTGGCCCAGATAGTTTGTGGTTCCGCCTCGGTGCTGGCAAGATAAAGCCGGCCATCAAATATTGCGATCGCTCTCGGATAGTTGGTGGGGCCGTTAAATGGCTGATATCCTTCGTTATAGGTAATTACCAAATCTCCGAATGTAAAGGTGTCTACACTTATCATCTCGAGGATTTTTACGGGTGCGACTCCGGATGCAATGAACAGTTTTGCCCCATCCTGGGCAAATTGTAGAATGCTTTGATCGGTGTAGGGCGTGGTAATTGTAATCGGGTTTCCCTCTGATAACAGGAGTGCCCCGTTTTTCCATATCCTAATTTTGGATGCCGAAAATTCAAGAATATATGCGACGTCGTCAGAAACCTGAAACGGAATTAGTCGCACGGCATAATTCCCGATATCTCCCTGATACCATGTCCCAGGTCGTAGCGTTGCCCCGCCAGGGAAGAACGGGACAAAGTTGTTTAATTCTTGAAGCCCTTTTCGGAATATTTCAGTCTCATAGCGCCCCTTCCATTTTTGTGAGAGTATCCCCGCCGTAAAATCGTTTATGAGCTGTTTCTGCTGCATTAAACTCTCCTAATAGACGGGGGGTAATCGAATATTCCTTCCATCCATGGTCCTGGTGCAGCTTGCCCCTGGTGCTTCTCTCGGTTCGTCTTTGTGACCGCCTGAGCGATCATCCCCATTGCCGACTGTGCGAGCGCGACTTCATTTTCATGCGTGCCCGTTATCGGGTAGGCCAACATGCTTGCCAGCTGTGTTGCCACCGCTTCAATAAGCAGGTCGTCCCATTTCGAGCAGTCTTTCTCGTCGTAGGTGTAAATCAGCACAGGCTCCTGTTCGTTGACGTAGAGTGATCGGCCCTCTATTTCTGCCGGTATCTCTTGTCCATAGACGTCCACCACTTTGACCCTGTTGATGTAGTCGGAAGGGAGCACCGCCATGTAAGCGAATCCGGTATAGTTTTCAGAAAATTCTGTCGCCGCGAGTCTTGTGCGCCTCTGGATGCATGTCCACGCAGCCATTCTGAAAATCTGGCGTCTGGCACGTGGATAATACATCTTCGCCATCTCGGTCGCCTGCCCAGAGCTGGTGGCGTTCGCCAGCGTCCCATCTGTAGATGTGATTGTTTCGTTATAGTGAAGTTTCGCGAGGGCAAGGTTTACAACATCTATCTCTGTCATGGCGATTCCTCATGGAAACAGGGGGCCTAGCGCCCCCTATTTCTTGGTCAAAACTCCTCCCAGTTCTCAAACTGGAAGTTTTTCGGGATTTCCGTCCCAGGCTGAAACTCCAAGACGGCGACGCGCGACTGGTCTGGTACCTTGTCCTCGCCGTAATAGCGAGTGCCATTGTAGTAGCAGGTAACCTTGCACCTGAACCTTCGCGGCTTGTCGCCGACGCGATAATCTGGTTTCGTTGCCATGTTACACCGCCTGGCGTAGATACGCCGAAACATTCGCCGTGGTGAACGTGCTTGACGCCACCGTGGACGTGACAAACTTCACGCGCACGTAGCGTTTGATGTTGTACGGAATCGCCACGGTGAGGAATTTCCCCTTGACTAGATTCGCGGCGGTAAGCCCGGAAATCGAAATCGCCTCGTCCTCCGGAGAGGTGAATGCTTCGTCGGTTGCGCTCTGAAGCGTAACCGCGAGACGGCCGTCTGCTCCCACCGCATTGACGTCTGACCAAAGCTCGAGGTAGATGGGTTCGACATCGCCAAGCTTCGCCGCTCCTGTGTCGAGTACGTCGGAATACACGGTGCCTGCGTTTTTGACGTCTTTGTCTTTGCACAGAATGTTAGAAACATGATACATGCTGTATCTCCTTTTATGCGGGGGCTTTCGCCCCCGTTTTGTTAGCTGACCAGAGACTCCGTGTTCAGGATCGCGTCGACCTGGCGGAACCTGATTTCACCGAGATGTGTCGTCGGCCTTCCCCATGGATCATCCTTCTGGACGAGGTACTTGCCGCGCTCGATCGTGGTGTACTGCTCAAGGATGGTGAGCACGTCGGAGTTCATGTAGGCGACCACTGTGCCCGCACCAGGCGCCAGCTTGTTCTTGGCCTGTATGAGCTTTTTCAGGATCGTCTCAGCGTTGCTCGTCAGCGGGTTGATGTTCGCAATGCGCTTGATGGAGCGCGGGTCTCGCACCGTGATGCCGAAGTGCGTAGAGTAGAACGTGCGGTAGACAGGGAGGGTGCCAGTGACACCGTTGACCGTCCGCTGAATATCCTGCTTGCCGCGATACTCCGCTTTGACTCCGAGAGCCGCTCGCCCGTGTGGGTAGATGAGCTTGGCCATGACCGGCGACCATTTCACAAGGATGATGGACGTGAGGTTTGTTCCCGAGGTCTCAACACCAAACACGCTCGAGTTGTCGATCGTGGACGGGAGTCTCGAGAGAATGCCGTCGATGTACTCTGGGCCGTCTGCGCGCTTGGCGTAGAGGAGGTCATCAACCTGAGTCTGTCCAAGCCCCTCAAGGAACGCCCGGTCTTCGGAATCGAGCAGGGCGGCCTTACTGGGCGCATGGTCTGCCATGTTCGCGTCGACATCGGAATAATCCTCGAGCATCTCGATCGTGTCCTCGATCTGGCGCGTTTTGCTGGACTCCGAACCGATGGGCTGGCCATAGATTCTGCGAGTTCCAGAGGGAAGCGAGACACGCTGCGTGGTGCGGTTGACCGTACCATCAGAGGCCTCTCCCATGACGGCGTCAATGAGCATTTCATTGGTCTCGCTCATTGACTCGATGATGAAAATTTCGTTCTTTCCAGCGAAGCGTTTTGCGAGTTCTATAGGAGTGAGTTCGTTAAGGACAGTGGTGGACATAATGGTCCTTCGCCCTTAGTCCTCCAGACCTGGTCTATCTATTCCCCCTAGTCGTGCAGGCATACGATGCGGTCCCCCATGTGGAGTTGTGTCTTCTGAGATCATGCTTCCAACTTTTGCGAGGAAACGCGCGAACGCCCGAGAGTTCCCCATCCCAGAATCTTCTAGTTCTTTCATGAGGTCGCTATCACCAGCGGCGCGCATTGCCCGAACCATAAGGTTGTAGTTTTGGTTGTACTTGTCGCCCCACTCTTGTTTCATTGCAGCTTCTGTTTCCTTCGCAACCGCCCTCATCCTTTCGGTGTAGGCTTTTGCGAGGTCGGCGTAGCTTTTTGATGCATTTCTGAGGAGTTCTTGTGCTTTATTTTGGGGCAGGTTCAAACCAAACGCCATTTTGCGTATCTCGTCGACCTGGGCTTCCGATAGACCTAATCCTTCGGCGTTGAGCTTATAGTCTTCTGGTTTTTCCGGGACGCCGAGCTTTGTGTAAAAAGCCCGCCATTCCGTTTCGGGCGCGTCATCCTTCGGGATACTTACCATGCCACCTATTTTGCTGTCCGCTTCCATCGCGGCCTTCACTAGGTCATCCATTGATTTGAATTTCCCTGCATAGGCTACGATCTTCGGGTCCGCTTTCAGCTCTTTCGAGAGGCCGGCTGCATATCCTGGCAGGACTCCGGTCTGCGTGGGTGTGCTTTCCTTTGCCTGGGATTTGTCGTCCTGGGCTGCCTGCTGCGACGCAGCTTGGCTACCACTACCGGTTTCCTCTTTAAGACTGGTGGCAAAGGTGACCGGCTCCTTCGTTCCCGCGTCCGCTGCCTGGGTGGGGTTGCCTCTATCGAGACCCGCAACCGTGGCTACATCATCTGGCATTCCGTGCCTCCTATTTCCCGAGCTTGAGCATCAACTCGATAGCCAATGCTGCGTCTTTGGCCTGTGTAAATCCGAGGCGCTCTCGCAAGTAGAAAACCGCGAAATTGCGCCGAGCCACGGACTCTGGGTCTGTGGCCTGTGAAAAAAAACCAAGGTCAAGCAAGAGTGCCGTGAGCACTTTTATTCCGTCTGGCGTCGAAAATACCCTGCGTACTAAAGCCCTCGCCTCTCGTTCCTGTTCGCTCTTCTTGATCTGTTCTTCGTTCATACCGCCTCCGTCATCTGTTCAGCAGGAGACCCCGGCTGTGGCGTCTGCCTGAGCTTGTCGTAGTTTTGCGCGATTCTGTTCGCCGCGGCCTCCGCCTGTTGTGCCTGCATGAGTTGCTGCTGTTGCTGTAGCCTGCTCTGGCGGATCGCATCGACGTCTTCTTTTTCCCGAATGACGGAAGCCGGCGCACCGACCGACTCGAGCGATTTGCGCATGAGCTCGTCAAAGTCGACGTTGTCCATCGAATCGGGGTTGATTTGCGCGAGCGCGGTCACGTATCCGATCGCGTTGTTGAGTCCCGAGGATTGGAAATACTGGCGCTGCATCTGGGATAGCCGCCCTAGAAACTCTATTTTGAGGTGTGCTCCACCCTGAACCGCCTCCTGGACAGCCTTTGGTGGAGAAGGTAGCTGCCCTGCTCGGAATAGGATGTTAAAGGTGCGCCGGACGTTTGGCTGTAGCACCTGCTGCTCGTATGTTCCCACGCTGTAGCCGATGACGGATATCTTTTCGCCCATGCGCTCGATCACTTCGCGGGCAGTCATCTCGCGCTCTGCGTTGCCTAGCATCATGTAGAGATCAACGTTGAAATGCTCGTTGATGGCTTTTTCGGTGCGATCCTCGTTGTCGACCGTGATGGGGTAGTTCGCGCCCAGCGTAATGGGTTCAATGCGCTGGTTCGCGTTTTGCACGTAGATGTGATAGCCTGGGATGAGGTAGTCTTGCCCCTCGAGCCCTTCATCGACGATCATCGGTGGGTCTGCGATCCGTTGGCCGAGTGCAATGCGGCTCTTGGCCATCTGATTGACTGCGTAGACTTCCCCGAGCGCATCCATCGCAGGCGTGAGCGGATAATCTTGGCCATCGAGCTGGTAGTATCCCCACGCACAGTACGGCATCTCGTAATAGCCGCCGGCGTCGATAATCCATTTATTCGCCTGGTCGTACCATACGGAGACGTAGGGCATTTTAACGCTTCTGGGGCCGGTGGCGTACTTTAGATAGCGTTTATCCATCGGCATAACGAGATGGTAAATGCGCACGCCTTCGAGTGGGTTCCGCTCCGCGTCCCGGGTGATGGACTCGTGCAGGTTGTCTTTGCCAAACCGCTGAATTATTGCTCTGCGCGAGTACCAGTGCTCGTCGAGCACCACGTCGATCTCGCCGTATGCGTTCCTCGCGTACCATACCGCCTTAGGGTGTCGCGCTCGATACACGATCGAGCCGGTGCCCTGATCTTCCTCCGAGAGCATACATCCACCAGTGATATGGCCGTCTGGGACAAGCTCACCGAGCGTGGGGTAAAATCTCGTGCGGTTGAAATGCGCAAGGACGAGCTCCTGACATTCATCGAGCCAGTCGGCGACCATGTACTGTTTATTAAGTTCTGGGTCGTCAAACTGTAGCTTCATCCACGCGGTCCTGCGGTTTGCGGTGTACTCTTGGAAACCGCCGGATGCGATCTCTAGGGCCCTACGTGCGCGTGTCGAATAGTTGATCGTCGGTTTTCTGGTCTTTGCGTAATCGTCGGGCGCGTAGAATTTGCGGCCCGGGTAGACCTTATCCCACAGTTCGTCCCACACGCTCTCCCACGGCTGACGGGCCTGCTGAAGCGCCTGGATGAGCGAATCCATCTCTTGGATTATTGGATCGTCTGTTGTGCGCGTCATACTCCGACCCTGTTAATTTGGGGCTGATACTGCGGCTGCTGCTTCTTTGCCTTTTCCTTGATCTGCTCAAGTAGCTGTTCCAGCTCTTCGTTGGTCAGGTTCTGCAGCCCCTCGCTTTTAGCCAACGCATGCAGCGCATCAGTACGCGTGTACGTACTTTCGCCGCTTATATAGTTTTCTGTCGGCGTCCCATTATCGTCCACTTCTTGCTGGAACCCTGGGATGTCTGAATCCTGCTGCTTTTTCTTTTTCGCGCTCTGGAATGCGGTTGTAAACGTCCTATCTCCGGCCTTGATAGATGGTAGTGTGTCTCCGTTTACAAAGCTCATGATGCGCTCCTTGTAAAAAAGTGGGACGGCTTGGCGGAGGTCGGCCTCACGTCCCTGCATGGATTTCCTCTCGATCGGTAGGCGCATCCGTCGGGAGGCTTTAGACCCGTGGATAATCCCTGTATAGCACTATTTTGTTTTTTGCACAAGTACGGATGTACGTACTATCTATTTCCCTTATATCCCATACGTCAGGGGATTGTAGGCGGGTTTCGATTTGCTCGCATGTAGTGTTTTTCTCGGAGCCAGCACTTGCGGATTTTTAGAGAAGTCGCTCATTACCGCATACCTTGTTTCGTCTGCTGCGTGGTCTTCCTGCTCAGTGTCGATGTCCTCAGGGTTTCTTGGATCAGCGGTAAGGTAAGGGACTGTACGAAGCCAGTGATGGCAATTGTCCATAATAAGCAAAAATGGTTTCCCGTCCTGTCCTGTGGTTTTCATGAGTTCATGGACTCGCATCCACCCGTTTATGCGATCATTATTCGCTTTGGTCATGATAAACCCGGCTTCGGTAAAGCTGTCGGCAACACTAGGGCTGTCGTCGATTTTGGTCCAGCACGCAGGATCGGCGACCATGTGCGTGACGTTCTCGTGGACGCTCATCTCCCACGCGATTCGCGCCACGCTCTTTGCGCCCATCTCAATGCCAACGTTGGGGCTGTTGTTCATTCCGTACCACTCTTTGTAGCGAATCATGCGCCCTTCGGGGCTCACCGCCCACCAGCCAATACTGAACGGCTTTTTATATCCCCAGTCCATTGCTGCAAACCTGAACCACGTATTGTCGAGTGGTTGCTGTTTTATGACGTGTTTCTCCCTGCTGTACTCGCTTAATACCTGCCCGACTACGATCTCCCAATCTCCGTACCGCAGGGCTTTTACCAAGTGCGGCGCAAACGTATAAAGCCGGCTTTCGTAGTCCGGGTCTTTTTCCATGAGGATGCGGTTGTCTTCGAGCTTTGCGGGGATGAATATTCTCGAGAGCGTTTTTTCCGGTTCATTCGGGTTCGGTGCGTACACATACACATGCCCTGGCTCGGCGACGTCGATAAATCTTGCCTTAACCCAGACGTGCCCTGGGCGACCAGGGTTGCCTGTGCTGCGAATAAAACACGGTGCTCCGTGCGGGGATCGGCAGCAGCCGATCATAAATTCGTAAGGCCCACTCGACGGAAACTCGGTAAGCTCGTCGAACCCGATCCACGGATATTGGTGGCCGTTGTATTTTCCAACGTCTAGGTCTGAGTCGAGGGATCGGAATCTGAGTGTGGCGTATCCTGGGTATTTTGCGTTTGGCGCGGGGACTCGCCAGATTTTTTGGTCGCCCCCCGTGTAGTACGCGCCTTCGATTTTGGTGAAGATTTCTTCTGCCCGCGTGAGGAGCTCGTCGAGCTCTTTGTACGACCGCCTGAAGAGGATGCCTCGCCATGCGCGGCCCCATTGAGGCACGTGTTGGAGCCAGTCTCCGAGGAGAAAGTCGCTTTTTCCTCCTCCTTTTGCTCCTCCGAAGAAGAGTTCAAATGCGGGGCAACCCATAGCCTCGGCTTGTCTTGACTGTGGGGCCCAGACGTACTCTGTGCAATTTTCCGCTGCCATGACTCGATTGTCTCCTTCTGCATCACGAAAATTGCGCCATGCTGAGAATTTCCATCTAGGTCTACTGCTGATATTGGTACTGGTTCTGGACTTTCGGTGTATTTGGCGATGTGGTTCACGGCCTCCACGCGCCCCTTGAGCGCCTCCTGCACCATCTTTATAGCGATTGCTGTTTTTCGCGTAACTTTTGTTCCGTCGGGCATATTGATGTCTTTTATTGCCAAAATGGACGAGTATATTTCCTTCCATGAATCGCCTTTCTTTGGCCTCCCTTTTGGGTTACCGGACACTCCTTTCGGGAAAGGTCGACCTGGTCCTCTATTCCTTGGCATCGCTGAATCCTTCGCTGTAAATCCCCGTCTTATTCATTGAAATACTCTGGCACAAATGCCTGCCATTCAAATGGTTTCCCGTCTTGAATCACCACTGGCTCCAGATGGTGATCGAGCATCCAGAGTATCCATCGCTTTATGATTCTGTCCGCCCATTTTAGATCGAGCTCCATGCCGTAAAAAACGCGCCCTGTGCGCTGGCATCCGATCAGCGTCGAGCCTGAGCCCGTAAAAGCGTCGTAGACTATTTCGCCGGGTTCTGTGTTGTTGATAATTGCCCTGACAGATAGCTCTACTGGTTTCTGATTGTGATGGATGTAGTCCTTCTTGGAGTCCGGCGCAACGTGCCACACGTCCGCGCCTTCCATCGTGGCGATATAAACGGGATCGTCTGTGTCTGCCTGTATCGTGCGGACCTTTTTCCCTTTCGGCGGGTCGCGTTGCACAAATATATGCGATCCGTCAGAAGAGACAAGCGTGACCCCGTTGCCCATGGCGATGAAACCGTCTGCGCCTCTGCGCGAGGTAATGTGCCACACTGTGGGCTGTCGTCGGTCTCCTGTCCATCTCGGTGTGACGCCTTGGCGAGCACAGTAGAAGCATGGCTCGTGAGCCAACTGGTATTGGCTTCTGCCCATAACGATCGACGGTTTGACCCAGATGAGGTATTGCTTTTCCTCGAGCCCCGCCGCGATGATTGCGCGCTCAAATTCCGCTCGTGTCGCGCTCGCGTGCCAGATGTAAAAAGCCGCATCCTCGATCGAATGCTTGGCGGCCAGGCGGAACGCCGGGGTGAGGAGCTTCTCCAGCTCGAGCCCCTTCTTCTCGTCGTTCATGATGCCGCCTTCGGCGGAGTCGTAGTCTACGCCGTAGGGTGGGTCAGTAAACACGAGCTGTGCGGCCTGCGATTCAAAGAGGGCTGCGACGTCCTTTGCGCTGGTGGAGTCTCCGACCTTGATGCGGTGCGGGCCTAGCTGCCAGAGTTCGCCGGCCCTGCATATCTTTGGGGCGGTCTCCGGCTCGTCGTCGTCCCCGAGCTCTTCCTCGTCCGCTTTGATGGCCTCGAGGCGTAGTTCTCCGGTGGGGAGCCTCAGGTCGAGGTCAAGCTCCATGTCGGCGGTAAACTCCTTGAGCCCCTCCATTGTAAAGTCTCCGTACTGGCTTGAAATTCCAAGAAGCTTATCTTTTGCGTCCTCGATGTTATCCGCCTTGATCACGTCATATGGTAGGGGAGGAATGGAGTAGCCCTGGGCCTGAAGTTCGAGAAGTGCCCGTGTTCGCTGGTGCCCATCGAGCAGGTACTTTCTGCCATCGTGAATCCAGATATGGAACGGGACATTGAACCCGTGCTTCAATATCCTATTTTTTAGCTTCTCGAGGTTCTTCCGGTTGATGGTCTTTAAGTTGCCCTGGAACCCCGAGACTTCCGCCAGCTCAACGACGTCTGCGGCGCTGCAGGTTATTTGTATTTCCTTCATGCTCTTCCTCTTTTTTATGGGGAATCGGGAGACCTTTGTTTTTTCTGAGCCACCCATGCGTGATGAGCCGCCACACCGCATCGTCGCGTTCCTGGTTGTCGGGTGCGACAGCCCGTTCGGTGTAGCTCATCGTTTTCTCCGTTCAGCGATACGCGCGAGAATCGCATCAAGCTCACGCTCCTGTTTTTCCCATCGACGCGCTGCTTCCTGGTCGATTGCATCCTCGATTGCCGCGTCTCTTCTGTCATCCGCTTCCTCATCGTACTCCTCGAACAGCCATTGCGGCTCCACACGGTCTGGAACATCCCCAAATACGCCACCCATGACACCCTCCTGTTCTGCTTGACGATCACCGCCATACGAATCCCCACAAAAGGGGGACCGCTAAAATAAGCGGAATTCCAATGATCGCCGCTGCCAAAATCTCTCTGGTCGCCTTTTTCATGTTTTCCTCCTTGTGCCTGGTGCACTAGGGCCGCAGTTAGAATTGCTGTTTTTTCCTGCGGCCTAAAGTCCTTATGCACGTACTTTTATTCTAAAGCCTCGAGCTTCTTCAGCGCAATATGGAGCTCTCTTTCCAGACGTATACTGACGCTCGTTTGTGCCTTGGATTCTTCGAGGAGTTCCCGAAGATCTCGAGCATCATCTTTTGTAAAAGGCACCAGCATCCTCTGTCCTTCGCGCATCCCTTTGAGCGCGGTCTCTATTCGCCCGATTATGTACTCGCAGCGTGTTTCAGTGAGACTCATGTGTTCCCCCTGCCTGTAGTTTGGCTTTTATTTTTTTTTCGATTTCCTCGTATTCTTGCAATAGCTTGGTTATTTCTTCTTTTTCGTTTTTCACCATTGCACAGAATTCGATTTCGTATTTTCTCACGATCGCCCGGAGTATCTCGTTTTCATGTTCCTGTATGTACTCGATCAAATAGTTTCTCGCTCTGTCTGGGTTGATGAGCTTTTTAAAAAACTCATATTTAGTGCCACTAATGGTCTTTATGCACGCGTCGAATGTTATCCTTGCTTCAAATAGCGCGCTCTGCGAATTGGCGTTGAATCCGACTTGATATCCATCAACGGGGTCGGGATATTCTCTAAATCTTTTTATTGCCTCTTCTTCGATCTCGCTTTTTATGTTTCGGAGAACGTCTGCGTCGTGCCGCAATTCTTCGATCATGCCGATATTATCTGATGCGCTGCGTGCGTTAAATTTCATGCTTTGCCTCCTGTACTGTCTCTACGATCTCTTTTATTACCTGATCGATCGGTGTCGGGTTGTTGCCCGGAAACTTATTTTGATCGAGGTACAACCCTTTTCGATGGTACTCCATGCGCAAAGCTTCAAACTGCTGTAGTGTGATGTCAATGGTTACTTTCATCGTGCATCTCCTTCTTTAAGGGCTCATTTTCTGATGGCTCATCTCATAAGCCTCTTGAGTCTTTCTTTGATTTTATGATTCAGTTTTCGATACCGTTGTATCTCACTGATTAGTGTTTCGCGGGGGAGCCTTGTGTGACCATAGAAGTCACGCAGACGTTCGAGCTCTTTAACCGCCTCCTCTCCGATCTCCTCAATGAGCCGCTCCTTGAATACTTCGTGCCTCCCTTCCTCGAACGTGTTGCATTTTGGGCACTGCGGTCTGATGTTGCGCAGATCCCATCTAGTTCCTCGCCAAACCCTAGATATAAAGTGCCCCGCGTGCATCTCTTTAACGAGCCCTATTTTGTCACAGGTGTAGCATTTTACGTATTGGCCATCATCGTTCGCGTAGGTCATCCGAACGTAGTATGAAACCTCGCGGTCAAGCAGATGCTCAAGTTCGCTGTGCGTCATCTGTTCAAGCGTCCGTTTTTCTCTCTTGTGGCTCATGTTGGGTTTCCTCTGGGCTTTCGTCTTCACCCCCCATTTCTTAGTGAACATCTTTACTCCTTTCGGCGAGTTCTGCGATCGCACGCCTTATACCCTCTTTAACCGAGAATTGATCTATGCCGGCGGCCCGCATTTCAAACGGGCCGCCAGGCTGTGGAAAACTCATAGTCTTCTTGACGCCGATGCGCTGATCAGAATCAGAATCAGTATCTGTATCAGAATCAGTATCAGAATCAGAATCAGAATCAGAATAGTTCGAGGGATATGGATACCCCTCGATACGGTATCGATACCCTATCTCTACCAATAGCTCTTTTATCTTGTCTGGTAGTTTGCGGAGGATGGCATCGATACCCTGTTTTATCTTTGAACGCTCCTCGGGACGCTGATGCTGCGGCCAGGATGGGAGGATCATGTAGCCGTCTCGCAAGTATGCTTTCCCCGCCTTCTCAAACTTTGCTAGAATATGCCCTACGGTGTCTGAATTGAAGCCTGTATCAAAGCAGATGCGTCGAATGGTGATCTGGTAGACACCAGCGATGTTCGTGAGCGGGTTCGTCATGAGGTACAGGTACAAAAGCTTCTCGCTCGGATCCAATGTCGTTATCCATTCATCGTCCCAGAAACTCGTGGATATATATCGCTGTGTCGCCATATTACCCCCTCACTCCAAACAAAAGGCAAAGGGCAAATACAAAAAGCGCGGCGAGGAGTAGTTGCCCTATTACCCCTAGCGGGTTTATTCGTGCGATCCAGACCGTGAATTTCTGGCCTCTCCATTCCTTGCGGGTCCGGGTCATACTCGCTCCCTGAGCGCGCGCTTCTCGAACGCCCCGCGCAGATCCGGCTCTTGGGCCTCTATCAGCCTTACATAGCGCGACCGAAAATTGTTGTTGAGTTTGTAGTCGTCCCCATCTGTCTGGATCGCATACTGCCACCTGAGAATTTCAAAGAGGGCGCCGATCCCTATTCGTCTTTTTGGATTTTTTTCTCGAAACGCTCGTGCGAGGCGAACCAGGTTCCTGTACACGTGGGGATTCGCCTCGTGGAACGCTTCAAATCGCTCTTGTATGGTGCCTTCCTTTAGCTGCACATGGAGGTTCGGGAAAAGCTCAAGCTGTTGCATCTTATTCTCCTTTAAGGCGGGGTTGCCCCCGTCCGTGTGTTTTTAGAAGATGCCCAGAGAGTCCGTATCAGAGGACATTGGTGGCTCTGGTTTTCTTGCCGGATATTCCGCGACTCTCGCCGCTTGTCGTGTCGCCTTCAATGCTTCCTCGAACGTCTTTGAGAGGGGTCGCCCAATTTCCTTTTTGGGCTCCTCTGTGGAGGGAGCATGATGTTCCATTTTTGGGGCTGCATCTGCTACTGGCTGACTCATGTCAGCCTGGCTCCTTTTTTCTTCCTCAGAGACGGGTTCAATAACTGGGTTGTCTGGCGGTGGGGGAAGCATTTCTGCTGGCGGAGCCGAAATCCTGATCTCCTCCTCCTGCTCTACCTTACCCGCCGCCTCGAGTGCCTCGATCGAAATGGGGCAGAGCTTTAGGGTCTTAATGACGACGGTTTTGATCGCCATCTCATCAAAATTGGTGTCCCACACCGACTCCTGATCGTCAAATTTCTGCTTATGCGCTTTGGAGTAGCGGTCCCTGTGCTTCTCGGCATCCTTCTTCGACATCACCCCGAATTGGTAGCCGCCGTTTTCGAGCTCCACGAGGCAATAGTACGCTATTGGCTCGCCCCGCTCCTCGCGGATGTTGATGCGGTGGGTCAGGTGCCGCCCCTGCCCGAGTTCGACTTCGAAAAAGTCGTGCTCATAGACCGTTTCTGCCACGATCGACTTTATTGTCTGGCTTCTCCTGGCCAAGACAATGAGTCCCTTGTAGCCAAGCTGAAAATGGCAGGTCATTACCTTCGCCCTCGACCCGTCCGGCAGGTACTTTGTCTCGTTGTAGGGGATGAGCCACGCCTGGCCCAAAAGCCGGCCAACTTCGAGGCCGTATCGCGCGGACTCAAGCAGACTCTGAAAAATCGAGAGCTTGTCACATTTCTGGAGTTTTGGGTTGTTTGCGATCTCGAGGCTCGCGGCGGTGATGAATCGCCCTACATCGATCGTCCCCTTGGGGATCGCCTCCAGGAATCTCGCCTGATTTTGGTCGAGCCACTCGCGCATGGTTTGTGGCTTTTTCTGGCCAACTGCATTTTCGCTCATTCTTCGTCCTCCTTTTTTCCTCTAGGCTGCTGCTGCGCTACCGCTACGGGGTTTTCATCCTTGTATCCGTACCTACTTTCAAACCTTGCTCGCTCCGCGTCTGTAAGCGGGTTTTTTCGCATTTGGGCAAACACTGCAAACCGGGCAAGATTGGAGGCGTTGCCATATCCTTTCACCTCCGCATACTGTTCTATCCATTCCCTGTCTTCTTCGCATACCGAAAACTGAATCGTTTTATTCATGCTTGCTCCCCTTTCGCAAACTCGAGGGCTCCTTTGAGCACGCGAAATACTCGAGTAGTGTTTTCTTTCGTGTATTTTTCAGCAATCTCAGGGAGTTCTGCTTTGAGTGTGGTTATGTCTAGACGTTTTGATGTCTGTTCTTTCCATGTTGCTACAGGCTTTCCGCCAACAGTGAGCGTGTCCCCTATGTCCTGAAGAACATTTTGTAGCTCAAGCTTGATGGCGTCCTGCCTTGCTTCGAGTTCTTTTATCTGGTTGTTTATTGCCAAATATTCGGCAGCCAACGCACCTTGAATTGGGGTTCCTTCCACAGGCGCCGATTTTGTGCTTGCCCAGCGAAGTGCTGCTTCGTCAGGGTCAATTGGTTCTGGGGGGGTTCGTGTTTGTACCCGGTACCAGAACACTTTTTCCGCCTCAGCGAGCAAGGCGATGTACTCATCGTTCCTTTTTATGGTGTATATCTTCATTCTATTCCCGCCGATGAGCACAGCGACCTGTGCAAACTCCTGCTCGGTCACCATGAGCTGGTGTTGCACCTGGACGTAGTACGTCGGGGGGATTTCTTCGGTATCCTCCAAGCCCCACTGCGTTGATTGCGAAATATCAGTTGTCTTGACCTCGAGAATTCCGCCGCCTATGATCCGGCGGTCGATCTGCGCGACCATCCAGGGGTACTTTTTCGACACCTGCCTTTTGTTCACACGCTGGATTTTAACCCCCTGGCGCCGGGCGAATTCCTTCGCCACGACATCCTCCAGGAGGATACCCCACTGGACCCTCTCAACTTCTGACAAGTCAGGCTGGGGTGCCTGACCAGTCTTCTCCAGGTATAGCTCGTAGGGGCTTTTCCAGGCGGAAAGCCCGATAATCACCGGTGCGTCCGATCCGCCAATAAACGTGCGCCTGTCGAGCAAGTCCGCTTCCACGACGCCTGCCATTTCTCTCCTCCTTAAAATTTAACTATCGCTGGTCTCGCGTGTCGCCTCATGTAATTGTCCAGATCATCCTTGTGTAACCTCACCGCGTTTTTGAGTTTGTAGGACGTGATCTCTTTCGACGAGATGAGGCTATAAATGTATGACCTGGATACCGAGAGATAGGTCGCCGCATCTTCTGGGCTCATCCACGGGCTGTCGCGTTCTCCGTCCTCTTTTTCAATAAGAGAACGGACCCACCTTCCGGCGGATAATCCCTTTTTATACAAAAACTCTTCAAAACGGAGGCGCTCCTCTTCCGTTTTGAAGGGCACCTGGATGTTTTTTAGCGTGTGCTTTATAGCTTCGCGTTTGCGTTCCATGACTTATGTTATAGATCGCGTTTGAGTATATGTCAATAATAAAATTTCACAAAATTGAAAAATTTTTCAGTATATTAAACGTGGAGGCACTGTGGATTTCTGGTCACTTGCGGACGATATCGTCAAAAAAGAAAACACTTCGTATTCTTGGATCGCGCAGAATATGCCCTGTGCAGAATCTACAATATCGACACAGCGGAAGCGAGGCACTGAGCCGAAATTTTCTTTTGTAGTAAGGTTTTGTCGTTTGCTGGGCGTCCCTTTGGAATATTTCGCTGGAGAATCTGGTCCACCTGTTGTTCCTGAAAGCCTCAATGAGCTGTTGGTGGAAGTGAAAAAACTCGATCCGGATGATCTTGAAACCGTAAAGGGATTGGTATCTGTGCTGTTAGCCAACAAGCAAAAAAAGAGAATCGCTTCAGAAGGAGAAAAAATGGAGTCCGCCTCATAAAATATCGTCAAATGTTATATCGTTTTTAGCCCAGTCTGAAAGGAGGAAGCTATCTTGAAGGGAAGCGGGAAAAAACCACGGCGACGATGGGGTATGGCGGTTCTGTGGTGGATTGTCCTTTTGTTTGCCACGTCATTTATTGCCGGAGCCTACACAAGGGCCCGTTATGAATTTTTAAATAGCCAGCTTGGGACAAATATAGTTCCTCGCACAACGATTACTCCTTGGTGGTTGACCCTATTGTTTCTCATTGGGTGTTTCGTGGTCGGGAAAATATTTCTTTTCCCTGGTGACTATGAGAAAAAAAATGAGAAAGATTCGAACAAACCCGAATAAACATTTGTTAAGGGTTGGACTATTTTCTCATGGTAAATTCAACACTTGTGCTGTAAGTCATTATGGCAAAAAGGCAGAAAAATGGGCTGCAACTGCCTTCTAAGCAGTAGGTCGCGCGTTCGAGCCGCGCCGGTCCCATTGATTATCAGGAGTATTTCGATACGTCCGGGTTGAAAAACCTTGGAGGTATAACAAAAGACTACTACCTTTTAAAATACAGCAAGTTTTGGTACGTGCGGTTCCGCTGCCCCCCTCACACGGGAGATAAGGATTTCTCCCTGACCAAGCTTGGTCAGGTTTTTCCTCTTCTGACTTCTAGGCCCAAATATTTCTCCATCGGATCAAAATCCCTATCGTTGTGAATCAATGCAAATCCATTCTCTATACAGAAGGTGGCAATAATAACGTCGATGGTCTTTCTGGCTGTGATGCCATGTCTGCGCAACCTTCGAAAGTTTTCCGCCGCTTTGAATGCAATATCTCTTCCCACAAAGTCATAATATTCTAAGCTTTCCATAAGCTCTCGTGCAGTTTTTATATCTTTCTCATTTCTAAACCCCTGGAGAAACTCCGCAATGATTACGTCGCCAGTGACAATCCTGCTATGGAGCAGTTCATAGTCGAGCAGATCGGTGTGAGGCGCTTGAACGCCGCGGACATAATCAATCCAAACAGAGGTGTCGGCAACGATCATTTGTCTACTCTCATAGCGTCGAGGTCACCCTCCCACTGAAGCTTTCCGCGCAAAGCGCGTATCTGGGCCTGCTTTCCTTGGGAGATAAGCAACTTCAATGCTGCTTCTATTGTTTCTTTTTTGGTTTTTAATCCAGAGATC
>JAJUJQ010000001.1 GCA_029265255.1 Spirochaetota bacterium
CGGTTGCGGATAGACCCGACGGTTCCGCACGGGCTCAATATGTGGGTAGTATCGGACAATCTGCGCAAAGGGGCGGCCCTGAACGCGGTGCAGATCGCCGAGGAACTGGTGAAACGGCAGCTGGTAGGAAGAAGATAACCGCGTGTCCATAGGTCTCTGGAACTTTCTTATTGTCAGCGGTGCAACAGCCAACTGAGCCGGGACCAAACTCAAAAGGAGATATGCAAGATGGCATTCATCATTCAAAAATATGGAGGTACATCGCTTGCAGATGATGAATCCAGAGACCTGCTCGCGAACAAGGTTATCAAGGCAATGAACCGCGGCGATAGAATTGTCGTTGTCGTTTCGGCCATGGGGCGCCGCGGAGATCCTTACGCGACCGACACATTGTTGGATCTCGTAAAGCGGTATGAAGGAGGTTCGGACGGTCTTATTCGCGATCTCGCAGCGGCGTGTGGTGAGCTGATTTCCTGCAGTGTCATCGCGGCGATGCTGAATGCCAGAGGCGTGCGCGCGGAGCCTCTCTCGGCTGTCAGCGCGGGTATACACGCAGAGGGCCCTTTTGAGGATGCCATGCCTGCAATGATTGACCCAGCTCGCATCAGAGATGTGCTTGCTAAGGGGACTGTGCCGGTCGTGGCCGGCTTTCAGGCTATCGACGCGCAGGGTCATTTCCATACGCTCGGGCGAGGTGGCAGCGACACTACCGCAGTCGCGCTCGCCGCGGCGCTCAAAGCGGATTATGTAGATATCTACAAAGATGTCCCTGGTGTCGCCAAGGCCGATCCGCGCCTTATCCCGCGGGCGCCGTTTATGGAATTCCTTGATTACGAGTCCATGTTCCGCCTCGCAAATCATGGCGCCCGTGTCCTCCATGACAAATCGGCGCTTCTGGCGCGACAGAACAGCATTCGGATTCGTGTCCGTTCTACATTCGATGACGGACCAGGTACGCTCATCGCGGCTCCGCAGGAGGGTTATTCGGTGCCGCATTTTATCGGCTTAGCCAACAGCCCCGGCCCCGGAGGCTCGATGAAGCTCACCCTTGTCTTTGCGCAAGGGGAGGGGAAGGATGATATCGCCAAGGCCCGGGAGTGGGCTCGCATGAGTGGCTACCACTTTGCCCTGAACGAAATCGATGATGACGATGCAGTGTCCTTTGTGTGTGAGACTGCCTCCGCGAAGGAATTCGCCAACGCCCTTTACGAACGGTTCGCGTGATATCGATAGCTTAAGCTCGATATTTATTGGATAATTGTCCGAATTCTTGAATATTTTTCAAATTTTTTTGGAAAAACCGCTTGCATTGCCGCGTACGCCTGTGATATCTTCTCTCCACCGATGGAGGAGCGGTCCCCATCAGTACGGTACTGGAGGCGGTGAGAGCCTGCGAAGGTACCCGAAAGGGGAGGATCGCCGAAGGAACAGCGTCTTTCTCCCGGAGCTGTTCTTGGACGTCCGGGCTAATACCCGGCGGCTGTCGCAGGAAGATTTCGTCCTGCGGAGCGCCTGACGTGAGCCTTTTTGATATGCCCTGCGGATGGAGGCGCCGTTGTCGCGCCATTTCCTCCCGCATTCGGTGTATCGCATCCTTAAAGGCTGGCGTGGACCTCCTTCGGCGAGGAGGTCGCATGACTGGCTTAATCCAGCAGACGATCCACTCGCAGAAGAGAATTCCCGTCACGATCCTGGGAGCAACCGGTGTTGTCGGTCAGCGATTCCTTTCGCGAATCGCCCGCCACCCCTGGTTCTATCCGGCATATCTGACTGGAAGCGAGCGGACGTCGGGCAGGCTGTACCGAGATGCCTGCCAATGGCATGTTCCCGGCGAACCCTATGCCGGATGCGGAGACGTGACGGTTTCCCCCTCGGATCCCGAGCACGCATTTTCACCGATCGTGTTTTCCGCGCTGGACGCGAAAGTCGCGAGAGAGGTCGAACCGCTGTTCGCCCGCGCGGGCGCCTACGTGTTCTCCAATGCCAGCGCATTTCGCATGGAAGAGGATATTCCGCTTCTCATTCCTGAGATCAATCCAGATCATTTTGCGCTCATTGAAACCCAGCAGACTTGTCGAAACTGGAAAGGCGCTATCATTACCAATCCGAACTGTACGACAGTCATGCTAGCCTCGGCGCTCGCGCCACTCCACGCGGCATTCGGTGTCGAAGCGGTCATGATGACCAGCATGCAGGCTATCAGCGGCGCGGGGTATCCTGGTGTCTCGGCGCTGGACATCGCCGGCAATCTCATTCCCTACATTCAGAATGAAGAACCGAAGGTGGAATCCGAATCGAACAAGATTCTTGGCAGAATCATACGCGCAGGTTCGGGCGCGGCCGTCATCGATGCGCCATTTGCGGTGTCAGCGACCTGCACGCGTGTACCGGTCATCGATGGGCACACACTGTCGGTCTCGGTAAGACTTGGCAAGAAGGCGACGCTCGAGGAAGTGGCCGATGCATTCGAGGGATTCGTGCCGCGTACAGCCCCTTACCATCTGCCTAGTGCGCCGGCGCAGTTCCTGGCTCTCTCTCCCTGGCACGACAGACCTCAGCCGCGTATTGATGTTGACGTCGACGGTGGCATGCGAATCCATGTCGGCCGGGTAAGGACCTGTCCGATTCTTGATTACAAGTTCATTATCATGGGGAACAATATCGAGCGCGGCGCCGCTGGCGCTTCGGTGCTCAATGCTGAACTCGCTCTTTCTATGGACGTGATGAAACATCTCCCTGCGGCCTCTGAAGTGAAGAAACAGAGCTGCAGGGAAGAGTCTGTCATCTAAAACCATGGAAGGAGCATACTATGACAATACGAATCGGTATTTTTGGAGCAGGTAGATTTGCCAACGCGATCGCCGAAGAAATACGAAGAATGAATGGACCGGCAGGCGGTTTCCTCGGTGAACCGCAGTATACCGTAGCTTGGATGCTGCATCACGGAGAACGAATTCCCGATCGCGAGGTCGATGTCGCGATCGACGCCAGCGTCGGCGCTGCGGTTGAATCGCATCTCGAATGGGCACTGGCCACCAGGACGCCTCTCGTAATCGGTGCTACCGGCTGGGATATTCCCGATATCGAAGCGCGTGTCGGAAGAAAGATCGGTGTACTCATCAGCCCTAATTTTTCATTTGCAGTCGCGCTCATGCAGCGATTTGCCGCTGAGCTGGCAACCTTTGCCGACTGGTACGGAGAAGGCGAGCTTTCTCTTTTCGAGCATCACCACAACGGCAAGAAGGACGCGCCCAGCGGAACAGCCAAGGCGCTGGCGAACGCAATCATCCGGGTGTCCAGCAGGTATCGAGGCTGGTCGCTTTCGGGGTATCAGTCCGACTCGCTTTCCATCGCCTGTCTGAGGGCAGGCAGCGAAGTTGGAACACACCGTGTCGTCTTCGATGCGCCTCATGAGCAGATGGTGCTCGAGCACCGGGCACGCGATCGTGGGTTATTCGCGAGCGGTGCGCTGAAGGGCGCGCGATGGATTCTGCGGCACAGGGGTGTATTTCAGATGAATGATATGGTGGATGAATTCCTCCGTATCGCACGGGGCAGGGAGGCAAGACGTGAACGCAGCGCTGTCAGGGCTGGGTGTAGCGATCGCGACACCGTTCGATGAAGAGCACAACGTCGATTTCGAGGGATTCGAAAGGCTCCTCGATTTCCTTTGCGGGCGGCCATTCGAGGCGTCTGTTGGCGATTATGCGGATAGGACATACAAAAATCAGGACACGCGTGAGCGTTTTCGGCGTTTCTGGGAAACCGAATCCGGCGGT
The DNA here is from genome assembly GCA_029265255.1 of Spirochaetota bacterium. Next base: position 3,780 of record JAJUJQ010000001.1, read on the forward strand.
ACCGAATTTGTAGTCGTTCTCGGTTCAACTGGCGAAGGCGCGACGGTAGAGTCTGACGAACGCCGGGAACTGATTCAGAGAGCGGTGCGGCGTAAGCTGGGTATTCCGATCGTCGTGGGAACCGGTTCGAATTCAACTCGTGCCGCGGTACGCATGACGGAGGAAGCAGTCGAGTTAGGCGCAGACGCGGTCCTCGTCGTTGTGCCATATTACAATAAACCAACACCAGCTGGGCTTAAAGCTCATTATGAAGCGGTCGCGCAGGCGGCGAAGGGGAAGCCTGTCATTGTCTACAATGTTCCAGGTCGAACAGGGCTCAATCTTACTCCCGCGGTACTACAGACTCTCTGGCAGATACCAGGCATCAAGGCGGTGAAGGAATCATCCGGCAATGTGAATCAAATAGGCGAAATCTGCCGGACGCTGCCTGATGATAAGATCGTACTGTCAGGCGATGATGCCTTAGCGCTTCCTTCTATCGCGGTCGGCGCCGAGGGGCTTATCAGTGTAGCCGCCAATGTCTTGCCTCGTCGATTCCGCGCGCTGATCGACGCGGCACGCGCAGGACGCCGTCAGGAGGCTCAGGCATTGCATGCCTCGCTGTTGCCCTTCATGGATGCGCTGTTTGTGGAAAGCAACCCCATTCCACTGAAGGCGGCGCTGCGGATGACAGGACTTTGCGGGGACAGAGTACGGTTGCCGCTCGCTCCGGCGGTGGACGCGACCAGGCAGCGGCTGTCATCCTCATTGAAGCACGTCGGGATCGATATAGTGCGAGAGAAATGACGGAAAGGGATGAGGGCCATGGTGAATGCTGCGGAGAGGCTGAAGGCTCTGTTTCAAAGCAACGGATGTTTTGAAGATGTCGAATGGCTGCAGTTCCTGGATGCGCTCGAAACAGGCGAGGTGCGTGTGCTCGACCGCGATTCCGATGGCGGCTGGAAGGTGCACGCATGGGTCAAGGAAGCGATCCTGTCGGGATTTCGCAAAGGCGGACTTCGCACCTGGCCCTGGCCTTCGGAATCGGGATTCCATGACCGGCCTGCATTTCCACCGCGCATTTTTTCTCTGGACGAAGGCGTCAGGATGGTACCTGGAGGCAGCTCGGTACGGAGGGGTGCGCATGTGGCCCGTGGCGTCATTATCATGCCTCCTTCCTACATCAATGTCGGCGCGTGGGTCGATGAAGGAACTATGGTGGATAGCCATGTGCTCGTCGGTTCCTGCGCCTGGATCGGTAAGGGGGTGCATCTTTCCGCCGGTGTTCAGGTTGGAGGTGTGCTCGAGCCGCCCCAGGCAAGCCCTGTGATTATTGAGGATGGCGCATTCATCGGAGGAATGTGCGGACTCTTTGAAGGGGTACATATCGGCGAAGGAGCGGTGCTCGCACCGGGCGTTATCATCACCAAGGGGACGCGCATTTTTGATCTGGTCAAAGAAAGGGAATGGAGCGGGCAGGTTCCACCTCAGGCAGTCGTCGTACCGGGAACCCGTCCTGCTCATAACGCCTACGCATCGTCTCACGGGCTGGCCCTTGCCGCTCCCTGCATCGTAAAATACCGTGATGCCAAGACGTCGGGCGCCGTAGCGCTTGAATCCGCGCTCCGTGCCTGAAATATTGTCGCTGGGAGAACACATGCAATACGCGCTGGGTATTATCGGTGCAGGAAAGATTGGTGAAGCGATTTTGGCAGGGGCTCTGAGCAAAGGATTGCTGGCCCCCTCCAAGATTATTCTTTCGGTGAGAACAGAAGCGCATCGTCGCGATCTGGAAAAGAAATATGGGGTGTGTGCCGTCCTCAGCAATCGCGAGGTTGCCCGTCAGTCGGAACTCATTCTTATTTCGGTCAAACCCCGTACTATTTTAGAAGTGCTGCAGGGGATTGCTGATGTTATTCCTGAAGAGAGCGTTGTCGTGTCGACCGCTGCGGGCGTTACCCTGGAAGCGATGCAAGCCTCTCTCGCACGGAAAGTCGCGCTGGTTCGCGCCATGCCGAATCTTGCTGTCTCGGTGGGAGAAGGGATGACGGCGCTCGCTCCAGCTCGTTTTGCGGATGAGGCGAAGGTCGAAAAGGTCAGGCAACTCTTCCAGTCGGTGGGGCGCGTCGTTGTGCTGGACGAGCAGTACATGGACGCGGTGACCGGTCTTTCTGGCTCAGGTCCTGCTTATGTCTATCTTATCATCGAATCGCTGACGGACGGCGGAGTTAAAATGGGACTTCCCCGGGAAGTGGCGAAGGAACTTGCTGCCCAGACCGTGCTCGGCGCGGCTAAGACCGTCCTTGTGACGGGCGAACACCCAGCCAAGCTCAAGGACGAAGTCACGACTCCTGCTGGTTCGACCATCGACGGGCTTATGGAGCTCGAAGACGGTGGCCTGCGCGTGACCCTCATCAAGGCTGTCGTCAAGGCCACCGAGCGAGCGCGACAACTGCTGCATAAGTGAGTCCGCGGCAATACCTGTCCAGCGCGTCGTATCGCTCAAGTCTCTTCAATTACTCTCTTTGCAATACCGATGATATGAGCGATCGGACATCATCTGATATGCCAAGCGTCTCCCCCGGTTTCAGCGTTTTCGGCGCGTAGGCAGCTAAAAGCTTCTGGACGAAATACTGAGCGTTGCGTAGGTTTTCCGCGGGTGACGGGGCCGCGGAATCTTGAATCACTCCAAGTACTCGCTTCTGCCGTCCTGTCGATATGAGACTCAGAAGCCGCTCATGAGCAATGGCTTCCATGCAGCGAAGGATTGCGGCGATTTCGACGTCGTTCATCGAGGAGAGCGTGCTCTTGAGAACTTTGGCTTCCGCCAGCAATACGATATCCGTCACTGTGCGCACGAGGTCGGCATCGACGACTAGTTCGTCCGTCATATCCGCTTCCGCAGCACCCGGCATCGCTTCCGCTGACTTCCGCTCAGCCTGATCGGCTTGCTGTCGCGAAAATATCTCGGAAAATGCCTGCTGTGCCGTTTCGATTTCCTCCGACGTGAGTCGCTGCCGTGCTGAGACAATCAGCTCGCGCAGAATTTCGGAGCCGAGCGGGCTGAGCATGTCAAATACCTTTTCAAGATAATATCGGGGACATCCGGCCAGCGCCGACGCGCTAAGCGGCAATCCGGCGATGCGTATTGCCTGTACAAACACGGCTGGTTCGGCAACAGCTTCTTCAAGGATGTCGGTGAGTTCTCCAGGGACGATATATTCATCAAGCTGCGTTTCTCTCTCCTGCGCGTGTTGGGAGAGCCACGCGTATTCCGATTCGGCTGCCTCAAGCCCAAGCCACGCGGTCATGACAAGGAATGCAAGAAAGGGATGCATGCCTCGCGCGAGCGCTTCTGTGCCCGCCAGCCACATGAGATTCTCTGCTCTGTTCTGTTTCTGCCCTTGGAAGACAAGCCCCGAGCGAAGGAATGCTTCGTAAATAGCTTTTCTGCTGGATTCTCCTGCCAGAAGAAGATAGGCAAGCTTGATTGGCCTTCTGCGCGACTGCTGCGAATGGATAAACAGATTCTGCCTATTGTCCCCGGAATCTTTTATTGAAAGAATGAATTTTCGTACACTGCCGAGATACGCGGAGATGTCTTTATTCTGCTCATGGATAGAGATGGGAGTGCCGAACTCCATGTACCAGCGCGAGAGCCGCTCAATCAGCATAGTTGCTCACGTTTTCCGCAATTGCGGCAAGCGCCTTGTCGATTCCACAATAAGGAAGGAGCTTGCGCAGCAGAGTGTCGCGGTCATCGCCGTTTGAAATTCCAAGAACGGCTTCGGCAGCCACGCACTGGACTAGAAATTTATAGCCACGTTCCGCGCTCACATACAGCAGAATGGCGCAGATTTCTTCCAAAGTTTCTCCCGCGAAACCTTCACCTACCAACGCCAGACCATAGCGCAACATCGGATCTTCGATCGTCCTTATCTTTTCCTGCCAGACATCGGGTGTCGCGTTGCTGAGCTGATCGGCTATGTTGAGAATCTTTTCGATATATCCGGGGAGCGAAGCCATCTCCTCGGGAGTGCAGGAAATTTTGGCAGCGAGATCACTATTCCAGAAAATCATTGCAGCTCCATGGGGCAATATCCAATGTTTCATTATATCGCATATCGAAGCGGAGAACGCAAGCCTGACTTCTCTTGGTACCCGCTTGCGCTATGGCGCAAAATCTGCCATTATGCGGCATGGTCGTTATCAAATAACATTCTTTTGCAAGATTTTCATAATTTTTCATAAAAAAGTCAGAAAAATATATTGACGAACTTATGTGAGTGTGATATATTCATTTACGTAAACAAGAGCGAGTGTCGGTGGCGAAACGACATTATATAGCTGAGCCCTTCATGGTCTGCCTCCTTCCATGAAGGGTTCTTTTTTTTTATACTCACCCTCATGACACTCGCAATGTTCGATCAATGGGCCCGTTCCTTTCTTGAAATCGATACTCTCCGCCAGATAGACGATTCTCTCAATGGAATTCAGGTTGGTTGTTCACCAACGAAGGAAATAAGAAAGCTCGCGGTGGCAGTCGATGCCTGCGCGGAAAGCATCCGGCGCGCGGGCGATGCCGGAGCGGATATGTTGTTTGTGCATCATGGCATGTTTTGGGGCAAGCCCGAAGCCGTCACCGGCTCGCTCCGCGAGCGGCTCAGGCTTCTGTTTTCCTACGACATGGCGCTCTATGCCTGCCATCTTCCTCTCGACAAGCATCCCGAGATTGGAAACAACGCGCGTCTGGCGGATCTGCTCGGGCTGAAAGAGCGAAGGCCTTTCGGCATCTATCACGGGATTGCGATCGGTTGGGCAGGCATGCTTCCCGAGCCTCTCACAATCGATCAGGTGATTGCCAGGATTCTTCCAGAAAACAGTACTCCGCGCGCGGTCATTGCCGCTGGTCCGCGGGAGATTCGTTCCGTGGCGGTTATTTCGGGTGGTGCGCCATTCGAATCGCTTCAGGCTATTGCCGAAGGAATCGATTGCTATGTGACTGGAGAACCATCGCATTCGATCTATCATGCCATGCTCGAGGGCGGCATGAACTTTATCGCGGCGGGGCATTACGCGACAGAGACTTCTGGTGTGAGTGCTGTTGCGGAGAAGGCGCGAAAGGAGCTTGGGCTCGAGACAATCTTCATCGACGTTCCGACAGGACTTTGAAATGAGAAAAGCCTCATTGTACGCACCGATCGCGTTAGCCGGCCTCATTGTGATCTTCGACCAGATATCCAAAGCGCTGGTCGTTGCCTATATCCCTGAAGGAAGTATCCACGCGCGTTATCTGGGGGATTTTATCTGGATCGTTCACGCGCGGAACACAGGAGCGGCTTTTTCGTTTGGAGCCGCTTCGGCTCCTCTTGTCCGACTACTGTTGTTCGTGGCCCTTCCCGCGGCAGTGCTGACTGGCGCATTGTATTTTTATTTCAGGAAAGAACTTTCCACCCCGCTTCGTTGGTCTCTTGGCCTCATCGTTGGTGGTGGAGTGGGAAATCTGATTGATCGGATTCTGCGGCCCGAAGGTGTGGTGGATTTCATCTCCCTCAACATGTATGGCTTTTTGGGTATGGAGCGCTTTGCCACATTCAATGTGGCGGATTCTGCAATCACCATCGGGGAGATCATGCTGATCATCGTGTTGTTCGCTGATGAATTCGGCAAGCGGCGAAAAAAGATCCCTGCTGCACCTGTCGAGCCTTCAGATCGGCAGGAATGATCTGTCCGGCCAAGGAGAGAACGGAATGGTACGTAAAATCCGGGTTATGCTCTTTGTTCTTGGCGCAACCGTGATGAATCTGTTGCTGATGGTTCTGTGCTTTGCGGGCCTCATGGGGCTCTACTCGCTGACACTGGCACGCCTGCTTCCCCAGCAGGCGCTGCTCTGGGCGCTTGTCGTGGTGTTCATAGGGGCGCTGGTCATTTCGACATTTGTCTATCGTTCATTATTGAAGTATCTGCGGGAGCGCTACCATTTAGACGAATATCTAGGTATTCCGCGCAAGCCGTAACAGAAAACCAGGCTAGGGCAGGCATAGAAGGAGCAGGTGAGGCCTCTGCCCCCATTGGGCTATGATGCGCAGCGGGGTGTATGCGCCAGGGCAGCAGAAATGCCGCGAGGAGACTGAACAAAATCCCTCAGCTTTACGGATTTGACAAGTCATGCGATAATATCCGTACTCATTTCAATCCCAAGGAGACTCCACGAATGTCCGCTTCACGTGAACGGCTGCAGAATCTTGGTGTGACCATACCGGAACTCTACCTTCCAGCAGAGGGAACGTCGTATCGTACCTGGGCGGTGGTCGCCTGTGACCAGTATTCGTCCGAGCGCGAGTATTGGGAAGATGTGGCGCGCGAAGTGGGAGAAGCGCCTTCTACTCTCAAACTTATTTTCCCTGAATGCTACCTGGAAGATACTGACAAGGATGCGCGTATTGCCTCAATCCAGCGCACCATGCGAGAATACCTTGCCAATGGCGTCGTGGCGTCGCGGGGCCCGGCTTTTATGCTGGTAGAACGAACAACCCCCTTTGAAACCCATCCGCGGCTTGGTCTTGTCGTGGCAATTGATCTTGAGCGCTATCAGTATGGCAAGGATTCACGCAGTCTTGTCCGCCCAACCGAGGGCACGATTGTCGAGCGCCTTCCGCCGCGCATGGCGATTAGGCGTGGCGCTCCTCTCGAGCTGCCGCATATCATGATTCTCATCGATGATCCTGAGAAGACAGTCATCGAACCGCTATATCGCAAGCGCCAATACCTGGAAAAGGCGTACGATTTCGATCTTATGAAGAATTCAGGCCATATCCGAGGCTGGCTTGTGAGGGACGAGGCTGACTTGAGCGGCATTGCCGAAGCGCTCGAACGGCTCGCCGACCCGGACGCGTTCCGCGCGAAATATGGCAAAGATGACGTTTTGCTCTTTGCGGTTGGAGACGGCAACCACTCGCTGGCGACCGCCAAGGCCATTTGGGAAGAAACCAAGGCGTCCTTTGCCGGCAGACCCGACGCCGATCAGCTTCTGATGGGGCATCCCGCGCGATATGCGCTGGTCGAGCTGGTGAACCTGTATGACGAGGGGCTGCCCTTCCATCCCATTCACCGAGTTCTCTTTGGGATCGATGCGGGCGATTTCCTCGCGTCGCTCCAAAGCGCGGGGGCGGACATTCGTCGTACCTCCGATGCCCGCCAAGCCTTCGCGCTGGTCGATTCCTCGGCGAACAGCAGAGAGGGGCATCTCTTCGCATTCGTCACAGGTCAGGAATCCGGGGTTATTCGTTTCCCCAATCCCACCGCGCGGCTTGCAGTCGCTACCATTCAGGAACGAATCGATGCGTACCGCAAGGAACATTCTACGGTCGGCATCGATTACATTCACGGTACGGCAAGCCTGGAATCGCTCGGTCGCAAACCCGGCAACCTTGGTCTCTACCTGCCGCCCGTAGACAAGGCCTCATTCTTCAGCGTGGTCATACATGATGGTGTCATGCCTCGCAAGACTTTCTCGATGGGTGAAGCGCCGGAGAAACGGTTCTACATCGAAGCGCGCCGCATTGTGCCCTGATTATCACCGGCTCCGGACTGCCCAGCGCCCGCGTTCCATGCTATACTGAACAAGCTTTACATGCGACATACGCGACGAATGGGAATATAATTTATCCAAGGAGGATTCAATGGTTATTCTGCTCGCAGATGCATTTGCGCCCGATCTGCCGGGACGCCTTGCTGAGTTTGGCGAAGTCACCTCGGATATGGGACGTGTGGGCGAGGCCGAGGTCATCATTGTCCGCTCCAAAACGAAAGTGGACAAGACGATGATCGACGCTGCCCCAAAATGCCGCTATATCATCCGGGGCGGTGTGGGTGTCGACACCATCGACGTAGAATATGCGAAATCTAAAAGCATCGCGGTCGACAACACTCCGGAGGCTTCGAGTCTCGCGGTCGCGGAGCTGGCCTTTGCCCTCATGATCGCCATGCCGAACCACCTGGTCGCGGCCGACAATTCGATGAAGCAGGGTAAATGGCTCAAAAAGGAACTCGAGCGAACCGAATTGAATGGCAAAGTGCTCGGCCTCATCGGCATAGGACGCATCGGGCGTGAACTGGCGCTTCGCGCCAAAGCCTTCGGCATGAAGGTGATCGCGTATGACAAGTATGTCGCAAGTTCGGACGTGGCACAGCTGGTCAGCCTCGACGAGCTCTATGCGCAGGCCGATTACATCAGCCTCCACACCCCCCTCACCGACGAAACCCGCGGCATGATCAACGCCGCGTCCATCGCAAAGATGAAAACCGGTGTCTACCTTGTGAACACCTGCCGCGGCCAGGTCGTGGTCGAGCAGGACATCGTCGACGCGTTGAAGTCGGGAAAGATAGCCGGCTATGCAACAGATGTCTATCACAAAGAACCACCTGAGGGATCACCGCTCCTTTCAGCACCGAACGTGCTTCTGACCCCACACCTTGGGGCCTCTACCGAAGAGAACCTGCTCAGACTGGGAGACTCCATCGTCGCCCGTCTCAAGAAATATACCGGCAGGGCCTGAACCTGCCGCCCTGCGCCCTTGAGGGATGCGGGAACGCTCGAATACAAGAGGTAAGAGTATGAAACGAGTGATCAATTTCAATGCAGGCCCTGCAGCCATACCCCTTGAGGTACTGCAGAAAGCCCAGGAAGAGATGTTCGACTGGAACGGTACCGGCATGTCTGTCATGGAGGTGTCCCACCGATCCAAAGAATATGAGGCAATGCACAACGAAGCGCAGGACCTCTTCAGAACCCTCGCCGGCATGGGGCCAGAATGGAAAATTCTGTTCCTTACGGGAGGCGCGTCGAGCCAGTTCTTCATGATTCCCATGAACTATCTGTTTGATGGCCGCAAGGCGACGTACCTCGTGACCGGCCACTGGGGCAAGGCCGCCGTCAAGGAAGCCAAGCGCTATGGAACCCTCGATGTGCTCACCACCGAGAATCCCGATGGCACCTTCACTCGCGTGCTCAGACCCGATGAAATCAAGGTCGATCCTGCGTCCACCTATGTCCATATGACCAGCAACAACACCATTTTCGGTTCGCAGTGGCAGTACTGGCCTGAAGTAGGAAAGGTGCCTCTCGTCTGCGATATGTCGAGCGACATCTTCTCGCGCCCATTCCCAGCCGACAGGTTCTCATTGATCTATGCCGGAGCCCAGAAGAACCTCGGCCCATCCGGTGTCACGGTGGTAGCCATCCGCGAGGATTTCTACAATCTGGCCCAGGATCAAGCAAAGCTCCCGACCATGCTCTCCTACCGCACCCATGCCGAAAACAATTCGCTCTACAACACGCCTCCCTGTTTCTCGATCTACATACTCAACCTCACCCTCAAGTGGCTGCTCAATACCGTCGGCGGTCTCGAAAACATGGCGAAAATCAATGATGAGAAAGCACGCCTCCTGTATGCCGCGATCGACAATTCCGACGGTTTCTACCGCGGGCCGGTGGAAAAGGACTCCCGCTCCCAGATGAACGTGGTCTTCCGTCTGAAGACCGAAGCGCTTGAAGAAACCTTCGTCAAAGAAGCCAAGGCGGCAGGTATTGTCGGCGTCAAAGGCCACCGCTCGACAGGCGGTATCCGCTTCTCAATCTACAATGCCAATAATGTGGACAACATCAAGACAGCGGTCGCCTTTATGGAGGAGTTCCGACGCAAATACCGCTGATCCGCTATCATCGGACAGCCTGACCGCATGATTTGATTCTTCTTGCGGATGTTCAGGGGCTGTTCCCGCGGGGGGATAGCCCCTGTTTTTATTCTGGAGCACAGGTATGGATGTCATCAAGCTCAGAGCTTTCTGCATGGTAGTGTAATATACCAAAGGGAAAGAAGAAAAAGCCTGAGCGGAGCAATTCTCCAGGGAAGGCACGCGCCGCGATCAGTCACGGCGCGTGTTCTATATTGTCATGCATGGATCATTTGAGGATAATGGTTGTCAGTCATGGCAAGGTCAAGGTTGCTGAAACTGTATCGTTCGCTTCTCTCCTCGCTGAGCTTCTCTGCGGAATTGAGAAAAATGCGAAGAGAGCTGAATGCGAAGATCGATCAGCCTGAAAGCATCGTTCCGCCGCCGCCGTTCCATCCACAGGGAGTAAACCGCTGGTTCAAGCGTCGCCGCATTACCATCGCGGAGACCTATCTACGAGTTGTCCGAGATCTCGATTCGCGGCATTCCAGCGCGAGGCTCGATGCGCTGCGGCAACTCGCGGATGTGGCATTTCATTCCTCAAACATCGATTATCCTTTAAACACTGCTCGAGTCCAAACCGCCCTCATCAAGGAAACGATCAAGCATCGTTCCAGCAAACGCCGCCAGCTCGAACTGCTCTATGATTTTTCGATGTCGGCGCGGGGCCAGCACCAGGTTATCCGCCGTCTCTGTGATGAGCTGAACATTGTCGAACTACCGGAAAAGAGCATGCGACTGGGGGATTTTGAGTATGGGTGGGACGATCATGTCCATGATACAGCTACCACAGGGCGCAAAAATCCTACGCAGCTCATTCTCGATGCGTTCATTAAAGGCATTTCTTCGCTGACCATCGCATACGGCTCGGTCTCCGACATCGACATGATGGAGGAAGCCCTCGAAGCAGGGGCCATTCTCGGCATACAGGTGCGCATCGCGCTGGAATTCAGTGTCATGATCGAAGGGGAACGCTATCATTTTATGGCAGTGCTTCCTCGTTTCGAACACCGTGAGGCCTTACGCGCGTTTTTTACTGAACATGCGCAGGACTTGGGCTTTTTCTTTGCAGGCCTTGACCAGAACCGAGAGAATAAACTCGATGCGGCACGCCGTCTGCTCGATACCTTTAATCGAGACACGCTGCAGATTATCAATAAGGGCTTTGAGCTCAATCCAGAATTCTGTCTTGAGCCTCTATCGCTGGAAGAACTGCTTGCGACGATACCCAACATGAATCTGACCCTCCTGCATCTGGCGGAGTATGTGTACCTCCGTTACCGGCCGATCCTGCAGAAGCGGTTGTGGTATTGCAAAGCACTTCGCGAGAAGGAAAAAAAGACGGCACACGGAAGCGGTTCGGCGAGCGCTCTTTATGAACGAACAAAGAAGGAGCTGAAGAATCTCGATCCGGACACGATAATGTCAATATATTTCAATGAGGCTCACGCCATTTCCTACAAGACCGTGTTCGATGATCTCGAAAGGCTCAGCGCAATGCTCCATGCAGCGGGATGCGCGATCAAGTTCATCCATCCTCTGGAATATGGCATGAGCGCTGCGATTCGGGTTTTTGAGCGATATTGCCATTGTTTTAACGAGGTTGAAGTCTATAATACCCAGAACTATACCGGTAGAGAGAACGAGCAGGTTGTGGCTTTTGCCCGGCTGCTTAACGACTACAATCGCCGCGCTGTCGCGGAAGGCAGAAAGCCAATAACGCCTGTGTGCGGAAGCGACGCGACAGGACGGACGCCGAAGATACCTGGCATGGGATTCATTTTTGAAGACCAGATTGTAGGGAAGCTTCGTTCACGATATATAAAAAGGCATTTGTGGCTGCCGCCGCTGGTGTCTGCCATGGTGCGTTCCAAGGGTGAGGCGGTCGATGAATCCACGATAGAGAAGTCGCCGCCGCCGCGCCTTATCAGCATGGGGAAATATTCAAGCAGCGAGGACTCCGGTGGTGGTGATGATGACCTGATTGGCCCATTGCGCGCGTGGCGGTACTTCAACCCCAACTTCAAAAATCTGGTACGAATCACGATCGGCTATTTGGTTGCTTCCTCGTTTATCAGCCCCTGGTACGCGCTGCTGTGGCTGGGTATTACCGGCTTTAGGAACAGCGTCGCAGACCTGGTCTCTTCACGCGGAACTCGCTTGAACCAGTGGCGGCTCAAGAGCATCAATTTCGACAATGTCGCGCAGTCGATGTTCTGGACAGGTTTCTCGGTACCCATACTCGGGTTTGTAAAATCAAATTTTGATATCGTATGGCCGTGGGCTCATACCGGCTTTCTGTACGATCTCCTAAAATTCTTTTTCATTTCATTCGCGAACGGCTTGTATCTGGCAACACATAATACCTTGCGAGGTTTCGACAAGCCGGTCGTGAAGGCGAATTTCTTCAGAAGTGTGCTTGCGTGGCCGCTTGCCACGCTATTTGCGCCGATTGGTAACGCGCTCACCATTCCTTCAATCGTCCAGACGAAGATCTGGTCGGACGTGGTGGCTGGTTTTATCGAGGGCGGGAACAAATATATCAAAGTCGTGCGGCAGCGGCAGAAAGTGTTGGAAGAAATCATCCCAGCCATTATCCATTCAAAGGGGCCTTCGCAGCTGATTGCCATGCTCGACATTCTGTATCTCTTTTCTCAAGAGCCGCGGACCCAGAGTACGATCAAGGCGGTGCTCAGTCCCTATGTGCTCTTTACAAGGAAATTGAAGAAGAATTCATCGCTTCGGCTTAATCTGCTAGTGGAGCTGCACAGAACCATGTGTCAGGACTGGATCTGGCCCGAGCTCGCGAGGTATATCATTGTCAATTATGACGAAGAGATGGCGGACGATCTCATAAGCCTCGTCGTCGATTCGCTTCCCGAATTTCAGGACTGGCTGGCGGCGCTCATCAAGAAATATGGAGAATCGACTGGCTTGCTTGCAAAATTTGGAATAGAAAAGAAATAGAAAAAATGCCCGCTGTGGGGCGATAGATTGAGTATAATGGGTGGTGCGGCCGGGGCTGTGGAGGAGGATTATGCCCTCCACAGCCTTGACCTGTTTCAGCTGCAGACTCAGAACGGCAGCTCGATATCAAGCTTGCAGCGCTCTTTTACTTCCTTGAAAGCTTTCTTGAGCGGCGCGTTGAACGGTACGCCTTTGTCTTTCCGATAGAGCCAGATTTCATGCTCCTTCTCGCCGGGTGTCCAGATGCGTTCGGCACCGGGAGCCTTCTTCGACGCACGAAGCTGGCGGCAGACTTCTCCCACATGATGCTTGAAATCATTGAGGTCGCAGAACGCGCTGATATTGATCGCCAGGAAGCTGTGGCCGAGTTCGATAGACTTCTTTTTTCCATCGGGGCCGAGGTCGCCAAGAGCCTTCATGAAGTTGGCCTGCGAAAGCGCGCTCGAAAGAAGCTCGACGACGGTGGCATAGCCATAGCCTTTGTAGCCGCCCATATCTTCTCCCAATCCGCCCAGCGGGGTGAGGGCAGCCTTGTCCTGGGTGAGATCGATCAGCACTTGGTGTGTGTCATGGCGATACGTTCCGTCTTGGCCGATAACCCAGCCGTCGGGAAGATCCTTGCCCAGTCGGTCGTAAAGCTCGATTTTTCCACGCTGGGTAACCGAGGTTGCGCAGTCGAGCATGAACGGGAAATCCTCATCGCTGGGCATGCCCCATGTCATGGGGTTGGTTCCGAGCATCGGTTCGACACCCCATGTCGGCGCGATGGCAGGGCGCGCGTTGGTCGTGGTCATGCCGATCATGCCACGCTCGACTGCCATGCGGGCGTAGTAGAACGCGGCGCCATAATGGGTCGAGTTGCGGCACACGGTCATGCCGATTCCAAATTTCTCGGCCTTTTCGATCGCCATTTCCATCGCGCGTTTGGCAATGTAGTGTCCCATGCCGTTGTGGCCATCGATCACGGCGGTGGTTGGCGTTTCGCGTACAATCTCGAAATTAGTCTTGGGATTCAGAATGCCTGCCCAGATGCGATCAAGATAGATCGGTTTGTATCGGCCGACTCCATGGGAGTCCACACCGCGCTTGTCTGCCGATATCAGTACGTCCGCACAGACAGCCGCTGGTTCCGGATCGACGCCAACCGCTTCAAAACCTGCCCGCATGAAGGATTCCACTGCATCGAATGCCCACCAGGTTACTTCTTCATCCATTTCTTGCTCCTTGGGGATGTCGTAATGTACCTGACAATCATAGAACGGAACGCGAATGGCGGCAAGAAGAATATGAATGAATCGTGGCAGGACGCAATTGGACCAGCGGCATCTAAAACACAGAGACCCCGCGCCAGCGCGGAGCTGGAACAGGGTCCCTGCGGGGGTCACCTGTATTGATCAGGCAGCTTCCACGCCGAGTACATCCTTGATCGCGGATACAATAGTCGCTCTCGGCAGCGCCCCGACTGCCATCTGGGGTTGGCTGTCTTTCGGGATGAAGAGAATAGAGGGAATGCTCTGAATGCCGAATGCTGCGGCAAGCTCCTGCTCCTGGTCGGTGTTGATTTTGTATACACTGATTTTGCCCGCGTATTCATCTGAAATTTTCTCGAGTATGGGGCCCACCATTTTGCAAGGACCACACCAATCGGCGTAAAAGTCAATAATGGCTGGAAGCTCGCCCTTGTATTTCCAGGTTGTTTCGTGCTCGTAATCAAAAACCTTCTCGAGGAAGGTCTCTTTTGTCAGATGCTCTGTCATGAAATTCTCCTTATATAAGATAATTTATATATAAAAAGAAAGAAAGGCAAGTGGGTACCGCGCATCGTCTGCTGCTACATATGCTATACTGCACACATGCCGCATAGTAAGGCAGGAGGTGTGCATGTCTCTGGTTCACCATATCATCTCGCTCGATTTCGAAACGTTGCCGCCTGATCCGATATTCGAGCCGGGTATCAGGCGCGCACCGCGACGAGAAGCTCCGCTCAGTGCAAGCCAGGAGCGGCTCGCACTCAAGAATGCGCTAAGGTATATCCCCGAGCGCTGGCACAGTATCCTCGCGCCGGAATTTCTTAGGGAGCTTCGCGAGCGCGGGCGCATCTATGGCTATCGCTTCAGACCACAGGGGCCTATCCGAGGCTTGCCCATCGATCAGTATCCTGGCCGCTGTATCGAAGGACGGGCATTCCGCGTCATGATCGACAACAATCTCGATTTCGATGTGGCGCTATATCCGTATGAGCTCGTGACCTATGGGGAAACAGGTCAGGTGTGCCAAAACTGGATGCAGTATCGGCTCATCTGCAAGTATCTTGAAGTGCTGGATCATCATGGGACGCTGGTTGTGGAGTCGGGTCATCCCCTGGGTATATTCAGAAGTCACCCCTACGCGCCTCGAGTGATTGTTACGAACGGTCTGATGGTGGGCATGTTCGATAACCAGAAGGATTTCAATATTGCGGCGGCGCTTGGGGTTGCGAATTACGGCCAGATGACCGCTGGCGGCTGGATGTACATCGGCCCACAGGGAATTGTGCATGGAACATACAATACGATCCTGAACGCGGGACGTCTCAAGCTCGGTGTGCCCAAGGATGGCGATCTCGCAGGGAAGCTTTTTGTGTCCTCGGGGCTCGGTGGCATGTCGGGAGCTCAGGGGAAGGCGGCGATCATCGCGGGCGCGGCGTCGATCATCGCGGAGGTGGACAGATCTCGGCTCGAGACCAGGCTTGCGCAGGGCTGGGTTTCCTGTGCTACGGATGCGCTGTCGGAGGCGGTCCGGCTTGCCGATGAGGCTCGGAACAAAAAGGCGCCAATCGCAGTTGCCTACCACGGCAACATCGTCGATCTGCTCGAATACCTCGATCGGGAGAACATAACGGTAGACCTGCTTTCGGATCAAACCAGCTGCCATGTTCCGTATGATGGCGGCTACTGTCCGGCAGGAATCAGCTTTGAGGAGCGAACCCGGCTTCTCGCAGAAGACCGCGAGAGGTTCAGGCAACTGGTCGATATCTCGCTCCGTCGACACTTCGATGTAATCATGCGGCTAGTACGAAAGGGAACCTATTTCTTCGACTATGGCAACTCCTTCCTCAAGGCGGTGTTCGATGCCGGCGTCAGGGAGGTGTCGCGCAACGGCGTCGACGACAAGGATGGCTTCATCCTCCCCAGCTATGTGGAAGACATCCTGGGGCCGGAACTTTTCGATTACGGATATGGCCCCTTCCGATGGGTATGTCTATCCGGGAAAAAGGAAGACCTCATCAAGACGGACCATGCCGCGATGGAATGCATCGATCCTGCGCGGCGGGGCCAGGATCGTGACAACTGGATCTGGATCCGCGATGCGGAGAAGAATAACCTGGTGGTAGGAACTCAGGCGCGCATCCTGTATCAGGACGCATTTGGCAGGGTTGCCATTGCGCTTAAGTTTAACGACATGGTCCGTAAGGGCGAAATCGGGCCGGTCATGCTGGGGCGCGACCATCACGACACCGGAGGTACCGATAGCCCATTCCGCGAAACGAGCAATATTCGCGATGGCTCAAACATCATGGCAGACATGGCGACGCAGTGCTTCGCGGGGAACGCGGCGCGGGGCATGAGTCTGGTGGCGTTGCACAATGGGGGAGGCGTGGGTATCGGCAAAGCCATCAATGGTGGATTCGGATTGGTGCTGGACGGGTCGGAGCGCGTGGATAATATTATCAGGATGGCGTTAAGCTGGGATGTGATGGGAGGGGTGGCTCGGCGCTCGTGGGCGCGCAATCCGCATGCCATGGAGGTGTGCGAGGAATTCAATCGCGCCCATGCAGCGTATGGAACGATTACCATGCCACATCTGGTGGATGAAGCGCTGCTCGACAACGTGCTGAAATCCTGAAGGCAGGCGCGCCCTTTCGGTTCAGGCGTGGAAGCTTCGCGCTACTCTCCGAGCTGGTTCTGCAGCTGCCTGATTCGGTCGCCTGTCTTGCGGATTTCCTCGACCAGCTCGTTCAGCGTGCGGTTGTGTTCCGGCTCGCCATGAACGGCAAGCATCTCTTCGCGATTGCGGAAGGTCGCGGCACGGAAGGGGTTTTCCCAGTCTTTGAGGCGCGACTCGCGTATCCGCTTCGCGAGTTCATGCGATAGCGAGAGCGCTTCCTTGATCAGTCTTACGAAGGAAGCGCGATCAGGGGCAAGGAAGGGATGAGCGGTGCGACTCAGGCTTCCCTGTTCGGGGCTCAGACTAAGGTAGCCGAGCACATGCCAGGCGAACGCGGCAGCGTCGTGCTGGTATATCTCCGATAGACGGCGATAGGCATCGTGGACGCCCTCCCAGTCCGCGATTGCTCCGGACTCGATTTGGGCCATCAGTGACTCGAGTCGGTCGAATCTGACGAGAAAACCTCCGGCATTCTCCCACATGGTAGCAAGCCCCTGCCCGCCAGCGTTCCGCGACAGAGAGTCAAAATAGTCATAGAGATTCGTGGTCGTCTCTTCTCCCTGTCCGTGATCCAGGAGTGGAAGCAGAGAAGTTGCGGCAAACCAGAGCAGCATTTCGCGATAAGAAACCCAGGCTCGGGCTGGCTTGAGCACTTCTTGAGGCCGGTTTGAATGCTCGAATCCTTTCACGAAGACTTCGAAAGGCAGAGGGTCGTGCATTGTCGAAAGAATTCTCGCGCCAGCGACCTGTGGCTCCAGCGCTTCTTTTGGATAGAAGCCGGCTTCCCGGGCGGCGTTGCCAGTCGCTTCCTCGAGAATAGCCAGTGCCTGCAGGATTTCTGCGGCTGTGTCGGCCGCGAGCGGCTTGTAAATAAAGCGAATACGGGTATCAGGGCGCCGGTCGCGGTCTTTCAGTTTATGCTCGTTGCGCATGAGGGCAAAACTGTTTGCGTACCACCACCAGGCGGGCGCCAGCTTCAATCTGCCTTCTTTTTCATCATTGTCGACCAGACAGAATGGAAAGCGGATATCGAGTTCATGCTTGTAATCGCTCTTCGACAGCAGGCAAAAGGACGCAAACCGCGACGAGTGCTTCACCGAAGTACAGAGCCCCGGCCAGAACCCTCGTCCCGCTTCGATTTCTCCATCGGGAGCGCGCGAATTGTGATTTGATCCAATGGTCGCGCCGGCGGCCATGTTCGACTGGCCCTTTACCAAGCTGGCGATGAGAAAGCTTGTATTGTGGTGCTGCTCGTGGGCGGGAAAAATGAGGTTGTTCAAGATCTCACAGCAAGAAACAGTGCTGTTCTCGCCCAGTACCGAGTGGATCAGCCGCGCGCCATACTTGAGCGCAGAATTATCGCACGTCACGAAGCGGACCGCCTTGCAGCCATAGAAGACGCGGCAGCCATAGCCGAGGATGCCATTGACCAGTTCGACACCTTCTCCGATCTGGGTGTGGGCTTCCTCGCTCGAATTGATGGTGAGGTTCTTGAGCTTGTTTGTTCCTTTAATATAGGCGCAATTACCTATCCAGACGTCCTTGATGATCCGATTGTGCTTGAGCACGCTGGCGCGGCCGATGTAGCCGTATCGTCCAAGCCGCCGGTCAACGAGGGCGTCGGTCATCGCCTCGAACCGGGCCAACAGGGACTTCCGATCACGGAACTTGGCCCAGAGCCACGCGTCCCCCGTAAGCATGCCGTTGAAGGGGTATATCCATCGGCCTCCATTCTCGTTCATAATATCGAGCGTCACGCGGATCGAAGGGTCCTCATTCTCCATAACGACGCCGTTGCCGAACTTGGCATGATTCGAGACTTGAATCTCCGCATTGTTGATGAGTATGCAGTGGTCGTCGATAATGTAGTGTGACAGGTAGGCACAGTGAGAAATGACGCAGTTATCACCAATATCGCAGGCAATGAGCCGCGAATTGGAGATGCCTGCTTCCATGGTGAGATCGTGGTGTTCGAGCGAGACCCGTTCGAGCTTTGAAATACGTATGAGGCCGGAAAAGATATTGTTCCTTACTAATTCTGGATAGAAGGGGTCGCGAACCAGGAATTTCGACCAGTCGCTGCAGGTATTGTTGTTGCGTACCAGGACTTCAAGCTCATGGGTGCTGAGATGACGAAATGAATCGGGCTCCTTTCCGGCTTTGCGGAGTTGCTGGTTTCGAATGCGATATTCGTCTTCACCCGGAGCGAGGTAACGGGCTGGCACGAAGCCTTCACCAATTTTGGTTTCCCTGAAAATACGGATCTCATTCGCCATGGTATCAGTATGGAATAAGAAGAGCCATTTGGCAACAATCATCGAACAGATAGGGTCGGACAGGCCATGACGGTGCTGGCTTTGTGCCCCCTTGACCAATTTTGGTCTTTTCGCCATGGTATGCGCATGGATTTTGTCGATGCTGCCAAAGTGGACACACTCGTGACTGAATCCGAAAAGAAAGCTTTTGAGCTTCTGGAATCAATGGTCAAATCCACAGGGCAGGAACGCAGGCAATCCGCTGTGGCGCTTGCCAACCTTATCGGAAACCCCGGCGAATTCAGTTTCTACATCGACTGCACAGAAGACCAGCGGCTCATCCGAGTATTCCACCTGCTTCGCGTGTTCCGCGAAAATCTTACGCTTCTCATTCATAAGACCTGGGCTGAGGGAAGCGAGATGATTTCGCAGGAACAGATTCTTGCCGACCTCGCCTCGTTCATTCAGGAATTCCGCGATGGCAAGACGGTGTCCGCATTTCGCACCTTTATCGGTATCGCTCGACAAATTCCCGTCATGTTGTTTGGCCCGCTTGGCCGATCGAGTGATTTCCTTGAATACGCATTCCGCATCGATCCGAAATTCGGACTTTTCTTCTGGTTCATTGGAGAAATCGATCTCCAGCTCAGGAACATCGACAGCATCCCCGAGCATCGCGAGCTTTTTGAGCTTGAAGTGCTGCTGGGCACCTTTGTGCTTTCCTGCTTCTGAGTTCCTACCACGCAGAGCTCCCTTCCTTCGTGATATCGAGCCGAACTGCTGCCGCAAGCCGATGTGTCAGTATTTTCATTCCCTCTCTTGAATTATCATGCTCTCGAATAAGCAAGGCATAGCCCGAACCCGCAGCCTCGAGACGAGCTGGGTCGGAAACGACAAACCCTTCCGCTGGATCAAACAGCAAGAGCATACCTGACGGCGCGATATTCCCGAGAATGACCACAAAATGGCCTGGCATGGTGCTGTCAGATCCCGATTGAGTTCCAAGATGCAGAATATAGGGAGCTATGTCCTGTCCGTGGCTCTGCAACAGGCCGGAAAGAAAGCGTTTGTCGAGCTGACGAGCCGACGTGCTGATGCCATAGATTTCAAGGATATGTTGCATGTCCTTGAGGGAAAGCGGCGGGGGGATGCGCGTACGCTTTTGCAGCGTCTCATCCTGAAGACATGGTACCGTATTCCAGAAGCGTGCGGACTGGGCATATGTCATGTCTTTCATGCAGCGGGCAGCATGCACAAGGTTGACGAGCGCCGCAACGCTCGCGTAGCCGCACATCGTGTCACTGCTCTGTTTCGGCAGTATGGTTGTCCATGCGGTACGCGCTTGGGCTGAATACGACGGGAACAGTGTGATCAGTGTGACCGCGAGACCAATCGACATGACCTGCATCGGCGCCTCCCTGGAGAGAGACGCGCCGCACAAGACCAATCGATTCAGATGTAAGGGCACACTTTGTGCTGGAATGTCCTTCCTGCGCTCAGATTAGCGTTTTGGTTCAAAATGGCTGAATTCCATGCTGAAAGAGGCTCGA
Source organism: Spirochaetota bacterium (assembly GCA_029265255.1). The sequence goes on from JAJUJQ010000001.1 coordinate 24,193, forward strand.
CCTTGGCTGACTGATCGAAGGCTGGTGGTAAAACCGAACATCGTAGCGAGCGGCGCCTGCGCGTGGATGATCTCTGCTGCCATCTTCGAGTCGGATCCGTGGATGAAACCGCCTCTCTGGGAAACAAGGCTCATGACCTCGCCGACGAATTCTTTCGGCGTCAGGATGTCGACCTTCATTATTGGTTCGAGAAGAACAGGCCCAGCCTGTCTACATGCTGTGTCATAGGCCATGCTGGCACAGGCTTCGAACGCGAAGGGCGTTGAGGTAAGCTCACTATACTCAATATCTACCAATGTGACACCGATATCGACTGCGGGATAGCCGTACTGGATTCCGGAACCAAATGCGGCGGTAATGGCTCGCTCGATCGCATCGAAGATATCCTCAGGAACATCATGGGCGCGAACGGCTTTGCGGTACTGATTGCCGGTTCCGCGCGGCAGCGGTTCCACCTCGATGGTCAAAGCGGCAGTATTTTCTTTTTGCGCCAAAATTTTATGGAATACTTCGCGGTGTCGCACCTTCTGGGTGATCGATTCGCGATACGTGACCTGTGGATTGCCCACTTTTGCCTGAACCTTGAATTCGCGAATGACTCTGGTGACCAGGACGTCGAGATGCAGTTCGCCCATGCCGCGGATAATGATCTGGCCGGTTTCCTCGTCTTCGTGGACCGCGAAGGTGGGGTCTTCGCGTGACAGGATGTCGAGCGCTTCTTTCAGTCTGTCTCGATCGGAGAGGGTTTTAGGCTCGATAGCTACCGAGATAACAGGCTCAGGGAAATGCATGCGCTCGAGCAGGACCGGGTATCCTTCCGTGCCGAGCGTATCCCCCGTCTGCGCCAGCTTCAGGCCGATAATGACCGCGATATCGCCCGCCGCGACCGAGTCCACCGGTTCGCTCTTGTTCGCGTGCATACGAAGGAGTCTGGTAATGCGCTCGCGCTTCTTCTTTGAGGTGTTGTACACCGTGGTGGCATTGTGGAGAACCCCGGAGTACATGCGCACATAGCACAGCGGTCCCGCCTCCCGATCGTACTGAACCTTGAAGACCAGCCCAAGCGGGTACCCTGAAGGCTGGCACGGGATTTCGACATCCTCTTCTTTCTTGATATGAAAGGCTTTAATGGGACCGACCTCGTCAGGAGCGGGGAGAAAATCGACGACCGCGTCCAAAAGGGGCTGCACACCCATGTTGCGCCGCGAAGCGCCGGCGAGTACCGGCACCAGCAGGCGGGCGATGCAGGCTTTGCGGATTTCCGTTTTGAGAATGTCTGCGGGAATTTCCGCTCCTTCAAGATAAAGGCCAGTTATCACATCGGAATGCGAAGCAACCGAATCGAGCAGTTTTTCGCGCCAGCTTCGAGCGAGTTGTTCACGGGATGGATCGATGGCGCTGCGGCTCATCTCAGTACCATCGTCGTTCCAGCGTATTTCCTGCATGGCGATGAGGTCTATAACACCTTCGAAATTGCCTTCGCTTCCGATTGGGATATTGATCGGTACCGGATTGGCGTGCAGTTTGGCGACCATATCATCAAGAACCGCGTCAAAATTTGCTCCCAGCCGGTCCATCTTGTTGACATAGGCGATACGCGGAACATGGTAGCGGTCTGCCTGATGCCAGACCGTTTCGGATTGCGGCTCCACGCCTCCTACCGCGCAAAAGACCGCGATCGCGCCATCAAGCACACGAAGAGAGCGCTCGACCTCCGCCGTGAAGTCCACATGGCCCGGTGTGTCAATAATGTTGATCTGATGCGAACGCCAGAATGTCGTAGTCGCGGCGCTTTGGATGGTGATGCCTCGCTCCTGCTCCTGATCCATCCAGTCCATGGTGGCTTCGCCATCGTCCACTTCCCCGATTTTGTACGTCTTGCCCGAATAGAAAAGGATGCGTTCGGTCGTAGTGGTTTTACCGGCATCGATATGGGCCATAATGCCGATATTGCGTATATGTTCCAGACTCATCGGTGTCGCTCCGGATTGAATGAACAGGATTGAGGCTCACGGATGTCGGCGGGAAGGCCGTACCGGGCATGCACACTATAGCGGAAATTGATAAAAATAACAACACAATAAAAAGCTGTGTTTCATGGAGTGTTGAGGCGAGCTCCTTGCACAGAACAGCCTTTCGCGTCTATAAGGATACTGTGAAAAGAATTGAATTGCTCGCGCCAGCTGGTTCTCCTGAGGCGCTGGACGCTGCGATCGGCGAAGGCGCTGACGCGGTATATCTTGGTCTGCGTTCGTTTAACGCGAGGATGCGGACGACGAATTTCGCCTTCAATCAGTTCGAGGCGGCGGTAGAAGCGTGTCATGAACGCCAGCGAAAGGTCTATGTGACCGTCAACACGGTGTTCGAGGATCGCGAATCGGACCGCATGTGGCAGTTTCTGGAATATCTCGCCTCGGTGGGGCCGGATGGCGTCATTGTCCAGGATGCCGGAGTCGCCAGGATGGTCCGCGATCACTTCCCTTCGCTGCATCTACATGCCTCAACCCAGATGAATGTCGCTTCCTCCGCGGGCTGCAACCTGCTCTCGCGCAATGGATTCAAGCGTGCGGTACTGGCGCGGGAGCTTTCGCTGGATGAGATTCGGCATATCCGTCAGAATACTTCGCTCGAGCTCGAATTTTTTGTGCACGGAGCGCTCTGCGTCAGCGCGTCGGGTCTATGTCTGTTTTCGAGCTATCTCGGCGGGAAGAGCGCGAATCGCGGCGCTTGTACGCAAGCATGCCGGCGATTGTACGAAACCGAATCGCACTCAGGCTATTTCTTCTCGCCGGATGACCTCCAGCTGGTTGAGCATGTACCGGCGCTTGTCGAGGCGGGTATCAACGCGCTCAAGATCGAGGGACGGATGAAATCCGCCGAGTATGTCGGCACGGTGGTGGCGGCCTATCGCGCGCTCCTCGATTCGATTCAAATTGATCCTGAACGGGCGGTGCTCAAGGCAAAAGCCATGCTGCAGGCGGATTTTGCCCGCCGGAAAACCGATTTCTTCATCACCGGCAAGCCCGATCTGTATATTCATCCCGACCAGACGGGAGGAACCGGAATTTCGCTCGGAAAAATCCGCGACGCGCGGACTATCGACGGCCAGCGCTGGGCCCTGCTGAGGAGTTACGAAGGTCTTGCGGAACGCGATTCCGTGCGCATTCATCGTGCGGATGATTCCGGACGCATCACCGCGCGGATTCAAGGCATACGATACGTGCCGGAAGGCATGCTCATCAAGGTTGATGGCGATTGGCGCCAGAATGATGACGTATATCTGATACAGACGGCGGCCATGACGAGACGCTACCACCATGTGCTGCCACAGAAACTCGACCGCTTCCACAAATTTCCAAGTCACAACCTGGCTCCGCAGCCTGAGCTGCTCAGACTCGATCAGAAAACGCTCGACGCGGCATTCCCCGCTGGCACATACATCCTTGCGGGAAAGGTTGCCGACCTACACGCGGCTCTCACCTTCAAGCCTAAAAAGGCAATGATTCTCTTAGACCGGTTAAATGCCGAAGCGTTGCGCCGCGCTGAACAATCCCTTCCGTTCAAGCGCGATCGACTCATCCTCTGGCTCGATCCCTATTGCGCCGAGTCGGATCTGGAGTGGCTCCAGCCCGAATTGGACTATTGGATCGAGCAGGGAGTCACCACGATCGTCGCGAATAATATTGCGCATTTCGGCCTTTTGCGGGGCAGGAATGTCTTCATTGCGGCAGGTCCCTGGCTCTATACATTCAACCAGTGGGCGATTGCCTGGTATCTCGCCCAGGGAGCCAAGGCGGTGATTCCGCCGCTGGAAATCTCGCGCCAGAATCTGTACCGACTGACGGAGCATCTGCCGGCGACATTCTTCATGCCGGTGATTTTTGCCTATCCCGCCTTGTTCCGTATTAGGAGCGATCTCTCTTCAATCTATTCGGAACGGCGTTTCGAGGATCGGGAAGGGAATGTCTTCCAGCTGGAAGGCCGCCGCGACTACTCGATAGTCTTTCCGCAACAACCATTCTCGCTTGTCGACGTGGTACCCAACCTGAAAAAGCAGGGTTTCAGCCGTTTCATTATCGATTTGACGGGAGCCGATCCCGCGCGAGGCTTGTATCGGGATATCGCCCGCGCGGCCGAACAGTATCGGCCTTTGCCCGGTACGACCCGCTTCAATTGGAAGGATGGATTCTGGAGCGATGAGATTACGCGGACCACCGGCTCGCAGGAGAGCTCCGCGAAAGGGGAGAGACCTCGCGAAGATCGTTACAAGGCAGCTCCGGAAAAGCGAAGCGCATCCACGCGGGGTGCTGCACCAGCAAAACCACCTCGTACCCCTTCTACCAGAGCTAAGAGAAAATCGCGCGCGTGACAACTTGACTGTTGGTTGCTCGGGATATACTTTAATTGAAACGGGATTTCGTTTTCTGACACGTATCATCCAGGTGGAGTGAGCTCATGAGCGAATCGGCAGGCAAGGCGTTCGACATTCTCTTCTATCTCGCGGAGGTTGGGGAAGGTGTTTCTCTGGCTCGCCTATCCAAGGAAACCGGCATGAACAAGGCGACCGCCCTTCGTTATCTTAATGTCCTGGAAGCCAAGGGTGTGGTTGAGCGCTGCCAGCAGGGCTGGACGCTGGGGCTTTCGCTCTTCGAGCTTGGCAGCCGCGTCCCGGTCCGTCTGCTCGTTGCAGAAAAAGTGCGTCCCATCATCGAACGCCTGGCCCGTGAAACCGGCGAGTCTGTCAATCTCGCTTACCTGGCAGGTGACACGGCGATCTATCTCGATCGTGCCGAAGCGAACCGCAGTCTCCGCATGCGTTCCATGCCGGGGGACCGGTTACCGCTCTACTGCACCGGCGTCGGAAAAGCCATTCTCTCCCAGCTTTCGGAAGAGCGCATGCGCGCGATTCTGGGGCACAGTCCTCTCCCTCGCATCACCGAATTCACCTTGACCGAACCGGAGGATATCATTCGGGAAGCGATCCGGGCACGAGAAATCGGCTATGGTGTCGACCGCGAAGAGTTCGAGGTCGGCCTTACCTGTTACGCCATGCCGCTCAGGATGCCTGGCTCGGATTTTGTCGGGGCTATTTCGGTCTCTGGCCCCACCGCGCGCATGAAAAATCCCGAAATTCGGGAACGTTTCCTCGCGTTGCTCCGCCAAGCGGTGCAGGATGCTACCGACATGCTGACACGGCATCATTTCGAGGAGCATCGCGAGGATTGAGCTGAAGTCTCAGAATACGGCTTCGGGTGCTACCTCCTTGCGGCGGGTTCCCTGCGCATCGAAATCCTGGCTTCCTTCCAACTGCTGCTTCTCCTGGATCGCCGAGGCGCTCTTTGCCTGCGGTTTGAATTCCACATGTTCCGCGACGATCTTGACGCGGGCGTGAGACTTCCCTTCCATATCCGTCCATCGATCCTGCTTGAGCCTGCCGACTACTCGTACGCCACGGCCTTTTTTCAGGTTCTGCGCGCACGTGGTGCCGAGCCGCGCCCATGCTTCAACATCAAAATAGGAAACCTCATTCTCGTATTTCTGATCCGCGATTTTGTAGCTTCGATTGGTGGCAAGCGTAAAATCACACACCTGATTGCCCGAAGGGGTGGTATGTAGGTTTGGATCCCTCACGAGATTTCCTTCTACCAAAATGCTGTTCAGATGGTTCATACGACCTCCTTGCCGAATCGTGATTGGCAGGGTATCCGGGCACCAAGGTGCCTCGATCGCCCGCACTGAATAATCGCTCCGGCATAAAGGCTCTGATTCAACTGCCGAAAAAAGAATGCTAAAATGTACACATGGATAGCTTCAGCATTTTCCAATCACCCTTTTCCTGGCGTTACGGTTCGCCCGCCATGCGTTCCATTTGGAGCGAGGAATACAAACGCCGCCTGTGGCGCCGCATCTGGATTGCCCTTGCCAGAGTGGAATCGCGTTACGGTATCGCAAGCCCTTCGCAGGTCGAGGAGCTCGAGTCGCACGCCGATGAAATCGACATGATAAAGGCTCATGCCATCGAGGAGGAGATACGACACGACCTTATGGCGGAGCTCCGTACCTTCGCCTCTCAGTGCCCCACTGCTGGCGGCGTTCTTCATATGGGCGCCACTTCCATGGATATCGAAGACAACGCTGATGCCATCCGCATCCGGGAGAGCCTGAGACTTATTAGAACCAGCCTGCAGAAGTTACTGGAAGCGCTCGCCGATAAAGCGGAGCGCTTCGCGGAGCTCCCCGCGATGGCCTTTACGCATCTCCAGCCTGCTGAACCTACGACCCTTGGGTACCGCTATGCCTGTTATGCTCAGGACCTGTACGATAGCTGTCTCCGCCTCGACGCGCTCATGCCGTACATCAGGGGCAAGGGATTCAAGGGGGCGGTCGGCACCTCGGCCGCCTATGGCGAACTGATCGGCGTGGAACACCTTGATGCATTCGAGGAAGAGCTTTCCACGGAACTGGGGATCGCGTTTTTCGCGGCGTCATCACAGACCTATCCGCGCGTCCAGGATTACCGGGTTCTTTCTATCCTCGCGGAAATCGCGGCTGTCGTTCATAAAATGGCCTTTGACTTCCGAGTTCTTCAGATGCCACCCATTGGAGAGCTTGCGGAACCCTTTGGCTCGCGGCAAATCGGTTCCTCCGCTATGCCCTTCAAGCGAAATCCCATCGAAGCGGAAAAAATCGATTCGCTGGCTCGTCTGCTCTCATCATGGCCTGCCGTCGCGTGGGGAAATGCAGCGCTGTCGGGCCTGGAGCGCACCCTCGACGACTCGGCCAACAGGCGGGTCGTACTGCCGGAAGCCTTCCTCGCCTGCGACGAGATACTCCGTGCGATGCTGAAGATCGTCGAAAAGCAGACGATTGATGAAGACGCGCTGGCTCGCAATGTCGCAACCTATGCCCCGTTTGCCGCTACCGAGCGTGTGCTCATGGCGATGTCGCGCCGCGGAGGCGACCGCCAAGAAACCCATGAGCGCCTAAGGGATCTCGCCATGCAAGCATGGGATGCGGTACGAAGCGGCAGGCCCAATCCACTCATGGACCTGATCCGCGCTGATTCATTCTTCGCATCGATACTGGGCAAGGATGAGATAGAATCACTGTTCGATGTGCGTGGATACTTTGGAGCCGCCGCAGACCGGGCGCGTCGCATGGCCCGTCTCATTCGCGAAAATTCCGCGGCCGGCGGCTGATGTGTCGATAATTCAGATAGAGAGAGATATATTTTTCAAAGCCTACTCAGGCAGCAAGGAGTAGCTATGCTGGATTTCGTAGTCAAGGGCGGACCTATCCTGTGGGTCATCATGGCCCTTTCACTGGTAGCGCTCGCGATCATCATCGAGCGCCTTCTGTACTTGCGCCGCATTTCTATCGATGAGGAAAAGCTTTTCCTGCGCATCAAAACGAATCTCATGGAAGGCCATTACTCGGAAGCGCTCGCAATTTGCGATCAGAATGTGTCCCCATTCTCCAGCCTCCTCAAGGTGGGAATCGAGAACCGTCAGCAGCCGGAATATCTGCAGCGCGAGTTGCTGAAAGACGCCGCCACGCTCGAGGCCGCCAGCCTTGAGCGGGGTCTAGTCGCGCTTGGCACTATTTCCAACATCGCGCCGCTGCTCGGCCTTTTGGGAACGGTAACCGGCACCATGCGCGCCTTCGGCGTGCTGGGCAGATTCGGCGCAGTAAGCGATCCTTCAGCACTCGCGAGCGGTGTTTCGGAAGCGCTTATCACCACTGTCGGCGGCCTTGTGGTCGCTGTGCCAGTCATCATGTTCTATAACTATTTCACAGCCAGAGTGAATATGATCCTTACCCGTCTCGAGACACAGGTAAACAGCCTTGTGAGCCTCATCTCCACGTATTCCGAATTTACAGGGAAAAACGGCGAAAAGCCCGCGAAGGAGGAGTGATGGTTCGAGAACGAAGGCTCAAGCCGAAGGTTGCACTCGATCTGACACCGCTCATCGACATCATCCTTCAGCTCGTCATTTTCTTCATGATCACGACAACCTTCAGGACCGCGCCTGGCATCAATCTTCAGCTGCCGGGATCGAAGACTGCCCAGTCTGTGGCAACGCCGGAACTGCGGGTTATCGTGGTGTCCGCCAACGAAATCTATCTCGATAAGACAAAAACCACGCTTGCGGAGCTCGAGGGGCTCTTGCGAAAACGGGTTTCCGGCTCTGATGCGAAGCAGATCCGCGCTGTGCTGGAAGGCCAGTCGGGCGCGGAATATCAGCTCATCATCTCGGTGCTGGATGCACTGCGCCTCAACGGCATTGAAAACGTAGGGCTCATCACGCGCAAGGAAAAGGTGGTGCAATGACCCAGGCGCTCTCCTATGCAGCACGTGAACAGCGGAGACGGTCGCTCATTGCTTGGTCGATTGCGGTAGCGCTCTATCTATGCGCGTTTGCGGCTGCCCTGCTGTTCGAAAGGATTTTTCCCGCACCACAGGAAATCTCGAACAGGACTCTGATTGTCAACATCCAGGGTCCAATCGTCAACGACACAGGCAGAGGTTCGCCCATCGAGAAGAAGGACGCGGTGAGCGAAGCACGGCCGGCTCCCCCTCCCGCTCCCGCGAAGACCGAGAAGCCTGCGGCAAAACCCTCGCCTGCACCCGTTTCCCAGGCTGTTACTCCCGCTGTCGAAGCGCCCAAGACGCCAGCGCTTCCTACGACGCCCGCGGTTCAGGAACCCGCTGAACCCTGGATACCCGGTCCCCGCGCCCCAGGCTCGCGAGTGAGTTCAAGCGAATCGACCGTCATGTCGCCCAGCGAAGGTCAGGTCCCTTGGGGCACAGGGCAGGCGGTGACCATTCGAAAGGCAGAAAAAGGGAATTCGGTGGAAACCACGCTGGGCGGCTCTTCCGAGACGGTGGGGCAGAATGTCTATTTCCCCATCTATTTGGCCATGCCAGCGCCCACCTCCGTGCCGCAGTCTCTGTTCAACGCGATACCGGACAAGGTGGATGCGCTGGGCAAGGTGCTGGTGACCACGGAAACGCGCCGCCGCTTCTTTTTGGAGTATTACCAGCCGCAGGGTGACAGATATGTGCTCCGAAAGCAGCCACCTCTTAATGAACGGGATTATCTCTGGGATATTCTCGAGGATTCCGGCTACGATGTCGAACAGGCCGAATATAAGGCTGGACGTACGCTCAATCCGGTAGTTATCGGTTTTTCAATCACCAAGGACCGCAGGCTTACTGGTGTCGATCTGCTGCAGTCGTCAGGGGATCCGGAGGTCGATGCGGCTGTCCTGTATGGTTTCAGGCAGTCGTCGTTCTGGAATAAGAGCGGCGAAAGCATTCAAGGGCGATTCGTGTACCGCTTCTGAGGAAACAGGTTCGCGATCCATTATCCTGCGTTTTCAATCTCGCAAGCGCTGCTATTTCTCTTGCTCTGTAAGATCGGTAAAAAATTTTTCATCCAGTCCGGCGCGAAAAAACGCATCGACCACATGCGGTGCGAACTGGACTCCGCGCATCGTCCGTATCTCATCCAGAATCATTTCTTTTTGGAGCGCGCTCTTGTAGGAACGGGCGGTGGCCATCGCGTCGAGAGTATCAGCGAGCGAGATGATACAGGCAAGAGGATCAATCGCATCGCCTGCTGCGCCATCAGGGTATCCGTTGCCATCCCAGCGCTCATGATGATGCCGTACCGCAGCGGCGGCCCTCGCGAAATGCTCGACGGTCGATAGGATCTGGGCTCCAATGAGTGGATGCATGCGAATAATTTCGCGCTCTCGCTCGTCGAGTGGCCCTTGTTTGTTGAGAATGCTGTCGGGGATGCCGATTTTGCCGATGTCGTGTAGAAGCGCGGCATATTCGAGCTGCTCGATCTCGTTCGAATTAAGCAGCAATTCCTTTCCAAGCGCTTTGCTCAGCCAGCGGACCCGCTCGCAGTGTCCCTGCGTATAGCGATCCTTGGCCTCGATGGTTTCAGCAAGCGCTTTCGCGGTCTGCATGTTCATCATTTTCAGGCGCTGATACACATTTCCCAGCTCTTGATAACTCGATTCGATTCGATTTTCCAACTCGAGGCGGTATTGCTCCCGCTTCCGTTCTTCTTCGGCTTTCTGGAGCAGTACGTCACGATACGAAAAAGCCTTCTGGAGCGCTTCTCTGATTTTTTCAAGAGAGCTCGGTTTGACGAGATAGTCGAATGCTCCAGACTTCATGGCAGCTAGGCCGGTTTCGAGATCTGCGAATGCGGTGAGCATGATGACAGGGGTTGTGGGTTTAAGCGTCCGGATAAGGGGAAGTGCGTTGAGTCCTGACATGACCGGCATTCGTATGTCTAAGAATATGACATCAGGGTAGGCGTCGCCTGATTCGAGAAGGTCAAGAGCTTGTCTTCCGTGGTGAGCGACCAGGATAGTATAACCCAGCTTTTTCATGCTGAGAGAAAGGACTTTCTGCATGGCCGGATCGTCTTCGACGATCAGAATGGAGCGAGAAGCATTCATGAAGACTCCGTCCTTCGGAAAGGGGTCTCAGCGGATTCTCTTGGGAATCAGAAACGGTACTTCCCTTGCGTAGTCATGGTAATCCGCAAACTGCACAGGAAAAGTATACCTATCTTGTAAAGAAATGAGAAGCAGGTTGCAGATATTTGTGAGAAAAAAGACATTCCATGCATTCGCACTCGCGTTCAGGACGGACAGGCCAAGAGTGAGCAGAAGAAGCCACCAGAAACCAGGGTGTCTGCACACGGCATAGCATCCGTATCGGTACACCTTCCCTGAGGGGATACCGCGCCGCTTGAGGCCGAGAGGGATCTCGAGGAAGACTGTCCAGATAAGCATAATGCTGCCGACGATAACAAGCGCCAGGCTTAACAAACGCACCGCCAGGATGTTCAGGAAAGGAATCGCTGGCGCAGAGGCGCGTTGCCCGAACTGGGCAAGCAGAATACCTGTCGCGACTGAGAGATAGCCAATTATCTGAACTGCGGAAAAAACGAAAAGACGGGATTGCGGGACAGGAGGCTTGGCGCGAACACGCAAATAAATAATCCATTCAGCGACACTCAGCAGCGCAAAGCCGCTTAAAATAAAAAAAGCGGATACCATTTGATAAATCAGTATGCTATAGTAATGAAGATTTTTCCAGACCGGGTCTACGTTCGGGAGTAACTGGATGATTCTGGATGTTTCGTCGCTCATACCTGCGTTGTCGTTTCTCATCTATATCCCTTTCATCATTTTCGGACTCTGGAGTAAGAAGGAGCGGGTGAGTTTCTCCTTCCTCGGTTATATGGGATTCATGGCGCTGTGGAGCTTTGGCTCCTTCATGATGCACGCGAATACCAAGTTTTTTACCCCGCTCCTGTGGAATCGGGTGATGCTGGTAGGTCTTCTGGGTGGCCCCTTCGCCATATTCAGCACGCTGCTCTTTTTTTCGGGTACCGAGAAAAAGAGGTACCGAATCTTCCTGTACCTGGGATATCTCATTTATATCTACCTTCTATACCTCAATTTTACAGGAAATATCGTTACGGATGCCGGATTCGAAGCGGCTGAGTTTCATTACCAGCTCGGCTCTGGAGCCCCTGTCGCCTATTCGCTCTCCTATTTCTACCTGCTTCTGGCGATCTTCCTGGTTTTCAGGGAAATCAGGACCAATACCAATCGGTTTCTGAGACAATCTTTGAGACTCATCGTCACAGGAGTCATCATCATGCTGCTCGGCGTCGCGGCGAATCTCTATGCGCCGCTGGGCCGTTACCCCGTAGACCTCCTGGCGGCGACCATCAACGCGGTCATCATTTTCTTCACGGTATACAAGTATCGCCTCGTTCATTATTCGGCGGTTGTGCTCAAGATATTTCTGACCATTCTTGTCGCGGTTTTCGCGAGCGTCATCTTTCTCATTTTCTTCGTTCCGGTGTTCAGGCTCAGTGATCGAGAGCCTATAGGCCTGCTGGTGGTTGTTGCGCTGACGCTCGGTACGGTATCGGCGCTGGTGCTCTCGCCCTTGCGGACTGCTACCCAGTCACTGCTGGAACGTCTGTATGGCGGCAAGAGTTTCCAGTACTATCAGGAACTGCGCAAGTTTTCGGCAGACCTTACCTCGATCGTGAGTCTTCAGGATCTGGCGAAATTGACCGTAGACAACGTCATCTCGACGTTCAAACTCGAGTGGGCGTTCGTTCTCATCAACGATTTCAACGCGAGAACCTTCAGGATCATCGCTTCGTCGGGGCTAGTGTTTACCGAGGATTCCAGCCGCAATACTAGCGAATACATCACTGTGCCGCGCTCTGAGCAGTTCATTCAGACATATCAGCTCCGCACCAATCCGATTGTCAGGCATAGAACCGCAGATCTCCAGCGCTCCATCCCCATTCGTCTATTGAAAGGAGAAATCCAGGAGACTGTCCGGGCGAGTCTGGTGCTTCCGCTAAAATTTAAGGAACGGCTGAACGGGTTTATCGTGCTCGGCCCGCGGCTTGAAAAAGATTACTACAACCAGTTCGACCTCGATATTCTTCAGTTTCTGACCGACCAAGCCTCGGTGGCGGTGGAGAACGCCATCAGCTTCGAACGTCTCAGGCAGCAGCAGCGGCGCTTGCAGGAAGCGAATGAAGAACTCACGCTCAGCCGCAACAAGCTGGAAGCGTTCTTCGACGGTATCGCTACACCAATCTCCATTCAGGATATCAACTACAATATCGTCACAGCGAATTATGCTGCCAGGCGGTACTTCGAAAAACCGCTTGAGGAACTGATCAGCGCAAAATGCTATAAGGTCTATTTCAACCGAGACCGCCCCTGTGTAGAATGTCTCGCGCAGGATTGCCTCCATACGCGTCTGCCCTTTTCCGCCGAAAAGCAGGATGACCGAACGCAACTCAATTTCGCCCTTAATTTCTACCCAATTCCGGTACCATCGGGATCACCGGCGTCCTTTATCGAGTTTTTCCAAGACATCACCAGGCAGAAAACCCTCCAGGAAGAGCTCATTCAGTCCGAGAAGCTCGCGGGTATCGGTACGCTTGTGTCGGGTATTGCGCACGAAATCAACAACCCTCTCGGCGGCATTCTGGGGACGGCGGACCTTATGCTGCCGGAAACGCCCGAAGGCAGCATACTGCGTGAATATACGGAAGACATCATCCGCTACGCGCAAAGCGCCGCGGAAGTCATCCGTGATCTGATGACCTATTCCAGAAAGACCAGAACGACGGCAGAACCGGTCAACATCATCTCCATCCTCGAAAACTCGCTTAAAATGGCGATGCGTGGGATCGATTTCGGCACCATCGTCGTGAGGAAGCAGTACGATAAGGTGAAGGAAATCCTTGCCAGCCCTACCGAACTCCAGCAAGTTTTCCTCAATCTCATTATCAACGCCGTGCAAGCCATGAGCGGCGACGGTATCCTGACGCTTTCTGCTCGCCAGGAAGAAGATGACATTATTGTAACGGTACAGGATACGGGACGCGGTATAGAGAAGGAGAACCTCGATAAGATTTTCAATCCCTTCTTTACCACGAAGGAACCCGGAGCGGGTACGGGCCTGGGACTTAGCATCGCGCATCACATCATCACACGCGCAGGCGGGCGCATACTGCTCGATAGTCAGGAAGGCAAGGGAACGACCTTCACGGTCATTCTTCCCGCGGCCAGCCAGGACAAAGATCGCATTCACCTGGTGCATGCTCGGGAGAATCGGCAGTATGAGGATAGTTTCTATTTGCAGCGAAAGGTGTTGGTTGGAGAGAAGGGCTACCAGGAAGAGACCATCCGTAGGAAATCAGACGAGACTGCGTTCCATATCCTTGCCTACAAGGGCCTTCAGCCGATTGGAACGGTCACCCTGCACCTCAGTGAGGAAGAGGGGCATGTACCGATAGAAGAGAATTTCAGCCTTTCGAGCTATCTCGATGGAAGCATGTATGCCGAAATAGACCGGCTCGCGGTTGTCAGGGAGGAGAGAGGCAGTCTGATTCCTTTCAGTATCATGGCCCTCGCGTATCTGTACGCGCGAGGAAGGGGCGCTCGCAGGATATTCCTCGATGTGTTCGCGGACGAAGTAAAACTGATCAAGATGTACGAAAAGCTTGGTTTTGAAATCATCGGCAGCTACGCGAAGCCGTTGCCCTGTACTGTCATGATGATGGATCATGTGTCGCGATATGAGCAGGAAGTGTCCCGCATGGAGCATTTCGTCAAGCCATTCTTCTCGAGGCTGGTGCCGAAGATCGATTTTTCAGGTGAGGATCTCCACTATGTCATGAAGGCGATCAATGAAATCAGCGCGAAGTTCCCTCAATCGAATGAAGGCATGGCTGGAGGGGTATCAGAAGCCGCGTCCGAATAAGCCCGCCATGGACAGGCTCCCTTGGTCGGGATTACAATTTTGCCATCATGAAGCCAGAAGATCTCGCGGAAGGATTGCAGTCCATACTATCCCATTCACCGGTTTTTCCAAACAAGACATTGATCGTCGATATAATCGCCAATCCGAAGGCTGGCGGCTTCAGCAGAATTCATCATTCCACCAGGCGGTTCAAGGAACTCAAGGCGATTGTCGAGCAGGCGAACGCACTTCCAAGGCGCGCCGCTCCGTTCAGCCTCAAGCTCTATCTTACAGAACGATGTGGGCATGCCGCTGCTATGGTGCAGCGGATTCTTGAACATTCCCCTTCCAATGGAAAGGATTCCTGCCACCTCATTATCACCGCGGGAGGCGATGGGACCAGTCTGGAGACCGCGGAGCGCCTCAGCAGACTTCCAGAACAGGAAAAGGATCGGTTCGGCATTGTACGGCTGCCTTTCGGTACCGGCAATGACGGCTCTGAGGGGCGTGACTTAAATGTCGCGTTAGGGCGGTTCCTCGGAGAAGCGACATTTGAGCGGCGTGCGGCGGTTTTGGTAACACCGGCTGAGGAAGGAGGCGCGCTTCCGTGGTATTCTTTCAATATTGCCAGTATCGGGTTGGATGCTTATGTCGCGGACATGACGAATCGGCTCAAACGGCGCTTTCCAGGGGATTCATACAAGTTCTGGGTCAATATGGGTACCCTGTTCTATGACCGGTTGTACCGCGTTGTTCCCATGCATCTGACGGCATGGGACAGCGAAGGACAGGTGGTGCTGGATGATACACAGCCCAGGCTGCTTGTTGCGATGGGAGCTTCGGGCTTCCGGCAGTACGGCGCTAACAAGAAAATACTTCCCGATGAACGGAATTGCGTCGCAATTTCGCAAACCAGTCTATTGCGGAAGCTCGTGCTGAAGGGCCCAATCGAGAATGGGCAACATGAGGGGATTCCCGAACTTGTGCACTTTACCGCGGAAAAAATTCAAATAGAATATAGCGAGCCTGTTCCATTGCAGTGCGATGGCGAAACTGATGTATTGGCGCGCTGCGATTTTCCGCTGCTCATGGAGCGCCTGCCACGCGCTTATAATGTGCTGGTGCCTTACTCCGCAAAGGAGACGAAAGATACCGATCGCTGAAAGAGAACTCCTGATATGCTTACTTTGTTCCGTCGTCGCAGGCGTCTTCCTGTTCTGTGGGGCGGGATGATTCAGGGCTCTGCGGCTCGACGCAAGGATCGAGTTCTTTGCTGTCTTTCCGCGATTCCTTATCCTTTTCCATGATAGCCTCCCTACACTTCAATATGTAATAAAAAATACCGCGGTGCGGGTTCAAAGGCAAGAAATCTAGCCTGCGTAAGGTTTCGCAGCAATTTATTGCCGCGTACAACCTTCGAGCGGGAATTCCTTCAGAAGAGTATATTGCGCACCGGATCGCTCCAGCTTTGAAGCCATGAGCGCGAAGGTTTCGATGTGGGCAAAAAGCCGCGGCGGCGAAGGAAGCTCGCTGATTCTGGGAACTTGGGGAGCTTTGAGGCGTGCCAGCGTCAAATGCGCCTTCCATGGGCGAGAGTCGATTTCGGCGTTCATATCGGCTGCGAGGGAGCGGAGAGCATCGACCAGTGTCAGGAGCGGTGCCATGGGTTCAATGACCGCATCAAGATACAAAATTCTTGGTGCACGAACAGAAGGCAGAAATGAAAGACCGCCGGTCTTTAAATCAAGCGGCGGAGCAATCTGGCTACAATCATCGATGTGGGCGGTCAGTTCCTGCAGCGATCCTGTATCAACCTCGCCAAAGAAGTGGAGAGTGAAATGAAGATTCTCTACGGGAACCCAGGAGGGGCGCGCGGAATCGAAATACGGCGCGAGGCGGCGGCAGTACGCGGCGACCTCGTTTCTGAATCCTTCAGAAAGCGGAAGAGCGACAAACAGGCGCATATTCCAATTATGCCAGATAATCCGGCTTGATTCGAGACATGGAATTGAAGAGATTCCGCTTGGTGTGGCTAGATCCCCCCGTGAGCGTCTCGATGAGCTGTCTGGTTTTTTTGCGCTCTCCTTCAAGATTGAAGGAGCAGGAACAGGTATGCGAGATAAAGTCAAGTTCCTGCGCGCATGCGATGATCTGCCGTTCTTCGCAGAGCGCGAGCGGTCTAATGACAATGATGGGGTAATTGCGATATGGCATGACCGGCGGCATGGTAGCGAATTCGCCCTTGCGCAGCATGTTCATGAGCAGGGTTTCGAGGATATCGTCCATATGGTGACCAAGCGCGATTTTATTATATCCATGCGCTTGCGCGAATTTCATCAGTTCGGTACGGCGCTGGGTGGCGCACCAGTAGCAGTTCATGGTTTCGCCCGGCTTGAGCCTCCCTATCACCGGCACATCGAGCCGGATATAGGGAATACACCATTCTTCCATGCGGGCGGACAGCCATGTATCGTCGATGCGCGTACCGATGCCGGCTTCCGCCAGATCGGTGGCTACATGGCACGCCGCAAGTTCGAAAGGTGTCTCCCACCATTCGCGCTTTTTCGCCAAATCCCAAGCCAGACAGCTGGAGTCCTTTCCACCAGACACCGCGATAAGAATCCGATCGCCAGGAGCAATCATCTGGTAGCGGCGAAGAGCGATCTCGGTGAGTTTGGCGAGCGTTGTGCGGGCGTTCTTCATGGATAAACTCTAGAGAAAGGATTAAGAAGGGTCAAGCAGGAACGCTGCGCGCTCTTCGGAATGTTCGCGCTGTTTTTATTGCCTCCTGAATAACCTCGTGCTACACTCGCCCTATCGCCAATTCTATAAGGAGGAAGGCATGAAGCGAATTCTGAGTGCAGTGCTTCTCTTGTGTATCGTCGCGGGTGCTGTATTCGCGGCCCCAAAAACAAAAGTGAAGATCGCCCTCATCGTCGAATCGACAGTGGACGATAAAGGCTGGTGTCAGGCCATGCATGACGCAATTACCGCGGTACAGAAAAAATACGGTGCGGCGCTTGTTGAGTACAGCTATAGCGAAAAGATGAAGCCGGTCGATGCGGGCTCAGCGGCGCGGCAGTATGTCGCGAAAGGGTTTGATATCATTATTTGCCACGGAGCTCAGTACAAGAACCTGGTGCTCGAGATGGCCGATGAATTCCCGAAGACCACATTTGCGTTCGGCACCTCGGGTGAGATCGGGCCGAAGAATGTATTCACCTATATGCCCGAGAGCGAAGAAACCGGGTATGTCAATGGCATTATCGCCGGCCTCGTGACCAAAGCGAATAAAATCGGTCTTGTCGGACCGGTCGATGGCGGCGATGCCGCGCGCTACAACCGTGGATTCATTCTCGGCGTAAAAGCGGTCAATCCCAACGCAACGGTTCAGGTAGCCTATACCGGCAGCTTTGGCGATTTCGTGAAAGCAGCCGAGCTTGCGCATACCCAAATCAAGGCAGGCGCTGACGTACTGACTGGCTCCGCCCAGCAAGCGCTGGGAGCCCTTCGGGCGGTCGCGGAATACAAGGATAAGCAGATCTGGTGGCTCGGGCAGGATACCGCACAGCTTACCATTCCGGAAAGCTACAAGGTCATCGCGGCGGCAAGCTATGCCTACGAAGCGGTGGTTGAACAGCTAATCGACAAGCGCCAGTCGGGAGTATTGGGTGGCGCGTGCATTCCGCTCAATTTCGGTAATGGTGGATTTATTTATAAGTTCAACGACAATGTCGGTCCCGTTCTTACCCAGGATATCCGTAAGAAGGCCGAAAAGGCCCTTGCTGATATCAAGGCTGGTACCCTGACTATCAACTGGCAGAGCGTGAAATAGCACGCATTGCGGGCGGCGCTGTCATTATCACAGCGCCGCTTTTTCCATCTTCGCGGCATAAGGTTGGCTGATGAAACCGGAACCCATCCATTCACTTGCAGTAAGGAAAATATCCAAGCGCTTTCCTGGTATTCTCGCGTGCGACCATATCGATCTCGATATCGGCGAGCATGAAATTCTTGCGCTTGTTGGGGAAAATGGCGCGGGTAAAACCACGCTTATGAACATCCTCATGGGCTTGTACCAGCCCGATGAAGGACGGATTCTTATCAATGGACGGGACGTGCGTTTCCGCACACCGCTGGATGCCTATCGCATGGGAATCGGTATGGTGCACCAGCACTTCATGCTGGTTCCCAATTTGACCGTGGCGGAGAACATCGTGCTGGGGGCGCGCGAATACCATAAATTCCTCCGGCTTGACATGGCCGGCGTACAGCGTCGCATCCGCGAAATATCTGAGCGGTACAGCCTCCCGGTGCAGCCCGATGCCTATATCTGGCAGCTGTCGGTCGGGGAGCAACAGCGGGTCGAGCTGGTCAAGACGCTTTGTCTTGGCGCTCGTTTTCTCATTTTGGACGAACCGACCAGCGCGCTTACGCCTCAAGAAACCGATGAACTCATCGAGCTTCTGAAACGCATGGCGGAGGATATGTCGATCATCTTTATAAGCCACAAGCTTGCCGAGGTGGCCGCGCTGTCGGATCGGGTGGCCATTTTGCGGCAGGGGAGGGTGGTGTTTCACGGGAGTACCGCCGGCCAGTCTGTTTCAAAGCTTGCCGCGCTCATGACAGGGCACGAAGTCGTGCTACCATGCAATGAATGCGCGGGCGGCGGCGCGGAGGACGTACTAGTGATCGATAACCTCTCGGTGCGTTCTGATCGCGGATTTTTCGCACTCGATGGGCTTTCGCTCTCAGTACGACAGGGAGAAATTCTGGGACTCGCCGGCGTGTCCGGCAATGGCCAGCGGGAACTGGCGGACGCGCTCGCGGGGCTGCGCAAGGTTGAATCTGGCCGGATTCTCTATCAAGGCAAGGATTTTACAAACCTTAGCCCACGCGCCATCATCGAAGCGGGCATCGGTTACATCCCCGAGGACCGCAATACCGAAGGTATCGTTCCACCCTTCAGTGTCAAGGACAATCTCATTCTGAAAGATGTCCGCTCAAAGCGGTTCTGCAGGGGGCCTTTCCTCCGGATGGATGAAGCAAGGCGCAATGCCGAGGATCTGCAGCATCGCTTTGATATCCGATGCGCGTCGCTCTCGGTTCCTGCCGGCTCATTGTCTGGAGGCAATATACAAAAAGTGATTCTCGCGCGAGAGCTCGCGCGCAAACCTCAGGCTTTGATAGCCGTTTATCCGACTCGCGGCCTGGATATGGGCGCCGAGGAGTTTATCCATGAGCGATTGCTCGAGTTGCGGGCGCAAGGAACGGCCATTCTCCTTATATCCGAGGAATTGGACGAAATTCTCAACCTATCGGATCGGATTGCCGTCATTTATAAAGGAAAGATTCTTTCTATCCTTCCGGGGCGCAAGGCGGACAAGCAAACGCTTGGCCTTCTCATGGCGGGAATCGTCGGAGAGGGGGCAGCATGAAACAGACATATCGCGTGTTCTATATTATGCTCATCAGCCTCGGTGCTGCACTCGCCGCGGTTTTACTTGGCGCGATTGTCCTGGAAGTGTTGGGGAAAAATCCGATCCTCGTCTACCGCGTGATACTGACCGAACCGCTCAAGGACCTGTTCGGGCTTACTGAAATCGGCGTACGTATGGTACCGCTCATCCTCGTCGGCTTGGGTATTGCCATCTCCTTCCGTTCGGGAATTCTCAATATCGGCGCTGAGGGGCAGATTCAAATGGGCATTATCGCCGCGGCGGCCGTTGCCATTTATTTGCCGCCGCTGCCAAGAGCCATCATGCTGCCTCTTGTCCTCTTTGCCGGTGCGCTGGCTGGCGGTATCTGGGCTGGCATCGCCGGATGGCTCCGGGCACGGCTCAATGTGAGCGAACTTTTGTCCACAGTCATGTTGAATTACATCGCGGCACAGATTTATGGTTTTCTGCTTCGGGGTCCCATGATCGATCCGGCCGAGCTGCAGGTAGGAAGCGGCACGCCGCAGTCGGTACGGCTTCCCCGCCATGCGTGGATCGACCGCATCATTCCTGGGACACGGCTGCACTATGGATTACTCATCGCGATCGTCCTGGCAGTACTGGTGTATGTGTTTCTGTGGAGAACACGATGGGGATACGAGCTGCGGGCAGCGGGTGCCGGACCCAAAGCGGCGAGGTACGGGGGGATTCGGGTGGAATCGTGCCTTGTAACCGCAATGGTGCTGGCTGGAGCTTTTGCCGGGCTTGCGGGCGCAGTGGAGGTAACAGGCGTGCATCGAAGGGCGATCGAAGCGATCTCCTCTGGATACGGGTTTTCCGGAATCGTCGTAGCCCTGTTTGGCGGCTTGCATCCGGCGGGAATTGTGCCATCGGCCTTCTTCTTTGGACTCCTGCTCATTGGAGCGGACATGACGCAGCGCATTATGTCGGTGCCGGCCAACATGGTGCTGGTGCTCGAGGGGGCGGTGATTCTGGGCATCATTTCTGCCAAGATGCTGATTGCGGATCAGTATCTCTTCGAGCGATTCGCTCGCGCGCTGGAAGGGGTACGAAGGAAGCGCGCGCAAAAACCGAAAGCCCCTTCTGATAATTTGGATGTTTCCGGTGCGCCAAGCAGCCCCCCCGAGGAAGGAGGCACAGTATGAATATCCTCACCTTTCTGATCAATGTGCTTTCTCTCGGAATACCGTTCTCCGTCGCCCTGCTCCTTGCATCCACGGGCGAAATGTTTAATCAGCGAGCCGGTGTATTCAATCTTGGCTGCGAAGGCATCATGGCGATGGGAGCCTTCCTAGCCTTCATGCCGCCGCATCTGCTGCAAAATACACCGATGGCGCCGTATGCGAATCTTATCGGAATCGGCGCTGCGCTTACTGTTGGCGCGCTGCTTGGCCTGCTGTTCGGACTCGTGACCGTGACATTCCGAGCGCCGCAGGGCATCGCAGGCATCGGGTTGCAGCTGCTTGGCTGGGGCGTGGCGGGTACCTTGTTCCGTTTCTTTGTAGGGGGCGTGACCGGAATTCCCGGGCTCAAGAATCTCCCGGTTCCGCTGCTCTCCAAAATACCGGTGCTCGGACCGGTATTATTTTCCATGAATGGGCTGGCGTATGTGGGATTTATCCTGGTGCCCCTGAGCTGGTATGTGCTGTTCAAGACACCATGGGGCTTGAAAGTGAGAGCTGTAGGTACTTATCCACGCGCGGCGGACACCATGGGAATCAATGTGGCGCGGGTGCGCTACCAGGCTCTGGTAGTAGGCGGCATGCTCGCGGGTCTGGCGGGGGCATATCTCTCGCTGGGGCAGGCCAAGATGTTCGCGGATGACATTGTGGCTGGAAGGGGATTCATCGCGGTGGCGCTGGTGTATTTTGGGCGATGGAACCCATGGCTGATTCTCGGTGGAAGCCTTCTTTTCAGTGTCGCGCAATCGTTCCAGCTTGCTATCCAGGTGCTTGGCATTCCCTTCCCCTACGAATTTGCGGTCATGCTGCCATATGTGCTGGTCATCGCGGTGCTGGCGCTGACACCGGGTTCGGTTATACGAGGACCGGCGGAGCTCGGAAAGGCATTTGATAGGGAAAAGCGGGTGTAGACAGCCCTGGCCTGCGGAACGCGCGGGAATCGTGAAACCGCCGCCCGCTGTTACCGTCCTTTGTTGGCGCGTTGCCGAAGCTTGGGAGCGATCACAAAACGGCAGTACGGCGCATCAGGATTGTGGCGGTAGTAATCCTGGTGCCAAGGCTCTGCCGGCCAGAACGTGCCTGCTGTCTCGATAGTAGTGACAATCGGGCGATCGAAGCCTGACTGGGCGGTACTCATGGATTGCCGAGCCGCTTCTTCCTGTGCCGTATTGAGCACAAAAAGCGCGGAACGGTACTGAGTGCCGATATCTGCCCCTTGCCGATCCAGCGTGGTTGGATCATGAAATTGCCAGAACAGATCGACCAGCTCGCGGTACGACACCGTTTCGGGATCAAATAGTACTTCTACGGTTTCGGCGTGGCTCGTATTGCCGGTGCAAACCTCTTCGTAGGTCGGGTTGGCGATCGATCCGCCGCAATATCCCGAACGAACCTCCACCACCCCAGGCACACGTTCAAACAACGCTTCAAGACACCAGAAGCATCCTCCAGCAAAAAGAGCTCTTTCAACGTTTTTTAATGGCTTTCCTTGCATAATCGTCCTCTCTAACCACGTTTTTTTAGAAGCAAAGGTGATTTGCTGGAACCACCCATGCGTTTGCTGCGACATTATAGTAAATGTACCGAAATCCCCCGCGGAGACCAAATGGGAAACAGAAGGAGCATCGAGGACAACACGCAATCAAGAAGATGCAAGTCATTCACATATATACTACAATTGTTTCAGGAGGGAGATAGCGATGCCTAAGGCAAATCAGCTGCGAAAAAGGACGGCGAACATTCGCCACATCGTTCAGGCGGCATTTTTTATGGTTGTAGCGGTCACCGCGACAATCTCGATACTGGCAGAGCGGGGTATCACCGTGCCATTGCTGAAGGGGGTATCGCTCCATGGCATCTGTCCCTTTGGTGGGGTGGTCTCGTTTTATCAGCTGATTACCATTGGAACGCTGACCAAAAAAGTTCATGAATCATCGGTGGTGCTCGCGGTTATCGGGCTATTCTCCGCATTGCTGGCGGGGCCGGTCATTTGCGGATGGGTGTGTCCCTTCGGGACCTTCCAAGAATGGCTTGCCGCTCTGGGGCGGAAGATCTTCGGGAGAAAGTACAACACCTTTGTGCCGCAGAAGCTTGACAAGGTGCTCCGTTTCCTTCGATATGGCGTCCTGGCATGGGTGCTCTATATGACGGCCATTACCGGCAAACTGATTTTTCAGGATTATGATCCGTATTTTGCACTGTTTAATTTCTGGACGGGTGAAGTTGCGGTGACAGGGTATGTGATACTTGGACTCGTCATTTTGCTTTCCATGTTCATAGAAAGGCCGTTCTGCAAATATGCGTGCCCGTATGGGGCTTTTCTGGGTATTTTCAATCTATTCAGAATATTCGGCATTCGCCGCAACGCTCCGACCTGTATTTCCTGCAAAGCCTGCAACCGCGCCTGCCCCATGAACATCGACGTGATGGGCAGCAAGGCGGTTAAAGACCATCAGTGCATTTCCTGTTTTGAGTGCACTAGCGAACGCAGCTGCCCTGTTCCCGCTACGGTCGAAATGGTCTCCTTACCCGCGATGACCAAAGATCATGACAAAGAGGCGAAACCCGCCGCCGCAGGAGGTTCGAAATGAAGCTTACCATCCGTACCGCCGCGATCGGCATTGTTGTTCTTTTCGCAGGGGGAATTCTGCTATCATCGGCTCTTGGTTTTTGGAAAACCGAATCTTCAAAGGAAGTCGCCAAACTCAAAACCGGTGAATTCGCAGGTCTGCCGAACCCCGCGGATATTCGAGGAAGCTACTCCTGGAATGATGTGTCGAGGAATTTCAATATTGATGTCGGTGTGCTCCTGAAAGCCTTCAATGCGAGCGATCCGGAAGCTAAAGTAAAAACGTTGGAAGAAATCGCCGCGACCATGAGCCTACCTCCAGGAGTCGAACTGGGAACGGATTCCGTGCGGGTGTTCGTCAGTTTGTACGCGGGGATTCCATATGAAGATGCAGAATCCACAACCTGGCTTCCGCTGTCTGCAGCGGAAATCCTTAAAAGCGAAGGAAAAGGCGATAAAGATATAATCCAGAGGATATACGAAAATTCGGTTCGTCCCGCGGCTTCTCAGACTGCGTCAGCGCCAGCCACGACTCCAGCGCCGGCTCCCGCGACCTCAACCGCTCCTGCAAAATCAACCGCGCCTGTCGCGACAGCCCCTGCGACAACAACGGCTCCCGCTGCAGCTCCAGCTACCGCGCCTGCATCGACCTCAGCCGCGGCGCCCGCGACGCCCTCAGTTCCCGCCGCGGCCGGCACTACTTCGACTACTACCGAGACCCACGAAGAAAAGCCTGCCTATACCGTTACTGGCAAGACGACCTTCGGCGAGCTCAAACTCTGGGGTGTCCCGCGCGACAAGCTACAGGAAGTGCTGGGGGCAGAACCCGGTCCCGACCCTCTCGCGCTGAAGGACTGGGCCAGCCAAAACGAAAAATCGTTCTCCGAGCTCAAGACCAAGGTTCAACAACTCGTAGATACGGTAAAGAAATAAGGTGCTACACAGAGGCCTGGCGGATACCAGGCCTCTTTTTTTTCTGAGAGGCCGCTAAAAGCGGCGTCAGGGTTGTCGATAATGCGCAATCCTGGCAAAGCCCGATCTTTAATTGTTAACGCCCGGCGTTGGACGCGTTTCAGCGCGATACAGGCAGCGGTGCAA
Source organism: Spirochaetota bacterium (assembly GCA_029265255.1). The sequence goes on from JAJUJQ010000001.1 coordinate 48,820, forward strand.
ACCTGGATGAGCAGCGCCTACGAAGGGCTCGGCCTTGCGCGTGCGGTAGCCCGATGCGGGCAGTGGGTGATCAGGCAAGATCGGCCGCGCCGGCTTTTGGCACAGCCTTGCACGCATTTCAGCGCAACAGCTGGTGGTGGGTGGGATGGGGTTCGCGCGCAGCCCCGTCCTTTTCTTCTGCCGGATAGATCACGGAATTGATGAAGGACACCAACACATCGAGCGCCCGCTCATTGAATCCGCCCTCCGGAATGATAATATCGGCATAGGATTTTGTCGGCTCGATGAATTCGTAGTGCCCCGGCCGCACCACGGTCAGGTACTGCTCAACGACGGAGTCGACAGTTCGCCCACGTTCCTTAATATCCCGCATGAGCCTGCGGATGAACCGAATGTCGTCCGGCGTGTCGACGAATATCTTGAGGTCGATGAGATCACGCACCTGCTTGTTGGTGAAGATCATAATGCCTTCGAAAATGACCAGACGGCAGGGCTGAATATGGATAATCTGTTCCGTTCGCCGGTGATGCACAAAGTCGTACACTGGCATATCGATGGACTGGCCCTGTTTGAGTGAGGTCAGGTGTTGGATGAGAAGCTCATTATCAAAGGCATCGGGATGGTCGAAATTGAAGGCGGTGATGTTGCGGTTGCTGATAAATTCAGCTGATTTATAGTAGTTATCCTGCGGCAGAAAAACAAAATCGCTGACCATCTCCGAGATTTTCCGTACGATGGTCGTTTTACCCGACCCCGAACCACCGGAAATTCCGATTATCTTGACGGGCGTCATGGTCTTCTTCTAGCACGGGATTGGCATTTCGTAAAGCAGTTGGCGCTGGTCAGCGGACTCAAGTCTGTGACGGCACGCGGTCGCTGAATGGTTTTCCGTACGTTCCCAGGAAGGCGACCTCGCCAAGCGGCTTGCGGACGCGCGGCCCTGTTTCGCTGGCTTTTTGCTGTTCATTCAGCGCATCTGTGGAACCCGACCTGCCGAGCGCGATGACAACGACAGGCATGAGCTCGAGCGGAAGCTGTACTGCTTCTCGCACCTTTTTGGGGGAGAACCCCGCCATTGGATGCGCGATGAGCCCTTCATGCTGAGCCTGCAGTTGGAGCGCCATGGAAGCCTGACCCACATCAAACAAGGCGTAGTCCCGGCCTTCGTCGAGCCTGCAATCGAGATGTGGTCCGGTCGCGAGGACAAAGAACCAGGCTGCCCGCAGTGCCCACGCATTGCCCGGGGTCAGCGCGGCCCGAATCCCGACAGCGGGCGCGGCTTCAGGAAGGTTTTCTACCGCGATGATGCGCCAGGGTTGGTTATTGAAGCATGAGGGCGCGAAGGTCGCGGCGTTCAGGATTCGGCCGACAGTTTCTGGAGGGACAGAGTCTTCAGAAAGCCCGCGCCGCGCCCGGCGTTCTTCGATTTCTTTAAGGATTTCCATTGTGCCTCCTTGTGTCAAGGCCTGACCGTCGCAGCCAGAGCTGTTTCGATCTCATCGACTATAAAGTCAGGGGTCGACGCGCCAGCGGTCAGCCCGATTCGCGAATAGCGTGCCATCTCAGGCACTACCTCTCCGGCTGTCTCGATATGCCACGCGGGCTTGCCGCATCCGGCCGCCGCGGTGAACAATCTGCGGGTATTGGCAGAGTTTCGTCCGCCGATAATGACGACCGCGTCAACCATGCTGCAGAGTTCGATCAGCGCGTCCTGACGCTCCCTGGTAGCCGGGCAGATAGTCTTTTCGGAGGAAACAACCGCTACCTGCTCACGGAATACGGCAATGACCGCCTCGTATTCCTCTTCCCGAATTGTGGTCTGCGCGATGAGCGCGCATCGTCTGGCTTTCAGCTGTGGGGCAAGGTTTCGCGCGGTCTCAGGACTGTCTACCACAAGCGCGTGAGTCGTATGGCCAAGAATGCCGGTAATTTCGCCATGGCTTGGGTCCCCCACCAGAATCACCTGCCACCCCTCCTTCTCGTAGCGGCGCGCGAGACGCTGGCTGCGGATCACACGGGGACAGGTCGCGTCGATAATACGCGCGCCTGCCGCCTTCAACCTGCCCAGCGCCTCAAGTGAGGCGCCGTGCGCGCGAATAATGACCACAGCGCCTCGTAAGTCCGGAACCCCATCCGATTCCACCAGCACCGGATCGAGCACCTGAACGCCCTGTCGCTCGAGCGCTTCCACCGCCTGAGGATTATGAATGAGGGGGCCATAGGTAAAGACTCTTTCGCCGCTTCGGGCTGCTTCTTCCGCTGCCTGGTGCGCAAGCTGTTCCGCCCTCCGTACCCCCATGCACATGCCCAGCACCCTGGCGCGAATGATCTGCATGTCTGCATGATAGCAAGGCGAGGCGGTTCCTTCCAGATGGCAGCGAGTCCTTTCAAGAGGCAAGTCTCCATCATGAGTTGCGAATTTCGTAAAAAATGCTATACTACAAGTTCCGGATTTTTTACTGCCTGAAAAAGGAGAATTCATGTCTGGACGAAAAACCATTGTGGTAGCCCTCGGCGGCAACGCGATTATTGAGGAAGGCACCGAGGGCACTATCGAACAGCAGTTCGAAAATACCCGCAAGAGCATGAAGGCCATTGTCGGCATGATTGCCGAAGGGCACAAGGTCGTGCTCTCACACGGAAATGGCCCGCAGGCTGGCGTGCACCTTATTCGAAATGAAGCTGCCTCAAGCCAGGTGCCTCCTTCTCCGCTCAATGTTATCGTAGCGGACACCCAGGGTTCCATGGGCTACATGATCGCTCAGAGCCTGTACAACGCGCTCAAAGAAGCCGGCATCGAGAAGGACATTGTCACCGTAATTACACAGGTGGAGGTCGACCCAAACGATCCTTCCATGCAGAATCCGACCAAATATGTCGGTCCTTTCTACAAGGCCGAGCAGGTCGAAAAGCTTCGGGAGCGTGGCTGGCTCATCAAGGAAGATCCCGGGCGCGGGTATCGCCGAGTTGTTCCGAGTCCCATGCCGCTCGATGTCGTAGAAAAAGACACCATCAAAGACTTGATCGACGATGGCAAGATCGTCATCGCGGTCGGCGGCGGCGGCATTCCTGTCAAACGTGACGAAAAGGGCATGCTGAGCGGCGTCGATGCCGTCATTGACAAAGACCGTGCTTCGGCACTCCTCGCCAACCTCCTGGATGCCGATGAGCTTATCATTCTCACTGGGGTGGACCGCGTCGCGATCAATTATCGGAAGCCAGACGAGCGATTCTTCGACCATCTCACGGTTGCTGAATGTGAAAAATACCTGGCCGAAGGGCATTTCCCCAAAGGTTCCATGGGTCCGAAGATCGAAGCAGCCTGTGACTTCATTCGCCGTGGCGGAGCGAAAGTCATTATCACCTCCATGGAAAACGCCACGGCCGCGGTCGACGGCAAAGCCGGTACGGTCATTACTGCGTAACCAGGAAGCGCGGGGCTCTGCGACCGGTCAGGCATGTAACTTGACCACTCGAGGCGCTCCGTGCTAACGTTTTGCGAATTCTTTTTAGATAAGGAAGATATATGAACGGAATCCAGAACGGCCTATTCCTGCTCCAGCAGACAGCCGCCAATCCAACTGGACAGCTTCTGTCCACTGTCGTGACGTTCGGCCTCGTCTTCGTCATTTTCTATTTCTTGATTATCCGGCCGCAGAACAAGAAGCAGAAAGAGATGCAGCAGATGATCGCCGGAGTTAAAAAAGGCGACAAGATTATCACTATCGGTGGCATCCATGGCGTCATTGCCGCAGTCAAAGATACGACCGTCGTAGTCAAGGTCGACGATGCAACCCGCATTGAGTTCTCCAAGTCGGCCATCGCATCGGTGAGCCCGGCCAAGGCTGAAGAAAAGCCCGAGCCCACCGAGGAAAAAGCGGAAAAAGCCGAAGGAAAGTGAGTTCCGCGGCGCCGGGCGATGTACCGTCGTTCCGGCGCATATTTGATTTCCGCACCAGCAAACCCATCCAAGGATTGGAGAGACCGGTATGAGCAAATTACGCCGATTTCTGCTCGTCATTGTAGTGCTCGCCGTGGCCTTCATGTTCCTTTTTCCGAGTATTCAGTGGTACTTCCTGACACCGAAAGAGGATCAAGCCATCGCAGTCGGTTCCCGAGAGCAAATCCGGGATTATTCGAGGCGCATGACCTTTTTGGTCATGACAGACCTCAAGGCCAAGGCCGGAGCAAAGGACACGACCGACCTTTCCGGCCAGAAGACCTATCGTGTCGCCATCGAGGCTGCTAAAAAGGCTTATTCGCTTGCGAAAAAGCCCGCGCCCAGAACTTGGGATGCAATTGCCATCCTTTCGGGTTTTCCAGGCGAGCGGTCGATGTTTGATTCCATCGAGTCGCGCTATCGCGAGCATGTGCTAAGCCTCAAGCAGCTGCACGGCAATGCGATTCAGCTCGGCCTCGATCTCGCGGGCGGCATGAGTGTGGTCATTCAGGCTGACCTGCCAGGCCTTGCCGAAAAACTAGGTCATGACCTGTCAGCCGCGGAAAAAGAAGACGCGATGAAGCGCGCGGTTGAAATCCTCAACTCGCGTATCGATAAATTCGGCCTTACTGAACCGGTCATCCGCCGCCAGGGTGAGGATCAGATCTATGTCGAGATCCCCGGTACCGCGGACCCTGAGCGCATCAACTCCATCATCATGGGCAAGGGGAACCTGACGTTCTATATCGTCGATTCTGACGCCTCCGCGGCGGTGAATTCCTACCTTGCCACCAATCCGGTCGGTATCGACGAGCGCACCATGACCGTTGACAAGCCCGGCCTCGTGCCCGAGGGCAAGATTGTCCGCAAAGTGTACAAGAAAGACTATTACGGACTCGACGAATTTACAGGCGAATACCTTGTGCTCGAGAGTAAACCTGCGCTGGACGGCAGCCACATTCAGAGTGCGACTGTTTCTTCGGATCCGATCACCGGCAAGCCCGAGACCAATTTCGTGCTGGACAAGGAAGGCGGCGACATTTTCTACTCGGTTACAAGCGCGAATGTGGGTAAAACGCTCGCAGTCGTGCTCGATGACCGGGTCAAGTCCTATGCGCGCATCCAGGAGCCAATCCGTGAATCGGTCCGGATTACCGGATTCAGCGCGGATGAGGCAGAAGCGCTGGCCTTGCTGCTCAGAACCGCGGCGCTTCCCATCAGCCTTTCCGTCGTCAGTCAGCAGGCTATCGGCGCATCGCTCGGTGAAGATTCGATCGCCCAGGGGCGCACCGCCATTCTGGTCGGTATCTTGTCGATTTTCGTGTTCATGTTCCTGTACTACAAATGGGCTGGGTTGAATGCGACCATTGCGCAGGTGATAAACCTCTATCTCATGCTCTCGGTTCTGACGGCATTCAAGCTGACACTTACTCTGCCGTCAATCGCGGGCTTTGTGCTCACGGTCGGCATGGCGGTCGACGCGAATGTCATCATTTTCGAGCGCATCAAGGAAGAATTGCGCGCGGGCAAGACAAGAGCCGCTGCCATCGACGCCGGTTTCCACAAGGCCTTCTGGGCAGTCATGGACTCGAATATTACCACGATCATCGCGGCGCTGTTCATGGCTCAGCTCGGCACAGGTCCTATCCAGGGATTTGCCATTTCGCTGGCCATTGGCAACATTACGAGCCTCTTTACCTCGCTCTTTGTATCGCGCCTCATCTTCGATTTCGAGACTGATGTGCTCAAGGCCACGCACACCTCGATCAGCTGGAGGGTGAAATAATGAAACGCATCATTCGGTTCAGCAAGTTCTTCCTCCCTGCCGTGATACTCTCATCGACTATCATCGTGCTGGGCCTCGTCGGCTATTTTACGAGGGGCTTCAATCTTGGTGTTGATTTTCAGGCCGGTATCAACGAGACAATTCAGCTTGCCTATCCTGCGGGCGAAGTGTCGTTCACCGGCAAAGGCAATGCCGAACTCATGGTGAGCGAAACCCAGTTGACACTGGTGTTCTCGGGTGCCGAAGCCCAGAAACGCACGGTGAATTTCGACTACAAGACGTATCCTACGCTGGCCGACCTGAAGGCTGGAATTTCGAAAGAACAGGGCATTTCCATGACAATCGCCCAGGGGAGTGAAGCGGTACCTTCCTCGGCTTTGGTCCCGACCTATCAGGGCAACACGCTGCTCAGCCTGAATCAGGTCAAACTCTATCGTGCTCCGCTCAACGAGAATGAACGATTCGCTTCGATCGATGTGGTTCGTGAGGCGCTGAAACCGCTCGGGCAGGTTGCCGTGCAGACCATCAATCCGGCCACCTCCCAGCGCTATCTGGTTCGCGTACGCGATGATGGTTCCGACAAGGAATTTACCACAAAAGTACCGCAAATGATCCGCACGCTGCTTGAAGACAAGGTGGGCAAAGACCGGGTGGTCGTCGTTAAAACCGACTATGTCGGCCCACGTTTCTCACAGGCGCTCGGGCGACAGTCAGCGTGGCTTGTGCTGGTAACGCTGCTGTTGATTTTGCTCTATTCGACAATCAGGTTCCGCTTAGAGTACGCTGTTGGCGCGGTTCTGGCTATTCTGCACGACGCGCTCATCATGGTCGCCTTCGTCGTGTGGTCGCGGATGGAGTTCAACACCACCACCATCGCGGCGATTCTGACCATTCTCGGTTACTCCATCAACGACACGATCGTCCAATTTGACCGTGTGCGCGAAGAGCGTAAAATTCACCCCTCGGACCGGTTCGTCGATGTATTAGATACTGCTCTCACACTGACCCTGGGGCGCTCGATCATCACGACCGTAACCACCATGCTCGCGGTGCTAGCCCTTTTTCTGTTTACCACTGGAAGCATTAAGGACTTCGCCCTGGCCTTGCTGGTTGGCATGACGAGCGGAGTATACTCGACAATCTTTATCGCCAGCGCGGTAGTGCTTTTCTGGGAAAACCAAAAGGAAAAACAACCGAAGAAACAAAAATCATCGGCCGCCGGAATACCCGACAAAGCGCCCGCGAATCCTTGATTGTTGACAAAGCCGGGGCACTTCGCTAGTATGTGCCCCGCGCATGGCGCCGTACCCAAGTGGTAAGGGAGAGGTCTGCAAAACCTTTATGCATCGGTTCGATTCCGATCGGCGCCTTTTTTGCGAAGAGCTGCTGGCCCGCGGGCTGGCAGCTCTTTTTATACTAGTGGCTTGCGCCATGGTTCTATGCTACTATCTGTAGCCGGAAATTCATGAACAGCGATATTGCGTCTTCCCGGAACACAGCATCCCATGGCCAGCGAGCGCGCTCGCAGTCGCGTATCTCGAGGCGCCAACCAGCGCTCCGCATTGCAATGGCGCTGTCGGCTGTGATTCTGGCTGGAGCCATGATTGCCGGCTTTTTTCTGCTAAAGGAAAATCTGACTCGAACTGAAGAAAGTACGCTTGGCGTCACCGCACGAAGACTTGCCGCAATAGTGCGCGATGAGCTGGAACAACTGCTCATGGGGTGCGCCGATATTCGTTCCATGCTCGAGCAGAGCGACGCTGTCAATTACGCGACGCTCAAGCAACGTGCCGAGCAGCTCATCGCGGAACATCCCGCTCTCGAGACGATCACCGTCGCGCCTGGGGCGCTTGTGCGCTACGGTTTTCCTGAAGAAAAAACCGCGGCCTCCATTGGCCACGACCTCCTGGACAATCCGGAACGCTTGCAGGCGCTGGTGAAGGCGGTTGCAGGGAAACAGGCGGTCGTTCAGGGCCCCAGTATCTCAGCCGAAGGAGAGACCCTCGCCTTTGTGCGGATTCCGGTATTCAAAGAACATACCCTCTGGGGCTTTGTGAGCATGACGATCAATATCGAGCAGCTTGTGAACATGCTCGGGCTTCGGAACGAGTTCCCGGGTCTCTATATTGCACTGCTCAATACCGAAGAAAAGCGTCTGAGCTGGGGGGACAGCGGCGCGGTCGAGGGAACGGCGGTGCCCATAGGTGCGCAGGGAGCGGCGGTTCCCTGGGCGATTGCCGTCGGCACAGCCGCGTCCGCGAAGCATGCCATGCGGTGGGCGCTGCTTTTATTCATTTCGGGCATGGTGGCGGTGATTCTATTTATCATTTTCTTGAGACGATTGGACCATTCCATGGCGCCACATCCAACGCGAGTCGATATGCCGCAGCCTCAGCCGGTCTCTGAATTCTCCGGGCAACCAGCCACACCACGTACCGGCATTCTGGTGGTGGAGCCCTTCAAACCAGGCGTGGAAAAACGCGAGGCTGCTTCCGTGATCAGCGAAAGAGAACATGTCGACGCCCCTGAGCCTGTTGTGGTGTCGAATTCGCCGCCTTCTCCGGAATTGCCCGCGGAACCAGATAACACACCCCAACCCTTGCCCCAAGCCGTGGACGACGCCCTTGCCCAGGAGCCGGAACTCGCGGCCGATCAAGAAAAACCCCAGGCGCGAGGGCTGTCGGTCCTGGTCGTGGACGATTCCGAGGTGAATCGCGAGTTTATCCTCAGAATGCTCGCGTTGAAAGATTATTCGGCCGCTGCCGCGCCGGATGGCGAATCGGCGCTCGCCATGCTGCGTGAGAAGGCCTTCGATGTGGTGTTGGTGGATTGCATCATGCCAGGGATGGATGGCTATACACTTGGACACCGCATTCGAGAGGCAGGCTATGCGGCGCGTCTTATCGCGATGAGCCCGCGGCACGACCCAGACGAAGAGGCTCGCTGCTCCGCGGCAGGTTTCGACGGGCTTCTCGTCAAACCATTTACCATGTCAACGTTGGACAGGACTCTTCAACGTGTGCTGCGCTAGCTGACTGGTTTCCGATTTTTGCGGCGTGCGCGGCTGGGAGTAACGCGTAGAATCTCTCAGTGCGCGCCGCGTGAGCCGACTGAAGAAATTGGAGGTTATGGATATTTGCTCGCTGCGGCGCCTCAACAGCGCACGTGAAAGCTCCACTGCAATTGAATTTTGCGGCCCAAATAATGGCAGAATGTATTTAAATAATCGTATTAAAAAGAGATAATTGTGTTTTTGCAGATATGCTGGTTTTTGGAGAAAGATGAGAAAATCGAGTTCTCCTATTTGACTTTTGCAAAAGATGTCGATAATAATACTATCAAGGTCGTGTGGAAGACCCCGTTGGGGTTAACCACAGTAAAAACCAAAATGTATCTGCGGGGCAGAGACCCTGCAGGCGAGGAGTCTTAGTATGAAAAAGTACGCATTGGTAGCTCTGTTTGCGGTAGTGGTGTTTGGCGCGGCGTTTGCGGCTACGTCTGGCACGGTTGGTTTGAGTGGCACTGTTGCCGAAGTGTTCAGCCTGACCCTTCCTGCGAATTACTCAGGGACGATAGCTAATGGTAGCTCGGCTGAGACATGGTCTATCGGCAATGTGACGGTGATCAGCAACGTCAAGAACTGGACAATTTCGATTACCAGCACCAATAGTGGAGTGCTCAAGAATTCTGCCGATGCCACCGAAACCATCGCCTATACTGTGACACTGGGGTCTCTCATTGTGGATAAGTCGCTTGATTCTCCGAAGACCAGTGCTACACAGCCGAGAACGCCGAAAGCCGGAAACACTTATGCGCTCTCGATCTCTTTCGGTCCTTCGAGCGACTTCTACCAGGCTGGCACCTACACCGATACGCTGACCATTTCGATCGCGCATCCGTAACCCAAACCAGAGCAGATTACTGAAAGCCGACCGGCGTTATGCCGGCCGGCTTTTTAATGAGAACAATGGAAAAAATTTGTGTATGGCACGATGAGGCCCGCGCTTTCATCAATTGAATTGGAATGTACCTCGGCACCTTGATTCTGTTCTCAGAAAGGGCGGGTGCCGCGGAAAATATAATGTTGCCGCAGGGGCACGCTCCATGCGGGAAAGGATGAAGTAATGAAAAAGTATTTCTGGGCAGCACTGTGTGTACTCATGGTGCAGGGGATGGTGTTTGCCGCGACCAGCGGCAGCGTTCAGATGAGTGGTACGATCATCTCGGCGTTTTCTCTGGAAGTACCGGCGGCGTTCGCAGGCACGATGGATGATACCAAAGCCAACGAATGGTCGCTTGGTGATGTCAAGGTGATCAGTAACCAGAAAAACTGGACGCTCTCGCTGTCGAGCGCGAACAGCGGCTATCTTGTGTTGCAGAAAGACATAGGATTGGATATGGCAGAAAGAGTCCAGTACAAGGTCCTGCTGAAAGACCTGATGAAAGACCCAGTAGCCCTCGATGCAACCTGGGTCAGCGGGACTCAGCCTCGGACACTTAAAACAGGCAATTCCTATGGCATGTCTATTCTGTTCGGGCCGTCGACGAGCTTCTGGCAGGCCGGTACCTATGTTGACACCATCACCGTTACCATTACCGCCGAAGGAACGCCACCTGTAATTCCTCCTCCTGGCGGAATTGGTGGTGGCGGGGATACACTTCCTGTTGAGCCGCCAGGTGGTGGGCTCTCCTAACCCGAATCGCGAGCACCATGCGCTGCGCCAAAAGGCTGGTATTTCGAAGCCAGCCTTATTTTTTTACTCGAGTGCTTGTTCCAGGGAGGCGATTTCTATACCTTTTATGCATGCGGTTGACGACGATCCTCAGGCGGCCATTTCGGTTTTCTTTTTTTAACGCGGCGCTGTACCTGATTGCGGCAAATGTGCTGGTATTCGCGCTGGGGTATATCGCGCCGGTTGCAAGCTGGATACTCGCCATGAACCCTCGCGCGGTAGCTTCCGGCTGGGTATGGCAGCTTTTCACCTACCAGTTTGTCCACGCGAATTTTTCACATCTGCTGGTAAATATGCTTGGACTCTTCTTTTTTGGCACCCAGGTTGAACGCAGTCTCGGCAGCAGGGAATTTCTTCTCTACTACCTTGTGGCGGGAACCGTCGCAGGGCTCGCGTCTTTTGCGCTGTACGCGGCGACGGGAGCATGGCAGGTCGTGCTGCTTGGGGCGTCGGGTTCGGTATTCGCGCTGCTGCTCGCCTTCGCAGTCCTCTATCCGAACGCCATGGTGTATCTCTACGGCCTGATTCCTATTCGGGCACCCCTTATGGTGATCGGTTATACGATCATCGAGCTGGTGTCCATGCTGGCCGGCGCGAGGAGCAATATCGCTCACCTGACACATCTGGCCGGCTTTGCGGTAGGCGCGGCGTACTTTCCAACCCGCCTGGGAGTTAATCCATTCAAGCGGCTCCGCGGGCGCTGACAGGGTGTCTTATTCCGGTGTGGCGCTCGCGTCTTTCTCGGCAGGAGGCGAATGAACCGCCTCGGTTTCCTTATGCATGGAATCGAGAATGTCCATGAGAATGTCGACGATCGCCTGTTTTTTATCGTCGCGGAAATGCAGGTCGCTCTTAACGGCGGTCAAGAATTCGTGGTTATCGTGCACCGGGCTGACAGTGTAAAGCACTCGGTCGCGGGTGAGTATGTCTTCGGCCATGTCTCCCGAGGGATTGATACGCAGGATATTTCCATTGACCGACACAAGGCAAAATTTAGAAAAAGCCTTGATATACGAGGCTATTTCGCGCACACCCTTCTTTGATGAGGGATCCCATGGCCGATAGCGCGTTCCCGCCGGGAACACAAGGATGATTTTCCCGCTGGTCTTCGCTTGCTCCATCGCTTTCATCGCCGCACGATTGATTGCAAGGCTTCGCTTCACCTCGCGGTACAATTCCTTGGGATCTTTAAACTTTGTTTTAATAATCTCCATGGAGCGCGATGGGTAGATGACAATACGGGTATAGCCGCGTGCGAACGCATGGACCGCGGGGTTTTCTTCATTCAGCTTGATACCCGCAATGGCGACAAGGTCGGCGGCTATCTTCGCGCCCTCCGGTCCGCTTTTCCTCAACAGGTAATGAAATACTGGCAGATCGAAGTTGGAATAATGCTCCATAAGAAGCAGGCAGGAGTCTCCTTGCCGTGCGTGTTGATAGAGGGCACGCAGGTTCTCCATCCCAATGATGCGTGAGCCTTCTTCGAGGTACCGCTGAATGATAGAATCGATATAGGGGAGCACTGCCGGAATACCTTGCTGGTACACATTTGTCTCTGATACATGGGCTTCCGGTGGTATGAGAGAGAGAAGCTTCTGAATACCGTCTGCAAACTGACTCTTGATCGAATCCATGGGCGTACCGGATATTCACTATAGGCAGTTTGAGGAATACTGTCAATTTATGGCTGAGTATCCGCATAGCAAGGAGAAGCTGGTAATCAGCGCGAGCAGGCGCACCGATATCCCTTCTTTTTTCGCCGACTGGTTTTTCGCGCGGCTCGAAACGGGCGCCGTGGAAGTCACGAATCCCTTCAATCGCCGGCAGGTACGCGAAATTCGGCTTACTCCGGATTCGGTCGCATGCTTTGTCTTCTGGACACGCGACGCGCGTCCCATGTTGTCGCGCCTGCCGTGCCTCACAAAGTATTACTACTATTTTCATGTAACGATCAACGGGTATGGGCCTCCCCTGGAGCCAGCAGGTCCTGACGTTGAGGAAGCGCTGAAATCGCTGGAGCTGCTCGCCGCTACCATTGGGCCGGAACGGGTGATCTGGCGCTATGATCCGATTATTCTGGCAGGATCATTTGATGCCGCATGGCATGTGCGCACTTTCCGGTATCTGGCGTCACGATGTGCGGGCCTGGTTCGGCACTGTGTGACGAGCGTCTATGACGCCTATCATCACACGGAAGTGCGCCTTCGCGGTCTGGGCCTAAAGCCGGAACCATCCAACACCGCGCACATGCTGCTGCTCCGCGCAATTGCTGACTGCGCGAGGGACTTTGGCATCCCGCTGTCTTTATGCGCGGAGCCCGAACTGGCTGCCTCGCTTGATATTCAGGCCGATACCATTCCTGCCTGCATTGACGGGGCTATCATTGCCTCTCTTGCGGAGGGCTTTTCGCAATGTACACGTGCCCGCGATCGAAACCAGCGGCCTGGCTGTCGCTGCATTAAAAGCGTCGATATTGGGACATATCATACCTGCCCGCGCGGCTGCAGTTACTGCTACGCGAATCGCGCGCGCCGATCCATGCACGCGTGAGCCGGGGATATCACCTGCGAACATGCTTCGGTACGAGTCCAGCAATCCGTGCGCGAGTGGGCTTGATGCATTACAATATTGATAGATGAGATTATATGGTAAAATATTATCACCTTACCAAGGAGGCCGGTCCATGATGCAGGACGTCATTTCCCTCCGACATCTTCTGCAGAGCCCTATGCTCCTTGCCATCCTCGCTCTGCGGCAGATTGAGTCGCGGATGCCGGAAACCACTCTCAAATGGAACCAGCGCCAGCGGCTTCTTGCGCTCGAAGACCTTGTCCATCACACACGTTTCATCGGCACGGCAGCCTTGTATGGCGACCAAGCGCTGCTATCGGACTATATCGATTGGCTCAAAGTACTCTGGAATACCCTTGGCTTTCGTATTGAATCGCTGCGTATTTCTTTCCAGTTTCTTGAGCAGGCCGCCCAGGGAGTGCTGAGTGAATCGGATCTCGCTCTGTTCCTTTCGTTCAGCAAGTTCGCGAAAGATGCACTCGATGTTGATGTACCAGAGGCGAATCCCTACCTCAAAGAGCCTGATGTGAGCAGCCTGTATGTACGCCAGTACCTCGAAGCGCTGCTTGGCAGCAAGCGTCAATATGCGGTGGAGCTGGTCCAGAGTCTCGTCGCGAACGGTAAATCGCTGATCAATCTGTATGAGGAGCTTTTCATCCCTGCGCAGCGGGAACTCGGTTATCTGTGGCACCAGGGCAGGATTTCGGTGGTGCGGGAACACTATGTCACCGCAGCGACACAGGCGATTATTTCCGGCCTCTATGGGCGCCTGTTCGAGAGCGCCGAGACTGACCGCCCCCTGATGTACGCTGCCTGCGCCGAGGGAGAATTGCATGAGATAGGCATTAGATACATTGCGGATTACTTCCAGCACGCGGGATGGAATACTCGCTATTACGGAGCCAATGTGCCTGCGGAGGACCTGCTTCGGGAAATCAGGGCCCAGCGGCCGTCGGTCATCGCGCTCTCCGCGACGCTGGCAGTTCATCTGCCAGAAATGGAATCTCTTATTGCGCGCATCAGAGAAGAAAAGTATTACCAGCCGGTGATTCTTGCGGGTGGACATGCCTTGGAAGCCTCCCCAGACTTGTGGAAAAGAATCGGTGCTGACGGAACCAGCACGTCCGCTCGCGACGCGTTGGCTCTTGTAGAAGCTCGATTGGGAAAGGTGTCGGCATGAGCGATACCGATCAAGCGGCGCTTGAGGATTATTCGCGGCTCGTCAATGAGCTGACCAGCGCCCAGCGCGAATTGAGCCGTCTCAATGCAGAGCTGCAGCGAAAAGAGGCTTTCCTGCGAGATATCCTGCAGGTCGCGCCATCCATCATCTTTGCCGTCGACACAGGTTCCAGAAAGCTCATTTTTTCCAATCGGAGCCTGGCTGAGGAGTTGGGATATCCACATGGCGAGCACGATGAAGAAACAGGCATTCCTCTCAATCTGGTACATCCGGACGATAGGGATGCGGTTAGTGCCCTCCGATTGCGCGAGTTCTCGAATGTCATTGGAGAACTCCATTTCAGGGTGAGAAGAGTCGATGGTAGTTACGCCTGGTACCGTGTTCGTGAAAAAATAGTATCCCATGATCAGGCAAGCGGCACGCGAATCATCATAGGCTCATTAGAGGAAATCACGGGCCTCAAACTCAGGGAGCTGTCCTATAAAACAGAAAGCATGCGCGATTTTCTCACTGGGCTGCTCAACAGAAGGGGGTTCCTCGAAGCAGCGGAAGCCAGGCTGAAGAAGAACATTCATTCCAGCATGGTGTTGTTCATCGACCTCGATCAATTCAAGCAAATCAACGATCGATACGGGCATGCGGCCGGAGATGAGGCATTGAAAGCCTTCGCGAATATCCTGTCGAATTCGTTGCGGGCAGATGATGTATCAGGCCGCTGGGGTGGTGACGAATTCATCGCTCTCCTGCCCGAAGCGGGAAGAGAAGCGTTCGACATCGTCTACCAGCGCATTCTGGATCATCTCGATCGCTTCAACAAGAAACAGCAACACCCATGGACACTCTCAATTTCGGTGGGAGCATCGATCCTTGGCGCAGGCGGGGCTCCTACGCTCCAGGCGCTCATTGCGGAAGCAGATGCACGCATGTACGAATCTCGCAGACAGAAGGGCTTGGAGCCACATATCGTTACCGGCGAGCAGTAAGGTTCCAATCTATAAAAATTGTTTGACAATTCTCAAAATCCAGTCTTATACTGATTCCCGCCACTGCATGTATATGCAGCATCTGATCATGGACATGCGGCCGCTGGAGGCAGCCGCACACTGTTCCATACTCTGGAGGTAGATGCATGCGAAAGAGAACACTCGTGCTCGTGATGATGGCGATGCTCATCATCGTTGCCGGGGCGCAGGAAAAGATCATCAAAATCGGAACCCTGTTCCCTCTGACCGGACCGGTCGCTACCGCCGGCCAACGCTGTACCGCCGCGGTTGAAACCATCGTCGACATCATCAATGGTGTATATCCGAACCTGGACCTGCCCATCGCAAAAAAGGCTGGACTTCTTGACGGATATAAAATTGTGCTTGTAAAAGCCGATCATCAGGGCAAGCCGGATGTTGCCAAATCAGAAGCCGAGCGCTTGTATGGCCAGGAAAATGTGTTTGCGGTCATCGGCTGCTACAACAGCGCGGCGACCAAACCTGCCAGTGCGGTTGCCGAGCGCCTGGAAAAGATTTTTATGTGCGGCGCCTCAAGCTCCGCAGCGCTCACTGAGAGGGATTTCAAGTATTTCTTCAGACTCGCGCCGACGGACCGCATCGAGAGCTATGAATTTGTCGAGTGGTTCGAGGAGCTGAACAAGAGCCGCAACGCGAACATTAAAACCGCCGCGGTCATTTACGAAAACACCGAGTTCGGAAAGCATGCCGCGGATGAAGCCAAGGCTGCTTCGGCGAAGGCAGGTATCAAGGTTATCGCCGACGTCCCCTTTACCCCTGGCGCGACCAACCTGAATTCAGAAATCCAGCGCCTTAAGGCCGCGAATGCCGACGCGCTTTTCGGCGCGGTGCTTGGCGCTGATTATTCTCTCATGGTTCGTACCATGAAACAGGCGAACTGGAAGCCGAAAATCGCCATCAACTACTGCTCTGGCTACCAGGATCCGAACATCGCGGAGCAGCTCGGGAAGGATGGATGGTATTTCATGGGTTCTGCAGGATATACCCCTGAGTTCGGCATGCGTTTCATGAAAGCCGTCGCGCCGGTGGAAGAGTACTTCAAGAAGAAAGTGAATGTGCCCTTCGATTCCAACTCAATCCAGGAAGCGGTCGCCATGTATGTGCTCGCGCTCGCAATCGAGAAAGCCGGCTCGCTTGATACCAACAAGGTTGCCGAGGTGCTCCGAACGACCACCTTCGATTCCCCGCTCTCAATGGGCGGCAAGGTCGCCTTCGAATCCCCCGGTGGACAGAACATCAAGGCGCAGAGCGTCATTTCCCAGATCCAGAATGGCAAGTACGTGACCGTGTACCCCTACGAGTACAAGGACGCGGACCCGATCTATCCGATGCCTTCTTGGTAATCAAAATACATAGCTGACCATCCGCATGAGCAGGCGGCTTTGCGAAAGCGGAGCCGCCTTTTCGTGAGGATGCATGGAGGACCGATGGGACTGTTCATACAGGTTTTGCTGGATGGGCTGTGGGCAGGCATGCTCTACGGCCTCATTGCGGCAGGGCTTTCGCTGATTTGGGGCGTCATGGATGTGATCAATTTTGCCCACGGCGAGTTCCTGATGGCCGCAATGTATGTGTCGTTCTTTCTCGGATTTCTGCTTAAAATCGATCCGCTCATCTCATGGATCGCCTCAGGAGCCTTTCTATTCATTCTGGGGATGCTTACTTACAAGCTCGTGGTCAAACGAACCCTCGGCAAGGCAATGGCGCCGCTTCTGGCGACCTTCGGTCTCGCCATGGTGCTCAAGAATGTTGCCATGAACCGCTTTACGCCGAATTTTCGCATTCTTTCCGGCACCATTATGGAGGGCAAGGTTATCAATCTCGGCTCCGTTATCCTGCCGGTTCCGAATCTTGTGACCGCCGTATTTTCACTCGCGGTACTTGGCCTTCTGTATTGGATGCTTACCAGAACACGCTTTGGTTGGGCCGTTCAAGCGACCGCTATGGACGCGGAAGCGGCGCGGTTAATGGGTGTGAATACCGAGCGCATTTCACTCCTTGTGTTTGGAATCGGGGGAGCGTGCGTGGGCGTAGCGGGAGGTTTGCTGCCGTCATATCTGGCGACACATCCTGATGTGGGTACGCTATTCGGTCTTATCGCCTTCATGGTCGTCGCCATGGGCGGATTCGGGAGCATTCCTGGCGCGCTGCTCGCGGCGATCATGATCGGGTTGGTCGAATCGTTCGCCGGATTCTATATCGCGCCGGTATTCAAATATGTCGCGGTATTCGGCATCTATATCGTGGTCATCATGATACGGCCCAAGGGCCTCTTTGGGTGGTGAGCCATGAGTATGACAACGAGGAATACAATAATGGAGCAGTATGGCCGCACCATCGGATGGATCGCTCTCCTGGCGGCTCTGGCGATTTTGCCTGTCGTGGGCATTGTGGGGGATCAATTTCTTTCCCATGTGCTGGTTATGGTGCTTCTGAACGCGTCAATGGCCCAGGCGTGGAACCTCATCGGTGGCTATGCGGGTCAGGTGTCGTTCGGACATTCGGTGTTTTTCGGGATAGGCGCTTATGGCGCGGCCTATGCCGTGACGATGCTGAAGTCGACGCCGTGGCCGGGAATCATTGCGGGCGCTATTCTCGCGGCTGCCATTTCTGTACTCATAGGGTATCCGACGTTCAAGCTCAAAGGGCACTATTTCGCCATCGCGACCTTTGCGATTGTTGAAATCTTCAACCGGCTGTTCATGGTCTGGGAGGATGTGGGGGGAGCCGTTGGTCTGGACTATCCGATTCTCAAGGATAGCTGGAAATTCTTTACCTGGTCCAAGACCAAGGTAGGGTATTACTATGGAGCCCTGGTACTATTCGCGCTGGTATTCAGTCTGGTGCGCGTTATCGAGCGAGCACGTTTCGGGTATTACCTGAAAGCCATTCGCGAAGGGCAGGAGACCGCGGAGTCGGTGGGTGTCGATTCTCGAAAAGTCAAGCTTGCCGCGATGGCGCTATCGGCAGCGCTCGCCGCGCTCTGTGGCTCTTTCTTTGCGCAGTACAACTACCGAGTCGACCCTCCCATGGTGCTTTCGCTCGATATGTCCATGAAGTTCGTGCTGATTACGATCCTGGGGGGTATCGGCACCCTCTGGGGTCCGCTGCTGGGAGCGGTCATTCTGATTCCACTGCAAGAGTACACGCGCGCGTACCTCGCCAAACTCGGACCGGGCGTGGACCTCATCATTTTCGGGCTGATTATTATTATCATGATGGAATTCCAGCCGCGCGGCATCATGGGCATCATTGACGGAGCCATCAAGTATGCCCGCAAGGCCGGTTCGGGCAAGGTTCAGGGAGGTGCCCCATGAGCATACTAGAACTTCGCAGCGTCAGCATGAAATTCGGAGCGCTGTATGCCGACAGGGACGTATCCTTCAATGTAGAACAGGGGACCATCGTGGGCCTCATCGGACCGAACGGCGCGGGAAAGACGACGCTCTTCAACTGCATCGCGGGGTACTATAAACCCTACAGTGGCGAAATCCTATTCAACGGGACAAGAATCGACGGAATGCCACCCTATCGCATCGCGCGGCTTGGCATCGCTCGAACCTTTCAGGTGGTACGGCCGCTCAAAGAAATGAGCGTCCTTGACAACATCATGGTAGGTGCCTTTTTGCGGCACGCCAGCGCGGCGGAGGCACGGAAGACAGCCGAGCGCTGTGCGTCGCTCTGCTATCTGGATGAATTCAAAAACAAGCTGGCTGGAGATCTCACGATTGGCAACAAGAAGCGTCTGGAAATCGCTCGCGCGCTTGCGACCGACCCGAAGCTCCTGCTGCTAGATGAATCGGTATCAGGACTGACCTCGACCGAAGTGCATGAAATGGTGCAAGTCATTCGCCGATTGAAGGACGAAGGCATCACCATCCTCATGGTTGAGCATATCATGGAAGCCATCATGCCGATCGCTGACCATATTGTCGTGCTCAGCCATGGCGAGAAGATCGCAGATGGGCAGCCCGCGGACATTGTGCACGATCCAGTGGTCATAACGGCCTATCTCGGCGAGAAATTTGCCAGGAAAATCGCCGCCAGTAAGGCTGAAAAAGGAGCGACAGTATGAGCGAGCCTATGCTGCGAGTTGAACACATTCGTTGCGAATACGACAGTGTGCCGGTGATCCATGGTATCTCGCTCGAGGTCTACAAGGGAGAGATTGTGGCGATCGTCGGGTCGAACGGCGCGGGAAAGACCACGACCATGCGGACTATCGCGGGGCTCATGCATCCCGCTGCTGGTCGTATTTTATTTGAAGGGAAAGAAATCCAAAACACCGAGGCATACGACCTTGTGCCGAAGGGCATTTCCTATGTGCCGGAGGGCCGCCACCTGTTCGGCAAGCTTTCGGTGCGGCAGAACCTCGCGCTGGGCGCTTACGCGACAAAAGACAAGGCCACAATCGCGCGTAGAATCGAGGAGGCCTTCGAGCTCTTTCCTATTTTGAAAGAGAGACAGACTCAAACCGCCGAAACGCTCTCCGGCGGCGAGCAGCAGATGCTTGCCATTGCCCGGGGCCTCATGTCTGGACCAAAATTGCTTATGCTCGATGAACTTTCGCTGGGCCTGGCGCCTGCCGTCGTCGAGCTGGTGCTGGATACGGTACGAAAGATTCGGGATCGCGGCATTACTGTGCTGCTGGTCGAGCAGCTGGTGCAGGAAGCCCTGGAAATAGCGGATCGCGGTTATGTCATCCAGACAGGGAAGATCGTGCATGAAGGGAAAGCGGCTGAACTCCTGGAAATGCCGGAAATTCGCGCCGCGTACATGGGTATGTGAGATGTGGCTTGTCCTGATGCTGGGAATGCTGGCGGTAGCCCTGGGAGGAGGCGCGGCAAGCCCGCTGCAGGCTCAAGAGTCCTGCGCGGTGCCGGAAAGTACCCAGGGCCTGCCGCTTTTATTGCCGGCGCCATCGGAACACCAGCTGATCTGGCCGCTTGTGCTGGAGCGATGGTACTGGCAGTATTCCTCAGCGGATGGGAAGGTTATGCTGAGCGCGCGCATCGGCAATATAGGCCAGGAGCGGGTGCGCGGCGCCGGCGTTCAGGTGCAGGTGTTCGATGGAGCTGGCCGCCTTGTCTTTGAGGGATGGAGACTGACGGAACATGTCTATCTCGAAGCTGGTTCAGCGGCGGATATCATGTTCGAGATCGTACTGCCTGACAGGATTATTCCCGCGGCGGCAAAAGCGGAAGCCGTCATGGTCATGGGCTCCTGCGGTTGGTAGCTGCGGAACTCGCTGGTACCGCAGCTGGCGACATTATCAGTACTTGCCTGCTTCAACTCCGCCGGTTGAGCAAGGTATCTGAGAATTCAGCGAATCCCGCTCCGGAAGGCTGCGTGGTGACAAAATGCGGCCAGTGCGCAATAAGCGCCTCATAACCAAGAATGTTGGCAACGCCGCATGCCATGGGGAAGTGCGCGAACATTGGCTCATCGTTCGGAGAGTCGCCAATGAATACTACGCTCCCGCGATCGCGTTCGTCATTGTATCCAAACCGCGCTGACAGGTAGCGGACGGCCATTGACAGCTTGTCGTAGGCTCCCATCCAGGCGTTTACATGAATCGATGAAATTTTCGCGTGCGCCCCCCCGGTTTCGAATAGGTCCTTGATTTTTTGCGCGGTCTGGAGCGGCAAGACCGGTTCTTCTTCTGCGAAATCGATGGCAATATCAAAACGCCTGCTGAACTGATCGCGCGCGATGCGGCAACCAGGTACTTCGCGCAAGACCCGATCACGCAGCGCAATAAGTCTTGAATCGTTGTTTGGCACCGCGTTGGGATGCTGGAGCATCTGCATGCGGCGTCCTTTATCTTCCCAGAAGACGAACGCGCCATTCTCACCTACAATGCCGTCGACAGGCCATTGACGCGCGATGCAGTCGCACCAGCCTGCCGGCCTTCCGGTGATCGGAACCACAACAAACCCAGCTTCATGAAGCGTCCACAGAGCGCGGTAGCTGGAAACCGGAAGTTTTCCGTCTGTCGTGAGAGTGTCGTCGATATCCATGAGGATGAAGCGGATGTCTCGCGCTTCCTGCGGAGAGATCTGGTTGATGGAAAGTGGTCGTGCGCTATGCATGATGCTGCAGCATGGTATCCGGCTGGCGGCAGCAGGTCAAGCAAGGAATGACACGATGCACGCGCAGGGCAATCATGGTACACTTGAGCGGTGGGCATGCAGAAACATTTGTGGGTTCTTGGAGCGCTCATGCTTGCGGCACTGCCGCTGCGCGCCTCAAGCCAGCTTCTTGCGAACCTTGAACCGGTCATGCGCGTCGATACGCAATGGTTCGAAATTCACGCGCCTCTCCGCCTCGAGCCAAAGGCCCGTCGCCTCGCGTCGGTTGCGGATAGCGACGCTCGTATTCTCTTCGATTTCCTCGGTCTGGAGCCTCCACGCCACAGGCTCCCTGTGCTCATCACTGATATCGAGCCTTCGCTCAATGGATATTTTACGGTTTTCCCGTCGAACCGGATCGTTATCATCACCGCAGATGCCGATCCGCATGGCCAACTCGCGACCATGGCTGATGAGCCGCGTTCGGTTTTTTTTCATGAGCTTCTGCATGCGCTGACGATGACAGAAAAGGGCGGCTTCTGGCGTGGGCTCTCCGTAATCGCCGGTGATTGGGTAGCGCCCGCAGGAGTGATCATGCCTAAGGCGATGGTGGAAGGTACGGCCGTATGGGCGGAAAGCCGGCTCTTTCCGCTCGAAGGCGTCGGAAGGCTCAATGATCCGGCAGCGCTTGAGTTGGTTGTTCTGGATCGGGAGGCTGGAAAAGATCGCGGGCTATGGAACGTGTCCGGCCTAGCGGATCACGCGGGTTCGGGCCATTTGGCCTATCTGTATGGGGGGCTGTTTGCGGACTATCTGGCGAATCGGTTCGGCAAGGAGGCGCTGAGCCGGTTGTGGCGGGAGGCGGCCAAGGGGAATGTGTTCATCGGTTTTGATGGAACATTGCTGAGCAGGGGAATTCTGGAACGGGTTACGGGAGAAAAGCCCCTTGTCTTATGGCGGGATTTTATCCATTGGATTGATGCACGGAGGGAATCCGCGACATTTGAAGAAACCGATGCCCGGGATTCAACTCCGATCGAGGAACTCGCGCGGGGCTGGTTCGGACCTTTCGCGGCGTCCGCTGAACAGTTATATGTTCTTGAGCTGGAACAGCGCGAGATACGGGCTATCGATCTCCTGGCTGCCGACACTATTGTCAAGCCTGGCGCGCATGCGACACTCTGCGCGGCGGACAGCGCTGTGCGCGCGATACGATATTCAGAAAGTGACCATTCGCTGGAGATCGAATGGGTGCGCGTACGCGAAGATGGCAGCGCAGTACCGGCGCGGTATGAGTATCAGCTTGCCCAAAAAACCTTGAGGCATGTGAAGGATATACCAGTACCGTCAACCGGTTCCCTGTACGATGCCTGGTTGGACTCGCGTACAGGCCTTTCGTACGGTCTTGTCCGAGATGGACCGCGTGTGCTGCCCGCGCGCGCAAGCGCCGGAGAATCCAATCAGACAGCTCCGAAAGCAGACCCATCAACGGTTCAGCCTTCGCGTACGCAGGTCCTCGATATCCCTGGCTATGCGATACGCTGGATCTCGCCTGGTTTCCGATCCGGGGGAGAGCTGTGGTTTGCCCTCTCGCTTGTGCCGGAAGGTGGCAGCGCTCGCCTTGGGGTGCTGTTTGAGTCTAAAGACGAATGGAAGCTTGCGATATGGGCGAGCCCTCCGCGGGGCGGCGTTCATCAGCCTGTATTCGTTACCGATCACAAGGTGGCCTTTACCAGCGCCCGGCCTGATGGCCGGAATGCGCTGTGTCTCATGAACATCGATCTGAACGCCGCGTTCATACAGACTGTTGTATGGGAACCATTGAATCTGCCACAAGCGGCGTCTCCTGAAGAGCCCACGCCTTCCATAGGCAGGCTGCGACGCTTTCCTCATGTGTTTTCAGCCAGCATGCTACCTTTTACTGATGGTGCCTTGGCAGGGGCTCAGCTGTTCGGCCAGGATTTAACCGAGAGGCTCGCGTGGAGCGTGGCGGGGGGAGCGGACATCGCTTCAGGCAGGCCATTTGCCGCGCTTGCTGTTCAGCTGGGGGCCGGTTCGCTTTCCGGTACTGTGGAGGTGGTCGACAAGCCTGTGTATTATCCCGCGCTCGGCAGGATTACTTCATTGAACACGAGCGCTATATGGTCCCGGCCGCTGCTTCCGATTCACCGGACAGTACGCCTCGCCTTGGATGCGGGATGCGCGATGGTACAGAAAAGCTACCCTGCTTCGAACATTTTCTTATGGGCGCCCGATTATTTCGACTGGACAGCCGGCCTTGCGTGGCGCTATTCGAGCATGCATGCCTCGCGCGCTTATCCTGGGCTGATGCGTGGCGTGAGCGTGGAACTCATTGCTGACTGGGAATCGGCGGGGGCCGCCCTGTGGGGCATATCTGCAGGTGGAAGCTCGCAGGCGGCAGAAGGCTTGTTTTCCGTCAGGCTTTCCGGCGCGGCTCGGCTGGCGGGATCGGTTTCGTTCATGCCCGGTGGAAGGCGTCTCTCGAATGGCATTGATGCGATTCCATCAATGCGGAGCGTTCCGTGGCGATCATATGCTGAATACACAAGTCTCGACACCGATGCTCCCTGGTTTGTTCAGGCGGAAGGCATGGCCTGCCTACTCAGGATCGAAGCAGGCTGGATCATCCCTCTGCCGCTGATGCCTTCGATAGCGGTGCGCAGGATGACCGGCTCAATTGGCCTGCGAGGAGCGGGTATCGAATTGTCCGGACAGCCGGCCGCCCTCTCATCGGCCTTTCTCCGGCTTGATACCGATATGGCGATACTCGCTGGCCTTGCCGCTTCCGTACACTCTGTGCTCTCGGTCGAAGCAGCGTTCCTTTTCAACCCCGAGCACGCAAACGGGGCACGCTACAAGGTTTTTTTAGGATTCAGCAATTATTACTGAGGGCTCGAACACACCAGCCCCCGCACCGGCGAGGCGTCATGCCATCAACCGGTAGATCGACCGAATATCCTCTTCTGTATACCCCGCGACGCCCCATAACCTGCTAAGCGCCAACGCTTGGGTGGTACATGCCTCAAGGTCGAGCGCGCTAATGCCCGCATCAGACAGAGAGACCGGAACCCCGATATGCCGGTACCACGATTTGAGCGCCTCAATAACCGCTGCGACAGCCTCAGTGTCATTCATTCCATCCAGATTCGAAATGCCTAGAATCCTCGTGCCGAACATGAGAATGCGGTGCGCGTGCATCGATGCGCGGTACTTCATCCATGCCGGAAATACGATCGAAAGGCCAGCGCCGTGCGTGAGGTCATACAAGCCGCTCAAAGGATGTTCCAACATGTGATTCGGAATCGAGGCGCCTTCGACCCCCGCCACCAGCAAACCGTTCCACGCGATGGCGCCAGCCCACATGAGCGTCGCGCGGGCATCCGGGTCCCGCGGATGCCGCATAACCTTCTCCATGGCTTCAATGACCGCTCTGCACACTGCTTCCGTCATGCCGTCCTGTATCGGGTTGTCTTTGCTGGCGGTAAGATAGCCTTCCATCATGTGTGCAAGGATGTCGACGCAGGAATAGGCTGTTTGCTGGATCGGAATGTCGAGCGTACACGAAGGGTCCAGAAACGCAAGCTTCGGATATAGCAACAGAGACCGGATGCTGAATTTTTCCTTTGTTTCATCATTTGTGATAACAGCTGCGCCGTTCAGTTCCGAGGAGGTGGCTGGCTGCGTCTGGATGGCGACAATCGGGAGGGCGTCGGAAAATGAGGCTTTTCGGATAAAATAATCCCAGAGTGGAGCATCGTTTCGCGCGCCTACCGCGATCGCTTTCGATTCATCGATCACACTACCTCCGCCTGCCGCAATAATGAAATCGGCATTGAATTCGCGCGCTTTTCGTGCTCCTTCAACCGCATGTGCAAGACGCGGATTCGGCTGAACCCCTCCATGGTCCATCCACACAATACCTGTCTGTGAAAGCTGCGCACAGATAAGGTCATACAGACTGCTCTTTTTTATACTCTCCCTTCCATACACGAGGAGGGCTCGGTGCCCAAACCCCGCAGCCTCTCTTCCCAGACGATCAATGCTGCCGCTTCCGAAGATGACCCTTGTTGGTGTAGCCCATTCGAAATTCCTCATGAAGTTCCTCCTGCATGGTTTCCAAACCGTATGATATCCGCTTGTCCAATCGCGTGAAAGCGGCGGCGTATTGTTTAAATATTCATGTCGTTATTGGATGATGTATAATGATTATCAGCGAATAGCTTCTGGATCGCGGAGGCCTTTCAATGAAAAGGGCGCAGCTGGTGTTCATGCTGATTGCATTCGTTCTATCGGGCTTCCATGGGCAGCCCGCCGTGGCGGATAGCAATGGGCTTAATGAGATGCTGGTTGTTCATCTCGAAAAATCTGCCATCAGCGGCAGAAGGAATCGTCTTGTCTTCGGAGGACTGCTGATAGGTTCTGGAGCCTTGTGTGGTATTGGTGGCGGTCTGACACTGCTCTCTCCATCGTCGGATCCTGCCATGCGAGCCATGATCGGCTACACGCTTCTGGGATTGGGCTCGGCCACGGCAGGCTTGGGAATTGCCACAGTGTTGGTACCATCCTGGGAAGAAAGAACATACGATCGATATCAGCGCTCTGACGATCAAGGGGAACCAGCGAACCTGGAGCGGGCTGAGCTGCTTTTTAGCGATCTCGTGCGCAGGAAAAAACAGCTGCGATATATCTGGGGCGGGATTTCTCTGGCTGCCGGGATCGGATATATCGCGTTGTCGGGCTATTGGCCTGGGGCATTGCTCGCGGGGGTCGGGCTGTCACAGATTCTGATGAAAAGCGCGCCAGAGCGGGAGTGGGAACTGTACCTGAAGGAAAAGGAAGCGCATGGCGCGCCGCAATAATAGATTGGAAACCTTGTGTGTCCCACAGATAAAAAAAGCTGCCCGTAATCCGAACAGCTTTTTCTGGAGGTGAGGGGAATTGAACCCCTGACCTTATGAATGCCATTCATACGCTCTAGCCAACTGAGCTACACCCCCATACGTGCAAAAGGCGGTGGCATACTATCGTGGAAGCAGGCTGAATGTCAAGCGCTTGCGTTGGATTTGCGGCTTATGCATACTTAGAGCGTGGGAACATTGTTACGGGCGTGTGCGGTCTGCCCTATCGGGCTGGAAAAGGTTCTGTCGCGCGACCTTTCGCAATTGGGCTATCGTGAAAATGGCCGGGAGGCGGGACGTATTTTCTTCGAAATTCCACTTGCGAGACTGGATGAGCATCTTGCTCGAACCAATATCGGACTCAGAACCGCCGACCGGGTCATGTTGGTCGCGGGCGAATTTTCGGCAATCGATTTTGATGGCTTTTATGAAGGCATCCGCGGGATTCCCTGGGATCTTTTCTGCACGAAGGAAACGCGGCTGATTGTGGAACGAGCGCGGGCTTACGAATGCCGCCTGCATGCTCAGGCAACACTGCAATCCATGGCACAGAAAGCCGTGTATGACCACCTCATGAAGCGATTCCGAATCAGCACGATGCCTGAAACCGGTCACGCGCTTGAACTTCGCATTTATGGTTATCGCGATCGCTGGCAAGTGGTTGTCGACAGCTCAGGCGAAGCGCTGTCGCGGCGCGGGTATCGAAGGCATACCCACGCGGCTCCTTTGCGGGAGACTATTGCCGCAGCCCTGCTGTTTCTCTCTGGATGGAAACGTTCGCGCCCGCTATTGGATCCGCTCTGCGGCTCAGGTACCATTGCCATCGAAGCAGCTCTGTATGCCCGCAATCAAGCGCCAGGTCTGGGAAGACATTTTGCCTTCGAATCCTGGCCAAGCGTGAATCCCGCGCGGATAGGGGAAGTCCGTGAGCAGTTCCGTCAGAGCTTGCGCGCTGACGTCCACCCCGACATTCTCGCGCGCGACATCGACCCAGCAGCTCTTGGGCTTGCCAGGAGCAATGCCGCGCTGGCGGGGGTTGCGCCGTATATTTGTTTTGAGCAGGGAGACGCCCGCGAAGCATTGCCGGACGCGGCGCGTTCCGGCGTGTTGCTGGCTAATCCTCCCTATGGTCAGCGTCTCGGAACGAAGGACTCAGCTGAAGCGCTGGCAGCGGATCTGGGGCCGGTATTGAGACGGTTTTCCGAAAGTGGATGGGACAGCGGCATTATCACGGCGGACGCCGCGTTTAGCGATCACGTCCATATCCGCCCCCATTCGGTACGCGAAATTATCGTTGGTCAGGAACGGCTCTTTTTCAACTGGTTTCCTGAGGCGGGTCGCGCGGCTCCGCGCCACACTCCTGCGGGTTTGGAATGACCATGGCCAAATATCATATCATTGTATATATTATAAAATATGAATATTACAGATAGCGAGCGAACCTGTCGCCTCGATACCCAGCGGCTCGATCCGGAGCCCGCCCTCTTTTTTGTATTTGGAGCTTCCGGAGACCTTGCGAAGAGGAAGATTTTTCCTGCGCTCTGGGACCTTTTCCTTGAAAAGCGCCTTCCTGTGGGTATGATCATGGTGGGAGCCGCCCGCCGACCGTACACCACTGATGAATTCCACTCCGCCATGAGGGAAGCGTGCCGCGCCTGGAGCAGGCACAAGGCAGAGGTTGCCTCCGACGCGGAGTGGCAGGCCTTTGCACGTGGTATTTTCTACCTTCAAATCGATGTCGAGCAGGCTACGAGCTATGAATCCATACGTCGGCTGGTTCTGGAAAGGGACAGCACGATACTTCAAGAATTGCCGGCCGATACGGTCCTTCCCGCAAATGTGCTGTATTACCTCGCGGTAACACCGGACCATTTCCCTGTCATCGTGGAACATCTCGGCGCCTGTGGATGTGGCAGCGTGAAAGACAGCGTATACGGAGATGGTCATAAAGAAGGGTGGAGAAGACTCGTCATTGAAAAACCCTATGGGCGCGATTATCAAAGCGCTCGGCAGCTCTCGGCTCTGTTGCACCGCCATTTCAAAGAAGAGGACATCTATCGGATTGATCATTATCTGGGCAAGGAAGCAGTTCAAAATCTCCTCTATTTCCGTTTTGCCAACGCGGTGTTCGAGCCTATCTGGAACCGCAATTACATCAAGCGGATCGAAATCACCGTTGTCGAGCGGGAGGGCATAGGGACGCGCGGGGGCTACTATGATCATGTCGGAGCTGCCCGAGATATGATCCAGAACCATTTGACCCAGCTCTTGTGCTTGACGGTGATGGAGCCTCCTGCTTCGCTGCTGCCAGAGCACATCCGTGATGAGAAGGTAAAGGTGCTCAGGGCTATTCCGCGGTATTCGCCTTCGGAGATTCTCGCTAGAGCCCGCCGGGGACAGTACGCTTCCTACAGGACCGAGCCGAAGGTCGATCCTGCCTCGATTACGGAGACTTTCGTATCGTTGACTGTTTCGATCGAAAACTGGCGGTTCGCGGGCGTCCCCATCACGCTGCGAACTGGCAAGGCGCTCGCTGAAAAATTCAGCGAAATCGTCATTCATTTCCATCGGCCGCCCGACGCGCTTTTCGCGGCGCTCTGCGGCGAGAAGCTCGGTTCGAATCGCATGATTGTGCGCATTCAGCCTGATGAAGGGATCTGGCTCGATTTCAATGCAAAAATTCCGGGGGAGCCTGCGCTTGGTACGAACAGTCTGCGGTTCTCCTATCGAGAGGTATCAAACTATTTCCCCGAAGCGTATGAGCGGCTCATCCTCGACGCGCTCGCGGGGGATTCCACGCTGTTTATTCGATCGGACGAGTCGGAGCTTGCATGGCAGCTCATTGACCAGCTTGAGGAGGCGTGGACGAGCGCGGACGCTGCAGCGTCTCCAGAGCACGGTGGGCTTGTTCGGTATCCGGACGGGTGCCCGCTGGCTGATCTCCGCGCGATGGTAGGTGAACCATGAGTCAGCTCATCACCATTCATATATTCGACGCGGAGAAAGAATGGAGTAGCGCCGCCGCCCACGCCATGGCAGATTCAGTAGCGCATTCCGGAGAAATGCGCGCAGGTGCGGATGTTGGCAGGCGCGATGTTCATTTCTGTCTCGCAGGAGGAACAACCCCGTTTCCTGTGTATCGTGCCTGCTCAGAGAATTCCTTGTTTCGGGATACGGTTGAGAGGAAAAAAATCCATCTCTGGGTTGGCGATGAACGCGAAGTGCCGGCTGGCAGCGGATTACGCAATACCGAAATGATCGAAGCGGCCTTTTCAGACCTGCTGTCAAAGCACCCTGAATCGCGCCATGGTGTCATCTTGCATGCGTGGCCGGAAGGATCCCGGGAAGAGGCTTCGGCACGTTATGCTGCCGAACTAATGCGTGGTCGGGGCGAGGAATCCGCTCCGTTCTTCGACATCGTGGTGCTAGGCATGGGGGAAGATGGTCACACCGCTGGCCTTTTCGATGCCCGGGAAGCCGTAAGGAAGGAAGGTCAGGTTATACTTTTCACTCATGCGCCTACTGAACCAACACGCCGCATGACTATGTCTCCAGAACTGCTCAGATCAGCCAAGCGCATTATCATTCTCATCAGAGGCATGCGTAAACTCAGAGTACTTATGGAAAATCTCTATGGAGACCGACAGGATCCAATCAGCCTGTTCATCGTGAAACCCCAAAGCCCTGTGGAGGTATTTGTTTGTCTCGCAAAAGTGTAAGATCATTTCTCATAATGCTGGCTTTGCTGACTGTGTTGCCAGTGGCCGTATATGGCGTTACTCGCGAAATCATCGAGTTTTCAGGTTTCGAATGGTACATACGCGCTACCGAAGAACCTGAAGGACCAATGGACAATATGTTCGGCAAGAGAGGAATCAGCGTGGAAAGACTGGAGGACGGTGGACTCCGCCTCTGTATCACTCGTTACGAAGGTACCTGGTACGCCGCGGAGGTGTTTACGCGCAAGAACCTTGGCTATGGCACCTATACCCTCAGAGTCCGCACCCCGCTGGCGGAATTGCACCCGGATGCAGTACTTGGCTTATTTACTTACAGCCAGGCTCCAGGCTATTTTCATAGAGAAATCGATATCGAGGTGTCCGCATGGGGCAAAGCGCCTGAAGCGCTCCGTGGGCAATTTGTGGTGCAGCCGCATACCAAGCCCCAAAATCTCTATTCTTTCCCGGTAACCGCACTGAGCGGTCCCGCGAGCTTCCGTATGGTATGGAGCCAGGATTCGATTGAATTCTTTGCATGGAAAGGATATGGCGAGCTTCCGCCCGATAGCGGTGCGGATCTCGTCGCCCATTGGAAATTTTCCGAATCAAAAAGTATTCCCAAACCCTCGGCACCGTTGCATATGAATCTTTATCTAGTCAATGGCAACCCACCGCGCTCCGCGAGTGGCCGTCTGGATGTGATTATTGACAGCGTTGAATTCAAACCCGCCAAATAGCGAGAGTTAAAAAAAAAGCGCCTGAAGGCTCAGCCCCAGGCACGTGCACTAGTGAAGCAAAAAATTCCAGTCCGCGATTACATCTCGGCGATGAGCAAAGTACGCGCGTCGAGCATTAGTTTCATCTCGCTGGGATTGCGCCGATCGTGATCCTTGACGACCTGCAGGTGGATATAGTCCTTCATGGGTTCGAGTACTACGATAACCGAGATATAGGGCTCGATGGTGCGAAGGATGATGGGAATGCCCTGCGCGTCGAGCACCGGATTGGTTTCCGCGAGGGTGCAGGTATACCATGCCTCGAGCTGCATTTCGTTGAGGAATGCCTTGACCTTCTCAAAGCGTTCGGGTGTGGCGCGAGTGAAATCGAAACCATCGACGATAATGGTCTTCGCGTTGAAACCGCCATCCTGGATCAGCGCTTTCAGGGTTCTGATGATCTGGTCGACTGTGATTCCTTCCTGCGTGAAATTCATAATCATGCGGTTGCGCACCAGCTCTTCCTTGATTTCGCTGATATTCTCGAGATTGCGGCGCCGCGCGATTTCCGCGAAGATATTTTCATACCAAGAAATAATGTAGCTCGTGTGCGCGTTGAAAGAGACATGGATGACCTTTTCTCCCTGAATAAGTTTGTCCAGCGCGATCTGCACCAGCACCGAGGTCTTTCCGATACCTTTCTTGCTTGCCAGAACGCCGATATTGCCGGCATGAAGGCCGCCTTCGATCGATTTTTCGAAAATGCGAACCGGGCTTTTCTGGATGAATTCTTCTTTCAGCATGTGCGCTCCTTGTATCCAATTATACTTCGTTTTCGGAAAACGCGCGATTTCATTTATGCTCGTTCTTTCGCTTCTCGAGATAGTCCTTGCGCAGCTGCTCGCTCAGCGATGCGGGCACTTTCGCATATTTCTCGAACTCCATGGAGAACTCGGCCTTGCCCTGGGTAAGCGAGCGCAGGGTGGTGGAATAGCCGAACATCTCCGAGAGAGGCACTTCCGCTTCGACACGCGAGAAGGTGCCGTCTTCAGTGCTAGCGACAATGATGCCCCGGCGCTGATTGAGCGAAGCGAACACATTGCCTTGGAACTCGGTAGGTGTCTCGACGACCACTTTCATGATCGGTTCTAGGATCACCGGTTTTGCCTTTTCATAGGCCTCGCGGAAGGCGCCGATTGCTGCGAGCTGGAACGCGATATCCGAAGAGTCGACAGGGTGGCTTTGGCCATCGTTGATCAGGCAGCGGACGTTGGTAACGGGGTGACCGATCAGCGAACCTTTTTCCATCGCTGCCTTGAAGCCCTTGTCGCAGGAGGGGATAAATTCGTTCGGAATGGCTCCTCCCTTGATCATGTCCACGAACTCGTAGGGCTTATCCTCGATCGGTTCGATGTAGCCGGCGACACGCCCGTATTGGCCAGAACCGCCGGTCTGCTTCTTGTGTGTGTAATTGAAATCGGCGCGCTGGGTGATGGTCTCGCGGTAGGCAACCTGGGGCATGCCAGTCGTGACCTCGCATTTGTATTCGCGGCGCATTCGTTCGATATAGACATCAAGATGCAGCTCGCCCATACCTTGAATAATGGTTTGATTGGATTCGGGGTCTACATAGGTGCGGAAGGTAGGATCTTCCTTGGTGAATCGGTTGAGCGCCTTGCTCATTTGGTCCGCGCTCTTGTTGTCCTTGGGCTGGATGGCAAGCGAAATGACCGGTTCGGGTACGAACATGCTGGTCATGGCATAGTTGAGGTCCGGATGGCAGAATGTATCGCCAGAAGCGCATTCGATACCGAATAGCGCGACGATGTCGCCACAGTTGCCTTCCTGGATGTCTTCCATGGAGGACGCGTGCATGCGGACGAGTCTGCCGACCTTGAACTTCCTGCGGGCGCGGGTATTGTAGAGCTCATCCCCCTTGCGAATCATGCCCTGATAGATGCGTACGTAGGTCAGCTGGCCATATTGTCCGTCCTCAAGCTTGAAGGCGAGGGCAACTGTCTTGGCGGTATCGGAAGCTGTCAATGCGACTTCCGCTTCATTGTTAGCCAGATCGAGAGCGATATTGTGTCGCTCAGAGGGGTCGGGCAGGAAGTTGATGACGCCGTCAAGCAAGAGCTGGACGCCCTTGTTTTTATAGGCTGAGCCAACAAATACCGGTACAAATTCCTCTGCGAGGGTTCCTTTGCGAATGGCATTAAGGAGGAGTTCTTTGGTGGCTCGTCCTTCGAGGTAGGCTTCGGCTAGCTCATCGGAAAACATAGAAGCCGCTTCCAGAAGTTCCTCGCGGAAGCGTTCCGCCTCATCCTGAAGATGGGAGGGGATTTCCGCGAACCGGAGCTCCTCGCCGTTCGGACCATCGAAATAGACGGCACGCATATCGATGAGGTCGATGACGCCTTCGAACTTGTCCTCAAGACCGATAGGGATGGTCACGAACGCCGGGTTGAGTCCGAGCTTTTCTGCCAGCTGTGCTTTGACCTTAAATGGGTTCGCGCCTGTGCGGTCGCACTTGTTGATGAATGCCAGGCGCGGGACATGGTATCGTTTGAGCTGTCGGTCGACCGTAATCGATTGGGACTGCACGCCTCCGACAGAGCAGAGTACCAGGATCGCGCCATCAAGAACCCGGAGTGAGCGCTCCACCTCAATGGTGAAATCGACGTGCCCTGGTGTGTCGATGAGGTTGATAAAGTAATCCTTCCACTGGACATTGGTTGCCGCAGACTGGATGGTAATGCCGCGTTCGCGCTCGAGATCCATGGAGTCCATGGTGGCGCCAGCTCCGTCTTTTCCCTTGACTTCGTGAATCGCGTGAATTTTACGGCAATAGAAGAGTATACGCTCCGAGAGCGTCGTCTTGCCCGAATCGATATGGGCGGAAATGCCGATATTCCGCATTTTATGAATGTCGAATGCCATCTCGAACTCTACCTCTTATGAGAGAATATACTTCAGCCGTCCCTGGAATGGGGCGGAACGATCTGCGTGGCAGCGGGACTGAACTGTGGAAGATAATTGAAATTGATGCAAACTATCACAGATGCAGGAAAATAAGCTACCTTTTCGCAACATTAGCAAAAATAGCGTGCTTGTGCAAGACGCCTGCCGCCTTATGTCAACCCGATTACAGGTATTCAACATCCCAGGAGACTTCATGGCCGTCTTTTAGTGTGGCGCTGACGCCGCAGTATTTTTCCTGAGAGAGCGCGATGGCTTTGGTGACATTGTCGTGATTGAGGTTATCGCTCTTCTTGAACTGATAAATAACTTTGAAACTGGTGAATTTCTTTGGATGTTCCTCGGTAAGCTCGCCGCTCACCTTTAGGTTGAACCAGCTGACGTTTTCGCGCATTTTTCTGAGGATCGAGATGACATCCATGGCTGTGCAGCCCGCAAGCGAGACGAGAAGGAGGGTTTTGGGCCGCGGACCGCGGTTGGTGCCTCCTACGGACTCGTCTGCATCGACGATGAGGGTGTGCCCGTCGAGTTCGGTCTGAAATGCCATGCCGTCGAGCCAGCTCATCGATATTTCTTTTGTCATGATGCCTCCTGAAATTACTCATTTGTTTGTGTTGTCAACGCATTAAACATACTGTAAAAACCTAAATTATTCAAACGCGGCCAGCTTGGTCCCATTGCTTCCGCCGCGGTCATTGCCGCGTTCGGGCTGGAAGGATAGTATAGCGATGAAATGGAACAATGGCAGAAATCCTTTGCGACACTTCTGGTGGCTCAGTTCCTCGCGATTGTAGGCTTTTCGACATCGAATCCCATCATCCCGTTATATCTTAGAGAGCTCGGGGTCACAAATGCCGCGGCGCTGAACGCATGGACGGGGGCGGTTAATGGCTTCTCTGCTCTGACCATGGCAATTGCGGCTCCGATTTGGGGCGCTTTGGCTGATAATTACGGGCGCAAGCTCATGCTTTTAAGGGCGATGGGGGGCGGCGCCATCCTCATGGGATTGCTGGCGATCACCACCAATCCGTGGCAGGTGCTGGCAATCAAGATGCTGCAAGGTATGGTCACCGGCACAGTGTCAGCGGCGACGGTTTTGACGGCGGTGCTGGTGCCTCAGGCTCAGGTCGGCTATTACATGGGGCTTCTCCAGATGGCAGTCTTTGCGGGAAATTCCGCGGGACCTCTTGTGGGCGGTGTGATTACCGATGTAGCGGGCGCGCGTGTCAGCTTCATCTGTACCAGCTTTCTGCTTGCGGTTGCGGCGATGCTGGTCTATCGGCGTGTGGTGGAACCATTCGTTCCAAAGCCTCGCCAGTCTTCGATCCTTCGCAACGCGATCCCGGACTTTTCTGTACTAAAGACCCCCGGAGGTCTTAGAAGGATTTTTCTTGCGATATTCTTTATCCAGATGGGAAATGCACTTGTAGGACCGATCATTCCGCTTATTGTGCTCGCGCTGCAAGGGACCGCGTCCTATGCTGGGTCTATTTCCGGCATACTGATCGGGGTCACCTCGGTGGCTGCGGCACTGGGCTCGATCGCCATAGGAAAAGTATCGGTGCGATTTGGCTATGAACGAGCGCTTCGCTTTAGTCTCGGGGGCGCGTGTCTGTTCTATCTCCCGCAAGGATTCTGCACAAGTCCGTGGCAGCTTTTAATCTTGCGATTCTTATCTGGCTTTTTCATCGGCGGTTCGATGCCGACGGCGAACGCGCTGATCGCCCTGAACGTGAAGAAGGAACGACAGGGTTCGATTTATGGGCTCTCTTCTTCCATATCAAACGCGGGAGCTGCGGCAGGTCCACTGCTTGGCGCAGCGATGGCCACCCTCGCTGGGTACCGCTCAGTCTTCTTTCTTACCGCGATGTTATTTGGCATGGTCGCTATTGCCATTCGCAAGGCAGGGTTGGGTACCGGCGGCAATCCTGCGTATCATATAGAGTGAACTGGAAATATATCTGTTCAGTTTGCCATCACGTTGAAGAGAAGGCTGTCTGAGTATAGCCCTGCGGAGGCGGTAGCAGGAATATCGGCAAGCGCGATGCTCACCGGTAACTCAGCGCCATCGCGGGAGGTTTTCATGCAGGTAGTGAACCTGAAGCCGTCCGCAGAACGAACGGTCTGCATTCCGCCGATCAACAGGCTGTAAGGAAGCTCGCTTCCACTCTGGGGATTGCGGAGCTTCCCACCGTTTGCCGACTGAATGTAAATGGAAAAATTCGAGCTGAGGTTGGACACCAGCCGCGCATAGCCAAGGTTGAACACAGTATTGGGCCTGATTTCAAACGCGTTGCGGGAGGCAGAAGCCGGACTGCCAAGATAGCCGGTAATGTCAGCAATACCATTTCGCGCGAAATCCGCGCTGAACTGCAGGACTTTTGGTACTATGACAGTAATCTGGATAGTAGCACTGGTCTTCGACTGAGCCTGTCCGAATACGGCATTGAGCATAACGAGAGAAAGAATAGCGGCGAGAGCAATCTTCTTCGTTGCCTTCATCTCTCTCATCTCCTCTGCTCTAAAGGTAATTGATGAGAGAGATTTTGGCTGCTTGTTTGTGTTCGTAATTACTTATTTAAACGAAAATTAGAAGATCAAAATGGAGATTTTCTGATGGGCGAAACTCTAATATCTCCAGTGCCTTGAAGGTTGGATAGATAAAAATCAAATATCTCTAAAATGCCAAAAATCCGTTCCCTAGTTCTTGAGGACTGCTTATTTCTTTGAATTTGCGCTCTGGGAAGACGAGATCGATGCGCTATCCACGATCGATTCAGTATATGGTGTCTGAAGGGAAGGCTCCGTGTGTACGGAGCCTTCCTCGTTCGTTACTGAATTGATACCAGCTCGATTTCAAAGACGAGGAATGAATTGGGCGGAATGACGTCTCCGATGCTCTGGTTTCCATAGGCAAGTTCCGGCGGGATTATCACCAATCGTTTTTCGCCCTTGCGCATGGTGCTGACAACGAGATCCCATCCATCGATGACTTCATGCTTGCCAACCGCGAAGCTGAAAGGGCCTCCTGAAAGAGCCGACTGGTCGAACACGGTGCCGTCCAGCAACATACCCTTATAGATGACCGATACCTTGCTACCCGGTTTTGGCGCTTCACCGAAGCCTTTTCTCACGGTCTTCTGGAAAATGCCGTGTTCATCTTTCTGAAGATCCGGCCATTTCTGGGCTATGAGCGAGAGGTCGGCATTCTTCTTTTCCTGATTGAGTTTGTTGATGAGAGCCCACGCGGCGCTGAGGCGTTGGTCCCAGGCTTTCTGCGACGCATCGAAGGCTTTGGCCTTGGCACCGAATCGCTGGATGGTGACCGATTCGATGAGGTCTCCCTGGGCGATCTTCTGTACAATATCCATTCCCTCAATCACCTTCCCGAATACCGAGTGCTTGCCATCGAGCCAGGGAGCCGCGGCTAGCGTAATGAAGAACTGGCTGCCGTTGGTATTTGGTCCGGCATTGGCCATGGAGACGATGCCCGGTCCGTTGTGGGCTAATTCGGGCACTATTTCGTCCGGGAAGCGATAGCCCGGCCCGCCAGTGCCATTGCCATCGGGGTCACCACCCTGGACGACAAAGTCTGGAACAACTCGATGAAAACTGAGGCCGTCGTAGAAATGCTTTCCTTTGGTCACATCCAGAAGGCCCTCAGCGAGTCCGACGAAATTGCCCACCGTCATGGGGGCTTTTTCAAATTCGAGCGAAATGACGATGGTGCCTTTCGATGTCTTGAGCGTAGCATACAAACCGTCAGGTCGCTGTTCCTGGGTCTGGCAGGAAACGCTCGAGAAAGCGAACAGGGCGAGCACGACTATGGTGATCGATTTTTTCAAATGCATCCTGATGTCTCCTTGCGGAATGCCACGGCGAATCACGCGTGGCCATGGTCATCGTGTATTGCCAATTGCGCAATTGGCGTTCATTATGTAACAGAAAATATCGGTCTGCAAGCCGGACCGAGGAGGAAGCGAGTGTCAGACTATCGCCGTCCGACATGGGATGAATATTTCATGGAAGTATGCAACGCGATCGCGAAGCGCGCGACCTGCGATCGTGGCCGATCCGGCTGTGTCATCGCCAAGGATAATCAGATTCTAGCAACCGGCTATGTAGGAGCGCCGGCTGGATTGCCGCACTGCGATGATGTGGGCCATCAACTCAAGAAAGTAATTCATGAGGATGGCAGCGTTACGCAGCACTGTGTCCGGACTGTCCATGCGGAACAGAACGCGATATGCCAGGCGGCGAAGCGGGGGGTTCCGATTGATGGCGCAACGCTGTATTGCCGCATGACTCCATGCCGAACCTGCGCGATGATGATCATTAACTGCGGTATTGTGAGGGTGGTTTCGGAATATCGCTATCATGATGGCGCCGAAAGCGAAGAAATGTTCCGCGCAGCGGGAGTGGCTCTGGAATTTGTTCATGATGATGTATTGAAATACGAGCGTCAGCAGGGTGTGTGAATCAACCGGTTCCGCAGCCTGTTGTATAACAGTGGCGTTTCTGTGTACCATTCGATCCTGTGATCACCACGATCGTGTTTCTGGGAGAGATTGTCGGGAAGACCGGCGTGTTTACGGTCAAGAGCACGTTACCCGACATCCGTTCCCGTTTTTCCCCTGATTTTATCATCGCCAATGCCGATTCCGCTACCGGTGGGGCAGGGCTCGGGATCCAACACGCGGTATACTTGAAAAAACTGGGAATCGACTGCGTCACCATGGGAGAAGCGGCCTACTACAAGCCTGACATGACCGAATTCTTACCTCGTGCTGGCTGGGTGCTCAGGCCGGCGAATCTGCCGGAAGGTGATCCTGGCCGCGGGTGGAAAATATTTCAGAAAGAAGAAAAAAAATTGGCAGTTGCTGTACTGCTGGGCCAATCGGGATTTGCGCGTATCCATGCCGACAACCCCTTTGTAGCGCTAGACGCGCTCTCAGCGCGCATCAGGCGGGAAACGCCGGTATTCGTGGTCAATTTCCATGCGGCTACCACCGCGGAGAAATTGACGCTCGCGCGCCATGCCGATGGCAAGGTTTCCGGGATCCTTGGAACCGGCGGAAAGGTACAGACCGCTGACGCTCGATTGCTGCTGAACGGCACAGCAGCGATAACCGATTGTGGTCGAACCGGCAGCCAGATGTCGGTTGGCGGCTTCGATCCTGAATTAAAAATCCGAGAATTCATGACAGGAGTGCCCTCATGGAGCAGGGACGCAGTCGCGCAGCCGGAAGTCCAGGGGGCATGCGTGCGCATTGGTGAAGACGGCCGATGTCTGTCGATCGAGGCGTTCAGGATAAGAGGGAAGGAGATTCCGAGTGAAAGAGACAGCGACGGTCAAGAGCATTGACGGTGATATTGTGACCGTCATGATCGCGATGCAGGAAGGGTGTGGCGTCTGCGCAAGTGCCGGTTCCTGCAAAATACGTAAGAGCAATGTGCTTGTCTACAACCGCAACAGAGTCGTGGTGCAGCCGGGCGATACGGTCATTATTGAAATACCGGGGACTCAGCAGGCAAAGAGCGCCTTCTGGGTGCTCGGGTTGCCCCTCATCATGCTGTTTGTCGGCTATGGAGCAGGAGCGTTGCTCTTTGGCACCGCACACGAAGGGCCGGCAGTCGTTTCCGCCGGAGTAGGTTTCCTGTTGGCTCTAGGCGTGGGCCTCCTCATTCAGCGTCGGAATCGTCTCGATTCCTTCCCGTACATTCTCGCCAAAGAAGGTGAAGGCATCTACTGATTTCTGTACAATATAAATTTATATTGCTCATCTGCAATTTTGATTATATACTCTGTAAAGATACAACTGTATCGATATGGAGGTTGGTACATGAAAAGATTCGTTGGGCTATTCGTGTTGTTGGCAGGTTTATGGACAGTGTATGCGCAGGATGCACTGAGTGGAGCGACTAAAGAGTGGACTGTTGACAGCATCTCTGCGGCTTCTAAAGCGTTCTATTATGCCAAAAGCTCACTGACTGGCGAAGATTTATGGCAGGCGATAGAAAAGCGGGCAGGCGCTGTCGTTGTTTCTACCGCGAATGAAGATGGAACCCCTAATGCTGCCGTCATTATTCCTGGTATTAGTAAAGATCGGACCGCGTTGATATTCGGGATTGCTCCGAATCAGACTCTTGAAAATCTCAAAGCTCGACATATTGCGGTTATCACTCTTTATATCTATACACCCACAGCGACAGATAAATTT
Source organism: Spirochaetota bacterium (assembly GCA_029265255.1). Next base: position 88,677 of record JAJUJQ010000001.1, read on the forward strand.
GAACGAAACAGAGGCGCTAGAATTATTGCAGAATTGATCACCGATCAAGCAGAGATAAAAAGGCTTGCCCAGGAAAACAAGGATCGAGGCGCTTCAGAACAGAGCACCTATCTCAAGATTGTCAAGATCCTGCCCCTCGGCTGATTTCCAAACATTCTTCAAAAAGGAGCAAGTATGAAGATTCGCGCGACGACACTTTTAACGGTGTTTTGTCTTCTGTTTGGTACAGCAATAGTCTCCGCGCAAGGTACATCCGGATTCTATACCGCGGATGTCATAGTTGTCGGTTCTGGATTGGCGGGCCATGCGGCAACATACGCTGCTCTGGAGGCTGGAGCAAGTGTGCTTTGGATCGAGAAGAATCCTGTGCGCGGGGGCTCCACGGCCATCGCGACTGGAACCTATGCTGCAGCAGGGACAACACTGCAGCAGGAGAAGGGGATCAAGGATTCCCAGCAAAATTTTATTGATGATATCAATCGAATTGGAAAGGGAAAGGCAAATCAGTCTATTTTGCAAGTGTTTGTGGAAAAGGCCGCGGCAGTATGGGAATGGTTTGTGCACGCAGGCCTTCCGGTCGATACCAAGCGCAGTCCGTTTATTGATCCGGCTCACAGTCCCTACAGCGTGCCTCGGACCTATGTTCCCGCGCCGAATAAATCGTCACAATATACCGATGTATTGTTTTCGCGTATTCAACAACACGGGGATCGGCTTCGCATGCTTCTTTCCACAAAAGCCGAGCAGCTAATTATCGAGAATGGAAGAATCTGCGGTGTTATCGCTATTTCATCTGAGGGAACGCTTACGCTGAAAGCAAAAACTGTGATTCTTGCTACAGGTGGCTATGGATCGAACCGGGAAATGATAGAAGAATTTTCTCCAAAATACAAAGAAATCATGACCGTGACCTTGCCTTTTGCTACTGGGGATGGGCACAGGATGGCAAGTCGTGTCGGTGCGCAACTCGTCAATATGGATTATATTTGCGGCTATTTTGGTGGTATTCCTTCAGGTCCAGGAAAGTATGAGATTGGTTTTGGTGATCTCACCTCAGGGGCAGCCGATGGCTGGAAAGGCGAAATCTGGGTAAATAAGCGAGGCGAACGTTTTGTCAATGAAGATGATCCCGATGAGGATCCACGAGAAACAGCTCTGAATGAACAACCTGATCTGGAAAGCATTATTATTTTCGATCAGGGCATGGTCGATTTCAATAAGCGGTTCCCGATTGCAAACTTCGAAAAACGACTCGCGGAGAACAGCTATGCAGTTAAAAAAGCCGCAACGATTGAGGAACTCTGTGCGGCGTTCAATCTTCCTGTAGATCAGGTTAAAAGGGAAATTGCAGCGGTAAATGGTGATTTTGCTGCGGGTAGAACGGACCGTTTTGGCAAGAAGCCTGCAGCAGCGTTTTCTGGAGGTCCTTATTATGGGATTCTCAACCGCGGCGTTATTTTCATGACTCAGGGTGGTATCAAGACCAATAATCGTCTCCAGGTCATTGATACAAAAGGGCAGATCATTCCTGGGCTTTATGCGGCAGGCGAAGTTCAGGGAACCAGTCAGTGGGCAGGTTATGGCTTAGCTGGAGGTACCGGCAACGCGCCACCGCTTGTATTTGGTATGGAAGCAGGGAAAAACGCAGCTATGGAGGCAAAATCACTCAAATGAGCGCAATACATATGGGAGAGAGAGTGTAGAGCAGAAAAGAGAGAAGCCCCTTCAGGCTTCTCTCTTTTTTCTCGATCTTCATCGAACCATTGATTCTGCAATTTAATCTCTTTTCCACGATTCAGGACGTAGTATCATTCAGCAACGCTGCGAGGCATGGAAATTCCGCGCCAAATCTGCGCTCAAGAACCACGCGAGCAAGGTCAAATACTCGCGTCTTTGCCGCAGCGATAATTGCGGAATCTGCGGTCGCGATAAGCTCGCCTTCCCAATGGGCGAGAAAATGATCGACACCATTTTCGAGGCGGACTTCGGCATCGAGACCTTCTCGAACGAATGCGTCGCGTAGCCAGGCGGCCTGCCGGCCACTCGATGAAACCGGCGCGTCGAGAAAGAAAGTGATGTGTCGCGGAGCGAATTCCGCAAGAATTCGCACCATGATATCTGCCATGCGTTCGAATCCCCGATGATCGGCAATTCTGCCATGAGCTCCCCCCACATCCCGCAGAAATCCATCGGTGGCGATAAACATGGGGTGCCCGTGCAGATAATTTGTCAACGTAAACAGCACATTGTACCCGTCGACCGCGAGTTCGGCCTCTTCCCAGAGCGCGCGCACGAGTTTTGCGTGATTGCTGCGAGACAGGTCGGTGGGAAGAATACCGCGATACAGGAGCATGCGGGCATTGTGGGTAAGGCGAAAGCGATCGCCGACAAGCTTGAGCGTCGCATCCACTGGATAGCCCTTATCAAGGAGCATGCGGTAATCCTTGGCCGCATCGATGAAATTGAGGTCGAACAGGGCGCGGTTCGCGCGGGCATCGAATGTAGGAGCAACGGGGACAGTTCCTTCAGGTGATGTGCCTGAAGACTCATCGCCCGCGGCAGCCTCGGTTGCTGCAAGACTCTTCGGAATGGATTCGCGGTTCACCGTGTCATCGCCTCTTTGAGCCGTGTGCGGAGCGGCTCGGCATACGCATCGATCATTGCTTCGACGGATGCCATGGTTGTGCGCCCATTGAGCACCGTGAGCTGAGCCGTTGCGAGATCGGCATCGAAAATCATGGACGAAGGTGCTTCCTTCGACCATGCCGGCCATGCAGGTAGCGAGGAGCCGGCTTTGTTTGGGTTGCCGGTCCAGACGAGATTTTTAAGATATTCGACCATGATGGACTGAAGCTGCGTGCGCCCCGGCTCGTTTCTCTTGTTGAAAATGAGAGGCGTAAGGATACCATGAATGCTGTCTGTTCCAAGGAAAAAGGGTATTTCGAGCGAGTGGAAGGCCCCAAGTGAGCGGCTGTAGGCGCCGGGGAGGACATTTGGCGCGTCGGTCCTGTACCGACCCCAGTCGAAACGGTAGACATAGACTGGTGGTTGGTCCGGCGAGGATCTCAAAAGGTCCGCAATGCTGTCTGCCCCGTCCGCTTTCCAGCGGGCGCTCGCAACTTCTGCGTAGGCCTGGTAGAAGGGGTCACGCGAATTTTTTCTCTGGAGAAACATGAAAATCTTCGATTCTTCCCTGTTGGTGCCTATGATGACCGGTACCTGGTTTGCGGCATTTTCGAGCGCTGCAAAGCCATCGGATGGAAGCACCACACCATCCCATATAGGATAGGGAAAGTTCAGCATTCCCGCAGTTCCGGGTTTGAGCGCGGCCATGATGGTGCGAGGCGAAAGTTTTCTGAGCCATGAGGCGATTTCTGCTGGGCCGCGCTCGGCGAGTGAAGTTCCAGTTCGCTCACTCAGCCGCGCAACGAGGTCTTCTGCCCATGCCTGCGCCGATTCCACCGTCGTATTGGTTCTGTAGCCGCTTTGGATGACCGCGCGATGGAACAGACCTCTGGCGCGTTTCGACGCCAGGAGGGTCAGCACATTGAATGCTCCGGCAGATTCTCCCGCGATGGTGACACGCGCGGGGTCTCCCCCAAAGCGATCGATATTTTCCTGAATCCAACGTAATGCCTGGATGATGTCCATTGTGCCGAAATTGCCCGACGCGCTCTCGATATCTGTTCCTTCGCGGAGGGCAGGGTGGTACAGCCAGCCGAACACGCCAAGCCGGTAGTTGATGGATACGAATACAACCCGCGCTTTTGAAGCCAGCCCGCAGCCGTAATAACTCGTCGATTCGTTTGAAGCGCCGGTAGAGTTGCCGCCGCCGTGGATCCAGACATAGACAGGGAGATTGCTCTCGGAATCATGTGGACGCCAGATATTGAGGTAGAGGCAGTCTTCGGAACCGATGATTGCCCCTGTCAGGGCGCTTTTCTGGATAGCCTTGGAACCGAACGAGGTCGCGTTGCGGATTCCTTGCCACGGTGCGGGGGGCTTAGGGGCTCTCCAGCGGAGTTCGCCAACTGGCGGCGATGCGTAGGGGATGCCTAACCATGCGATGGTCTGATTGCGATCGATTTTGCCTTTGACGGCACCATATCGAGTCTCTATTACAAGCGGGAAGTGGGTATCCGATTGAACCGTCTGAGCAGTCGATTCCTGGATCGGCAGGATTGCCATGCTGATCATCGAAAGTAGCACTACACAATATTTCAATGAATATTGATGCATATATTCACAATAATGGAGAAGCGGACGATCGACAAGGTTTGTTCGCCTGTCACCGCGGTTGAGTGTCAGATGTTTTTTCTGCTACTCTGAACCTTGACTCGCAAAGGAGCTTTTCATGATCAATGAGCATGAATCCATCTATCAGATTTATCTCAGAAATTTCACTGCCGAAGGTACCTTCCGGGCTGCCATGCCGTATCTGTCCGCCATCAGGGCCATGGGATTCGAATGGATCTATTTCACTCCCATTCACCCAATCGGGGAGGCGAAGAGAAAAGGCAGACTTGGAAGTCCATATGCTATTAAAAATTATAGAACAATCAACCCAGAGCTTGGTTCAATGGAGGACTTCTCGGCGCTTATTGGGGAAGCGCATCGCTGTGGGCTTAAGGTCATGATCGATGTGGTATTCAACCACACTTCGCCGGATTCGGTCCTCGCGCGCGAGCATCCGGATTGGTATCTTGCGGCAACAGATGGTGGGCCGGGACGCAAATGCGATGACTGGAGCGATGTAATCGATTTTGATTATGGTAGTTCCCCGCATCTTTGGGTTGAACTGATCGCGACGCTTGCCCAGTGGCGCGACGCGGGCGTTGATGGGTTTCGCTGCGATGTGGCATCGCTTGTGCCAGCCGATTTCTGGAAACAGGCGCGTACGCGCGTCAATCAGTACGACCCCGGAACAAGAAGCGAGCGCTATCCTCTGGTGTGGCTCGCCGAGAGCGTACATCCGACATTTTTGAAGAAAATGCGTGAGGCGGGATTTGGAGCATGGAGCGAGCCGGAGCTGCATGCGGCAGCTTTCGATCTGACGTATGATTATGATGGCTGGGAGAGGCTGGAGCAAGTGTGGAAGGGGGGTCTGCCGCTCGCAAGGTACCTCGAATACCTGTATATCCAGGAAACCCTCTATCCAAAAGGGGCGAAAAAACTGCGCTTCCTTGAGAATCACGACCAGCAGAGGGCTGCCATGCGATTCGGCCGCGGAAAGCAGCTGCGCGCTTGGACCGCGCTCTATCAATTTCTGCCCGGTGTGAGCATGGCGTACATGGGACAGGAGCTCGCGCTGACCCGCAAGCCTGATCTGTTCGATCGCGATCCAATGAGGAGGGAAGAAGGGGACCCTGCTTTTACCTCATTCTTTATCGCGAGTCTTCGAGCAGCAAAAGAAGCAAAGAATAACGCACCGTACAGCGCATGGACGCTGCTGGAGCATGGCGCGCTGCTTTATCTGCGGAGCGCCCAGCCGCTTTCCATGCCATCGCCGATCGATCCTGCGTGGCTCCGCGATGGGAGCTACCTCCTTGTGGCACAGCCTGAAAGCGTATCAGGAAAGGATACGATGCCCTGGTCTGTTGCGGGAATTGATTGTATTTCGGGCGAAAGGGTGATGTTGAATAAGGGAGACTCGCTGCCGGATACTGGCGCGATGATTCTCAGAATTGAATAATACTGAATATCGCTAAGAGGGGCCGCCTCAAGCGAAGAAGGCGGACTCGCGTGTGCTCAGCCTGAATCCGGGATCTCGAAAATGCCTTCAAGCACATGGTCCGGCGCGTAAGCAAAACGTGGAATGTCGCTTTTGGCTGTCACGCCCGTAAGCACCAGAACGGTCTCGATCTGTGACTCAATACCGGCAATAATGTCCGTATCCATCCGATCCCCTATGATGACCGTTTCCTCCCGGGTCGCGCCGAGTGTGCGCAGCGCGTGCCGCATCATGAGAGGATTTGGCTTGCCAACAAAGTAGGCTTTCCTGCCGGTAGCCAGCTCGATAGGAGCGACCAGCGCGCCGCATGCAGGCACAAGACCACTTTCGCCCGGGCCGGTGAGGTCGGGATTGGTGCCGATAAGACGCGCTCCGGCCAGCACCAGCCGAACTGCTTTTTCCAGCGAGTCCAGCGTATAGGTTCGCGCTTCGCCAACGACGACATAATCGGGATTGATATTGTTCATGGTATAGCCGACGCGATAGAGGGCGTGGATAAGTCCCGGCTCTCCTATGACATACGCTGATCCTCCCGGCCGCTGACTGGCGAGGAAGGCAGCGGTGGCGAGAGCGCTCGTATAGAAATGGTCGGGCGTTACCTCGATGCCCAACCGCGCGAGTTTTTGCGACAGCTCTTCGGGGGAACGCTCGCTCGAATTGGTAAGAAATAGAAATTTGCGCTGTCCGCGCTTCAGCCACTCGACAAAATCCGCCGCGCCGGGCAAAAGGCGATTGCCATGATAGATCACACCATCCATATCGACGATAAAAGCCTTTTTCTGCCGAATGGCGGCCAATTCTGTATCAGAAACGCTCATGGAGTACCTCTCTCCGATGAAGGTGATGAATTCCCACTGATTCTCGCGGAGATACGCCGCACCTGCAGCACCTCCATTTTTTCCTCGATTGTCCGTACTGCTTTCTTGGCAAGGCGGTAGAGGTGTTCCTGCGCACTTTCTTCCTTACGGGCGCTGCGCGGGAATGAAAAAATCGACAGTGCTGCGCCCGTTTCTCCCGTGTTAACACGAGACAAATCCACCCATTCGCCGCTGGAGGTCAATCGATAGGCATGCGTGGTGTCCTGAAAATAGGAATCCAGGATTTCTTTGATCCGCGCCCTGAGCCCAGCATCGAATACAGGAAAAAGAAGCTCGATCCGCTTTTCCATATTCCGTTGAAGCCAGTCCGCGCTCGAGAGATAGAGTTCCTCACTCCCGCCGTTGCGGAAATAGAGAATGCGCCCATGTTCGAGATAGCGGCCGAGCACAGAACGCACTTCAATAGTATCTGAGAGTTGAGGCAAACCAGGCACCAGTGCGCATACTCCGCGTACATTGAGATAAATCCGTACACCCGCCGCGGATGCTCGGTATAAAGCCCGTACGATATCGGGATCCGATAGCGCATTGACCTTGGCGACGATAAGTCCTGGCGACTCCGCGCTCGACTGGGTGATTTCTCGTTCGATAAGTCCGATGATGCGCTTTTTCAAATCAAATGGGGCAATGGCGGTGACGGATAGCGCCTGAATGCTTGAATATCCTGTCAGCATGTTGAAAAACAGGGCAATGTCGGTGCACAGCTGCTCATTGGCCGAAAATAGACAGAAGTCTACATAGCTGCGTGCGGTTCGTTCGTTGTAGTTGCCGGTCGACAGGTGTAGATACCTCCGGATTCCTCCATCGGGTTTGCGCCGAATCACAAGTGTTGCCTTCGCGTGCACTTTCAGATGAGCTACACCATACGTCACAATGGCTCCTGCCTGTTCCAGTGCCGCAGCCCAAGAAATGTTCTTTTCCTCATCGAAACGGGCCTTCAGCTCGATCACGACGACGACCTGCTTGCCGGCCCTGGCAGCTTTGGCAAGTGCGTGAACGATCGGCGAATTCATGCCGCTGGTGCGGTACAGCGTGATTTTGATCCCGAGCACGAAGGGGTCTTCGGCGGATTCTTCGATAAAACGCTGCACTGTATCGAATGATTCATACGGGAGGTTGACAAACCGGTCGTGCGCGTCGATCCAGTCGAACACGCTGGTTCCCGAGGGAATGCTGCGGATCGGCTTCCATTCCCGGAAGACCAGGTTTTGGTTGAGTGTAATGCCGCGCGCGCGGTAAAATTCCGGATCGCACAGCGCCTGCAGCCTGCCGATATCGATCGGCCATTTGATGCGATAGACATCTGTTTCATCAAGAGAAAGGCTGTGCATCAGTACCTGCTCGATGAACGGATCACTTCCGGAGCAGACCAGGCGAACCGGGGTGGAATTTTGTCTTCCTGCGAGAACCTCTTCCATAGCGGCAAGGAAATCGTCGTCGCGATCTTCGTCGACGCTGAAATCCGCGTCACGGTTGACCTTGAAGACCGCGCTGTGCAGCACACGATAGCCGGGGAAGAGGCGATTTCCGAATACGGTGACAAGATCTTCAAGAAGGGCGAATCTTGACTGCGGAATCCCCATCTCCGACTGAGGTGACTCAGAGGGCAGCGCGATGATCCGTTCGATGTTGCGAGGCACCTGGACGATGGCGATGGATTCGGTCGGGTTGCCTGAGCGCGCTGGGGGGGTGGAGGAGGTCGAGGTTTCTGAGACAAGCGAGTTTTCCGGCTCGTTCCATGCTTTATCGCGCGCGAGCCTGAACGCCACGTGTACCTGCAAGCTGCCGGTTGCGGGGAACACTCCTCCCTCAAGACGGAGCGGAGTGAGCAGAGGATATACCTGTTCGGCAAAATATTTTTCCAGAAAGCGGATATCCTTGCTTTTCCAATGCGAATGAGGCACAAGGTGGATGCCCTGCGTGGCAAGGTCCGGAAGGAGATGTTCGTGGAGATGCCGGTAGAGCAGCTGATAGTGGGACTGTACCTTTTCGTGGATAGTGGTGCGGAGCTCTTCGGGTCCCATGCCAGCCCACTCTTCACTTGAGAGACCTTTCGCGATAGCGGCTTTAACGGCAGCGACCCGGACCATAAAGAATTCGTCGAGGTTAGATGCGAAAATGCTTATGAATCTGAGCTGTTCCAGGAGGGGTGTCGATGGTTTGAGCCCTTCTGCGAGCACGCGGGCATTGTAGTCGAGCCATGAGAGCTCCCGGTTCAGCATTGGCATCTGTTTCATGCAGACCCTCGTTTTTCTGTCGGCACGTGCTGGCGCATGGATTCGAATAGCTTATGCCAGCACGGGCAGCAGACCGAATACATCCTCGAACATGTCGCCTTTTTCGGCAAGCGACAGTCGCTCGAGCGCAAAATCCAGCGATTGGGAAGGCCGCATGATGAAGCGGTCTTCGGTCCTTTCAAAAGAGAGCTCGCGGATGCGTCCTGTGTGGCTGCGGTCCAGCGCATCGGCAACGCGCAGGATTGCCGAGAGTTTGAGCACAACGATTCGGGCTTCTCGGGGAAGAGCGATATAGTTGACATGGGTAGTAAGCGGCGGCGTACGGCGGTGATATCTCACCACATTTGACACAATAGTGATATCCTCACGGTTGAGTCCGAAGATTTCTGAGTTGGCTACGATATATTCGCCATGCCGGTGGTGCCCGCTGGTTCGCAGAAATGTACCGATGTCGTGGAGAATCGCGGCCACTTCCAGCAGCATCCGCTCATGACGCCCCAATCCATGTTCCTTTCTCAGCGCCTCAAAAAGGTCCATGCACAACATTCTGACATGCATGGCATGAGGCTCGTCGTAATGGAAGCGTTTGGCCAGCGAGCGGGCCGACGCGATCACCTGCTGCCGGAGCTCTTCTTCGATTTTGTGGTCCATTCCCTGAACCTGGGCCAGCAATATGCCTTCCCGGATGGAAACATTCGGCACGACGACGATTTCGGCCCCGGTCCTCTCTATGAACATGCGCTCGATGGTGAGGCCGGCACTGTAGCTTTCCGCTTCTGCCCACGAAAGATGATACTGTGCCGTAGATTCCTGGAGGTTCATGCGTGAGATCGAATCGGCGAATTGCAGAAACTGGGCGCGATCCAGCACGGCATAATGTTCGAAATTCTTGCCAGAAACACAGTAGGCAGCGAACCGCGCATCCGAGCCGATAAGCACGAATGTCTTCACCGAGTCGAGCGGCAGGTCCTCCGCGAGCATCTCACAAGCGGTCTTTATGTTGCTTTCAAGGTACATCTCAATGAATTCGCGCGGCTGACGGGCCGATTCCCGTATCTGCTCATCCATTCGCAATGTCCCGATGCTCAGACTGTGGCTCGAGACCATGCGGCCGCGCTTAAGCAGCATGACCTCAGTAGTTCCTCCGCCTACTTCCAGAATCATGGCGTTGGAACGGGAGAGAAACGCTCGCTCGTCGGCAAGCGCTTTCTGTACCGCGAGATACATCAAGTGGTTTTCCTCGATGTCCTCGACGATCCGGACATGAAAACCCGTCTGCAGGTTGACGCGGTCTATGAAGGTGTCGCGGTTTGATGCCTCGCGCAGCGCGCTGGTACCGATGACCACGGTGTCCTTTGGCTGGATGCCGTATCCTGCCAGCATTTCGCCGAACGAGATAAGAATCGCAATGGTCTCTCTCAGCGCGTCGCGGGAGATGGTGCCGATAGTGAACACGTCTCTTCCCAGCCTGCACTGGCGAGCGGCACGATCGAGAATGCGCAAATCTCCGGAAGGAGCGATTTCGGCGACGATGAGCCGAATGCCGGTCGAACCGATTTCAATGGCTGCCTGGATGCGCAGGTGCGCTGCAGTGTCTGACATAGCTTCAGTATAACACTTCTTAGCGCCTGTTACGAATGGGGCCAATGCGTCCAGCGCTAGCCATGGGGGCATTCTATGAGTACACTTTGGCACTATGAGAACGCTGAATGCGCTTTTCGTGGCTACGATACAGGGCTTGATAGCTGTCATCGCAGCGGCGGTGCTGTTCATTGGCTGCGCGCGGCTGGAAGGCTGGGGGATGGTGGTGTGGTCAATCCCTGGAACTTCCGCCCGCGCAGGATCGATAGTGCCGGTATATCTTCGTTCAAACATCAGCAAAAGCTATCTGATCGGGCTTCCCGACGATCAGCGGACCAAGATGGAAGTACCCTTCGCGTATATCGAGTTTTATCGCAGCAGAAACGCAGCGGGAGCGCGGGCGAAGGAATACGCCGAGTTCGCTCCACTCTACATGATCGCTGGCCGTGACGGACTACCCATTCGCGACCGGCCCTCTGTCAGCGCACGTCGTGTTTATCGTCTCCGATTGGGAGAAACAGTCAAGGTTCTTGCAAGAGCGCAAGGAGAGGCTGTCTTTACCGGAGGAAGCGCGCTACCGGGGGAATGGTACCAGGTGCAGGCGCAGGACGGCACAAGAGGCTATGTATTCAGCAACACTATGACCCTGTATTCCGAAGAGAAAGGCGGCAGGGCACCGGTCATGGCAGGTACGTCGGTGCCGAACAGCGCGCTGCTCGACCTACTGTACGCCAAACCATGGCGCCCCGCGTACTACCAGATTGCGCTTGATGATGATACGGTGGATCCCGATCTGTTTTCTCTCCAATTTGGACTCTTTGCTGATGCCAAGAATTCGCAGATACGAATCAGCCTGCCGGGATATTCGAATGTCTACAAGTTCAAATCAGTGAGTTCAGCTGGCGACTGGCTGCAATTCGAAGGCTCTCCGCTGAGAATTCGCTTCGAGAGCGAAGGATCGATAATCGCTGAATGGCAGGGTATCGACCCCGTTCTTCCCGAGGAAGGGTGGGCTAATGGGATGAGTGCGGCTCGATTTATCAGGATCGATTCGTCCATTGAGAGCGTGCGCGCTGCGGATGATGCGCGTAGAACCGCTGAGCTCAAGAGCTTTTTTGCGCGATGGGAGCAGAAAACGCAGAGCCACCTCCGCCAAGTCTCGTTCATGTCCGAAAAGGCGGGTATTTTAACAATCGATTCGAGGGGGATGTTCGAGTGGAGCCATTTTGACCAGCTGCCTGCCGGGTTCGCACCTGAGCAAACGGGAGATTCGATTCAGGGAATCATTCGTTTCGGCCTCCATCTTGGTGAAAGCCTTTCGTCCGCGTGGACCGGCGGTTTCTCGCTTATTGTCGGCGATACCGATAAATCCTCGCGGTACGATTATGTCTATCGGGTTGAAGGCGACCAGCTGGTCGTTGCCAGGGCGGGAGACATCTCGCTCCGCGGCGTGACCGAAGACGTGAAACGCGGGCTTGGGCCGATTAGTCTCTATATCGCGGTGAAATAGCATGGCTTTTATCCAGCTAAGCGGCGTGTCGCTCTCCTATGGCGCTCGTGACATCATACGCAACGCGACACTCAACCTTCAGGACGGCTCGCGAGCCGCGCTTGCCGGACCGAACGGCACCGGCAAATCCACTCTCATGAAGATTGCGGCTGGTATCGTCAAGCCCGATGCCGGTGAGGTTATCACGACGAAGGGGGCTCGGGTCGTCTACCTGCCCCAAACGGGCATCCGATACGCGCAGGGAACGGTATTCGAGATCGCGGAAGAAGCGTTTGAACGCTTCCGTGCGCTTCTTGAGGAACAGGAGGCAATCGGAAGAGCGCTCGAAACGAACAATATGGACGAAAGCCAGACCGCACGCCTCATTGACGCCCATCATCACATCACCGAAACGATTGAGGCTTCGGGCTACTGGCGGCGTGAGGAGCGGATTGCGGAGGTCCTGAGCGGGCTCGATTTCAAGACCGAAGACTTCGATAGACCCGCGGCCAGCCTCTCTGGCGGCTGGCAGATGCGGCTCGCCCTGGCGCGGGTTTTGCTCGAAGATCCGGATGTCATGCTCCTCGACGAACCGACAAACTACCTTGACCTGGAAGCACGGACCTGGCTTGAAGGCTTTCTGCGGGATTACCGGGGCGCCGTTCTTCTTGTCTCGCACGATCGCTATTTCCTCGATGTCACGGTGCGTGAAGTGTATGAGCTTTTTAACAGCACGCTGACTCGATATGTCGGGACATACACTCAGTACGAGACTCGCCGATCGCAGGAACTCGAAGCCCTCTTTGACGCCTGGGAACGCCAGCAGGAAGAAATCCAGCGTATCGAGGATTTCATCCGCCGCTTCCGCTATAAGGAATCCAAGGCCCCTCAGGTCCAGAGCCGCATCAAGATGCTGGAGAAGATGACCCGTATCGAGATACCCGAAGGCATGAAACGGATCCATTTTTCCTTTCCACCCGCGCCGCGCTCGGGCCAGGCGGTGGTGCGCATCAGGGATCTGTCAAAATCCTATGGAACGCGCATGGTCATCGATCGATTCTCGCTGGATGTCGAGAGGGGCACCAAGCTGGCGCTCGTCGGGCCAAACGGAGCGGGTAAGTCGACACTCATGCGCATCATCGCGGGTGTCGATGCGAATCATGAAGGGAGCGTCACCTATGGCGCCAATGTGTGTGTCGGATACTTTTCGCAGGACTCCGCAGAGCAGATGGAATCGAATGCCACCGTCCTCGACCTCGCCGAAGCTTCCTGCCCTCCCGCGCTTCTGCCGAAGCTCAACAACCTTCTAGGAGCCTTCCTTTTCCGGGGCGACGATCTGGAAAAACCAATATCGGTGCTCTCTGGTGGCGAGCGTTCACGCCTGGCGCTGCTCACCCTGCTTCTTCACCCTTCGAATCTGCTGGTACTCGATGAACCGACGAACCATCTCGATCTCACCAGCAAGGACATTTTGCTTGAGGCGTTACGCAGCTTCGAAGGGACCGTCGTGTTTGTCTCGCACGACCGTCAGTTCCTCGATGAGCTGGCCGACCGGGTGCTGGAGCTGTCCTGCGGGCGCGTGCCGAAGCTCTATTATGGCAATTATGCGTATTATCTGGAAAAAAAGACTCAGGAATCGGCGTCGGCAAGTGAGGGCATTCAACCATCAAGGCAGTCGGAGGAACGCCCCGCTGCGTCCACGCGCAGCTGGGAAGAGGAAAAAGCGAGGAAAGCACGCCTCCGCAAACTCCACAAGCGAGAAGAAGAGATTGCTGCCCGACTCGAAGCGATCGCTCATGAAAAAAACCAGCTCGAGACTGAGCTTGCCCGCCCCGATGTCTATATCGATGGAGCCAGAACTCGCCGCATTCTGGCGGATATCGCCTCCCTTGATGAGGAAGTTGAACGCCTCAACAATGAATGGCTTGAGGTGGCAGAGTCCCTCGCGGGAGAAGAGGCGTTGTAGCCTTCGCGACCATGGGACTCATGGCGGGATGTGGGAAGTGTCAATCACGGCGCGGGGGAGGCGGGCATCGCGCCTAGTTTGACAAGCATTTTTTCCGCGAGAATCTTCCAGGTCTGCGGCAATTTCGGCCCATCCGGCTCGTCATAGCGCGCGCGAACGGTACGGAAGCCCTCAATGGCTAATTCGGTATTTCCTTTTTTGTATTCAATGAATGCCATCTCGTACTGGGCGTTCAATCGATAGGCGGGGTCGTCCCCATAGCGTTCGAGCAGAATCTGGTAGTAATACTTGGCTCCATTGAGATCGTAAGCGTCGTAACGCTCCTGTGCCATCTGGATGATCTTGAGCGCGGTCGCGTCCTGCGGGACTGGTGGCGGAGCTGACGCACAGGACAGGGTCAAGGCAGCGAGAGCGGTGACGATCAGCATCGCCAGCGAACGGATTGAATTTCTATGCATTCGGTTCCTCACGAAGGCCGATTATGCTATACTCCCCCGGCGAGGTCAAGGCAAACCATGATTGCAACCATCATCAACGCGATCGCTGTCATTGCAGGGTCTCTTGTCGGTCTCCTTATCAGAAAGGGCATTAAGGATGAGTATCGTAACAGCGTATTTGTTGCCGCGGGTATCACCTCTCTCACTATCGGTATACAGATGGCGCTCAAGACGACTCATATCCTTGCATTCGCCCTCTCGCTTATGATCGGCGGGCTATTGGGCACACTCTTGGATGTGGAAGGCGCGATCGAACGCTTCGGTGAGCGGTTAAAAATGCGTTTCGCCAGAAATTCCGAAGGAAACTTCGGCGTTGCGTTCCTCACATCCTCAGTATTGTTCTGTTCCGGCGCCATGGCGATTGTCGGTTCATTCCGCGCCGGTACTGAAGGTGATTACTCCCTTATTCTGACCAAGAGCGTGCTCGACGGATTCGTGTCGATCATGTTCGCGGGAGCCATGGGGATCGGCGTTGCTTTTTCCGCCCTCAGCATCCTTTTATACCAAGGTGCTCTGACTTTGCTTTCAATCTATCTCAAACCGTTTGTGAGCGACCTCATGCTCGCGGAGCTGACGGCGATCGGAGGAGCGCTCATCATCATGATCGGGCTTGGGCTTCTGGACATCCGCAAGCTCAAAACAGGCAACTTCCTGCCTGCCATGGTGATCACGGTTCTGTTCGTCCTTGCAATGCCGTTCATTCCATTCCTATAATTCACGCATGAAGGAAGAAGCGCGGAAGCGCCGTGAGCTGAAGTTTATTCATACCGGGCGCCGCGACGAGGCAGGCACGTGGTACGCGCTCGATAATGCGGGCATCATCATGCCGGCTATGGCGAATGAGTATTCAACCGGCATGTTCCGCTTCGAGGCTGAGCTTGAAGAGCCGATCGAGCTGGAATCGATGCAGAACGCGTTGGCGCTGACCGTGCGCCGCATGCCGTATTTCAATGTGCGCCTCAGGCGTGGCTTCTTCTGGTATTACTTCGAGCCATGCGAGGATGTGCCTCCACTCTACACCGACTCGCCAAGCCCCTGCCAGGGCTGGAATATCAATAGTCCGGGCACGCGTATGTTCCGCGTGCGCTGCCATGGTAGGCGCGTCGCTGGAGAATTCAATCATGCCCTGACAGACGGTACAGGGGGTATGACCTTTCTCAGAACGCTGCTGGCCAATTATTTTTTGATACAGGGGATCAAGCCGGGAGCTTCCTCTGACGCACCTGAATGGAAGGATATTCTGACCTCTCCAGAATGGATCGAAGCGAATATACCGCTGCTGGGCAAGCCGCCTCGCGAAGTCAAGCCAGGTCCTAATGAAAATCCTGAAGAGGAATTTCCTGCGGAGGAATTCGAGGATGCCTACCAGCGCTATTTCCCTAAAGGCCTGCCAGTCCCGGATTTGAATCCCAAAGCGTTCCATATCCGCTCGAATCCCTTGCCAAAGGGACAGTATCGGCTTATTCGAGGCGAACTGTCGGCCGCCGAGGCTCTCGCAGAAGCCAAACGCCGCTTTGTGACCCTGACGGAGCTTATGACCGCCGTCTATCTCGACGCGCTCCAGCAACTTTGGCACCAGACCGTGCCCAGGCCCAGGGAGCATTTCGTTACCGTCGAGGTTCCCATCAATCTTAGAAGCATGTTTCCTTCCAGCACGTATCGAAATTTTTCGCTCTTTGTTCTGATTGGTGAGGATATGCGGCTTGGCATGCGTACCTTTGATGACCTAGTTCGGCGCACTCATTACCAGATGAAGCTGGAATACGACCGAATGAGCATCGCGCGGCACCTCGCAAGGAACGCGGGCAGCGCGCGGCTCATGGCTGTCCGCATGGTGCCGTTATTCCTCAAAGATTTCTTTGCTCGCGCTTTCTTTTCGCATTTTGGCGAAGCGATGCTATCTGGATTTATCTCGAATCTGGGTCCGATCATCATGCCCCCCGGATTCGCGCCGCACATCCGTCGCTTTGGTTTCATTCCTGCTCCCAGCCCTGTACTGAGTACCAATGCGTCTGTGCTTACATGGGCGGATCGTCTCATTGTGGATTTCGGAAGCCTGGTTGAATCAAGAGACCTTGAACGGCTGTTCTTCCGGCGCTTGCGAAGTCTGGGATTGCGTGTGCGGGTTACTTGCAGACTTGACCATACCGAGGAGGAATCTGATGGCGTACTGTCCTGATTGCGGTGTCGATATCGGTAACGCGCCTCGATGTCCGCTTTGTGGTACCGAAAATCCCAAGCTCGTCCCTCCTTGTGAAGACACGAATCAGCATGATGGGAATTCGCGCGAGGCTCCGAGTGGCGGGCTCATTTTCGAAGGCGCAGCCTCTCCACCGGATTTTAGCGAGGACGAACGGCGTACCATCATCTGGGAAATCATTTCTGTCGCGTTCGGCATCTCGATGCTGGTACTGGCAGCCGTTAATTTCTTTATTTCACGTCGTGTCAGCTGGTCGCTCTATCCCATAATCTCGCTTCTATTGCTGTGGATCGAAGCGACTTCGCTTCTGGTGTTGAGAAAAAGACAGGTATTGAGCGTTCTTCTGGCAATGGTAGCGCCGCCTCTCTTTTTGCTCGGGCTGGGTTTTGCGAGCGGTAATCCGCGGTGGGCGCTCGGGCTTGCCATCCCTATCGCAGTACTCACGGAATCGCTCATTGGAGCGACAGTACTTGCGATAGAAGCAAGCAGACACAAGGGGCTCAATATTCTTGCGTACGTGCTGGTGGCGACAGCGGCTTTGTGCCTGGGGATCGAAGCATTCGTCGATCTTTTCGCGAGAGGGCGTATCGTGTTCGGATGGTCGGTCATCACTGCCATCGCGCTGGTTCCAATCGCGATATTCCTTGTGTATCTGCAGTATCGGGTCGCAAAGACAACGAATCTGAGGCGTTTGTTTCACTTGTGACGATTGGCGGAGCGCGAGCTGCGCTGTTCCGACCCATTGTACAACCTGAGCGCTTTCGTTATACTGCGGGAAATTCGTCGATCCGCGCTGCATGAATCGGCTTTACTCAAGCTGAGCGCCATCGTTCCGAGCCCGCATCAGGCCGCAGTTTCGCGGCCCCGAACCTGATTGTTGGTCATTCGTGCCTTTCAATACATACATCTCCATTAAAAGGATTTTTTCTTGGATTTTTCTTCGTTCTCACTCGATGCCTCACTCATGGAAGCAATCTCACGCGCCGGATATCGCGAACCAACGCCTATACAGAGCCAGGCTATTGGCCCCGCGCTTGAAGGCCGCGACATCCTCGGTCTGGCGCAGACAGGCACCGGCAAGACTGCCGCTTTTGTTCTTCCTCTGCTCCAGCGTTTGCTCGCTGGCCCGCGCATGCAGGCCCGCGCGCTCATTCTTTCTCCTACTCGTGAACTTGCCGAGCAGACCCGCGCCGCGATCGAGCTGCTGGGCAAAGAGACCAACCTCTTAAGTCAGTCTATCTATGGCGGCGTTTCCATGTCGAATCAGATCCGCGCGTATCGGCGCGACAGGCCGGAAATCCTCGTCGCTTGTCCCGGGCGATTGCTCGATCTGATGGAACAGCATGTCGTAAGTCTTGCGCATATCGAAATGCTTGTTCTTGACGAAGCTGACCAGATGCTCGACATGGGCTTTATCCCCTCGATCCGAAGGATTATCGCTTCCATCACTGGAGATCGGCAGACGATGCTGTTCTCTGCGACACTTCCACCGGAGATCCGCCGCTTGGCACGCGAGTTCCAGCGCGATCCGCTCCATATTGAGATCGGTAGCTCCAAACCGGTTGACACCGTGAGCCATATCGTCTATCCGGTTATGCAGGCCGACAAGCTTGCGGTGCTTTCCTCTATTCTCTCTGAACATGAGGGCGGCAAGATGCTCATTTTTGCCCGCACCAAGCACCGTGCCCAGAAACTTGCCACGCACCTCAGCGAATCAGGGTTTCCTGCCGCCGCCTTGCATGGAAATCTCACACAGGCACAGCGCGACAAGGCTATGCAGCGATTCCGCACAGGGAAGGCAAAATATATGGTCGCGACTGATATCGCGGCGCGTGGTATCGATATCAGCGGTATTTCACATGTTGTCAATTTCGATATGCCCGATACCGCAGAAGCATACACGCATCGTATCGGACGTACGGGGCGCATGATGCAGACCGGCATCGCGCTCACCTTGGCTACGCCTGATGATCATTCAATGCTGAGCATTGTAGAACGCCTTATTGGATCCCCGATCGTACAGAAAGTCGTGTCACTGTCAGGCACCAAGTCGGTTGTATCAATGGGAGCGCGGTTCGACCGCGAAGCGGGTACGGGTTGCGGCGGTCAGAAGTCTTCAGCGCGCGCGATCGCAGGGCATGTTTCCTCGCGGTCCTTCAAGGCCAGGGGACATTCGTTTGCGGCTCATCGTTCCAGCACCTCTCGGCGGATTGCGGTATAAGGTTCACACTGACACTGGATGGGGCGGCAGCATTGAATCGCGCGTGCCTCGTCCAGGTTCCGCATAATTGGTCGCTGGTGAAAAAAGGAATTTTCGGAAAGGAAAAATCCTCCATCCCTTGACATTTTCTGCGATTTTTTGTAAATTTTTAGTCGCGCCGCAGGGTAGAGCAGTTGGCAGCTCGTCGGGCTCATAACCCGGAGGTCGGAGGTTCGAGTCCTCCCCCTGCTAAATAATCTATGAGGCTCCCGGAAGGGAGCCTTTTTTGCTTTTTCCCTGCCGGTATTAGAAAAGCCGACATCCTTGCCAACATCGCGCATCCCATTCCGTCATTCTGAGAAGAACATCCAGGGTTCCTTGCATATGCGCTTATTCGAACATACGCGCGTTCGAATAAGCGCTCGAATTCAAACCAAAAATATGCTGATATGGGCGCTGCTGGGATTTTTCGATTGATGCACCCCCGCCGCATGACACCATTTATCTTCATCGCGACAGGCCGAGATCGAGCCGAAATGGCTTACCTATTCCTCGATTGATCGAATCAAACCGGGCACCTCCCATGCCAAGGCGCAGAAACTTCTGAATTGAGCATCGCCAGCTCCGATGGTATTGATATTCATATTAATATTTATAATATTACAAATTTCTCATGTTTTATGTTTCGTTTTTTAATATCCGAGAATAAGGACCTTGGTATTTCCATAAGGTTCTTCTCTTTGTGCAAATTATTTCATCACAGCGGATTGATTGCGCAAAATTCTCCTTGACAGGAGCGCTGAGTGGGTGGATAATAATAAGCGTGTACGTACACGCACACTGTGAAGAAACCAATGAGCGGCGTTGCCGCCATTAAAGATTATGCATTCGTGTCAAAAGAAGGAAGCACAGAATGGGTTTCGCGATAAAGAGAATTCTGACGGTCTTCGTACTGCTGCTGGCGGTGACAGGGCTTGTAGTAGCTGCGCCTTTGATAAAGGTAGGCATCGTCAACCTGCCGCCAGAGGAGTCCGGCTACAGACAGGCCAATGTCGAAGACATGAATACTGTCTTCTCAAAGGCGAACGGGTATGATGCACGGCAGACGAACACAGGCGACAACAGTGAGCAGATTGCTGCGGCGATGGGCTATATTCGCGATGGTGTGGACTACCTCTTAATATCGGCAGCCAACGCGTCAGGCTGGGACAATGTCCTGCAATCTGCCAAAAAAGCCGGCGTGATCGTATTCCTTTTCGACAGGCTCATCCAGACGGACCCCTCGAACTATCAGGCTGCGCTTGTTTCGGATATGGCGGCCGAGGGCGAAATGGCCGTTAACTGGCTGTTGAGCCAGAAGCTGCCGTATTACAACGTGATCCTCATCCGTGGCCAGCTTGGTTCGGCAGCAGAGCTGGGTCGAAGCGCGGCGGTGCTCAAAGCACGCGATGCAGGCAAACTGAAGATTGTCGCCGATGGAACCGGTGGAGACAGCTGGAGCCTCGAGGAAGCCCGCAAGGTGGTCGAAGCCGCGATAGCCGCTGGTAAGGATTTCAACGTCATCTATGCGGAAAACGACGGCATGGCACAAGGTGCGGTTCAGGCACTCGACGCGGCCGGTATTACTCATGGAAAGAACGGCAAGGTGAAGATCATTGGCTTCGACTTCAACCGCTTCGCGCTGCGGAATGTGCAGGCCGGTTACTGGGACTGTGATGTGCAGTGCAGCCCGCGCCAGGCGGCCGAGATTTCGAGCTGGATCAAGGCTCATCAGGCTGGCAAGCCGCTGCCCAAGGGAATCATCTATCAAAAGGAAATGTTGGTCG
Source organism: Spirochaetota bacterium (assembly GCA_029265255.1). The sequence continues at coordinate 109,282 of JAJUJQ010000001.1, forward strand.
ATACCTCCACCATCACCGACGACATCATTCTCAAAATGGGTATCAACGCCGACCCCGGCAAGGGAGTGATCACCAGGTAAGATTTTTTCTCGGCGGGCATTTTTTCTGAGAAGAAGCGCGGTGCAGCATGCTGATTAATCCGGTGTGCCGCACCGCGGATTTTATAGTAAAATATGCTTAGGGGGAGGCACTGTTGCGAATGCAGAATGTGCTGGAAATGAGCGGCATATGCAAATCATTTCCAGGGGTCAGAGCACTGCACAATGTGAGTTTTTCACTCAGAAAGGGTGAGGTACACGCCCTTATGGGCGAAAATGGGGCAGGGAAATCCACGTTGATAAAGGTCATCACAGGGGTATACGAGAAAGACGCTGGTCAGATCCTGGTAGATGGAAAAGCGATACATTTCAGATCTCCTCAAGACGCTCAAAACTTTGGGGTAGGCGCCGTGTATCAGGAGATCATGCTTTGCCCTAATCTCACCGTTGCAGAAAACCTGTATATCGGCCGCGGGCAGCACGCATTGGTCAACTGGAAACAGATGAAAGAAAAAGCCGCCCAGCTTCTGCATTCTCTCGACATCCCCGCAAGGCCGACGCAGCAGCTTTCCAGCTGTTCGCTTGCGGTCCAGCAAATGATCGCGATAGCCCGCGCGATTGATATGAACTGCAGGATTCTGATCCTGGACGAACCGACTTCCTCGCTGGACGAAGAGGAAGTACAAAAGCTCTTCAGACTCATGCGGGAGCTCAAAGCGCGAGGGGTGGGGATTATTTTCGTAACTCACTTTCTTGATCAGGTCTATGAGATCAGCGACAGGATCACGGTTCTGCGCAATGGAGAGTTCATAGGAGAATATGAGGCGGCTTCTCTTCCCCAGTTTGAGCTCGTCTCGAAGATGATGGGAAAGGCACTGGACGATGTATCGCAGATCAAAAAGGAAAAATCAGCATCAGTTCAGCGAGGAGTACCTGTCTATGAGGCGGTTGGGCTTTCGAGTACTACCGGGATAAAACCATTCAACTTCAGGATACACAAGGGAGAAGTGAATGGATTCGTCGGGCTTCTTGGTTCGGGAAGAAGCGAGGCTGCGCGCGCGATATACGCCGCGGACAAAGTAATTGCCGGCGAAGTGAAGGTGAACGGGAAAAAAGCAAAAATCCGAGAACCCATACATGCTATGAAACTGGGCATCGGCTATCTGCCTGAAGATCGCAAGAGCGATGGTATCATCGCGGATCTTTCCGTCCGCGAGAACATTATACTGGCGTTGCAGGTGCTGAAGGGGTTCTTCAAGCCTTTTTCCAGAAAGCAAGCTGATGTATTCGCAGAAGAGTACATTAAATCCCTAAGCATCAAGACAGCGTCGACAGGCACGCCTGTCAAGTCGCTCTCGGGCGGCAATCAGCAGAAGGTGATTATCGCGCGCTGGTTGCTGACTCATCCTGAGTATCTCATCCTCGATGAGCCTACCCGAGGCATCGATGTCGGAACAAAGGTGGAGATACAGAAACTGGTTCTCAAGCTCGCCAGGGAGGGAGTCAGCATTACATTCATCTCTTCGGAGATCGAGGAAATGCTCCGCACCTGTTCCCGCTTGATCGTCATGAAGGACCGAGAAATCGCGGGAGAACTCAGCGGCGAGAATGTGACAGAGCGCGATATTATGCATGTTATTGCCGGGGGGAGCGCGCAATCATGAGTAGAATGAAAATTCCTAATTATCAGGCATTTCTCCCACTCTCGGTGCTAGCCATTCTCATCTTTATCAACCTGCTGAAAGGCGCGGATTATTTCAGTATTTCAATCATCAATGGCGCGCTATACGGGAATATTCCGAATATACTTTTCGGTGCTTCGGAGCTGGTGATTCTGGCGATCGGCATGACGCTGGTTACTTCATCTTCCGGTGGTCAGGATATCAGCGTCGGTGTGGCGGCAACCATCACCTCGAGCGTTTTCGTCCGGGTCGTGCTGAACGCACACGACGTGACCTTGATGACGGTTTTGGGCGCGTTCCTGGTGAGTTGCCTGGTCGGGATTGCCATAGGAGCCTTCAATGGTACTCTGGTAGCCGTATTCAATGTGCAGCCCATGGTTGCGACCCTCATACTGTTCACCGCGGGTAGGTCGATTGCGTTTCTGATCGATGGCAGGCTGTCCCCCATACTGGCGAACAGGATCACCAACCAAATAGGCAGCGTCATACCCGGAGTTCCCGTCCAAACACCGATATTGCTGACGGCTGTGTTCATTCTTCTGTTTTCGATACTTCTCAAAATCACGAATCTTAAACTCTATGCCCAATGTGTCGGCATCAATCAGAAAGCCGCGCGCCTCAACGGCATAAACCCTGTCAGTGTAAAACTTCTCACCTATATCATTCTTGGTGTCTGTTCCGCTGTCGCGGGGTTCATAGCGGTGACCAAAGCCGGTCGGCATGACAGCGTGAATTTGCTCAGATTTATTGAAATGGACGCAATACTCGCGGTAGCGATTGGAGGGAACGCGCTGAGCGGAGGCAAATTCAGCATCACCGGCTCCGTCATAGGCGCGTATACGATAGAGGTCCTGAACAGGACTCTGCTGAGGCTTGAGGTGGGCACCGAAACGATCAAAGCCTTCAAAGCGGTGTTTATTATCATCCTTATGATTTTTGCGTCCCCTGTCGCGAGGGGAGCCGCCGCGAAGGCGGCACAATGGATACGCGCAAGATTTACAGGCATCGTCCGGCTTCCAGTCTCTGAGGAGGCTGCAGCGTCGACAGAATCCAAAGCCGAGGTTACGGTCGAGAAAGAAGTATAGCATGGAACAGATGAATACAATGAAGCGAAGAGAGGCTATTTCAAATTCGAATCTTCTGCTCCTCATCGCTGCGGTGATATTCGTGCTGATGTACGGGATAGCGATTCTCTGCTACCCGCGCAGTTTCTTTCAGTATCAGACATTCTTCGATCTGTTCAGTCTGAATGCGGCGCTGATCATCATTACGCTCGGCGAAACCATCGTCATGATCGGCGGGGGTATCGATATTTCAATCGGAGCGGTGACAGGTCTGGTCACCATGTGCTGTGCGGTTTACCTCGAATCAGGACATGGAAGCGTCGAAGGCTCGATTCTCCTTGCCCTTGGTATAGGAATCGCGTTTGGACTCATGCAGGGATTCCTTATCGCCTATCTGGAAATACAACCATTCATTATCACGCTTGCCGGCATGTTTCTCGCGAATGGGCTCTTGACGACCATTCACAAGGATCCGCTCAATGTGACCATGCCGGACTTTGTACAACTGAGAGATACTGTCATCGTCATTCCATGGCTTGGGACCATGAACAGGCTCGGAAATTTCATACCGCTCGAGGTCAAGCCTGGCGCTCTTGTGGTTGCGGTGCTTATCATCGTGTTGAGCGTGTTTCTTCATTGGTCTCGTTTCGGGCGCAATCTATATGCGGTTGGCGGCAGCAGCCAGAGTGCGCTGATGCTCGGTATCAATGTGAAAAGAACGAAGTTTTTATCATTCGTGCTGTGCGGCTTTCTTTCCGGCATCGCTGGTTTTGTATTCATAATGACCACAGGGGCCGGCAATGTCGGAAACGCCGCGGGCTTTGAGATGAAAGCCATCGCCGGCTCCATCATCGGCGGTACGATGCTCACAGGAGGCGTAGGAAACCTGATCGGTTCGCCCATTGGAGCGTTGACGCTGCTGACGATCAACGAATTAATACGCGCAGCGGGCATCAACTCGAATTTCCAGGCAATAGCCAGTGGATTGCTGTTGTGCCTCTTCATCGTGCTGCAGAGCAGTGTCCTGTGGCTGCGCCGTACAGGCGGTTTCAAGTTGAAAGGTGCATGATACATTCCGGCAGCCTGGAAATAATCCTTCATCAGTATGCCTCTCGATTTTTCAATGAATGGGAAATTGAACAAGGCGCAGCGGTCCGGCATTCGCGCGAGAGGGCCTGCCGGGGCGTGAATAAGGCAGCTTGTTAAGAATCGCTTAACGCTGACACTCCTGATTTCGCTCGATAGATTGTTTTCATTGACGGCACATGCATTTGCGAATTATTCTTCATACATATCAATTGGAAAAACCATGTGTTCCCGCAGGAGCACCATTATGCGCAAGCCGATAAGGTCAATAACCGAAATTATCGACGCGATTTCGCAGGGCAGAACTAGAACAAATCTTCTGAGAAAGGGCGAGCAGGAACTCATCGCGTTTCTGGTGACGCGTATCCCGGGCTGGGTCTCTTCCAACATGCTGACTGCGGTCGGATTCGCGGGAAATGCGCTGGTCGCGCTCAGTTTCATCTTGGCCGCATCGTACGGCAGGTATTGGTTTTTCCTGGGGATTGCCGGTTTCGCGGTCAGCTGGTTTGGGGACTCGCTTGACGGCAGACTTGCCTATTATCGCAATAAGCCGAGAAGATGGTACGGCTTTGCGCTCGATCTTGTCGTCGATTGGCTTGGCATCGTGCTCATCGGGTTCGGGTTTGTGCTGTACGCGGTGGGATACCTCAAGATCTTGGGGTATCTGTTCATCACCTTCTACGGGCTTCAGATCATCATCACGCTGCTGAAGTTCAAAATCTCGAATCAATATACAATTGACGCGGGCCTTCTGGGACCTACCGAGGCGAGAATCGTGGTATCGCTTCTTCTGCTGGCGGAAATTGCGTATCAGGGGATCCTGCAATATCTAGCTGTGCTGGTGGTGGCCATTCTTGTCATCTCATGTTATGTAGAAATAAAAAAGACTTTAAAGATTGCTGACATGCAGGACGAAGAGGAGAACCATAAGGCTCGTCTCAGTTCGGGGCACCAGCTAAGAAACTAGACAAAGTTGAAAGTCTTGCTGCGCTTTTCAGCACAGTGCGCTTTATGGGGTGGCGCGTGATCTCACCGTCAAGAATCGATTATTGTTTTCATGGGTCGGAAACCAGCGCTTACCATGCCGCTACGCATCCGTCGGTCCGAGGTTCTGTTCCACCGCACAGTACGCCATGCTCGTCTCGCCAGATGATCTCGCCTCGGCCCATGGCCGCGATATCGGATTGTATCTCTATCTGATGCCCCATAGCCGCCAGCGCATTGGCTGTTTCTGGCGGGAACCCTGGTTCGACCTGTATACGCGTGCCGCCCACCCACTGCCAGCGATAGCCATCGAGCGCTTCCTGTGGGTTCATGTGAAAATCGATACAGCGCGTGAGCACCTGCAGGTGCCCCTGAGGCTGCATGAACGCCCCCATGACGCCGAAGGGGCCTACGGCTGCGCCATCCTTCATCAGAAACCCTGGAATGATGGTATGGTACGGGCGTTTTCCCGGGGCAAGGGCGTTGGGATGCTTTGGATCGAGCGAAAAATTAAGCCCCCGGTTATGGAGGGCAATACCGGTACCCGGCACGACCATGCCTGAACCGAAGCCGGTGTAGTTGCTCTGAATGAAGGAAACCATGCGACCCTCGGCATCAGCGGCGGTGAGGTAGACGGTTCCGCCGGAGAACGGGAGGCCGTGCTGGGGGGGCTGCGCAGAGTCTTTGATGAGAGCTCGCCGCGAGTCGATATAGGCATTGGACAGAAGTGCCGAGACAGGGATTTTCATCCATTCGGGATCAGCGACATACGCCATCGCGTCTGCAAAGGCCAGCTTGATCGCTTCGATCTGCAGATGGGCGGTACGCGCAGTATCCGGTTCGTCGAATTCGAATCCATCAAGAATTCTCAATGCCATCAATACTACAATACCCTGGCCGTTTGGAGGCAGTTCGCAGACTTCATAGCCCCGATATCGGACTTTGATCGGTTCAACCCATTCCACATGATAGGATTCAAGATCTCTTCTGCTTAGAAAACCGCCAGCCCTGCGCACAAACGCTTCAATGCGATCAGCCAGCTCTCCTTCATAGAACTGCCGTGCATTCGATGCGCCGATCAGATGTAAGGTGCGCGCATGAGCCGGTGATCGCCACAGCTGTCCTGGCACGGGAGCACATCCAGATGGCGCGAAGGTATCGAACCATGGATCTAGCCACCCTGCGCTTTCTCCGCTTCGTGCGGCAGCGTAGAGGTCCGCGGCGCGCTGCCAGTGGCGTGAGGCAGTCGGGCTGACAGGAAATCCTTCTTCAGCATACTCTACGGCTGGCTCGAGGGTTTCGGAGAGTGGCAATCGTCCGAACCGGCGAGAGAGAGCCGCCCATCCTGCCGGCGCCCCAGGCACTGTAATTGGAATTGGGCCGTATCGAGGAATTTCCGCTAACCCTCTGGATTCCAGCGCGTGGAGCGATAGAGATGCAGGGGCAGGGCCGCTTGCGTTCAATCCGTACAAGGCAGTTCCATCCCATACGATGGCGAAACAATCCCCTCCAATACCATTCGCGGTCGGTTCGGTGACGGTCAGCGCAGCAGCCGTGGCGATGGCCGCGTCAATCGCGTTACCACCCCTTTGCAGGATGGATAAGCCAGCCTGAGCCGCGAGCGGCTGTCCTGTCGCGACCATGCCGCGGCGCGCGTAAACCACAGTGCGGCGCGATGAATAGCGGTACCGCGACGCATCGAACTCCATCACATTGGACCTCCTGTCAGGCCGCGAAACACAGCACAATGGGTACTGGGCCTGAGCGCGCTCCTTTTGATGCCTACCATTCTGGCAAAGGATCCGTCGCTTGTCAGCAAGGGGGCTTTACTGTGCCGCGGGCTTTTCTGATACTTCAACTATGAAAGCGTATACCAAAGAACTCTGGTTCGAAACCAACCATGTGCGGGAATTTATCAACATTACCGGCAAGGTGGAAGAAGCGGTCCGTGAATCGGGAGTGAAGGAAGGGCTCTGTCTTGTCAACTCGATGCACATCACCTCCAGTGTGTTCATCAATGACGATGAACCTGGCTTGCATAGGGATTTTGACGAGTGGTTGGAACGTATCGCGCCTCACGAGCCGGTTACTATGTACCGACACAATGTTGGAGAAGACAATGCCGACGCCCATCTCAAACGACAGGTCATGGGGCGCGAGGTCGTGGTTGCCATCACTGCAGGCAGACTGCACTTCGGTCCCTGGGAGCAGATCTTTTATGGCGAGTTCGACGGAAGGCGGCGCAAGCGCGTGCTGATAAAAATTATCGGCGAATAGAATTGTGCAGCGAGGTGGGTGGTCCCTGCGGCGTGCGCGAACGAGTCGCGGCTAAACCTGCTGAAGAGCCGCTCGAAGAAACCAAAGATCGCGAGAACTCACTATTTGGGTGAGCAAAATCACAACCCATGAATTGATAAATCGACAATCAGGCTTTATAATGAAGCGCGTAAGTAATCTTTTCGATGGAGGTACTTCCTATGAAATTGTGGCGTGCTTTCTTGTTGGTATTGATAGCGATAACCATCGCTGTCCCTGTATTTGCGCAAGCGAAACAGACGCTCATCGTCTACTCCAGCGTCGACGAAGTAAACGCGAAGAAGATTTTCGATTCCTTCACTGCCGATACCGGTATTCAGGTGCAGTTTGTCCAGCTTTCTTCCGGTCCTGCCTACGCGCGAATCAAAGCCGAGTCCTCCAATCCGCAGGCTGATGTCTGGTTCGGCGCTCCCAGCGAGAACCATATTATCGCCAAGGAAGAGAAACTTACCCAGCCCTATAAGGGACCGAATTTCGACAAACTCAGCAAGGAATTCAAAGACCCCGATGGATACTGGAGAAGCTTCTACATGAACCCGATGGCCTTTGCCGTCAATACCGAGGTTCTGGCACGCATCAAAGCGCCCAAGCCGACCAGTTGGGCTGACCTTCTCAATCCCGCCTACAAGGGGCAGATCCAGATGCCTTCGCCTCAGTCCTCCGGCACTGCGTACAACATCGTCGCGTCCCTTGTGGTCATGATGGGTGAAGACAAAGCCTTCGATTACATGAAAAAGCTTTCACCGAACGTCCAGACCTATACCTCCTCGGGTACCGCGCCTGCCAAGGCTGTCCAGCTCGGCCAGTGCGCGATTGGCATCCAGTTCACTCCGGCGTTCTTCGAAGTGATCGAGAACGGCTTCCCCATCGAAGTTGTCTTCCCCAAGGAAGGTGTCTGGTTCGAGGCTCCGGCGGTTTCAATCCTGAAGGGGGCCAAGAACCTCCAGGCAGCCCAGGCGCTGGTCGACTGGCTCAGCTCCCCGAAAGGACAGTCGGTCTATACCACAAAGAAAACCTTCTTCTATCCAATCCTTCCTGGTGTGCAGCTTGGCAAAGGAATGCCTGAATTTGAATCGCTCAAGACTATCGATGTGAATCCCATCTGGGCAGGGGAGAACAAGAAGCGCCTTGTCGAGCGCTGGGTAAACGAAGTCCTCTCCGCAAAGTGAGTCTTTGATGCGTTCGAAACTCTCGCAGGCAGCCGCCGATCTCAGGCGGGCTGCCCGCGACCCGGTGCTTATGGCGGTCATTTTGCTGGTTACCGGGTCGCTGATCATTTTTGTCCTATATCCATTGATTTCGGTAGGGCTTGCGAGCCTAGATACCGGTGGAGGAAAACTCGGTCTCAGCGTGTATCGCGATGCGATGCGTTCGGCCTATATCCGCAAGGCATTTTACAACAGCCTTCTCATGAGTACCCTCACTTCGCTGGTAGGGACGTTCATCGGCTTTCTGTTCGCGTTTGCGGTAACCAGGGCGCGCGTACCGCTCTCCAAGTTTTTCAATACCATCGCGGTTATTCCTATCATCTCGCCTCCTTTTATCGGCGCTCTCGCGATCATCATGCTCTTCGGCAATAATGGTCTCATTACCTGGAACCTGCTCAGAATCCAAAATTTTCCAATTTACGGGTTCAATGGGCTCTTTCTGGCACAGGTAGTCACCTTTTTCCCTGTGGCGTATCTGACGCTGAAGGGCGTGCTGGAATCGATGAATCCTGTGCTGGAGGATGCGGCGATGGACTTGGGGGGCACGCGGTGGAAGGTGTTCCGCAAGGTTACCCTCCCCCTCGCGTTTCCGGGTATCGCGGGGTCGGTTCTGCTGCTGTTTGTGGAAACGCTGGCAGATTTTGGAAACCCGCTCATTCTTGCGGGCAGCAAGTTTCCCATTCTTTCGGTTCAAGCCTATCTGCAGATCGTCGGCATGTATGATCTGCCCAAAGGCGCAGCGATTTCTGTGCTGCTCTTGGTGCCTTCGCTGGTGTTCTTCTATGTGCAGCGCGCGCTGGTGAATCGACGCAAGTACACCACCGTTACCGGCAAGCCCCAGCAATCAACCACCCAGATAGTCAGCCCAGGCGCGCGGACTGGCCTGTTCATTTTCTGTTTGCTGATTACGCTGCTGGTAGGGCTCATCTATTTTTCGATCATTGTCGGCGCGTTCGCTAAGGTCTGGGGATTCGATCATCACCTGACCCTGAATCATTTCAAGTTTGTTTTCGGCGTCGGGTTCAAGGCAGTGCGCGACACGCTGGTTATCGCCGGCATCGCGACACCATTCGCTGGATTCCTTGGGATGGTCATCGCGTTCCTCGTGGTAAGAGTAAGATTTCCTGGCCGAAAATTGGTCGAAGGTGTGAGCATGTTGAGCTTTGCCGTGCCGGGTACGGTAATCGGTATCGGGTATATCCTTGCGTTCAACCATAAGCCGCTCGCACTGACGGGGACACTGGCGATACTGCTACTCAATTTTATCTTTCGCTATATTCCGGTGGGCATCGAATCAGGAAAAGCGCTTCTCGCTTCCATCGATCCCTCTATCGAGGAGGCGGCGGTAAGCCTGGGCGCGGACTCGCGGAAGACATTCAGCAAAGTGACATTGCCAATGATACTGCCGGCGTTTTTCTCGGGGCTGGTGTTTGCCTTTGTGAGGGCGATGACGGCAGTAAGCGCGGCCATTTTCCTTGTCTCTTCGAAATGGAACTTGATGACGGTTCATATCATGGCGCAGGTCGAATCGGGAAATCTTGGCGCGGCGGCAGCCTACAGCCTGCTGCTCGTGCTCATCGTCGGCGCGGCGATTTCTTTGATACGAGTGGTGCTTAAATCTTCGTACGGCAAGTATGCCGGTTCGATGCTGCATTTCTAGGAGTGGGCATGAGTGTCAGGCTTGTCAATCTGACAAAGGAATTTGAGGATCCCGAGCGCGAAGGCGGCAAGCTTATCGCGGTACGGGCGGTGAATCTGGATATTCGCGAAGGAGAATTCGTTACCCTGCTGGGGCCTTCAGGCTGTGGGAAGACGACGACGCTCAGGATGATCGCCGGGTTCGAAATGCCGACCGCGGGTGAAGTCTGGATCAACGGGAAGAATGTTACGAACGATCCGCCCAACAAGCGGGATACATCTATGGTTTTCCAGAGTTACGCAATATTCCCCCATATGTCGGTAGGGCAGAATGTCGGGTTTGGACTCGAGCTGAAAGGCCGACCCAGAAGCGAAATCGATCGCGAAGTAACGCACATCATGGAGGTCATGGGCATAGCCGACCTTGCGCGTCGCAGACCCGACCAGCTGTCTGGGGGCCAGCAACAGCGGGTCGCGCTCGCGCGAGCCATTGTGAATCGTCCCAGCGTGCTGCTGTTTGATGAGCCGCTTTCGAACCTCGATGCGAAGCTGCGTGAGCAAATGCGTGTAGAAATCCGACGCATCCAGCAGACCTTTGGGATAACAAGCGTCTATGTCACGCACGACCAGGCCGAGGCGATGACCGTTTCCGACCGCATCGTCGTCATGAACAAAGGACGTATGATGCAGATCGGCACGCCGTTCGAAATCTACTCGAGGCCTGAAAACAGGTTTGTAGCGGATTTTATTGGGCGGGTGAATCTCTTTCCGGTTACAGTTCGTTCACTATCGGAGGGTCACTGTGTCGCGGTTGGCGCAGCGGGCCAGATGTTGGAAGCGTATTCCCGTGCGGCGGGCGTCAAGGAAGGCGCGCAGGCCTTGCTTATGGTCAGGCCGGAATCGCTGGAAATAATGGCCGCCGACAAGCCGATCGACATGAAGAGCCTGGTCGGAGAGGTCGCCGCGTTTATCCGGGACACCGCGGAAGGCGAGAGGCGTTTCCTGCTGGCAAAAGGGACCATTTCCAAAGTTGTCTATCTCGGCGCGACTGTTGAGTATGAAATCGAAGCCGGCTTCGACAAGCCAATTCAGGCCGTGTCGCATGACCCTGTGGACGCGGGTTTCTGGAAGACAGGTGATACAGTGCAGCTGGAATATCGGCCCACGGCAGCACATCTGTTGCCGCTTGAAGAATAAACTTCTCTTGGAAACATGGGACAGCCTGCTGTTTTGTCAGCGGGCTGGCAGCCCTCGCTGGATGAGATTCCCAAGGGGCGAAAGGAGATGCTGAACAAGGGGGGCAGGTGTGGTAAGGCGCGTAAAAGGCAAAACAATCAAGCTGGAAGGATTCAATAATCTCACCAAATCGCTGAGTTTCAATATTTATGATATTTGCTACGCTCGTTCGCGGGAAAGCCAAATCGAGTACCTCGAATATGTAGACGAGGAATACAATTCGAAAAGGCTGGAAGAAATTGTCGGAAAGGTGACTCAGATTATCAACGCGAAGCTGGTCAGCGTATCGACTCAGGATTACGACCCACGGGGCGCAAGCGTCGTTGCGCTGATCAACGAAGGTCAGAATGAGCACCAGAAAGAGTCCAAAGCAGATGATAGTGAACGAAGCACAGAAGGCCCATGGATTGTCGGCCATCTTGATAAAAGCCATATCGCGATCCACACCTATCCCGAATATCATCATCTCACCGGGCTTGCCAGCTTTCGGGTCGATATCGATATATCCACCTGCGGCATGATTTCTCCGCTCTCTGCCCTGAATTACCTCATCGAGAGCTTTGATTCCGAAGTTGTCATCATTGACTATCGGGTGAGAGGTTTTACCCGTGATCATCGAGGCCGCAAGCTGTTTATCGATCACAATATCAGTTCGATTCAAGACTACATCGACCAGGAGGTTCTCGACCGATATACTGCCTATGATGTCAACATCATTTCGGACAATAACTTCCATACAAAGATGCGCAAAAAAGAAATACGGCTCAAAGATTTTCTTTTTGGCGACGAGGTGACCAATCTGGACCCCAGAGAAAAAGAGCGAATAAAGCGAGCCCTGATCCATGAGATACAGGAGATCTTCGAATGCAGAAATCTTGATGAGCGAGGAACGAGAATCTGAATGCGTCGCATATATGAACAGCTCAACCGCTCAAGCGGTTTCTACTATGATGTTTCAAGAATTCTTGCGTCGACTTCAAGCTCGTATCAGAGGATAGAACTGGCGGAAAGCCCTGAATTCGGGCAGGTGCTTCTGCTGGACGGCATCACACAGGTTGCGCAGAGAGGAGAAGAGCGGTATCACGAAACGTTGGTAGTACCGGCACTCGCGGCCCATCCGAATCCAGAACGCGTGCTGATCATCGGTGGGGGAGATGGCGGGGTATTGCGCGAAGTTCTTGCTTGGAGGACTGTCCGCAAGGCGGTCATGGTGGAGCTTGACGCCGCCGTTGTCGAATTCAGCCGCAGGTATATGCCTGAGATTAGCGGAGGGGCATTCGAGGATCCGCGAGCTGAGCTCGTCATCGGTGACGGGCGCGAATGGGTCGAGCGATGTCCAGATCACGAGTATGACGTAGTGATAATGGATATGACCGATCCGTTCGGGCCTTCGGAAGCGCTGTATACACAAGAATTTTTTTCAGAGGTGCGACGGGTGTTGCGAGGCGAGACGGGGTTGTTTGCGATGCATGGGGAATCACCCATCGCAAGGCCGGCAGCCTATGCCTGCATCCATAAAACCTTACGTGAAATTTTTCCTTACGTAAATTCTGCCTTTGCATTTGTTCCCATGTATGGCACCCTCTGGTCTTTTAAGGTCGCTGGTTCGCTCGATTCTGTCTTAAAACTCTTGCGGCTTTCACTTAGAGCCCGGAATGCTTTACTCGAAAAACGCTCTGGAATGCTGCGGTTCGCGAGGCCCGCGCTATGGCCTGCGCTCTTTGCGGAAGACCCGGCCGCTTCAGAAGCGCTGCAACATCCTGATTCCCGTATTATTACCGATAAAAATTCTCAATTTCCTGATACCTTTTTTGCAGAGACCGCTAAGAACTGAAAAACAGTGCAAGATTCGCAAAATCTATAATTTTATCGCATATTTTATAATATTATCATTAATTATTATAATTTTCGCACCCAATACACAATTTTGCAGACATTGACATATTATGCAGATTTGGCTATATTTTTGCGCAAAGACGCAGGTGAAGCGCTTCGATGGAGTGCGAACACCGCGTTGTGACAATTTTTTGGAGGATCGTATGAAGCTGGTTAAGGTTATCGGTGTGATGCTCGTAGCCCTCGTTCTGTTCTCCTGTGCGCCGAAGCTTGCCCAGAAGGATCTCGATGCGGCTAATGCCGTATTTGCGGAAGCCCAGAATGCCAAGGCTGATGTATATGCCGCGACGGAGTTCCAGGCTGCTCAGGATGCCAAGGCTGCTCTCGAAGCAGAACTTGCAGCTCAGGAAGCAAAAACCTCTGGCAAGGACTACAAGAAGGCGAATGAGCTGATCAAGACGTTTGCTGAAGCTGGCAAGAAAGCTAAGGATGCCGCTGCAACCGGAATGGAAGCCGCCAAGAATGAAGTCGCCCAGCTGGTGACCAATACGGATACTCTGTACGCATCGGTTCAGGCACTTGCCCAGGCTGCGTCCAAGGATGCGAAGAAAGCCGCCAAGGCCAAGCTCAATGTGAAGGACATCAACGCGAAGGTAGCGGCCTATGGCCAGACCATTGCCGATGCCAAGGCAGCTAATGACGCCCAGGATTATATTGCCGCGAAAGAGAAGCTCAGCGCGGTGAAAGCCGATCTCGAGGCCCTCAAGGGCACCCTCGAGGCCGCTGGTTTTGTCGCGCAGTAATCGCCTCTCGATCATTCTGTGGCAGGGATTTCCTCCACAGAATGAATCTGAATTTTCCAGCGATGGCCGCTCCGGTGACGGGGCGGCTTTTTTTTGCCATTTTCCGCGAAGAATTGATATATTATCAGCAAATGTCTGTTTTATCGTATTATATTGAAGTTCCTTCTCCGCTTCATGCCATTGCTCTTGAAGAATGTCTTGTTGAATCCTGGTCAGGCGATGGGATTCTGTTTTTGCTCTATGTCAATAAACCTTCAGTAATTATTGGCAGAAACCAGAATTATTGGCGAGAGGTTTCGCCTCGTTGTGCGGTCCCCGTGTACCGGAGAACATCGGGTGGTGGAGCGGTGTATCATGATGAAGGAAACCTGAACTGGGCATTCATCGTACCGCGAGCCATCCACAATCAGGAAGAAGAACTACGACGTATTACTGACGCACTCGCGCGCCTCGGGTTCCCGGCGTTTCAGGGATCACGGGGAGGGCTCTTTTTGCGCCTGCCAGATGGCGAAGGAAACGCCAAAATCGGTGGAACCGCACGGCGGTTCGGGACGCGCAATATCCTCCATCACGGCACGCTGCTCGTGCACGCGAATCTCGCACGTATGAAAGCCTCCTTGGGGGGCATACCGATCCAGGAAGACACTTCGATTTCCTCCGTGCCTGCGACCACGGTCAATCTCAGCTCTTTTGTTCCGAATCTATCAATAGATATGGTGGCCGATCACCTTGCGTGGCATCTTACCGGCAAGCCTGCCTCGACAGTTCGCCTTGAGGAATTAATTTCAAATGGTTCTTTCGTTGAGACAACAGATCGAGACCGCGCCGCTCTCGGAAGGACACCGGCGCTCCTGTCCGAAGACCTCGAGTTCCAGGTGCTCGATCAGCGCAGACCGATTCAGCTGAGCGGTGAACGGTTCAATGCCATTATGCGGGAACTTGGGTCTGAGGCTTGGATTTTTAAAAAGCCCCCCTTCTTCTCCGTTTCGCTCCTGGCCGCGGGACATGATATCGAACTAAAAATAGAGGATTGTCATATTGTGGATATTGCGGCAAATGAGGGTTCTCTGAGCGACGCGGTGCGAGCGCTGGGCGATCGGTACCGTGGAAAAGCATTTTCTTTCAATCTGTATCAGGAAATACGGAACGAATTTGAAAAGGAGCGTATGTCATGGAATACAATGAAACCGTAAGCGCGGCATATGCGCTGGTGGACGAAGTCAAGTTCGGCATTCTCGCGACCGTGGATGCCGCGGGCATGGTGTGGCAGCGTTGGATGAGTCCTATTTTGCTGCCGCGCATACCCGAATCGCTCTTCAGCGTCAGTTCTGTCCGGTTCAGGAAAATTGCCCACATCAAAGCTCACCCGCAAGTATCCTGGATGTTTCAGACACCTTCGCTCGATCGGATTGCGACATTTCGTGGAAGCGCGTTCATTATTCAGGATCCCATGCTCTCCGCGGAAGTGCTTGAAGTAATAGGGCCGCGTCTCCGTGTATTCTGGAAATATTCAGCGGACCCATCCGACATGATCGTGATCGAGACCCATATTGAAGAGATAGAATATTTTGTGCCCCTAAAAGGAATTAAAGAACGAGTTGAGGTGGCGCGCCATGACTGATGACGTGATGTTGACGATGCTGCGTACGATGCAGCGCATACGAATGTTTGAAGAAAAAGCTGGCATGATGTACGGGCTGCGGAAAATCGGCGGATTTTGTCATTTGTATACAGGGCAAGAAGCCGTTGCGGTCGGCGCGATCTCGGTTCTCGATTTGACAAAGGATTATGTGCTCACTGCGTACCGCGATCACGGCCACGCCATAGCCTGCGGCGTGGAGCCCAAAGTCGCCATGGCAGAGCTGTTCGGCAAGGTGACCGGGTGCTCACGCGGCAAGGGCGGCTCGATGCATTTCTTTGATGCCTCAAAGCATTTTCTTGGTGGAAACGGCATCGTGGGCGCGCAGATTCCGGTTGCCACCGGTGTTGCGTTTGCCCAGCAGTATCAGGGCTCGGACGGGGTGACCCTGTGCTTTTTCGGTGATGGAGCGTTCCACCAGGGCTCAGTGCATGAAAGCTTCAATTTGGCCAGAATCTGGAATTTACCAATTGTTTATATTGTCGAGAATAATCAATGGGGCATGGGTACCAGCTGGAAAAAGGTATCGGCGGTGCACGATTTCGCTCAGACCGCTGCGGCGTATGGCATGAAAGGCTACACCTGCGAGGGCCTCGATGTGCTCGATGTCCGCAGGACTGTCGAGCTGGCAGTCGCCGATGCGCGAAAGGGTGAGCCTTCGCTGATTGAAGCGCGCACATACCGGTATAAAGGCCATTCGATGAGTGATCCGCAGAAATACCGGACCCGCGAGGAAATTGAAGCGTATCGCGCGCGCGATGCTATCGCGCGATTCAAGGCTCTGCTCGAGGAAAAGGGAATTCTTGACCCCTCCGCGTGGAAGCAAATGGAAGAGGATATCGCGCGCGAAATGGACGAGGCGGTTGCGTTCGCGGAAGCGAGCCCCGAGCCAGCGGTTTCGGAACTGTATACCGATATCTATGCCTGAGGGAGGGCGCGCATGGCGGAGATGACATATCGCGAAGCGCTGAACAGGGCGCTCGATGAAGAAATGAAACGGGATGAGCGGGTGTTTCTTATTGGCGAGGAAGTAGGCGAGTATGATGGCGCTTACAAGGTGTCACGCGGCCTTCTCGCGACATATGGACCTAAACGCGTCAAGGACACACCGATTTCCGAGCTTGGTTTTACTGGTCTTGGCATTGGAGCTGCGCTCGCTGGCCTTCGGCCGGTAGTTGAGTGGATGACCCACAATTTCGCGCTGCTCGCGCTCGATCAGGTTGTCAATAACGCAGCGAAAATGCGGCAGATGTCAGGCGGCCAGCTAGCGGTGCCGATTGTCTTTCGCGGTCCGAATGGCCCTGCTGAATATCTAGCGGCGCAGCACTCTCAGTCGATCGCCGCGTACTGGATGCATGTGCCTGGCCTCTATGTCGTCGCACCCGCGACGCCAGCAGATGCCTATGGCCTTCTGAAAAGTGCAATACGAAACGACAACCCCGTAGTCATGCTCGAAGCGGAGATGATGTACAGCTGGAAAGGAGAGGTGCCTGACGAGGAATTTCTCGTTCCACTGGGTAAGGCGCGGATTGCACGCGAGGGGAACGATATTACCTTGATATCATTTTCTAAGCCGATGCGCGTGGTAGAACAGGCGGCCGAAAAGCTCGCGGAACGGCGAATTGCCGCGGAGGTGATCGATCTTCGTAGCCTTCGCCCGCTCGATGAAGCAACGCTTGTGGCGTCGGTCAGGAAGACGCATCGAGCGGTTGTCGTTGATGAAGCCTGGCCTCTGGCGAGTGTGGGAGCGACGGTCGCGCAGCTGGTAATGACCCATTGCTTTGACGTATTGGACGCGCCCGTCGCGTTGGTTTCGGGAGAGGATGTACCCATGCCGTACAACCACAACTTGGAGCTGGCTGCGCAACCTTCGGTAGAGAAAGTGATGAGGGCTGCCGGCAAAGTGCTGTATCGGGAGGATCTGATCGATGGCTGAATATATCCGCATGAGCGCCCTATCACCAACGATGAATGAAGGGCGTATCGCGTCGTGGAAGGTTGCCGAGGGGGCGTCGTTTAGCTCGGGAGATGTGCTCTGCGAGGTCGAGACCGACAAGGCCAGCATGGATTATGAGGCACCAGTGTCAGGAGTGTTGCTCAAGATTCTTCTGCCGGCGGGAGCGACCGCGAAAGTTGGGGAACCGATCGCGATTGTGGGGAAAGAGGGCGAAGATATCTCGTCGCTTCCGGCAGCGCCGAGCGTCTCTGTCGAGCCCCCATCCTCTGTCAGACTTCCTCCAGAACAAAAGGAGAAAACCGCGTCTGAACAATTTTTTTCGATTAGCGCCGAGGCGGACAAACCACATGGCGCGCCTGCTGCGCCGGCTCGCATGCCTCCTTCGACTCCGCTCGCTCGCCTGCGAGCCAGAGAACGAGGTATCGACTTAAGGCTGGTGAGAGGAAGCGGCCCAAACGGGCGGATTATCGAACGCGATGTTTTCGAGTGGGTCCCTAGCAATGGGGCAGCGAAAGTTTCAGAACCAGCGGCGTCAATTGAACCGCCAAGCCGCATGCGCGCTATTATCGCGCGCCGCCTGAGCGATTCGTTTTTCAGCGCGCCGCACTTCTATCTAAAGAAAAAGATAAAGGCACAGCCGCTTCTCGATCTGCGGGCATTCGCAAACCAGAACCGCGCCGAAAAGCTCTCATTTAACGCGTTTCTTGTCAAAATGGCTGCGATGGCACTAGTACGCCACCCGGCAATCAACGTGTTCTGGAAACAGGAAGGAATCGAACGAAGAACCGCCGTCGATATCGGTCTGGCAGTCGCGCTTGACGATGGATTGATTACTCCTGTTGTTCGCCAGTGCGATCGCAAAACGGTAGGAGAAATAGACAAGGAACTGAGAGCGCTGATCGTGAAAGCCCAGTCTGGCACGCTCACGCCCGAAGAGTATGAAGGCGCGGGATTTACGATCACTAATCTCGGAACCTGGGGCGTTGACGAATTCACCGCGATCATCAATCCACCTGCTTCTGCGATTCTCGCGGTAGGCGCAGTTGTCAAAGAGCCAATTGCAGGCGATAATGATCGTATCGAAATAGCACCTATGCTGACCCTTGTCCTCGGCTGCGATCATCGCAGTATCGATGGCGCAACAGGGGCGGCGTTCCTGGCTGACCTGGCATATCTTCTGGAGCATCCAGCGGCAGCTCTTATCTGAGAGAAAAAGGAAGCGAATCATGGAAGCAATGCAATACGATTTGGTGGTCATCGGTGCGGGACCAGGGGGCTACGTCGCAGCCATCCGCGCATCGCAGCTTGGACTTTGCGTCGCAATCGTGGAAAAAGACCAGCCGGGTGGTGTCTGCTTGAACATTGGGTGTATTCCATCGAAATCGCTCATCCATCAGGCACGTCTTTTTTCCGAAGGGCGAGCCCTGATCGAAAAGGCCGGGGGCATGGTTTCTCTGGAAGGATTCAATTATCAGACTATCTGGCGAGCGTCCCGGCTCGCCGCCGAGCGGCTTTCGAAAGGGGTGAGCTTTCTTCTGAAGAAGAACAAAATTGACCTTATCAAAGGCGTAGCTCGCCTTGCCGGAGCAAGCAGCGTCGCGGTTGACGGACCTGAAGGTGAACAGCACCTTCGAGCAGGGGCTATTATCCTGGCGACCGGTTCTCGTCCCCGTTCGATTCCTGGCTTCGACATCGACGAGCAGCGCATTCTCTCTTCCACAGGCCTTTTGATGCGCGACTCGCTTCCTCGCCGCTTGCTCATCCTGGGTGCTGGCGCGATAGGCATGGAATTTGCCTACATTATGCGCGCGTTTGGCGTGAGTGTGACGGTAGTCGAACTCTTGCCGCGAGTCCTTCCGCTTGAGGATGAGGAGGCCTCAAAAATCGTCGAGAAACAGTTCCGCGCTCGAGGTGTTTCCATCCATATCGGCGCGCGGGCTGCCAGCGCTGAAACTGTGGGTGACCACCTCGTGGTGCATGGTACTGACTCGAACAATACCCCATTCGATATCGAGACCGATGCGGTGCTGGTTTCGATCGGTCGAACACCCAATACCGAGGGCCTTGGGCTTGAATCGCTCGGCATGCGAATGGAGAAAGGCTTTGTGGTAACCGGTGATTACCACGAAACCTCCTGTGCAGGAATCTACGCGATCGGCGACATTACCACCTACCCGCAGCTGGCTCACGCCGCTTCAAAAGCCGGAGAGATCGCGGCAGAACGGATTGCGCATCTGCTCAGAGGTACGCCCAATCCTCAGGAAAAAACGCTCGACCGCAACCGCATTCCCAGCGCCGTCTATTGCGAGCCTGAAGTCGCGTCCTTTGGTCTTTCTGAGGCAAAAGCCAAAGAAGCGGGAATCCGCCATGCGATCGCCCGCTTCCCGTATCGGGGAAATGGCCGGGCGGTCGCTACCGAAGCGCCCGAAGGTCAGGCCAAAATCGTGTTTGACCCCGACTCGCACGGCATTTTGGGAGCGTCGCTGGTCGGTGAAGGCGCCGCGGACCTTATTCACGAGATATTGCTTGCTGCCCAGGCCGAGCTCACACTGGAGGATGTCGCGGACTTGGTGCACGCGCATCCGACAGTCTCCGAAGTGCTCATGGAAGCCGCGAAAGCCGGTCTGGAAAAAGCGATTCATATCTGAGCGTTGGCCGATATCGCGCTGACCGCGCTTCGCGCAACGCTGCGATTTCTCAATAAATTTTCCTTGTAATTGGAAAAAACTCGCTTATACTTGTATAAGGAAACAAATAGCGAGCATATATACGCCCACGATGAAATCTGTACTCTTCTATGTGCTCCCTATTTTCTTCTTGGTTCAGGAAGAATCGGTCTGTCAGGCACAGGAGGAGGAGTTATGAGAAAAAGACTTTCGCTGTTGACAGTGCTGATTCTGATTTCTGCCATTGGAGTATTCGCTCAAACGGCGGAAACGGAATTCGCGCTGTTCAAAAGGATGATCTCCCCCGTCATGAAATGGGGGGAAAACGGAGTGCTCACGGTACCCAAGGCAACAACCATCGGCAAAACGAATTTCTATGCCGGGCTTGTCGGTCAGGAGGCAGGCGTGCTGCAGGGCATGAAGCTGTACTTGACCTCGGCTTCGCTCATCGCGGGTAGCTCAGAAGATGTGGAATTGGGCTATACACACCGACAGCTTGTATGGGAAGACTTCTATCTCACGAATGTCTCAATGGATACCTTCCATTTGAAAACACGGTTCCTTGACTTCGGCAAGTACTTCCTTCCGCAAGGAGCTATCGGGGTCAACGCGGTATCCCTGGTCGACAACAAATTTGAGAACAGGAATGACATTCTGTTCAATATCTATCTGGCAGCCACGTCATCAATCCCGATCTTCACGCCAAAGCTGCTGTTCTCCGTCACTGCGGTCGCGGAGACCATCATGGCGCGCGATCAGCTGGGGACGTACATGTTCAGCGGCGGCGCGGACCTCAATATTTTCGATTTCCTGTTCGCGTTCGCTGAGATTCAAGGGTTCAATCCGACTACTCCCAACAACGAGATCATCAATCTCGGCGGGAAGCTGCAGATCGGCGGCCTTTCGGTTGGTGTCGGGATGTTCAACATAATCCGCCAGAAACTTGTCAGCGAGGACATTATCGAAAACATCGAATCGAGCACTTTCGATTTTGGAAACGCCAAGTGGATGGTTTCGATCGTGTATGAAATCAGGCTGGGCAAGCTATTCGCGCCCAAAAAGACTAAATAAGGAGGGCAGCCATGAAATACAGAAAATTGGGTATTTTGCTCCTGTCGGTTGTCCTGCTCGCCACGGTTATGTCCTGTGATGTCATACAGGACTTCATCAAATCACGTACCAGAAACATCGCGCTGATCAAACTCTATAATTCCTTTGGTGTCGAGACAAAATACATTCAGCCGAATGATACGCTCTATATCGAAGCCCAGGGACTTGCGCCGGGGAAACTGTATCGTGTGACATGCAAAGATCCTGAGGGAAATGACATAACCGAGCTTACGGCATTGGCGGATGCTGACGGAAACATCCAGCGGCAGCCGCTCTGGTACGATGTGGGACTTGTGGAAACAACAATCAATGGAATAACCTATGTACGATTCCCCACGGAAGACGAATTGACCCTCAAAGCCTTTGAAATCAACATTCAGGACGCTGACGGCGCAAAGGCGGCGGGAGACACAAACTATAGTCTGCCTTTCTTTGTGGTGATCCAAAACAATATTTCGCGGCCGCAGCCAATCGTCATCGCGGGCAAGATGGTCAACGGCGAGTTCGTAGCGGAGAACAATTTCAATCCGGGAGAGAAGCTCTACATCATGATCTACAATCTCAGCAGCGTTACTCCCGCGGCTGCAAACATGCGGATCTATATCGTGCCGTTCAAGGGCACAGCCTATGAAGAGGGAGAACTTATCGCGAACGCGGAGCTGTATCAGGATTATAATGCGGCCGCGCTTACCACTACGGCTCAAAATATTGGTCCAATACAGATAACAGGTGACTGGAAAAGAATAGCACCTGACTGGAGTAGCGGTATTCCAGCTTCGATGCAAGGCAAAGCCTTCAGTGTCATTCTCGACTGCAATTATGATGGCTATTTCAATATCGCGAAGCCGGGAATCGCGGACTACTACCTGGATGGCATCGATGGGAACATGGCACCAGGATTCGTGGTAACTCAAAAACAAGCACCTGCTGACCTTATCAAAGCGAATATCGCTTCCGGCGGCATCTTTACCTGGGATTATAGCAGTTGGACCTATGACTACGACTATCGTGATACGTTCAGAAAGGACGGAGTCGATACCAAGTACGCGCCGTACTACGGGGTGCCATATGGTATCAAGGCAATCTGGAATCCGTATATCAACTGGGGCGGGGCACCGCCGGCTCCTGGTACGCCAAGCATCTACTATGGTACCTATGTGGATGTATATATCGTTGCAAAGGATGACTATACGGAAATAAAGGATGAAACCATCAAACCAGCTCCGGGAACATATCCGATCCGCATGCCGGTTCAGTCCAGCTGCATGAATGGCCTCGGTCAGCAAACCATATGGCCAGCACCCATGACGGTGGGCGACTACTATGTGGTGGTTGACATGAACTGCGACGGCAAGATGTCTGATAAGGATATTGTCGACGACTTTGACGAAAATGATGATCCCCGTTCGAATGGTGGGTTCAGTGTCGTAGAACCGTAGGTGTAAGCCATACTAACCAGGCCTCACGACCTGTCGCAAGCCTCGCCCTCTCGGGGGCGGGGCTTGTGTTATCATGGGAACCGCGCGACTGTACTCGAAGCGGAAAGCGAGTCGTGGCCCGGCTTAAAAAATCAGATTCAGCCACACCACCCCCGCTACAAGCGACAGCACCGTCACCGGCATCCCTACTTTGAGATAGTCGAGAAAGCCGACATGGATGCCTGCCTTTTTACCCTGTTCGGCGACAATAAGATTGGCGACTGAGCCAAGGAGGGTCAGGTTGCCCGCGAAGGTGCTGGCCATGGCGAGCATGAGCCATGCGGGCTGCGGGTGCGGCATGGATTTGGCAACAGGCGACAGGAGCATGACGGCTGGCACATTGGATACCAGATTGGAAATCAGTGCGACCGCCCCCGCGAACAAAGCCCCGGGTCTTTGCAAAGAGGGCCCAATTGTAGCCATGGCATGGGCGAAAGCCGGCGTATTCGCGACCTCAGCGGTCAGTACAAAGAGTCCCGAAAAGAATACCAGCAGCGTAAAATCGACCTCGGCGAATATATGCTCGGGAGTTACGCGGCGCGTGACCAGAAGCGCCGTCGCTGCCACCATCGCCGCGGTACTTGTGCGCACGCCCGCGAGCAGCAGTACCAACAGCAGCGCAGACGCCGCCAGGCTTTTGTACATCAGGTAGCGGCCGCCCCCTTGGCCCAGGGCTTCCGATTCTGCCGAGACAAGCGCACTTGATACTGGCGTTATGCCACTACCGTTTTTGAATTCCTCCGGAAAGGCCAGCATGCTGAACCAGTAGGAGAACAACATCGCAAGGAGCGAAGGAAGGCCAAGTGCCAGCACAAAGGTGCCGAACGGGATTCCCGATTGCGAGGCGATGAGCATATTTTGCGGGTTACCGATTGATGTCGCGCAGGAACCCGCGTTCGCCGACGTGGCAAGCGCGATAAGGTACGGCCTTCCGTCGCGTCCGGTACGGCGTGTCATCTCCGCAACGAGCGGCGTGAACATGAGGCAGATAGTATCGTTCAGAAACAAGGCTGAAAGAATGCCCGAAACGAGTACCACCGTCCCCAGCAAGGCGCGCGGCGAGCGCGCGATCCTGAGGATCCTGCTGCCGGCTATCGAAAAGAATCCCGAAACCCGAAGATTTGCTACGATGATCATCATGGCAAGCAACAACGCGAGCGTTTCCACATCGACGGCTTCGAATGCCTGATGCGCCGTCAAGCCGCCTAATACCACAAGAAGCACTGCCGCCGACAGCGCGATTGTGGCGCGGTTCATCGCAAGACGCGGAAATTTTCCCGATGCTATGCCAACAAAGGCAAGCACGAGCAACGCGTAGATAGCAGACATGGTTGGGTTCATGGAGAAAGTATTCTATCAGGAAAACGTGATTTTGATAAATGGCGCGGCGGGGAAACTCACTCCTCCGAGAAAAGCCTTTTGCGATGTGCGATGATGGTTTCTTCCGCGCAGGAAGCAACCTGGAGAATGCATGGCGCGACCAGGCGATATTCAACGAGCGTCCCTCTGCGAGTATCTTCTATGAGCCCCACTGCCTTCAGCTGCGTAAGATACTTGGATACTATGGATTTGTCGATATCGAGTTCCTGCGCGAGCGCGCACACGCACCAGGGTTTTTCCGCGAGCCTCTCGAGCATGGCGAGCCTGAGCGGGTTCGCAAGCGCCTTGAAGATCGCCGCGCGCAGCTCGTATTTCTTCTCGATCGGTTTCATCATAGAAATGTTGCAATGTTGAACAACAATAGTCAAGACCTCTTGACTGCCCTTGCAATGTTGCATATTATTGCAACAATCCCATTGCGCGGAGGAAATCATGAAGATTCAGGTTCTCGGTTCCGGGTGTACAAAATGCCAGCTACTCGAACAGCACGCGCGCGAAGCCGCGGCCGAACTCGGCATTCAGGCCGAGTTTGAAAAGGTGACCAAAACAGAGGACATCATGGCGATGGGTGTCATGATAACCCCTGCACTTGCCATCGATGGCCAGGTGAAGGTTTCTGGCCGCGTGCTGACCAAAGACCAGATCAAATCGCTCCTTGTGTAAGACTATGGCAGCAAAGGAGCTTTCCCCCAATGTAAAATTGCTGATACTCGCAGGTGTCTTTGTCGCGGCAAATATCATTCCATTCGAGGCGCCCAGCGTTTCCGGAGCTGTCAATGAAGCGTTTCTCATGCTTTCGGAATATGTCCGGCAGCATGTCATGCTCTGTCTGGTACCTGCCATGTTCATCGCGGGAGCTATCACTGTTTTTCTCAACCAGCAAGCGGTTATCCGTTATCTAGGGCCTGACGCGAAGCGCGTGACCGCGTACGGGGTGGCTTCGATCTCGGGGGCTGTGCTCGCGGTGTGCTCCTGCACGGTGCTACCCATTTTCAAAGGTATCTATAGGAAGGGCGCAGGGCTTGGACCAGCGGTGGCGTTTCTCTATTCGGGTCCCGCCATCAATATTCTGGCGATTGTGTTGTCCGTAAAGGTTTTTGGGCTCAGGCTGGGTATGGCGCGTACTGTCGGCGCAATCGTCTTTTCTATTGTCACGGGCTGGCTCATGGCCACGATTTTCAGGAAGGACGATGCGAAACGCGCGGTGGACGCGCGGCTCTTTCAGTCTCCTGTGGAAGAAGGCCAGCGTACCCTCGCGCAGACGGCTCTGTATATGGCCAGCATGATCGGCATTCTGGTATTCGCCAACTGGACTAACTCGCGCGGAAGCAGCGCGGTATGGGACGCCATCCACGCATCGAAGTGGTGGATTACCGGTGCGTGCGCTGTGTTGCTCGCCATAACCCAGATCCGATGGTTCAATGCCGAAGACCGGTTGGCCTGGCTTGTCGCGACGCGCGATTTTGCGCTCCAGATTATGCCGCTTTTATTTGGCGGAGTGCTGGCAGCAGGGTTTCTTCTCGGCAGACCGGGCCATGAAGCCCTCATTCCAGGCACATGGGTGGCGGGGCTTGTCGGCGGAAATTCGGTACAGGCGAATCTTTTCGCTTCGGTCGCTGGCGCGCTAATGTATTTTGCGACTCTGACAGAAATTCCTATCGTTCAAGGCTTGCTCGGCGCGGGAATGGGGCAGGGCCCGGCGCTTGCGCTGCTGCTGGCTGGCCCAAGTCTTTCACTGCCTTCCATTCTTGTCATCGCCAGCGAACTTGGATGGAAGAAGACGCTCACCTATGTCGGACTAGTGGTGATTCTATCGACAATTGCAGGGATAGTCTTTGGCACGCTGAGCGCCTGAGCGCGTTGAACGCCGTGACAGCCGCGCCGGATTACGATACAGTAGGCTCACGCTCATCAGTTCAGGAGGTTAGTCATGTTCGGTGTCCATTCCGACGAAGGCTTTCACGAAACCATACCCGGCAGCAGAATTAAAACACTTTGCTATGGCGCGCACACCTTGCTGTGCGAATTCAGACAGACAAAAGGCGCGTTGCTTCCGGAACATTCTCATCCCTATGAGCAGACCGGTTACCTGGTGTCTGGAAAGCTGCGCATGCGAATCGGAGACTCCGTACGTGAGCTTGAGCCGGGCGACAGTTGGTGCATTCCGATGGATGTGCGTCACAAAGTCGATGTCCTTGAAGATTCGGTGCTGGTGGAAGTGTTCGGCCCCACACGAACAGAATATATTCAGTATCTCAACCCTGCCAATGTTCGAGAGTAGGCAGCCAAGGATCGGAAATTCTAATGTTCAAAGCGGTGTTGTTCGACATGGATGGTGTCCTCGTCGATTCGGAGCGTCTTATCGCGGAGTCAGCGGTGCGAATGTTCCAGCAGCGGTATGGACTGACGGTCAGCCATGAAGATTTCATTCCATTTGTCGGAGCAGGGGAGAATCGATACATCGGCGGTGTCGCCGAGAAGTATGGGCTGACAATCGATATTGCCCAGTCTAAAGCCTGGACCTACGAGATTTACGGCATGCTCGCCCACGCGCACGCAGCGGGCATGCGCGAAATTCCTGGCGCGGTGCGCTACGTGCGCGCCTGCCGCGAAGGAGGTCTCAAGGTAGCTCTCGCGTCGGCCGCGGACCGTGTCAAGGTGCATATCAATCTTGAATTTCTAGGGCTAGGACCGGATTCCTTTGATGCAATGCTCACTGCTGAAGACGTAGTTCATAAAAAACCGGATCCAGAGATGTATCTGACGGCGGCGGCGCGCTTGGGCGTTTCTCCTCATGAGTGCCTTGTGGTTGAGGACGCAGTGAACGGCACCATCGCCGGGGTTCGGGCTGGTGCCCGCGTGCTTGCGATTACCTCTTCCTTTCCCATGGAAGCGCTACGTGCCGCGGGAGCCTCATGGTTCGCTCCCGATCTGGGTAGCGCGGCGCTTCCCTGGGAATTGTCGGGAAACTGAGCGTTTGCGCGGTCATGCAGGACGGCGCAAACGAGGTTTTCAGCTCAGGATACATGGCGCTCGCGTTCCGACGCGGCAATGGTTTCCTTTCTCAATTCTTCCGCCAAGTCTTTCAACATGATCGAGGTCTTTTTCTGCTCTTCACTCTTTTTGGCCTTGATCTCGCGATACTTAGGCAATTCCTCTGCCCAGAGCTTTTCGGCGACAGGTGCCCATGCGTTGGCGGCGCTCACACATTTGCCGGTGAGCTCGTCGATGTCTTCCCGGTCGACTGGCTGGGTTGAATAGGCTCCAGATGCTTTCACCATCGCAGCGAGCGCGCCGGGATTGTCGAGCAGGGGGCATGGCCGCAGATGGTTTTCATTAAACGGCTGGTGCACGCGGTACTGCATGAACAGAGGCGATTTCAGCGCTTCGAGGAGTGACACATACCTGATGTTGACGTTCGAGTAGTGTATGAACGCGCAGGGTTCGACATCACCTGCCGCGTTGATATGCAGATAGCTGCGGCCGCCGGCGATACAGCCATTTACATGTTGACCATCATTCCAGAAGTCGAGCAGGAATATTGGCTTGGTTTCGCGCATCTTCCGTACCCAGTGAAACATGTACTCCCGCTGCTGTGGAGTGGCAAGGAGGCTGGTGTCGGCATTCTTACCCAGTGGCATATAGGTAAAGTACCAGCCGAACAAGCATCCCTGTTCGATCAGAAAATCGAGGAATGCCTCATCGCCAACCGCTTCGGTGTTTTTAGCATGGTAACAGGCGCTGAAGCCGAATGGTGCGCCCGCTGCTTTCATATGCCGCATGCCCTCGACGATCTGCCGGTATGTGCCATTGCCGCGGCGGAAATCGGTAGCATCCTCAAACCCTTCGATACTGAACGCAAGCGCGAAGTTGCCGACTTTTGCCAGCGCCTGGGCGAACTCCTGATCGACCAGCGTGCCGTTTGTGAACGCGAGAAATACGCAATCGTTGTGGACTTGAGCGAGATCGAGCAAGTCTCTCCTGCGGATTGTTGGCTCGCCTCCGGAGTAGATATAGAAGTATACACCTAATTCCTTGCCTTCGCGGATGATGCGGTCCAGTAGCTCGTATTCCATCGAATCGTTCTTGTTGTATTCTGAAGCCCAGCAGCCTTTGCAGTGCAGGTTGCAGGCGCTGGTAGGGTCCATGAGAATCGCGAAGGGGATATTGCAATTATGGACAATCCGCAGTGCCTGCGCTCTGTCGTTTCCAGTCATTCCAGCGTTGAAGACGAAATTGGATATGAATTTCCTTCGGACATGCGGGGTTACTTCGCGGAATGCGCGCAGAATCAAACCGCGGTAGGGATTCCCGTCCTCGGACATGAGATTTTTTCCGGTAGCGAGAATCCTCTTCATATCCTCGCGCCGCGCGAAAGGAGTGAGAATGTCGACGATACGCGGGATATTCTGTTCGGGATTGCCTTCGAGATACTGCATCGCAACCGAAAGCGCTCCTCTTGCCACTGTCTGGGTCAGCTGATTCATAACAACCTCCGTTTCATTCGACGATTTTCATTTTTTATTGACACTTATGTAAAAATAAACTCAAGCGATCACCTTCTCCTCTGACAGGAAGGTGCATACATGCTCAGCATCCAAGCATCTGAACCATCTCCCCGACATGCTCCTGAATGAGGGTGGTATCGGCAAACAGCGAGCTCAGCAGCGTACTCTCTACGAGTGCGAAAAATACTGATGTCATAAGGGGGATCCGCGATTCTTGTATTTCGTTGCCGAATCCGCGCAGCAGCGAGATTATCGACTGGGTCAGACGTTGTACCTGCTCGTTCAGCCGGGACGCGATGATGGTATTTTCTTTTCGGAGTCTCATCGCCAGTTCGAGAAGGATGGGAGCGTGGGTTCCGTTGGAACGAGATTCTGCGAAGAGTGTATAGGCATTTGTCAGTTTTTCGCGCAAGGAAAGGTCCGATCGCGCGGCAATGATGTCGATGCCCAAAGCAATCCGTCCGAGGGCACCTTCGACGGCATAGAGAAATATTTCGTCCTTGCTGCGGAAATATTGATATAGGTGCGTCCTGCTCAGCCCACAGGCGGCGGCGATGTCAGCAAAACCGGTTTCATTAAAGCCACTGTGGGCGAACAGCTCCAGTGCATGATCGACGATATAGCGCCTTCGTTCCTCATGGTCGACAATCTTTGGCATCTTGGCTTCCTGTCGTGCGCGGATTTGATTATATGGAACACCACCACACACAACTGAGAGTAGGATAGTAATCCTTGACAATAGTGTCAAGAAAAAATGGCACCATATATCTGCTCGTTGAAGGCTCTCTGGATTGATGCCCGGTTTCGCCCTCCTCAAGGCGCATAGTATAAATAACCCATGATCCCGATTCCGGTTCTGCTAAAAGTGCTTATCATTTTTATGCTCGTTGTCGCGGCGGCTCGTAAACTGAATCTGGGGCTGGCGGCCGCGGGAGGTGGCATACTTCTGGTATTGTGGCAGGGACTCCCCTTTCCTGAAATCGCCAAGACCATAGTGAATGAGTTGATCAACCCCGATCTTATCATGCTGTCGCTGCTTATGATCGGTATCATGGCGTTCTCTTCAGCCATGAAACATGCCGGTGCGATGGATGATCTCGCCACAGCGCTGAATGGGTCGATCAGGGAACCGCGGCTAGCGCTAGCGCTGGCGCCGCTACTCATCGGGACTTTACCCATGCCAGGTGGTGCCATTATTTCCGCACCTCTCGTGGATACGATGAACGAGAATCCCGAGAGAGGTAAGGACCTGCTTGCTACTGTCAATTACTGGTTCCGCCATATTCTGGAACTGGTATGGCCGCTCTTTCCCGCGTTCGTGCTGACAGTATCGCTGAGCGGAATACCTACGCTCACGCTAATCGCGTTCAACCTCTATGCTCCTCTGACACTCTTCATGCTTGGGTACACATTCCTTCTGCCGCGGAGCGCGGATGCCAGAATCAGCCTCGGCAGCATGGCAAGCGACCCCGAGATAGTTCCTGAGAAGAGCTTTCTTGAGGGAATTGCTCCTCTCGCCATCGTACTCGGAGCTTATATCGGCACCGAACTCCTCTGGGAACTGGCCGTTGGAAAGCTGGTCAGCGATAGCCGCGTACGGACGCTGGTGGGCCGCTATGTGACCGTCTATGCCGGGCTTGCGGCGGGCTCTATATACCTTCTGCGCCTCAAGCCGAAAACTGGCATTTTCCGCGGCAGCGTCACGGCTGGCACTCTCCGCATGGTTGGGGTCATTATTGGGGTACGGGTGTTTTCGGCCCTCCTTACCGCCTCTGACGCGGCGGGCACCATTTCGGTGGAACTTTCGAACGCGGGTATTCCGGTGATTGCGGTGATCATCCTGCTTCCGCTCATCAGTGGCATGGTGACGGGCGTCGGGTTCGGTTATGTCGGGCTTTCTATTCCCATCGTGCTTGCGCTTCTGGATGGAAACGCGGGCGTTTCCCGAGAGGCGGGGGTGGTGCTGGCTGGTGCCTGCGGCTTTACCGGCATGATGCTCTCGCCGCTCCATGTCTGCATGGTGGTGTCTGCCGAGCATTTTCGAACTTCACTTCCGGCCATGATGAAGCGCTTTGCCCTGCCTCTCGCGGTATTTCTTGCTATTGCCATGATTTGGAGCAGCATACTGAATCTGCTGCTTTAGAGCCGATGGCGCGGGGGCTATTGCGCGGCGCGCTCTCGCAGCGTGGCGCGGAGCTTTTCGATATCGGCAGGGATGTACCGGCCGACAAAGACAAAGAACGCGAAGCAGAGCGCCCAGGCTACCGTACAGATGAGGAGGATTGCGTTGCCCAGAGAGCTTCGGTCGGCAATAATGCCCGCCATCAACGGCGCAAGGGCCGAGCCGGCCGCTTCGACAAAGCTTTGTACCGCGTTGGTAGTCGCCCGTATTTCGGGCTCGGTCACATCATAAAAGGAAGAAAGCACATTCGGGGATGCAAAGGGAATAAACAGCGCCGTAAGCATGAGAAAAACCGCGAACAACACCTGGTTTGAAACAGGAATATGCATGGTAATCCAGAGCAGCAACGCTCCCGCGGCGACACCGCCTGCTCCTACGATAACCCGCCCTTTCAGTGTTTTTCTGAAAAGGCGATCTCCAATTACTCCGCCAAGTGGATAGCCAGCGGCCAGTACCAGCACCGCAGGCACCATGGTCAGGAGCGTCGCACTATCGCTGTATCCTCGCTCGCTCTTGAGGTAGTCGAAAAACCAGTATGTAATGACATTCCATGGAAAAACACCGATAAACCCCTGAATGAAGAGGATGATGAGGCTTTTTTTTCTGAACAATCCGGCCACTTCCTTCCAGTTGAACGTAAACCGGCCGAGATTTGTACTCCCGGCCAGTTCCGGCTCTGCGGAACCGCGCGGTCGGTCTTTTACGAACAGAAAAATCAGAAGAGACAGAAGAATGCCCAAACCACCGGTAATGTAGAAGACGTTCCGCCAGCCGTACACGGCACCGAATGTGAGCGCGAGAATCATGCCGAGGAGGTATCCAAAAGGCTGTGCGACCTGAATAAATCCATAGATCCTGCCGCGGCGGGACGGTGGATAATAATCCGAAAGTAGGCTGTACAACCCGGGGTAGCTCGAATCATCGATGCCGGTGCCGGCTCGCGTGACCAGAAACAGCGGATAGGTTGGAACCATGGCATTCAGACAAGTGGAAGTTCCCCACAGAAGGGATGCGAGCGCCAGCAGCTTGGGGCGCGAACGGCGGTCGTAGAGCCATCCCCAGATCGGATAGCAGATTGCCCCGACAATAAGCGCGCCGGTAGTGACAGCGCCCATCTGGGTGCGCGAAATCTGGAAAGTTTCCATGATCTGGGTGGTGAGCGGACCTATCAAGAGCTTGTCCGCCTGATGCAGCAGCATGAAGATGAACATCATCCAGAAGGTCGTGCGGGCGCCGCGCGGAATCGGCGCATGCGCAGCAGAAGCGGCCAGCCGGTGTTTCATTTCGAGCCTCCCCAGTTTTGTGTTCCTGCAAAACGATAGCATGTGGCACATCGTCGCGGAAGAGCTGGTGCACGCGTTGGCATGCCGACCATGTCGAGATACAATGGATGATCATGCGCGTACTTAATTTTGGTTCGCTCAATATCGACTATGTCTACCGAGTAGACGAATTCGTGAAGCCTGGTGAGACCAAGGCAGCTCTTTCGCTATCTAAGTTTGCGGGGGGTAAGGGGCTCAACCAGTCGCTGGCCATGGCACGGGCTGGGCTGAGAGTATTCCACGCGGGGAAGGTGGGCCCCGAAGGCGCTTTTCTTGTGGAGACGCTCCATCAAGGCCATGTGGATACGGCGCTGGTGGCACAGGGTGATACCCCGACAGGTCATGCGATCATCCAGGTCGACGACAGGGGTCGGAACTGCATTCTTCTTTTTGGGGGAGCCAACCGTGAGATCGACGAACCGTTCGCTGAAGCGGTCATCGGGAAGTTCATGCCAGGCGATCTCTGCGTGCTGCAGAACGAGATTTCGTACCTTGACGGCATCATGCGCAAAGCGCATGCAGCGGGCATGCGTATCGCCCTTAATCCTTCTCCCTTTACCCCGACACTCCTGGAATGCCCACTGGACCTTGTTGATATCTTCATTATGAACGAGATCGAAGCTGCTGCGATTTCAGGAGAAACAGACCCAGAGCGCGCGGCTTTACGCATGTCAACCCGATATCCGACGGCCACAATCGTGATCACGCTCGGAGAGGGAGGTTCGCTCTGTATTCACAAGGGATCGATCGTGAGGCAGAAGGCCTATCGGGTAAAGGCGGTCGATACGACCGCAGCGGGGGATACTTTCATGGGCTACTTCCTGGCGGGTATTGCGGAAGGCTTGGATACCGCCGCCTCGCTCGATCTGGCAGCCAGGGCAGCCGCCATCTGCGTAACCAGGCCCGGAGCCTCGGATTCGGTTCCGTTCCGGAGTGAAATTGGGGCTTTTTCTGAGTGAAGCGTGGCTACTGTGCTGGTTCTGCTTTGTTTCTGTTGACCAGGAGGCCAGCAGCGATCAGTATCAGTCCTGCCATGAACCTTGCGTTGAGCCGCTCACCAGCGAACACGACGCCAAGCAGCACCGTCAGTGCCGTCTCCCAGTAAAACACGATGCTGCCTTTGTTTGCGGGGACAGTCCTGTAGCCGCGCGCCATAAGGGCTTGCGCAAGGAATGCGCCTCCGCCCACGATGAGAAGGGCCGCGGATGAAGAAATCGTAAATCGGTCCAGAGAAGGAAGCGGCGCTACCACGAAAAGCCCCAGCCCGAACACACAGGGTGACAAATACAGCATGAAAGGATCGACGCCCATCAAGGAAGCCCGCCGCACATAATTGACCGCCAGTCCTGCAAGAATCGAGCCTGCGAGGGCTGCCAAGTCTCCAGCGAGCGACGCGCCGCTGTGGTCCTGCATGACAAACACTGCCCCCGCGGTACACAGCACCAGGCTGAGCACAATGGCTCGGGTTGGTTTCTCTCCAAAGAAAAGCGCCCCAAATATTCCTACGAACACTGGATAGGTGTTGGAAAGAAGAGTTGCCCTGCCTGGGCCTGTCAGTCCTATCGCGACATACGTCGCGATCATGGAAAGAGATCCCGAAATGCCTCGGCTGATGATAAGCGGCAGCATGGCGGTTTCGAAACGAGGCTTGCGGATGGCAATGGCACCCACACATAACATGGCACCGATGACGAAACGGGAAGCTGAAACAAAGAGACCTGGAAAATACGCGGAAGCGAATTTGACAAACAACGAAGTGACTGCAAACATGGTCCCCGCTGCAAATAGCGAAGCCTGGCCTTCCGGATGTCTGATCATAGAGGGTACTATAGTCATATACAATGAGCGAGATGCTCAAGGGGGGAGGGACGGTGAGAAAGAACCATATCAGGATAGCGATAATGATCGGCATGCTGATCGCGGGAGGAAAACATATGCCTCTCTGCGCCCAGGATGCGAAAGCCTTCCTTGCAGGTACTTGGCAGGGTTTCCTTGCGGTTGGCCCCGCCTCGCTGCGGATCGTATTTCACGTCAACGCGGCTGAAGAGGGCTTTTCCGCGACGATGGATAGCCCGGATCAGAATGCCCGGGGGATTCGCGTGACCTCGGTGCATCATAAAGGTTCCCGAGTGACATTCAGCGTTTCCTCTATTAATGGGGAATATACAGGGACCATGAATCAAGCGGGGACCCGCATTCAAGGCGAATGGAAACAAGCGGGCAGGACCTTTCCACTTGCGCTTGAAAAGGCTCCCGAAGGCTCGAAAGCGCAATCGGTCCTTCGGCCACAGGAGCCGCAGCCGCCATTCTCCTACCGAACCACAGAGGTTTTTTTCGAAAATCCGACTGTGGCGGTAACCCTGGCGGGCACGCTCTCGCTTCCTTCTGGAAAAGGCCCGTTCCCAGCCGTGGTTCTCGTTTCCGGTTCTGGTCCGCAGGACCGTGATGAAGCATTGGCTGGGCATCGACCATTCCTTGTCATTGCTGATTATCTTGCGCGCAGAGGCATCGCGTCGCTGCGGTACGATGATCGCGGCGTCGGGGCATCTCAGGGCAATTTTGCAGAGGCGACGACCCTCGATCTGACGCTCGATGCCGAAGCGGCCGTCGCGTTTCTCAAGAAGCACCCAGAAATCGACCCGGCACGGATTGGTATGGTTGGGCATAGCGAGGGAGCCATCATCGCGGCAATCGCCGCGTCGCGAAATCCACAGATTTCCTTTATCGTGATGTTGGCAGGCCCCGGTATCAAAGGTGACCAGCTGCTTCTTCTCCAGAACACTGCCATCGCACTCGCTTCGGGTATGAGCCCCGTGCAAATCAAAAAGACAAACGATATAAACCGTGCATTGTATGCAATGGCGCAGGAAGAGAAACCAGTCCAGGAATTACAGCGGATTATTGAGGCTGAGCTCGAACACTGGATCGAGTCTGACACTTCGCTGGATACGGCGAAGAGAGCCGAGCAGAAGGCTCAAGTGCCTGCGCTTGCTGCTCAGCTGATCAGCCCCTGGATGCGCCAGTTTCTCTCGCTCGACCCGTCGGAATATCTCAAGAAGGTCAAAGTTCCCGTCCTCGCCATGATCGGCTCGAAAGATCTGCAGGTACCGCCAGAAGAGAACATGCCGGCATTGCAGAACGCGCTCAGGCAGGCAGGCAACGCCCGATCGAAGACCCTTGTGCTGCACGGGCTCAATCATCTGTTCCAGCACGCGAAGACCGGTCTTCCGTCCGAATACTCGGATATCGAAGAAACCTTTGCGCCAGAAGCACTTGAGGCAATTGCCGAATTCATCCTCGGCCTCTGCGGACGGTAAGGATGCAGCGCTGTGCGCCAGGGAACGGGCTCAGCGCGAGGATGCTGAAATCGGGTTCACGAATCGTCTCAGCCACAGATACACCTTCCGCATCCAGTTTGAATCCGTGTGGATATTGAAGCGAAGGCACGAATACTTCTGTCGGGGCCTGTATCGTGAAGTCAGGGATGTATTCAAATCTGAACAACGCGGAACGAAGCGAAAAAGACATGAAGACAGGCTTTCCCGCTATGGCGGTCGCGTAGGGGCGCACGAATCCCCGAAGCGCACGTCCTCCGCCATCCTCTCTGCAGAATACCGAGAGGTCTTCGCCGTTCCATCCGTCCCCGTACTCATGGGTGTTGTCCGCGGTATAGTTCCAGAGCGTGGCGCTCATCATGCACGCGTCGAGGGCATCATAATAAGCAGACAACGCCTTTTCATGGGTCCGGAAGCAGCCGGTACGATACGCATGGCGTTTATTGAGATCGAAAGGAAGGCCGAATTCGCCAAGAAGGGTCGGTACGCCGCCTAACTGATGCGCTGAGTGCTCCTGGATGCGTGAAAGCGCGGTACGGAACCAGACCCTGACCGCCCGGGGTCCGAGGATGAGGCGCTTCAGTTCGGAATCATATGCCAAGAATCCAGTCCAGCGCTTGGCGGTGAGCGTGAGGGAATCATACCAGTGCGATTCATTGACAAGCCCGAACGGCATGGGCGTGCCGCTGGGCCAGGAAGGCATTTGTCCGAGTGGCGAACCTTCAATAAATAGATAGTAATGTTTTCGAGCATCTCCAAGGGTGGCGGTACGCAAGGCATCGGCAACACGCGCGATAAAGGGTACCAGATAGCGGGTGTTGAAGTACTCGCTGCCGGGGATGGTGTTGTTATGGTGGAACCAGTCCGGCTTGAGAATGACAGCCTCTCCTCCACGGATATCCCACACACCCACTCTGCGCCATACACATACCTGCCCCTCTTTCCATGCCCGCACCCCTGGCGTACCCAACCTTTCACGACCGACATGCGCGAGCCTCAAACCTCTGATATCGATCCGGCCCGCTTCAGTCTCCAAGCCCTCGCCGGCCTGCATCGCTTCCCACGGCGAAGGCGCGAGTCCTGGCAGCAGAAGATCCGATCGAGGGGCGCGGATATCCGCGATGCCGACAAAACCCTCGCCAGGTTCGTTCATAGAACCGAACCCAATGACATTCGTATAGCCCGAAAGCCTGCGGGCAAGCTGTACAAGTGCTTCGATATAGTGGTGCTGCAAAAACCACTGTATTGGTACGCCTTCTGCTTCAATACCCGGAGCGTAATCATCGCCTGCGAAAAACAAGGTAAACATCGTGGCGCAGCCGAGCCTGAGATGATTTGAAAACCACTGCATCTGCGGGTAAGCAGCTCCCATGTCCTGATGCCGCATCGCGGCTCCTGAGGCATGCAGGGTATCAGGATCGAATCCGACTGCCTCAAGCGTCCAGGCGGGAGCGCCATCACCACCCGTCCAGCGAGACCAGACATCCTGGTGAGGATCGATGAAAAGCGAAATGCCATGACGCGCGGCGCGGTCGACAATCGCTTCCACATAGTCGAGATAGGCTTCATCGTATTGTCCGGGACCTTCGTGCTCGATCGCTTCCCATGTCACCAGAAGGCGTATGAAACGCTGTCCCCAGCGCGCCAGCCGCGAAAAATGCTCGTCGGCCTCTTCCAGCGGGAAAGGCCGCCCTTTGAAGGAGATGGGGCTAGCATGATCGAGGCTCTCAGGCAGATGTGTTCTGCCGTCTGGAACTAAAGGAATCTTGCTGCTCCCTCCGAGATTGACACCCCGCAGGATGAGCGTACGGCCATGTTCATCGATAAAAAAGGACCCGGCTGTTCCAGCGATCATGGGTAGAGCCTCCTGGCCTCATGATACGTCAGAGCCTTGCCGACCGCAATGGAATTTAAAATTGCTATTTACAGGTGACCTTCAGCGTTCTACAATAAACCAAGCAAGCCTTGAAAAGGAGGTATGCATGAAAAAGATTATTGCTGTATCGGTTCTCGCCCTAGCCGTGCTGTTCTCAGCAGCCGCGCAGGCGAAGAATGGGCCGATCCCCGACAAGGTCATCTATGATGTTCGCATGGATCAAACCATCGCCATCAAGGATACCGCGGAAGGGAAAACGGACGTCTTCTTCACCGGCCTGAACGCCAAGACCTATATGGGCATTCAGCCGGCAGATAAGGCAAAGCTGTCGACCTACGCGGTACCGTCGGGATCCTGGTCGCTGCTCTTCAACCCCATTCCCAATAAAGCGCCCTATACCTTCCAACTGAAAGACGGCAAAACGATTTTCAATCCTTTTGCCATCCGTGAGGTGCGCTATGCCATGAACTGGCTCATCGACCGCAAGAAAATCGTCGACGAGATTCTCATGGGTGCTGGCGAGCCCGCGCTCACGGCGCAAACTCCGGGTCAGCCGGGAACCTACAGGTTCAACCTGGTTCCCGCCAAGCTGGGGATGACTGCTCGCGGCAACGAAAAGAAAGCCCTCGCTGATATCGAAGAAGCGATGAAGAAAGCTGCCGAACTGCCTGAGAACAAGGGCAAGCTTGTCAAATCCGGCCAGTGGTGGACCTATAATGGCGAGCCAGTGACGGTCAAGTTCTATATCCGCGTGGACGACGCGACCGGCCGTCTCCTCGAGGGACGCTATGTCGCGGATCAGATCGAGAAAGCAGGTATCAAGGTTGAGCGCCTCGAAGTCGACCGCTCCAAGGTCAATCCATGGGTCTATGGCGGCAATCCTGCTGACTGGAACTGGACGATCTACACCGAAGGCTGGGGCGCCGGCGCGACCCGCGCGTGGTGGGATATCACCATCAGCCAGATGTACGCGCCCTACTACGGCTATATGCCTGGCGGCATGACCGATGGGTTCTGGAACTATGAGAACGAAGAAATCGACCGCATCGCCCAGAAGAACATCAACGGCTGGTTCCTGACTGCCGATGAATACTGGAACGACAACATGAAGGTCCAGGAGCTGGCTCTCAAGGAATCGGTGCGCATCTATGTCTGCAGCCAGGTCCAGTACTATGTCGCGAACAAGGACCGCTTCAATGCCCGCATGCTGTACGGTCTCGGTGATGGCCTCAACAACTGGTCGGTGCGCTCGGCCGATGTGAAGCCCAACGAAAAGGGAGAGAAGGTCCTCCGCGTAACCCAGTTCTCTTCGCGCGGCAGCCTCTTCATGAGCTCGTGGGACCCTGTGGGTGTAGACGGATTCTCCGATGTCTATTCGGCGGCTATTGTCGAAGCGTGCACCGACCCCTCGACCTTTGAGTCTCCAAACTCCGCGAAGGACACCCCGCTCCGTGTCAAATATGATCTGAAGAAGGTAGAGACCAAGGTCGTCGCGGGCAAAGACGGCAAGCCCGAAGGCCAGATCCCTGTCGACCCCGCGGCCCTCATCTACAACTCCAAGACCAAGAAATGGGAAACCGGTCTCGAGTACAAGGACGTGGGCGACGGCAAGTATGACTATGTGAAGAACAATGCCATGAAGGCGTACAGCAAGCTATCCGACCTGCAGTACATTTATGGCAAGTGGCATTCCGGAGAGGCGGTTACCTTGGCAGACATCATGTATGCGACAGCGTTCGCGTACGAATGGGCCAACAAGGATAGCGAGAACGACCCATACTATGATGAGGCATATGCGTCGCAGTACCAGTCGAGCCTGCCTATCTCCAAGGGTGTGGTCCTGAACAAGGACGGCACGTTCACGACCTACTTCGATTTCAACTGGCCGATGGACAAGGACAGGGTCGCCGCCAGCGGAACCGTAAGCCCGAAAGCAGGCAACCCCGGCCGCCAGACCATGGTTTCTTGGGAAATCTATGAAGCTCTGGCCAAGATGGTCGCCGAAGGCGCCAAGTCCGGCACACAGTACTCTTTCTCCGCCGATCCATCCCGCACCGAGGTTGACGTCGTCAGCCCGAAGTGTGTCGCGGACATCAAGGCAAAACTAGAAGAGTTCGTCGCCGCGAAATACGTACCTGACACCATCAAACAGTGGGTTACCGTTGATCAGGCGCTTGCCCGCTACAAAGCCGCGCTCAAGTTCATCGACACCTACGGCCATGCCTATATCTCGAACGGCCCCTTCTTCATCAGCAAGGTCGACTACAATGCCAACTACATCGAGCTGACAGCCTTTAGGGACTATCCGTTCAAGTCTGACTACTTCCCGAAACTCTTCCGCACCACGCTCACCCGCATTGACGAGGTGAAGGTGCCGGCCACTGCCATGCGCACTGCCGATGCGAAGATCGATGTCAAGGTTTCCGCGGTTACCTACCCGGATGACACCGCGAAACCGGCTGATAACAAAGCAAAGGTCACTGTCACGCTCATCAAGGCTGATAATACCGAAGTGACCTACACTGCCAAGTTCATCAGTGAAGGCACCTTCCAGGCGACCGTGCCTGCCAAGGACCTCAGCGGACTGAAGCCGGGCGCCTACACGCTCGTCGTGCAGTCGGTATTTACTACCGAATCGCCCTCCGTCCAGGCTTCTTCGCTCGTCGTCTTCTGATTCTTGCGAGGGGCGCTGTCCGAATAGGGCGGCGCCCCTTCTTTTTTTCTGTTTCCTGCTGTATAATCCGTTGCCTTTACATGATAACTCAAAGAACAGGTGGGGCTTTATGTACAAATGGTTTGCCCTCAGGCGCGTGCTGAAAGGCATTTTCACCTATGCGATCATCATTCTGATTCTCTCTGCGCTGTTCAATACCGTCAACGAACAGACCACCCGGTCGAATATCGAGGACCAGATCCGTGCTGAATCGATGCGTCTCAAGAACATGCAAGCGAGCCAGGTGCAGCGATTCCAGCAGCAACGTCGCGAAGAGCTGTATCATCTGTATCGACTTGACAGGCCGCTTGTCGAACGCATCCTTTTCCGAACCTGGAATGTTCTTACCTTTAATTTCGGAAAGTCGACAGTGCTCAAGTCTTCGCGAGGCGACCGAGAGGTCATCTCCATCGTCGGTGAGGCTCTCCCACGCTCAATGCTCCTTTTTACACTCGCTGCCGCGATAGAAATCTTCGTCGGAATCGTTTTGGGATTGAAGAAGGCTCAGAAACCTGGTGCGTCTCTCGACCGAACCACCAGTTTTATCACCATGATCGTTTATGGCATGCCCACATTCTGGCTTGCCATGATTCTTATCATGTTTTTTGTCTATCAGCTAAAACTTTTCCCTTCGGCGGGCATGCACAGTGTTCCGCCGCCTCAAGGGATCATGTATTTCCTCGACCTGTTATGGCACATGGCGCTTCCGCTGCTCACTCTCCTGCTCATCGGATTCTGGGGTATTTCCTTTGTCGTACGAAATATAGTTCTCAGCATCCTGCAGGAAGATTACATTATGGCAGCACGCGCGCGCGGCATTCCCGAAAATAAGGTCCTGTTCGGACACACCCTTCGGACGGCCGCGCCCCCATTACTCACCATTTCCATACTCTCGCTCCTGGGATCCATCTCCGGCGCCATCATTTTCGAAGGCATCTTCTCCTGGCCAGGTCTGGGCAACCTCTATTGGATCGCCGTCCAGCAGAACGATATCCCCGTGCTCATGGGAGACCTGGCAATTACCGTAGGGCTGTACCAGCTTGGACTTATCATGCTGGACCTTACCTATGGTTTCATGGATCCGCGCATCAAGGTGGGAGGTAAGGCATGAACTTTGCGGACATCAAATACCGCCTGAACGAATTCTGGACTGAATTCAGAAAGGAAAAATCAGGCCTCATCGGCCTTGCGATTCTCATTATTGCGATTCTGGTAGTTATTTTTGAGCCAGCCATCCTTCCCTGGAAGGAAACAAATCGCAAATGGCGCAGCATCGACTACTGGCAGGACAATTCCGCCAACGCGCCGCCTGCATGGACCAATGCCTTTACCAAACTCAAGGCTCCCGTCACCGAGCGTATCGAGAAATTTTCTCGTGAAGAAACCGAGCTCGACGGCGGTGTCAAGCTGGAAACCTATACCTTCGAATATCACTATACCGCGGATAAGGCGCCGCTTGATGTCATTTTCCATTTAACAGGGCAGGGAGACATTCCGGTTACCGTTGCGATCGAACGTCCGGACGGGGAGACCATCGATGTTGCCCAGCGGTTCGAACAGGGGCTCGACGGTCAGGATATCCGCATATCGACCGACAATGAAGCTCGCGAGTCGGTATTTTCCTTCGTGAAGAACCACGAAAGCGAACAGGCTCTTGAATTGCTGAGCGGCCGCAGCCTCAAGCCCGCCGATATTATTTTCAATACGGTGCGCCCGGGCATGGTAGCTGAATTCGCGCCGCTTAAGGGTACGTACAAGCTCATTGCGCGGGTCATGATGCTCGATCCAGCGAACATGAAGGTTGAGAATCCTTACGTGGTTGTCACCGGTTCAGTATCGGGCATTTTGGGAACGGACGATTCAAAGCGCGATCTCTTCTCCGGCCTAGTAGCCGGGCTTAAATGGGCACTGCTTATCGGACTACTTACCTCGGCCATCTCGGTGCTTATCGGCGTCATGTACGGCATCATTTCGGCATATTTCGGCGGTAAGGTGGACTCGTTCATGCAGTTCATTTACCAGATCGTCAATTCGATGCCGGTACTGCCGGTACTCATCGTCATTTCAGCCATTTTCAAACCGAGCATCTATATGCTGATTGCGGTCATGGTGGCCTTCTTCTGGACTGGCTCGGTTATGACGGTGCGTTCAATGGCGCTTCAAATAAAGGAAGAGACCTATATCGAAGCCGCGCGAGCTCTCGGCGC
Organism: Spirochaetota bacterium; assembly: GCA_029265255.1. Next base: position 151,546 of record JAJUJQ010000001.1, read on the forward strand.
GAAGAAAAGCCGCATTATCTTCAAGCACATGGTCCCGATCTTGATTCCATACAGCTTTGCCAGCATGGCGCTTTCGGTACCGAGCGCGATCGTGTACGAATCCTCCGTCAGCCTGCTCGGCTTGGGCGATGCTACCATCGTTACTTGGGGCCAGATACTGCATGATGCGATGAACGGGGCGGCGATCCTCAAGGGGATCTGGTGGTGGATTTTGCCGCCGGGATTGCTCATTGCCATTATGGGGATGACCTTCGCCTTCGTCGGCTTCTCGATGGATAAGATCCTCCATCCGAAACTCAAAACAAGGTAAGCATATGGATAGCCTGCTGAAAGTAGAAAACCTGCAGATGCACTATTTTACCTCCAAGGGAGCAGTGCGCGCCATCGACGATATCAGTTTTGAACTCAAGCCAGGTGAGACCCTGGGTCTGGTCGGAGAATCGGGCTGTGGCAAGACAAGCCTCGGTACCTCGATTCTACGCATGCCGACACCGCCAGGACGCTATGTCGGGGGCAGGGTCATTGTCGATGGAACGGATGTTATTCCATTGCCTGAAAAGGAAGTAAGAAAGAATTACCGTTGGTCGAAGATTTCGATGGTATTCCAGGGAGCCATGAACTGCCTGACGCCGGTGTACACTATTGGCAAGCAGATGCTCGAGACACTGAATGAGCACGCTGACATGCCGCGCCAGGACGCGGAAGCGCTGATCAAGGAATATCTGGGATACGTCGGTCTTCCACCCGAAGTGATGAACCGCTACCCCCATGAACTCTCGGGCGGTATGAAGCAGAGAGTCGTCATCGCGACAGCGCTCTTTCTCAAGCCAAAGGTCGTCATCCTGGATGAACCAACAACCGCGCTCGATGTCATTGTTCAGGCGCAGATCATCAACCTGCTCAAGAAACTCAAGAAGCAGTTCAATCTTTCGTTCATTTTCATTACCCACGACCTAGCCCTCGAAGCCGAGGTAGCAGACCGCATCTGTGTCATGTACGCAGGGAAAATCGTCGAATTGGGCGCGAATCCCTCCATTTTTGGAGCCCAGGGACCTGCTCATCCCTATACCGAACGGCTGCTGGCCGCTACCCCGAGGCTGTTCCGCAAAATAGACAGACTCCATTTCATCCCAGGTACGCCGCCGGATCTTATTGCCCCCCCCAAAGGCTGCCGGTTCAACCCGCGCTGCCATAAGGCATTCAGTCGCTGTTTCGAAGAAGAGCCGCCGCTCGTCGAAGTGGAGCCAGGACATTTTTCGGCCTGCTGGCTGAACCATCGCGGTTGATCAGGAGAGGCACCTATGGAAGATATCATTCTGAGTGTAAAGAACCTGAAAAAGTACTTCGAGCCGCACGCTACCTTTGCTCAGTCGATCATTGGCGGCGGTCAAAAAAAGGTCATCAAAGCCGTCGACGACATCTCTTTTGATATCAAACGCGGTGAGATATTCGGGCTTATCGGCGAATCGGGCTCAGGGAAGACGACAACAGGCAAGCTTGTCATGAAGCTGCTGGAGCCGACCAGCGGCCAGATGATTTTCAACGGCGAAGATGTGACACATCTAGATAAAGCCGCGTTGAAGGAATATCGCCGCAAAGTACAGATGATTTTTCAGGACCCTTATGCCTCGATGAACCCACGGTTCAAGATCCGTGATGTTCTCGAGGAGCCGCTCGTTATTCACAAGGTCAAGGCCACGATTCAGGAGCGCCAGGATATGATCGTGAACGCGCTCGAGGAAGTCAAGCTTCAACCCCCCGACGAGTATATGAGCCGTTATCCGCACATGCTCTCGGGCGGTCAGCGGCAGCGCGTAGCGACCGCGCGTACCCTCATCCTGAATCCGCTCATGCTGGTTGCCGATGAGCCAGTCTCGATGATTGACCTCTCGACCCGCGCCGAAATCCTGTACATGATGAAGGAAGTACAGAAGCAATTAGGGCTTACTTACCTCTATATTACGCACGATCTCTCAACGGCGCGCTATTTTACCGATCGCATCGCGGTCATGTACCTCGGCCGCATCATTGAAATCGGCAGGGCCGATGATATCATCGACAATCCGCTGCACCCATACACCCAGGCTCTGATCGAAGCGGTTCCTGAACCCGAGACCGGAAAGGTCGATGTGGTCAAAGAACTACCGATTTTCGGTGAAATTCCGAGTCCGGCAAACATCCCCAGCGGCTGCCGCTTCCATACGCGCTGTCCTTACGCGACCGACGCATGCAAGACCGAGCCCGAACCGGAACTCATGCCCGACGGAGAAGCGCATTACCATGCATGCCGGCGCGCGCATGAAATTCAGGCAGAAAAGCGAAGAGCAGGATAGCGGTGGTCTTTGCTACGCGAGCAGCCCATTGAAGATAAGGTCTGAGGCTTGATCCTCGGTCAATCCGCGGATCAGGAGCGTTTCCAGCTGTTTCGAATCGACGGACCCTATGGCTGCCTCATGGGTTACGTGGGCTAGATGATTGTTGACTTGGACAATGGGGATCGCACGGGCTGTCGCTTCGTCCTGCACGTTTTCCTTGCAGTCGACATGGCCGCGCGCGTAGGGCGCGTCTGCTACGATTTCGTTTTCGATTACGGCTGATGAGGTGCCTCTGAGCGCGATGTGGCTCGTGAGTACGCTGGTTGCCCCTTCGCCAGCAAGGTGCGCGCTTTCTCTAATGTGAATGCGGTCAGCGGCGCGTCCGAACACGCGGGTTTTCATGTCGACCCTCGCGTCTCTGCCAATTTCGGCTTGATAATCCAGTTCGATGATCCCCGCCGCGCCCTTGATGAGTTCAAATTCGGTTAAAAAGCGGGCATCGTCCTGGACGTTTACCTTGGTGATCGGAACAATAGTGACTTCTCCGTCCGGTCCGATGATCGCATGGACATGTAGGCCCAGATGTCCATCGAAAGGTTATTTAGGATCGGCCGGTTATCCTTGAATAGGCTGAGGTTACGGATTTCAAGAAGGTTCATTCCCTTGCCACCTTGGAATTGCTGCCAGAAGGACGCTGCGTTGCGTAGAGTGAATATCATAGCAGCAAAATAGGAATATACATGGCTAAAATACTGCTGAATGGGAGGAAAATCAGCGTTCGCGCGCAATTTTAACAAAATTTTACGTAACATTGATGCTTACGTAACATTTCCTTGATAATATGCAAACTATGCCAGATACCATTCTCAAGGAGTCATTGTCGTGATCCGCGTGCTTTTTCTTTGCGTGCACAATTCGGCCAGAAGCCAGATGGCCGAAGCCTTTCTGAATCACTATGGCGAAAATCGATTCATTGCCGAAAGCGCCGGACTCGAGCCAGGAACGCTGAATCCTTTCGCGGTCAGGGCAATGGCGGAGAAAGGTATCGACATCTCACGAAACCGCACGAAACGTGTGTTCGATCTCCACGCGGCAGGCAAGAGATATGATGTCGTGATCTCCGTCTGTTCGAAAGAGGCCGCTGAGCGATGTCCTGTGTTTCCTGGCCATGTCGAGCGCCATCATTGGCCGTTTGATGATCCTGCGTCTTTCAAGGGCAGTGATGAGGACATTATGAACCGCGTGCGGGTCGTACGTGATCAGATCGAAGAAGCGATACTATCATTCATAGCCGCGCATTCGGTTCATTGAATCAATGATGCCGGCAGATTGGAGTATTACCATGCGATATATTGATGTACGCAGTGATACCGTAACGTGGCCGACCGACGCCATGCGTGCTGCCATGGCTTCTGCCGAGGTTGGCGATGATGTGTATGGCGATGATCCGACCGTCAACGAGCTTGAGCGGCTTGCAGCGGAGATAACTGGCAAGGAAGCCGCCCTATTCGTGCCATCTGGAACCTTCGGGAACCAGCTTGCCATATTTACCTGGTGCGCCAGAGGCACCGAGATAATCTGTGGTGAACAGTGCCACATCATTCAGCACGAGGCTGGAGCAGCTTCGGTCATCGCCGGTGTTCAGACACGACCGATTGACGCGCCGGACGGTATCCTTCCGCTTGAGCAAATTAAGGCACGGATTCGAGGTGACGATATCCACTATCCCCCCACCTCACTTATATGCCTGGAAAACGCTCATTCTTTGGGGCGGGTCATCCCGCTCGACTACATGCGGGAAGTCGCCGCGCTGGCACGCCGCTATCAGCTTCCGGTTCACCTCGACGGCGCGCGATTGTTCAACGCTTCCACCGCGCTGGGTGTATCGGCGGCTGATATCGCTACCCAGGTCGACTCAGTCATGTTCTGTCTCTCAAAAGGTTTATGCGCTCCGATCGGATCGATGCTCGCGGGCTCGAGAGAATTTATTGCTAGGGCGCGAAGAAAACGCAAGATAATGGGCGGAGGGTTGAGGCAGGCAGGAATTCTTGCTGCAGCCGGGATTATCGCACTTAAGGAGATGACAGGGCGTCTTGCTGAGGATCATGCCAACGCCCGATACCTCGCCGAAAGGCTTTCGGAAATTCCCGGCCTAAGGGTCGATCGAACCGCGCTCGATATCAACATGGTCTTTTTCTCGTTGCCTCTAGGCATCGATGGTGAGCATTTCGCTGCCCACATGCGCGAGCAGGGCGTGTTGATCAATCCACCGGAAGCTGGGTTGTGCCGTTTCGTGACGCACTATTGGATCAGTCGGTCTGATATCGACAGAGTGGCTGAACTGGTTGCCGCGTGCTGCACCCAGACCTGAAGCGCAGGACCTGTGTCGCGCCTCTCACGTCATGCTGATATGGACGATTTCTCCGAAATAGGCGCGGTGATAGTCTTTTTTGGGGTAGTTCTCCTCGATAGCGGCATCGAGAAACTGCGCGGGATCGATATCGTGCCAGTACATTTTCCGGCATTCGAAGACGATCTGGGCCTCGCGGAAGGATGGCGCGGCGACGACCCATGATGCTTCCGGTGTAAGTCCCGCGTGCGCGATTTTATCGCTATCGCGTCCCGATTCCGAGCCGAGGATGGTGAGCGCTTTCTTATATGAAGGCTCAAAGACACTCAGGGTGAAAGTATCGTAGTGTTCCATGAATTCGTAGGTATAGCGGGTGGGTCTGACGAACACCTGAAAAAACAGCTTGTTCCATATCTGGCCGCAGCTTCCCCAGGATATGGTCATGGCATTGAAGCGGCCTGCGGAATAGTCCCCCGCGCACAGGACCATCCATCGGTCTCGCAGCATCGCCGGGTCGAAATGAAAATCCTCACGTGGAACCTCATGCCTCATCATCGCTCGTCCCTCCGTGCTTGATAGCGGCAGACATGGACCGACTCCTTCGTGACCAGTCCTTCAATAAGTATCTCATCCAGAAAAGTCATAAGTTTGTCGATCTTTTCTTCTTTATCTACGATTTCGATTACAATGGGCAGATCGGTGGAAAGTGAGAGCACAGTGGCACTGTGCATGTGGCTGTGAGCGCCGAATCCCATGATGCCGCGCACGACGGTCGCCCCCGACAGCTTGAGCTCGCGTGCTTTCAGAACAATTTGTTCATAGACCGGCTTGCCCTGGTATCTGTCGCTTTCTCCAATATAGATTCTCAGTAGTACATCATCTTCCTCGAAGTGCATGGAACCTCCTTTCGCCTTCTCGTTCAGTGATTTCTTGCAGGGAGCATCAGGGCTGTCGCGAGCAGCATGCCAGCTAAAACGGCAATCAGACAGAACACATTGTTATACAAGAAATTGAATAGTGCTGGCATGTATTCTCTTTTCTGCAGTAACACGACGGTTTCGAGCATGTAGGTAGAAAATGTCGTATACGCGCCGATGAATCCCACGGTGATCAGAGCGCGGTATCCCGGAGGCAGCAGCGCTTCATTGAGCAGGCTGAAGAAGAATCCCATAAAAAGCGACCCTGAGACGTTCACAAACAGAGTCCCCATAGGAACAGCAGTGAAGAATCGTGCTGAGATTCCGCGTGAAAACGCGTAGCGGGCTAGTGCGCCCAATCCGCCACCCAGAAAAACTAGTAATGTCTCTCTCATAATGATGCGCTTACTCTAGCCTAAATATCGTTTCCTTTGAACTGGCTCATGTAGAGGCGATGATAGAATCCACGGCGTTCCATCAGCTCGAGATGGGTGCCCTGTTCGACGATCTCACCTTCATTGATGACGACAATACAATCAGCATCGCGAATCGTGCTGAGGCGATGCGCGATGATGATGCTAGTGCGACCTTTCATGAGCCTTAGGAGCGCTTTCTGGATCCGCATTTCCGTGCGGGTATCAACGCTGCTTGTCGCTTCATCCAGGATGAGGATTCTGGGATTGCCCAGGATCGCTCGCGCAATCGAAAGCAGTTGCCGTTGGCCCTGGCTGAGATTGCCTGCCCGTTCCGAAAGGACGGTGGAGTATCCCATCGGAAGCTGCCGGATAAAATGATCAGCCTCCGCCAGACGAGCCGCTTCGATGCATTCTTCGTCAGTTGCGTCGAGTCGGCCGAAACGGATATTCTCCAGCACGGTATCCGCAAAGAGGAAGGTATCCTGCAGGACGAGCCCAGTAGCTCGCCTCACCTCTGCGCGAGGAATCGTGGTGATGTCGATACCGTCAAAGAAAATGCTGCCGCTGTTAATATCGTAGAATCGGGTCAGAAGGTTGGTGAGCGTGGTTTTGCCTGCTCCCGTAGGCCCGACGATTGCGACAGTACTGCCTGCGGCGATGTCGAGGTTGAAATTTTTGATGACCAGCCGATCCGGGGTATAGCCGAACATTACATGGCTAAATCTGACATGCCCGCGGAAGCTGGCAAGGCTCCATGAGGATTCGGAACCGCGAGGAGATGGACTGGTTTCAACAGTCTGCAGTTCGCCTGGCAGGTCAAGAATCTCGAAGACGCGTTCGGCTCCCGCGAGCGCTGCCTGTATCGTGTTATACAGATTCGAGATTTGCCTAAGCGGTGAGGTGAAATTCTGCGCATAATTGATGAAGGCTGCAATGGTGCCTATGCTGACAAGGCCTTTCAGAGCAAGCCACCCGCCCGCGCTCGCAAGCACGATGACAAAAAAGCTTCCAAGCACACCGGTAAGCGGCATAAGCAGCATGGCATAGGAATTGGCCCGAATGGCCGAAGCGCACACGGCTTCGTTCCGTTTTTTAAACATATCGATTGCCGCGTCGTTTCGCTGGAATGCGCTGATGACCTTAAAGCCCGTAATAGTCTCCTCCGATACCGCGTTCAATTCCGCGAGATCCTTTTGCAGTTCTCTGAAACCTTTTCGTGTATACCGGGCGATAAAGGCAGTAAACCAGTACATGAGAGGAATGACGGCAAAGCTGCACAGCGCGAGCCAGGGATTGAGGATGAACATGCTGGCAAGAATCCCGATCATGGTCAGCGTGCTGGCGAGAAGCGAGATGATGTTCTGTGATACCGTCTGATTGATGGCTTCGATGTCGTTGGTCAGGCGGCTCATGAGACTGCCGGAGGGATGGGTATCGAAAAACGCAATCGGCAGCCTTTGGAGATGATCGAACAGATCGGCACGGAGGTTCTTCAACGCCTGTTGTGAAATACGCGCCATGAGGCGATTGGCGATATAATTCGCGCCATTGCTGAGCAGATAGACAACCGCCATGAGGCTGGCAATCTGGATCAATAATGCGAAGGTCCTTCCGTTGATAGCTTCATCGATCGCCTTGCCCAGCAACCATGGTCCAGCAAGTCCAATGATTGAAGAAAAAACTACAAAGCTGGAAATGATCAGGAGTGTGGGAATGAACGGTGCGAGATAGGCAAGAAGACGTCTGAGAGCATGCCTGGGATCCGCCGCACGCTCATATCGGGAAGGCCTGCCCATGCGCCGCTGAAAGCTTGCCTGTATTTCGACAAGCGAGGGGGTTGTCTGTTCAGCCATGCCGTACTCCCGCCCCGAGTTGCGAATTGCAGATTTCTCGATAGACAGGATTGTGCGCATACAGCTGGCGGTGCGTGCCCTCCCCGACAATGCGCCCTTCATCCAGCACGATGATGTGATCGGCATTCAGTACTGTGCTCACCCGCTGAGCAACCAGCAGTACTGTCAATCCCTTTGTCCAGGAAGCGATAGCCGAATGGATGTGTGTTTCGGTCTCTACATCGACCGCGCTGGTGCCATCGTCCAGGATCAGAATTTTTGGTTTGCAGAGGAGTGCTCGTGCAATGGCGATGCGCTGTTTCTGTCCACCGGAAAGATTGACGCCCCGTTCCTCAATATGCGTGTCGTACCCCTGTGGCAGACGCGTGATAAAATCATGCGCTTGCGCTGCTTTGGCGGCGACAATCATGTCATCTTCACTCGCCTGTGGGTTACCGAATTTCAGGTTTTCCCTCACGGATCCGGAGAAAAGGATGGTTTCCTGCGGCACGAGCGCGATATGTCCCCGCAGGGAAGATAGTTTCAGGGTACGTACATCGGCACCGTCAACCAGCACGCTGCCTTCGGAGGGATCGTAGAAGCGCGGCACAAGGTTTACAAGAGAAGACTTTCCCGACCCCGTTGCTCCAAGGATGGCGACAGTCATTCCTGGTTTCACAAGGGCACAGATATCTTCCAGCACCGCTCCATCGGTTTTGCCATGATAATGGAAGCTCACATGGTTGAATTCGACCTTCCCCTGTGCCGAGTCGGGGAGTGGAAATGCCTCATTTGATTCCTGCACTGCAGGGATTGTATCGAGCACTTCGTTGATGCGCGCGGCGGATGCCAACCCATTCGCCCAGGTATTAGAAAGCTGAATCATCAGGAGCAAGGGATGCAGGGTTGCCATGAGATAGTTTGAAAACGCGACGATCTGACCGAGCGAGAGCGATGCGGAGGCTGATTCCTCGATCGCATGATTCCCGCCGACCCATACAATCAGGACAATACCAATGTTGATCAGCAGTGTGAGCAATGGATTCATGATGGCCATGCGCCGCATGACGACCTCGTTGCCTTCCGCCAACGCGTCGTTGGCGTCGTGAAATCGCCTTGATTCGCGTGCTGTCTGCGCGAAAGACCGTATCAGCCGCACCCCCGCGATGTTCTCCTGCAGGACGGTGTTAAGCCGGTCCAGTCGCTGCTGCACCGCGCGGAACAGGGGTTCGAGTCTTGTGCTGAAAAACCATATCACAAGACCCGCTGCGACAAATAATGGCATGATGGCAAGCGCAAGCGTTTTGCTGGTCACAACCATGAGTATGATGCTGCCGAGCATGGAGAGCGGCGCTCGCGTTCCGATCCGGAGAGATATCTGGAACAAGCGTTGCACAGCTGCTGTGTCGCTTGTAAGACGAACCAGGAGAGTCCCGGTGGGGAAGCGATCGATGTCTCCGAATGAAAAACGCTGAATCCTGACGAAAAGTTCCTCTCGCAGATCGCGTGCAATCTGTTCTCCTACGCGGATCGAAGCATTATTGTTGAGAACGGCCACAAGTGCCGAGAGAAGTGAAATGCTCAGCATGAGCATGGAGGTAGAGATTACCACCTGAAGATTCTTCTGCCGTATTCCCTGATCAATGAGAATTCCGATCAACCGCGGGATGGCCAGATCCAGGGCAACCATCGTGATCAGCATGACAAGGGCAAACAGGGCGATGTTCCAATAGGGCCTTATAAAATGAAAAAGCTTTCTGAATTCATTCATGGCAACTGCCCTGGCGAGGTTGCATAGGATTGCATTGCGCGCGAAATCATCATAGGCTCTAATTGGTAGTCGGCGCAACTATTCGTTTTATGGGACGCAGACTTGGCCGGAGGTGGTCATGGACCTTGTGTGCGGCATCGATCTAGGCACACAGAGTTGCAAACTCGTGCTGTACGATCCCTCGCGACGGCGCATCGCTGCGAGGGCGCAGACTCCGCTCGATCTCATTGCCAGGAACGATGGTACCCGCGAGCAGAAAGCCGAGTGGTACGATGCGGCACTTGCTGCCTGTTTTGCTGCGATCGACCCCTCCCTGCGGGCAAGCATTGCCGCTATTGGCGTTTCTGGGCAGCAGCATGGTTTTGTACCGCTTGACGGTCACGGCGCGCCAATCCGCCCTGTCAAGCTTTGGAACGATACAACGACCGCCGAGGAATGTGCAACGATGACTGCGTTGGCTGGCGGTGAAGCAGCCCTTCTCCGTCAGACCGGTCTTCTCATGCTTCCTGGGTATACGGCACCCAAGATACTCTGGCTCAAAACACACGAACCCGAGGCCTATGCCCGGCTACGCCATGTGCTGCTTCCTCATGATTATATCAACTACCTGCTGACCGGCGGCTATGTGACTGAATATGGCGATGCGTCTGGAACCGCGCTTTTCGATGTGCGCGCTCGATGCTGGTCGCATAGTATCTGCGATCTCATCGATACTCGACTGATCGATTACCTGCCCCCGCTTGTAGAGCCGGGCTTTCCCGCGGGACGAGTGAGCGCCTCGGCAGCGGCCCGCTTCGGTGTTCCTGAGGGAGCGCTTGTCTCGGCCGGTGGTGGCGATAACATGATGAGTGCCATAGGAACCGGCACAGTGCGCCCGGGTGTGCTCACCATGAGCCTCGGGACCAGCGGTACCCTGTTTGGATATTCGGATGTTCCTGTCGTCGATCCCGAGGGAGTCCTTGCTGGATTCTGTTCCTCAACAGGAGGCTGGCTCCCGCTGTTGTGTACTATGAATTGTACTGTCGCGAGCGAGCGGGTACGTGAGCTTCTAGGAATGAGTCTTGAAGAGCTGAACGAATGCGCCGGCGCGGCACGCGTCGGTGCGGATGGGCTCGTCATGCTGCCATTCTTCAATGGAGAGCGGGTTCCGAACCTTCCTGGGGCGAGAGCGAGCATTCAGGGGGCTAATGCCGCGAATTTCACAAGGGAAAATCTTGCGCGGGCAGCGATGGAATCCGCGCTGTTCGGCATGAAAATCGGGCTTGAGTCTTTTATCCGCCTCGGCTTCAAACCACAAGAAATTCGTCTGACAGGCGGCGGGGCGAAAAGCCAGCTCTGGCGATGGATGGCAGCCAATATCACTGGTCTGCCCAGCTGTACGCCCGCCGAAGAAGAATCCGCGGCGTTCGGAGCGGCATTGCAGGCGCTCTGGTGCCTGGAACGAGAATCAGCGCGCGCTCAGGCCCATGCCCCGTCAATCGAAACAATTGTCGATCAGCACGTTCAGCTGGCTCAGACGCGAATCATGCCCGATTCCGAATCGGTTTCGTTGTACGAGCACGCGTATCGCGCCTATACATCATATCTGGAAGCGCTCCTTCCACTGTTCCAGCGGGGCGCAAGAGCAGGCCCATAAGAGGAGGATGTACCATGGCATCATATTTTATTGGAGAAAAAGAATACTTCCCTGGTATCGGCAACATTCCTTTTGAAGGGCCTGAAAGCGATAACCCGCTCGCATTCCATTACTACGACCCGGACCGCATGGTGGGTGATAAGACCATGCGCGAGCATCTGCGGTTCTCTGTAGCCTACTGGCACAGCTTTGGTGGTGACGGCACCGATCCCTTCGGCGCTGCGACACATATCCATCTCTGGAGCCGTGAGGCGCGTACCCCCATGGAAGCGCACGAGCATACGCTCGATGCCGCCTTTGAGTTTTTCACTAAGCTTGGGGTCGATTTCTATTGCTTCCACGATGGTGACCTGGCGCCCGAAGGTTCCACCATGCGCGAAAGCGAACAGAATCTTGCCCGCATGACAGCACTCGCCAAATCACGTCAGCAAGCCACAGGAGTCCGGCTCCTCTGGGGTACCGCGAATCTTTTTTCGCACCCGCGCTATATGAATGGTGCCGCGACCAATCCAGAATTCGGGGTTCTCGCGCACGCTGCCGCTCAGGTAAAAGCCGCTCTCGATGCGACCATCGAACTCGACGGTCAAGGGTACGTGTTTTGGGGTGGCCGAGAAGGGTACATGAGCCTTCTCAATACTGATCTCAAGCGAGAAAAGGAGCACCTCGCTCGATTCCTCACTATGGCGCGCGACTATGGTCGCACTCACGGCTTTAAAGGAGTCTTCTATATCGAACCGAAACCCATGGAACCTATGAAGCATCAATACGATTTCGATGTTGAGACCGTCGCTGGGTTCTTGCGGGCGTATGGGCTTAAAAATGATTTTCGCATCAATATCGAGGCGAACCATGCCGAGCTCGCCGGCCATGATTTCTATCACGAGCTTGAAACCGCCGTCTCACTGGGGCTTTTCGGGTCGGTAGACGCGAATCGTGGCGATCCGCGCAATGGCTGGGATACTGACCAGTTTCCCACAAACATCTATGATACGACCCTTGCCATGCTCGTTATACTGCGCGGTGGCGGCTTCACCACAGGAGGGCTCAATTTTGACGCAAAAATTCGGCGGAACTCCGTTGCTCCCAGCGACCTTTTCGAAGCGCACATCGGGGGAATGGATGCCTTCGCAGTCGGGCTGCTCGCGGCACATCGCATTCTTGAAGATGGAAAGCTTGCAACCTTCATACGCGAACGGTATGCCTCATTCGATACTGAATCAGGTCGCCGCTTTGAGCAGGGGCGCATGAGTCTTGAACAGCTCGCCGCATGTGCCATGGACGAACCCGATGTCGGCCGAACCTCGGGCCGCCAGGAACGCCTCGAAAATATGGTAATGCGATACATTCTCGAGGTGGCTCGGGGTACAATGGATTAATAACACATGTTCCCTTCCTGGAAGCGAGACATATGGTGGCAGGGGGTGCAATCATGAATAAGAGAAAAACAATCAACCTGTTTGTCATGCTGTTTCTGCTCAGTGGAATCCATGCGGCGTTTCCGCAAGCCCAAATGACCATTTCTGAACCGCGGGGAGTCTTAGCTGAGCTGCCAGGACAGCTCGATCGGATGCTCGAGAATCATTTTCGGCCTTCTGTGCAGGTGGCCACCGGCAGCTTCACCTACGCCGATACCCAGCTGCCGACCCCCTTCGCGCGCTGGCTCGAAGATGAGCTGCGCCTGGCCATGGCCAAGACCACCCGAATGAAGCTTTTCGACAAACGGGTGGCCGCGGCAATGGATCCATCCATTCGAGCACTCTATGGCGAATTCTTTGGAACAGATCGAGCAGACTCGATTCTGTACGGCAAATATGCGCCGGCAGGACAGGAAGTTCAGGTCACCTTGACGCTGACCGATCTTTCTACTGGAAGCCTGATCGCGGAGACGCGATTGCTGGTTCCGAATTCCTCAATCCCAAAAGGCATCGAGGTACAGCCATCAATCATAACGGTACAGACAGCGACCGCGCTCAGTCAGCTGGTGTATTCAGGGGCTGGACAGGGAATTGCGCAGGTACGGGACTCGGACTTCGTCCTCACCCTGACGACCGACCGGGGGCCAGGCGCAGTGTATCGCGATGGTGAGTGTCTGACCTTGCTGGTAACCTCGAATCGCGATGCCTATCTCAAGATATACCATGTAGATGTCAACGGTACTGCCCAGCTCATCTGGCCTAACCGTTTTGGAGGGTCCGGCTTCATCAAAGCAGGAGAAGCGCTCCGCTTTCCCGGCTCTAAAGATCAGTTCAAATATGTGCTGGGCAAGCCATTCGGTACGGAATACATCAAGGCAGTCGCATCCACAAAGCCTTTTACCACAATGGAAGCAGACTTTTCCGATTTGCAGGGACCTGCGGTTGCGGCCATCACGCGGGGGCTGACAGTCGCGTCAGCTGACGCGTCACGGGCCGAGGCGTTGGTCATCTATCAAATTGTGCCCTAAAAAGGCAGACCAAGCGCCGCGGCCGTGCTGCGTGGGTGCGTCCACGCAACTCCACTCCCAACCAAACCTCACGCCTCTCGCACATCGACCACCTTTTCGACGACGGGCGTAAGCACGTGAACGAGGGTGTCCTTATCGACGCCGGTCACTTTGACGGTACAATATGCGTTGGTGGGGTCTTCGCCTTCGAATGTCGCGAAGGATACGATGTTGCCGCCAGCCTTGCTTATCGCGTCAGAGACTTTCGCGAGCTCGCCCTTCTTTTCGGGCAGCAGCAGCGTGAGCCTGATTCCCTTGTGCCGCGCGCCGAACAGTTCGATAAAAAGCTTGAAGAGGTCGGTTTCGGTAATAATGCCGACCAGCACATTGCCACGCATGACAGGGAGCGCGGATATCTTGTTGTCCACCATGATACGGGCTGCTTCCTCGATCGGCATATCCTCAGTGGCGGTAATGACCTTTTTGGTCATGATCTTTTCGATCTTCAGCTTGGAAAGCAGGTAATGCATCTCGTAGATATCGAGCGATGTCGCCGAGGAAGGAGAAGCGTGGATGAGGTCGAGCTCGGTGACGATACCGACCAGATGATTATTCTGATCGAGGACGGGGAGGCGGCGAATCTTTTCCCGCTTCATGATGGCCTGTGCCTCGGGTACCGTGGTGTCAGGGGTCACCGTAATCGGATTTCTTGTCATTCGCTGGCCGACTTTCATGGGAAACCTCCGTGCAATGAGCGTTATTTTTTTTGGAGACTGCTCATATTCAAATATATCCATACGCAAAGCCAAAGGAAACCAATCGTGCAGGTGGCCGCGCTGGCATGCGAGTGCGTGCGGCTTGACCAACGACGGCAATCCCTGTAGTATCTCCTGGTGTTACTTTTCATAGTAACATCCTGAAGATTCCTTCAGTTCACCCGAGTACATTATCGACAAGGCAGGACGAGGAGGTTCCATGCATTCCAGTCTCGGAAAAATCTGCGCTCGATCCGCAGCGGTTTTCTGCATGCTCATGATCATCCTGATTTCAGGCGGCTTTCTGTTTTCCTGCAATGCCGCAGGCAAGGGAGCAAACACCATCGGCATCGCGAAATTCGTTGCCCATCCAGCGCTCGACGCCATCGAAAAAGGAATAATGGACGAAATCCATTCGTCAAAGCCCGGCTTCAGCTTTGATCTACAGAACGCAAATGCCGATATGAACACTGCAGGCCAAATCGCGCGGCGGTTCGCGCAGGAAAAAGTGGCCGTCGCGGTGGGGATCGCGACACCGACCGCTCAGGCGCTTGCCAATCAGATCAAGGATCGCCCTGTCATCTATGCCGCTGTCACTGACCCCGTAGCGGCTGGCCTGGTTTCCTCATGGGACAGGGGAGGGCTGAACGTAACTGGAACCTCCGATATGACGCCAGTTCGCGAGCAGCTCGATCTCCTCTGTCAGCTCAAGAATATCAGGCGGCTGGGACATATCTACTCGTCAGGTGAGGCGAATTCGGTTGTGCTCGCGCGCATGGTCAAAGAGTACTGCATCGAACATGGCCTCGATTATGTCGAAACCACCATTACCAATTCCTCAGAAGCCAGGCAGGCACTGATCTCCATCGCGGGTCGAATCGACGGACTCTATCTTGGGAATGACAATACCGTATTCTCTGCGCTCAGCGGCCTTGCGGAAGTGGGGCTGGATCGGAACATTCCAATCGTAACGGCTGATCCGTCTTCAGCAGAAACAATTCCAGTACTGGCAGCGCTTGGCTACGATTACTATCGGATGGGGATCGCGACTGGCGCGCTTGTGGTTCGCATCCTGAACGGCGAGAAGCCGGCTGATATTCCCACCCTCCTGCCAAGGGACAGCGAGAACATGGTACTGATCCTCAATCTCGACACTGCCGCGAGGCTCGGGCTCGATATCACGCCTTCACTCCGTCAGAAGGCGACGGCTGTCATCAGTAATGGCCAGGTCATCAGGAAATAGCGTATGATCGAGGGCATTCTGGTCGAAGGGCTTATATACGGCATCCTTGCGCTCGGCGTGTTCATCAGTTTCAGAGTACTGGATTTTCCGGACATGACGGTGGAAGGCTCCTTCCCCGCTGGAGCGGCAGCGGGTACTGGCGTAGCGATCGCCCTGGGTAGTTCGCGGGATGCAACCCTTGCGGTATTGGCTGTGCCTGGTGCGTTAGCCGCGGGATTTCTGGCGGGCGCTGTTGCTGGCGTTATCACCGCAGCGATTCATCATCGGCTCAAGGTGCCGCCGCTTTTAGCTGGCATTGTGACAATGACAGGGTTCTACTCGCTCAATTTAAGACTATTGGGAGGAAGGCCCAACCTTCCACTTATCGCGTTCAATCCACTTCGGGCTCAAGCGCTCAAGCTGGGCGGCGGCATCCTGCCATCGGAACTATCATTGCTGCTGGCTTGTGTACTTGTCTGTGCCATTCTCTACGTGCTGCTCGATGTGTTTTTTCACACGGAAATCGGCATAGCCATGGGAGCGCTTGGCGACAACGAGAATGCGGTCATCCAGGCGGGCATTCAGCCTTCACGACTGCGGACTGGGGGCATAATGCTTGCCAATGCGCTGCCGGGGTTGTCCGGCGCCATGGCCGCGGCGTACCAGGGTTTCGCGGATGTGAATCTTGGGCAGGGAGTGGTGGCCGCGGGGCTGGCAACCGTCATGCTGGGAGAGCTGGTTATCCGATCGCAGTTTATCGGCGTGCAACTGGCTCGCGTACTGCTCGGCTCAATACTGTTCCGGGCGCTCATGTACGCCGCTCGATCGTGGGGCTATGTCGCTGGAATAACACCGAATGATCTGAGACTTCTTACCGCCCTTCTGATCATTGCGTCGGTTGCCATTTCGCGCCGGAACAGGAAGACATGATGATACAACTCGAACGCATCGTGGTCGGTTTCCGTCTCGGCGGAGGTGAGGAACATACGGTTCTGAAAGGGCTTTCGCTTGAAGTGCCCGAAGGACAGACGGTGTCGATCATAGGATCGAATGGCGCTGGCAAGAGCACACTGCTGAACGCGATTGCGGGAACTGTGCCGGTACGTGCGGGACGCATTGTGCTGAACGGCATGGATGTGACGAAGGACCCTGAATGGACTCGGGCGCTCCATGTTGGACGTGTACGGCAGGATCCGCTTGCTGGTACGGCAGGTGACATGACGGTGATCGACAATCTGGCGCTTGCCGCGCGCAAGGGGCCGAGGCGTTTTCGCATGGCCACACCAGCGCGATTTGTGCGCGAGATGCGTGAGCGGCTCGCGGAACTCGGCATGGGACTAGAGAATCGCCTGCACGAAAATGTGTCCCGACTTTCCGGCGGGCAGCGCCAAGCTCTGACGCTGCTGATGGCAGTTCTTTCCCGCCCTTCTGTGTTGCTGCTGGATGAGCATACCGCCGCGCTGGACCCGGCCAATGCCGAGCTTGTCAGTGCGCTTACCAGACATTTTATTCAGGAATTCGGGCTTACAGCACTCATCGTGACCCATGACATGAAGCGCGCACTGGATCAGGCAGATCGAGTGATCATGATGCATGAAGGCATAGTGGTCGCAGATTTGGCTGGTGAAGAAAAGTGCAGCATGGATGTGCCGGGTCTTGTTGCGCTGTTCAGACAGGTACGCGGCGCTGATTACGCTGAAGATAGAGACCTTCTGCGCTGAGCCGAATATGAGGTAGGGGGCTTTTGAATCCATGCGCTTCGTCAAGTGTGAATCCACATATGTGATATCTTTTCAGCTCCCATTGCATCTGATACCATGGGGAATCAAGGATTCTGTGAGCGAGGTGGAACCATGAAAATTAAGCAGATCAATGTGGCGCTCGAAAATACTGCAGGAAGACTTTTCGACATGACGACTGTGCTGAAGGCGCACGATGTCGATATTCGCAGCCTCTGCGTAACCGAGAGTACTGAGTTCAGCGTCGTCCACCTCATTGTCGATAAGACAGATATCGCCGTGCACGCGCTTGTCAGGAATGGCTACCATGTGACGACCGTCGACGTCTTCGCGCTGAAGGCCGAGGATAAACCGGGCGGCTTCATGAAAGTGCTCGAAATCCTCAAGGCTCATGGCTTGAATATTGAATATGTCTATGGATTCGGCCAGAAAAGCGACAATCACGCGGTCTTTATTTTCAGAATCACGGAAATCGACAAGGCGATCGAAGTACTCAAGAGCGGCGCGGTGGGATACCTTACCTCAGAGCATGTCGCAGGCGCCTTGCCACATTCCAGTTGGGAATTGATCGAAGATTTCTAAACTCTTGTTTCCGTCGCGCGCGATCGTGCGCAAAAAACCTGTCTCCTCTGAAAAAATTGTATTTGACAAATCGCGGAACCTGTCGTATCATTTGCGTGTACGATAACGCAACCTACAAGGAGCCGCGGCGATGACAGTCCGGGAGATCGCGGAACGGGCAGGAGTCTCGATAGGAACCGTTGATCGGGTTTTGCACGGCAGGGGTAGGGTTTCTGCCCAGACGAAAGAACGGATTCTCGCCATTATCAAGGAATCAGGTTACACGCCCAATCCGATCGCCCGTCATCTCAAGCTCAACAGAAAGCATACCTTTGCGGTGATTATGCCTGCACTCGATGAGGACTCGGGGTACTGGCGTATCGCATGCATGGGAGTCCATAAGGCGCAGAAGGAGCTTGCAGCCTTCGGGGTTGGAGTTCGCCGTTTTGAATTCAATCGATATAGCAAGCAATCGTTCTCACGGGCCTTGGCAGGGTTTGATCCGGAGGATTATTCGGGTCTGCTCATCGCTCCGGTTATTCCCGAAGAGACCTATTCGTTCCTTGCAAGGCTTCCAAGCGGTTTTCCGGTGGTATTCTTCGACGCGCAACTGCCTGCGTTTCCACCGCTTACGCGAATCGGGCAAAATGCCTTTCGCAGCGGGCTGCTTGCGGGCCGCCTTCTCGAAGCGTTTTCGCATCGCACTGGTCCCTATGTCATTGTCAGTACCCATAGCGAGGATTTCCATATACAGAAACGCATTGAAGGATTTCGTTCGTATTTTGCCGAATCCCGACATGTACCTGTGGTCCGCGAGTGCTTCGATATCGAGCATAGAGAACGGCGAGAAAACTTCGTGAAGCAGCTGCTTGCTGAATTTTCAATGATTGATGGCATTTTCGTGACCAACGCATCGGTACACGGCATCGCGGCGCGGGTGAATTCGAGATCAGGAAGCCCGCATGTCGCGATTGTCGGCTATGACTTGGTACCCGAAAACGTACGGGGGCTCCAAGAGGGAACCATCGATTGCGTGCTTTCTCAGAGGCAGGATTACCAAGGGTATCAAGGAGTATATCAGCTCTATCGGAAGGTGGTCCTCGGTCAAGAAGTGGAAGCCGAAATCGAGATGCCGATCGATGTGTACTTGAAAGAAAACCTTCCTTTGGAGGCTGCGACCAACCCGCAGAAGAAATGATTCAGTGCATTCAGCCTCGGTAGCAGGCTTGAGATATTGGAAGGAGGTACGTATGAAAAAACTGCTGCTGGCAGTCGTGGTCCTGGTACTTCTCGTACCAGCTGTCGTGTTCGGACAGGCCAAGAAACCGGTGTTCGTCATGGTGCCGAAAGGAGTACACCCCTATTACGAACCATGTTTCGAAGGCTTCAAGGCAGCTGCGGCAAAGTACGGTGTGACCGTCCGGAAGGTCGATCCGCAAAAATTCGAACTGCCGCTCCAGGTGAAGGTCATCGAAGACCTGATCGCCCAGAAGGTTGACGGGATTGCGATTTCTGCGCTCGACGATGCGGGACTCGTACCGGTCATCGCGGACGCGATAAAGGCAGGAATCAAGGTCATAACCTTCGACGCCCCCGCGCCATCCAGCGCCGCGCTTACCTACATCGGGACAGACAACGAAACGGCAGGCTACGAAGCGGGCAAGAAGATGGCCGAGCTCATGAACAAGGAAGGCGAAATCATCATTCTCCAGGGCGGTCTAGGTGCAGCCAACCTCAATCTTCGCACCAAAGGCTTTAAGAAAGCGTTGGCCGAGACAGCCCCCAAGATTAAGGTGCTCGATGTGGTCGATGTGCAAGGCGATTTCGCGGTAGCGACCAATAAAACCGAAGCAATTCTGCAGACCTATCCAAACCTGAAAGCAATATTCGCGGTCTCCGCCGAAGGAGCTCCCGCAGCGGCCAATGTCCTCCGCCAGCAGAAGAAGGCTGGCAAGATCATCCTCGCGGGCTTCGACGACCTCAAAGATACTTTGGAAGGCATCAAGGACGGAACGGTCGCCTTCTGCCTGGTCCAGAAGACCTATAAGATGGGATGGCTGTCTGTGGAGAAACTGCTTGACGCCATGGCTGGCAAATCGATCCCGAAGGTTATCGATACGGGTGTACTCTTTGTCACCAAGAACAATGTCAACACGTACATGGATGAGATGAAGAAAGAGTTCAATCCCTGATTCGGTACCTTGATCGTTGGCAAAAGGCAGGACACGCAGGCTGCCATGGCAGTGTGCGGTCCTGCCAGTTTTTCAGTTTCCTCCTAAATGGGGGCATGTATTACGCAGATGCTACGCATATTCGATGAACAACAATAATACGAGGAAGACATGACAGCCCAGGAACACAGATCGATTCTTGGCAAATTCTTTTCTTACCGCGAATCGGCGATTTTTCTCGCGCTCGTCATTCTGATGGCGATCGTCACGCTGTTCGCGCCGAATTTCATGAGCGGCAGCAACCTGTATCTGGTGTCGCGGCAGATATCCTTTGTGGCGGTAGTCGCGTTCGGTGAGCTATTCGTGATTCTCACTGGTGGTATTGACCTTTCGGTAGGGTCTATCATGGGGCTTTCGGGAGTAGTAGCCGCGGGGGCCATGTCGGGCGGACAGCCTATTGTGCTCAGTGTGCTTTTAGGGCTGACGACCGGGCTGCTCCTGGGATTCATCAATGGGCTATTAATCTCCTATGTGCGGATCGCGCCGTTCATCGTGACCCTTGGCATGCTCTCCTTCGCCCGCGGTGTCATCCTTATTGTGACTAAAGGCTGGCCCATCACCAATATTCCCAAACCCTTTCTCGTCGTCGGGCAGGGGGATTTCCTCGCACTTCCAATCCCGCTGTGGGTGATGATCGTCCTTGCCGCCATTGCCCATTTTGTCCTCTCGCGCACTGCGTTCGGAAGAAGGACCTACGCAATCGGTGGCAACGAACAAGCGACATTTCTATCCGGCATCAATGTGAAGAACATCAAAGTCGTGCTGTACATGATCTCCGGTTTTATGGCTTCGGTGGTGGGAATCATTCTCATTGCCCGCTTCAATTCCGCGCAGGCTGATACCGGAACTGGCTGGGAACTCGACGCCATCGCGGCCGCGGTTATCGGCGGCACATCCCTTTCGGGCGGCAGCGGCAGCATTCTGGGAGTCATCATCGGCGCCGCGATCATGGGAGTCATCCGCAACGGCCTTGTGCTGATGCGTGTGTCTCCTTACTGGCAGACAGCGGTGATTGGCATCATCATCGTATTGGCCGCGGTTCTCGACCGGATCAAGAACAGATGAGGGACCATGCCATGCTGGAGCCATTGCTGGTGCTGCACCATATTTCAAAGAGTTTCCCGGGCGTGAAGGCGCTCGATGATATCGATTTTTACATTGACAGAGGAGAAGTCGTCGGACTTCTGGGCGAGAATGGCGCAGGCAAGTCGACCCTCATGAAAATCATTGCCGGGGTCTACACCCCTGACGCAGGGGAAATATATTGGCAGGGAGAGAAAATAAGGCTGAAATCCATCATGGATGCCAAGGAAAGGGGTATTGCCATTATCTTTCAGGAACTCAACAATTGCCCCAATCTTTCTGCTCTCGAAAATCTCTTCCTCGGCCATGAGCTGAGAAACTCCGCCAATCTGGTCGACTTCCGAGCCATGAAAAAGAAGGCTGCCGAGATATTTTCGTATCTCGACGTGCACATCCCCCTCGATACTCCCGCAGGTAGGCTGTCGGTTGCTCTCCAGCAAATGATCGAAATCGGCAAAGCGCTCCTCGCCGATGCTCGGCTCATCATCATGGACGAACCGACCAGTTCGCTCACCGACAAGGAAGTACAGAAGCTCTTTCAGATCGTCAAGGAGCTCAAATCGCGTGGCATTGCCGTTATCTTCATCTCGCATAAACTCGAAGAAGTATTTCATATCACCGACAGGATTGTCGTGTTGCGTGATGGAAGCCATGTGGGTGAACGTACCACCAGCGAAGCAACTCAGGAGGAGCTTGTTTCCCTGATGGTGGGCCGCGAAATGCATTCGTTCTATTCGAAACGCAACAAAGAAGCCTCGGACGAGGTCATTCTCAGGATTGAAGGGTTGTCTGGTCCTCCCTACCTGGACAACGTGAGCTTCGAACTCAGAAAGGGCGAAATTCTGGGACTCGCTGGTCTTATCGGCGCGGGGCGCACAGAGCTCGCGCTGCTGCTGATCGGCGCTGAACAGAAAAGCGCGGGCACCGTGTACCTCTGCGGCAAGAAAGTCGATATCCGTTCGCCGTGGCAGGCGATTGCGCAGGGCATCGCCTATCTCTCGGAAGATCGCAAGACAAAGTCCCTTATCCTCCAAATGCCGGTCCGGGCAAATATCACGATGGCCATTCACCACGCAATCTCGGGAACCTTCGGTACCCTGAACCGGAGGAAAGAACTCGAAATCACCAGCCACTACACAAAGCTCCTCGAAATCAAGACCAGCGGTCCAGAGCAGCTCGTGAATAATCTTTCCGGCGGGAATCAGCAGAAAGTCGTGCTTGCGAAATGGCTGGCGACGAAGCCGTCTATTCTCATTCTGGATGAGCCGACGCGCGGCATTGACGTACATGCGAAAGCCGAAGTACACAAGATTATTACCGAATTGGCTGACAATGGGACGAGCATCATTCTCATATCCTCCGAACTGCCGGAAATCGTCGCGCTGTCGGACCGCGTGGTAGTCATGCACGAAGGCCAGGTAAAGAGCGTTCTGGAGAAGCATGATATTTCTCAGGAGCGCATCATGAGCAAGGTTTTTTCGGCATAGAGGAAGAAAAGGAGCGAATTCCATGGAACGGATGCAATCTCGACACTACGTCATTGGCATCGATTATGGGACCGATTCCTGCCGGGCGGTCATCACCGATACCGCGGACGGGCGAGAGGTGGCGAGCGCGGTGGCGGCCTATCCGCGGTGGGCTCGTGGACTCTATTGCGATCCGTTGGAAAGCCGGTTCAGGCAGCATCCGCGCGATTATATCGAATCGCTGGAATCGGTCATGGAGGAGCTGGCCAGCACTTCGGGCGAGTATCTGGCGCGGGTCGAGGGAATCGCGATCGATACAACCGGTTCAACGCCCTGTCTGGTGACCGAAAACCTGGTTCCGCTGGCGCTTCTGCCTGAATATGAAGATCATCCGGATGCGATGTTCGTGTTGTGGAAGGATCATACCGCGACAGAGGAAGCAGACGAGATCAACCGGCTGGCTAGGCAGTGGCACACTGATTATACCGCTTTTGAAGGAGGTGTGTACTCCTCGGAATGGTTCTGGGCAAAGCTTTTGCATCTTGCGCGGCGATCTCCGGAGCTGTTCAAGATCGCAGCCTCCGCGCTCGAGCATTGCGACTGGATGCCTGCGCTGCTGACCGGAGCGACTAGGCTCGCGCATGTCAAGAGAAGCCGCTGTGCGATGGGGCATAAGGCCATGTGGCATAGCCGTTTTGGTGGCTACCCAGATGACAACTTCCTTGGCGCGCTGCATCCAGAACTAGTTCGAATAAAGGACAGCCTTGGGGTGGAAACTTATACGAGTGACCAGGAATTCGGCAGACTTACCGCGGAATGGGCACAAAGGCTGCATCTGCCAGCCGGTATTCCGGTGGCGGTTGGTGCGTACGATGCGCATATGGGGGCGGTAGGTGGCGGGGTAGAGCGGGGCGTGCTGGTCAAGGTGATGGGAACCAGCACCTGCGATATGATCGTCGGCCCAGGCGGGGAAGGCGAGGAAAGGCTCGTCAAGGGCATCTGCGGGCAGGTTGATGGCTCTATTATTCCGGGAATGGTGGGATATGAGGCGGGACAGAGCGCCTTTGGCGATGTCTACGCGTGGTTCAAAAACCTCTTGATGTGGCCTGTGGAACAGGTGTTACCGCACGCGGTGGCCGCGGTTCACGGGAAGGAAGGGACTCCGGCCCCTGCAGCCGCTATTCGGGCACTGAGTGCGGAGATCGGGGCGCGGATCATGCCAGCGCTTGAGGCGGAAGCAGCAGCGCTCGAGCCTGGCGTGTCAGGTGTGCTGGCGCTGGACTGGCTGAATGGGCGGCGCACGCCCGATGCGAACCAAAAACTGAAAGGGGCACTGACAGGCCTTACCCTTGGTACCACGGCTCCCATGATCTACCGTGCGCTCATTGAGGCGACCGCGTTCGGTACCAGGGCTATTGTAGAACGCTTCGAGCAGGAAGGGGTGGCGATCGCGAAGATCAGGGCCATCGGAGGCGTGGCACGCAAGAGCCGGCTGGTCATGCAGACGGTTGCCGACGTGCTTGGCCGCCCCATCGAGGTGGTGGCAGGAGAGCAGTCGGTAGCGCTCGGGGCTGCGATGTTCGCGGCAGTCGTGGCGGGAATCTATGATTCGCTCAACGCCGCACAGGCAGCCATGAAGCCGGATATCGAATCCGTAGTGCTGCCGGATGCCAGTCGAGCGGCCATCTATGACCGGTTGTATCAAGATTATCTGAGACTCGGGTCTTTCATTGAAAAGGAGCTGTCATGAAAACCTATGATACCTATAGCTTTCATCTGATTGTCGGGACGCAGACTCTGTACGGGCCGGCAGTGATTGAGCAGGTGCGTCGTCATGCAGCGACCATTGCGGCATTCTTCAATGAGCACACGCAAATTCCTGCCTCGGTGGTGCCAAAGGTCGTTACTTCTCCAGAAGAAATTGTCCAAGCGTTCAGAGAGGCAAACGCCGATTCCGCATGCGCAGGGATTATGACATGGATGCACACGTTCTCGCCTTCGAAGATGTGGATACGAGGCTTTGCTGAAAACGCCAAGCCGCTTTTGCATCTGCATACGCAGTTCAACCGCGAAATTCCCTGGGACACCATAGACATGGATTTTATGAACCTTAACCAGTCGGCTCATGGAGACAGGGAACATGGCTTTATCCAGACCCGCATGGGCCTAGCGCGCAAGGTCGTCGTCGGATTCTGGCAGGATGAGGATGTAGTGAGCCGGATCGCCGCGTGGATGCGAGCCGCTGTGGCGTATGCCGACGGGATGGTCTCCCGGGTGGCGCGGCTCGGTGACAACATGCGCGAAGTAGCGGTTACCGAAGGCAACAAGGTATCGGCCCAAATCCGTTTTGGATGGCAGGTGAATGGCTACGGCATAGGGGAGATCGCGCGAAGGTACGCGGAGGTTTCGGACCGCGAAATCGAAGAAGTAGTTGCGCAGTATCGAGAACGCTATGAAATTCCTGCGTCGTTGCAGAAGGATACCGCGCAATTCAAACGCGTGAGTGAGCAGGCGGCTATCGAAATAGCATTGAGGCGCTTTTTAAGCGAGACTGGGGCCGGAGCGTTCACCACTACGTTTGAGGATCTTGCGGGCTTGCCACAACTGCCAGGCCTCGCTGTGCAGAACCTGATGGCCGATGGGTACGGATTCGGTGCTGAGGGCGACTGGAAGACCGCAGCCTTGGTGCGCGCTATGAAGACAATGGCGCGTGGCCTTCCTGGCGGTACTTCCTTTATGGAGGATTATACCTATCATCTCGAGGATGGCAAGGAATTGGTGCTGGGTGCCCATATGCTCGAAGTCTGTCCTAGCATTGCCGCGCAAACGCCGAGAATCGAAGTGCATCCACTCTCCATCGGAGGCAAGGATGACCCGGCTCGCCTTGTATTTGACGCACGCCCCGGAAATGCGGTTGCTGCTACCATTATCGATTGCGGCGACACCTTCCATCTTATCGTAAATGAAGTTGAAGCAGTGCCCTTGCCTCAGAAGATGCCTCGCCTGCCGGTCGCGAGGGCTCTCTGGAAACCTCTTCCCTCCTTCAAAGAAGCTCTGGAACTGTGGATTCTCGCGGGTGGCGCGCACCATTCGGGATTTTCCTATGCGGTTACCAACGAAATGCTTGAGGATTATGCCCGGATAGCCGGCGTTGAGACCGTGATTATCGGGAAGACTACAGAACCAGCGCGTCTGCGCGTGGAGCTCGAGAGGAAGCTGCTGAAGTAACCAGCCGTGCCGCGGGAAGCGCGATATTGAGCGATCATTCCCGCGCCACGGCCTTTTTGAATAAAAAGGGTGAAATCCTTGTCATCGAACTCATATGGCAAATGAGGCTTTTGAGCGGTGCTAGCTACGCCGGCTAAGCACTGTCTTTTCGTAATTTCTTACCTCATCAATCCACTCTGGGCCCCAGAGCACCCCTTGCATCTCGCAGTAATAGCTCCAAACAGCCTCAAATGGCAATGAACGAGATTCTTCCATTAGCGCGAGTCTTGAACCTAGATCACCCTGTTCTTCATATTTACGTATTGCATCAATAGGTTCAAGGAATGTGGCCAGCAAGGCTCTCTGTGTGCTTCGTGCACCGATAATCCACGCTATTATCCTGTTGACCGATGAATCGAAATAGTCAAGTGCCAGATGGATTCTATTCCATACTCGCATGCGTACAATCTCTCTACAGATGTCAGTAATAGCATCATTCCAGATGACGATATGATCCGAGTCCCAGTGCAATCCGCGGCTTAGATGGATCACAAGGTAAGGCACATACAGCAACGTTGCGGAGATCTTGTCAGCGACGCTTTCCTCAGGATGGAAGTGCCCCATGTCGTAGCAGAGACCAATTGATTTCGAGGCTGCATAACCCAGGTAGAATTCATGTGACCCGGGGACATATGATTCTGAACCTATGCCAAAAAGCTTTGATTCTAACGAATCCAATAGGCGATCGTTTGGCAGCTTTTCGGCATAAATGGCATCCAGGGATTCCTTGAGCCGTAATCGTGGCCCCAGCCTATCGGCAGGCATGTCTTTGGACCCATCGGGAATCCAAAGGTTGTTTACTACATTATCCTTCAGACTATCTGCGATGGCTTGGGCTATTTTCCTGCTTGCCCTGCCATGCGCAATCCAGTATGAGCGAATCGCATCGTCTGGATGGGTTAGCGTCCATCCGCTGGCTGCTAATGGATGAGAAAAAAACGTTGGATTGAAATCGAGCCCAATCTTCATTTCTTTTGCCCAGTCAATCCACGACACAAAATGCTGCGGTTCCAATGCTGCTCGCTCTACCTTCGCGCCATTCGTTTCCGCGTACATGGCATGGAGATTGAATCTCTTTTTCCCTGGGATGTGTCGAAATGCAAAAGCGGCATCGCTTCGCAGCTCGTCTGCATTCCGTGCTCTTCCTGGATAGCTGCCGGTCGCCAGAATTCCGCCGCTTAATGATGTCGCGCCATCGAACCCGATCACATCGTCGCCTTGCCAGCAGTGGATTGACAGAGGTATCGACGATATTGTCTCGATTGCCTGGTCGGTATCAACTCCAAGAGCTGCGTATATATCGCGAGCCGTATTATAATTTCTTTCTAACCTAGCCATTGATAAAGACCCTCCCATAGCTGGATTGGAAGATTTCAGGACGATGAGCGTGTTGATACCGACGCGCGGTATTTTTCCGCTTCCCAAGTACGAATAAATTCGATATCTTTTAGTCGCATCGGGTGTGCGCCACCGAATGAACGGGCATACCATGCTATTTTTGCTGAGTCCGAGAATAGTTCACAGGCCAAATGAGCGGCTGTCGCATCAACGCCTAGTCCAACAATGCCGAAATCTTGAATAGCTACAATCTTCGGCAACTCACCGTAGCTTGTGAGAAATTCATTTATCTTGCAATAAAAAGCATCAATCGATCGGCCTTCAGAACTGGTTAGAAAAAGTGGCCGTGAACCAGAATAGACAATATGATCTGGGGTAAAGGGAAGAGAAAGAGGAGCAAAGGCTTCTTCACTTCCAAGAAAATTGCTCAATACAGCATTTGACTCGATAAAAAACGATAGCCCCAATTTTTGAGCGGCTTCTTCTATAACATGCTTAATGAGTGAGGCGTCAATATGGCCGCGGCATGAAGAATTTTCATCGGGTAGCAGCGTCACGTGTGTATTCTTGGATTTGTCTTGGGAAATCATTTGGGGAAGAGGTTCGACCATTTTCTTGATTGTATCGATAATCCATTCATATTGCCTTATGATGTCTTCTTTGGTATTTGCGGCAACAAACGATCCATGATTTTGCAATAGCAGGATATGGGGGACTTCTTCTCCCTGCGCGGTCTTCTGTTCAATCGCTTGGTACACAGTATGGGCAAGAGTATATCCAGGTGTGATATAGGGCAGAATCATCGCCTTTTGCCCAAACATCTGTTCCGCGATTTCGAACGCCTTGGATGAACACGTTAACCCGTTAACAAGTGCTGGGTGCAGGTGGACGACAAAGCGATATGGAAACGAGGCATGAAGAAGTGTTTCAACACTAGGCCTTCGTGTCTGTCCTGGAATCCGTGCTTCATATATTTTTTTGAGCGCATGTTCTTCCCTTGCGTCCAGCGCGGTAGGAAGGGATTCTGAGAAAAGGGCCAAAAGCTTTGACATTGACAGAAGTACGAATCCGTTTTCGTCGATGGACCCAAGAGAAACGCCTGACGCTTTGACAGCGAGAACATCACCTTCCTTGAGGGAAGTATTGCCTCCTCCTGCAAGGACGAAATTAGGATCAGCACCATACATTCGTGAAATTTCGATTAATGGAATAAGGTTCAGCGCAACGTGGTCCTGTTTGTTTTTCATGCTGATCAAACGCTCCTGCGGTCCTATTTATATGTTCTCAGTCCATGTGGAACATCTCTGTGAGCGGCCAGATCTTAGGTGAATTATCGGGGTTCGTTTCCATTAGATCTTTCATCATCTCCCACCATTCCCGCACAATCGGACTTTGCGGCAGGAGGCCGCTTGTTTCATCATCTGCAAGGCGCTGAATTGCGAAGAGCCGAAGGGTCTCATGATCCAGATAAATTGAATAATCAGAAATACCCGATTTCCTCAGCTCTGCCTTTAATTCTGGCCATATCTGGTCATGACGACGCTTATATTCTTCCTGAGCTCCAGGTTTAAGCTGCATTATAAACGCATTTCTTTTCATACAACCATTGCTCCTGACAGAATGAATTGATCAATAGTCATGGGCTGCCTTACTAGCGCCATATTAGCGCACCCCCTCTTCAGTTCCTCAGAGCCAGGAACCCTTTCAGAGGGCTGGCGGAAATTGCCAGCCCTCCAAGGTCCTGATCTATCAACGTAGCATCAATTCAGTTCAGTAGACTTTCTTCCATTCATTAATATTCGTTTTATCAAATCTGAATGGAGGTCCGAGCAAGACTTCCGTTCCGCCATCGGGTGCTTTGGTTATAGTGTAATTACCAAGTCTTCCCGCGCTGAACTTATCACCCACTTTACCAGTAATCTTGCCATTCACGAGGGCTGTCCCTACATACGCACCAAGATAGCCGACATCAATGGGATTCCACAGGAACATATAGGGGCAGACGCCATTTTCAATGTATTCGGCCATTTCGGATGGCAATCCGAGCCCTGTCAGCATCACCTTGCCTTTGAGTCCTTTGTCAGTGAGGACCTTTCCGGCAGCAGCGATACCTACCGTCGTAGGAGCAATAATAACCTTCAGGTTAGGATAGGAGCGGAGCAGGCCTTCGGTCTCGGCGACCGACTTGTCACGAAGATCATCGCCGTACGCGATTTTGACTAGCTTGAGATCCTTGAACTCGGGCTTAGCCAATTCCTTCTTCATGAAATCAATCCAGATGTTTTGGTTCGATGCTTGGCTTGTTGCTGAGAGAATGGCAATTTCGCCTTTTCCGCCAGCCATATCATACGCTGCTTTGATAAGGGTCTGGCCAATTTTCTCAGAGTCAGCCTGATTGACATGTGTGAGCCGGGCTTGCGGATTAACCGAAGAATCAAGGGAGAAAACCTTGATGCCTTGCGATGATGCTTTCTTGAGAACAGGTACTAGAGCGTCATAATCATTACCTACAATGCAGATCGCTGCAACCTTCTGGGCTATCAGCTGCTCAATGATCTGGATCTGCGCTTCGGCGGTCGGGAGATCAGGCGCTCTGAGAATTGCTTCAAATCCCTGTTCTTCGATGCCTTTCTTGAAGCCCTCCATCTGTTTTTCGCCATAGGGATTGCCAGTGTTCTTAAACACTATGGCATACTTTGCCTTTTCTGCGGCGAACAACGATGCAGGCATGACCAGTACCAGCGCCATAAGCACCAGTACTACCACTGTAATCTTTCTTTTCATGTCAGCCTCCTTGAGCTGAATTCTCATGAATATCTGATCCGCCTGACGCATCGGATAGATGCCCAAAGGCGGCAGATTCCCCAGATTTTGAAAACGGTTTTTGTTCTGGTCTATTCGCGAAATTTTGAACCAGGACCGAAAGGATGAGTAGTAAACCAAGGATGATAAGCAATACTTGCGCTGAAACGTTTCGCAACCCTAAGCCATAATTCAGAAAACCAATGAGAAAAATCGATATAAGAGGGCCAACAATTCTTCCTTTGCCTCCGCTTGTACTTATACCTCCCAGCACAGTCATCGCGATAACGTCGAGTTCATAACCCAAGGCGACATTGGGCCGTGTGCTTCCCATGCGGGATGTGAGGAAGAGAGAGGTGAATCCAGACATAAGACCAGTAAGAACGCTTACACCAAGTATGACCCTTCCTGTTCTTATTCCGGAGTATTCGCAGGCTGTTTTATTATTGCCCAGCGCATAGATGATCCGGCCAAAACGAGTAGTTTGCAAAAGCACCATGAATACGACAGCTGTGATGCCGAACACAATAACAATGAACGGTATTTTGCCTATGTACCCCCATGCGAGGAAACTGAACCAGGAAGGGAAGCGTCCCGCAGATCGGTCTTCAAGAATGACATACGCAATTCCTCGGTACAGGGTCATGGTACTGAGCGTAATGATAGTTGCAGAAAGCTCGCGAAATTTGATTTGCAATAACCCATTGATTAGTCCGCATGTGGTGCTTACAAGGAGGGCGAGGAGCATGGCGAATGGCATTGGCAAACCCGCGTTGTAGGAAACCGCCATAAGCACAGAGCTGAGCGCGACTATTGATCCAACTGATACATCTATATTCCCTAAAATAATAACCATTGTCATTGGAAGAACTAAAAATGCCTTGTCCAGGAAATTCATTGGTGTACTGAGAAATGTATCAAGGTTCAAGTAATAGGGACTTAAAAATGAGTTGACAATATTTACTGCAACGAATAAAAGAAAGAGAAATAGTTCCCATCTAAATTGCGCCAGGCTTTTGGGTTTGCCGATTTCATTGATGCTTGATTCTTCAGCCATATACGTACCTCATTTCAAACCGAACGCTTTTTCAGTACAATTTTTTCGTTGCGTCTCTGCAGCAACACATTCGAAATTATGGCTGCGAGAATTACTATTCCCTGGATAAACTGCTGCCAAAATGGCGAGATGTTTATCAATGGCAGCGCATTTGCCAGAATGCCGAAAAGCATGGAACCCAGAAGGATTCCTGATACTCTGCCTCGACCGCCGGAGACGCTTACTCCTCCAAGCACTGTCGCTGCGATGACGTTCAGCTCATAGCCGACTGCAGTATCCCCTTGTGCTGAAGCAAACTTGCTTACCCAAAGCACACCCGCAAGACCTGCCAGCAATCCCATCAGGGTATAGACCAGCAAAATGATCCTTCTTCGTTTGATACCTATGAGCTCAGCGGTTTCCGGACTGGAACCAACCGCGTAGATATATCGACCAGTCCTGGTATTATTTATGAAGTATGTATAAGCAGCAAAAATCAGAAATGCAAAAACAACCAGATTGTTTATACCAAGTGTTTCTCCCGTGCTCAAAGCTTTAAATCCCGCTGACATCTGATACGCACTTACCCATTTCCCTTTGCTGATCAGGTATGTCAATCCTCTCAGTATATTCATGAGCCCAAGGGTTGCAATTATTGGCAGTATATTAAAATAGGCTATCAAAATTCCGTTAATAAGACCTGTAGCAAGCCCTATTGTCATACCTTGAACGAGTGACAGCAATGGGGGTATACCCGGTATTGCACTGACTGTAAGCGCGGTTATCATACCTGAAAGTGCCATTGTCGAACCAATGGATAGATCGATACCTCGAGTGATAATGACCATCATCATTCCTACTGTGAGGATGGAAAGGATGGCAGTATTGGCCAGCAGATCTCTTATGTTTGAAAGGCTGATAAAATGATGATTTCTGATTTGAAATACAACCGAAAGAAGAATGATGAAAAGCACTAACCCCAATTCACGATATGTTTCGATGCTTCGGTAACCCGCATTCTGATCTCGGCTTACATTATTCTGCAACTGCATGAGTTTCTCTCCTTTTTTCAGTCATAGCCGATTCAAGGATCGCGTGCTGGGTAGCCTGGTTTCTTTCGAATTCTGCAGATTTCCTCCCTTCGCGAATTACGATGATACGGTCACTCATGCCAAGTACTTCAGGCATCTCGCTCGAAATCATAATTATTCCATAGCCATTTTCCGCAAGCGTATTCATAATCCGGTATATTTCTGTCTTTGCACCGACATCGACGCCTTTGGTTGGTTCATCGAGAATAATAAGCTTGAGCTTTGATGTCAGGAGTTTTGCTACGATCAGTTTCTGCTGGTTTCCGCCAGAGAGTGTCGATGCTTTAACAAATACATGTGCTGCTTTTACCCTGAGATCCTGTACAAGGTTTTGTGCCATTTTCTGTTCTTGGGCTGGCTGGAGAAAGCCGTTTCTGCAGAAAGATTTTAATGACGCGAGTGTGATGTTTTTTATCAAATCCCAATCCAGTACAAGCCCCTGTTTCATGCGATCCTCGGGAAGATAGCCAATGCCGTGCCGAAGCGCATCCGCAGGAGAATTGATTGTTATTTCCTTTCCTTCAAGGTATATTTTTCCCGAATCATATGGAGAGATACCATAAATACTTTCACAGATTTCTGTACGACCCGCTCCGACAAGACCGGTCAACGCGACGATTTCACCACAGCGAACGGAAAATGAGATGTCTTTGAAAAAACCAGTTCTGGTAAGCCTTTCAATCCTGAAAATCTCATTGCCTATCTTTGTATGACGGGCTGGGAAATATTGAGTAATTTCACGTCCTACCATTCCTTGTACCAGCTTGGCTTGGTCAAGCCCGGCGACATCCCAGGTGGCGATGTAATGACCGTCTCGTAATATAGTCACTCTTTCAGCGAGCCTGTACATATCTTCAATTCTATGAGAAATAAAAATGATTGATACTCCTTTATCTCTCAGCGTTTCTGCAATTCTGTATAGGTCTTCGCACTCACGTCTTGAAAGGGGTGCTGTTGGCTCGTCCATTATGAGGATTTTAGCATCCACAGAAAGGGCTTTCGCGATTTCAACTATCTGCTGCTGGGCAATAGAAAGAGTGCCCATGATGGTATTTGGACTAAAATCAGCATCAAGGCTCAACAGCAAAGATTCGGCTTTTTTCCGTAATTCTCGCCATCGGATTTTCCTTGTAATTGGATCAAAGCTTTCGTGTCCGATGAAAATGTTTTCAAGAACTGACAGATCCGGAAAGCAAGCGACGTGCTGATATACTGCGCTTATCCCGAAGCGCTGAGCATCGAGAGGAGTTCTGAGATGCACCTTTTTGCCATTGAATAAGATTTCGCCTTCGTCAGGTTGATATACTCCGGTAATAATCTTTATAAGCGTTGATTTTCCAGCCCCATTTTCCCCCATTATGGCATGAATTTCAGCTGGTTTTATCTGTAATTGGACATCCTTAAGAGCTTGCACCCCAGGGAAAAATTTTGAGATATGCCTCAGCTCAAGAACAAAATCGGCCATCTAGCATTCCTTGATCCAAATTTCAGCAAATTCTGTGACATTCAATACCGAATAGCGCGGCGATTTTATTGAGCTCAGCCGCAACGTGTCCTATACCAATCGCGCAGTGGTGCGCAGGACCCTCCCTGGACCATGCTTCAGAAAATTCCCTCGCGGAAATCGGGAAGCGGTAGCGGCTATTCGTATTTCCAATTTGCAGAGTGGGTCCAGGCACACATTCTCCCTCCGCAACAAGAAAGAAAACTTTCCCTCGCGCGCCTTCGACAACAGAGAGCAGGGTAACCGGTCCATGCCGCACGCTCATTTGGATGGAAAGACCCTTTCCTGGTTTCCCGTGGTACAGCGGCAAAGGAACAAGCTTTACTTTGCCTTCGGCTATGGCGGCATGTGCGGGGCCATCATGGCCCCAAAGGACGACATCATCTTCATAATCAATTAAATAGAATTCCGAGAATGATCCGCCCGCTTCAAGAATATCTAGAATTTTCATGGCAATGGCATTTTTTACCTCGCATTCGCCAGCGACCGGTATATGATGCGCGGTGAGGAGCGTGTTCCCTGCGATAACCGACGTGACTACATCCTGATGTACGCTTTCTGACATGCTCTCATAATAATACGCGAGCGCACCGATCGATTTCTCTTTCACCATGTCATCCAAGGCGCAGGATGTTCTTGCTGCACGGACAAGCTCCTCATGAGTGCATTCAGGAAGCACATCGAATTCCTGGGAAAACTGAGATAGTTTTTCTTCAATTCTTGTCGCGCTGATTTTTTCTCGAAGATAAGCCAGGTATTCAATTTCAATAAGATTGAATCGGACTCCGAAGACCCCAGCCATACGGGTCAGATCTGTGTAGACATCGAGCATGCCTTCATAGTAATGGCCGAGAATACCAATATTTGTATCACGGATGACTTCAATGACACGAGCAGCGCGTACCCATTGTGAAAGCTCATGTTCTACAATTGCTTCACTACGAAAACCGGTAATCATATGGTATGCTATGTTATTGCGATGAAATACATTCACTATTTCAGGCACGCAGCAAGACTGGCAATTTGCGAGCCACTCTCCTGTCATGAGGGCACGGTCTCCGAGTTGGTTGAACCATTGATAATCGATATTCTTACCTGGCTGCACATTGAGAATAACAACAGGAACACCGGCTTCACGAGCAACAGGCAGTACTGTCTGAGAAAGCGCATAAGTGGTAATATGCAGAAATACGATTGAGACTTTTTTTTCTCTAAATAGAGCGCCTGCTGCGCGCGCTTTTTCGACCGAATCAACCAATCCTGCATCGATAACAACAGCTCCAGCGGTGTTCAGGATTGAAGCTGTTTCTGCCTGGTATTGTAGAAGCCTATCTCGTAATCCCTGGAATTGATCCCAGTAGGTATCAAGACCTATGCCAAACAAGCCTACTGTTGGTTTATGCACGGCAAACCTCTCCATACATACTCAACTATAAAGGCTTGTTTTCGCTTCACAATGGACATTATTACATTTTTGATAGACATTTCTTTAGGCGTGTGATGCAGGATGGCGCATAACCGCGGGAAGCAGGAAATCTTGCGCGCTCCGATATATATGGATAAAATAAACTAAGTATGGATATTTCAGCGAAAAATGCGTTTTTCCGGTATCTTACATATTCTGCAGAAGATGAAAGCTGGGAGATGGTGTGTACGGATGCTGGCTATACTGAAGTGCCTCCCTATACCATCTATCCGCCAAACAAAGAAGGACATCCACGCATCTTTCAACGCGTTGCCGTGGGAAGAACGCTTAATGAATATCAGATCATTTATGTTACGAAAGGGGAAGGAGTTTTTGAAACGCAGGGCAGGCATTATGATGTCAAACCGGGCTCGATCATCATAGTCTTCCCCGGCGTCAAGCATTTCTATAAACCGGTATATGAAATTGGTTGGATGGAGTACTGGGTTGGTTTCAAGGGGGCGCATTTTGAGTTCTTGCGTGAGCGCGGGTTCCTCAATATTCACGAGCCTTTTCATACTATCGGTCTTCAGAATGAAGTGCTCGATCTATACAGCAAAATAATTGCCGAAGTCCGGGATCAGAAACCGATGTTCCAGATTGTCGCAACCTCAAAAATTCTTGCGTTGATCGCGGAAATAAACGCAAGCGCTCGCAGGAGAGTCCAAGCCAGCCATGCAGCCCAGATTGTAGAAGCAGCGAAATGCATGATGGTGGAAAAAATATATGAGGATATCGACATCAATAGTATTGCCTGCGCAGTAGGAATTAGTGTTTCGAAACTCAATGAGATTTTCAAGACCTATACTTCGATGACTCCTTATCAATACTACATTCATATAAAAATTCATGCTGCGAAAAGCCTGCTCGAGCGGGGGGATCTATCGGTAAAAGAGGTAGCGTATCGGCTTGGATTCGAGGATCAATATCATTTTTCCAGGTTATTCAAGAAGAAAACCGGCTTGGCACCATCCCAGTGGCACGTGTTCATGTATGGATGAAAAGAGATGCGCTGCGGAGGATAGTCTCAATAGTTAGGAGCTGCCAGAAGCCTGTGCTTTGCAAGAAACTCTTCGAGCCGCGCTGTCCGTTCCGATTCGGGCTGCCTGATCGAGATAGATAGAAGGTCTGTTGCCGGGCTGCATTCTTTATCGAAAATCTGGCGGAAGCGGTCGGTGCTGCCGCCGCTGTTCGACGCGACGAGCAGCACTTTTTTACCTTGCAGTTCTCCGCGGTGTGCGCGCAGCCATGTTCTGAGCGGTGGAGCAAGCTTGCCCGCCCATACCGGCGCGATGATGATGAGGGTATCGATGTTGCGCAGGTCAGCCTGAGGGTCTTCAATAGGAGTCGCCATCTCGAAGGTGGACTGGCGCCCACTGCGGATGAAACCAATAACACCCTGGCGAGGAACCTTGTCTACGATTTCCCATACCGTGCCGCCGGTGAGCGTGGCCGCCTTATGAGCAAGTGCCCGGCAGTTTCCTGTTCTGGTCACATAGATGATCGCGGGTGGCATTTATGCCTCCTTGTGGATTCTATTTCTGTCCGCTCCGCCGCTTAAGCTCGAGGCGTTTTTTGCGGAACTCCATGATCGGATAGTCTCCCTGAATGAGCAGCTCTCCAGTGCCTGTGCCATCGCCTTTGGGAATCTGCGTATTCACGACTTGGCGGTCCTGGTGGGCGACGATGAGATTGAAACGGCTCATGAGCCAGTCGACAAGCTCCCGAAGCACGGGTACGCGGATAAAGTCCTGGTACAGCCTGAGGTAGAGCAGGGTATGGGTCTCGTCCACCGGTACGAATATGCCCAGAATCCGAAGCTTCCTGGAAATATGGTTCTGCCAGAGATTGGGCAGGATGGTCTCGAGCTTGAGATCCTTGTCAGGATTGGGTACGGGCACTTCTTTTGGCGTGCGGGGCCTGGAGCCATCGTCAACCTTGTTGTAGGCATAGTGGTAGAACATGATGTCGTTTTTCCACTCGAGGCCGGGACCCTCGACCAAGGTTCGGTTGCCCCGCCCTATAGTGTTGTGATGGACAAACGGCAGGTGAACCACATCGAGCTGATTTTCAAGCACGCGTGTATAGTGGTTGTCCCAGGGGTCGCGGACTGTTTTCCAGTGGGTGAAGTGGGTGAGATCATCAAAAAAGGAGGGCGGCGCGAGGTCTGGTGGCGGGTTTTCTCCCCACCAGATCCAGATGATGCCATAGGCCTCGTAAGTGGGATACTTGCGCATCCTGAAGCGCTCGGGGACCGGAGTGTTCTTGCCATTGGCAGGAATTTTCACACAGCGGCCTGTCGTGTCGTATTCGAGGCCATGAAATGGGCACGCGATCACATCGCCATGGAGTTTGCCGCCTGCCAGCGACGCGCCGCGATGTGCGCAGCGGTCAAAGAAGCAATGCACCATGCCCCGGCTGTCTCGCCAGAAGACGAGCCTCTCGCCGAGGCGAGTGACACCAACAATACCATCCTTCACTTCGCTCGATTCGAGCACTGCATACCAGAGGTTTCTGATCATGGCATGATTCTAGCACCAAGGTATGACGGGCGCCATCCAATGGCCAAGGGGGCGGCAACACTGCAGAATTCATTGGTGCTGGATCGGGTATCCGAATTGCTCAAGCGCAGCAAGAAAATCCTTGAATTCTCTGCTGTCGAAGTATTCATTGGTGAGCATGATTCTTGGGCCTGTGAAGTACGTAAAGCCAGGCATGATTTTCAGTGGCCCGCCTCCCAGAAAAAAGACTACGCGGACCAGGCTTATTTTTCGATACACGCCGATTGCAGTGATACGGTCTCTTGCAACCTGCTGCATAGTGCGGGTGCGACCTTTCCATATGGTGACTGTCTCGGCATTCACGGCGATGCTGCGGATACCTCGCTGCTCCCAATACAGAGAGTCGATGATGACATACAGCCCCATCAATGCTGCAACAAGCGCGCCAGAGAACAAGGTCAGTATGCCCCGGAGGCCCATCATCAGCAGGACGATGCCCATCATTGCAAGAGCTTTCAGCAAAAGTATGCGTTTCGAAGGACCTGTCGCATGCAGCTCGAATACGTCTTCCGGCATTGTATGGTGTCTCCCTGTGTATCATCCTAGGCGAGGTGCTGCGCGGATGCAACAGTGCTTTATTCAGGATGCAAGGTATTATCGAACAGGCGAAAACAAGTGGCGGAAATTGCCTGTATGACTTTTTATATATATTATAATCAGCATAAAATGGAGGTACTGCATGAAATATGACAAAAGGTATGCAGCCGTGTTGATTGCCTTGGCAATGCTTCCGCTGGGCATTATGGCTGCACCTTCTTCGCTTGATGTATTGCTGGAAGCAGAGCTTGGGACAGTCAAAGTTTTTTCCCATACCTACAGAGTGGGCCCATCTCCCGCCAATTCAGAGTTTAATTTTGTGACCATGGGTGGGCAGGAGATACTCTTTCCTTTCTCGCGCCTCAGCGTGAATCTGCTGGCAGGCGGCAGACACTCGATCCGTTTTCTGTATCAGCCTCTGGAACTGGCGACTCAAACTGTTGCTCGTAGCGCATTTACGATCGATGACGTTACTTTTGCCTCGGGTTCCCCAGTGGATATCGTGTATTCATTTCCGTTCTACAGAGCTACCTATTTATATGATCTTCTCAAGGGAGCGGACTTTCTGGGTGTAGGCGCGGCAGTACAGTTGCGGAATGCCTCGATTCGATTCAGTGGTTATGATGCAGCCGGCAATGACGTGCGCGCTGTCTCGCAGAATCTGGGGATAGTACCTGCCCTGGCAGTGGCAGGAGAATTCGGATTGCCTGGCGGTTTCTTTGCAGGGTTTGAAGCAACGGGCATCTATGCATCGAGCGCGCTGATCAATGGAGCGACGTTCCAGTTCGAGGGCTCCATTCTTGATGCGTCCATCCGGGCTGGGCGGCGGTTTCAGTCAGGTGCTGAGGCATTTCTCAATGTCAGGTTCCTGGGCGGCTCAGCTGCGGGTGTGTCGCAGTATCCTGACCTGTACTGGACCGAGTCCCAGAATGATGAGACTGCCAACTACCTCAGTACAGGCAGTGTGACATTCGGTGCAAGAATCGGGCTGTGACCTGATACTATGCCTGCCTGGTGCGGCAGCGCGAGGGATGATCCAGAAATCCCCTGGTGCGGCCGTGTGGCCATGGCGCGCCAACTTTGGGGCAGGCCAGAATGCGCAATAAAAAAAGCCGGACATCCTGCCTGGGTGTCCGGCTTAGTCATGGAGAATAGGGGATTCGAACCCCTGACCTATAGATTGCGAACCTATCGCTCTACCAACTGAGCTAATTCCCCATTGGCCAGCGCGCGGGTTTGCCGCGCAACCAAAACCGAATATAGCAGAATCGATCCTGTTTGGGCAAGTGGGGAGAGGGCATCTGAGGCTTCCTTCGTACTCCCTCCCCCCAAGATTCTTAATCCAGCACGGTAACCCAGCCGTACGGGTCGGGATAGCGGCCGGTCTGTACTCCATCCAGCGCATCATACAGCTTTTGCGACCAGGGGCCAGGATTGTCGCCGAAGTGCCAGGTTCTGCCCTGCCAGCTCATATGCGAGATAGGGCTGATGACGGCTGCGGTTCCCATGGCGAACACCTCGTCGGCAGGTCCATCTTTCTCGAAGGCGCCAAGGCCAAGCACACGGTCGAGCTCGAGGGGAGCGAAGATCACTTCCATGCCAAGCTGCTCGCGCGCCAGGCGCATGATGGAATCTCGGGTTATTCCTTTTAAAATAGAAGGCGAATCGGCGACATACAGTACTCCGTTCTTGATCATGCCGAAGTTCGCCGTGCCGACTTCTTCCACATAGCGGCCGGTCTGATCCAGGAAAAGCAGATCGGAAAATCCTTCATGTTTGGCTTCGTCGGTGGGCAGGAAGCAGGGCGCGTAGTTGCCGGCAGCCTTGACCCAGCCGGTTCCTTTGGCAGCCGCGCGCTGGTATCGATCTTCAACTTTGATTTTCATCATAGCAGTACCTTTGTAACGGAGCCCGACCGGCAGCACTGTAACCGCGAAAAGAGTGGTGTCGGAGGCGGCAGGGCTCAATGTCATGCCGATTCCTGACAGGATGGGGCGGATATAGAGGGCGCCTTTCCCAAAGGGGGGGACATACTCGGCATTGGCTCGGACAGTTTGAATGACCGTATCCCGATAGAGCGATTCAGAGGGCACAGCCAGCATGAAACGCTCGGCTCCCAACGCCATGCGCCGCGCATTTGCTTCGATGCGGAACAGGCGGATTTTGCCATCTGCGCCGCGGCGCGCCTTCATTCCTTCAAACAGTGACTGACCATAGTTCATCGCGCACGCAAGGGGAGGGATAGCCAGATATCCGTTTGGTACTACGACAGGCGGTTCAAAAGTTCCATCGCTCAGAGCAACGCTACCGCCGATCCATGGGGTTACGATGACGCTGAATCCCAGCTTGTCCCAATCGATCGAGGAAAGCGGTGTCGGCGAAAGGGTACCCGAATTCACCATCGTCTTGAAACGGCTCATACATACCTCCCGGATAAAAAATTGTCGTATATTAGCGCGAGGCGAAGTTGCAATGCAAGGGGACATGGCATAAATATGCAAAAGAGCCTTCTCGAAGGAATTGACCTCAGCGCTGCTATGCGGCACAATAGAAGCTGTGGGGAGTAGCCTCCTGTGCGCAGCGCAGGTACCATGGTCGTCAGCACGAAGCGAACCGCTTCCGGCTATGGTGGACCAGCAGGTTCTGGTGTGTGCAAGACCGTATGGAATCGTTCCGTGCGGTCTTTTTTTATCCGCGCGGTCCTAAGGAGGGTTTTTTCGTGAATACCTTCATTTTGGTAATGACTATCCTTATGTATGCCGGCATTATCGCCTTTCCTCACCTGAAAGCGTGGATATCGCTGGGTTCTGCGCTCGTGCTGATAGCTGGCGGAGCGGTTGGATTTGAGGCTGCCCTTGGCGGCCTCGTCAACTGGAATATCCTGCTTATTTACTTGGGAAGCCTAATATTAGCTGACCTGTTCATCTATTCAAGAGTGCCCGCATTCATCGCCGAACGTGTGGTAGAAGCCTCGCCTTCGGTAGGGATCGCGATTACCATCATCCTCATGCTGACGGGGCTGGTTTCGGCGTTTGTCGAAAATGTCGCGACAGTACTCGTGGTTGCGCCAGTCATGATCGAGCTTGCTCGTCGTGGGAAAAAATCACTCGGTCCGCTCATGACAGGGCTTGCGGTTATGGCAAACCTGCAGGGAGTGGCAACGCTGGTGGGGGATCCTCCTTCGATGATTTTTGCGAATTTTGCGGGATATTCATTCAATGATTTCTTCTTCCGGGATGGGAAGCCTTCGGTCTTTTTTGCGATTCAGATCGCCTCGCTGGTTGGTGCGCTCTATTTCTATCTTTTTTTCAGAAAGGCCGGAGTCGACCGACATGCGCTGCCGCCAGAGAGGATTGTCTCATGGGTTCCGACGCTTCTTCTTGGCGGAATGATTGCCGGACTCGCGGCGATATCAGCGCTTTCGACGCATGGTGGAATCCATCCTATGAGCGGTCTTCTGGTGATAGGGCTCGCGATGGGCGGATTGCTCTGGCAATGGGGGGTGAAAAAGGACAGGCAAGCGACACTGGCGCTTCTCAGGCATCTTGATTGGGAAACGCTTGCATTCCTGGTGGGTATTTTCATTGTTGTCGGGACGCTGGGGGGGTCTGGATTCCTTGAGGTGCTGGCAGAAAGGCTCGCGGTGTGGGCAGGCGGCAGCGTCGTGCTCGGTTATGTGATATTGATTGGGTTCTCGGTGCTGGTTTCGGGATTTGTCGACAATGTGCCATACATCGCCGCGATGCTGCCAGTGGCGGCGAGTCTGGCACACGCGCTGCATCTGAAGCCAGAATTATACCTCTTTGGGCTGCTTATCAGCTCATGCATAGGAGGAAATCTGACTCCGTTTGGAGCATCCGCCAATATCGTGGCGGTAAGCCTCGCGCGAAAGCAGGGATCGAATATCACGTTTGGGGAGTGGTTGAGGATCGCGGGGCCGTTTACGATACTGACCACTGTCGTCGCTGCGCTCTTTACTTGGATTGTGTGGATGTAGAAAGACCTGTCCTCTTGAGTGTGTCTTGACATAAACCCGGTCTGACTGCTACTAATCGGTATGGCGACCAGAGATATTTTGTACCGTTACGAGGTACGAAGACTGGGGGCAGGAGGGCCGCGTGCAGAAGCCCTGATGGCTGACGTGCGCGCGCTGGGCATGGGGGCATTGCGCAGTGCGCGGGAAACTGCCCTGTATTTTGTGGAAGGGACGATTGCGCCCGAGGAGCGGAAACTCCTCGGGCTTTTTCTTTTTTCGGACCCTGTGGAAGAAGCCTGGGACTGCGTAGAAGCCACGCAGCCTCACGGAGCACGAGAAACGCCCAGCTCAATTCATATGGTGGAAATTTGCCGCAAGCCGGGGGTGACAGATCCGGTGGCGCTCGAAATCGTTCGCGCGGCGCGCGAGCTGGGACTGACCGGAGTGAAACGCGCGGCTACAGGAGTGCGATGGGAGCTAGAGGCCGACTGGCTCGATAGGGAAAGCCTTGAGCGCATCACCCGCTTCTTGCTCGCGAATCCGGTCATCGAGCGCTGGGAATTTGGAAGAATAATGCCGGTATTTCCAGAAACCGACGCGCCGGTGGCTCATGTGCAGCAGTATCCATGTGGTTCCATGTCCGATGATGAGCTGCTGTCGCTCTCGATGGAGCGGCGGCTCGCGCTGGACCTGAATGAGATGCGGGCAATTCGTGACTGGTATTCCGCGGCAGGCAGGCCAGCAACCGATGTCGAGCTCGAGATGCTGGCCCAAACCTGGAGCGAGCATTGTGTCCACAAGACTTTCAAGGCCGAAGTCGTGGTGGAGCACGTGGACGATGACAGCAG
Source organism: Spirochaetota bacterium (assembly GCA_029265255.1). The sequence continues at coordinate 194,687 of JAJUJQ010000001.1, forward strand.
GACACCGTTGCCTGCAGGGGAAGGATATCGGAAGCATTCCCCGCGCGCGAATTCGTATCCGCCCGTTATCGATGGCATTTTCAAGACATTTATAAAGAAGACGACCGAAGAAATATGCGCTCCCTGGGTGCGCTCGGCGTTTACCGACAACGCGGGTATCGTCAGTTTCGTGCCCGGGTGGGACATCTCTTTCAAAGTGGAGACACACAATCATCCATCGGCGGTTGAACCCTTTGGCGGCGCGAATACCGGTGTGGGCGGAGTGATTCGGGACATTATGGGGGTGTCTGCCCGGCCTATCGCGGTAACCGACGTGTTGTGCTTCGGGCATCCCGACATGGACGCGCATGCGCTTCCGGCAGGCAGTCTACATCCGCGGATGATCGCACGGGGCGTCGTGGCGGGTGTCGAGGATTATGGAAACAAGATGGGAATCCCGACCGTAAATGGGGCCGTGCATTTCCACCCAGGCTACGCTGCAAATCCACTTGTCTACTGTGGATGTGTGGGGCTCGCTCCAGAAGGGACGCATGCGCATGCCCCACAGGCGGGAGATCATATACTAGTACTGGGGGGGCGGACAGGCAGGGACGGCATTCGCGGTGCGACATTTTCTTCTATGACAATGGATGGTACTACGGGAGACGTAGCTGGAGCCTCGGTCCAAATCGGAGATCCGATTGTACAAAAACGCGCGCTGGATGTGCTGCTGGAAGCGCGCGATGCAGGGCTCTACCACGCGGTGACGGATTGCGGAGCGGGCGGGTTGTCCTCGGCGGTTGGAGAAATGGCTTCAGAACTTGGTGCAGATGTGGAGCTTTCCAAAGTGACAGTGAAATATCCAGGTCTCGCGCCTTGGGAGCTCTGGCTATCGGAGGCGCAGGAACGGATGGTGCTGGCAGTGCCGCCGCAGAATCTGGATTCCTTCGGGGCGCTGTGTCGGCGCTTTGAGGCTGAGTTCTGCGATATTGGTTCGTTTAGGAATGATGGGCGGCTCATGGTCAGGATGCAGGGCGCGCTAGTGCTCGATCTGCCGATGGCTTTTGTACATGGGGGTTTACCTCGAAAACGGCTCAGAGCGATCGTGGGTACGGCTCGGAATCGCGGCGCTTCAAAAGACATGAGTACCAGGATGTCTTCTCCGGAAGCGACCCTTTTGAACCTTCTTTCAGATAGCGCCATAGCGAGCCGCGAAGAGATTGTGCGGCGATACGACCACGAAGTGCAGGGAGGCACTGTCGTCAAGCCATTCTGTGGGCCTCGAGGGGATGCGCCAGCGGATGCTGCGGTGTTGAAGCCGCAAGGAACCGAGGGGCGCTGGGGGATTGCGCTTGCCAATGCGCTGCGTCCAGACTTTGGTGAGAAGGATCCCTACCGCGCGGCGATGGCTGCGGTGGATGAGGCAGTACGAAGCGCGGTGGCAGTGGGAGCCGATCCGGCGCATATTGCGATTCTGGATAATTTCTGCATGGGAGATCCCAATGATCCTGCCGTTATGGGTGCGCTTCTCGAATCCGCGCGGGGACTGCAAGATGCGGCACGGCTTTACCGTACTCCGATCATTTCAGGAAAAGACTCATTCTACAATGAATATCTGGGCTCGGACGGGCGGCGTCACGCAATTCCGCCTTCCCTTTTAGTCTCCGCGCTTGGGTATGTGCCTGATGTTTCGGTTGCCTGTACACCGTATCTCAAACGAGCTGGAAACTCGCTCTGGTTGGTCGGCGTTTTCAAGCCTGATTTTCCAGACAGTGAGGTGCCGGAACCAGATCCTCTCTCTGCGCACATCTATTCCTTATTCCATCACGCGATCGTCGCTGGAGAAGCCGTTTCGGCGCATGACCTGTCGGAAGGCGGCCTTGGAGTAGCGCTTTCTGAGATGTGCATAGGCGGGAGGCGTGGCGCGGAAATCGATACAGGAATCCTGGGAAAAGATTTCGCGCTCCTGTTCTTTGGCGAGACATGCGGTTGCCTGCTCGCCGAAGTCGCCGCAGAACGGGAACGAGCGTTCGAAGCCCGCATGGGGTCTTTTGCCGTTCGTATAGGAAAGGTCTCTGATGAGGAGGTGCTTTCAGTATGGCATGGCGGAACGAAAATGCTTGAACTGGAAGAGACGCGATTGCGGTGCGCCTGGAAGGACAAGGAGGTGCTCGCATGAAAGCGCTTATTCTCAAGGCACCAGGCACCAACCGGGACCGTGATGCAGCCGAGGCGATTGCCTGTGCTGGTGCTGCTGCGGAAATCGTGCCTTTGGCCGATTTGCGCGAAAATCCAGATCATATGCTCGATTTTGGCATGCTGGTGGTACCGGGAGGCTTCTCCTACGGAGATGCGCTGGGTGCCGGGAGGCTATTCGCGCTCGACCTCGAGCATTTTTTCGCCGATCAGGTACGGCAATTCATCGAAACAGGAAGGCCAGTGCTCGGCATCTGCAATGGTTTCCAAGCACTGGTCAAGTCGGGGCTATTACCGGGACCGCGCTTCGAACGTGGAGGAACACGCCAAGTGACGCTGGCCCACAATCGTCATGGACGCTTCGAGTGCCGCTGGGTACATCTTGCCGCTCCGTCGTCGCGTTCGATCTGGACCCGCGGTATTGCGGGCTTTTCATGCCCTGTTGCGCATGGCGAGGGTCGATTCATTGTCTCTGATGCCCGAGCTCTGGGAGCGCTTGAGGCAACGGGCTGTATCGCGCTCCGGTACGCGGACGCGGAAGGCCGGCCAGCAGAGGGCAGATATCCGGACAACCCAAATGGCTCGGCGTTGGACATCGCCGGTATCTGTAACGAAGAGGGGAATGTGCTCGGGCTCATGCCGCATCCTGAAAATGCCGTGCTTGACTGGCAGACATACTCGCTTCCGAACAAACGGGGGGCAGAAGCCTTGGCATTGTTCAGAAATGGGATTGAGTACGCACAGCAGTGATACTGTTTGATTTGTAAGGAGGAACCATGGTTTCGGGAACATTGGTCGAAGAGTTGTTGTCGCAGGCTTTTTCTGGCACAGGACAGGCGGAAGCCGAAGGGAAGGTGCGCGAGTGGTGGCGTCTTTCTGACGGCAGGCGATTCATTGCGACGACCGATCGTCTTTCAGCATTTGATGTTATCCTGGCTGCCGTTCCATTCAAAGGGCAGGTACTGAACGAGCTGTCCGCTTTCTGGTTCAGGAATACCGCGGATATCATTCCCAATCATCTAATGTCGCTACCTGATCCTAACTGCGCGATTGTTCGTGAGGCCCGACCAATTCCGGTCGAAGTCATTGTCCGCGGCTATATTACCGGTGTTACTTCTACCGCGCTCTGGCGACGATATGAGCTTGGAGAGCGTGTCATCTATGGCCAGCGCTTCCCCGAAGGACTCAGGAAAAACGAAAAACTTCCTCATCCCGTGATAACGCCCACCACCAAGGGAGGTCCGACCGGACATGACGAGCGACTCGAGCCGCGCGAAGTGGTCGAACAAGGCCTTCTTGATGCGGCATCGTGGGAAAGAGTGCAACACGCTGCGCTCGCACTTTTCGAGCGTGGTTCGGAAATCGCCGAGCGCGCAGGTCTTATCCTCGTGGACACAAAGTATGAATTCGGTTTCGGCCCGAACGGTGAGCTGATGTTGATCGATGAAATCCACACGCCGGATTCTTCTCGTTTCTGGCTCGCGGGCACCTATAGGGAGCGTTTCGAGAAAGGGCTGGAACCGGAAAGCCGAGACAAAGAATTCGTGCGGCTTGCCTACGCGGAGCTGGGATATCGGGGCGAGGGTGAACCGCCGACTCTGCCATCCTCGGTATGGGTGCAGGCAAGTCTTCTATACCAGAATCTCTATGAAAAGCTCACTGGAATGAATTTCATTCCCGCGTCCTATCCCGCCGTTACGCGCGTGCTCGAAACGCTCAGGCTCGCAAAAGAGGGTCGTCTATGAATCATGCTGCTTTTCATGGGCGGGTCATCATACTCGCGGGATCTCCCGCTGATCTTCCTCATGTCACGCAGATACGAGACGCGCTGGAGCGTTTCGGCATTGCCTCGGAAACACGCATCGCATCGGCACACAAATCACCGGGCCGTCTTCTGGCGCTGGTCGAGGGCTGGAATGCCGAACAGATACCGACGGTATTCATCACAGTCGCGGGCCGCTCCAACGCGCTCTCGGGCATGCTCGATGCCGCTACCCGCTATCCGGTCATAGCCTGCCCCCCTCCTTCGGAACAATGGGCCCAGATCGATATTTGGTCGAGCCTGCGCATGCCCTCAGGGGTCGCTCCCGCACTCGTAATGGATCCCGCGAACGCCGCCCTCTGCGCTGCGAAAATCCTTAGCCTTGGCGAGCCGGATCTGAGAGGCCGGATTGCCGAATTCCAGCAACGTAACGCCAAAAAGCTCGAGGAAGAGGATGAGAAACTAGATTCAGAAAGGGGGCTTCATCAATGAATGAGGCCGGCCTAAGCCGTGGTCCTCGCGAAGCCTGCGGCATCGTCGCCGTAGGAAGCGATGATGCCGCGCGTCTAGCCTTTTTTGGCCTTTTTGCGCTTCAGCATCGAGGCCAGGAATCGGCGGGCATCGCTACCTTTGATCAGGGCATGATGCATCTGCACAAGGATGTTGGACTTGTTTCACAAGTATTCCGCGATGCGACACTGCAGTCACTGCCGGGCCAGCTTGCGATAGGTCATACGCGCTATTCCACGACAGGACGTTCCACAGCCCGCAACGCGCAGCCGTTTTTCATTGAAACGCAATTTGGCCCGCTCGCGCTCGGTCACAACGGTAACATTGCTAATGCCCCTGCTCTCAGACAGGCGCTTCTCGGCAAAGGTTTAGGGCTCATGACGGGATCCGACAGTGAGTTGCTCGCCATGATGCTAGCCGGTTTGCCAGGTGAAAGCTGGATGGACCGCATCAGCGCAGGGATGCAGCGGTGGGTCGGGGCATATTCCCTTGTGTTATTGACTGATGATGGCGCGTACGCAGTACGTGACCCGTGGGGGTTCCGACCTCTGGCATGGGGCATCATGGAAGGAGGCAGCGAAGAGTATACCTGGGCAGTCGCGTCTGAAACCTCGGCACTCAGAGTCATGGGCTGTACCAGGATCGAAGAGATACCTCCGGGTTCCATTCTTCGCTTTGGGCCTCGGGGGCTGATCGAACAGCAGCGCGTATCGACTGGAGCCCGTCCCGCCGCCTGCAGTTTTGAATATGTGTACTTCTCACGACCCGATTCGGTGTGGAACGGCCGCAGCATCCATGCGGCACGAACGCGTCTGGGTGAGATTCTCGCGCAGGAAGCGCCAGCTGAGGCGGACCTTGTTATGCCGGTACCGGACAGCTCAATCGCAGCCGCTATTGGCTATGCGAGGGCCTCTGGCATTCCCTTCGGAGAAGGCTTGGTCAAGAACCGGTATATCGGGCGTACCTTCATTGAGCCGACACCCGCACTGCGACGTCAGGGTGTCGCCCTTAAATTCAATCCTCTCAAGGAATCAATTGAAGGGAAACGGATTGTCATTGTGGACGATAGCATTGTCCGCGGGACGACAACAGGGCCGCTTGTCAGACTCTGCCGGCAGGCGGGAGCAAAGGAGGTTCATCTGCGTATCGCTTCCCCTCCAATTCTGCACCTCTGCTACATGGGAGTCGACATGGGCACGAAGAAGGACCTCATCGCCGTAGGCCGCAGCGTCTCTGAAATCGCCCATCTGCTCGACGCGGACTCACTCGCCTACCTGAGTGTCGAAGGTCTTTCGCGCGCCATAGGCATTGAGGGACTCTGCCGGGCCTGTTTTGACGGCGATTACCCACTTGAGGTGGATGCGCGGTTTACAAAAGAGAGTTTTGAAGGGGGAGCTGGATGAAAGTGCTGCTAGTCGGGGCGGGAGCCCGAGAACACGCGCTCGCGATGGCGATCGCTGCCTCACCACAATGTGATGAGCTTCTCTGTGCTCCAGGCAATCCTGGCATCAGCGAAATCGCTGCATGTATTTCTGTTCGTCTCGATGATGTTAAAGGGCTTTGTGCCCTGGCAGAATCGCGTAAAATCGACCTTGTGGTCATCGGCCCCGAAGCGCCGCTCGCCGCAGGGCTTGCCGATTGTATCCGCGCAAGGGGCATCGCTTGTTTTGGCCCTTCGAGAGACGCGGCTCGAATCGAAAGCTCGAAGGCCTTCGCCAAGGCATTCATGAAGCGGCACGGCATCCCCGCCGCGGAAGGAGCGAGTTTCTCCTGCACGCCGGAGACCGTGGCTGTCGTCGCGCAAGAAGCGAAAGCTTGGGCGCAGCGATTTGGCAATCCAGTCGTTGTGAAGGCTTCGGGGCTCATGGCCGGCAAGGGAGTCATCCTTCCGGAATCTCTCGCAGAGACCGACGCCGCGATAGATCAACTGCTGGCGGCGGGCAATGAAATCGTTCTCGAAGAGAGGCTCGAGGGGCAGGAACTTTCGCTTATCGCGCTCTGTGACGGCAAGAGCTATGCAATACTCCCCCCTGCCCGCGATCATAAGCGGCTCCTGGATGGCAACCGAGGGCCAAATACCGGTGGGATGGGAGCATACGCTCCTGCCTGCAGCATGGAGGAAGCGCACGACCTCGCCCGCCAGGTCATCGAACCCGCGGTGAAGGGCATGGCCGAAGAAGGGTATCCTTTTATTGGCGCGCTCTACGCGGGTCTCATGCTCACCAAGGATGGTCCGAAGGTGCTGGAATATAATGCCCGTTTCGGCGATCCGGAAACACAGGTCATGTTGCCGCTCCTGGAGACTGATCTGCTCCAGTCGCTCAATGCCTGCGCTCGCGGGACTCTGGCAGCCTCAATACCGCGTTATGGGCGCATGCACGCAGTCTGCGTGGTACTCGCCTCGGAGGGGTACCCTTCGCATCCCGTCACCGGCAGGGAAATCCGTATCGATACGCTGCCCGCGGGCGCGGTATGTCTTCATGCGGGTACGGCAGTGGAAAATGGACGGCTTGTTAGTAATGGCGGCAGAGTGCTGAACGTGGTCGGCATAGGGCATACGCTGCGAGAGGCTCGCGGGCTGGCCTATGAAGCGGTAAGCCAGGTCAGGTATGAGGGCATGCAGTATAGAATGGATATTGGAGCGTACGCGGAACATGATAGCGCGGAACCCGCTTCAGGCAGGGGCAAGAAATCGGCCTACGCCCGCTCAGGTGTCGATATCGACGCAGGAAATCGCGCAGTCGATCTCATGAAGGAAGCGGTGCGTTCCACCTATGGGCCTGAGGTGTTGGCTGGGATAGGGGCCTTTGGAGGGCAGTACGATGCATCAATGCTGCAGCGTTTTCGATCTCCGGTATTGGTCGCTTCAACCGATGGAGTAGGGACCAAGACGAGCCTCGGCGTGTCGCTTGGCCGCCTGCGTGGATTGGGAATGGACATTGTCAACCATTCGATAAACGATATACTCGTCCAGGGTGCCAGGCCTGTGTTCTTCATGGACTACATCGCTGCGGCTACGCTGAAGCCGGAGGCGGTCGCTGACATCGTGAGCGGCATGGCAGAAGCCTGCCGTGCCGCGGGATGCGCTCTTTTAGGTGGGGAGACCGCGGAGATGCCCGGTACTTACGCCCCTGGCGAAATGGATATTGCCGGCACGATTGTCGGACTCGTTGAGAAAGACAGGCTTTTGCCTCAAAGCAATCTCAAGGAAGGTGATCTGATACTCGGCCTGCCTTCCTCGGGGCTCCATACCAATGGTTATTCGCTGGCACGGGCGATTGCCAAACGCTTCGATCTGGAAACACCGATTCCCGCGCTAGGAGAGAGCCTGGCGGACGCGTTGTTGAGGCCGCATCGCTCCTACCTGAGCGTTCTTGACCCCCTTCTTGTCATGGACCCTTCCCCGGTAAAGGCGCTGGCGCATATCACCGGTGGAGGATTCTACGAGAATATCCCCCGCATCCTTCCCGAATCGCTCGATGCCCGCATTGATGGAGCAAGCTGGGAAATTCCCCCGATTTTCCAGTTTCTGCAGAGGGAAGGAAAGGTCGATACCGAGGAAATGCGGCGCGTGTTCAATCTGGGCATCGGTATGGTCCTGATTACCTCTCCGGAGATGGTTGAAACGGTTCAGGAAGTAATCGGCAGGAGTACCGAAGCACTAGGCCCCATCCCTGTCATCGGCACCCTCGAGAGGGGGAATGGAACGGTGAGATTCGCATGAGCGGGGTTGTGCGCCTTGTCGTGTGTGCGTCTGGAAACGGTTCGAATTTCCAGGCATTGATCGACGCTATCGCTAAAGGAGTGATCAAGGGCGCTTCGATTGAAGCTCTGATATGCGATACCCCGGGGGCTGGCTGCATCGATCGAGCGCTCAGACATGGCATTCCTGTCTGGTGCGTTCCTCTTCCCGCTGGCGCGCGCAGGGGTTCTCAAAGACGCGTGGAGTGGGATCGGAGGCTGGCAGAGGTCGCAGCTTCTTTTGCGCCGGACTGGATTCTGCTCCTGGGTTGGATGCGCCTTCTTGGCACTTCCTTTCTGAATCGTTTTCCTGGAAGAGTCGTGAATCTCCATCCCGCTCTGCCGGGTACCTTTCCAGGCACTCATGCCATAGAGGATGCGTATCATGCTTTTCGTGAAGGACGAATTACTAAAACAGGCATTATGCTGCACCTGGTACCGGATGAAGGAGTGGATTGCGGGCCAGTACTTCAGTCCACAGAAGTCGATATTGTTGATACCGATACCCTGGAATCCCTGACAGAGCGCATCCATGACGCGGAACACCGTGAAGTGGTCGCGCTGGTGCGACAACTCGTCGAAAAGGAGCTTGTACATGCCGCTGGCACTGGTTTCACTGTATGACAAGACAGGTTTCATTCTGTTTGCACGGCGCCTGGCTCGAGCTGGCTGGGACTTTCTCGCGTCGGGCGGAACAGCCCAGGCGCTTCGCGAGGCAGGCATTGTGCCGATCGATGTCGCTTCCTACACTGGTTCCCCAGAGATGCTTGACGGGCGCGTCAAGACCCTGCATCCGGCAATCCACGCGTCGATTCTAGCTCGTCCATCTGAGGAGGACCTCGCGGAGCTCACTGCGCGGGGGTGGAAGCCGATCGACATGGTGGTCGTCAATCTCTATCCTTTCGAAAAGACAGCCGCGAATCCTTCTGCCAGCGAAGAGGAGATTATTGAACAGATCGATATTGGCGGTGTCGCGCTGTTGCGCGCTGCCGCGAAGAATCACACCCGTGTGTGCGTAATCTGTGACCCGGCGGATTATAATGCTGTTGCTGATGACATTGAGGCGGGGACATTGAGCCCGGTGACGCGCCACAGGCTTGCTGCAAAGGCCTACGCGCGCACCGCTGCCTATGACGCCGCGATTGCCCAGTGGTTCGCAGATAAAGCGCAGGCTGATCAAACCTTGCGGCCCACGCGCTTTGCTCTTCCATTTATCCTTGCCGGCCGGATAGAACGTACCCTCCGATATGGGGAGAATCCCCACCAGAAGGCCTTTTTCGTCATGCCACAGGGTTTCCCTCAGGATCGCGGCCCGCTCGGTGGTACGGTGCTTGCTGGCAAAGAGTTGTCCTACAACAACATACTCGACCTTGATGCCGCGTGGCGCGCAGTACTCGATTTTACCAAAGCCGCGGCAGTCATCGTCAAGCATCTGTCGCCTTGTGGTGCTGCCGAGGCCGATGACCTCTCAGAAGCCTGCAGGCTCGCGCTCGAATGTGATCCGGTATCGGCGTTTGGAGGAATTGCGGCGTTCAATCGCCCCCTGGATGCGACTACCGCCAAAGCGCTCAAGAGCCTTTTTCTGGAGTGCATCGCCGCTCCAGGTTTTGAGGGCGAGGCGCGGTCGCTCCTTGCTTCGAAGAAGAACCTGCGCTTGGTTGAAGCTGATCCAGCGCTGTACGCTACAGTACAGCAGGAAATCCGTTCAGCCGCAGGTGGTTTTCTTGTGCAGAACCTCGATAGGGGGGATCCTCCCAATGTCGAATTCACGGTAGCGAGCGAACGCCAGCCCACAGACCAGGAGATGGCGTCGCTCCGTTTTGCGTGGACGCTGGTTCGTCATGTCAAGTCGAATGCGATCGTCCTTGCCCGCGAGCATGCGGCAGTCGGTATTGGTGGCGGCCAGACGAATCGCGTCGATGCGGTCCGGCAAGCCTGCGAGCGGGCTGGAGCGCGGGCACGAGGAGCCGTCATGGCTTCGGATGCATTCTTCCCTTTCCCGGATGGTGTGGAAGCAGCGGCGGCTGCCGGCGTCACCGCCGTCATTCATCCGGGAGGTTCGGTAAGGGACGAGGAAGTCCTCGCCGCTGCAAATCGCCTCGGCCTCGCAGTAGTCTATACCGGCGTCCGGCATTTCAGGCATTGATATGTGTCATCTGTCTGGTTGCATGAATCCCATGCCCACATTCATTACATTACCTCTTCAATCAATTCATCAGGAGATACCATGAATATCGAATCGCTTATGCAGACCCACGAAGGGCTTACGTTTGACGATGTGCTCATTGTGCCGGGATACAGCGAGGTCCTCCCTGCCGAGGTGGACATATCGGCTGATCTCGTACCCGGCCTAAGGCTCAAAGCTCCAGTCCTTTCTGCCGCCATGGATACGGTCACCGAATCTCGCCTCGCTATCGCGCTGGCACGTATTGGCGGTATCGGTATCATTCACCGCAATATGGCGCCAGAAGCCCAGGCTGCCGAAGTGTACAAAGTCAAGCGCTCTGAATCTGGCATGATTTCCGACCCTGTCTGGCTTCCTGAAACAGCGACGCTTGCGGAAGCCGAACATCTCATGGAAACCTACCGAATTTCCGGCATTCCCATTGTGGATCCCGAAACCAGCCGCCTAGTCGGCATCATCACAAACCGCGACCGGCGTTTCTGCGGCCCAGAGGATATGCAGAAACCGGTTTCGGTATTCATGACCAGACAGAACCTCATCACAGCTCCCGAAGGTACCACTATCGAAGGGGCAAAGGCTATTCTTCGCCAATACAAGATCGAAAAACTCCCCCTGGTCGACGCGGAAGGACGTCTCAAAGGGCTTATCACAATCAAGGATATCTTCAAACGTGAAGAATACCCTGAAGCCGCGCTTGACAGCCGTGGACGACTTCGGGCCGGTGCCGCCGTAGGCGTCGGGCCAGACCTTGAAGAACGAGTGAACCTTTTGCTTGCCCGGGGCGTCGATGTGCTCGTGGTCGACACGGCGCATGGACATTCGAAGAAGGTCATCGAAGCCATTCAGCGGATAAGAGCGATAAACCGCGATATTCCTGTCATTGCCGGCAATGTCGTCACTGCCGAAGGGACCGAAGCGCTCATTCGCGCGGGGGCTTCGGCTGTAAAAGTTGGCGTGGGAGCCGGATCCATCTGCACGACACGCATCATTTCTGGAGCAGGCATGCCGCAGCTTTCCGCTATCTACGAATGCGCGAAAGCTGCGCGCTCATTTGGTGTACCGGTCATCGCCGATGGGGGCATCCGGTATTCGGGTGACATTGTCAAGGCTCTCGCGGCAGGCGCAGAAACCGTCATGCTCGGAAGCCTACTGGCAGGGCTGGAAGAAGCGCCCGGCGAATTGGTGCTCTATGAAGGAAGACAGTTCAAAAGCTATCGCGGCATGGGCAGCCTGGGCGCGCTTCAGGGGTATGGGCGCGATCGTTACGGGAGCGGCCAGAGCAATGGAAAACTTGTCCCTGAGGGCGTCGAAGGCATGGTTCCCTATCGCGGCAGGCTTTCCGACTTCATGGCGCAGATGCTGGGGGGACTCCGTTCCGGCATGGGATATGCTGGGGCTCGAACACTCGCGGAGTTGAGGAACGCGCGCATGGTACGCATCACTTCCGCTGCGTACGCGGAGAGCCACCCGCACAGTATTGTCATCACGAAGGAAGCACCGAATTATCAGCGCCGCGACTGAACGGGATTGTGGTCCATCATAGCGAATGCCCCTGTCGATAAACACTCTCATTCGCTATACTTTGGCATATGAGCACAACCCTAATCATTATGGCAGCAGGAGCCGGTTCACGTTTCGGTGGTCTCAAACAGACGGCTCCAGTAGGCCCGTCGGGAGAAACCATTCTTGATTATTCGGTCTATGACGCGTGGCGCGCAGGCTTCGATGAATTTGTTTTTATCATCAGACGATCGATTGAGAAGGAATTTCGAGCGCTGCTCAACCGCTTTCCTTCGCACCTTCCGATGCACTTGGTCTTTCAGGAGCTTGACAGCTTGGTTGGGCCAGAACTCCATGCTCAGGCGCTTAAAGCTGGCAGAACGAAGCCGTGGGGAACCTGCCACGCAGTCCTGTGCGCCGCAGAGACAGTGCGCTCGCCATTTGCGGTCATTAATAGCGACGATTTTTATGGCGCGCGTTCCTTTGCTCTCGTTCATGATTTTCTCGCTGCGCATCCAGCCGGCTCGAGAGCTTGGTGCATGCCTGGATATCAGCTGCGGAATACTACGAGTCCCCACGGCCACGTATCACGGGGTATTTGCGCGGTTGGCGCCGATGGTACGCTTGCTTCCATCCGTGAGCACAAGAAGATAATCGAGCAGAATGGAACATTCTATTCACTGGAGACAGTTCGGAACGGTCCTGAGCATGTCGAGCTTCCAGGCGATGCTATAGTCTCAATGAATTTCTGGGGCCTTACTCCGGCATTCTATGATGAAGCGCGCGCTGAATTTGAGGACTTTCTTAAGGCACATGCCGCTGATCCTTCGGCGGAATGCTATCTGCCCGAGGTGGTGGGCAGTCTGATCGCCCGCGGGGCCGGACAGGTGTCGGTTCTTGAAACCCCCGAAGCCTGGTTCGGCATTACCTACCAGGAGGACCTCGAAGCGGTGCGTCATCATCTCCGTGCGCTCACCGACTCGGGCCTCTATCCCTCGCCCTTGTGGGGCAGCTGAACTGATCAAAGGCATCCTGGCGCAAAAAAAAAGGCGGTTGCATCCTCTCCGGATCTTGCAACCGCCTTTCTCAAGCCGAGATCGGGATTCGAACCCGACACCTGCGCATTACGAGTGCGCCGCTCTGCCGAATGAGCTATCTCGGCCTGCTGTTATGGTACAGCCGGGCGCTACTATAGCAGAAAGCGCCCGCGGCAATCAATACTTTTGCTGTCCAATGCCGCGTCGCGCCAACTCCAGGGCACCAAAAATGCCGGCCTCAGCGCCACATGCAGCGCGCGCTACGTAGTGGTCCTCTCCAGCGATCAGTTCTTCCACCTGTTCGATGTATCCCCCCAGGAATCGTCGCATATTCGCTTCTACACGCTGGGCAAGCCCTTCGCGCAAGCCCACCCCGCCTCCGAGAATGATTCTATCGGGCGCAGCGATCAGCACAATATTCGCGCAAGCCATTCCAAGGTATGTCGCTTCAAGTTCCCAGGCTGGGTGTGTTGCCGGCAGGGTTGCCGGATCGACACCCCATCGGCCCCAGAGTGCTGGTCCGCTTGCCAGTCCTTCCAGACAGTCGCCATGGAATAGGCAACATCCCTCATAATGATCTTCCGGGAGCCTTGGGACGCGCATATGTCCCGCTTCGGGATGCGAAATCCCTTCTATAATATTTCCTTCAGAAAGGATGCCGACTCCGATGCCGGTACCCACAGTGACATAGGCACAGATGTGGCTTCCACCCCCTGCTCCCCAGCGCCATTCCGCCAAGGCCGCTGCGCCCACATCCGTCGCAAGTCGTACCGGTATGCCAAGTTCCCTGCCAACTCGTCCCGCGACATCCACTTGCTGCCACTCCGCCTTGGGTGTTGTTCTGGTCCATCCCCATCTCGGATGTTCTGGATTGCATTCAATGGGGCCGAACATACCTATACCGATTGCTATAGGGGCGCTAATTCGAAGGCTGTGCGGCGCCTTTCGGAAAAAGTCGATACAAGCGTCCAGTGTTTCTTCCGGGTTGGTTGTGGGGATTTGAACAGTTTTGAGTAGCCGCGGCTTTTCCTGCGCAGCGCACTCAGCTAGAGAACAGACAAATTTGGTGCCGCCACCTTCGATCGCGCCAAGAATCATGAGCCAGCCTCTTTGGAACCTCACTCGGTCGCATCTTCTGACGGCAGCCCCGCAGAAGCGTCTTCGCTGAACGGTTTATCGATAAGGATGAATCTGGGAGGGTTGCGGAAAATTGCTTTCAGGTAGAAACAGTAGTCATCGCCCTCTCCGAAATGCTGCGCGATATGTCCAGTCGGCTGATAGCCGGAATCCTCGAGCACACGCTCGCCGAGGCTGTCGCGCTTTCGAGAGGAGATTTCCAGGCGGATCACCGCGAAGGGTATCTTTTTCAACAGCTCGCTATCGATCAGCGCGAGGAGATGCTGCATTGCGGTGCTGTTCCGGTAATCACGGTCAAGAACGAGAAAACGGATATCGAATGTAAAATTTCTCCCAGCGGTTTTCTGGAGGATGGCAAATGCGGCAAGTGTCCGGCCGTCTCTCAGCTCAAGCAGTGTATAGGGGTTGCCAGGGGATTTTTGCCATTCCTTGAGAATTTCGGCCATAAGATCAATTTCGACGCCCTTGAATACTCCGGAGCTAACCGCAACCGCTTCATATTCCCTGTTATCGATTATTGCTTGCATTCATGAATTACCTTTTTCCAGCTTTTCTCTATGATCATGGATAAATATAGAGCGATATGGCGCATTTGTAAAGACAAATTATACAGGTGTATACCTAAAAATGCGCTGTTTTTCAATATAATCTGGCAGCATGATTTAAGATGCCATATCCTTCTCTCAATTACGCACCGGCAAGGGTCTATATTGACCCTCCGGGAGAATCACATAAATCATATATTCATTAAACGAATTATCTTCGCCGGAATTACATGATCCATTGTTTTTCGTTGTATGAACCGCCGCATAGTGCTACAATGCTTTGAGCCTGCACGCAGGTAGTGGAGGGGAAAATGAAAAAATTCGCCACGCTTTCCTTGGTTTTCTTGCTTCTTATTACTGGTATCGCCTCTGCTGAGCTTGGATTCGGATTTCAGGTTCCCGTCAATTTCAGCGGTATTCCGACCTACGACGATATTCTTGCCAGCTATCAGAATGCCAGCGACCTTTTCTATGCTCCTTTTGTGGAGATCGGTGGCAAGTTCACGGTTTTCGGCGCTTCCTATGGGTGGCGCTATCGTACCGACAGTGTGCTTGGGAATTTAAAGGATACAGATGTGTATGGCTATTTTCAGGGGCATCTGTTCGGTTACCGCGCGTTTCTTGATCCGTTTATAGAAATAGGTTGTGGATATATCAAAAGCGACTTCGCCATTGCATCCCAGGATAACGATACCAGCAATCCGATCACCGCTTCTATCTATTTTTCCGGTAGTGGTGGATTAGGCATCATACTGACCAATATCGGCATATTCGCGCGCGCATCCTACCTTTTGCCCGCGTGGCAATTGATGCATTCATCCAATACTGTCCTGATAGATCCTTTTTTCACGCAGGCTGTGGTGCGGATCACTCTTGGCGCGAAGATAGTGCTGTAGCGTTGTGGAAGCCCTCTGTGGCTCTGAGCGCACTCTCCTACGCTGTGAGGCAGTGTCCATGGGAAAGGCCTTTGGCGCTCTGAGTCTGCGCATCGCGTGAGGTACGCGCCTGCCATAAATTCTGCGTCGCGGCGCTTTGTGCCGATTTTGATATTTATACATAAATGATTTTTAAATATATAGATAATCGATTATCCATTGACGATTTGCCAAACTCGTGGGAAGATAGCATTGGAGGAATACATCTATGCCGATGGGCGATAAATATGGAACACACAGAGTGCTTGAGCCGGCGGGTGCCATGCCGCAAACCGCGCTCAAACTTGACAACGACATGTCCAAGCTCTATGACAATGAAATTCTCGTCGATGTCATTGCGTTGAATATCGATTCTGCCAGTTTCACCCAGATTGAGCATGAAGCCGGTGGAGATGAAGAGAAAATCAAGGCAATCATTATGAACATCGTCGGCACGAGGGGCAAACAGCAGAACCCTGTTACCGGTTCCGGCGGCATGTTTATCGGGCGGGTAGCAAAAATCGGTCCTGCGCTTGCGCATCGCGATCTCAAACCGGGCGATAAAATTGCCAGCCTTGTTTCTCTTTCGCTCACGCCTCTCAAGATTGAGCGCATTCTCGCCGTCCACAAGGAAATCGACCGGGTCGACATAGAGGGACAGGCGATTCTGTTCGAGTCGGGTATCTACGCGAAACTACCCGATGATATGGATGAACGCCTTGCGCTTGCCGCGCTTGACGTCGCAGGAGCCCCAGCTCAGACCGCTAAGTTGGTCAAGCCGGGCGACAAGGTCCTAGTGCTTGGCGCTGGCGGAAAGTCAGGTCTGCTCTGCTGCTATGAGGCAATGAAGCGCGTTGGCCCCACCGGTCGCGTTGTCGCCAATATTCATTCTGAGCGATCGCGCGCCTACATCGAGGATATGGGGCTCGCGCACGAAATTGTGGTTGCTGACGCGACCAAGCCGGTCGAATTTCTCACTAAGGTGCTGTCCGCCAACCGTGGCCACGAGTACGATATCGCGATCAACTGCGTCAATATTCAGGGCTGCGAAATGGCATCGATTCTCCCCGTGCGCGACAACGGCATTGTCTATTTCTTCTCCATGGCGACGAGCTTTACGCGTGCCGCACTGGGAGCAGAGGGCATCGGCAAGGATGTCCTCATGATCATCGGCAATGGCTACACCAAGGATCATGCCGAAATAACGCTGTGGGAATTGAGAGAGAATCCCAAGCTCAGGGAATTCTTCGAAAAACAATACGTCAAATAGCGCATTCGATGCTGATAGGGGGGGTGCGCGCGATTTCAGCCCCCCCTTCTGATCTAAAAGGAGGTCCCCATGCCGGCACAGGAATATCCGAAGCTGAAGCTCGAAAAATCGATGAAAATGTATGAGGATGCCAAGCAGATCTGCCCCGGTGGCATCATGGGCATACGGCGTCCATACAATTTCGTCGAGGGTGAGTATCCCATCTTCCTGGAACGAGGATACGCGGGCCATATCGTCGATGTGGACGGCAATGATTATATCGATATGCTTTGCGCCTATGGTCCCATTATTCTTGGCTACAACGAGCCGGAGATCACTGAGGCTGTCGTCCGGCAGCTTGAGAAGGGGTTTTGCTTCTCCCTGGTCCAACCTGTCCAGAACGAGCTCGAACGCCGTCTCACAACGCTCATCCCATCTGCGGAACAAGCCATCCTTGTCAAAACGGGTTCTGACGCGACCAGCCTCGCCGTACGTCTTGCCCGGGGCTATACCGACCGTAAATATATTCTCCGCTGTGGCTACCATGGCTGGCACGACTGGTGTGTGGAAATTCACGGTGGTGTTCCCGAAGAAATCTCAAGTCTCACCATCGAGTTCGAGTATGGGAATCTTGCCGAGCTCGAAGAAAAGCTCGAGCAGTACAAAGGTCAGGTCGCTGGTGTCATCATCACACCAGTGGGACATCCGAACAGCAAACCGGTCATGGCTCCTCCTCTAGGATATCTCGAAGCAGTCAAGGAACTCGTGCACGCGCATGGAGCGGTCCTTATCTTCGACGAAATCCGGACAGGGTTCAGAGTAGCCATGGGAGGAGCGCAGCAGCGCTATGGTGTGACGCCAGATCTTACCACCATCGGCAAGGCCATGGCGAACGGCTATGCTTTGAGCGCCGTCGTCGGCAAGCGCGAGGTCATGATGATGGCTGAGAAGAAGGTGTTTGTCTCTTCAACCTTCTTTCCGAATAGTCTGGAAATGGTGGCAGCCATGAAGTGCCTCGATATTCTCGAGCGCGAAAAGGTCCAGGACTCCTTGTGGGAGCGCGGCACGAAGTTCCTTGAGCGGCTCAGGCAGATTGCCGACCGTTCCGGTATGCCGGTCACCGTGTCGGGCATACCACCCATGCCGTACCTGACCTTTAATCCCCATCCGGCGGACAAGGAAAAGACCTATCGGGCCCGACGCGAGTATTTCTATACGCAGACAATCCGCAGGGGGCTCTTCATTCAGCCATATCATCATTGGTACATCGCGCACCGCCATACCGACAAAGACCTCGAAACTGCCCTGTGGGCTATCGAGGAAGCCCTCGAGCTGACGGCACGGAGATTCCCGATCGGCAGCTGAGCGAGCCTAAGACATCAGGCCGTACGAACCGCCCCTGAAATGAGACGTGCGCAGAGGGTGCGCATTCCCGTGCCCGGAGAGAGGAGGCAATTATGGACAGAATGATGGTCATTACCTGCGCCTGTACCGGCGCAGAGACCACCAAGGCGCAGAATCCGGCATTGCCGGTGACTCCCGAAGAGATCGCTGACGCGGCGTATGAAGCCCGCCAGGCAGGCGCTGCCATACTGCACCTTCATGTGAGAGATGAGCAAGGCAGACCGACCATGAGCACCGAGGTTTTCCGGCAAACAATAGAGCGCATCCGCCGCAAATGCGACATCATCATAGAAATAACGACTGGTGGAGCTGTGGGTGACAGCGCAGAAACGCGCCTCGTGCCGCTGGTCGCCCTCGAACCGGAAATGGCGAGCCTCGATTGCGGCACGGTCAACTTCGGCAATGACTATATCGTCAATACTCTGCCGGTCATGCGAACCTTTGCCGAGGCATTCAGGGATCACCGGGTTCGTCCTACGCTCGAATGTTTCGATCTAGGGCATGTGTACGCTTCCCGCATCCTGATTGACGAAGGGCTGCTCGAGCCACCATATCATTATGGCTTCGTGCTGAATGTGCCTGGCTCGGTTCCCTATTCCTCAGACAACCTGCTGGCCTTCAAGCGAGCCCTGCCGCCAGAGTCCTATTTTACCGTTATGGGTATTGGGCGATCCTCGCTGCCGGCGCAGTACGGGGCTATCGCCGCTGACGGATGGATCCGTGTGGGCTTCGAAGACAATGTGTATTACGCGAAAGGCGTACTCGCTAAATCGAATGCCGAACTGGTTGAACGGGCAGCGCGCATCGCAAAAGAAGCACAGCTGTCGGTAGCGACACCTGACGATGTCCGGCGTATTCTTAAACTCAGGAGCTGATCATGCACGAATTTCCTTCCTTCGACTGGCAGCGCTTACCCCTCTACAAGGAAGTACCGGCAGAGCAATGGTACGACTGGCATTGGCAGATGGCGCATGCGATACGGGACATCGAAACTCTGAAACAGGTAGTTCCTCTCACCGATCAGGAACAGCACGATATCGCCGAAGTGCTCAAAGTGTTCCGCATGGCAATCACCCCCTATTATGCCTCCCTGATCGATCTTTCGAATCCGGTCTGCCCCGTGCGCCTTCAGGCGATACCGCGCATCCAGGAAACCCATTTCCTCGCGTCCGACCAAGCCGATCCACTTCATGAGGATGTCGATTCTCCGGTTCCCGGTCTTACCCATCGCTATCCGGACCGTGTCCTCCTCCTGGTGACGAACATGTGCTCTATGAACTGCCGTCACTGCACACGCCGCCGTTTTGTTGGCCATGAGGACCTGCACCTCGAGGAAGCTCAGATCGATGCCGCCGTTGAGTACATCAGGCAAACCCCCATCGTGCGTGATGTGCTGATTTCAGGTGGCGATCCTTTTATCCTTTCCACGGAGCGGCTAGAACGCATCATTCAGAAAATCAGAGCGATACCGCATGTCGAAATCATCCGGATCGGTACCCGCACCCCGGTCGTCATGCCGATGCGCATCACCGATGAACTCGTGAATATGCTGAGAAAATACCACCCCATCTACGTCAATACGCACTTCAACCACCCGCGGGAGATTACAGCAGAGGCCAGGGAAGCCTGCCGCAAGCTCGCCGATGCCGGCATTCCGCTCGGCAACCAGAGCGTGCTGCTGCGCGATATCAACGACTGTCCGGTCCTCATGAAAAAGCTTGTACAGAAACTGCTCACCATCCGCGTAAAGCCTTACTATATCTATCAGTGTGACATGTCGCTTGGTATTTCACATTTTAGGACTACGGTCTCAAAGGGAATTGAGATCATCGAAAACCTGCGCGGCCACACAAGTGGCATGGCGGTACCGACATTCGTCATCGATGCGCCGGGAGGCGGAGGCAAGATTCCGGTTATGCCGGATTACCTCATTACTTCGAACGAAAAGCGGGTTATACTTCGCAACTACGAGGGCGTGATCACGACCTACGACGAGCCCGAAAGCTACAAGGAAGACTGCGGCCAATGCCGCATCTGCTACGACGAACCCTGGCTCGGGCCCACCTGCGGGGTTGCGCGCCTTCTCAGCGGTGAACAGAGAGTGCTGGAACCAGCAAATCTTCGACGCGGCAACCGCTTGAAGGATGATATTGCCCATATGACTGGCCGCGGAGGCATATCGAAGACCGGCAAAAAGGGCTCAACCTGAGCCTCGGGGAGCTTCTTGCATGAGGGCTTCAAAGCCTGTGCAAAGGCATGGATGCGCAATGCTGCTGGAAACTCGGCTTTACTCTGGCCATCTCAATCTCATCACCGGTTTTTCGTCGGGGTGCGGGAAAACCGGCTTGGCCCGTGCCATGATGGCACAGCTTCGCGCTGAGGGGAAGAAGGCGGCGATTCTCACCGCGGGATATGAAGCGGGGAAGGGAATGCCGGGTGGTTCGCCCGTTGTACCGACAAACCGTATCGAGCTCTGGCCGGGGGAGGTATTCGCGACATCGTCGTCTATCTTGCCGCATATGGATTGTCTGCCGCTGATCGAGGCTGGCCCCTTTGGATCGAGCGCGCTTGGTCCGGTAGTCATCGCGCGGGCGGGTCGCTATGGCAACGCGATTCTTGTCGGGCCGGGACAGAACGAGACACTCGCGGAGGCCAGCCGTGACGCGTTAGCGCTTCCTGGAATCGATGCGGTGATTATCGATGGCACGCTGAGCCGGCTTACGCAGCTGTCCCATCTTCAGGAGGCCTTGCTGTTTTGCGCTGTCATGGTGGATCGAGCGAACTGCAGGAGGATCGCGGAGCGCATGGTACATTTTCTCAGGCTTGCGACACTGCCAGAATGGAAGGGAAGGTCGGAATCCGGTCTGAATTCCGGAACATGCCATATCATCGATGGCCCTCTTACCAGTTCAAAGCTTGCAGAGCTCAGCGTGAAACGAGCGGCCGCGCCCGGTGGTGAGCGCACGCTGCCAATTGTGGTAGACGACATGGCTCATATCTTTCTGAGTGAACAGGAGCTTGAGAGCCTTGTGATACACCAGCAGCTCTTTGTTGCACGGCCGACGCGATTTGCTGGTTTCGTGCTGACTCTTCGTGATCTTTTGCTCGAAGAATTTCTGCCAAACCTTCCGGCGAATGTCGTGGATCATATTATCTGCAGCAATCCGTATGAAGAGGACGCCTACGGAATGGGAGGCGCCGCATGACCAGTCCGATGCCCATCGCTCCTCATGTCGCCGCGTTCTCCCGCGTGAACGAATTTCTCGCGCGTCTCGATCCACGTAGCCCGTATGGGAAGGATCTGAAAGCAGCGCTTGGAATTCTAGTGTGCCGGGCTGAGCTTGAACAATGGTACAACGATATTGAAGCGGCAGGACTGGTCCTTTCGGATTCGCCGCGTGCCGACCGCGTTCTTTGGCATCTGGGAAAATTGCCGCGGTTGCCGGATCTCAAAGCGGGAACCGAAGGTTGGGGGCTGCTCGAACTCTTTCTGGTGAAGAAATTTCTGGTGCATTATCAGGGGTTGAGAAAGGTCGCGGGAGAAGCAGCGTGCGCGCAGTTCGGCCTTGTCTTCGAATCGAATGAATTTTTTGAGGCTCTGTGCGCGGGAAATGTGGACGCGGAGAGTTTCTCCATCACGACTCGCCATGAGCCCGCGCTGAAAGAAATCAGGACCAGGCTCGAAGAGGTAGCGCAGCGCATTGCGCTGCGGCGCAGGGAACAGGAAGCGGCTATTCGGGCCTTGCGGGGATTCGATTTTGCGGGACGCGATTTCCTTATCGTACCACGAGATAAGGCGTTCGCCGCGCTGGAAGCCGCCGCACGTGGTGAAGGGCCGATGCTGGCCGCAGAGCCCTATGACGGGCGCACCATGTCGATTCGACTTCTGCCGGACGCCGGCATGCTGGAACTCGAAGAAACCAGGCAAAAGGAACGGGATGCTGAGCGGGTGCTGGAAGAAAAGACTATCGCGCGCTTGGTCGAGCTGACTTCGAGCGAATTGCAGCGGCTGGCCTTGTATACCGCGGCTGTCGCCCGTTTTGACCTTGCATTGGCGAAAAGGCGGCTGGCACATGACATCCGCGGTATCCGCCCGACATTGACCACATCGAAGCCGCACCTCCACTGTCGTGGAGGCCGCTTCATTCCCCTGGAAGAGGAATGCCGCAGTCGGCATGCGCGCTATGAGCCGCTCGATATCTCGCTCGATGTCCCCGTGGCGATACTCACCGGCTCCAATATGGGAGGCAAGACCTGCGTACTGCAGACACTCTTGTTTCTCCAAATTCTGGCGCAATGCGGCATGTATGTTCCTGCAGATGAATTTTCGACCCGCGTATATTCATGGATCGATGTCGCGGGGGAGGATCGTGAAGCACGAAAGCGTGGCTTGTCGGCCTATGGATTGGAGATCAGGCGTCTGGTTGAAATTCTCGACGCGGTTGAAAGAGGGCCTGGCTTGGTCGTGTTTGACGAGTTCGCGCATACCACGAGCGCCGAAGAGTCACGAGCCCTCATGCAGGCGGTGGTAGAGCGATTCGCCGAAGCCGAAGGTTCCGTCGCGCTGTTCGCAACCCATATCGCCTGCAGCCTTCCTCCGGACCGGGGACGGATGTTCCGCATGGCAGGCCTTGATCGCGAACGCGCGCGCGCTTTTTTTTTGGGGAAAACCAGCGGTGCTTGTGATCTTGAGGATCTGCTTGGACACATCAACGCGCTTATGTGCTATCAGGTTCGCGCTGTGAATGATGCCCCTGCTCCCGCTGGCTCGGATGCGCTCGCGGTGGCACGTTTGCTCGGGCTCGATGAACGCATTGCCGCGCGCGCCGAGTTACTGCTCGCGGAGGAAACCGCGCGGAGGGCTGGATCAGGAAATGCACCACTCTGCGCCGAGCCGACCGACTGTTCCAAAGAAGAAAAGTCTCAAAATCCGGAGAGAACGATAAGGAGCGTGAGAACATGATCAGAAACAAGCTCAACCTTTCGCAGGAAAAGATTGATCATGCGAGAGAGCTCGCGGCGAGAATCTGTTCGCCAGTACTGGAATTCATCAAAGCCCACACGACAGTGACTGTCGAGCGCGCCACGCTTCGCCTCATGGGTGCCGACGGGGCATCCCCCGATGGGGTGCCGGTTCCCAACCTCGTCGTGGACAGCCTACGTGATCGATTGGGTCAGGGAGCGGCGCTCTGGTATGCAAACGCGCTTCTGACCACCGGCTGGGACCTTCCAGGCCTGAATCGCGAAATCGCGCAAGGGTTCAATATCACTTCAATTCCGATGTCCGACCGTACTCGTGCCGCCGCGCTTGCTGCAGAACTCGTGCAACGCCAACTGTCCCGCATCGATGCCAACCGCGCATACCGCGAGGCCAGGCTTGAGGAATTCAAAGGGCGCAATCACAGTCCTCTTCTGTATCTTATTGTCGCGACCGGAAACATCTATGAGGATGTCAAGCAGGCGCAGGCTGCCGCTCTCCGCGGCGCAGATGTTATCGCGGTCATTCGCACCACAGCCCAAAGCCTCCTCGACTACGTACCGTATGGCGCCACGACCGAAGGCTTTGGCGGCACCTATGCCACACAAGAGAATTTCCGCATTATGCGGCAGGCTCTCGATGAAGTGATGGAACGAGAAAAGCGATACATATACCAAACAAATTACGCCTCTGGCCTCTGTATGCCGGAAATCGCAGCCATGGGCGCGCTCGAACGACTCGACATGATGCTCAATGACTCCATGTATGGCATCCTGTTCCGCGACATCAATATGTACCGAACCTTCGTCGATCAGCGATTCAGCCGTATGATCAATGCCTATTCCGGCATCATCATCAACACTGGGGAGGATAATTACCTTACGACCAGCGATGCCTTCGAAAAGGCGTACACAGTGCTGGCCTCACAATTCCTGAATGAACGTTTTGCCTACGCGGCAGGCCTCCAGCCCTGGCAGATGGGCCTCGGACACGCCTTCGAAATGGATCCTTCGATTAAAAACGGCATTCTCTATGAGCTTGCCCAGGCCCAGATGGCACGCGAGATCTTCCCGGAACATCCGCTGAAATACATGCCGCCGACGAAGCATATGTCAGGGGATATCTTCCAGGGCCTTGTCATGGACAATATGTTCAATTTCGTTTCCAAAGCCACAGGTCAGGGAATCCATCTTCTCGGCATGCTCACCGAGGCAATCCATACACCCTTCATGATGGACCGCCACATCGCGGTGGAAACCGCGCGGTATGTCATGAACGGCATCGATGCGATCATGGACGAAATCGAATTTCGGCCAGATGGCCTGATCGTACGCCGCGCGCACGAAGTGCTCGACCGCACCGTCCAGTTCCTTGAGGAGATTGAGCGTATCGGCCTCATGCAGAGCATCGAACAGGCGATGTTTGCCGATATCGCGCGACCGCGAACCGGAGGCAAGGGTTTGGACGGACTGGTCGAAAAGGATCCAGATTATTACAACCCCGCAGAAGAAGCGCTCGAGACAGCGCTTGGCCTTAAAGGGAGGGAATAACATGGCGCATATCATCCGGCCGTACGGCGATACCATGGATGACGGCAAGGTCCAGCTTTCGTTCAGCCTGCCGGTTCCATTCGGATCGCGGGCGATGGAGGCCGCTCGCCGCATCGTGCTCGCGTGGGGATTCCATGACTGCGAAGTAGTCCACGCAGCTCCCATGTCTGACGAATTCACCTTCTTCGTTGCCTACGCCGCGACACGGCATGGCATCGACTGGGATACTGTGGAAGGAGATCGGGATGATCGCGAGAAATCGATGACCATGGACGAGGTCAATGCGTTCATCAAGGAGACAATAGGGCGCAAGGTTGTGGTGGTGGGGGCTTGTACCGGATTCGATGCTCACACGGTCGGTATCGATGCGATCATGAACATGAAGGGATATAACCACCATTACGGGCTCGAGCGTTACGAGATGATTGAGGCACACAACCTCGGAGCCCAGGTACCGAATGAAAAGCTGATCGAATATGCCGAATTGCACAACGCCGATGCCATTCTTGTCTCCCAGGTGGTGACCCAGAAGGATTCGCACGTTCACACGCTTACCGAATTCATAGAGCTTCTGGAAGCCAAGGGTGAGCGTGGCAGGTTTATCTGCATTGCGGGCGGACCGCGCATTTCCCACAAGCTTGCTGCCAAAATTGGGTTCGATGCGGGGTTTGGCAGGGGCACCTATGCCGAGGATGTTGCGACCTTCATCGTACGAAAAATGGCACAGGAAGGGAAGAAATAGGAGCTTTTATCGATTTGGCGTTGCGTTGGGGCTGTAACTGGGATATTGTGGAAGCATACTCTGGGGAAGGATCGCTGGAATACGAAAGTAGAGGCTGCTGATAGGCAACCTGATCATACAAGAGGAGGCATTGTATGGAAAATTTCGGTATACTGGCGCTGCTGCCGCCGATTCTGACGGTTGCGCTCGCCATTCTGACCAAGGACGTCATCATCAGCCTGTTCCTTGGTATCTTTGCTGGAGCAATGACGGTAGCGGGAGGCAATCCGCTTCAGGCCCTTGTTCGGCTGACGGATCTGCTCGCCGAAATGCTTGCGGATGGCTGGAATATCCGCATCATTCTGTTCTGCGCGCTGCTGGGAGCGCTGGTTGGCATGTGGCATAAGACCGGCGCGGCCTACGCGTTCGGTTCCTGGGCCGGGAAAAAAGCAAAGAGCAAAGTAAGCGTCCTGCTTTTTACCTGGATTTTCGGAATCATCATCTTCATTGATGATTATTTCAACAGCCTGACCATCGGCGCGTGCATGCGGCCGGTCTGCGACGAAAAGAAAATATCCAGAGCGAAGCTGGCCTACATCCTGGACTCGACCGCGGCGCCCGTCTGCATCATCGCTCCCATTTCGAGCTGGGTTATCACAGTGATGAGCTATACCAAGGGTTCGGAGGGATTCGATAAGCTTGGTATCAGCGAATTTACCTACTTCATTCGAACCATACCGAATAACCTTTATGCGCTCTTCGCCATCCTAATGGTGGCATTCGTCGCGCTCAAGGGGAGAGATTTTGGCCCCATGGCCCGCTCGGAAGCAAGAGCGGAGAAAGGGCTCGGGCTCTATGACGAAAAGCGTTATGGACTGGTAGCCGGCAAACTCGACGAGAAAGCAGCGACCACCAATGCCAAGTGGTTCGATTTTTTCATTCCGCTGGTTCTGCTCATTGCCTGCGCGGTCGTATTCTTCCCGGTCACGACTTGGATGGGGTCCATTGATGGCGAAAAGATTAAAACCATGAGCGAAGCGATGGCGTCGATGTCGCTCGGCGAGGCATTCAACAATACCGATGCCTCGAAAGCGCTTTTCTATGCGATCATGTTTACCATTGTTTTTTCCTATCTCTACTTCATAGCCCGCAGGCTGCTCAACATTTCCCAGAGCGCCGAGTCGATCATAGAAGGCATCAAGTCCATGGTTCCAGCCATTGTCATCCTTTCCATGGCATGGTCTATCGGCTTCATCATCAAGAAATCTCCTGAGGATGGCGGTGTCGGTCTCGCTAATTACCTAGCGCAGGTAGTGACCAGTGGCAACTTTCCGCTTTGGCTGCTGCCGCTCATCGTATTCCTTATTTCGTGTGTGATTTCGTTCTCGACAGGTACCAGTTGGGGTACTATGGCGATCATGATTCCGATCGCCATGCCTATCGCCATAGCGCTAGGAGAGAAAATGGGTCTCCAAGGTGACGCGCTCATCAATGTGACCATATTCTCTACAGCATCGGTTATGGGCGGCGCGGTGTTTGGAGACCATTGCTCACCTATTTCCGATACGACAATACTCTCATCCACGGGAGCCAATTGTCCGCATCTCGAGCATGTGGCAACCCAGATGCCGTATGCGGTCTTTATCGCGATTTGCACAGCCTTTGGTGTTCTCGCGATCGGTATTTCTAGCAGCACGATAATTGGCCTGGCGGTGACTGCCGTGCTGTTCCTTTTCGGGATTGCGGTACTTCCGAAGCTGTGGGGAGTAGAAAAGCAGGCACTCGAATGAATTGAAGCCGCTACCTGAGGCGCGATTGAAGCGCTTTCCTGAGCATCACAGCTACTGAGAGCAATTGGGGCTGCCCCTGGCGGGCAGCCCCTCTGTTATACGCGGATCACCATTATAGGCTAGGACATATCATGCGTGCTGAGCGCTGGACCAGATCCTGACAAGATTCAGCATGGTTTCCACTGCCAGCGACATTTCGGCAAGGGAGGCCCACTCGAATCGACTGTGGTAATTGTAGCCGCCTGTGAAAAGATTGGGGGTGGGAATGCCCATCTCGGTGAGTCGCGAGCCGTCGGTGCCGCCGCGGATCGGCTTCATTTCGGGCTCGAAGCCGGCCTTGCGAATTGCTTGTTCGAGCTTTCCGAGCACGTCGGGATGAGCATCGAGCTTTTTCTTCATATTGAGATACTGTGGTGTGATAGTCAGAGTGACTGCCCCTCCTGGGAACTGGGCTTCGACCGCGCGCGCAAAAGACTTGACTGCCTCAATGCGTTCTTGCATGCGCTCACTGGAGAAATCCCTCAGATAGATGTCAACCCATGCCTGGTCTATGGTGCCTTTCACTTCTATTGGACAATAGTAGCCGTACCATCCGTCGGTCGCTTCGGGACTCTCGGAGCGAGGAAGCATTGCGATAAGGCTTGCCGCCATGGCAACCGCATTGGCAAGCTTGCCACGCGCGGCGCCGATATGAATCGATTTGCCGGCACACTCTGCCTTGATAGCAACCGCATTGAAGCATTCGGCTTCGATTTCTGGAGCCTTGCCGCCATCGAGCGTATAACACGCGATCGCTTTTGCCTTCTTGAGCGGGAAGCGGTCCATTCCCTTGCCGGTTTCCTCATCGGGGGTAAAATAGATATCAATCGGCCCATGCGGTATCGAAGGGTGGGACACCAGGTGCGCAAGTACTGTCATGATCTCGGCAACACCAGCCTTGTCGTCAGCGCCGAGCAGGGTAGAACCGTCGGTTACGACAATGGTGTCACCAACATGGTCGGCGAGATCTGGAAACTCTGCTGGGTCGAGCATCACGTTTCCGGATAGCTGCAGTTTTGTGCCATCATAAGATCGAATGACGCGAGGCTGCACGCCAGTGCCGGAGACATCGCTCGCGGTATCCATGTGTGCCATAAGCCCGATGCACGGCGCTTTCTCACAGCCAGGCGAGGCGGGTAGGCGGGCGATCAGATAGCAGTGATCGTCCAGTTCGACCTCCTGAATACCCATAGAGCGCAACTCGTGCTCGAGTAGACGGGCAAGATCCCATTGGCCCTTTGTGGAAGGCGTCTCGTCACTGTGGCGATTGCTTTGGGTGTCGATTTTTGCATAACGTACAAGCCGATCGATTAGTTCGTCCGTCCACGGACGAGAAAGAAATTCAGTTGGTGTCTTCATATTGATTTTACTATGGCACCAAGGGAAGGGGGCGCGCAAGAGGCTCCGACGCTCTGGTGGCTATTGTTCCCTGCCCATCTCCGGGATATTGTAAACGCTATGATGAGTCAAATACCTGCGTTCCCGGATTTTGCGCCAGTCAGCCTTGAAATGAAGCCGGATCTCTTTCCTGGTTTGAGTCTGCTTCCGGATGGTATTTCAGAATTTAGCTTTGCCGGATTGTACCTATTCAGACATACATATCATTATAAACTATCGCGCCTTTCGGATGGCAGTCTTGTCGTGTCCGGTTCCAAAAAAGGCAAGACGTTTTTTTATCTTCCGTGCTGTCTTCCTTCTCTTGACGTAGTAGACACTTTGATGCAGCGATTCGACTACCTGAGGCATTTGTCAGACTCCCAGGCTGCTGCCCACAGGGCTGCCCTTGAGGCGCGAGGCTATGTCGTTCAGGAAGATAGAGACAATTTCGATTACCTGTATCTTCGCGAAGATCTCGCGACGTTGAGCGGTAAGGCCTACCACAAGAAGCGGAATCTCGTGAATGGGTTTATTTCGAGCTACACCTGCGAACAAAGGCCGTTGACTAAATCCAGGATAGCCGATGCTTTGGAGGTCCTCGAAGAGTGGCGTCTTACCAAGGGGATTGAGGGCGATTACACGGCCGCCCGCGAAGCGCTTGAGCTATTCGATCAGCTGGAGATGAAAGGAGCGATCTACTACATCGACAATAAACCAGTAGGCTGGTGCCTTGGTGAATCGCTGGCGCGAGGCCGCATGTTCGCGGTGCATTTCGAAAAAGCATGCGATCGGTACAAGGGAATTTACCAGTTTATCAATCAGGCGTTTGCGCAATCCCTGCCCAGGCATTATCATTACATCAATCGCGAACAAGACCTGGGAGAAGAAGGGCTCAGGCAGGCGAAAATGACCTATCGGCCAGTCGGCTTTGTCAAGAAATACAGGGTGTTTCCTCCGGAACGGGCTGATTTCGCACCGTATGTGTCAGCACAGCCGGCGGAGTGCGGGCCTGGTACGATGCACGACTGCGCTGATGAATGAAGCGGCTCGTTGCGGGGTGGAGACCTTTGTTCCTGCATGGCAATGTGAATGAAGGTCGCTGGAGGCAGAACCCGAAGCCAGTTTTAAATAGCGCTTAATGAAGGATGCCTGAGATCATATTCAGAAAACCTGCTCCGAGAATGGCATAAGCGCCATTGATTTTTGTGAAGGCCGTCAGCAAGAATGCGGCGAGAGCGAATATCCATACCAGGGGATTGCTGCCTCTGGGAAGAAGTGCCCACAGAGTCATGAGTATCATGGCCAGACTGCCGGACCTCAAGCTTTCATCCGCGCGGTCACGCCTGAGCGGAATGTGTTTGGAGAAGGCGAGGGCAATAATCATTGCGGCAAGAGGAAAGGCGATGACCGAAATGGTAGCGGTGATCGCCCCGATTATCCCGCCCTGCTGCCAGCCCACCAGCGTCGCCGCGTTAAGCGCAATCGGCCCCGGGGTTGACTGGGCAATGGCGATCAGCGATTTGAATGCCTGCTCGTCCATCCATCGCGGCACCACTTCCTGCTTGATCATGCCGACAACCGACCATCCCCCGCCAAAGGAAATGATTCCTATTTTAAGGAAAGTCAATGATACGCTCAGGATTTCCATATTGAACGCTCCGCGTAGATCAGCGCAATTCCCGCGATGAGAATGTAAAAAGCCAAGGAGGGGAAGACCGAGAGCAACACCGCGAGCGCGGTGACTTCAATGACGGCTCGAACTGACCACTTTCTGTTTCTGGCGGCACGGTACAGCATCGAAGCGACAAGCCCGGGTACCACCGCGCCCGCTCCTCTCAAGAAACGCTGGAAAAGATTGCTTTGTCCAACATTGCGAATGAAAATCCCTACCACCACAAGCGCGATGAAGGGAGGGAGCACTACTCCGAATACTGCTGCGACGCAGCCGCGTATGCCTGCGATGTGATATGCCGAGAGAAATGAAGTGCTGAGGGCGATAGGTCCGGGGAACACCTGCGCACGCGCGAATATGCGGTAAAATTCCTTTTCCTGTATCCAGCCTTTCTTTTCGAACGCGTTGCCGATCGCCGGTACGATCGCATAGCCGCCGCCGAGTGTGATGAAGACAATGCGAGCTAGTGTCAGGAATATGTTCCATGGAGTCGGCTTCTTAAATTTGTCCGCTGGTGTGTTGGGGTTCTTCATCGCATACTCCTTTGCTCGCACCATTCTGCGAGATCGGATTCGTCGATTTCCCCTTCGATCCAAGCAACTGAGCCAGTCGACAGAAACAGGAGTCCCGCCATTATCATTTTATCAGGGTACAGGAGTCTGGCTGCCCGCTTGTATGCAGCAATCTGGGCGGCGTATCGGCCGGGTGTCATCTGTTTGTCGGTTTTTAGATCGAGGATGAGGATATCCTGTATCCCCTCCAGCAGGATATCCATGCGTCCCTCGAGTGTCCACTGGCCTGCCAAAAGAAGGAACGGGAATTCTGTCTTTGCGGTTCTTCGATCGAGCATCAAACGCCAGAATGAAGATGCAAAGAGCGGCTGGAGCGCTTCACCAGCTCGATCGATGATGCCGGGGAACGATGAGATGCCGCGCGCGACTTCGTCGGATGGCTTAAACCGCTCTCTGGGCTGCCCGGAGGCGACGAATGCGAATAGCTCATGCACCAATGTACCATAGACCGAAGACTCCAGCCCCGAATCTTCGTTCACCTGAGCTATTGATGGTTCGAATAGGTGTTCGATTCGAATGCTAGCGTTCCAGGTCGCTGTCGGCTCTAGCTGGGTTACCGCAAAGCGGCGCCGCGGTCGAGCGAGTTCCACCGTAGGGGCACGTTCGTATGCCTGGGCAATACGTGCAAGATCGGGTGTTTCGGTCTCGGCACCAGAACCAGCGCGATTTTCGGAAGAAACCTCGCGATCGGTCGCTGGCGGCTCGATAATGAGCCTGAGCGATTCGAGATGCGAGGGCAAGGAAGGCTTCTCATCCGGACTGGTTGCCGCGCCAAGAGGGATTTTTGCGGTGCTGCCTAAAAGACAAGCGTGGAAACTGTCACTGTCGTAATTGCGCGAAGGCTCTGAGCCAAACATCGCGAGATGGTCGATCGCTCTTGTGCAGGCAACATATAGGAGCCGCCTGGTTTCAGCGCTTTCCTTTCTGCTGCGAAGGGTGCGCGCATGTGTCTGCAGGAAATTCGAACCGCTGTCCTGGCGGTCATGGAAACCGATATCAATCGTAAAGTATTGAGGTTCGGGATATCCGGCCGGCAGGGAAACCGATTCTGGAATAATAGGCGCGTCCAGTATGCCCCAATAATCCTGTGCCCGACCCCCGACCTTTGATTCCATCCATGGGATGATGACAATCGGAAATTCGAGGCCTTTCGATTTGTGGACGGTCAGAAGCCGCACGCCTACTTCTTCGCGTGCCCGCAGCATTTTGCCAGAATCGAACACGCGCGTACCACACATGTAGTCCCGGATGACTTCGCACAAATGGCTGACGCCGCCACCCGATGCCTCGATTCTGGCAGCGATTGCTCTGATTGAGTTCCAGTGATCGAGATAGTGGTGCCGGCGGGGATCGGATATCAGAAATAATCCGAGATAGCCTCGATCCCACAGCAGGTCGACCAGGTCCAAGAGAGGCAGATGATCGGCCCGTTTCTCCAGCTCTTCATACAAGGAGATGAGCCGCTGGACTGCTTCCATATCTTCCTGCGAAAGGTTAGCAAGGGTTTTTCGTTCGGATGCGAGCTCGATCCGAATCTCCTTGAGACTCAGGCGTGAGGACAACACTAGCACATAGCCGTCGTTGGAAATCCGGCACAGAGGGCTCCTCAG
This sequence comes from Spirochaetota bacterium, assembly GCA_029265255.1. The sequence goes on from JAJUJQ010000001.1 coordinate 227,155, forward strand.
CACGGCTGCGGTCGCAAAAATATCGCTGTCGTCAAGCAGGAGGCGCAGCATGTAGTACAGGTCGTTGATAGGCTGTTCAGAAAAGAGCGCCGATCCCGATTCGCTGGTAAAGGGAATGCCGAGCATCCGCAAATACTTTTCCAGCAGGTACTGGTTTTTCCCGCTCCGCATAAGAATGGCAATATCTGCATACTGCGCAGGCCTCAGACTTGAGCCCTGGCGCACCATGAGTGGGCTTGAGGATTTGACGGCGTGCAGGATCCACCGCGCAATGCGAAAGGCCTGGGATTCGTCGCGATCCAGCATGTTGCCAGGTATGGCGGCTGAACCCATATTGAATCCACTGATCAGGTGGTATTCGATATGCGATTCAAAGCCCGAAGGTTCGGGCTGCTCCGACGCCTCCATTGGCGCATAGATCGCTTCGAAGGGATAGGGGGCTTCCGGGTCCTCTGGTCGCAGGATATAGGGGAAGGCTTGATTGAAAAAGTGGATGAGGCTGGCGCAGCTTCGGTAGTTCCGTACAAGTCTGAGCGGCGTGGCTCCGAGTTCGTTGGCAAGCTGCTGGAAGACGCTCACATCGGCACCGCGAAATAGATAGATGGACTGTTTTTCATCGCCCACAAAGAACAGCTTTCCTTCTTCAATATCCGCCGGATGTTTCGGATGCTCCTTAAGGCTTAACAGCATGAGGATGCGCTTCTGAAGACTGTTGTTGTCCTGGAACTCATCGATAAGAATATGGCGAAAACGCCGCGCCAATTCTCTCCTGGTTTCTTCGTCCTGTTTCAGGATATCCTCAGCGAGAAGGCCGAGATCCTTGAAATCCATCACATTCGCGCGACGCTTTTCCTCACAAAGGCTTTCCGCGTACCGGTCGAGATGATTCATGATTTCCCGGTATTCGGAAAGAAATATCTCGAAATCCGCAAGTTCCGAGAACTTGTCCAGAAAGCGCTTTTTCTCACGCGCGGTCTTGCTACTGTCACGGAACAGAATCTGGAAAAGCTCCTTGAGGCGCTGTTCGAGGGGATCATTGCGGGCTACTTTCGTGAGGTTGACTTTCGAGGAAGGTTCGTTGAAGAAATCGACAAAATCCCGGAGGGGTTTGAAATTCAGCGGATCGGAGTTCTTTACTAGTTGCATAGACTGATCGAGGCGTTCCGCCAGCGCGATCACCTTTCGGGTTTCTTCCCTGAAATCCTCCCGTCTGCCCTGTGATGCGCATGCCAGCAGCTCATTCACCAGCGCTGACGCTTCCTCAATCACTGCGCGTCCGATTCTGCGGAATTCTGCTTCAGCGAGACGGAAGGCCGCGGCACAGAAATGCCGGCCCTGCCAGTGCGGGGCGATATTCGCTGTGCCGAAGGAAGCAAACAGGTGACGCACTATGGCATCGAATCCAAATGCGTCGAGCAGGGAGGCTAGACCAGGCTCTTCCATGTGAGAGAGCACATAGTGGTAGGCTGTTTTTTCCGCGAGTTCTCTGCAAAGGTCCTCGTCAATGGCGAATTCGGGCGTGTAGCCGTACCGTATGGCATACGTCGAAACAATTTCCTTGCAAAAGGAGTCGAGTGTCTGGATATGCGACTGAGCGAGACGTTCGGTGAGCTCATGCATCGGAGTATCACAGGATGTCAAAGCCTCATACAGACGGCTGGCCATCTCTGCAGCCGCTTTTCTGGTAAAAGTGAGCGCGAGAATCGATTCGGGAGGAACCTGCTTTTCGAGGACCAAATACAAATATCGCCCGACAAGGGTACTAGTCTTGCCTGCTCCGGCTCCCGCGGTGACGACTGCGGTTGCCTCAGTCCGAGCGGCTTCCTTCTGGTGGTCGTCCAGAGCATCGATCAGGTCGTACGGGGACTTCAATTGTGATGATCGTGTCATGGCAGCTCCATGAAATACCAGAATCTACAGAGAGGTTTTGCCTTGCAGTCTTCACAGAATCTGCGAAGAATAGTGGGAGAAAGCAGTCTGCATTCCGCCACAGCGACCGCTGCCCGGGCAAGTATTGCATGCAGTTCAGCCCGTACCTCAGAGGTCTCTGCCTCGTTATTGAACACAGAAGAAAGCCGAAATGACTCCGGCGCGGCTTGTGGCTTGATATAGGCGGCACCTTCTGCTTTTTCAATGGACCAGTACACTGCTCCTTCGACACGGCCGCCATTTTTTTCCATAAGGAGCGCATAGGCTGGCACCTGAATCTCGGAAATCGCAGGAATGACTGGCATTGGCGACTGGGTTACGTCGTATTCTGCCGATTTTGGATTCGTCTTCATATCCGAAGGATTTGGAATATTGTTCTTCTTATAGTCTAGGATGATGTACGCGTTCTGCCTGGTAGCGGGATCAATGCGGTGGAACACACAGTCGGCTCGTCCCTGGAGGTATGCGTGTGCCGCGTCGAAACGGTGGCGGAGTTTCACTTCGAAGCCACTACGCGTATATCCGGCGCATAATGTCTGCTCAAACTGCCAAAGGGTGTAGAGCCGGTGTCTGGCCTTTCTTATGAAAGCACGAAGGAGGGGGCGGATACCGGGTCCTTTTTCGCGGTAGAGCGATTCTGATACAGGCCGGAGAACACGGTCGAATGCGGCGTCAAACGAGGCAGAATCCACCGCCTGCAGCTCATGCAGGCGTTCCACTACCGCGCGATACAGACGATGCAGGAATTCGCCGATGACCAAATTGCTGTCGTCAAGGTCGGCAGAATCTTCAAGGCCGATTCTGCGCGAAAACCATTTGAATGGACATTCGGATATTTCTTTGAGTGAATGCGGATTGAATATGGGCCAGACCGCGCTGTTGCCATCGCGCGATTCAGGTTCCGGTTCTTCGATGCATCCAGCGGCACTCAGGAATTTCACTGCGACATGCACGTGGATAGGATCTGGATTGCTGTACTTTTTCAGCGGGAACCGGAGGTGGGCATTGTCTTTTCCAAATCCTTCCTTGAAGCGTTCCTTCTGCCGCGCAGTGAGCGCGGCGCCACCCACTAAGTCTGGCAGTTTCCAGAGAGCCTGTTCTGCGTGGCGGGGGAGGAGGGCCAGAATGTGTCGCGCGTCAGGATTGGCCGCGTGAACGCGGCTGCCGAATGCGGGGTGCGCTACCTCTGCTTCACCGAATCCCTCTTTTGCGAGGCTGAACGCGACTTCTCCCTGGGCATGAAACGCCAGCAAGTTTTCTATCAACCGACTGGCCGACTCGCGCGCAATCGTTGAATCCGATTTTTCCTCGAGCAATGCTGCCAGTTCCGCGCGCACTCCGAACAATGGAGCCTGATATGCCGCGAGTCCCTGTTGCGATGCGCCGAGAACATAGTGCGAGAGAGCAGCCATACCGGTACTCGTCCCAAAATCGAATACGCGAACCTCGTTCCCCTGAGTCGCAGGGATGTAGCGTTTTGAGCCGAGATATGCAAGGTAGAATTCGAAAGGAGAAGGAATGATCGGAGTCATTTCCCCTGTGGTTTCTTTGCCGCGGAATCCTTGGAGCTCGTCCAGCGCCAGTCGCATTGAACGGTCGGTGGCAGGGTCAGCGCTCAAAACACTGGTATCGGTCCATCGTTCTAAGAACAATAGAAGTCTGCGATATAATCCCTCCCAGGTCGGCTGTGAAGTGAGGTCGTCAACCTCGCGGGTGAATGACCGATACAATAGGGCGGTCTGGGTATCGCAGAGTCCTGTCTGAATCGCTTCATTCCAAAGGTGATCGATATACGCTTTTTCGGGTGAAAGCCAGGGGATGTGAGCGGCGGTCGCGGCGCGATACAGGTTCTTCCATCCTTCGGGTTTTGCGGCCGTGAGGGCTTTGAATGATATGAGCCTGCTCATGGTACGGAGAGAAAGACCTTCACGTGCGACATCGGCGATCACTTCGAGGAATCGTCCGAAGGTACTGAACAAGAGAGGAGTGCCCGCCCTGATATTCAGCGGTACCCCGCATTCCGCAGCAACCTGTCGAATCCATGCGGATTTTTCCGGGTTCAACCCGCATACAGAAATCGCGATATCGGAAGGCTCGAGCCCCCGCACGATGTCGCGTGCCGCCGACCCAAGAGCCCATTCAATCTCATCCAGAGCTGTTTCGAAGACAAGACATGAAGGGCCGGACTTTTCCTTGGCAGCAGGCCACTTTTGGCTTGCTTCGCCAAACCGAGATATTCGTCCCTGAATTTTCTTCTGTTGGACTTCTCTTGGGATCTGACCATACACGCGCGCGTGAAAGCCACTTTTCAGTACAAGCGGGCTGAATAGAGGGTCTGCCAGGTGGTGGAGGGCAAGATAGGCGCGATAGTCCTTCGCGAGGCCGAGCAATTCGTCGGTTTCTTCCTGCAGGGAGGCAGGGCGCATCTGCTCCGGAACTATTGTTTCTTTTTCATGCGCGAGGCTCACAGCAGCCAGCGCAGGAATTAGGCGTGCGATCCGGGATATGGCTGGAAGGGAAGGCACACTATTGCGAGGAAGCAGATGCTGCAAAAACGGTGTTCTTGATTGCCGGGCCGTGATGCCTCCGGCCCAAAGCCAGCGATCCGCAAACCGGGCAATTCGTCGGGAACCACATTGTTCTTCCGGCAGGCAGAGTTCCAGAAACGCGTCCATGCCCATGAAGCGATCGAGAGGAACTGCTTTCCTGATGCCAGATTCCACAAGCAGATATGCCCAGGATTCCGCCGAGTCCTGCGAAGGGAATACCAGGATGGTGTCCGGTCTTTCGATGGACGCAAGCACATCGGTTCCGAGGGGAGAATCAAGAAGTCGCTCAAATCGGGAGGCACGGAATTTCGATGAAGTCATGCCAATCTCCGTGACGCTCACACACTTCCTTTCAATCGCAGGATGAGATCCTCGGTGCGGTATCCAGCCTCTTCCGTTTCATTACTGATCAGTGAGGCGACACGGCTCCAGAATGTGACATACCCAGAGCGGCCCTGTGGATGATCCTGATCAATGCTGGCAATCCTGACAAAGTCAGGAAGCATGTCCAAGAGGAATGCGAAACGCTCTCTATTGAAATATTCTGTTCCTCGATAATGATTTACCCAAAGAACCTCTCGCAGAAGGGGATCTTTGAACATACCGCTGGCCACATGGATCGCCGCGTCCTTCTCTGAACCTGCTGCGAAAGTGTCCTGCTTCATGATGAAGAGGTGATTGCCTTTTTCCCGCTCATGCACGCAGTAAAGCGCCCAGGCAATGGCAATTTCCGCGCAAACCGCTGCGTCAAGCCCCTCTGCACACTTGAAGGAACCAGTCCTTCCGCGGCGGCCGGCAAATTCGCGGAGCTTGCGGGCAATGCGGTATTCTTCGACCACATGACGGATTTCGCTGCGTATGCCATCCTCGGAAAGCGCTCGCAGCAATCCTTCGGTAAAGGCATACACGAGGTGGATAAGCCGCTTTTCTTGGGTGAAGATCGAAGTCCGGCGCTGGCCCGCATCGGATGGCTGCGCACACGATGGATAAAGTAGTTCCAGAACTAGCGCGAGCCACGAGACCGCCTTCACTATCGCGCTCGCGCGAGGCGCTGGATGTGGGTATTCGCTGCCGGCGGTGGTGCAGAGACGCGCAAAGAACATCTCGGAAAAGATGGCTGCTCGTTCGATTGCTTCGCGAGCGGAAAGCCCCGCGGCATCTTCGATGCTATCAAGACTGCCGATCGCGTTGTACAGCGCGCGGTAGAGATCGGGCTGGTCTGCCTCCAGAAGGGCATCGTCGAGGTCCGCGATGCCACGTGTTCCGAATATCTCGTGGAGGCGCGAATAGCGTCCTTCGGTGTCATGAACGTTGCAGATGTCGAGAAAGACCTTACTCTGATATCCTTCGAGAGATGTTGTCAATCCCGACGCTGCGATTTCCTCACTGCGGTAGATGTGCCAGATTCCTGATCGGATTTCGCGCATGATGACGAAATTATCGGGGGATGGATCGATTCCTAGCGCTTTCGCGAGGGAAACGGTCTCGAGGTGTTTCCTGCCGTCGGGCAATTTGACGGTAAAGGCACAGGACGTATGGATTCTTCCTGTGGTGCGCTCCCAGCAGTTGTTGTAGAACACAAGGGCTCTTTGCTGTCCTAGGCCATTTGTGTAGGCAAACACGTTTTCGTCGACGGTACCATCGTGTCTCACGAAATCGAACAGATGGAAATGATCGACTTCAGCAAACAGGGGCCGCATGCGCAGCAGAGGGAATATTTCCCGCTCATGCCGGGCGATGAAATCCCTATCCGGTGTTTCTTCCCGATAGGAGCGCTTAAATTCCATCCCGTACTTCTCAGTAAAGCCTTCGATCTGTCCGTGGGCAATCATCGGCAATCCAGGCATTGTCGCGAGAAGCGTACAGACACCGAAGTACTTGTCTCCCTTGCCAAATTGGGCGACTGCCGTCTCCTCATCAGGATTGCTCAGAAAATTGACGAATCGCTTGAGAATATCGCGATCGAATTCCATGGTATTTTTAATGGTCAGGCGGTACAGGGAATTTTTTTCTTCCTTGAGCATATTCATGAAAGCCGAGTTGTACACTCGGTGCATACCCAGCGTACGCACAAAATACCCTTCCATGAGCCAGAACGCCTCAGCCAGCAGGAGCGTATCCGGGGCCTTCTGCGCGCATTGGTCGACCACTTCCCGCCAGAATTCGTTCGGTATCGCTTTATCGAAGGCTTCGTCGCTCATGGCATGGTCAGAACGCGAAGGGATGGCGCCGCCCATGCCGGGCGCTGGATACCACAGCCTGCGAATGTGCTGCTTCGCGAGCACCATGGCGGCATCAAATCGGATGATGTTGAAATGCTGCGCGACATGAAGAATGCGTTCCATGACGGCTTCGCGCGCAGCGGGGTTCAGGAAATCGATCTGGGCAGTGTCGTTCCATGGCATGCTGGTTCCGTCGTTGCCATGGTAGATGTAGCGGACATTCCCGGTTTTGCGGTCGAGTCTCTTAAATACGACAGCCGCATCAGTTCGGCTGTAATAGTGATCCTCTAGCCAGATACCGACGGTCGGATCGCTGGAGAGATCTGGGCCGTTGAAGGTATAGGATGGAAATGGGCAGTGGGCAAGGCTGATAAAAAGATCAGGCCGTTCACGAACCCATCGTGATTCGATGCCAGTGTGATTAGGCACCATATCGGCTGCGAGACGGATGCCGTACTGCCGGCACCGCTCCCTGAAGCGGTCGAGCGCTTCCCAACCGCCGAGCTCGGGACTGATCTCATAATCAAAAAGCGAATAAGCCGATGCCGCCGCGTCTGGGTTGCCGCAGAGCTTCTTAATCTTTTCGCTCGCGGGGCTCCGTTCCCAGATGCCGATAAGCCACAGACCATTGATGCCCCGTTCGGCTATGCTGAGAAGCTCCTCTTCGGGAATGTCATCGAGCCGTCGTATCGGCAGTCCATAGAGACGCGAGAGCTGATGCAGCCAGACGAGCGCGTTTTTGGCGAGCAACACAAGCGAGGGCATCCATGAGCGATCTGGGCTGAATTTTTCATATTCATGCCGCATGCTGCGATAGGAATACGCTTGGATGGGTCCCCGTCCCTGGGGGAAACGCGGCATCTGCTCTTCGTTGATCATGTCGATGCCGGAAAGCAGGGTCAGACGGAAATCACCAAGCAGTGCGCCCCAGTGTTCGGCAATCCACGCGAGCTGATCTTTAAGCGAGTTCGGCGCGTGTCGCGCTGGTTCACGAAGCAGGTGGATCAGGTCGACACGGGAGCCATCTGATGCGTGAATGCCAGGCAGCTGCTTGAATGCGGCTTCGAAGCGCTCGAATACCTTGGAATAAGGTGTGCGAGCCGCGAGAGTTCCCTGAGCCGGCCCCGTCTCACGGATTCCGTCGTCAAACAGCGTTCGGTAAGGCTGACACGCTGGGTTCTCATTGAACAGGCGAACCATCAAGAGCTGCTCAAGCGCGATGGCTCGGTTTCTGATTCCTTCTGTCTCGAGCCAGTCAGCGGGGTCAGCGAGCCCGTCGAAAATGGCAGGTGCAGGGAATTCTTCGGCAAGCGCGGTCAGCACAAGGCGTAAGTCTGCTTTTTCCCGCATGCTGGGATTGGCCCGATCCGCAATATTGACAAGAGAAATTCCGTTCCCTTCGAGATAGGACGCGATGACAAGGCGCATGGCTTCGTCGATGAGCGAGAGCGCACGCAGCTCAGCAGCGGGAAGGTTCAAGTGTTCCGCTATAATACGTGCGGAATATGCGTCGGGAACTGCAATCGCGCCGGAATGAAGCCAAAGTTGACGTGGCGGCACATTGTGCGACCGCAACGACCGGGAGATTTGCAATGCCATTGGTGTGCTCCTGAATGAACTATATCCGCAAATGAAGGGACGGGCAACAAACAGTATACGAATTTGAATGATTCTGATATAATCACATAACGACACAGGAGGTCAGATTGTCAGGTCCGGTCGCCCATGAGAAGCGCAAACAGGAGATACTGGAAAAAGCCCTCGATGTTTTCATCGAAGAAGGATATGAGGATACAACATTTCAGAAGATTGCGGAACGATGTGGAATAACCAGAACGATTCTTTACCTCTATTTTGAAAACAAAAAGCAGATTTTCGCAGAGAGTCTCAAACGCTTTCTTCGTGAACTTGAAGCCGTCATCAGCGATGTCGCGTGTCGCACGGATCTCAGTAGCGGAGAGAAAATGCTGAAAATTGGCGATTTGCTGGTTCAATCCTGCGAACGCGAACTCAAGCTGCTGTCGGTCGTGCTGGACTATCTCCTCAGACTAAAGGCGAGTGGCGGTGATCCTGACGAAAAGGTGCGGAGACGCATTGTCCGCATGCGCCATATTCTGGCGGATATTATCATAGAAGGCAGGAATAAGGGAGAATTCAGGTCTGATATATCGGTAAAAGCAACGGTGGAGACATTCTTTGCGCTTGTGGAAGCGGCGGTGTTCAGGCTAGTGGTTCTCGGCCGCACGGAGGCGACAGGTTTGCGCGAAGCGCTTTCGATGATCGTTACGGGGCTTGAACGCTGATTGCAGCGCTCGCTCAGAGAGAGGCGTTGAGCGCGGTACAGGCGCTGAAAAAATTCAAAATACGCTGCTCCATTCTCGAAATCTCCGAAATGTACGCAAATGTCATTCCCGGCACACCTTTTTCGCTGATGCGATTCAATCCGGCATTGTAGGCGGCGAGAGCGGTGAATTCGTCATCGCTGACTGCCATGTATTCCTTAAGATGCGCGATACCAAGCAGTGCATTATTGAAAGGATCATAGATTTCACGTTCATTTCCCGCGTTGAATACCGAGGAATTGAGCTGGAACAGGCCTCTATTTGTAGATCCACTTGCGTTGATGGAACGCGCGCGGGGATTGTAGCGGCTTTCGACCCACGCAATGGCGAACGCGAGGCTCGGCCGTACCTCATGTTGAATCGAACTGTCGAGAATCGCGCGCGCAACCAGTTCAGAATTTGTAATGGCGGCAAAAAAGCGGACGACTTGATCGCGGGTTTTTTCATTGACGTACAGTCTTGAAATCGGATCATCCACGGATTTGAGATATTTCGTTTTAGCTCTGAACATCAGGCTTGATTCTGAATTAACAAGTATGCTGCCAGCATATGGATCGAATAACGCGGCAGCAGATGAAATAAGGAAAAAAGATGCGATGCAGAAAGACGCCGCAATGACAAGTCTCGACGCGGTTTTTCTGAAATGTTGCAGCTCTTTTTTCCAAAGAAACACTATGCTAAAACCTCCATCGAAAATGTATGCGCATTCCACCGAATGCACATTATCATACTTAGTATTGTCGTCATTATCTTGCGATGCGTCAAGAGTGGCAATATTTTATATAGATATTTTATATTAATATATAAAATAATCAAATTACTGCCAACGCCAGAAGCGCATGCTGGATAATGGTTGCCCATTATGATATTATTATTTCGTTATGAGTGACGAACGAATTAGAATCATTGTGACTGGCGGTACATTCGACAAGCATTACGATGAAATCAAGGGTGAATTGACCTTCGCCGATACTCACCTTCCGGAAATTCTCAGGAGGGCGAGGGTTTCTGTTCCTGTGGAAATAGAGATCAATCAGCTGATCGACAGCCTCTACATGCAGGAAGAAAATCGCCGCTCCGTCCTGGCCGCGTGCGAAAAAGCGGAGGAAGCACGGATCATCATTACCCATGGCACCGATACCATGGCGGAAACCGCGCGTCTCATCGGTGAAGCAGGGCTGGAAAAGACTATCGTGCTTACAGGAGCCATGATTCCGTATAAAATCCTGGATTCGGATGCGTTGTTTAATTTTGGCTCGGCTTTTTCCGCTGTCCAGCTGCTTCCTCCGGGCGTCTATATTGTAATGAACGGCCGAGTATTCCACTGGAACAGGGTGCGGAAGAACAAGTCCCGCGGCATTTTCGAAGAAACAACGGAAAAATAACGCTATGGCTCGAATTCGAACCGAAGAGAAGCGCCAGCTCATTCTGGAAACAGCGAAACGCTTGTTCGCGCTGCAAGGCATCGGTATTTCCATGGGTGAAATAGCTGAAGCTGCCGAGATCCCAGTCGGCAGCATCTACACCTATTTTGACTCCAAACAGGCTCTGGTAGAAACGATCATCGAAGAAGGCTGGAACGAGTATCGCAGGTGGATTGAGGAAGGCATCCATGCGCGGAAAGTTCGAGGTTCGGGCGATACTCCTCGAGAAACGGCTATCGATATCCTGGGCTTTTTCATGGATAGAGCGCTTCCCCGGCTTTTCAGCGATGTACATCTCATCATGCTCTTGCTCGCAGAAGCCGATACCAGTGCGAGACTGAAGGAAAAGCTCGATTACCTAACGAGTCTGGTCGTGTCGCTTGTCTCGGAATGCGCGGGTTCCGGCTCAAACCGAACGATGGATGACCCGCACCTATTCCATACGGGAATCACGGTGATGCTGCTGGGGGCGCTCGAGACGCTAGCCATAGCGCCAAAGACCGATATCGGCATCACGCAGCGGGATGTAATGCACTTTCTCAGACACACTGTGGAGAACGCGCTGGGATTTTCCCTTCCCGATAGGGGCTGAGAGAACGGATCCATGATTGTGCCGCCCATCGCGCGAGCGAGACAGCCGGTCTGATGAACCTAGTTCGCCACTGGACTTCCGAATAATAGTCTTCTAGCGTCTTGCTTCTGAATCGCAGAGTCTGCTCAGCCTCGTCTGAATCGAGAAACCAGCCGCAGTGAAAGTTGCTTTTCGCGAAGAGTTCATCTGGCAGGAATGATGAATTCCCCATGCCGAAATAGCGCATGAGCCGGTCGAGGTATGCGCGGTAGGTGGTTCTGCATGTCACACCGCCTCCGATATTGAATATCCGGCATGCGGCCAATGGCTCACTGCAAGCCGCAGCAAAGGCGCGTCCCGCATCCTCAGTGTGGACGACCTCGAGCCGCGTTTCCGGCGGTACTTCGAAGAGCATGCGATCGAAGGGGAGCCAGTCGCTCGATACGACATAGGACAGCCGAAGAATACTCCATTCAAAGCCGCTTTCCCTGATGATGGTTTCGCAAACCAGTTTTGAGCGGCTATAGGGGTCATTCGGCTGCAGGGCATCGGACGCAGATATCCATGGAGCAGCGAGCCGGTCACCATACAGCGCAATACTTGAGGCAAATACCAGCCGGGGCGGTTCGGGCAGCGTACGACACGCGGACACAAGAGCTTGAGTGCCGCCCACATTGATGCGTTCGGCTAGCTCCGGAACACGATCGGTTAGGGGAGGGATGACTCCTGCCAGATGGACGACCGCATATTCAGGCGTGAAAGGTAGGGGCGACGCTGACTCTGGGGAGCTGTGGCGCCGGCTGAAGTCAAAACCCTCCGCGAATGCTTCCGCGAGCGTCTCCGCATTGGTAATGTCTCCATAAAAGACCTTCAGCCGATTGCCGCTCCGCGTTTTTAGCAGCCGCAGTCTTCTGGAGCTCCGTGTTCTGGCAGAAGGGTGTTCGAAAATGCCTACCTGATGTCCTGCCGAGAGCAGGGCGTTCACGGTACTAATGCCGACATTGCCGAATCCACCGGTAACAAAGACTTGCATTGAGGCTCTCCTTATGATCATTATAATGAATGAATATTCATTCAGCAAGATGGGGTCGGAGATTTGGTTGAACAACATCGTGTGCGAGCCTTCATCCATCTCTCGTGCCATGCGCATTGACCAGCCCAAGGGGTTTTCGATACACTTGCTCCGCTATGATCACAATCCACGAACTGCGCAGAAAATACATCGAATTTTTCAAAGCACGGGGCCACGCGGAAATCAGCGGAAAGTCTCTCATTCCCGAAAATGACCCTACGGTGCTGTTCACCACTGCGGGCATGCACCCGCTTGTTCCCTATTTGTTAGGTGAGCCGCACCCCGCCGGGAAGCGTCTTACCGATTATCAGAAATGCATCCGAACCGGTGACATCGACGCGGTAGGGGATCCAAGCCATCTCACTTTTTTTGAAATGCTCGGCAACTGGTCGCTTGGTGATTATTTCAAGAAAGAAGCCATACACTGGTCATATGAATTCCTTACGGGCGCCGAATATCTTGGCATTCCCGCAGAAAAGCTTTCGGTGACAGTCTTTGCCGGCGATGAGTCAGTTCCCCGGGACGAAGAGAGCGCTGCCATCTGGCGATCGCTCGGCATTCCGGAGAGTCGGATTTTCTATCTCCCTCGCGAAGACAACTGGTGGGGCCCCGCTGGCGAAACCGGCCCCTGCGGCCCAGATACGGAAATGTTCGTCGATACCGGCAAGCCTGCCTGTGGTCCTGATTGCCGGCCCGGTTGCCACTGCGGGAAATACTTTGAAGTTTGGAACGATGTATTCATGCAATACAATAAAAAGGCCGACGGCACCTATGAGCCGCTCGCGCACCCCTGCGTGGATACGGGAATGGGTATCGAACGGACGGTGGCCATGCTTCAGGGAAAGAAGTCGGTGTACGAGATCGAAGCCTTTACCCCCATTCTGGCGGTGCTGGAATCGATCACCGGCAAGGTGTATGGCGCAGCCGGCAACGATCCCGAGATCGATCGGTCATTCCGCATCATTGCGGATCATGTGCGCGCCGCTACCTTCATTCTCGGTGACCCGAAAGCCGTTCTTCCCTCGAATGTCGGGGCTGGTTATGTGCTTCGCCGGCTGATCCGGCGCGCGGTGCGTCACGGACGCAAGCTGGGGATCGAAGGCATTTTCCTTGCGAAGCCCGCTGAAGCTGTCATCGGCATCTACCATGAGCCCTATCCCGAACTTAAGGAAAACCGTTCGCGCATTCTGGAGGAATTGGAACGCGAGGAGCGAAAGTTTCTCGAAACCTTGCAGAAAGGTGAGCATGAGTTCGAAAAAATGCTTCCGAATCTCCTGCGCAATCCAGAAAAGATCATGTCGGGAAGGCTCGCATTCCGTCTATATGATACGTATGGATTCCCCATCGAGCTGACCGAGGAGCTGGCTCGTGAGCATGGCCTTGCAATAGACAGGGCCGGATTCGATGACGCATTCCGAAAGCATCAGGAACTCTCCCGCGCTGGCAGCGAACAGGTGTTCAAAGGCGGTCTAGCCGACCACTCCGCTATCGCGACCCGCTATCATACCGCGACCCACCTGCTGCATAAGGCGTTGCGCCTCGTGCTCGGCGAACATGTCGCTCAGAAAGGCAGCAATATCAATGCAGAGCGCATGCGCTTCGACTTCTCGCACCCGGCGCCAATGACTGCCGAGCAGATTCAGGAAGTGGAACGGATCGTAAACGAACAGATTGCGCGCGACCTGCCGGTCAGCATGGCGATCATGCCGCTCGAGGAAGCAAAGGCGTCGGGAGCCATTGCGCTGTTCGGCGAAAAATATGAATCGGTAGTCAAGGTTTACACAATCGGGGATTTTTCCAAAGAAGTCTGCGGAGGCCCCCATGTCTCCCATACCGGTGAGCTTGGCCGCTTCAAGATCATCAAGGAGCAATCCTCAAGCGCGGGAGTGCGGCGTATCTACGCGGTCCTCGAGTAACCTGGCTGCTCCGTCTCTTTGGCGGCGCGTGCTACGCGATGCGTCGCAGCGTCTGAAAGGCGATTTCCTCGTCTTCCGGCACGAGACGGAGTATCCAGGGACCATGGCAAGTGACCTGCTCCCACCACAATTGGCGGACGAATTCCTCAAAAAGCGAACGTATCCATTCCGAGCCTTCTGCGGTTCCGTGATACCGCGTCTGGAAGAAAGCATAATCTCCCTGTTCGAGCACGAAGCGGTCGGTCCGCTCTCCGAAAGGCGCCGGATCGGAAGCGGCCGACTCTATCGCGAACAGGGCACGGCTTGCGGGGATGCCATTCACACGCGGGCCGTCCGGTGTGTCAATGATAAACGCCGTGTCATCGAATACCAGCAGGCATTCGCCTTGTTCCCGTGCATGCTTCGCAAGCAGCGCGGCATCTGGGAACAGGGAAGAAGCGCAGGCCTGATATGCAATTCCCCTGCATAGATGGAGGGTTTTGATCTCGATGTCCATAAAGACCATGATGGACTGCCCCGTGCTGATTGACAAGAGGGGACCGCGCCGGCGAACTGGAAACGAATCCATAACGATGATACAGTAACGCAGTATGGGACTGCTTGATCATATTGCCGGCCCTAGTGACCTGCGCAATCTTCCAGTGAGAGTACTGAAAGAGCTGGCAGGTGAAATTCGCGCAAAAATCATCGAAACCGTCCACAGGAACGGTGGCCATCTCGCTTCGAATCTCGGCATCGTCGAAACCACCATCGCGCTCCACAAGGTGTTCAATTCCCCTTCGGACGCTATCGTATGGGATGTCGGGCATCAGTGTTACCCTCACAAGCTTTTAACGGGGAGAGCACCGCAGTTTCACACGCTCCGCCGCGCGGGGGGGATTTCAGGGTTTCCAAAAAGGGAAGAGAGCCAACACGACATTTTCGATACGGGGCATTCGTCGACCGCTATCTCAGCGGCGCTTGGGCTGCTCGAAGCCAGGAAGATGAACGGTACTCCTGGAAAGGTCATTGCCGTGATCGGTGATGGTACGCTTACCTCGGGCATGGCGATGGAAGGACTGAGCAACGCGGGGCACCTGCAGCTACCGCTCATTCTTGTGCTCAACGATAACCGCATGTCCATCTCGCGATCGGTCGGCTCCATCTCGCGCTACCTTTCACGGCTTTCCGCGAGTGTACGCTACCAGTCCATGAGAGTGCAAATCGACAATGCTATACTCAAGATACCCCGTTTTGGGAAGATTCTGTTCGAATATGTCACGCGGTCGAAGAACGCGGTCAAGGAGCTTTTTTTCAAGGAAAACCTGTTCAGCGAGTTTGGCTTCGAATACGTGGGACCTATCGATGGGCACAATCTCGGTACATTGATCGCCGTGTTCGAACAGGTTCGACAACTCGAGCGGCCTGTCGTGGTGCATGTCGTTACCACCAAGGGAAAGGGACTGGATCGTGCCGAGGAGGATCCGGAAGCCTTCCATGGGGTGAGCCCGTCTTGCAGCGATCAGCCCATTTCATCATCACACTCCGAACTACCGCCTTTTCTCGCAACGCCACAAAGCTTTACCGCTGCGTTTTCAGAAGCGCTCATCCGCGCAGCCCGGCACGATGATCGTGTCGTCGCCATCACAGCCGCGATGGCATCGGGCACTGGTGTCGCAATGCTTGGCCAGCAGATGCCGGATCGCGTGTTTGATGTCGGTATCGCTGAACAACATGCCGTTACTTTTGCGGCTGGAATGGCCCGCGGCGGGCTTCTGCCGGTGGTCGCTATTTACTCGACCTTCATGCAGCGTGCGGTGGACCAGGTGTTCCAAGATGTATGCCTTGCTGGATTGCCGGTGCTTTTTGCGCTGGACAGGGCAGGGGCAGTAGGCGAGGATGGTGAGACACATCAGGGGATCTATGATATTCCTCTCTACAAATCCATGCCGAACCTCGTTTTCTTCGCTCCTGCGGACGATGCTGAACTCGACGCCTTCATGCGTCTATACCCTTCTCTCGGCATGCCCTGCATGATGCGATATCCCAAGGATTTTGTTCCCTGTCCCGACGAAACGATGGCTATGACAACGCCACTTGTGCCAGGCCGCGGCGTTCTGGTGCACCATAATCCTGATTCAAGGGTGTTGATCTGCGCGGTGGGGCCTCTGGTGTATCGCGCGATACGCGCTGCGAGGAAACTGGCGGAGCGTGATATACCTGTGGATGTCTATAATGCACGATTCCTCGCTCCTCTTGATGAGACTATGCTCGCCTCGCTTCTTGGGGCTTATGATGCCATCCTGACGGTGGAAGATGGAGTTGTGCAAGGCGGATATGGCGAAGCGCTCGCTGCCATTTCGGCCCGACACGGTATACGGACTCAATTCAGGATGCTCGGTTTTGGGACCAAACCGCTGGCACAGGCGTCGAGAGCCGCGCTGCTCGCGAGTGCCGGACTCGATGAGGAAGGGATCATGCGTGCCGTCGAATCATTGCATGGTGTCGAAATCGCCGCAGGAGTACGCTATGCCAGGACTTCCTGAATGCGCGGTGCGTCTTCCCAGAGGGCGATCTCTTCGCCTTGGAGGAACTGCATCAAGGCCGGAACCGGTGTTGATGGGCATTGTCAACGTGACGCCGGATTCCTTCTATGAAGGGAGCCGGCGTACCGAGGTACAGAGCGCGATCGAAACCGCGCTCAGGATGGTGTCCGATGGCGCTGCGATTATTGATTTTGGCGCTGAATCGACAAGGCCAGGTTCCGCGGAGGTGGATCCCGAGGAAGAAATCGCCCGTCTTTTGCCGGTGATTTCCGGATTCCGCGCGAGAAGCGAGGCCGTCATCTCGGTGGACACCCGGCATCCCCAGACCGCTGCAGCCGCGCTCGACGCCGGAGCTGACATCATCAACGACATAGAGGCGCTCAGGAGGCCTGGTATGGCGCGGCTTGCCGCGAGCTACGGCGCCGGCGTTGTGCTCATGCACATGCAGGGAACTCCGCAAACCATGCAGATATCGCCTTCCTACGACCACTGTCTTGAAGAAGTCGTCAGCTTTCTTAAGGAAGCGGCCTTACGAGCCATTGAGGCGGGTATTCCTCCCGAATCGATCATTCTTGATCCAGGTATCGGATTCGGGAAGAATCTCGATCACAATCTGGAACTTCTGCGAGGCATTCCCACGATAAAAACGCTGGGCTATCCTGTTTTGATAGGTCTTTCCCGAAAACGCATGATAGGCGATCTTACCGGTCAACCGATCGAATTGCGCCTTCCCGGTAGCATCGCGGGCGCTTTGGCTGCCTGGGTGAATGGCGCAGACATTCTCAGGGTCCATGATGTCCGCGAAACACGCGATGCGTTGCGGGTCTTTGGAGCCGCCTGGGATGCTCAACAACCCTGGGGAGCGGCGCAATGACCCCTGCAGCGCTGGTAAGCTTTTTTCTTACCTATGTACGCCCCGTACTCGATGTCGCCATTCTCGCTTTTCTCATCTACAAGACATACCAGTTGCTGGTAATGACGGAGGCTGTCTATCTGATCCGCGGGCTCTTCATTCTGGTTGTTATCTATGGCATCGCGTTCTTTTTTCAGCTTTCGACCGTCACCTGGATCATGAGCATACTGGCACCCGGATTTGTGGTCGGCATGGCGATTATTCTACAGCCGGAACTCCGGAGAATCTTTATCCAGCTGGGCCGGCAGTCTCTCATTCAGCAAAAAACCGCTGCGCGCACTTCATGGATCGACGCAGCGCTCGGTGCCGCCGTCTACCTTTCCGGAAAAAAGAGAGGCGCCCTCTTTGTCATTGCCAGAAAAGTCGGGCTTTCTTCCTACATCGAGCGCGGTATTCCTCTGGATGCGGTTATCTCTTCGAGTCTACTCATTACGTTGTTTGAGCATGACAACCCCCTCCACGACGGTGCTGCAATTATTGCGGAGGGAAGGCTGGCTGCAGCAGGCTGTTTTCTTCCGCTCTCCGATCAGCAGGATATCCGCAAGACGTTCGGCTCGCGTCACAGGGCGGCGCTTGGCATCGCGGAGGAATCGGATGCCGTGGTGCTGATCGTTTCCGAGGAGACGGGGGCGCTTTCGCTCGCCTACGATTCAAAACTGTATTATGACCTTCAGCCGGACGAAATTGCCGATCGCCTGAGAAAATTGCTTTCCGAAACGAAAGGTATCGGCTCCATTGTCGAGGTGGACAATGAGCAGTGAAACTCGAATCCAAAGGCTGCTCGAGAACTGGCCGGCAAAGGTCATCTCGCTCATGCTGGCGATTTTCATCATGTTCCTTTATAACCTGACCAGACTCGACCAGCGCCTCATCACCATTCCGCTCACCGTCACACTGGGAAGAACCTTTGTGCCTTCCACCGAGTATCCGAAGACAGTACGGGTCGTGATCCGCGGCGAACGTGACCAAATTTACAGAATACGCGAATCGGATATCGTTGCGAGTCTTGACCTGACCCGGTTTCAGTCTGAAGGTGTGCACAGAGTACCAGTCAGGATTGAGCGCAGAGGCGAAGCGCGGGACATTGACCCGCTGGAGCTCCGAGCCGAGCCGCCTGAAGTAGCCATCGGATTCGAACGGCTCGCGGCGAAGCGGGTCGCGGTCAGCCCCACGTTTAAAGGGTTTCTCGAGCCGGGTTATGAGCTTGTTTCCTATGAGATTGCGCCTTCAGAGATCGGTATTGAGGGACCTGCGGGGCTCGTTGCTTCGACCAAGGATATTTCGACCGATATTATTGAGTTGAGCGGGAAAACCGGCGATTTCTCGCTGACGGTGCCGCTCGTGAAACCTTCGGATCTTATGACGCTGATCGATACGGCGAATGTCCGGTTCACCGCGCGCATTCAGCAGCAGGAACGACGCCTGACGCTCGAGGGGATCGATATCCGCATCATCAATCTCGATCCGTCGATGGCTCTGTCAGAACCGCTGCCTAAAGGCAGGCTGACCCTTCTCCCGCGAAGAGGCCAGGATTCCACCCAGCCTCCGTCCGTGGTTCTCCAGGCGGATTTTCGAGCTGTCATCAGACCAGGGCAGTATACGATCCCGCTTACGCCGATTGTTCCGGAGGGTTTCGATGTTGAGGCGTATGACCCGCTGGTCGTCACGGTGAGGGTTCGCACTCTGGCTCCCAATCTGCCAGCCCTTCCCTGAGGCAAGCCTAGAAGGAGTATCATGATCACAGGAATTGGTATCGATATCGTGCATGTCGATCGTTTGAAGCGCTGGGTGAATAATCCTCGCATTCTCGAGCGCTTTTTCCATCCTTTGGAAATCGAGACGGCGAGATCCCGCAACAAGGGAATGGCGCTCTCTCTCGCGGCCCGCTTTGCTGCCAAGGAAGCCTTTGGCAAGGCGCTTGGTACGGGGATGGCTCATTTCGCGCTCAAAGAGGTGGCGGTAGTCAATGATGCATACGGGAGGCCTGAGATGAAGCTTGAAGGGAATGCCCTCCGCGCGTTCGAACGTGCGGGTGGGGGAAGCATTCATCTTTCGATGACTCATGAAGGCGACAATGCCGTGGCGGTCGTGATCATAGAAAAGGATGCGTGAGCGCATGGTGCGGGCAATACGGCTTGTCGTCGCCTATGACGGCACTGATTTTAGCGGCTGGCAGCGCCAAAAAAACGGCCGCTCCGTTCAGGAAGAGATAGAGAAGGTCCTTGCCAAAATGCATGGTCATGAGATACGAGTGACCGGCGCGGGTCGGACCGATGCGGGTGTTCATGCCATGGGGCAGGCGGTCGGGTTCTTTACCGACATTGCGTCGATTCCTGCCGATCGTTTTACGCTTGCGATGAACAAACTGCTTCCCCGCGACATTCGTGTTCTTTCCTCAGAGGAGGGACCCGCTGATTTTCATGCTCGATTCGACGCTTCGCTTCGGCGTTATCGCTATTTCATCCTGTGCGGAGGTACACCAGACCCCTTCCGTCTGCGATACGCGCATTATGTGCCGTATATGCCGCGCATCACCATCCTCAACGCCATGGCGTCAGTGATTCTTGGCGAGCATGATTTTTCCACATTTGCCTCCGCTCAGGATAAAAGCCCTTCGCGCTCGCGGCATATTGACGAATCGGTCTTCTTTTTCGATAGGGATATGCTGGTGTATCAGATAGCCGGCAACGCATTCCTGTGGCGACAGGTACGTTCACTCGTCGGTACTATGTTGGAATTGGAGAGGAAAGCGGAACACGCCGAGCACGCGCGCGCGCTCATGAGCACTCTGCTTCATGCTAGAGATCGGAGCAGAGCGGGGGCAACCGCCCCCGCATGCGGGCTTTTTCTTTGGAATGTCGAGTACGGGGAACGCATTCATGGTCATATGCGGAGAAAAGAGGGGCGCGTGCCCGCGGCACAGCCAGGCGGGCGTCGCCTTGTGCCTGGTCTCGGCTGGATTGATAATCCCCAGGATTGATCATGGCTGATAACATCTGGGAAGGCCGCGCCCAACCGGACTCGCCCATCCGAGCCGATAAATATCTCTCCGAAATAGTAAAGCTCTTGAACCGTTCTCAGCTCAAGGCTCGCGAGGCGCGTCTATTCTGTAATGGCAGGGAAGTAAAGCTTTCTCACAAAGTGAAGAAAGGGGATCTGCTGCGTCTCGAATGGACCGAGGCTCCATCCGAAATCATCCACCCAGAGCCGCTCCCACTCAAGATTCTCTATGAGGATGCGGATGTGTTCGTGTTCGACAAACAGCAGGGCATGGTAACGCATCCCGCAGCGGGGAACTGGAGTGGAACCCTGGCGAATGGAGTCGCATGGTTGTTGGAGAAAGAAGCCGGACCGAGCGGATTGTCCGAAATGCCGCCTCGCTGCGGTATTGTGCACCGCCTGGACAAGGATACTTCCGGTGTCATTATCGTCGCGCGCCACGCCGCCGCGCACGAATATCTTGCCCGGCAATTTCATGACCGCGAAGCCAGGAAGGAATATGTGGCAATCGTGAGGAATGCTCCTCAAGAGAGCGAAGGAAGGATCGAGACCTGGCTGGCGCGAAGTCCCCATGATCGCAAGAAATTCGCTGTCTGTGCCGAAAATCGAGGGAGGCACGCGCGGACGAATTACCGGGTACGGACCGTATGGGAAGTACTGTCAGGTGGAACTGTCCATCGCTATGCGCTTGTTTTCTTGTACCCGCATACGGGGCGAACTCACCAGCTGCGCGTGCATATGGCTCACCTTGGGTGCCCCATTCTGGGCGACCCGCTGTACGCAAAAAAAGATAGCCTCTTTCCGCGGGTAACGCTCATGTTGCATGCGCGGCGACTGAAAATCCGGCTGCCCGGGAATCATGAATATAGAATATTTACCGCAGAAATGCCTGATCGATTTCGAAGTATGGTGCGGTTGCTTGAGGAAAAAGGAAAAAGGGTCCGTGCTGGCGGCTGAAGGCACGAACCCTCGATGTCTTAGTACCTGCGGCTTCTGTAGCCGGAATCTTCCCTTTCGTAGCGGGGCTTCTCCTGCGCTTCGTTCACGCGGAGCTGTCTTCCCATGAATTCCTGGCCGTTGAGCGCTGCAATAGCGGCATCGGCGGCTTCCGCGCTTTCCATCTCGACAAAGCCGAATCCTTTCGCCTTGCCGGTGAAGCGGTCGACAATGATGTTCACGGTCGAAACTTCGCCGTACTGAGCAAAAAGATCCTGGAGCTGGCGCTCGGAAGTGTTGTAATTCATGTTACCGACATAAATTTTCTTGGACATTTCGGAAAAACCTCGAATCTTGGCGCTGTCCTCTCGACAGCGACCGGTTGGATCCGCCTAGGGCAGATCGGAAGCGATCACCTGGAAGCACAATGCCATCCCGGTAGCTTTCAGAGGAGAATTCAGGGATCTGTTCTGATTACTGTCGGTCTTTCCGAAGGTTGCGCGAAGAAGAATTCCGGCACATAAGCCAGCCGCCATGTGCGGGCCGGTGCTACGAAAGGAAAAACAATGCATCAAACAGCCAATTCCAGTCTGAAAACAGGGGAGGCTATCATTCCTCCACAGTTCTCGCTTTTTCAGACTTTCAATGTAACCCTTCCCTCCTATTGCGTCAAGTACTTCATCTCGTTATTTTTCCGCAAACTTGACAAACCCCCCTCCATCGGTATAATCAAAATGACGGCATCTTTACATGAAAAGGGGAGGAGTCATGGCACCAATGGTGTGGTACATCGTCCTTCCTCTTGCCGGTCTGATTCTGGGATGGATGATCCGCTGGCTATATGCCAGATTTCAGCTCACTTCCGCGGAAAGGGAAGCTGAGCGTGTTTTGCAGGATGCAATAAAAGAGGCGGAGGCCAAGAAAAAAGAGATCCTGGTAGAAGCAAAAGATCAGATCATTCGAGAACGAAACCAGCAAGAGAGGGAAATCCGGGACCGGAGAATCGAGCTCCAGAAATACGAGCGCCGCGTTCTCCAGAAAGAAGAGAATCTCGATGCGAAACTCGCCGCCATCGAACGCATCGAAGCCAATCTCAAGAACAGGGAAAAATCAATCGCTGAAAAAGAAGCCTATCTCGCAGGTCAGGAAGAACGCTACACGGCAGAACTCGAGCGGATTTCTGGTTTCACTGCTGAAGAAGCCCGCAAACTCATCATTCAAAGCATGGAGAACGAAGCGCGGCGCGACGCGCAGGTACTGATCAACAAGATTGACCAGGAAGCCCAGCTTGCTGCGGAGAAAAAGGCGAAGGATATCCTCATCACGACTATTCAGCGGATTGCAACTGAATCGACGGCGGAGTCTACGGTTTCCTCGGTCAGTCTGCCTTCTGACGAAATGAAGGGAAGGATCATCGGACGCGAGGGACGCAACATCAGGACGCTTGAAACGCTCACAGGAGTTGATATCATCATCGATGATACGCCAGAGGCTGTGGTCATCTCGTGCTTCGATCCCATTCAGCGCGAAATCGCGAAGATCTCACTTGAGCGGCTTATCGCGGATGGGCGCATCCATCCGGCTCGCATCGAGGAGATGGTGCAAAAGGTTACCAGAGAGATCAACCAGAAGCTCTATGATGAAGGCGAGAAAGTAGTATTCGATCTCGGTCTGCACAACATGTCACCGGAACTCATCAGGGCCTTGGGACGGCTGCATTATCGGACCAGTTATGGCCAGAATGTGCTCATGCATTCCAAGGAAGTAGCGGTGATCGCGGGATTGCTCGCCGCGGAGCTCGGTCTCAATCGAGAAATCGCGAAGCGCGGCGCTCTCCTGCACGACATCGGCAAGGGAATCGTGACTGACAGCGATAAGAATCATACCGAAATCGGTACCGAGATTGCCCGGAAATTCGGCGAAGATCCGCGCATCATCAATGCGATTGCCGCGCACCACAATGACGTTGAGCCAAGCTGTCCAGAGAGCGTGATTGTGCAGATCGCCGACGCGATTTCCGCCGCGCGGCCTGGTGCGCGCCGAGAGACCCTCGACAACTATATCAAACGCCTCGAGGACCTTGAGGCGGTTGCCGAAAGCTTCGCCGGCGTCGAAAAGGCCTTTGCCATTCAGGCTGGACGGGAGCTTCGCATTATCGTAAACAACGAGCAGGTCTCTGATGATGAGGCCAGGGAGCTCTGTAAAAGCATCGCAAAGAAAATCGAGTCGGACTTGCGCTACCCAGGCAGGATCAAGGTAACCATCATTCGAGAAACCAGGATAGTGGAATACGCACGATGAGTTCCCCAACCGCGAATGTCCTCATGATCGGGGATGTGGTAGGAGCGCCTGGGCTTCGGGCGCTCTTCGCGTTGCTTCCCTCCATCATCAAAAAGACCGAAGCCGACCTGGTGATCGCCAATGGTGAGAATGCGCTGAAAGGATTCGGTATCAGTCAGGAAGAGATGACGGCCATGCGCTCGTATGGCGTGGATATCGTGACGAGCGGCAACCATGTGTGGGAACGCAAGGAGGCCATAGCCCTCCTCGATACGGAAATGAGGCTGCTGCGGCCGGCAAACTACCCCAAGGGACTGCCCGGACGAGGAGCCATAGCCGTTGAAGGGCGCAGGTTTCGGTGGTTTGTCATCAATCTACAGGGGCGACGAGACATGTATGATATCGATTGCCCATTCGCCAAGGCCGATCAGCTTGTCTCGCAGGCCGCGCGCGAGAATCCCGGAGCGTTCATAGTTGTCGATTTTCATGCCGAGATGAACGAAGAGAAGGAAGCTCTCGCCTGGTACCTGGATGGACGTGCGTCCGTGGTCGCGGGAACTCACACGCACGTTCCTACTGCAGACGAGCGTATTCTCCCACAGGGAACAGGATATCTTACGGACCTCGGCATGACCGGCCCCATCGATTCGGTGATAGGCATGAATGGCGATACCTGCGTACGGCGCTTTCTAACTCAGATTCCCTTCAAGATGGAGACCGCAGACGGCCCTTCGGCGCTGATGGGCGCGCTCTTCCGGATTGATCCGGAGCATGGGCGCTGCGTCGAAATACAGCGCATTTATGAGGCAATCTAGGGCGCAAACCTGAAAAATTGCACTGACCGCTTGACATGCGGAGCGGCTGCAGTATATATAACAGCCACAGCGTGCGGCGATGGTGGAATTGGTAGACACGCTAGCTTGAGGTGCTAGTGCCGAGAGGCATGGAGGTTCAAGTCCTCTTCGCCGCAACTGAAAGAGGCTCCGTATACGCGGAGCCTCTTTGTGTTTCCACGCATATCGACAGCGACTCAGCGCCGGCGATGTTCGATATGCTATTTCGCTCCGAACACCTTATCTACCTTGGGCGTGATGATAACCTGACAATACCCATACTCAGGATTCAAGCGATAGAAATCCTGATGGTATTCCTCAGCAGGCCAGAAAACTCCAGCCTGGCGGACTTCAGTGACAATCGGTGAAGGCCATAATGGCTGCTGCGCGGCAATCGACGCGAGAGCCGCAGCTTTTTGGGCATCATTCAGCCAGAAGATCGCCGAGCGATATTGGGGGCCGATATCATAGCCCTGGCGGTTTTTTGTGGTTGGATCATGAATGTGCCAAAATATCTCCAACAGCTCCGAATAGCGGATTTCGCGCGGATCGAAAAGAATCAATACCGCTTCGGCATGGCCAGTTGTGCCTGTTGAGACCGCGTGGTAATTAGGCATCGGAAACGAGCCCCCGGTATAGCCAGAAATCACGTCTTTTACACCAGGTACCAACTCGTAGACGGCTTCAAGACACCAGAAGCAGCCCCCAGCAAGGATGGCGTACTCAAGCCCGTCCTGCCTCGAAAGCCCGGTCGGGGCGCCGAATTGCCAGTAAATGGCGGGTCCTGTTCCACTTCCTGCCGGTACCGGCTGCTTTTTCAGGGACTTGAGCAGCTCCGCGCTTGTAGGGCGGGATGCTGCTGGAATCATCGAGGAAAGAGGTGATGGAGCTTCTGATTCCTTGATGGTTCCTGGTTCTGAATTTTGTGCCCTGGAAACGGCAGGGCCAGCGAGTACGAATGCGACGGCAGCCAGAATTGCCGCGCCGGTAACATAGGATTTCATACTAAAATAGTAATAATAATTGTCGCTCTGAGCAAATGCGCCATTGAGCGTGATGCTCTCATTTATTGACGATATCGGTGGAAACGCGCTACCATCCTGACATGATTCCAGAAAAGGTGCGTGTGGTGCTCGATCGATTTGGATTGAAAGCACTCGAATTCGAACCCGGTTCGACGCCGACTGCGGAAGCGGCTGCGCGACGCATCGGTGTTCAGACTGGGCAGATCGCAAAATCGCTGCTATTCAAAGGAAAGTCAGGCAGGGTCGTGATGGTGGTCTGCGCAGGAGACGCCCGGATTTCCTCGAAAAAGATGAAGGAATTGTGTGGGGAAAAAATGTCTATGACCGATCCGGACGAAACCTACGCGCTAACAGGGTTCTGGCCGGGAGGAGTCTGCCCTTTCGGAGTGGATGGTATCGAGATTTTTATCGACGAGAGCCTCAGAAAATGGGAGCGGATTTTTCCTGCCGCGGGTACCGATGCGACCGGAGTGCCGATGACCGTTGAGACGCTTGTGGCTGCGACTGGCGGGACCTTCTGCAGCGTCTGTGGCGAATAACTTGCACCATGTCATTGACATCGATACCCTGTCTCCCTCACAATGAACATATATCATGAGCAGAGAACGTTTTTTCGAGGATAAGACTCGAATTATCGAAGAGGCGATCGCCCTGATCGAAGATGAAGGATACGAGAGTTTTTCCACCAGGAAATTAGCCGCGCGCTTGGGCATTTCGCCGATGACTCTGTATAACTATTTTGCAAACAAAGATGATCTAGTCCGCGAGACCATCGTGTTTGCCTTCAATCAGTTCCTTATGTCGATGCAGGAAGACCTTGCGCGCTATTTTGATTCAGGCAGCTGCCCGCTCGAGGTATTCAAGATTATTGCATGGAAACTTCTTGAGCTTTCACGGGACCATCCGCGCATCTACACGCTGCTGTTCGTGATGGATCTTCGGCCATTCTATCATGACGAGAGCATCAAGGAGCGCTACGAATACGCGTTCCGGCGAGTCGTGGAGCGTCTTCAGGATCCTGGTGCTGTAGAGGAATTGCACTATCATGTCTACCTCTTTGAGGTGTTGATCAATGCCCTTGTTCGCAATATCTTCACCCAGCGCGGCATGCGGAACGGCCCCGAATTTAGCTCTCTGGTTCAGATCGCGTACGATCGTCTGCTGGCGCCCTATGAAGCGTGCTTCGAATCCTGTCAGGACAATCAATGATTTTCATTCACAGAGAACCACCCAGTATGAGGAGCCTGCTGGTGCAGCAGGTGTTTCGAAGGGCTGGGATCGCTGCCGCAGTGGGATCAGGACAAGAACCTCATTTTCTTGTCAGGCAGTACACAAAAAGCATTCTTTCGGCAAATCCTCCGCTTCACGTGCGCGCTCGGATGGAGGTCCGCCGCGTGGAGGTGGCTGGTTATCTAGTACACGTGCTTATTCCGAAAGTACAGATCTGCGCACGGAGTATTCTGTACCTGCACGGAGGTTCCTATCTTTTTACATTTACGCGCCAGCATTGGAACTTTCTCGCCAGGCTTGCTGAAAGAACGGGCAGCATCATCATAGCGCCGGATTATCCTCTTGCGCCTGGACATGTATGGTCAGATGCCTATCGCTTTCTCTTCAGTCTGCACGAGGCCCTCTGTCGCTTCATTTCATTCGGCAACATTATCCTCATGGGAGATTCAGCCGGTGGCGGGCTCGCGCTCGGCTATGCGATGGCGCTCCGCGACCGTGGGTTGCCGATGCCAGCCACATTGATTCTTCTCAGTCCCTGGCTTGATGTGACGCTCGACAATCCGCAGATTGCAGATATGCAGAACACTGATCCAATGCTGAATGCTGAGGCGCTGCGGAAGGCAGGTCGGGCTTGGGCAGGGCATTCGAATCCGCGTCGACCAGAAATCAGTCCGTTATACGGAGATGTACATGGGCTGCCACATGTAAGTCTCTTTATCGGAACACACGATCTTCTTCTCCCTGACTGTCGTAAATTCAAAAACATATGTACGGTACGCGGTGTGCCGCTGGATTATTACGAATACGAGCATATGATGCATGTGTGGATGATGCTGCCGGTTGACGAGTCGAAAGAAGCGCTCGGCCAGATTGAAGGGCTGGTGATGACACAGGCCCCATGTATCGATCCGGACAGTATTCGTGCGTTCGCCGGGGAGGTCATTCGATGAAAGCAAAAGCTCTTGTGTTGATGATCGTGTGTATCCTGACAGGGGGCATGGTGGCATCGGCCCAGAGCGGTCAGGAAGCGAGGATCATCCAGGTTCGAGGTTCCGCAGTCGAGATGGTGGAACCAGATACCGCGATATTGCGATTCGCGGTCGAGTTGCAGGCTGATACTGCCCAGAAAGCCCAGAGTGCCCTGCTCACAAAGGCTTCTGCGCTCATCGCGGCTATGCAGGCATCCGGCATCATGTTGAAGAACATCAAAACGGATGTGTATCGCATCTCTCCTATCTACAGCGCGAAACCGGAAAAGCAAAACAACGTCATTGGGTATCGTGCGGAAACAACGATCACGGTGAGTACCGACAATCTCGACCTCGTATCCCGTCTTATCGACAACGCGCTGGCAGCGGGGGCGAACGTTATCCAGTCTCTTGATTTTTCAAAAAAGGATCTGGACATGATGACGCGCACGCTAATCGAGAAGGCCTGCTTGGACGCGAGACGAAAGGCAGAAACAGCAGCAAAAGCGCTGGGTATGCGTGTCGGCCTGCCACGTGCCATATCGGTGAACGACAGTATGCTTCAGGACAGTGCTGTTTCTTATTCTTTGATGAAATCGGCGACTCAGGAAAGTGTCGCGCCCGGTCAGCTCGAACTGCAGGCTGATGTTTCGGTCACCTTTGAATTGCTCCCCGTCGATTGACAGAAATCGATCGACGTGTCTCTATGGTGCGCATGAACAAATCAACACTGCTTCCGATTCTTGGCATTATTGACAGTGGCATGGGTGGGTTGACGCTAGTCCGTCAGCTTTGTGATGCGCACGTACCAATCGATATCGTGTATGTCGGGGATAACGCGAATGTTCCGTATGGCAACAGACCCTCCGGCGAAATCGTTCAGCTCACGAGACGCATGCTCGATGTGCTGGAAGAGAGAAACGTTGCTGCGGTTGCCATTGCCTGCAATACCATTTCCGCCACGGCGGATCTGCTCGCGCCCCTCTGTTCTTTCCCTCTGGTTGACATCATCAGTCCGATGGCTCACATGATCGCGCGAATGGGAGAGGCACATGTGGGGCTCCTGGCGACTGCCTTTACTGTGCGTTCGGGAGTTCACCAGAGGCTTGTACACCGGGAAAATCCCGATATTAGAGTACATGGCGTGGCTAGCACGGCGCTCGCGTCGCTTATTGATGCCGAGGAATGGGACATGGTGGCCATCAGGGCCGAGATTGCCGACATGGTGACCAGGCTTAAGGCTGAATGGCCGGTTCGGACAGTCATTCTCGGCTGCACCCATTATCCGATCGTGATGGAAGAATTCCAGCGCGCGGCCCCCGATTTGAGGTTCATTGATCCAGCAGAGCTTCAAATGCAGGAAATCCTAAAGAGACTCGGCATTGAACTGGGAGACGCGCGAAACCCGCTGCAAAAGGAAATGCGAAAGCCGAACATCGAAATCATCACCTCGGGAACCGAAGAAGCGTATCATCGCATGCTGGCGCGTCTTGGCATACCACCGGCAACCCGGATCGACAGGCTCTGAGCACGTGTGGACGGCCTCTGGCGAATGCGGAACAAGCGCAGCGAAGGAGGTCAGGATGGAAATTACAAGGATCAATCCTTTTCTATGTGAAATCGCGCCTGGCGCGGGAATGCGCGTGCCAGCGCGCGTGTATGTAACAGAAGCGCTTTTGCCAGCTCTCCGCGGTGACCGGTCTATCGAACAGCTTTTGAACATGGCGAAGCTGCCTGGTATTGTCCGGTATTCGATTGGCATGCCCGACATTCATCAAGGCTTTGCCTTTCCCATCGGAGGGGTGGCTGCCTTCGATGCGGAAGAAGGAGTCGTTTCGCCGGGTGGGGTTGGCTTCGACATCAATTGTGGTGTTCGAGTCATCCTCACCCGCATGCGTGTCAAGGATCTAGCGCCCTATCTTGAGCGGTTGGGGAAGGAACTTTTTGCGCGGGTCCCTGCGGGGGTCGGCTCAAAGGGAACAATTCGGTTTTCCGCTAAGGATGCGCGACAGGCTATGAATAGTGGGCTGGTGTGGGCTCGCGAGCATGGATTTGCTGATGACGCGGACCTGGATCGAGTGGAGGATCGCGGGATCCTGACCGATGCCGATGCCGATGCCATTAGCGATAGAGCGCTGGAACGCGGCAAAGAGGAATTCGGGACGCTGGGGGCTGGGAATCATTTTCTGGAAATCGATCGGGTGGACAGGATTTTCGATCCCAGGACCGCCGCATCGTTCGGTTTGTTTGAAGAGCAGGTATTGATTTGGATCCATACGGGCTCGCGAGGTCTCGGCCACCAGATTGCCACCGATTTCATCGAGCGGATGCGCCCTCGGATGTCCCAGTATGGCCTCGTGCCCTATGAACACGACTTTGTCAGCATTCCCCTGAAGGATCCACTCGCAGACCAGTATCTGGCAGCGATGGCTGCGGCCGCGAATTTTGCGTGGGTCAACCGGCAGCTCATTACGCACACCGTGCGGGAGACGTTCCGAAACGTGCTGGGGAGCTCGCTGAAAACCATTGGCATGCAGGTACTGTACGATGTCGCGCACAACATTGCTAGGTTCGAACTCCACGAGGTGAACGGGGAGAAAAAGCGACTCCTGGTGCATCGGAAGGGAGCGACCCGCGCCTTTGCCTCTGGCCACCCTGTCCTGTTACCGGGCGATATGCTCAGAGGCAGCTATATTCTGGTCGGCACGAAGCAGGCGATGGAGGAAAGCTTCGGAAGCGTGGCACACGGCGCGGGGCGGCGGATGAGTCGTCATTCAGCAGTGCGTGAAATCAGTTTCGACTCCCTCATGACGCAGATGCGCGCGGAACACATCGGGCTCTATGCGGCCGACCGTCGTCTGGCATGTGAAGAAGCCCCCAATGCCTACAAGGATATCGACACCGTCGCAGAAATCGTCGCTGGCGCTGGCCTTGCCAGGCCGATCGCGCGATCACGTCCCCTTCTTGTGATCAAAGGCTGAATCGGCAGGGTCGTTCCAGCCTGCCCATGCCGGGACATCGTCCCAGGAGTAGCCCCAGTCACCGTCTTGCGGCTCGTATTCCGGATGGTCGTATGGAGATTCGCTGGACAGCGCCCAGCTCGCGCCGGCTCCCACAGCAGCCGCTCGCGCCCGAGCCAGGTCTTCGGGTACAGCGCTCACCACCGCGGCCCCGCTTTCCGTAGGTAGCGGTTCACCGGGATGTGCCTCTTGCCATTCCGCAATGCGCTTTTTCTTTAGGAATTTTTCCGCGACTGAGGGGAACAGCTCGAGCAGTAGCTGTTCCTTTTCATCCTTTGCGAGAGCGACACCCCCCGCCTCAGGGACCGGCGGGTTTGGCTGCGGCTTGTATGTGCTTACATCATAGGGCGTTTCATCCCGTGTACCGCAGATCCTGAGCCGGAACTCCGGATCGACCGGCCATGGCGTTTTCCCATAGGCGCCGCGAATGAGGGATTCGAAGTTCTTCGATACATTTTCGTACATATCCTTCCCGGCCTGAAGGCTGACGACACAGTTGACCGCTTGTACACCGACAATCTGGCTCGTAGGGGTTACAAGGGGAGGAAGGCCGCAGTCGAGCCGTACCCGCGGCACGATCCGAAGCACTTCGTCCAAGTGTTGTTCGAGTTTCGCTTCTTTGAGCTGGGCCATCATGTTGGTATACATGCCGCCAGGAATCTGCGCATGGCGGACGATTTCGTCCGGTTCAGGGTAGTTGAATGCTTTTTCAATTTCCTGGCAAATTGAGAGCGCGCGGTTGTATTTTTTGCCGACCGCTGCCTCGATCGCGTCGTCGAAAAGGCGCGAAAGGGAAGGAGAGAGGCTGTCCTTAGACAGGTCGAGCTCTGGAGGAAGGCGCTTGTACTGATCATAGTTCGCCAGTTCCTGACGGATTGTGCGAAGGCGACGATCGATATGCGCAACGGCTGCATTGTCCACATCCGTGGTGACACCGAGCCGGTCGGCAAAAATCCTGATAATTTCATAGGCTGGCGCGGCAGGGCCGCCGGAAAAAGACAGTACGGCGGTATCGACGATATCCACGCCGTTGACGATGGCGGCGAGGAGACTAGCGGTGCCAAAGCCGGGCGTGCAGTGGGTGTGCAGGTCGATCGGGATATCAAGGGTGTCCTTTAGCGCCTTGATAAGATGCGCGGCAGTAGTCGGATCGATAAGGCCTGCCATATCCTTGATGGTGATCATGTCCGCACCGAGGGCGGCAAGTTCTTTTGCCTTACGCACATAATAGTCGATGGTAAAAATCTTCGGAGGAATCTTTCTTCCTCCAAATAGAGAGCTGATCCGTTCGCGAAGAGGGAAATGGGGATCGACGGTATAGCAGACCGCGCAGTCTGCCATTCCTCCCGCTTCCTTTACAAACCTGATCGAGGACTTCATGTTGTCGATGTCGTTAAGCGCATCGAAAATGCGCATGATATCGATGCCGGTAGAGACCGCGTTTCTGCAGAATCCTTCGATGACTGAATCCGGATAGGGGTTGTAACCGAACAGATTTCGTCCTCTCGACAGCGCGGTCAGTTTTGAACTATCGCCGATGCCGGCTTTGATCAGAGCCAGGCGTTCCCATGGATCTTCGTTGAGGTAGCGCATGACCGAATCGGGTACTGCCCCTCCCCACACTTCCATGGCATAGAAGTGGCTGGCCCGGAAATCTTCCAGGACAGCCTTGACCTGTGAGGCTGTCATACGGGTCGCGAATTGAGACTGCTGCCCGTCCCGAAGCGTAACATCGCGGATTTTCAGAAATCGTGCCATACCGGTTCCTTTCTTGCCTTCAAGGTCACGGACCTGCCGAACCCTAAAAGATAGTTATTTGTACTCCAAATGCGGCAAATGGACAAGTATCGGCAGTATAAATGATTTCCGCTGAATTTGATAGATTTTGACAAAATCGGGAATTAAATATACAATGAAGGCAAGCCGTGGTCTGAACCCCCTTCATGTGAGATTATCTTGGTATGCGGTTCGGTATATGCCCTTCAATCTGTCAGATTAAGGCACGGCAAACCATCACAAGAGTGCAGGTATGGCCGAACAGAAAAAAGGATTCTTTCATGTAATCCGGGAAAAATACTGCAAGGGCTGTGGTATCTGCGTCGCGTTCTGCCCGAAGCAGCTGCTCGTGCTGAAAAATGGGAAAGTGTTTCCCGAGCGCCCCGAGATATGCATTGGATGCCACATGTGTGAATACCGCTGTCCCGATTTCGCAATCGAGGTTAGACCGATCGAGGAAAAACCCGAAGCGGGAAACAATGTGGACCATGTCGATCTGAGTCTTCCACCGGAGGCGCACCATGGCTGATATGTCAATTCGCTTGATGCAGGGAAACGAAGCCTGTACGATGGCAGCCATCGCGGCTGGGCTTGAATTTTTCGCGGGATATCCCATTACGCCATCGACTGAAATAGCCGAAATGTGCTCCGAAGAGCTTCCCAAAGTGGGTGGCAAGTTCATCCAGATGGAAGATGAAATCGGCTCTATTTCAGCTTGCATTGGTGCATCTCTGACCGGCGCCAAGTCGATGACCGCTACTTCTGGCCCCGGATTCTCACTTATGCAGGAAGCAATCGGATACGCAAGCCTCTGCGAGATCCCAGTGGTGATCATCAATGTTCAGCGCGTAGGGCCGTCTACTGGCATGCCGACCAGTCCGGCACAGGGAGATGTCATGCAGGCCCGGTGGGGCACGCATGGCGATCATCCCGTCATCGCGCTCGCGCCAGGAAACGTGAAGGAATGCTATGAGCTCACCTTCAAAGCCTTCGAGCTTTCCGAGAAATACAGAGTGCCAGTGATCGTGCTTACTGACGAGGTCATTGGTCATATGCGCGAAAAGGTTGTCCTGCCCGATCCGTCAACCTATCGCATTCCACAGCGGCCCATGCCCACAAGCCCCGCGGGATACAAGCCCTATGCGGCGGATCCCGATGGAGGGATTCCGTTGATGGCGCCGTTTGGTTCCGGCTATCGCTGGCATTGCACCGGCCTTTTCCATGATGAAAAGGGAGCCCCTTCGGGGAAGGCAGCGGTTGCCGATGCGCTCATGCGCAGACTCAACGCGAAGATCGAGCGGAGGGTGGACGAGCTGGCCGATTTTATCGCCGAGGGGATGGAAGATTGTACTCTTGCCGTTGTCTCGTTCGGTTCCTCCGCCATGGCCGCTCTTTCTGCGGTTAGACGTGCCCGCGCAGAAGGCCATAAGGTCGGAATGCTCAGGCTCAAGACGATATGGCCCTTTCCGACGGAAACAGTCAGGAAACTTCTCGGCAGTGCCTCAAAAGTTATTGTGCCCGAAATGAACCTCGGCCAGCTGGCTATGGAAGTCGAGCGCGCCGCGGGCTGCAATAAGCCCGTCATCCGCCTGGGAAAGGTCAACGGCGAGCTCTTCCATCCGGATGAAGTCTTCGCAGCAATCAAGGAGGCACTCTGATGGCAGAATTCCTCTCTTATTTTAGACAGGACAGACTCCCCCATATCTGGTGCCCCGGATGCGGCCACGGTACGGTTACGGGCGCGCTGGTTCGGGCCATCGACAAGCTTGGGCTTGATAAGAACAATATCGTGCTCGTATCGGGCATCGGGTGCTCGAGCCGGGCGGTTGGATATCTGGATTTCGATACGCTGCACACCGCTCACGGAAGGGCGATCGCCTACGCGACCGGTGTCAAGCTTGCGCGCCCGCACCTGAAGGTCATCGTCATGACGGGTGATGGAGACTGCGCCGCGATCGGTGGCAACCATTTTATTCATGCCGCACGTCGCAACATCGACATCACCACCATCGTCATGAATAACGCGATTTACGGCATGACGAGCGGCCAGTATTCGCCCATGACTCCTCACAGCATGCTGGGGACCACCGCTCCGTATGGCAATGTCGAATATAGCTTTGATCTATGCGAGCTGGCAAAAGCTGCTGGAGCAACCTACGTGGCGCGTTCAACCAGCTACCATGTGACCCTCCTGCAGTCACTCATCGAAAATGCGCTGCAGCATCAAGGGTTTTCGGTGATCGAGACGCTTACGCAATGTCCCACTTATTTTGGCCGCAAGAACAAGTTGGGTGGCGCGGTGGAAACGCTCAACTGGATAAAGGATCAGACCGTGAACGTGAAGGCCGCGGCAGCCTTGCCGCCTGAAAAGCTGGCCGGCAAGATTCTCATTGGAGAGCTTCACAAGGCAGATCGCCCAGAATTCACAAAGAATTATCTTGATATGATGGCAAAGGTGCAGCGCGCCAATCCCAACATTGTCCGTAACAAAGGAGAGCCAGGATGCGAGTTGAATTCAGACTGAGCGGATCTGGCGGGCAGGGGCTCCTGCTGGCTGGGATCGTCCTTGCCGAAGCCTCGATCCAGGATGGAAAGAATGCGGTGCAGACTCAGAGCTACGGCCCGGAGGCGCGTGGCGGTTCCAGCAAGGCGGAGGTAGTGATTTCCGATGGGGATATCGATTATCCGAAGGCCACGGAACCCGATTATCTTCTTGCTCTTACGAACGATGCATACCGAACCTATGGGCTCGGCATGAAAAAGGGACTCATTATTGCCGACAGCAGTGTGACGCTCGACCCGCCTGCATCGGTAAAGACCGTATCGCTGCCCATTCTCGAGACAGCCTCGAAAAAGCTTGGCAAGGCGGTGGTGGCGAACATGGTGGCGTTAGGGGTTCTTGGTGGTATTTCTGGGGTGGCCTCTGTGCAGGCACTGAAGGAAGCGGTTCGCCACCGGGTTCCCAAAGGCACCGAGGAACTCAACCTTTCGGCGTTGGAAGCGGGACTTGCGCTGGCATCAGATGCACGCGGGCAGCTTGAAGGAGGAAAGTAATGACTGACTTCGAAAAGCTGGAGCAGAACCTGGCAGCATGGAATGCCAAGGTGGAAAAGGCTAATGAAAAATTCCCCGAACGCAAGAATCAGTTCGTAACCGGCTCCAATATGCCGGTAAATCGGCTTTATACCCCTATCGACCAGAAAGACGCCGACTATAACGAAAAGCTCGGTCTCCCTGGTGAGTTCCCATTTACCCGGGGTGTGCAGCCGACCATGTACCGAGGCCGCTTCTGGACGATGCGCCAGTACGCAGGCTTCGGTACCGCCGAAGAATCGAACGCGCGCTACAAATATCTGCTCGAGCAGGGACAGACGGGGCTGTCCGTCGCGTTTGACCTGCCAACCCAAATTGGCTACGATTCTGACCATCCGCTTTCCGAAGGCGAGGTCGGCAAGGTTGGTGTCGCGATCGACTCGCTGGCAGATATGGAGATTCTCTTCAACGGCATTCCGCTTGATAAAGTATCGACGAGCATGACCATCAACGCGCCTGCGGCTGTCCTTCTGGCCATGTACATCGCCGTTGCGGAGAAGCAGGGTGTGACGGCCGACAAGCTCAACGGTACCATCCAGAACGATATCCTGAAAGAATATATCGCGCGCGGTACCTATATCTTCCCGCCAGCGCCTTCCATGCGCCTCATTACCGATATTTTTGAATATTGCTCCAAGCAGGTGCCCAATTGGAACACCATCTCCATCAGCGGCTATCATATTCGGGAAGCAGGCGCGACAGCAGTCCA
The DNA here is from genome assembly GCA_029265255.1 of Spirochaetota bacterium. Next base: position 263,488 of record JAJUJQ010000001.1, read on the forward strand.
GGAAGTAGCCTTTACCCTTGCGGACGGCATTGCCTATGTCGAAGCAGCCATCCGCGCCGGACTCGATGTGGACGAGTTTGCGCCGCGGCTTTCATTTTTCTTCAACGCGCACAATGATTTACTCGAGGAAGTGGCGAAGTTCCGCGCCGCGCGCCGCGTCTGGGCTCACATCATGCGCGATCGCTTCGGTGCCAAGAACCCCAAAAGCTGGATGCTCCGCTTCCATACTCAAACCGGCGGCTCGACGCTGACCGCTCAGCAGCCCGATAATAACATTATTCGTGTTACCCTGCAGGCCCTCGCGGCGGTTCTCGGTGGCACCCAGTCGCTGCATACCAATTCGCGCGACGAAGCGCTCGCGCTTCCTACCGAGGAATCCGTCCGCATCGCGCTGCGTACTCAACAGATTATCGCCTATGAGTCTGGTGTTGCGGAAACGGTAGACCCGCTTGCGGGTTCTTACTATGTGGAAAGCCTGACCGACCAGATTGAAAAGGAAGTGCTGCAGTACATCAAGCGTATCGACGATCTCGGCGGGGCTGTCAAGGCGATCGAGCAGGGCTATGTACAGCAGGAAATTCAGGATTCGGCTTATGCCTGGCAGATGGATGTCGAAAAAGGCGAGCGCATTATTGTTGGACTCAACAAATTCCAGGTCAAGGAAAACCCGCCTAAAGGACTGCTGCGAGTAGACCCCGCGGTGGGCGAGCGACAGAAACAGAAACTCGCTCAGTTGCGTCAATCCCGCGACAATGCTACAGTGCAGCGCACGCTCGAAGCGCTCAGGAAGGCTGCCCGTGGACCGGACAATCTCATGCCTCCAATCCTGGACGCGGTGCGCGCCTATGCGACGCTCGGCGAGATCTGCGGCGTACTGCGTGAAGAGTTTGGCGAATACAAGCCCAACGTGATGTTCTGAACAAGGGGATCAACTATGGAACGCAAAATTCGCGTACTGATTGCCAAGCCAGGGCTCGACGGCCACGACCGGGGCGCAAAGGTCATCGCGCGCGCACTCCGCGATGCGGGCATGGAAGTCATCTATACCGGCCTGCGCCAGACTCCCGAACAGATCGTCAGCGCTGCCATCCAGGAAGACGTCGATGTCATTGGGCTCTCCATTCTCTCGGGCGCTCATAACCATCTTTTCCCGCGGGTAGTGGAACTACTGAAGGAACGCGGAGCTGGAGATATTCTCGTCTTTGGTGGTGGTGTTATCCCCGAGGAGGATATTCCATTCCTAAAGTCAAAAGGTATCGCGGAGGTCTTCGGTCCTGGTACGCCAACCTCCAAAACCATCGAATTCATCCGTGCCAATGTGCGCCGTTCCTTGGCATGAAAGGCGATCGGTGGTTTACGTGACTGTGTTCGCCAGGATTACTTTCTATGAATGATCTGGTTCGCCGTTGTCTTGAAGGGGATGTCAGGGCAGCGGCACGTTTCATCACCTTGCTCGAAAGCGGAGACCGAGCAGCCTACGCCGCGCTGTACCGGCTGAAAGATCATGCCGGAAATGCGCAGGTTGTTGGCATTACCGGCCCACCCGGAGCCGGTAAGAGCACCCTCGCGGACAAGCTCATCGCGGTATTCCGGAAAATGGGGAAAAAAGTTGGGGTCCTGGCGGTCGATCCGTCGAGTCCATTTTCTGGTGGTGCCATTCTGGGAGACAGGCTCCGCATGCAGGGGCATGCGACCGATCCTGGTGTCTTTATTCGCAGCCTTGCTTCGAGAGGCAGCCTGGGAGGTATTTCAAGTGCTACACATGCCGCGATTCGAGTTCTCGATGCGGCGGGCTACGATATCGTACTGGTCGAAACGGTTGGTGTCGGACAGTCCGAGGTCGACATCGTTCGGGTAGCCGATACGGTGGTGCTGGTCTCTGTGCCAGGCCTGGGCGATGACATTCAGGTCATAAAGGCTGGCATTATGGAAATCGGCGATATCTTTGTCGTCAATAAAGCCGATCGCGATGGAGCTGACAAAGTAGTTCGCGAAATCAGGGTCATGCTGGAAACCCAGGCTCAACTGAAGGTCGGAGGCGCCCTCGCAGGGGGCCCCGATACCCTCGTCGCGCGGGATCCTGAACTTCTCCACCATGCGGGGCTCATCCCAAAGACCGCGGAAGGAGCAGCCGCGCTGCCGCCCGTCCTTAAAACCATCGCAGAAACCGGAGCAGGCGTGGCGGAAGTTGCGGAAGCAGTCCTAACGCATTTCGAGGAGCGAAAAAAGAGCGGGGAACTCGCTAAAAAACGCCTTGATTCCATTTCATGGCAGCTTCGCCAATTTGTTCAGCATGAAATTGTGCATATTATGGAATCTCACACACTTACTGCTGCGACAGATGAACTCGCGCACAGGATTCTGACACGCAAAACCGATATCTACAGCGCTGGCATGGCGCTTTTAAACCAAGTTTTCAAAGAAGGAGCAGCCCATGAAACCACTCACGCTTGACCATATCGGCATCGCGGTCGAATCGATTGACAGCGCCCTTCCTATATGGGAGGGGATACTCGGTCTTCCTCTTCATGGTGTGGAGGAGGTTGCCGAACAGAAAGTAAAGACCGCCTTCATGCCGATTGGTGATACCGAGATCGAACTTCTAGAGTCCACGGATCCGGAGGGCCCCATCGGCAAGTTCATTGCGGCAAAAGGGCAGGGGGTGCATCACCTAGCATTTAGGGTTGCCGAATTGGAAACAACGCTTGAAGAGCTCAAGGCAAAAGGTGTGCGTCTCATCGATGAGAAACCCCGCTATGGCGCTGGAGGCGCGCGCATCGCCTTCATTCATCCGAAGGCAACGGGCGGCGTGCTTGTGGAACTCTGCGAACGAAAATGAAGCCTCCCCGCCGGAGGCAATAATATAAGGATGGTTCATATGGAAGAAAAGCTGAGGGAACTTGAAGATCGGCGAGCAAAAATCCTTGCCGGAGGCGGTCCCAAACGGGTCGCTGCTCAGCACGAGAAAGGCAAAATGACTGCTCGTGAACGGATCGAGCTGCTGCTCGACCCGGGGACCTTTGTCGAGCTCGATACCTTTATCGAGCACCGAGCAACCGACCTTGGCATGGACAAGGTCGAAGCACCGGGCGAAGGTGTGGTCACAGGCTATGGCCAGGTCAATGGGCGTACCGTCTGCGTGTTTGCCCAGGACTTTACCGTCATTGGCGGCAGTCTTGGAGAAATGCATGCTGCGAAGATCTGCAAGATCATGGACCTGGCGGTCAAGATTGGATGCCCCTGCATTGGAATCAACGATTCGGGCGGGGCGCGCATTCAGGAGGGTGTCGATGCACTCTCGGGCTACGGCGATATCTTCTACCGCAATACACTTGCATCCGGTGTGGTTCCCCAGATTTCGGTCATCATGGGGCCATGCGCAGGCGGCGCAGTGTATTCTCCAGCCCTGACCGATTTCGTCTTCATGACTGAAGAGACAAGCAACATGTTCATCACCGGTCCGCAGGTCATCAAGGCGGTCACTGGAGAAGATGTCAGCGCGGAAGCACTCGGAGGTGCCAGGGTTCACTGCGAGGTCTCCGGTGTTGCGCATTTCCGTTTCACTAATGAGCAGAGCACCATCGAAGCAATCCGCAAGCTGCTTTCTTTCCTGCCGCAGAACAATGTCGAGGATCCGCCCATTGTGGAGAGCGGTGATGATCCGAATCGCACCGACGATACGCTGGCAGATCTCATGCCGGATTCGCCGAATAAGCCCTACGATGTGCGCGACATCATCGTGCGTCTCGTGGATTCCGGTGACTTCTTCGAAGTTCAGGAAGGCTATGCTAAAAACATCGTGGTCGGCTTTGCGAGGCTTGGTGGCCGATCTGTCGGTATCATTGCCAACCAGCCCAAGTATCTCGCTGGAGTACTCGATATCAATGCGTCAGATAAGGCAAGCCGCTTCATCCGCTTCTGCGATGCGTTCAATATTCCCTTGCTCACCTTTACCGATACCTCCGGCTATCTTCCCGGCGTTGGCCAGGAACATGGCGGCGTGATCAGGCATGGTGCAAAGCTCCTCTACGCATATTCCGAAGCCACAGTACCCAAGCTGACAGTGATCCTCCGCAAGGCATATGGCGGCGCCTATATTGCCATGTGTTCACGCCATCTCGGCGCGGATCAGGTATTTGCATGGCCGACAGCGGAGATTGCGGTCATGGGACCTGAGGGGGCGGCAAATATTATCTTCAAGAAGGAAATTGACGAGGCTGAAGACAAGGCTGCGACACGTCAGGCGAAGATCGAGGAGTACAAACGCAACTTTGCGAATCCTTACAAGGCAGCGGCCCGCGGCTATGTGGACGACGTGATCGATCCGGCTCATACCCGCATGCGACTGTGTAACGCGCTGACCATGCTGCTCGGTAAGCGACAGAGCCTGCCGTCCCGCAAACACGGCAATATTCCCGTGTAAGGAGCATGTCATGACCAATCCCTGGTTTATCTTGCTCGTTGGTATGGCAACGGTATTTTTCGCCTTGTTCCTCATTATAGGCTTTCTTCTGAAATTCCCTTGGCTATTCCGGATTCTCAAACGAAAGGAACATGCTCATCCAGCACCCTTGCCTGAAATTATTGAAGTACATCCTGCTGTACAGCCACCTCAGGAGGATGAGGACGAACTCATCGCAGTCCTTACCGCTGCTGTTGCCGCTGGGCGTGGTACCTCGCCAGGTAGCTTCGCGATCACGAATGTGATGCCAGCGCAGGGTGCTCCAGTACCCTCTGAAAGCACTCGAGGATTCAATACACCGGTCTGGGGCCGTGTCGAGCGGCTGGTCCGGAAATAACTCAATACTGAGAGATAAGGAGCCTTTTATGAAGCATTACAGAATAACCGTGAATGGCAAATCGTATGATGTAACCGTCGAGGATCTCGGCAAGCCGGCGCATGCCGCATCTGCTGTTGCTCCGGCACCGTCCGCTGTCGCTCAGCCTGCTGCGCCAACCGCCCCAGCTGCCCCTGCTGCAGCACCTGCAAGTGGAGCAACAATTACGGTCAAAGCCCCCATGCCTGGCACTGTGATCTCCTATAAGGTCGTCGTCGGCCAGAAAGTGAAACGTGGTGATATTCTACTCCTGCTTGAAGCCATGAAAATGGAAAACGAAATTGTGGCTCCGCAGGATGGAACCGTTACCGCGCTCCGCGTTGCTGCCAGCACCGCAGTCAATACCGGCGATCCGCTTGTCGATATCGCATAAGCGGGAGGAGCGCACCCCATGACTGAGTTTTTGTCGCAATTCATTTCCTCGACAGGCTTTATCGCCATGACCTGGGGACAGCTGATTATGCTCGTAGTATCGTGCATTTTGCTGTACCTCGGGATAGCGAGGGAATATGAACCACTGCTGCTGGTACCGATTGCGTTCGGCATGCTGCTGGCAAATCTGCCCATGAGCGGAATTACCGATCCTCCCAAGGATGGACTCGTTGGTGGGCTTATCTATTACCTTTACCAGGGGGTCAAGCTTGGCATTTATCCACCGCTTATCTTCCTTGGTATCGGAGCCATGACCGATTTCGGTCCGCTTATCGCGAATCCATGGAGCTTGCTGCTAGGAGCAGCAGCACAGCTCGGCATATTTATTCCATTTATCGCTGCATACTACATGGGCTTTGACTTGAGGTCCTGCGGAAGTATCGCCATCATTGGAGGTGCGGATGGTCCTACCGCCATCTACGTAACGTCCAGGCTCAAGCCTGAGCTGCTCGGGCCGATTGCTATCGCGGCGTATTCCTACATGGCACTGGTGCCTCTCATTCAACCGCCTATCATGAAAGCCCTCACTACGAAGAAAGAGCGAATGGTCAAAATGGCTCAGCTTCGAGAGGTTTCAAAGGCAGAGCGAGTGGTGTTCCCTATCCTTGTGACGCTTCTCATCGGTCTGTTGCTGCCTGCAGCGGTGCCGCTCGTCGGCGCTCTCATGCTTGGTAACCTGTTCAGGGAATCAGGTGTAACGGAACGCCTCTCCGATACCGCCCAGCATGCGCTCATCAATATCCTGACGATATTCCTTGGCGTATCCGTTGGCTCCACCGCAAGTGCAGAACGATTCCTGAATCCACAAACACTGATGATTATCGCGCTTGGGCTTTTTGCATTCGCATCAGGTACTGCGGGCGGTGTCATTTTCGGCAAGATCATGTACGCGGTGACAGGTGGAAAGGTGAATCCGCTCATCGGTTCTGCCGGTGTATCGGCAGTGCCCATGGCTGCGCGCGTCAGCCAGGTCGTCGGCGCAAAAGATGACCCAACCAATTTCCTGCTCATGCATGCTATGGGGCCGAATGTAGCAGGTGTTATTGGTTCGGCGGTTGCTGCAGGAGTGTTGCTTTCGGTGATTCCCTGAGCGCAGCCTTTCACAGGCTATTTTATTCAATTTTACCTTAAAGCGGAGGTTTAGGCATTCTCTTGCTTAAATCTCCGCTATTTTTTTATGAATCAATTTTATGGTATAGTCACCCCCAACAGGCAGGAATCCATGAATATACTTACATTCGACGAGACGGTACTGAGGAGCAGTGATGCGGTTCCACTGCTGGTCAAGGTGGTCCGAGAGTCAGGCGATCGGTTCGTCGTGATGCCAGCCATGCCCGGTATCCCCCAGGCACTTCTGGAAGCCGCGGAAACTGCTCAGGCTGGCGGGGATTGGCTCACGCGATGGCATTCCATCAGTGAGCGGCATTTATCCTTTTCTCACGCACTGCTTCATGGTGCTTTTCTGGAAAACGCCGAGCCAGGTATCAGAGCGTTGCTCGATGAGCTCAGGTCTGTCCTGTATGGCATTTCGCTGGTCTGTGACCTCTCTGGGAGGACACGGGATTTGGTCGCCACATTCGGGCCACGCCTTTCTGCAAAGATAATCGCCAACGCTCTTGTGCAGGCTGGAATGCCCGCGAAGGAAGTTGATGGCTGCCACATCATCGTAACTGACGAGCATTATGGAAGTGCCCATTGGTTTCACACGGAAACGCGGGCAAAAATTTCCTCTCTTTTTTCTGCGGATGGAGGCTCAGCTAGCGTCTTTGTCGTAGCAGGGTCTTTGGCAGCGAGTAAGGAAGGGAATGTCACCACGCTCGGCAGGGGAGGTAACGAACTGACCGCCAGCATTCTCGCAGTATGTCTCGGCGCTGAGGAAATTCATATCTGGAGCGATGTTGATGGCATTATGACTGCCGACCCTGCAGCGGTCCCTGATGCATTTGTCATTCCCGAGATCTCGTTTACCGAAGCCCTTGAGATGTCACATTTCGGAGCTCATATGCTCTATCCCGCCGCGATGGTACCTGCTATGGAATGGGGCATCTCGATTCGGATCCGCAATCTATTCAATACTAACGCGACAGGCACGCGAATCCTGCCCCGCGCCAAGCCAAGTCCATACCCTGTGCGCGGCATCGCGTCGATTCCTTCAGTCTCGCTCCTTTTGCTACAAGGGCCGGGGTTGCCAGGAGTGACTGGTATCGCGGCTCGAATGTTTGAAGCGCTCGCGCGTGTCAAGGTCAATGTCATTCTTATCACCCAGGGGTCCAGCGAACTGTCGATCTGCGTTGCGGTGCTGCCCGGAGACGCCGTGCGCGGCGCGAAGGCGCTTCAGGATGAATTCGCGCAGGAAATCGACGCCGGTACCATCGCGAACCCCGCTATCGAGGAAGGATTGAGTATCATCGCGGTGGTCGGTGAGCTCATGAAGCACCGAGTCGGAATCTCGGGACGGGTGTTCAAGGCGCTCGGTCGCAATGGTATCAATGTTGTCGCGATCGCTCAGGGTTCTTCCGAGCTCAACATTTCAATTGTTACCAGCCAGCAGGACCGCGCAAAAGCCATGTGCGCAATCCATGATGCGTTTTTCCTCGCAGGCGTGCGCACGGTCAATGTTTTCCTGGTCGGGACAGGACTTATCGGCAGTACGCTGCTCGCCCAGATCGCGTCACAGAATCATGCCCTTCTTATGCATCATTCTATTCGGCTGAGCGTGGCGGGCATTGCAAATTCCCGGCATATGCATATTGATGCCAAAGGAATCGATCCTGTTGCATGGAAAAGCGTGCTGGCTGAAAGGGGAGAAAAATCCGATCTTGATAGTTTTGTTCGAAATATGAAACGTCTCAATCTGCCAAACGCCTGTTTTTGTGACTGCACCGCCAGCGATGAACCTCTCAAATTCTATAAGGAAATACTTGAGTCATCAATTTCCATCGTAACACCGAACAAGCGGGCTAACAGCGGCAGCCTTGAACGATATCACACACTCGTTTCTCTCTCGCGCCAGCTTGATGTTCCATATCGCTATGAAACCACCGTCGGCGCGGGCTTGCCGGTTATCGGCACCATTCAGGATCTTGTCGCATCCGGAGACCGGATCCTGCGGATTGAAGCGGTACTGTCCGGTACTATCAGTTTCATCTTCAACCATCTGTCAGAAAAGCGTCCATTTTCGAGTCTGGTGCTCGAAGCAAAAGTACGCGGCTATACGGAACCGGACCCCCGGGACGATCTAAGCATGAGGGATATCGCGCGCAAAACCCTGATTCTGGGACGCGAAGCAGGATTCCCGCTGGAAGAGACCGCCCTGAACATTGAAATGCTGATGAGCTCCGAAATCGAGAAAGCTGAAAGTGTGGATGAATGCCTGACGCTTCTGCCGACCATGGATGAGCCTATCGAAGCGCGCCGCAGTGCCGCCGCCCTTCATGGAATGGTTCTGCGGTATGTCTCAACCGTAACGGATGGCAGTGCGATCCTTTCATTGCGTGAGTTCGGGCCTGAAAGCCCATTTTACAGCTTGACCGGGACGGACAATATGGTCGTCATCACAACTGAGCGCTACCACGAAAATCCCCTCATAATTCGTGGGCCGGGTGCCGGAGCTGCCGTCACGGCAGGCGGAGTCTTCGCTGATATACTCAAAACCGCGGAATCATATCTGTAGCGTTTTGATGCCATAGTGGGACTATACGTAAAGATCGAAATGAAAGAGGCTGCCCACTCCTGGGCAGCCTCTTGGGGTGCGCGATTCAAACCAGAGCTTGAGTATGAATTCAAGCGCTTGCGATGCGAGTTTTTTTCCTTCGTTGAATCTGACTCAGCATCAGCAGCACTGAAAGGCCAATACCGATAATATCCGTAACTAAGCCTGGATCAATTAGCATGAGTCCTCCTATAAATCCTATAATTCGCTCATACCATATCGTATTGGTCAGTAGCCAACCATTGACTGCGGATGCCACGGCAATGATACCGATCAGGCTTGTGATAAGCATCCAGATAAACTTTACCGCTGTTATATTAAAGAGCAGCATTTGCGGGTTCATGACAAAAATATACGGAACAAGGAACGCAGCGATTGCTAGTTTCGTAGCGTTGAGCCCGGTCTTCATTGGGTTGGCCTTGGCGATACCCGCGCCAGCAAAGGCCGCCAACGCAACCGGTGGAGTGACGTCTGCTATGATACCGAAGTAGAACGCAAACATATGGGCTGGCAACAGTATGCTGGCTGGCGCGACGGCGAAAGGATCGAGACCTGCCTGTTTCGATAGAATCATGATAACCGCTGGGGCAGTAATCGTAGATGTGATGACATAATTAGCGGTAGTCGGTACGCCCATACCGAGAATTAGGGAAGTGACCATGGTAAAAAACAGAGTAGGAAGAAGGTGTCCCCCCGCTAAATCGACCAGAGTGGAACCCAGCTTGAGACCAAGTCCTGTTAGTGTGACAACACCAATGATGATACCTGCACAGGCCGTTGCGGCAAGCACGCCAAGCGCTCCTCGTGCGCCTGCTTCGAGCCCCCGTATGATTTCGATTGGAGGAATGCGGGTGCTCTTCTTGAGCCAGGAGGAGGCGATCGAGAGAATAATCGCCCACAGAGCGGCTTTCATCGGTGTAAAGCCGGTGACTAGCAGATAGATGATAGCAAGGAGGGGGATGATGAGATGACCACGCTCCAGAACGATCGCTTTAAAACGAGGTAGGTCTTCACGATTCATACCACGTAGGCCGTTCTTTTTTGCTTCAAAATGGACACCAGCCCACACCCCGAAGTAATACAGCAGCGCGGGAATGACTGCTGCACCGATGATGCGGGAATAAGGGATATTGGTGAATTCAGCCATCAGGAATGCTGCAGCGCCCATGATGGGTGGCATCAGCTGGCCGCCGGTTGATGCGGTTGCCTCGACCGCACCGGCGAATTCCGGCTTATAACCGAGTCTTTTCATCATCGGAATGGTGAATGAGCCGGTACCGACGACATTGGCTACCGAGGAACCAGATACCGTGCCCATAAGCGCGCTCGAAAGAACGGCAACTTTTGCGGGGCCGCCGGCTGCCCCGCCGGCAAGCGCGTTTGCCAGATCGATGAATACCTGTCCCAGGCCAGTCCGCTCAAGGAACGCGCCAAACAAAATGAAAAGAAAGATAAAGGTACTCGAGACACCGAGGGGAATGCCGAAAATACCCTCAGTGGTATAGTACAGATGCTGCACCAGCGTGTGGAAGCTTGCGCCGCGGTGAGCCAATTTCCCAGGCAGATAGGGCCCCGCGAACGCGTAGAGGATGAACACGAGAGCAATGACCACCATCGGAACACCGACAACACGCCGCGCCGCCTCGAGCACGACCAGGATACCGATGATACCCATGATGATGTCGAGTTGTGTCGCAGCGCCTGCGCGCATTACAAGCGCTTGATAATTGATGATAATGTAGATCGGTGCGACAGCGCCGATAATGGCCAGAATCGCGTCGATCGGATGCAGCTTCGTATTCGACCACTTTTTGCTTGTGGGATACAGCAGGAAGATGAGCACGAGGCCGAAGGCTAGATGGATCGAGCGCTGGATCATTGCGTCGAGGACACCAAAGATGGCCGTATACAGCTGGAAAACGGAAAAGGTGATTGCAAGGGCTGAAATTACTTTGGCAAAGAAGCCGGAATAGGAGCGGTAATTGGATTCTTTGTCGTATTTTTTCAGCACTTCCTGCGCGTCAGCAGCAGCATTTTCAAATTGCTGCTTATTTTGAATATCGCTCATTTCGGGGAAATCCTCCCTTTACAAAATATCGGAATCCTCCCGGCGGAGAGGATGATTGCAGACTCAGGAGGCACCATGTCGGAGAATGCGTGCAGGCTTCCCTTCACAATGATGCCATGCTCAGGTAAAAAAGACACACGGATAGGGATTCTGGAAAAAGTTCGGTGCAATTTCACCGAAAAACGCCCCCCCACAAGGGCAAATCCTTCTCCCTCCTCCGAGGGCATGCCGACACCGTAAGTGTCGTACCTGACCTCGACCAGGTTGAGGTTCATGCCATGAACCTCGAAATATTCATCCACCGCTGTTTTATGTACTGAATGGATGAAATGGTGAATAAAGGTTCCCTCCTCAAGAGGGATGCGGTGCAGAATGGCGCCGGATTCATTTCTGATGATCAATGCCGGTACCACAACGACCGTCTTCGCCACAAAAAAAACCACACTCACAATTACCAGAACACCAATGATAAACGCTGACCAAACGCGATATCTCCTATGCATTGGCTGCTTCACGGTGTGTCCGTTCTACAAAACGGCGCGGAACTGATGGTCCCGCGCCGTAACGAAATGCTTCGATGCGATCTGGATGCAGGGATCGATTATTTCAGGATGCCCTTTTCCTTATAGAATTTCTCGGCACCGGGGTGCAGGGGAATCGACATTCCCTCGAGGGCGGTTTCCACCTTAACGTTCTTGCCCTGTGCATGGGCAGCGATGAGCCTGTCGGTGTTGGCAAACATGGTGGTCAGCATTTCATACACCAGGTCCGCTGGCAGCTTGCTGCTGACCGCGAGCATGGATTTTACTGCAACGGTCGGCACAGTCTGAGCCTGGCCCTGGTATGTCCCTGCCGGGATAGAGGTAACCGCATAGAACGGATACTTGGCGATCAGCCTGTCAGCAGTGGCTTTGTCGACCGGCACCATGACGGTTTTCTTGGAAACCGAGAGGTCCTGGATAGCGGCAGTGGGGATACCAGCGGTGGTAAATGCTGCGTCGATGTTGCCGTCTTTCATGTTGTTGGCAGATTCGCCGAAGGACAGGTACTGCACCTTGATATCATTGTAGGTTATACCTGCCGCTTCGAGGATCTGGCGGGCGTTCGCTTCGGTCCCAGAACCAGCTGCGCCGACTGAAACCTTCTTGCCTTTGAGGTCAGCGAGCGATTTGATGCCCGAAGATTCGAGCGCGACAATCTGGATGGTCTCGTTGTACAGACATGCCATGCCGCGAAGGTCCTTGTAGGCCTGGTCCTTGAGAAGCTCCGTTCCATTGAAGGAATAATTGGCGATGTCATTCTGTACGAAAATGACATCAACCTGGCCCTGCTTGAGCATGTTGATGTTCGCAATGGATGCACCAGTGGATTGGGCTGTAGCGTTCATCCTGGCTATGTTCTTGTTCCAGATGTCGGCAAGCGCGCCACCAAGCGGGAAATAGGTTCCCGCGGTGCCACCGGTCGCGATGGTGACAAATTTCTGCTGCGCAAAGGCGCTGGTGACGAGCATCAGGCACAGTGCGACTCCAAGGATTTTCCTCATGCTTCCTTACCTCCTGTATAAAATATTCTGTATAGATATGAAAAATATGTGTAATCACATTATACACTGGAATGGGCGAATGCGCAACCAAAAAAATGCCCCCGGAGAAGGAGGCGGTATCCGGGGGCCTGCGAAGGATGATGCGGATGTCTTTATCGCATGATATCCGACGCTGGAACCTACCATATCACGTTCGATAAAAAAGGTCAACCGATATCGATAAAAAATAATCTAAAAAGCGCACGCGAAATCCAGTCGTTGAGGTGCTGCAGACGATGAGGGCGCTTGGCCTCTACTTTGATCTTATTCGACATTGACACCTCCGAGCCTTCCATGATTAACTTACATTGTGAAAATAAATGATGCTGGCTATGGGCCGCCGAGCGTCTGCAGGCGATGTCTTGTACGAAATGCTGAACATTGTGCTCGGAAAGGAGTCTTATGATGAAAGAACGGATTCGCCTCGGTGTTGTGTGTCTCGCGCGGAACACCTTCGATTTCAAGGCTGCGGAATCACTGTGGGAAAATATCCGGCTGAAGCTCGGAACGCTGGATCAGGTAGAAATCGTAGCCCCCAAAGCCTTGATCTTCGAAATAGAGGAAGCGAAAACGGCCGCGGAGCTGCTTGCGTCAAGCCGAGTGGATGGGCTGGTCATCATTTCCGGAACATTTCACCTCGGCCATCTCGCGCTCGAGCTGGTAAAATCCGTTCATGCGCCAGTGCTGCTGTGGGGACTTCCGGAATTGCCTTACAATGGAGGAAAGATTCGTCTCAACTCAGTCTGCGGCGTGAATCTCAATGCTTCGAACCTCTATAAAGCGGGTATCAGAAATTACCGAGTCATAATTGGCCATGATATTGATACAGCATGGGTGGATGCGATAAGGGTGCTGAAAGCGCTTTCGCGGGCTCACGTGGGAATTCTTGGCTACCGCGCCCATGGATTCTTCAATTTGAGTGTTGCTGATCTTGCCCTCTACAGAGAAACAGGCATCCTTATCGACCATTACGAGCTTTCGGAAGTCTGGAATTTCCCAGCGCCGGAGGAAAAGGTCGTGGCCCGGGAGCAGCAGCTCGCCTCAATTTTCGATGTATCGGGCATTTCTGCGCAGCAATTACGCAGGGTCGCGGAGCTCTCGGTCAAATTCGCTGGATTCCTGGATGCGCACGCTCTTGATGCGCTGGCCATCCGCTGCTGGCCGGAATTCGCTTCGCAGTTCGGGATATCTCCCTGTGCTGCCATGAGCCTTTTGCAGAGTGAAGATCGCATACTCGCGTGTGAAGGAGATGTGGAAGGTGCGCTCTCCATGTTGATGCACCGGTCTGTCGGCGCGGAAACACCTTTTCTCTTCGACTTTTCCCAGGTCGATTTCGAACAGGATCATGCGCTTTTCTGGCACTGTGGGGTCGCGCCATGCAATTTATGGGACGGCCGCTGTATCCGCTCGCTTGATACCTATTTTGCTGGCGGCAAGGGAGTCACGGCGGATTTTGTGCTGAAAGAGGGGGTGCTTTCGATTCTCCGCCTCGATTCTGCAGACGGACGGTACCGGGTATTTTTACAGACAGCGCGCGCAATACCCATGGATAAGGAGCTCAAGGGAACCTACCTCAAGGCGAAATTCGAGGTTCCAGTACGCCAGGTTCTCGACAGGATTATCGAGAATGGTGTTGCTCATCATGCGTCAGTCGTATATGGTACCTATATCGAACCCTTCCGCATTGCGGCCAGAATCGCAGGCTGGGAGGTCATCGAATAGATACCGGAGCGTCTGGGTGATCTCTATAGAAAACTGGAAAAGCGGATTCATTATCTCCATAGCGGGCCTGCGTCTCATCTGGCACCATGAGCGAAGAGCCGCTGTTTTCATTCGCTCCTCCAGAGGATGGAAAACCCCTGGCACTCTCCACGCACGTATGGCATCCCCCACCTCATCTCGTTTCGTTTTCTCCTCGGGACTCGTGATGCAGGAAGAGTTCAGAGACCAGATCCTGACCCTTGCATTCTTTGATCCTGCGGGCATACATGACCGAATGCGAATCGTCTGTGGTGACATGCCAGAATCGCGCTGGGCAGGATTGGGTGCTCGCCCGCGCCATGCGGTGGGCAGACAGGTCGGGGTTGGGCCGGGAATGTGCGCGACGACGTTTTCTCAGGATGGCCGCTGGATTGATTGTGATACCCGGGATGCTTGCCGCTTTGAATTCAGAAATGGGCGGATTGTCTGTGAATCGGGGCTTCCTGCAGTATTCCGCTTCGGGTTTTCAGATAGTCCGCGAAACGCTTGCCAGCTGTGGAAGCATTCAGAATCGGAAAGACCACAGAGGGAGAATGAAAGACGATGGGAAATCCCGGATCCATTTGGTGTCAGAGATGCCACGGGCTTTCTCGGGACAGCGTCGTTTTCAGGAGCCTCGCCCGAAGCCTTCTGTATGCTCAATACCCAGCTATCAGAAGGAGTGAGAACCAGCGCAGAGCCCTGCCTCCAGTTCAAGCTCGCGGATCTATTTCTCTGCCTTCCTGATGTCGTATTGCCTGAAGTACTGCGCCATGCGCCTGGCGATCTCATTCCCGAAAACCAGCATGGTGCTGGCCGCTTGAGAATTCGGTATACAAGGATCCGTGCCGCGCTTACGCAATACTGGCAGTATTGCCTTGGGCTTTATGAAATAGAAGGCCTTCCTGTCATCGCTCATCCCAGCCTCCTTTACCCCGGTGTCGACGCGTTCCGCGCACGCGACGACATGCTAATGGTGGGAACCGACCTGTTTCTTGGTACTAATCTCCATACGAAGGACTATCGGGTCGTTGTCGATCTGCCTCAAGGCCAATGGATACATCTGTGGACATCGCGTTGCTATCCATCAGGACGTTGGACGGTATACGCCCCGCCGGGCACGCCGGCTTTGTTTTACCGGGCCGAAAGTGATTTTTCCTGGCTTTTTGATTCTGTCAGGCAGATGGCGGGTAGACTATGAGTACCGCGAGTGCTTATTTTCTTGCGCTTTTCGGGAATTTTCTTCTTTCACTCGGATTCAGCCTGCAGAAAAAGAACGTAGCGTGGCTTTCCGCGCGGCGGCGAGGCGAGCGCCGACAGACAAGAGAGGTGGTAGGCTGGAGCTTTGGGTTTCTTCTCATGAATCTGCAGCCGATCTTCAATTATCTTGCACTCAAGGGGCTTGCTCCCAATATTGTCGCCGCTGTAAGTGGTTCGAATATTGTCTTCACTATCATTCTTTCGCGAATTCTGCTGAGCGAGCATGTTCCACGGAGAAAAATGCTGTGGATTTTGATCCTTGCTGCCTCGCTGGCCATGGCGGGTCTCGTCGGTCAGGAATCGAGTACTGTTTTCCGCGTGGAACCTTTCTGGTTTGCCTTTTTCATTCCGACTGCCTTCGCCATGCTTGTGTTGCTGGTAATGCGGCGAATTGGCGCGCGCAAGATAGGATTGTTTCTTGGGAGCGCAGCAGGGGCGCTTGGGGGATTCATGGTCCTTGTGCTGGAAGGTCTGCGCCTGACACACGGATCCGATTTTTTAAGCTGGATTGCCTCGCCCTACCTTTATGTCTATATCTTCTGCGGCGTTTCATCTTTTTTAATCAAGCAGGTGGCGTTCGAAAAGGGAGATATGAACGCGGTGGCACCATCATTTTACGGACTGCTGGTGCTGTATCCTTCGATCGCAGCTTATTTTATTTCCGAAGTATCTTTGCAGCCGCTGCAGGTGCTTGCGTTCGGCGGGATCGCGCTCTCGATCATCTTCTTCGCAAAGTGAAGCGGAGAATAGACGGCTCTGTCGTTACGTGGCTTTTCAGCTTACGATCGAGAAGGCCTGACTGTCGCGAGAGATCAGCACTGTAGCGTACGCCTCGATTGCCTCGCCTCTGCCGGTCGCGTCAAACCCTTCATTGGTTTTTGCCTTGAATGAAACAGCGTCTTTAGGCAGCCCCAAGCTACGGGAAAGCGAATCGATAATCCGCTCGCGGTAGGGTGCCAGCCGAGGCGATTCTAATACTACTGTACAGTCGAGATTGACGGGTTTCCAGCCATTAGCGCTCAGAAGCTGCATGATCCGGGCAGCAAGACTCCCTGAGTCCGCGTTTTTCCATTGAGGATCAGAAGGCGGAAAATGGGTGCCGATATCACCGAGAGAAGCTGCTCCGAGCAGGGCGTCAATCACGGCATGCCAGAGCACATCCCCGTCTGAGTGTCCGTATTCGCCACGCGGACTATCGATGACGACGCCCGCGAGCAGTAGCCTTCTTCCTTCGACGAGCGCGTGGATATCCCAGCCCTGACCGACCCTCAATGGCGTATGTCCAGCTAGGTCTTCGCGATAGGTAATTTTACGATTCATCCGGTCCCCCTCGATCCAGGAAACTGGTCCGACATAGCGGCTCCAAATCATGGCGTCATCGGTCGCCTGAAAGCTATCACGGGCTGCCAACCGATGCGCTTCGAGGATTTCAAGGAAGGAGAATGACTGGGGTGTCTGAGCGGTCATGATGGAAGCACGTTGAGGATGCTCGAGAACAACGAAAGCATTGACGATTTTTGGGGTTTCTACGAGAGGCATGAGCGGGAGACAAGCGCCTGTCTTTCTTGTCTGTCCGATGACACGCTCAATGAGATTTTTCGTGATCCATGGGCGCGCTCCATCGTGGATGAGCACAAGATCGCTCGTACCCGCTCTATTCTCCAGCGCTTCTAGGCCATGGAGCACCGATTCCTGCCGCGTTGTCCCGCCTTCCGTGAGGATTACCTGAATTTTTGACGTTGGGGCATCAGAAAAAAGCGGAGATTCTTGCAGAAGCGCGCGGTATTGGTCCTCTGTGCCCGGGGTGCAGGTAATCACGACCGCTTCCACAAAATCGAGGAAAGGCCTCATTGCCTGCTCAAGCACGGTCAGTCCGCCGATACGGGCGAATTCTTTTTTATCAGCCGGCTCCAACGGGGCAGGGGTATCGGTGCCGATCTGGTGGCGCTCACCAAGCGTTCGGCTGGAAAATCTCCTACTGGTTCCCGCCGCGGTGATGAGCGCATACACCTTGCCTTGAAGCGGCAGGAGAGGAGGCTCAATCTCAAAAGGCGCGTCGCAGGATGGCTTGTTCATTTATCGAGGTTGGCTCGGATGATCTTCGCGATCTCGTCCTTTGGGCGATTCAGCGCATACGCGATTTCGTCCTGCAAAAGATTGAGGGCAGACTCATAGAGCTTTCGTTCGAGAATCGGCAGCTCTTTGATCTTCGACCGCTGATAAAGTGACCGAACCACGGCCGCGATATCCATGATAGATCCTTTCTTGAGCAGGTCGAGATTCATCTGATACCGCAACTTCCAATCGGAAGGAATAGTCGAGGCTGCGGTCGAGATATAATCGAGCGCTTTCGCTGCTTCTTCTTCCGAAACCAGAGGTCTGATGCCGAGTGCATCGACCTTGTCGACCGGTACCATGACCGTCATGTCTGAAAATTCGAGATAGATAATATAATACAGCGTTTTCTGCCCGTTATAAGCCTTTTCCCGTATTTCCATAATCCGGCCGACACCCTGGCTCGGATACACGACTCTCTGGTCGACTGTGAACGCGATGGTCTCGTTATTCGGCATGGTCATATATTTTATCAAAAAAGAGCGCAGGAGTCAAAACCCGGATTAATGGAAACATGTGTCGCATTCTTGAGCCGCGACCTGTGGTACGGTAAGCTCTGCGCAGATATGGCAACGTCAAACGGACAGAAAGGCACTTCCCAGGTCAAGCTGTCGGATTTTGCGTTTCCTGCCCTTCTGATGGCGCTTGTGGTGCTGGGCATTGCGCTCCGGGGCCAGCTTGTACCACTTTTGGAACAGCGGGAAACGCTTCGTGAATGGGTCCGGTCATTCGGAAGCTGGGGATGGTTGCTTTTCTTCCTGCTCCAGGTCCTTCAGGTCGTCGTATTCGTGATCCCTGGCGAGATCATTCAGCTTACAGGCGGATTCATCTTCGGGTTCTGGGGCGGCTTTTTCCTCACTACTGGCGGCATAGGGATCGGCTCGGCTATCAATTTTCTGCTAGGTCGATGGCTCGGCCCCAGGTTTCTCCGGGCGATTCTGAGGGAATCAACCTATCAGAACCTTGAGGCATGGACTCGCGACGCAAGGACCTTTGCCGGACTCATCATGCTTTTCTTCATCCCCGGTATTCCGAAGGATGTGCTCTGCTATATGGCAGGTGCAGGTGGAAGGGGCTTCGTGTCCTTTATCATCGCTTCGATGATTGCAAGGATGCCTGGTATTCTAGGATCGACGCTCGCGGGCAGCGCGACCTACAGGGGAGACTATGGACTTGTCGCGGTCCTGGTGATCGCAACGGCGGTCGTCATTGCTGGCTCAATTCTGTTCAGAGAGCGCCTCTCTGCCCTGTTCACCCGTCTGCTGCATCGACACAAGCAGGAGTAGCCTTATCCCCAGAAGTTGAGGAACCCGCAGCGCCTTACTACGCTTCCTGCCACATGAGAATCACCGCTCAGAGACTACTTTTTCAGCAATGCCAGCAGCGGTTGAAGCCATCCTGCAATCCACGCGATCACGAGCGCGATTATCAGAAGGATTATGAAATAGAGCCCCCATGGCTTTTTGCGCGGCGCATAGGGATCGGTGAGGATACGGCTCGAATTGGGGGGCAGCACCGCGAGATGGCTCAGCGTGGCACCAAACACCAGATTCAAAATGAGCTTTCCGTTGACGGCCCAGCCTTCCGCGTTCAGCACGGGGCTGAGGTCACGCTTGCGCAGCTTCATGGCGGCGAGGATCATCGACGGACCTGAAATAAGCAGCAGAATCCCTACAATACCGAGTGGAAGCCATGCTCCCAGATTAATGAAGATGCTCAATATGCTGGTGATCATTGCCCCGATGCTGCCGAGGGCGACACCGATTGCCGCAACCGTCCCTACGTCGATTTTTTTCGCAAGTGACGTCGTCACAGTATCCGCCGCTTTGGTGGGTTTATCCACTACTTGCTGGGCTGCTCCCTTGAGTTCGGCAAGCCTGGCGCTCTCCGCGGCGCTGGCTCGCTTGGCTGCGAGCTCCTCAATCGTCCTGACAAGCCATTTGTAGGGGCTGAAGAAGGCTTCTCTGATACTTATCGGCTGTGTAACGATGCGTGTGACAACAGCGTTCCAGTCTTTGCCTTCTCTATCGATGAACAGGCCATTTCTCCCGACATAGATATGGTCAGCGGATCCCGCGGTCAATGCCGCAACGATCGACCCCTTTTCGCCGCTGGTTCTGAAAATATCGCAGTATATAAGAAAAATGCCCGACATCATGGCCATGGTGGCATGTGCCGAGGGGTTTCGCACATCAATGCAGAGTTCGAGCTCCCTGCCGTCGATGTACAGCCTGCCGCTCTGGAATACGCCTCGGTGGCTGCCGTAAAATTCGTCCATGTTGACGAAATTACGGAGAATCCGTACAAAGTCTCGCTTCAGAACCAATAGCTCGCGCAGTTCGGCAAGAACCGCGGCTCTGTTCTGTTCAGCAAGGTCCTGCTCGATAAGGCCTCTGATGATCTCAAGGTGGGGGCTGTTACTCAGTGACTCTCGCATTTCGTCACTGAGCCGGGAAACCGGCGTGACCGGTTTTCCTTCGATCCATTGCTTCCAGGCGCGGAAATCTGACGAAATCGCCTCCCATTGCGTGAGCGTAATCGCGTGGCTGATCTGATACGCATCTCTGATCAGACTAAAGAAGATTTGAGCTGTTCGTTCAAATTGTGGATTGAAGGCGGCATCGGGATGGAGAGTTCCGTCGGTACGCGGCAGGGCGAGGGGGAGGGCGCGAAGCACCGCATCATCCTGATTGAGGCGGTTCGAAAGGGCTTCTGCCATCTGTGTCTCAAGATTCCTGAGAATATCCGGAGATCCGGCCATCCGGACCAGGGCGCAACGTCTGAAGTAGTCGTCAATCGCATCGCAGAGGACCGAGAATGCGGCCAAGGCGGCATCACGATCCGGCTCGGGAATCGGCATGTGCAGTGCTTCGCCTTCTTTATTCCAGCGATGCCACGCTTCCAGGTCGGTAATGAAAGCGTCGAGAAGACTGTGGGAAATACCTTCCCTTCCAGTAGCGTCTTTGATCGAATAGCCAATGCTGATGAGGGCGCTTATGGTTTCGGCAACTGCAGGGTCTTCCGCGGATTCCGGCAGAATGATGCCGTCTCCGTTGAAAGGGTGGCTGTTGAATCCAGTGATGGCAGCGTCGAGCACACCAAGGGTGAGTACGCGATCGGATCCACCGGCCAGTTTCAACGCGAAGGAAGCTGCGTTGCGGAGGCGTTCATCCTTCAGTTGATCGAGAGCCAACGCACCAGTCTCCTCGAACAGTATGTCGAGCGAGGTAAGTGAGGCATCGAGTCGTTCAACAGCTGCCAGGATTTCTGGAATTCGGATCTTTCCGTCATGATCCAGATCGAGGAGAGTCAGGATTTCGTTATGTTCAGGTGATTGGGCAGGCATCGCGAGAACCGCCCAGAGCTTGGGGTCCAGCTGGGAAAGATGGGCGATGTCATCCCCCGACTTAAGAACGACCTGGTCTGTGCCCCCAAGCCGCCTGAACTTCCATCCGAATGCTTCGCTGGACATTGTATGACCTCCTGTGTTCCTCCACGAGAAACGTCGCGCTCAAGCATCGAGAAGGCTTCGTATGCATAGTATAGAATGAAAGCTGCGGCCAAGATAGAGTGTTTCGAATTTCAATGGCACTGTGGCAATGCGGGGAAATAAAAAAGCCGGCACGATTGCCGGCTGTTGCGCTAGCCCCTAGGGGAATCGAACCCCTCTTTAAAGATTGAGAATCTTTTGTCCTAACCGATAGACGAAGGGGCCATAAAAGCGAGGCAAAAGAAATTTCCCCAGGGAGGATTCGAACCCCCACAAGCAGATCCAGAGTCTGCCGTGCTACCGTTACACAACCGGGGAAAGTTGGATGTACCATATCGATTTTCGCGATTTTGGTCAAGTGTCCGGAGCGGTCCGGGGAACTACGCAGAGGTCTTCCTGTCCGCTTCGGCGTATGTCAAACAGCTCAAGCTGAGGCCGCTCTTCGCCATTCCAGTAATTAAGAGTAACCTTGTAGAGAATATCGACTCGGTCTCCGTTTCGGAAAGAAAAATCTCGCTCGAGACGTTCAGCTCCATCCCAGAGGAGCGCCGGCCATTTGAATGTGCCAAAATCGAGTGTCAGTTTGAGATGACTTTTCCCGTTGCGGCCGACGATCTGCGCGTCGACCATGGGAACTTCTCTGGAACAAAAGAGAAGGGGAGCGTTCTCTTCTCCAAATGGCTCGAAGCGCTGGCACAGAGTAACGAGATTGGGTGTGACATACGAATGTGGAAGTTCGGCGTCGATGCGGATTTCGGGTTCGGCGTTTTCGGCGGGAACCTGCGACATGAATTCGACCATGCGCGCAACGAGCGTTTCCCAGCGCTCGGTCTTGAGTGTAAACCCAGCGGCGGAGTCGTGCCCTCCATAATCCATAAAGAGATCCGCGCAATAAGCAAGCATTTTTGTAAGTGGAAAACTGCTTCCCGCGCGGATGGAACCGGTGCATGTACCGTCCTCCCTGAGGGCAGCGACTATGACGGGTACCTTCATCATATTGGCGGCGCGTGAGGCAAGAAGGCCTGTAATCCCTGGCCGAATCTGCGAGGTAGCGATGATTGCGTATCTGCCTTCCGAGCGTTTGAGGCTTTCATTAAGCGCTTCCCGTATGTGCTCCCAGGCTTCGGTTCCCAGACGCCGGCGTTCGACATTGGCTTCGACGAGTCGCGAGGCGGCGCTGAGCGCTTCTTCCGTAGACCCGGCAGCGAGCAGATCGAGCGCCAGAGTAGGCGTGCCGAGCCTGCCGGCAGCGTTGATGGCCGGGGTAATCTGCCAGGCGAGGTCTGTCGCATTGAGCGGTCGCGCGAGATTCAGAGCAAGTTTAAGCTCGCGAATTCCATTCGAGGGCGCGGTATTGATGCCTTCCATCCCGCGTCGGACGATGATTCTGTTTTCGTCTTTAAGCGGCATGAGATCGGCGACCGTACCCAGCGCAGCGAGCTGGAACATGCGGTCAGTCAGGAAACCCTGCTGCATCATGCGATGCATGATGGTGGCGCTAAAAATGCTCCAGAGGGTGTCGATTGCGATCCAGGAGTGTTGGCGGTATTTTCGCAGGCGGGAGGCTTGATGAAGCGAATTGAAGCTCTTGCCCGCCATTGAGGGGAAGAAATCGGCAGCCATAGAGGACAGGTCTGCCGCATCGATGTCCACCGCGCTGCCGAAATGGGTTCTGAAGAACTGGATGGTTTCAGTCCTGTTCCATGTGAGGATAATCCGTCCGCGGAGAAAGCGTTCGAGCTTCTCTAAGGACCCGGCGGGGAAATGGCCCTCATTGTCTGATTCAAGGACTAGTCTAGCTCTTTCGAGAAGATTATCCAGCCGGAGCACTTCTATGGTCTTGCGCGTGAGTGGTGCGTCTGGCGTCTCCTGCTCAAGGCTGGACCCTGCATAGAGAAGGGCAACAGGTTCCTTGAACATGCCAAGACGGGTGAGAGCCAGCGCGTGTGCGAGTTTGAGGGCGACACCACAGCCCGAAAGGTCTCTGAAGGGGTACCCGCTGTCTTGAAGCTTCGGATCCAGAACCGCCAGCGCAGGAGGGATTTCCTCGGCTTGCAGGTGATGGTGGTCAGCAATGATCACGTCGATGCCTTTTTCGCGGGCCATCAGCACCTCATTATGGTTGGAGATGCCGCAGTCGACCGTGATAATGAGGGTGCGGTTTTGTGATTCCGCCTCTGTGATTGCCGCCGCCGATAGGCCATAAGGTTCCTCGCCCTCAGGAACACGGTAGATCACATCAAGACCGAAATCTTTCAGCGCTTCGGTAAGAAGAATGGTGGCGGTGATACCATCGGCATCCGAATCGCCGAATACCAGCACTTTTTCCTCTTCGTCGCGGGCCATGACAAGCCGGTCGACCGCATCCTCCATTGCCGTGAAGAGAAAGGGATTGTGCAGAAGCTGCAGATCATCTTCGAGGAAATAGCGCACTTCTTCCGGTTCGGTAATATTGCGCCGTACTAGAATCGAGGCTGTCAGCGGATCGATTTGGTATCGCTGGGCCAATTCCCGCACGAGGGCAGGATCGATCTCTTTCTTTATCCATCGGGTCATTGGACGATTTCCTCGATGACCAATGGCGTCGCGGCGGGAGCCTCGCTGGCGATGGCGATGGCATCATACACCAGCGCGCGGGCTGGCTCGAGAGAAGCTGCGTCTTTTCCATACATGAGCGCGATACGTTCGCCGCGCCTGACGCGATCCCCTCGTTTTTTCTCGAACACCATGCCTGCGACCGGGCTTACGACATCCTCAGTCTTGTTGCGGCCTACTCCCAGGTGAACGCTCGCGAGTCCGATCTTGAGCGCGTCGAGCGATGCGATGTACCCGTCGGCTGTGGCGACAATCTCCTCCACATAGTTAGATCGCCATGTATTTCGGCGAGTCAAGAGCTCGCCGAGGTTTCCGCCCTGCCGGATGACGTTCCGATAAAATCGGTCAAGCGCGGCACCCGAGGCGACCGCTTCTTCGCAGCGCGCACGTCCTTCGGAGAGGTCCTTGCATATTCCGCCAAGCAAAAGCATCCAAGCCCCGAGATGGAAGGTGAGCTCCATGACATCGGCGGGTCCCTTTCCCTCCAGACAATCGAGCGTTTCCTCAATTTCGAGAAAATTTCCGACCTTATAACCAAGGGGCTGGGACATGTCGGTCATGATGGCGACAGTCTGCTTTCCCATGGCTTTTCCAGTGGAAACGAGGCTCTGAGCGAGCATTTTTGCATCCTCATAGGTTTTCATGAATGCTCCAGAACCGCATTTGACGTCGAAAACGAGGGATTCAGCGCCTTCCGCCACTTTTTTGGAGAGAATCGAAGCTGTGATGAGGGGAATCGATTCGACCGTTCCCGTAACGTCGCGGAGCGCGTAGAGCTTCTTGTCTGCAGGGACTATACGGGCAGTCTGACCGGTCATGGCAAATCCGTCTTCCTGGAGACCCTTGCGGAATGCAGGAAGATCGAGCGAGGTGCGGTACCCGCTGATTGACTCGAGCTTGTCGAGGGTACCACCTGTATGGCCAAGCGCGCGTCCTGACATCATCGGGACCTTCACGCCGCATGCCGCGACAATCGGGGCCAGAGGCAGCGAAATCTTGTCGCCGACACCACCTGTGGAGTGCTTGTCGACAAAGGGGCCCGGTATGCCGGACAGGTCCATGGTATCGCCCGATTCCAGCATGACTCGCGTGAGCACCGCCGTCTCTTCCGGTGTCATACTCTTGAAAAAAATGGCCATCAGAAGGGCAGAAACCTGGTAATCAGGGATGTCTCCCCGCACATATCCATCGATAATGAATCGTATTTCCTCAGCGCTAAGCGTACCGCCCGCCCGTTTTTTCATGATGATGTCGACTGCTCTCATGGAGTACTTCTCCTGACATGTAATCCGCTCTCAGATGTATCGCAGGAATAGTCCATTGTACTTCAAATCCGCTGTCGAATAAAGCTACCTGCCGATGATTCTGGTGTCACGGAGGAGTTTGAGCGATTGCAGGGGTCCTTCGGCAGCTTGCTCGGCAAGCAGTTCGATAATGGTACTGAGGGTGTCTTTGGCTTGATTCGAGTCAAGCTGTCCAGCCGCGTCCGAAAAATGGAATTCCTTCAATCTCCGCATGCATTCGAGCTCATGCCGGTCTAGACGGAACAGCGCGCCCGCGGGGTATCCCCGGCGAAGTCGATTCTCGCCACAGGCTGCGCAGAGAAAACCGCGATCACCCCGCACATAAGCCACTGGAAGCGCGGCGGCAGCGCTGAGGGGTCTGCCGCATTGCTCGCAAGAACTGGTATCTGGCGCGATGCCAAGCGGTTCGAGGCTGTCCCAGAGAAAAACATCCAGCGCCAAAGGAGCAAGGGATTCGCTCATGTCCTCAAGTTCGCGCAGGAAGGAGAGCATCATTCGATAGGCGTGCGCGCTATCGCCGCCAAATGCGGATGTTCGGATGATAAATTCCGCAGCTCCAGCCGCTGCCTGCAGCTGGCCGAAGCTTCCATGAATCGCGTCGAACGTATCGACGATCTCGACGCCAGTCAGCTTGAGAAACTCAGTACGTCGATCGTGGTATATCTCGACGTCGGCACAATGATAGGGCATCGCGGCAGATTTCAGCGAACTGCGTGGCCCTCCGAACAAGAACAGCGAAAATAATCCCTCCTCAGCAAGGAAGGTAACAACCCTGTCACCCCTGGTGGTGTCTCTTGCGTGAAGGAATATGCCGCGGTAACGTTCATTACGTTCAGCCATGGCTCAGATTGCCCCGGAATCCAAGGACAAACTCATCAATCATCATCCACAAGCCACCAGTATAGGCCATCCTTGGTGCCCTCAAACCTCCGGCGCCACTCCATGATACGCTCGTACTCTCTGTGCCGATAGCTTCTGGTCCAGAGCCAGGAACTGACAAACCCCCCAATGTGGGCAAAATATGCAACACCGCCAGAGCCTACTTCGGTCAGACCGGACAGCCCACCGAGCAATTGCAGCACAAACCAGAGTCCAATAACCAGCCATGCCGACCATACGGTTGGAATGAAATAGAACATGAGTACCACAACCTTGTTGTTAGGGAAGAGTACAAGGTAGGAAGCGAGGACACCAGAGATGGCAGCGGAAGCGCCGACCATGGGAATCTCGAGTGCAGCGCCGCCGAACATCGCTGCAAGCAGAACCTGGAGCATCATGCCAGCTATACCGGAGAGCAGGTACAGAAGTATGTAGCGCCGTCGGCCGATTCGGCACTCGACATTATCGCCGAACACACCAAGAAAGATCATGTTGCCAAGAATGTGCGCAAAACCCGCATGGGTAAATTGCGCGGTGAGAATGCTCAACAGCCGCTGTCCCGCGAGAATATCCGAGGGGAAGAGGGCCAGCGCCAGCGTCGCATCCTCATCCATTCCAAATTTCTGTATAAACACGAAGACAAAAACATTCAGCGCGATGAGAATCCAATTGACGACCGGGATCCCTCTTCGGGATGAATTGTCATCTCCGATGATCATCATGAAAGGCTCCTGACGCCGGCGGCCATTATGCGGTACCCCGACGATCTTTTTCACACCATACCATAAAGAACGCATTGCCGCCAGAAGACCGTATCGAGTGCTTGTAGTAGATGGGATTAACCGGTACTATGAAAATGCATGATACAATATCTCTTGTTCGATTTAGACAACACGCTCTATTCCGAAGCTTCCGGCCTTGAATCCGGCGTGCTCAAGCGCATCAACCAGTTCGTAGCCGCCATGTTCGACATGCCATATGAAGAGGCTGTGCATTTCAGACGCGAACATACCAAACCGTATGGAACCACTCTGGAGTGGCTCATGACGGAAAAAGGTTTTACTGAACCCGAGCGCTATTTCCGATTCATTCATCCGGAAGGAGAAGAGAACTGTCTCGATCCCGATCTGGTGCTGCGCGCTGTGCTGGATTCTATTCCTCAGCCGAAAGCGATTATGACCAACGCACCAGCCGATCATGCCCGGCGTATCCTGCTTCGTTTAGGAATCGCTGACTGTTTCACAGGCGTCTATGATATTTGGTTCAATGAATTACGCGGCAAGCCACATCCCGATGCCTATCGCAGAACCCTTGAGGCTTGCGGATTCGATATTGAGCACACGCTCTTCATCGATGATCACCCGAAATACGTCAAAGGCTATGTGGATCTTGGCGGAATGGCGGTCCTGAAAGACGAAATGGACCGATTCGAGTCTCTTCCTTGGCCCCGTATCAAAACGGTGTATGAATTGCCCGACATCATCGAAATGCTGGAGCGGCAGGCTTCATGACCGTCGGGAGAGCGTCCAATTTTTTACAGTCTTTTATCCGAGCGAGTGGTTATTGCCTGCGGATTCTCTCCTGAATGCCTCCCGCAATCAGTGAAATCAGCGTAACAGCATAGGGAAGCGCCAGTACCAGAAGCAGCGGAATCGACAGGAACCCCTGCAGATAGTTCGAGATACTCTCAGCCAACGCAAACACGAGGCATGCGGCGGCAACCCATCCAGTTTTCCGTCGGCCCAGATAGATGGCAACGAGCGCGATCCAGCCGCGACCGGAAGCAATATTCGGCACATAGGCGGATATTGATATACCGAGCGAATACCCAGCCAGACCGCATCCGATTCCCGAGAGCATAAGTGCGCTGATGCGATAGCGGCTCGCGCGTGCACCAAGGGCATCCACAGCCTCTGCATTCATGCCTGTGGCCCTCAGTCTGAGCCCGAAACGGCTTCTCTGTATGATGGTAGCCGATAGAATAACCCATATCCATGCGGCGATTGTGATAATCGAGTGGGAAAAGAGAATAGGCCCGAGGATGGGTATGTTTCTCATCAAGGGTGGAAACGCGTGAGGAATCATGGGAATGGCAAAGGGAACCACCGCTTTTGTCCCGAACCATGCGTGCGACAGCATGGCGGTGATGCCTCCCGCCGCGAGATTGATTGCCAGGCCGGTGACAAATAGATGAGCGCGGAATCGCAGTACCATTAGACTGAGCAGGAGAGCGCCGCTGACGCCAGCTGCCATACTCGCCAGGGCACCGGCAACCAGGCTACCGGAGGCTCCAACCATCGCCATGCCGAAAAACGCGCCCATACCGATGAGTCCTTCCAACGCGATGTTGAGCATGCCGCCCAATTCTGGAAAGAGTCCGCCGACGGAGGCAAACAAGAGTGGAGTGGCCGCTGTGATCGCGTATCGCATGATTTCCGGCAAGAAGGCGAAAAAAGAGCTGTTGGCATTCATGCGGATGCTTCCTCATGCGAAGCGGGCGAAGCGCTGCGCAAAGAATGTGTTCGATGATAGGCGAGTGGTATTGTCTGCGTGGTGATGACCAACATAATCGCGGCCTGGAGGAGCGCGGCTAATTCCGAAGGCAGCCCTGACCCGATCATGATCTGATCGGAGCCGGACTTGAGGAAGGCCACGAATAACGCAGCCGAAATGATGCCATATTCACGATTCTGCGCGAGAAGAGCCACAGTGATCGCGCTCCACCCCAATCCGCCGGAAAAGCCACGGATGAGCCGGCCTTGGGTGCCGAGGATAAGAAGAGCGCCCGCGAGCCCGTGCAGCGCACCTGAAAGCGCCATTGCGCCTGTCTGATACGCAGCGACCCGAATGCCGCAGTATGAGGCAAATTCTTCGTTCTCCCCGCATATCCTGAGCTCGAAACCCACCCGGCTGTGGCTGCCCGCGAAGGCTGCAGCCGCGACAAGTATGAGAGCGAGGAAAATAGAACCGTCGAGCTTGGAGGGAGCCAGAATGTGAGGGAGCCTCAGAAACGAGGCAATTTCGCGCGTTGTCTGGAAATTGCTGTTGGGGTCCTGCAGCGGCCCTGCGACAAGGTAGTCCGTGACAGCAATGGTGATGGCGGATAACAGAAAGGAAGAGATCATCTCAGAGACATGCCATATAGCCCTGAGAACCCCCGAGAAAGCGCCGAGCAGCGCTCCGGTCAGTATCCCCGCCGCGATGCTCATCCCCGCGACTGACGCGCTGGAAGCAGGTGATACGTGATCCTGGCATGCAAGAGCGACGACTGTCGCAGCAAGGGCGCCAGCATAGAGCTGTCCTTCACCGCCAAGATTGAAATTGCGTGATTTGAAGGCGATAAGAATCCCGAGCCCCGCGATCATGAGGGGCACCGCGTCAGCCACTAGATTGCCGGCAAAGTAACGGCTCGAAAAAGGAGTAAAGAAGAACTGCATTATGAGGTCAGGAAATCGGCTTTCTGAGCCATGGGACGACCCAAGGGCTGCGAGCGCGAGAACAAAGATCGCGAGGAGCACCGAGGCGAGAAGTGCTGTCACGGTGCGCGACATATTGGACATCGGCTTTTGCGCCGTCATATCAGGTCTCCGCATGCAGAAACGCTTTCAGCCAAGGCAGTATTTCCTAGCATGGCCAAACCAATCCGTTCTCTGGTGAGTGTCTGGCCATAGGAGCTCTCCATATTCGCCTTACCGCGATACAGCACTATCACGCGGTCCGAAAGTGAAAGGATTTCATCGACATCGGATGAGAGCAGGAGTACTGCAGTTCCTTTGTTTCTTGCGTCGAGGATCCTGCGTGAGATTTCTTCGGTGGTTTTCATATCCAGGCCCCAGGTAGGATCGCAAAGAATGAGCAGGTCCGCTCGGAGGAAAGAAAAGATTCGAGCCAGGGCGAGTTTTTGGATATTGCCTCCCGAAAGCTCCTCAACTTTTTGCTGCGGATGGGCGCTGATGCGAAACCGCGATATCGCGTCGAGCGTCGCGGATTTCGATTCCCTCGCATTCAGCCATCCTTTTTTGAAATAACGATGCCGCGCCAGGGCGATAAAATTATCCTGCACCGGTAAATGCGGGGCCATTCCCCGGCGCATTCTGTCCGAAGGGAGATACGCGATGTTTCCGTTGCGGATAAAGTGGCGGTACACGGTATAGTGGTGCGCGAGGAACGATTTTCCTTTGAACACGCAGGTCCCCTTTGAAGGAGGAAGAAAACCTCCAAGCACATCTTCGAGCGCTTCAAGCCCGTTGCCGCCTAACGCGCAGATGCCAAGAACCTCCCCTTCATGTACAGTGAAGGAGAGATGATCCAATAATGGACGACCACGGCTTTTCCCTTTGACACTCAGGTCTGCAATCGAAAGTATCGGCGAACCTGGATGACTTTCCGAGTGGTTCCTGACCGAAATGATATCGGTCGTACCCATAACAAGCCGGCTCAATTCACCAGCGCTGATATCGCGGACATGGAAGGTTCCTGCGGTTTTTCCATCCCTCATGACAGTGACATAATCAGCGATCTCCATCACCTCGTCGATCTTATGGGTGATGATGAGGATGGTATGTCCCTTCTTTTTGATATCGATCAGCTTGCAGAACAGCGCTTGGATTTCCTGTTCCGTAAGTACTGAAGTTGGTTCATCGAGAATGAGAATCGAGACGTTTCGGGCCAGCTGACGCAAAATCTCGACCTGCTGGCGGGCTCCGACGGCGAGAGTCCCCGCGGGCGCTTCAGGATCAAGCGAGAAGCCATATTCATTGACAAGAAAGAAAGCCTTACGCAGCAGGCTCTTGCGGTCGATCAGCCCTGTACGCGAAAGAGGCTCGATGCCGATCAAGATGTTTTCCGCGGCGCTAAGCTCGTTGAAAGTCTGGAAGTGCTGGTGGACCATGCCGATACCCAGCATGCGCGCATCAGATGGATTGCGGATTTCCACCGTTCGGCCGCCTATTTCGATGGTTCCTGAGTCGGCATGTTCAATCCCGGCGAGGATTTTCATGAGCGTAGATTTGCCGGCACCATTTTCGCCTACAATGGCGTGGATGCTCCCTCGAACCACCTCAAGACAGACATCATCGTTAGCCCGAATACCGGATGGGAGATACTGTTTGGTGATATGGAGCATCCTGACCGCATGCATGGAAGTAACTCTACAGTGAAGGTACCGTGAAGGTCAGCTGTCCCGAGAGAATGGATTTGATCGCAGTATCTACCCTGCGACGAACTTGCTCGGGGACATTTTTAAGGTAGGAAGGGTGGGATGAAAGAAATTCGATATATCCTTCCTTCATACCGACCACCTCCGCCTTGCCGAAAGGAAGCGTGCCGTTCAGCGCGGCTTTGAGACTCCGATAGGCGAGATCCTCCTGATGCAACACAGCACAGGCTAACACATGGTCAGGTGCGCGGCCGAATTCATTATCGTCGAAGAATACGAGGAAGCGGCCCATTTCCTGCGCTACCTTCACGACACCCTGACTCGCGGAGCCACATATTGGTAGAATGATATCCGCTCCCGACGCATAAAGGCTCCGGGCTAAATCCGCCGCCTTGGCCGCGTCATACCAGTTGCCGAGCACACGAATATCGAGCTGGAAGGAGGAATCGGCAGCTCTGAGTCCCTGAGTGAAGCCGGGAATAATCATTTTATCCATAACAGGATAGTTCTGGCCTATGATCATGCCGACTTTTTTCTCGGGATTGGTACCCTTGATGCCGGAAATCGAAACAAGGCCTGCAAGGTAGCCAGTGATATAGCCCTGTTCGATCTGGTTGTAGAGCACGCTGTAGATGTTTGGGTTGCCCTGAAGGTATCCGTCAAGACAAATGAATTTTTGAGAAGGAAATATCTTGGTGACCTTGTCTACAAGCTCGGGCATGGAAGGGTTGGATGTGATGATGAGATCGAATTTGCCTGAAGCCACAAAAGAGGTCAGCTTTTCCTGCCATTCCGCCTGATTGAAGCCTGCTTCATAGATACGGGTGCTACCCTTCAGTTCGGCGGCAAGGCGTTCGGCCCCACGTGCCATGGTATCGTAAATAGGACTGCCTTCTCGTTGACCGGGGATAAAGACGCCGATTCTTGGGGTTTGTGCTATCAAGCTGGCCGCGGCGATGACGGAGAATACAATATACGGTAAAATCCTGCGCATGGTGTTCCTCCTGCGTGCAGGGGGACGGTATGGTGAAAATTGCCGTGCCCTGAAAATTGACGTAAACTTGAAATTTACGTAATATTCAGTATACAATTTTTCTGTATCCATGCAAGGGGTCGCATGAGCGCCAGACTGCTGAAAATCGGCGAACTCGCCCAGCTCTTCGGGGTGACACCACGCACTATCCGGTATTATGAAGAGCTCGGACTCATCGAGGCTTCGAATCGTACCGAAGGTCTACATCGCCGCTATCCTGCCGATGTCATCATCCGTCTTCGGCGCCTCGGACAACTGAAATCGCTTGGCCTCAGCCTGAGCCAGATTCGCGAATTCTTTGATCTCGAGGCCAGAGATCCATCAGGTGAGCTATGCCGCCTTCTCCTGCTTGGCATCTATGAGGACAGAAAAAAGGAAGAAGAAGCCCTTATCCAGCAGGCCGAAGAGAGAATCCGCAATATTGATGAACGCATCGCCGCGCTTAAGGCAAAGACCTCGTTTTTCTCATGCCCAGGAGAAGAATGCGCTGGATGCGACTTCAGTGGTACCTGTGATGGAAGCAGTCATCATGTGACTGAATCTGAACATAAATAAATGTGTCGAAAGGAACAACAATGATACTTGCAGTCGATATCGGCACATCGCGCGCAAAAGCGGCTCTTTTTGACCTTTCTGGCAGTTGCCGAGCCATCGCTGCAGCGGATTATGAGGACCTGCAGCCTTTGCTGTCCACAGGAAAGGAGATCGATGCGAGGCTCTGGCTGCATGCTCTTGGATCGATGATAGCGGACCTTTCTCGAACCAGCCGCCGCGATGCCATTCAGGCAATTGTGATCTGCGGAAACGGTCCGACAATCCTTCCTATTGATGCGGAGGGAGAACCCCTTGCCCCTGCTATGTCCTGGCTTGATCGCCGTGCGACTGAAGAAGCCGAAGAAGCGGCCCGAATTCTCGGCCATCCTCTCGACGCTGCGTTCAATCTGCCAAAGATTCTCTGGCTTAAAAAGCATCGGCCCGAGCTCTATGAAGCAGCTCATCGCTTCGTTTCGTGCCCGGAATTCGTGATCGGACGTCTGACCGGCAGCTGGACGACTTGTGTCCCCAATCCCGGCTACACTGCGATCATCTGGGACGAGGCAGCGCTTCGTACGCTGGATCTCGATGAGCGCAAATTTCCCCCTTCGGTGCCAATTGGGGCAGTTGTCGGCTATGTGCATCAGAATGCTGCAGCCACCTTCGGCCTGCCACGGGGAATTCCGGTCATCATGGGAGGCCCGGATTTTTTTGCCTCCCTTCTTGGTACAGCAACTGTTGCGCCCGGCAGAACCTGCGACAAAGGCGGTACATCCGAAGGTGTCAACCTCTGTGCGGAGAAGCCTTCATTAAGGAGAGAAGAGCGAACACCCTCCGGATACCGGCCTGAGGCGGACAGCCTTCTGGTCATGCCTCATATTATCGAGCCCTATTTCAATATTTCGGGAGTCATCTCTACGAGCGGCAAAGCCCTTGCGTGGTTCAGGGACACTTTTCTACCCGGAGAATCATTCGAATCGATCTATTCCCGTGCTGCTGCGATACGCCCTGGGTCGGATGGACTCGTATTCCTTCCCTACCTTGCGGGAGAGCGTTCACCCCACTGGGATCCGGAAGCGAGCGCGCTTTTTGTTGGTTTGAGGCTTGAACACACGCGCGATCACATGGCGCGCGCCGTACTGGAAAGCGTCGCATTCGCTATCCGTGAGGTGATTTCGGTCATGGAATCGATCGGTGCGAAGCCTGTCGATCTGCGCGCAACCGGTCTTCCTTCGCTTTCTCCGCTCTGGAATCAAATTAAAGCAGACATTACCGGATTGCCGCTCATGGTGCCGGAATTCAGGGAGCCTGAGTTAGCGGGGTGTTTTGCGATAGGCCTTACTGCCCTTGGTGAGACTCCTGGATTTGTGCAGGCTGCTGAATTCGTGTTCTCACCCGGGCGCGTCTTTGAACCGCGAGCTGATACCGTCTCCCGTTATGAAGATTGCTTTTACGTCTATCGCGAAAGCTATGCGCGCCTGCGCGATCTGTTTCCTGTGCTGCGAAAGGCATCGATGCGGGAACAATAAGGCAGGTAAATCAGCGCTCGCTTCGTTACAGACTGCTAGCCCAGTCCTCGATGTCCTTCCAATTGCGAATATCAAGAGGAGGATTCCCCTTCACACCGAAAATAAAACGCGCCAATCCAGGCAGGGCCGAAGGTAGTCTGCCATTGAATATTGCCATCGAATCTGCGCCGGCGAGCGCTCTGATGGTTTCGGCTTCCCGAGAAATCGCTCGCTTCCAGAGGTTGCCGCCCTGAGAATATAAATATGATACGATGAATAGCGCGGAAGGGATTCCTCGCCCCGACACCTTCTCTTGAAGGAATGCGCGGAATTCCGGCAACACTTTCATGCCTTGAACAGGGCTGCCAAGCACTATACGATCAAATCCCTCTATCGAAGCGACCTCCGCGATTGGCTTGATGGTGACATCGTAGGGTGTGCCGGACTCATCCTTGCGTGCGGCCAGGATCTCGCCAATGCGCGCGGCGATTTCTTCCGTTGTACCGGTTTTCGAGACATAGGTTACAAGAATGTGCATTAAGCTTCTCCTGTGATGGGCATTATGAACCATTATCGATTGTTGTACCATCCTGCGAAATGCGTTATACTGTCAACCAATGTGAACAAGGGCCCGAACATTCCTTCCATTTTTCCCATTTCCTACGAGAAGGGGGAATCAGTTCGCTTTCCTTTTTTCGAGAAGAATCCACAACACCCTCATCGACAGTTGATCGATACTGATTCCGTTCTTCGTTCTCTGTTTGAAAACGCGCATCACTTCGGTATTTTCAGGCTCAGAATCGAACCTGCGAATCCGGGGAAGGTGTCAGTCGTTCTGGCTAGCCCTTCTGTCAGTGAGATGATTGGCATCGAGGATCTGTCCGATTTTGCAAAGTGGTTCGATCATGTCCATCCCGACGATCTGGAACGGTTGAGGGAAGCGAACCATCGTACCCTCGAACAAGGGTCTTCCTACAACCAGATTGCGCGCATCTATAACCCGAAAGAAGGACGATGGAGGTGGATTCAAGTCATCACCAGTTCCGGTTTCGATTTACGAGGCAGACTCTCACATCTTGATGGCATGCTCATCGATCTTACCGAACAGAAGGAAGCGGAGCGCGCTCTTCAGGAACTCAATATAACCCTCGAGCGACGAGTGCGCGACAGAACTGAGGAAATCGAACACCGGCGGCAGGCAGCCGAAAGTTTGCGAGACATTCTCCACATGATCAACTCAAACATGCCGCTGGAGGAGTTTCTTCAGAAGGCTGCTGAACTCGCAGCCCGGCAGCTGGGAGCTGGAGCATGTGTCATTCATCATTTAGATCTTGAGAAGGAAGTCATAACACAGCTAGCGGGGTACGGGCTGGAAGGCATCTTCGAGAATCGCGCCAGACGGCCATTTTCCGCGCTTCCACATTCGGGAGGGGGTGACTATCTCAAGGCATTATTGAGAAAAAAACCGATCTTCGGCAACTATGGTCCTCTTCCGGATCGGATCGATTGTATTAGAAATGACCCGACCATTCCTGATGCGATCAAGTCGGAACGGATTGCGCTTCGCGCACGATTTGCTGCTTCCTTCGCTGCCCCTTTGTATATTCAGGAAAGGCTTTATGGCGGGATCGTTTTCTATTACACTGATCCCCAAGAGTTTGATGAAGAGCAAGTACAGCTTGGCCTGACATTTGCGGGACAGTTTGCTCTTGCCATCGAAAATGCCATTCTCCGCGAACAGGCAGCCGAAGCAGCGGTGTTGTCTGAGCGTAACCGTATTGCGCGAGACCTTCATGACGCAGTCTCTCAGACTCTTTTTTCCGCAAGTCTGGTTGCGGAAGTGCTTCCCCGACTATGGCAGAAAAACCCGGCTGCTGCCTCACAGAAGCTTGAAGAATTGCGCCAGCTGACTAAGGGAGCGCTTTCAGAAATGCGAACACTGCTCCTCGAGCTTCGGCCAGGCGCTCTTGCGGATATGGATCTCGCTGAACTGCTCAAATACCTCGCAAATGCCTGCATGGGCCGGACGCTTGTACCAGTTAACCTTTCGATCGATGGCGCATGGGATCCCCCGACGGTGGTAAAAGAAGTTGTCTACCGCGTCGCGCAGGAATCGCTCAACAATGTCATCAAGCATTCGGAGGCGTCTCAGGTAAGTGTTGCGCTCCTGCGGGATGCACATCATGTTACACTTGAAGTGAGGGATAATGGCAAAGGATTTGATCCCTCCGAAGTACAGGCGGCGCGGTTCGGGCTCGGTATCATGCAGGAGAGGGCAGCACTAATAAAAGGCTTGCTGGAGGTGCGCAGCGCTCCAGGTAAAGGAACCACAGTCATGTTCAAATGGAAGGAACCACAATGATGACGGCGACAGAACCGGTCAAGGTCATGCTTGTAGACGATCACGCGGTCGTGCGACGCGGTCTGGCGACGTTTCTCATGACCTGTGATGATATTGTATTGGTAGGAGAGGCGGCGAGCGGAGAGCAAGCCCTCCAGCTCTGCGAGAAACTCAAGCCCGATGTGGTGTTGATGGACCTGGTTATGCCGGGTATGGACGGAGCGACGACGACGCGGCGCATCCGCGAACACTGTCCTGATATCCAGGTCATCGCGCTGACGAGTTTCAAGGAGCAGGAGCTCGTGCAGGGAGCGCTGGACGCGGGAGCGATTGGCTATCTTCTCAAGGATGTCAGCGCCGACGAACTCGCGCGGGCAATACGTGCAGCTTCTGCAGGCAAGCCGACACTCGCGCCAGAAGCAGCGCAGGTTCTCATGCATGCTGCCCGACATCATGCTGATGCATTAGGGCAGGATCTGACCTCCCGTGAGAAAGAGGTACTTGCGCTCATGGCCGAAGGGCTCAACAACAATCGCATCGCAGAGCGGCTCGGTGTGAGTATTTCCACCGCTAAATTTCATGTTAGCAGCATATTATGGAAGCTTGGCGCATTTTCCCGAACCGAGGCAGTTGCCATTGCGCTCCAGCATAAACTAGTCGACTGACCAGTTCCTTTCCTGTCCAGCTGGCCGATGCCACCGCGTGCGATAGCAGCTATGGTAACTATCAGATGCACATGTCATCCGGGAGTCGGCCATGATCCGGAACTTGCTTTGGGATATCGACGGCGTTCTATTCGATACCTCACCGGCTGTGGTCTATACGATCAGTAAAGCCTTGAGCCAATTCGGACATCCGGTCGCGCTGAATGTAATCGAAAACCTGGGCTGTGTCTCGATCGATACTTCTGTCGAAACCATCGCAGCACATTTTCATCTCGACCCTGTTGCGGTTCGAAGCCTTGCGGAAGAAATCTATCGAAAGATTCCTGCCGCCAACCTGTCGGAAATGCCCGGCGCCCGTTCCCTCTGTGAATGGGCGAAGCGGCATGGCGGCAGGAACCTTATTCTTACCAATTATCCTGCGGATATTGCGGTGGCTTTTCTTCGTGCGCATTCGATGGAAGACCTGATTGAGGGTATCTTTAGTATCGACCAGGGATATCTTCCAAAGCCAGCCCCTGCGATGATACTCGCGGCGCTTGGCAGGTATGGACTCGAAGCGGACGAGACACTTCTCATCGGCAACCGCCGTATCGATATCGAAGCGGCAATGAACGCGGGTGTCCATACCTGCTTGATAGGAAAGGCGGCGTTGACTGGAAACGCCGAATTTCGCATTCAAAGTTACGGCTTCCTCCTCGATCGGCTTGCGGAAATGCAAATCGATTCTCATAGTCTCTCAAACGCCTGTCTCTTTCTTCCGCCTCAATCAACGCTTTTCCTCAATCCTTCTGCGCGTCCCTACTGCCCTGGCATCGCCATTGTGGCAGCTCGTTGCGACATCTGACAGAATGGCCTGTCCACTTGACCAGGACAAGGCCCGGTCAGATTGCGAACCGTCTACTGTCCGTATGCCTGATGCGGGAAAAAGATAATCTCAGTATCGTTTCGGTATGACTTCAAACAAGGAGCATACCATGGAAACGATCCTCGAGGATGCGCGCCGGCTATGCCGGGCGATTCTGGATGCGTGGTTCTCGTTGCGTGCGCGAGAAAGGGTTTCTGCTGCACCTGTCGTTACTGAAAAAACAGCCGGGGTGACTAAAAGCGAAACGATTCGTACCGGTCGCGAAGAATACGAGATGTACCGCAGAGTCACTGTTGACAAGATGCCCCCGTTATAAGGCGGTTGCTCCCACGAAGGGCTTCATAGGATGTCCGTACGCATTGAAGCACGACGGTTGCGGTAATAATTGCTTCAAATGTATCATTCTCTCCATTGATGTCGATAATCATGAAGAGCGAATGAAAAAGAGGAGGCAGTATGACATTGCGACATTCGTGGCTCAATGGCACTCTGATAGCGGTTCTGAGTATGGTAGCCCTGTTTGCATCCTGTGATATGGGAGGATTGAGAGATATCGAGTCGACCAATACCGATTCCCGAGCGTTATCAACGAATACCGTTGCGTATGGAATCGATCCGGCTATGCTACCTAAAAAAATCGTTGGCACCGCCGGAATAGGGGCCGACGCCTTTTTCTTCGAATTCGATGTCACTGGAACCCAGAAATTTGTGCGGGTCTTCCTTCCTGTGTCGCCCGACGGGTTTTTAAAAAACAATCAGATACTATACAGAAAAGAACGATATCGCCTGAACAGTTTGGGGATCGGTCCTGCGCCGGCTGCCTACCCAGGGTTCCTCTCCATAATGGGCCAGACCGAGGCTGTAGCCGGAGTCTCCTATGCCTTCCAGGGTCTGTATTCGCGTGAAACCGGATTCTTCGGCAACATCCAGAGGATGGATAAGGGCGTTGTACTCGGCGGCGAGTACGATTTCTTAGGAGGTTTACCGATATTCGACCAAAACGAGGTCGAAAATTATATCGGATTCGCAACCTTCCATTTCGATTCGGATACGACAGCCCTTATTTTCAGTGCGTTAATAAATTCTTCAGGGACGATATCCGGAACCTGGTGTGAGACCAAACCGGGACTAGGCAATATCCATGGAACCATCGGTGGATCGCGAGATGGCGCCTCAGTGAGGTTTACCGGAAATGTCCTCGACATGTACAAGGCTATTCCAGGGCTCTATCTCGATACCATGAGCGCTGAAGGGGCCGGCTGGTACAAAAACCCTGGCGAAAAAACGATCAGCGGCCAGTTTACCATCAATTGGGTTGGATCTGTCTGGCCTTCGGATTTTGTGGCTGTGCGCCTAAATGAATGAGCGCCTGTCCGGAAGTTCGATTCAAGAGAGCTGTTTCTCTGCGCAATAGTTCTCCTCGCGCATCCACCGTCCTTGGAAAGATACAGGATGTCGGCTATGTGCCCGGCATCCTGTGGTAGTCCTCAGAAACCTGTGTGCGCTCTTTCTGCTTCTATGTGATATATCATATATAAATCTATCAATATAGATACAATATTATCTTGACAACGCCATTATTCTGTTCTACGCTTTTTCCGGCAGACATCGTGTCTGTGTGGCTCTACCCTCATTTCTCCGAACTGGCGGACCTACCGCGCTGTTGCTAACGGTGCTATGGTTCCCGGTCTCGAGGCCGTGCGTTGTTACGGTCTCACAGGCTGTCCGAGAAATCGGACGACCTCCCGTGTTTGGAAAGGAGAGACAGTGCGTCGCGGCAGCCTTGTATGGTACTAAGTGCGCACTGGATCGGCAGGGTACCTTATGATGGGGAGGCAGGAGCGATGAGCGAACTGACCGAGAAGCGGGAGGGCTTTCTTGAAAAAGAGCAATCCCGCCGTGACTTCCTGAAAGTCACAGGTATAAGCCTGGCTGGAGCCTTCGTGGCACTAACCCTCGGAGGCGCGACCA
The DNA here is from genome assembly GCA_029265255.1 of Spirochaetota bacterium. The sequence goes on from JAJUJQ010000001.1 coordinate 303,578, forward strand.
GCGTTAAGGTCAAGGATGGTAAGGAAGTCAAAATCTGGAAGACACCGACCGGTGTCATTGTTCACGATCCCAACCGCTGTGTCGGATGCCTGCGCTGTGAGGCGATGTGCACCGCCAGAAACGATGGGAAGGTATCTGCATATCTGGCGCGATTGAAAGTGACACGCAACATGAATTTTGGCGTCGAAGGTGCCGGTTCAGCCTATCAGAAGGTTGATGGCCAGATGGGCAATTTCCGCATTGTCGCGGAAACCTGCAGACAATGTGAAAAGCCCGCGTGCGGGAATGCCTGTCCAACTGGAGCTATCTATGCCGACAAGGTTACCGGCGCGCGAGTCGTCAACATCAAAGCCTGCATCGGGTGTGGTTCCTGTACCCGTGCGTGTCCGTGGCATCTGCCGACCGTAGACCCGGAAGCAGAAGTCTCGACCAAATGCATGCTCTGCGATGGAGACCCGATCTGTGCTAAGAGTTGTCCGACCGGAGCCCTGAGGTATCTGCCCTGGGACGAGGCGGAGAAACTCCTGTGGGGTACTGACGCGACCAGCAGCGCCAGTACCAACGCGTAGTCAAGGAGGACACGCATGAACGCATTTGGATATACCGGTAAAATACTTCGAGTCGATCTGTCAACAGGCAAAATAAGTATCGATGACACCTATAAATATAAAGACTATATCGGAGGCGAGGGAATCGCCATGAAGATCATGTGGGATGAGGTTCCAGCGGGCACCCATCCCTATGACCCTCAGAATAAACTCATTTTCGGTTCAGGGCCTCTGTGCGGAACCGGCGCTCCCTGCTCGGGGCGTACGAATATCACCTCTCTGCTTCCCTCCAATCCATTCTATGGCGTGACGAGTTCCCACATGGGAGGCTACTTCTCTGTCGCCATGAAATACGCCGGGTGGGACATGATCGTGGTCGAAGGGAAAGCGCCCTCGCCGGTGTGGCTGCGCATCGAAGACGACAAGGTTAAAATCGAGGATGCTCGCTGGATGTGGGGAAAGGGTATCTTCGATACGCAAGCGATGGTTGCATCATTTATGGGGAAGGACGCACAGGTTGCTGCGATCGGTCCCGCTGGCGAAAATATGGTCAATCTTTCCGTTATAAGGACAGGGACTTCTCATTCGGCGGGTGGCCATGGCGGTGTCATGGGATCGAAGAACCTCAAAGCCATTGGAGTTCGCGGCACAGGATCGGTCAAAATCGCGGCTGATCGCGCGCAATGGATCGATCTCATCAAGTTCGAAATGAGCATCATTGGCGCAAACAACCAGCATGTCGTTCCTTCATCGCCGCAGCCATGGGCTGAATATACCGATCCGACCTCACGGTGGACTGCCCGAAAGGGGCTGTTCTGGGGCGCGGCGAATCCTCCCGTCGAAACTGGCGAATGCGATCCGCATGACATGCAGTCGGTGGGATTGCGAACAATGAAGGCAACCTTCGATCTTGGAGCCGGCGCTGAAAAGTACACCGTCCGCATGGGAGGGTGCGCTCACTGTCCGATACGCTGCCATTCCCAGCTCAGAGTCCCGCAGCTCGAACGATATGGCATGGATCCCTATGTTTCCAATACCTGTGTGGGATGGTCCGGCCCGCGTGGGGTCATGTTCAAGGGAATCAAGGAATTTGACGGACATGGTGCGGACAGTTCGATTGTAGGCAATGCCATCGGTACCACACTGGCCGATGACCTAGGCGTCTGGTGCAACTATGGCCAGATAGGACGCGATCTCAACTATTGCTATGTCAACGGCGTCTTCAAACGGGTACTACCTTCGGAGGAGTATAATTCCATTCGCTGGGATCTCCTTGAAAAAGGCGATGCTAACTTTTTCTTTGATTTCTATAATCGCATTGCTTACAAGAAAGGCGAGTTCTCGCATATCGCGGATGGGTCCTACTGGATCGCACAGCGCTGGAATCTCGGGGACGAGTATTGGAACAACAAAGATATGAAGCTCTGGAGCAGGCTCGGCTATCCGGTACACCACTCCAACGAAGCAGGCGGGCAAGTAGGCGCGCTCATATCCTGTTTCTCCAACCGCGATGCCCAGAACCATTCGCACATGAACTTCATAGGCGCCAAGCTCCCCATCAAGATTCTCAAAGAGATTGCCGGCGAAATCTGGGGAAGCCCGAGCGCCCTCGATGCGCCGAATAGCTATACCCCGATGAACGAATACAAGGCTCGGTTTGTGAAATGGTCGCTTGTCAGAACCATGCTGCACAACTCGCTCACGCTGTGCAACTGGATGTGGCCCATGGCAACAAGCCCGCTTCGTGAACGCAACTATCGCGGCGACACCTCGCTTGAAGCGAAATTCTACAGCCTCGCGACTGGCATCACCATGACCGAGAAAGAGCTCGATGAGGCCGCTGCCCGCTGCTTTACTCTCATGAGAGCGATCACGGTTCGTCAGATGGGAACGTTCGATCTGCGGGCGAAACACGATCAGACAACCGAATGGGTTACTCACCGAGAGAAAGACAAGAACGGTAAAGAGCTGCCCCAGTTTACCCCTGGGACCATCGCCATGGAAGAAAAGGACATGGAACTCGGTCGAACGCTTGTGTACCGGGAATTTGGATGGGACGAGAAGACCGGCGCACCGACCCGCGCCTGTCTTGAGCGGTATGGCATGAAGGAAGTGGCGGATGAGCTCGGATCAAAAGGGCTCTTGCCAGCTTGAGTGAACCACGCGGTCAGGCGAACTCGGGACAGGTCCGGGGTCTGCCTGGCCGCTCTTTTTTGATCGTCGCAGCAGACAAGGATTGGCGGCGGACTAAATCGCCTGGGATAACGAGCTGAGAGGAAGCGAGTGAAGATGGATACTTTGCAAGAACAGAGCTCTAGCCCGATATCGGGAGAGGAAATCGCGCGATGCATACGGGAGGATTCGGCGCTGGCGCGGCTCACCCGGCTCTCATTTCTCAAGGAGCGATTCCCCGGCATTGATATCGAGGAAACGATTGCGACGGTCCAAGCCCCGGACTTGAAAAAGATGGGGGGCAAGGACGAGATCTATTTTTTCAGCGACCGATCGATGACCGAGGCGTATGCCGTTCATCTCTTCAGGATAGAAGAAAAAGACCCCCTGAGATTGGTTGCGGAAACCGTTCGAGATGAGTCACAGACCTACCCCCGTCCTACCGACGCGCGGGTGTTTCTTGGCGCTCCATTCAATTTTACCGAGCGGGATCTTTCAAATACGCTGGAACGGCTCTTACAGTCTGCCGAGTATGATGACATCAGAACCTGCCACGCGTCGAATGGTGCGCTCTACCTCTATTCAAGCCGCTACATGGGCGAAGCCTACGCAGAATCGCTTGCCGAATGGATTGAGGTTGGACAAAAGGAGAATCCGTGAGAGCGGAAAAAGAAGGGGTGCCTCTTGCTCCAGAATATCCTGTCGACCTTATAGCTGATGGCATGAAGCTCGCGACATTCATGTGTACTCCTGTCTCACTGGAGGAACTCGCGGTAGGGTATCTCTGCAGCATCGGAATGATCCGCTCGATATCACGAATTGCGGAGATTGTGGTAGCCGATGATCTGCGCTCCGTGAGCGTGCGGCTCGCCTCAACCGAAAACGCCGGGGTCTTACCTTCGGGCAATCAGCAGACGCGGTGGCCGGTGACTATTGAGAGCCTGAAAGCGAAAGCCGCGGAAATGTTTTCCAGAGCCGAGATGTACAGACAGACCGGCGGCATGCATTGCGCGGCGCTTTGGACTCTGGACGATACGATCATCACAAGAGAGGATGTCGGACGTCACAACGCGGTTGATAAAGTGATCGGACGAGGCATCCTTGATGGGACAGATCTCAGTCAGGCCGTCCTACTTACCAGCGGAAGGTTCGCGGCTGACATGGTGATGAAGGCAAAAAACGCGGGTATTCAGCTTTTGGTAACGCGCAGCATTCCCACTTCAACCGCCTATGAGATCGCAATTAAGGCCGGTTTGACGATTGTGGGCAGAATCGAGACTGCTTCTCCTATCATCTACACATGTCGGGAAAGGATCACTACGCGCGATGGCGCATGGAGGTGACGCATGTTTGGTAGAATCGGGCCCATGGAGCTCATACTCATTCTATTAATCGCCTTGGTCATTTTTGGTCCGAGAAAATTGCCGGAACTCGGAAAGGCTCTGGGAGAGACATTCCGGCTTTTCAGGAAGCATGCTGACGATACCGCAGAGGGCAGCGCTAAAACCAGTGGCCTGGATAGCGAATCTCCTCCGCCGCGTATCGAGCCAGCGGCTTCTCAACAGCAGACGAATGCTACGGGTGCCTCGAAAAAAACGGTGTCTGACAAATCCTGACACCCCTAGCGGAGATCAATGTCCCTCGCCCCGGGCCATGGCAATGCCGTGCGCGAGCAAGGGGGCGAGAAGCTCAGCGTGAAAGACTGCGCCTCTGATGCTCCCCGGAACATTCACGATATACTGAGTGCCGCGCATACCCGCGATGCCTCGTGAAAAGACCGCGAAGGGGGTCTGTTCGAGCGAACGAGCTCGCAGATGCTCCGCCAGCCCGGGAAGAGTCCGATCGCAATAACGCAGCGTCGCTTCCGGCGTTCTATCGCGGGGTGATGGCCCAGTGCCGCCAGTGGTAATGATCCAGTCCGCGTCATGATGGCGGCAGAGGGCTTCGTACACGCTTTCTTCGCCATCAGGAACGATTTCTGTTTCCCAGATGATACCCGGAACCAGGCCGTTCATGGTCTCGACAATCGCAGGTCCCGATCGATCTTCGTATTCGCCGCGCGATGCGCGGTCAGATACGGTAATGACCGCGATCTTCACGGCGTATCCTCCCTCCCACGATGACCCGTGCGAAGATCCCCTTGCGGGGCATGACGCAATCGCCGACCAGGCGGCGGATTTCACAGGCAGTATGGCATTCCTTTCCGATTTTGGACACTTCGAGCACCGTCTCGCCGATATACAGCTTTGTCCCGACGGGAAGATGGTGCAGGGCGACGCCTTTTGTCGTAATGTTTTCGGCAAAATCGCCAGGGGACAGGTGATCAAGGGTGCCAGCCAGAGTACAGCCGCCTCGGGCCAATGTCGAAAGCTGCGCCGAAGCCTGCTCGATTTCCTCGATGGCGAGCAGAGACACCTGTCGATTCTCGATCAGTCCCGCGTGAGCGTCGCCCTCGATTCCTGTTCCTGGGACAAGGATCGCCTCTGAAACCGGTGTCTTCCTGGTACCGGTTCGTTCGGAAACATTGATCGAGACGATGGCAAATTCGCCTTCGGGAGGCGGCATGGTCGAGGTGTGGTCGTTGTTCATGCGAGTTCCTCCTTGGTTTTTTCTAGCAGAACGATGTCCGTTATGCGCATGCTCTTATCGACTGCCTTACACATGTCCCAGATCGTGAGGGCAGCGACCGATACCGCGGTCAACGCTTCCATTTCGATGCCGGTTTTATCAGTACAGACTGTGCGGGCTGTGATGGCTACCGCGCCTTCCTCAAATGTAAAATCGATTTCCACATGCTCTGTTTCGATGGGGTGACAGAGCGGAATCAAATCCGAAGCGCGCTTGGCTGCCATGATCCCAGCTATCCGAGCGGTCGCAAGGACGTTTCCCTTGGCGATCTGGTTGGCATGGATTCTTTCAATGGTCTCGGCCGAAAGCAGAATACGTCCTTTCGCGACCGCGGTACGGCGGACGCGAGATTTGCGAGAAACATCGACCATCCTGGCGTTTCCCTGTTCATCGATATGAGTGAATGGAGCTTGTTCGTTCATTCGATTACTCCTTTTTATCCGCCGATCTGCGACACGGCGAGCGTTGAACTCGCCATGCCATGGAGAGGCTTTGCGAGAATGGCTTTTCTCACGCTTTCCTCAATATTGTCAAAATCTATGGGAATATCGATATCCGAATGCAGGCAGGACCGCAACATCCCATTGGCAAGAAGCCTGATGCGGTTGCAGTGGCTGCAGGGAGGCGGGCGGTCATACTCTTGAACATCGCGCTTTTCTTCCATTAGCGAATAGTGCGCAATAGTCTGAAAGGCAGCGCCCCGGCGTATAGCAAAGTCGCGAACCGCTTCGATTTCCGAAGGAGAAGTATCCCCGAGAACCACCATGTTGATTTTAACCGCAAGCCCTGCATCCAGCGCGGCGTCAAAGCCGGCAAGAGTGTCTGCCAGTGTGCCGATTCGTGTAATGCGTGCGAAGCGTTCGGGATCGAGGCTGTCGAGTGAGATGTTCACGGATTGTAGACCGGCAGCACGGAGATCACGCGCGAGGGGAGCGAGAAGGCTTGCGTTTGTGGTCATAGCGAGGGTGCGAAGCCCTTGGATACTGCTCAGCATCCGAACTAGTTCAATGATGCCTTTTCGTACCAGCGGCTCTCCTCCGGTAAGACGGACCTTTGTGACACCAAGTCCGACCGCTGCACGCACCACCGCTTCAATGTGTTCGAATGACAGGATTTCCTCGTGTGCCAGAAGGGGCACGCCTTCCGCAGGCATGCAGTAGATGCACCGCATGTTGCAGCGGTCCGTCACCGAGACCCTCAAATAGGTGATATTACGCCCGAATGAGTCGCGCATCAGTATAGTCTCCCGCTTCGATCCGTTCCTGGCCGATCTCCATTCTGAACAATACCTGCGCATGGGCGAGCACGTTAATCATTGAGGAACCGTGGTAGGGAAGCGGTTCGGCCTCCATCCCGTCCTGAAAGCAGCGCAGAATCCCAGGGAGGAATTCTACGCGATCGGAACCTTTGCGTACCAAGGGCGCGTTAAGCCGCGCGCGAATAATAGGCGGATTGTAGTCCAGTCCCACGCAGGCGAAGAGGAAGGGCTTTACGAGCACTTCAAAATTAACAAAAGTGGAAACAGGGTTCCCAGGCAAGCCAAACACACCACCACGATCGGTTTTGCCGAAAAATGTCGGTTTCCCCGGCCGCATCTTGAGGGAGTGAAACACCGGCGCAACCCCAAGCTGCTCCAGGACACGAGGCACAAGGTCAAAATCACCCATGGATACACCGCCCGAAAGGACAACGACAGTACATTGTTCGAGCGCTTGAGAAAGAATATCAGCCAGCGCTGGCTCTGTATCTCGCGCGATCCCGAACCGCAGGACCTCAGCCCCTGCGGCAGCTGCCTGGGCGGCAAGCTGTGGTCCGTTGGAATCGTAGATCTTTGCCGTGGTCAGGGGTGTTCCCGCCGGCATGATCTCGTCGCCGGTGGACAGGATGCCGACCCGCACCCGGCGGCATACCTCAACTTGGGCTCTTCCGTCAGCGGCGAGAATGCCAATGTCCTGCGGCATCAGCACTCGCCGTGTCATAAGCGGTTCCCCGGCACGCAGATTCTCCCCTCTGGCAATGATGTTGTCGATTTTCTCACGCGCACTAAAGCGTATGAGCGGTCTGCCATTCTCATCGCGGCCGGCTTCGGCTGTCCATTCAATCCGTTGCACGCCAGTCGCGCCGTCGGGAAGCGGAGCGCCGGTCATGATGCGCACAGCCTCACCCGCTGCGAGCTTCTTCAGAGACGCGACGCCCGCAGGTACTGAATCGATAACGACATACTGTTCACATGGTGCTTCCCTCACATAGGCATAACCGTCCATGGCGGATTTCGCGAAGGGTGGATGGTCGATGGATGCGCGAAGATCCTGAGCCAGCACCCTGCCGAGCGCATGCTCAATCGGCACAGTCTCTGTTCCGAGATGGTTCTTGATGGATGCGGCGGCTTCTTTTAAAAGCCGCAAGGCTTCGTCAGGATGGAGATTGGTACGCACAATCATTCCTCCAGTCATGGCGGATGGTCCCGTCGGCGATTTCGACAATACGGTCGCCGAGCGTTTCGGCAATTTTTCTATGATGCGTGCTGAACAGAATAGTTTTTTTTGTTTTCAGAGCCCGAAGCAGGTCCCAAATTCGAATCGCGGATGCAGCATCGGTGTGTGCCGTCGGCTCGTCGAGAATGAGTATTTCCCTGCCGGTGACAATCGCGCGAGCGAGGGCGAGACGCTGCGCCTCACCACCAGACAGTGTTCGGGCTTGATGATCCTTTTTTTCTGCTAGCCCTACCTGCTCGAGAAGCGAGATGAGCGCGCGGCGTTCAGCTGCGGGGGGCGCGCAGACTTCCAGGTTTCTCAGCACGGTCCCCGGGAGCATGTAGGGGTGCTGGTGCAGATAGATGGTATGACGGCGGGCAAGAACGCGGCTATAGTGGTTGCCGCGGAATCGTATTTCCCCTTGGCACTGTTTCGGGTCTTCCTGCCCAGGTAGCAGATGATTCAGCAGCTTGAGCAGAGTCGTCTTACCGGATCCGTTCGGCCCAATGAACGCGGTGCAGGTTCCTTCTTCCAGCACGAGGCAACTCAGCGCCAGCGTAGGGGCTGCCAATGGTGCATAACGATAGCGCAAATCCGCGATCTCGAAGAGCTGGCCGTTCTCACTCATCGTGAGTTCCTCCGGTCGATAGTCTGCGGCATGCGGAGCTTTGAGGTGATGAGTATGTTCATCCCTATCGCGATGGCGAGCAGTACGATGCCCAGGGCGATAGCCCTGTCGAATTCGCCGCGTGAGGTGTCGAGCGCGATAGCGGTGGTCATGGTTCGTGTGAGTCCGCGAATATTCCCGCCCAGCATCATGGCGACACCGACCTCGCCGATAACTCTAGAAAATGCCATGGCCACCGCCGATCTGATCACCAATCTTGCTTCTCCAAGCGCCAGAAGAAACGCAACATGCAATTTCATGGCATGTGTGTCCAGCGTCTCGACAAAACGTGCGTCAATGCTCGAAAATCCTGTGATAATGAAGGACACGAGGATGGGCAGGGCGAGGAACACCTGGCCAGTAACCACCGCTGCTGGAGTATATAGCATTCCGATAAAGCCGAGCGGTCCGGTCCGCGAAATGAAACCGTAGACAAACAAACCAATGACAACAGTCGGCACTGCCGAAAGCGCGTTCACTATCGCTGCGAGCCAGCGTCGAGTTCGGCTTGGCCTCCAACTTATGGCGATCCCCGCGGGAATGCCAGGAATGGCAGCGAACAGCACGGCTGATGCAGAGAATAAAAGACTTCGCCCAATGGTACCCCAGAGGTCGGGATCCCAGGAACCAAGCAACCTCAAGGCCTCGCCCATGCCGCTACCTCGATCCTGTTCCGGACTGCGCGTCCGGATAGAGTGGGACAAACACCGGGAAACCATTAATCTTGAATGAGCGAATGATCGCCGCGGCTATTGGTCCAGTCAGAAAATCAGCCAGCAGAGTTCCCTGCGAGGAAGCGCGCGGGATGATGACGGCATAGTCATTGCGTAAAAAAGGATTATTTTCGAAGAGGATGCCGAGGTGAGCAAGTTCATGCTGGGCAGCAAGGAATGTCGCGCGATCAGAGAGCGTATACGCGTCCCGCTGGTCGGCAATTCTGAGTGTCTCCGCCATGCCTTGCCCACTTTCCATGTACCATGAGCCTTTCATGAAGCCTGGTATCCTGGACCAGAGGTCCAGCTCCTTCTGATGGGTCCCAGAAGCATCTCCTCGAGAGACAAAGCGGACTTGATGGGCCGCGATTGAGCCGAATGCATCAATAGCGCTCCGGTCGTCTCGGATTCCTGCCGGGTCCGCAAGGGGGCCAACAATGACAAAGTCTCCGTACATGAACGGAATTCGTACGCTGCCCGGGTTTTTTGATAGGAACGCGACTTCCAAAGTTGGCGCATGGGTAATGACAAGGTCGCAGTCCCCTCGGGCAGCAATCGTCAATGCAGCTCCCGAGCCTGTCGCGATGACATCGACCCTTAATCCGGTTTTTCTGGTAAATACAGGCAGTAGCGCGTCAAGCAGTCCCGATTGGTCCAGGCTCGTTGTGGTGGCAAGTCTGATGGATCGCGGTTCAGGTACAGAGAATCCCCTGCTCGCAGGGACCATCATGAGAAAGATAATTGCGCAAATCCAGAGACATGTGCGCGACTTGCGGGGAGAGGCCATCGAGTCTCCTTTCCAAACACGGGAGGCTGCGCGGTTTCCTACGCAACCCTCGACCGGTCTAGTTTCTTAAACCGGTCTCGATCATGCCGCCATGGAATATCATCTATTCTTGAGGCGAAAGGCTGCGCAAATGCTGCGCGGCCTGCATGATTCGGAGCGCTCTTTAAGAGCAGGGAAAGGATACCATCAGCTTCGTACTGCCGTCAACGGACATTCTTGCCTTGTCCTTTTGTGGTTCTTACAGTAAAATAGTTCGTCCGCAGCCAGCATCCATCGCTCAAGATGAACTCGGCAGCTGTCGCGGCACCATCACTCTGAGGGGGATTCCCATGCCTGAAACAAAGGTTATCGTCAATCTTTCAAATCGCCATATTCATGTGTCCCGGGAAGATTTGGACATTCTATTTGGGAAAGGTTACCAGCTCACCAAGACAAAGGACCTTATCCAGCCCGGCCAGTTCGCCTGTGCAGAAACCGTCACTATTAAAGGACCGAAGGGCCAGTTCGAAGGCGTCCGCATCCTCGGTCCGGAACGCAAAGAGACTCAGTGCGAGATTCTCGCGAGTGATGTGTTCAAGCTCGGTGTGCCCAATTGTCCGGTTCGCGAATCAGGTCAGCTCGATGGCAGCACACCATTCGAAGTTATTGGCCCCGCAGGCTCGATTCGGAAGGAAAAAGGATTGATCATCGCCAAGCGCCATATCCATTTCGATCCGGAATCCGCGGCACGCTTCGGTGTCGTCGACAAACAGCTCGTCTCTCTCAAGGTGGGAGGGGAGCGCGGCGCGATCTTCCTCAATGTCGTCTGCCGCGTGCATCCAACCTACGCACTCGAATGTCACCTTGATTTTGACGAGGGGAACGCGGCCGGAATCGCCAGCGGCGCAATTGGGGAAATTGTCCAGCTCTGAGTCGAATCGATTTGAGGTTAGGACTGCGACAAGCTCTGCGAGGGCGGCTCTTCGTACGGGCGCCCCTGTGCAAACGCGCGCCCCTGCAGGGGCCGAAAGGAGTACCGTGAGCAAAATCATTCTGAAAGCCGAAGACCTCGATGGCTATCTGACTGAAAAGGACCTCGCCTCGCTTGCGGAGATGGACAACCTCTATCGCCAAGCCATGGTCTCCTTCAATATTCTGTCGACCAGCGCATCGGAGATCCAACGTCAGTCGGAGGAGAAGGTCCTCATCGAACTGTACAACAGAATGGGCCTGCTCATGCAGGAAATCTGCGCCGCGGAGCCGCGCGTTCAGGTATATTCCTTCGTCTCGCCCCAGGAAACGCACGGTGAGGTGTCGCGCCTCATCGCCAAGCTTCGCGATGTCTCTACCGGCAGGCAGGAATTCGTCTATTACATCCAGCGGGCCTTCGAATTGCTGTTTACTCTCGCGTTTGGCGGCTCGGCAAGGACCAATAAAAACTACCTCATCGTCAAGACACCGGTCACCATTCCAGTTCAGAATTACGCGGTCCACAAGATCCCGAATGTGGATGATGCTGTGCGCGACACTGTCATGTGCGTCATGCTCCGGGGCGCCCTTCTTCCCTCGATGATTCTTTCCAAGGAAATTCAGGAGTATTCGTCGACGGGATATCTGACACCATTCGCGCTGTTCAAGATCAAGCGCGACGACACCAGGAATGAGACGACGATGGAATACATTCTCGATCTCGATCATTCCTATTTTGACCTGGCCCAGCTCGACGGCAAGCATCTTCTTTTTGCCGATCCCATGAACGCGACGGGCGGTTCGCTGGTCACCGTGGTGAAATATCTGCTCGAGCAGGGTGTGAAGCCAGCCTCGGTGAAATTTTTTAATGTCATTTCAGCACTCAAGGGAAGCTTGAGGGTCATACGCGCGATCGATAACATCACGATATACACGCTCTGGATGGATCCGAGCCTGAACGAACGCGCCTATATCATGCCAGGACTCGGTGACGCTGGTGATCGTATCAACGGCAGTGACGAGGAGGGGCATCCACGCGACATGCTGAGGCTGGTAGCCGATTACGGCACTAACATCACCGGCCTGTATCGTTCGCAGTTGCGCATCATCGAGGAGACGGTACTGAGGCGGCGCGAATGACCATGCATGTTCATCGAATCGCGCTTTTTCGCGGGCAGGATTGTATTATCCCCGCAAGTTCCGCGGCTTTGCTGCAGGATGCCGGAACCTCGGCCGTTATTGAGCTTGAACAGATCACATGGGCTGCTGGAGCGCTGAGCACATTCAGAGGCGGAGCCGGTCAGCTCGCATCGTCGAGTTTTGCCTTTGAGGGGCAGAACTGGGAGGCGGTTGCGCTGCCGGAAACCGAACCGCTGGCGAAGAGGCTCCCATCTCTGCCGATGCCAGCTGAAGCTATTCCGGCACGGCAGCTCGCACTCTCGTTCTCTTCAAGGCTTGGCCGGTTTGTGCTGCTCGCGAAAGCCTATGCGGGATGGGCATTGGTTTCCCGCTATTGCGGCGTATGTGGCGCGCCGCTTGTTGATGCTAACGGCCGTACCGATGTACGCGAACCGATCGACGAGCACGCGCATGGCGCGCGCTTCTGCACTGCCTGCGGCCACTTATTCTTCCCGCGCATGTCGCCGGCGGTTATTGTGCTGGTCCATCGCGAGGGGGAAATCTTGCTCGCGCACAATGTCAGATTCCCGGGGGCACGCCATTCGCTTCTTGCTGGTTTTGTCGAGATTGGCGAGACGCTGGAGGAAGCGGTGGTTCGAGAGGTTCGCGAAGAAGCCGGCATAGAGATTCGCAACATTCACTATGTGAAATCACAGCCTTGGCCATTCCCTGACTCACTGATGCTTGGATTTACCGCGGAATGGGCTTCGGGCGAAGCTCGCCCGGATGGAAGGGAGATCGACCATCTGGACTGGTACGGCCCTGGCGCATATCCAGAGCTTCCAATGAAAGGGAGTATCGCGCGCTGGCTGATCGACTGTTTTACCGCCGGCGAGCTTTGGTTTTCCTGAGCGCTTTCAGTAATTCTATATCAGGAATAGTGATAGTTCTCCCTTGAATTCCGATAAACCCCTCTTTTCTCATATGGCTCAGCTCTCTTGAGAGGCTCGGCCGCGCAACGCCCATCAAGTCCGCCAGTTTCTCGAATGAAGGCTCGACTTTGACTGTAATGGGAGGATACCGGCCAGCATCTTCATTATTTATTTGAGCAAAACGGCAGGTGGATTTGTACGCCTGCTTGAGAAGCCAATGAACGATACGCTCTCGAAGCGTCGCGAATTCCATAAGCTGCAGCCGCTCGCTCAGAAACTGGAGGCGCAGGCCAGCATCGGCAAGGTACGCTTCAAGAATAGTCTTCTCTTTAAGGCAAAAATTTAATATTTCTTGTTTTGGAAACGCAATGACTCGGCAATCGGTCTGAGCCCCTACCGTGACCGGCAATATAGGCCGCGCGGAAAAGAGGACCGCCGTTGCCAGCGCCTCTACCGGAGCAAACGTCTCTACACGGATGCAATGACCTTCCTCGTCGCTCATTTCTGCCCACGCATTTCCTTCTACCAGAATATGGAGCGAGGTATAGATGCACCCCTGGAGCAGCAGCAGTTCGCCTTTTCTGAACTTGAGTTCCTGCCAGCGCGAGGTTCGGAGAAGATCGGCAAGACGCTCGATATCCGTGGTTTTGAAAATGCCCGCCGTCCCAAGTCTGGCGATATCGGAAGATTGCATGACATTTACCTCCATGTTCCAGGACCGGGGATAGAGGCAATCCCATGCGGTCCCGCTTGCATCCATTTCGTGACAATTCTACACTTGGTGTCAAGGAGAACTCTATGGACTTTTCATGGAAAATCGTACTCGATGCTGGCCTTATCTCTATCGGCCTCGTCTTTGCGACCCTGCTGCGTGCAAAAATCAGGTTCTTTCAGAAATACCTTATTCCCAACGCCCTGACCGCGGGGTTTCTCTTGCTGCCTGTCTATAACTATCTGCTGCAGCCGATAGGCTACGGCGCGAACCGTCTTGGCGACCTTGTGTACCACTTGCTCAATATTTCGTTTATCAGCATGTCACTGCGTTCCTCGCCACCCAGGATCAAAGGATCCCGCTCGTCTCAAGGCGGCGTGCTCGGCATGACGGCTGTCATTCTGTTTGGATATGCGACTCAGGCCTTGCTGGGCCTTGGCCTCACGCTGTTTTTCCTGCCGCGTATCCATCCCGCGTTCGGGCTGCATCTGCCGCTTGGTTTTGCGCTTGGTCCGGGACAAGCATACGCAATTGGAAAAGGCTGGGAAACAATGGGATTCGAAGGAGGCGCGACCGTAGGTCTCACTTTTGCCGCGATCGGTTACCTCTGGGCATGTTTTGGCGGCATACTGCTCATCCATAAGGGGATTCGCAAAGGATGGATGAGGACGGATCAGGTCGAGATCATGACCGATAAGGCGCTCCTGAGCGGAATCATTCCTCAAAACGACGAAAGGCCGACAGGCGCGCTGCTCACAACTGACTCCGAAGCGATCGATTCGTTCAGCTTCCACTCGGCGTTTGTCATTCTGGTGTATTTTCTCAGCTACCTTGCGCTGAAAGGACTCACGATCGTTCTTTCACTCGCCGGCAAGGCGGGAATGGAGCTGGCTACCAATTTCTGGGGGATCAACTTTATTTTCTCCGCTATCATTGCGATCATGATTCGCAAGCTCATGGATTTACTCAATCTGGGCTATCTCTTGGACGATGGAACCTTGACGCGTCTTTCAGGCATCTCGGTCGATTATATGGTTGCCGGCTCCCTCGCTGCCATTTCGCTGGTATTTGTCGTCCGATACTGGTTCCCGATCGTTCTGATGTCCACACTGTGCGGCTTCATGGTGTATTACACGATTCCATGGGTCAGCTCAAGGATATTCAGGGATTTCAGGTTCGAACGCATGCTGATGTTGTATGGCGTATCGACAGGAACGCTCTCTACGGGGCTGGCTTTGCTTCGTGTTATGGATCCAGAATTCAGGACCAAGGTTTCGTCCGATTACATGCTATCTGCGGGGCTGACTTTTGTGCTTGCCATACCCTTCATTCTGGCAATCAATCTGCCAGCAAAGGCTTACACGAGCGGAACGATGACGCCGTTCTGGATTTTCATAGCCGTTGCGGCGGCCTATCTCACGTTTACGGCAGTCGTGTATGTGGTTCTCGCGAGGAAGCGGCGATTCGCGAATCCCCAGGAGAATTTTTACCGGCCTGGAAAATGAGAAAGCACGCGGGGAATGTAACGTCAGTACCTGGATTCGGGACTCTCTGCGGGGCTGTATTTAGTATCAATCCGCACTGCGTTCTCTGCTCGCTGAAAGCACCTTAAGCGTTCTGATCGCTTCCGCATATTTTCTTCCCGAGGCGGTGCGGTCGGCAAAGACCGTACGATAGACGTTCAGCCCTTCGTAGAACTCGAAGAAGTTCCACTTGATGACCCCTTCTCCCTCGATCGTTGCGAGTGGGAAAACGATGCTCTGGCCGGAGCGGGCATCGCGGTATTCGATTCTGTCTGTGAAGAGAGCTACGCTACCCCTGCATAACGTTCTCATGCTATCGATCCGCTTTCCCTTTTTGAGGGTTACTGTTTCATCTCGAAAAATCGGCTCGGGGGCACGGGCGGCGATACGGCGTATCAGTTCATTTCTGAGAAGTGTCTGCTGCAGGCTGTCCCATGCGGCGACCGAATCCAGGACGGCTGGCAGGACGCTATCTTCTGTTTCTCCTTGCGTGGGCACTCTCTTGTGGGTGCCTCCCGTGAGGAGACAGAATGAGCCGTCTGCTTGATATGCGACGGCAAACCCGCAGCGCTCACAGCGGAATTCGCTTCCCCGGCTATGCATAGTGGCCAAGCCCCCGCATGCCGGACAGACATAGAGGGCTAATTCGAGGCTCTCAGCCCCTCGATCGCTTTCAAACCTCAGGCTATTGGCTTTGCACCACGCAGTATCGTCAAAGGCGATGGCTTCATTGAGCCTCCGATCAATCTCCTCCCAAGACATCGATCGTAGCTGCTCGGGGGTGAAAAGCACAGAAAACGAGATTTCAACTTTGCCGGCTCTTTGCACATGAGACCAGCGAGGTTTGGTGAGGTACCCACCCATTGTCTTTGCCATGACGACAGGCGCTTTCAGAAGCTTGAGAAGCTTTGCCGTGGCGGGGAATGCTGGCGTGGCGGTTCCATTCCAGGAACTCTGTCCTTCCGGGTAGAGCCCGACAACGCCTTTTTTCTTCCTGATGATCTCGACGATCCAATTGACCGTCTCAAGATCGGGTATCGCCTTTGATTTGGGAATGCTGCCTACGAGTTTTATCAGGAGAAAACGCATAATTGGATTGCGCATGTTGCCGTCGCTGGCGACCCAGTGCACCGGATGCGGTATAAAGGCATTCGCAATAAAAGGGTCAAGAATGGTGGTGTGGTTCCCCACGACGATAAAGGGCGGCGCGAGGCTTTTGAACAGCTCGGTGTTGAAACCAATGATGTGATAGGCACTCTTCAGCCAGAGTCCATAGGTGTGCCTGAGCAGCCATGTGAACCACATGAAATTGGTGGGATGATAGCGGTGCGTGTGTATCATGCGGAAATTCTCCGTAAAACAGGATATGGCGGACTAGGAGGCTCCGCAAGGTAGGTCATGGGTTTGGATAACGCGCGGAACTGTGATATACACTCAGTCGATATGGCTGGTATAGATCCTCGAAACATGCTGGAACACTGGCTCGAGACGCACGGCACGGTCGACAAGGATCGCGGTGTGGCGGAAGATGCGGATGAAGGTCAGGAAACCGGAACGTACGCCCGGTTTAAGCGCATGTCTCCGCAGGCCGAGCTTGACCTTCATGGCATGCGTGAAGCCGAAGCGCGCGCAGCAATTCGCTCGTTTCTGGCCCGCGCCGCCGCTGCTGGATTGGAGAAGGTTGCCATTATCCATGGGAAAGGAAACCATTCTCAAGAAGCACAGGTGCTCGCGAAAGTAGCGCGTGAAGAAATAGAACACAGTCCGATTGCAGGTGCCTTTTGCTTTGCGGATGGTCGTCGTGGAGGACGGGGGGTTACATGGGTAAGAATCCGTCAGTCGACTATTTCTCGCGATAGATGATACGCCCGCGGCTGAGATCATAAGGAGAGAGACCGACTTTCACTTTGTCGCCTGGAACGATTCTGATATAGTGCTTGCGCATTTTGCCCGACAGATGCGCCAGGATGATATGCCCGTTCGCCAACTCGACACGGAACATAGTGTTTGGGAGGGCTTCTCTCACAATGCCCTCAACTTCGATCGCTTCTTCTTTGGCCACACAGACTCCTTGGACAGATTGCTATCCTGCCGCGCTTAGGCGGCAAGGGGTGCCGATCTGCGTACTTGTCACCTTGCACGATCGGCGCAGGTGAAATACTATGAGCCATTGCTCGGAATGTCAACATGATACAAGCCCTTTCTGGGAGGATATGGGATGACCCTTGGGTGTGACTATTGACATTTTCAGCATTTCGTTGCATTGTGCCCATCCACTGCATGCCGGTACAGAGCCGGTGGATGATGAGGGGGAGAAGAGATGGACAGTGCCTTCATCGAAAGAATGAAGAACTTGCTGATGGATCAACGCCAGGAAATTCTCAATACCATTGCTGAATCCAACGAGCAGCTCAAGACCGTGCTTTCTGAGGCGGATCCCAAGGACTCGGCAGACATCGCGTCTGACGATGTTGATCGCATCATGATCGAAGCACTCAGCTCGCAGGATCTCAAGCGTTATCGGGCCATCGAGGCAGCACTGCTCCGCATCAGCCAGGGCCGATATGGGCTGTGCGCCAAGTGCGGGAAGAAGATCCCGCAGGAGCGTCTGGAAGCAATTCCCTACGCGGTACTCTGCGTTGAGTGTCAGAAGAGCGACGAACGAAGGAACCGTTAGGCTTTCCTTTTACATACCCGTGCTCTCATCCTCAATTGAATATTCCTTCCAATGACCTGGACTCTCCAGATACCACAGGCTGCGATATCCAGCCTGGAGCGCTGATTCCACCGCTGCGTGCTGAAAGTGTCCGATATGTGAAGGCGCGTGGGCGTCGTCGCCGATGGTCAGGCGAAGACCTCGCTCATACATGCGCCTCAGTATGATCGGGGCTGGATACACTTCGTGATGTATACCGCGTGCAATCGAACCGGTATTGATTTCTGCGACCAGACCCTTTTCCGCGGCGAGATCTACTGCTTCAAACGCAGCGGCAAGGTACTGCCGGTCTTCAGGGTCGAACCAGCGTCCGTCCACATTGTTTTTCTTGACAAGGTCGAAATGGCCAATGATGTCGAACCCTCCTCGTTCGATCATTTCACACATATAGGTCCAGTATCGTTTCCATATCCGGCTATGATCGGTTCCACACCACCGCGCCACATTATGCGCGAACATCTCCTGCGGTTCATCGACGGTAAAGGCGCCTTCTTTGGGCGGGGCGATATAATGGACCGACCCGATGCGGTAATCGAGCGCAAAGGGGCGATAGGCGGGATTGTCAGGCATGGTGATGCCGGGAGCGTAGTCTGTCTCCATGCCCAAAAGAATCCGCATGCCTCTGGGCTGGAACATAGCCGACAATGAGCGCACGGTCTCGACATAGGCAGCTGCTTTATCCCATGGCAGATTCCAGCGCGTACTGAAAGGAACGGGTCCGTGTGCCGAAAAACCGAGGAAGGAATATCCTCGAGCCAAGGCGGTCTCCGCCATGTGCTGAACTGAGGCTTTGCCATCACAGAATGTGCTGTGGGTATGAAAGCTGAAGCGCATGGCTCATCCTAACACCAGACACCCACCTTTTCCATGGGCCTGACGGCTGCTCAAGCCGATCTTTAAAAAAAACCTTGTATCAGCATGCCATATTGACGCCTGAGGTTTGCCCTTTCTACTATGGACTATGATGAACCAGGTACAGGCTTTACTTTCCTCGCTTCCGGATATTGTCTACATCCTCGACGAAAAGGGCATCTTTTTATATCTCAACGATGCGATCGCGCAGCTGGGATACGCACCTTCCGACCTGGTTGGAAAGCATTTCAGCTCCATCATACATCCTGATGACAAACCGAATATCTCGCGAGAAGAAGTCGTTGATAGGATTCGAAAAGATAACGTGTTGCCAGACGCCCCTCCCAAGCTTTTCGACGAACGCAGATCCGGAGACAGGATGACGAGAGAACTCGAAGTGCGGCTCCTCCATCGCGATGGCCATGTCGTGTATGGATTGGTGAATGCGTATGGCGAGCGGAACATCGATGGGTCCATTCTCGCTGACATCGAAGGACAGAGCCCGCATACCGTAGGAGTCATCCACGATATCAGTGCTCTTCATCTGTATCAAAAGGCGCTTGAAGATTCCATCGAAGCAAAGGAACAACTGCTCAGGGAGATGCACAGCCGTATTAAAACAAATCTTCAAATTATCGCCAGTCTTGCGCATCTGCGCCAAATGGAGGGGGCGGGCGAGGAACCCGATGCAATGCTCAGGGAAATCCAAGCGCAAATACGAAGCATCGCGCTGGTACATGAGGCGCTTTACCACGCGGAAAGGGTCGATCGAATCTCGGTACGAGACTTTCTCGCCCAATTTGCCAAAGCAGCTATGGATGCCCTCGAGACAGTAGGTTCTCGAGTGAAAGTGGGGGTACGGGCTGATGAAATGGAACTCGATCCCGACCGTTTGGTTCCGCTGTCGCTTGCCGTGCTGGAAATTCTATCCGGAATCTATCGATTTTCCTATCGTAGCAGAGAAGAAGTGCAGGTAGAGCTTATGTTTACTGCAGAATCGAGCAGCAGGGCAGTACTCGAGATTTCAGGGAAGGGTATTTTCCCCTCGCTCGATTCGGAGACTTTGGCCGCCCTTCTCGAACAGGCAGGTGCGCAGCTGGAAAAGGGGGGTGACCGGGAGGCTGTCGAGCGATGTCGCTTTGTGGTTAATGGCATAAAAGGCTGAGCGGGCTTGCATTGTCGGCTATTATTCTATAATATTATATATAGTAAATTTTATATGTATTTGGGCAAGGAGAATGGAATGATGAACCAGCTCTATGAGGTCGCCATTATCGGCGGCGGCGCGGCCGGGCTTTCCGCAGCGCAATACGCGGCGAGGGCCAATCTCAAGGTCCTGGTGATCGAAGAGATGGCACATGGAGGCCAGGCACTGCTGATCGACTCACTTGAAAATTATCCAGGTATTCTCGACCCCATCTCGGGATATGAGCTGGCAGAACGAATGCGTACACAGGCAGCCCAGTTTGGAGCGTCGTTCAAGGATGCCAGTGTATCCGCGGTCAGCAAGAATAAGGACAGGTTTGTCATCGAGACAAGCGATGGGGTTGTAGAGAGCCTGACGGTCATTATCGCAACCGGTGCCCAGCATCGCCATCTCGGTATTCCTGGAGAGAATGAATTCATCGGGAAAGGGGTTTCCTACTGTGCGACCTGCGATGGCCCCTTTTTCAAAGGGAAAAGGATGCTCGTTGTGGGCGGCGGAGATGCTGCATGCGATGAGGCCTCTTATCTATCCAAGCTCTCAGATAAGATCGTGATGATTCACAGGCGGGATCGTTTCAGGGCACAGAAGGCGCTTGCCGAACGCGTTTTGCGCAACCCTGCCATCGAAGTTCGCTTCAATACGGTCGCGAAGGAGATTCGCGGCGACACGAAGGTGCGTTCGGTGCTTCTCGAAAACACGGCGACAGGCGCTCTAATCGAAGAACCATTCGACGCGGTGTTTGTGTTCGTCGGTTCGATCCCCCGTACCGATTTTCTCAAGACCACGGGAGTAGCCCTCGATGAAGCCGGTTATATCCTGACCGATTGCCACATGATGACGAACATTCCTGGGCTGTTCGCGGCGGGGGATGTTCGCAATACTCCGTTCCGGCAGGTGATTACGGCGGCAGCGGATGGAGCTGTCGCCGCTCATGCGGCGGCAGCGTGGATCGATGAACAGAGAGGAATGGCATATCGATGAGAGAGAAGGCCGGAACGGGAGAAGAAACGTGAGCCAGCAGCACATGACGGCGAAGCGGCATGAAATATCGATTGCAGCGGTGCGGGAACTTTCGCCTGCCTTTGTCTGCGGTATCGATGAAGCTGGCCGCGGCCCGCTCGCCGGCCCGGTGACCGCCGCCGCGGTCATCCTTTCTGATGATTTTCCGGTGGAGGTACTGGCCGATTCGAAGCGAATGAGTCCAAAACGGCGTGATGACGCCTACGAGATCATCATCGAGCAGGCACACGACTGGGCAGTAGCATGGGCAACCGTTGAGGAAATCGGCACGTACAACATTCTAGGCGCGACACTCAAAGCGATGGAGCGGGCGTATCATGCCTTACGATCCAGACCGGTTCTAGTCGTCGTGGACGGATTGTTCGCACCACTGCTCCCGGTGGAGACAGCGACGATTCCCAAGGCCGACGGAACCATTCATGCGGTCATGGCAGCGTCGATCCTCGCAAAAGTGGCTCGTGACAGAATGATGGACCGTCTCGATCTGTACGCGCCTGGCTATGGGTTTTCACGACACAAGGGGTATCCGGTTCCTGAACATCATCAGGCAATCGCCCGACTTGGCCCGAGCTTCTGGCATAGACCGGGATTTAGGCTGCTTCCTCAGGAATCACTCTCGCTTTTCGACTCCCCGGATGAATGAGGCTTTTTCCGAATCACGATGCGCCGCGGAGGGCGTCCTTCAGAAGAAGCAATTCTCGGAGTCCGTTTTTCCGCGTTGCGTCCTTCGAATGAGCGTTCCTCATGAGGTACGGACGAGTGGTCCTGCCCCCGGGGATGGGGGGGACGTCTTGACTGATTCTGGCCGGCCTTTTCCATATATCCGACAGCGGTTCGCAGCGATTTCATGAATCCTTCAAGATTTTCCTTGAATACAACTATAGAGCGTCGATCGAAGGTTTCGGACTCGGTTGGCTTGCTCTCCACCACCGTGAGAAAAATATCTCCGTTGCGATTTTCCTTTACATTGAAGAAATACGTTCTGCCTTCCGCCGAGAAGCGTGTTGAGAACAGCTCGCCCCTAATACCCATCTGGACTCCTTTGACTTCGCTATCCTATATCAAGCGAGGCCAGGGAAGCAAGGATGTCGGTCAGGACCATCATTGCGGTCCGCGCGCATCACCATATCGGTATGCCAGCCGCGAAGCCAGGATTCGTCGGCAATGGTTCCGTCTGCAATATCCACCATAATCCTGAATACTGGCTCGGTGCCTGAACCACGCATCCAGAGAAATGCGCGCACCTGGGCATTTCGGTCAAACAAGACGATTCTCAGCCCCCCATTTCGAGAGGCGGCGAAATCGTCGCCAATTTCGAATTCTTCCGACCCAATCGACGCATAGGCTCGCCAGGAGACAATTCCCAGCCGGGCTTGAAGCTCTGGCTGCATCCGCAGCCATTCCTGCAGGAAAAGGGCACGATAGCGCGTTTTCAGAAGGATTTTGTCGGATGTCGAAATTTTAAGCGCTGCCCATGGCTCGAACGCGCTTGTGGTGATCCATGGAGGAAGTGTATCGATGACATCATCGAGATCGAAATCGGGCGAATAGCGGGATTTTTCGCCGCAAGCTTCAAGCCAGAGTCCGAACAGGGAGGAGGTTCCGTCCGAATCGCGCAACCTGAGCAGACGGATGAGGGAGCCGAGCGTAGACAGCGGATCGCGAACCTTTCCGGGATGGGTGATGTTGCCGCCGTTCGAGCCTTCTCCCAGAATACGAACGACATATCCCTTCGAACGCACATGTTCCGCCGCGTGAACCACATTGGCTTCGCCGGTTTCCGCACGGAACACCCGCGCGCCGAGACGTTCCGCAATCGCTTCGATACGCATGCTGGTCGCGTCGTTCACCACCACGGCAATCGGCCTCGTTTCATTCTTCCACCGGAGATATGCAAGTTCTGAGAGACACGCGAGCGCGAACACTTGCTGCGCTTCGAGCGTACGCGCTGTGCCGGCTCTTCTGCTCCAGTATACAAGGTTGCCTCGGTCTCCATCGCAATCGGGCACATAGCCAAGCGTAAAAGCCGGGTTTTCCGCGTGGACAGCAGTCAAGGCTTCCCTGCATGCTTCAAGAGATTCATTTTCCGGAACAATGCGATGTGCGAATACGCCTGGCTCAGTGTTGAGAAACCTGGCTTCAACACCGAGCGCGCCTAGCCAGTCCTGATCGATGCTCTGGGTACGCGCCGAGCCATTGAGTTCCGCAACCACACCGAGCGGACGGCTTTCGCACGCGCGAGCGAACTGGGTGAGCATCGATTCCTGGTTTTCGAGTGAGTCCTCATCGGTGAAGATGCGATGAGCGGCCAGCATGTAGGCTGAATGCGAAAATCGTTTCCAGTGTGAAACATTTCCATAGCAGGCAGCCAGGGTCGTCTGATCGACTGCCATCAGCGCATCGAGGGCAGCGCGGGGTGCCTGCGGATCGGCGATGAATTTCTTTATCGCGTCAATAAGCGGAGCGATTTCCGTCCCGGAGAGAACACCTCCGCCGAGACCGAATTTGACTCCATTATGCCCTGGAGGGTTGTGGCTCGCGGAAATGTAGACAAAACCGTCCGCGTGAAATTCATGGTTTTCCGGAAGCGAGGTGGTATACGCGGCATAGGCCATGATCTCAGGCGCGGGCACAATGAACAAATACCGTACGGCGCATTCCGCTCCTATCAACACGCGTGCAAAGATGTCAGCGATGGCTGGACCGGTTGGTCTGGTATCGATTCCGAGCAGCACGACCGGCTTGCGGCCAGGAACCTTTTCCTTGATGAAGGATGCGAAGACCATGGCCATGCCCGCGGCGATAACGCGATCCGCCGGACAGAGACGAGGCGAAAGCGAGTCCTCCGCCGTGGGGTCGATAGTCCAGGAGGCATAGGCCGTATCAGGGGCAGGATCCGCGAAAACCTTCCTCCACCCGGAGGCCGAAAGGATAAGCGCGGAGGCTTGTCGCTGCACTTCTGCGGCGGAGGGAAGCTGCTCCGCGGTGAGCGGTGCTTTGGCGGGGTCTCCGATTTCAAGCCCTAGAAACGGATGGTGTATGATAGACATGTGGACACTCCTTAAAAGGTATTGTAACTGGAGCTGGGCGTTTATGCAAAATGCGTCTTTACCCTCAGGCCTGGGACGGATATAGTGAATGTACCATGATCGGCCTTTTTGATCACGCGCTGTTCCTTCTCAGAGGAGTAAAAACGTATGCGCTGGTCGGCCCCTCAGGCACGGGGAAGAGTTTTCGCGCGAAGCTGGTTGCCCAGAAGTATGCCGTGGATCTCATCATTGATGATGGACTTCTGATACGAGGTGACCAGATCATTGCTGGTCGTTCGGCTAAAAAGGACCCGACCTATCTCGGCGCGGTAAAGACAGCGCTGTTCGACGACAAGGACCATCGCGAACAGGTCATACGAGCGCTTCAGCATGAAAAGTTCCGCAAGATTCTCATTATTGGCACCAGTGAGCGTATGGTGCAGAAGATTTGCGATCATTTGCAGCTGCCACATCCCATCAAAGTCATTAAAATCGAAGAGATTGCCACCAAAGCCGAGATCGAGAAGGCCATCCGTTTGCGCAAAATCGAAGGGAAGCATGTTATTCCCGTGCCAGCCCTCGAAGTCAAGCGCAACTATCCTTCGATCTTTTACGATTCGGTACGTGTCTTTCTAAGGAGAAGCTTCGGCGTCGGGGCCACGCTACCCAAACTCTATGAGAAATCCGTTGTCCGTCCGGAATATTCCAAACGGGGACGAGTGGCGATTTCCGAAGCGGCGCTTTCGCAGATGGTGGTGCATTGCGTGGATGAGTTCGAACCGATGGTGCGCATTATGCGGCTTGCCATCCGTAACGACACCCAGGGATACCGCATTACGGTAGTTCTGGAAGTACCATTCGGAACAAAGCTGGCTTCAAAGGTCTACCAGCTCCAGGAGTATATTGTTGACAGCATCGAACGCTTCACCGGTATTCTCGTCGCTGAAGTGAATATTGTGATTGACAAGCTATCTCCACGTCCTGCAAAGGAACGCAAGGGATTTCGGCCTATTGACGCCCGGAGGCAGTCCGTGTAGTATTGCGCACATACGCGGCAGTTTCGGCAGTTATTCCGCATCATCCGTTTTCAAGGAGAACCAAGGTGCCCTGTGGTAGAAAGCGAAAGCTCAAGAAAATAGCGACACACAAGCGCAAGAAGAAAAGAAGACTGAACAGACACAAGACACGCAAGTAATCACATCCTGCTCAGTGTCATAAAGAGGCCGTCCCCCTCCGCGCGATAGCGCGTTGATGAGGGACGGCCTTTTTTTCGGCCAGCCTTGTCTGTTGGCATGAAATGTTTCATTTAATAAAACGCCCTTTCAAATATTGCAAATTTTCTCTTGCGTTTCTGCAAAGCAGTGCTATACTGTAGGTATTCCTGAACGCGCGGGGGATGGTTTCATGCCACACACCATTCTTGTTATCAATCCGGGATCGACCAGTACAAAAATCGCGGTGTTCGCGGGAGAAGCGCGAGAATTTGATTGCAGTCTCTCGCATTCGGCTGAGGAGATTGGGAAATTTTCCACCATCGCTTCCCAGTATGAATTTCGCGAAAAGGCAATCGTCGATGCCCTGGCTGAGAAACATTATGATATTTCTAGACTCGATGCGGTCGTTGGACGAGGCGGGCTGCTTCACCCGATTCCTGGCGGCGTGTATCGAATCAATGAAGCCATGAAGGCCGACCTTGCCGCCGCGAAATACGGCGAACACGCGTCAAACCTCGGTGCCCTCATCGCAGACGCGTTCGCGCGTCGCCTGGGCATTCCCGCATTTATCGCCGATCCAGTCGTGGTCGATGAGCTCGACGATGTCGCGCGAGTTTCTGGACATAGGCTGTTCAAGCGCGTCAGTATCTTCCACGCGCTCAACCAGAAGGCGGTAGCGCGGCGTTACGCGAGGGAAGCAGGGAAGCGCTATGAGCACCTCACTGTCATTGTGGCACATATGGGAGGGGGCGTATCCATCGGCCTGCACAAAAATGGCAGAGTGGTCGATGTCAATCAAGCGCTCAACGGAGAGGGGCCTTTTTCGCCGGAACGATCAGGAACCCTTCCCGCTGGGGATCTAGCCAAGCTCTGCTTTTCCGGGAACTACACTCTTTCCGAAGTACTTAAAATGATCACCGGCAAAGGCGGGTTTGTCAGTTTTCTCGGTACCAACGACATGCGTGATGTCGAACGCATGAGGGCCGAGGGCAACAGCGAGGCTGATCTTTATTTCCGCGCATTTATCTATCAAGTAGGGAAATACATAGGGTCTCTCGCTGCGGCCGCCTGCGGAAAGATCGATGCGATCATCCTGACCGGTGGCATCGCATTTTCGAAAGAATTGACAGCACGGCTTGCGGATATGGTCTCGTTTATCGCACCTGTCGTGGTCTATCCAGGAGAGGGCGAGCTTGAGGCCTTGGCACTGGCAGGCCGCATGGCGCTCGATGGGGAGATTGAAATCAAGGAGTACCAGCCATGAAGCATGTGAGGGAGATAATCGAAGCTGCCCGGCAGCTGGGCAGACGTCGCCTGGCGGTCGCTTCGGCACAGGAATCATCGGTATTGGAAGCGGTTGTCGATGCATGGAAGGAAGGTATCGCAGAACCCATTCTGGTCGGCGATCCTACCTTGATTGCCGCGGCGGCCAGGGAAGCCAATAATGGCCATGGTATCGATATCACGCCGTTCCGGATTGTCGCTGAAAATGACCTCATGAAGTCGGCCGTAAGGGCAGTCGAGCTTATCCGCAACGGAGAGGCTGATTTCCTCATGAAAGGAATCATCGATACCAGCCTTTTGTTGAAGGCGGTCCTGAACAAAGAAAACGGCATCAACGCAGGAAAGCTCGCGAGTCATGTGGCGGTCATGGAGGTGCCCACCTATCATAAACTGCTCGTAGTGACCGATGCAGCGCTCAACATCGCTCCCGATCTCCCGGCATTCATCGACATTATCAGCTCGGCTGTGGTGGTTGCCAGGGCGCTTGGCGTTGCGGTGCCGAAGGTCGCTATGCTAGCTGCCGTTGAAAAAGTCAATCCCGATAAAATGCCCTGCACGGTGACCGCTTCGATATTGACACAGATGAATCGAAGAGGTCAGATCAAGGGATGCATCATCGATGGACCGCTTGCACTCGATAACGCCATCAGCGCGGAGAGCGTGCGTATCAAGAAGATTCAGTCCGATGTGGCGGGAGACGCCGATATCCTTGTCGCGCCGGACATCGAAGCCGGCAATATTCTCTACAAATGCCTGCTCGATCTTGCCCAGGCAAAGGGTGCCGGCATCGTGATGGGTGCCGCGGCACCTATCGTACTCACCAGCCGAGCCGATACGGCCGAAACAAAACTTGCTTCCATCGCGCTTGCCTCCCTTGCCGGGAGCCTGAGCGCTCGTGGGTGATATAAGGCTGCACGATTCATAAGGAGATGCAGATGGCGAAAAAAGGAAAAATCGAGATCGACCGGGAACGTTGCAAGGGATGCCTTTTGTGCGTCCGCGCTTGCCCGACCAAGGTGATCGGTGTTGACAGCGAACCGAACTCATGGGGCTACTTTCCTGCAAAGACCGTAGCCGAGGAAAAGTGCATCGCATGCGGAAACTGCTATACCGTATGTCCCGATGTCGCAATTACGGTATACGAGCTGTGAGGGGGCACGACATGGCGGAAGAAATCCGTTTGATGAAAGGCAACGAAGCGATTGGAGAAGCGGCCATCCGGGCAGGATGCCGCGCGTATTTCGGCTATCCCATCACTCCCCAGAACGAGCTGACCGCGTACATGGCGAGTCACATGATCGCGAAGGGGCGAACGTTTATCCAAGCCGAATCGGAAGTGGCAGCGATCAACATGGTGTACGGAGCGTCATCCACTGGTGCCCGCGCGATGACTTCATCGTCCAGCCCCGGCATCTCACTCAAACAGGAAGGCATTTCCTATCTATGCGGCGCCGACCTGCCGGCGGTCATCGTCAATGTGGCTCGCTCAGGACCGGGACTTGGCGGTATTTCGCCGAACCAGGGCGATTATTTCCAGTCTACACGAGGTGGTGGCCACGGGGATTACTACACCATCGTCCTTGCGCCAAAGGGCGTGCAGGAAGCCGCCGATCTTACTTATGAGGCGTTCTGGCTCAGCGACAAGTGGCGGGTTCCAGTATTGGTTCTGGCTGATGGACTCATTGGACAGATGATGGAAGGCGTTGTGCTGCCTGAGCCTGTCGATCCGGCGACGCTACCAGTAAAGCCCTACGCGGTCGGACACGCAGCGGAATCCGGAAGGCCCTATAACCACGTCAGCAGCATCAACCTTGTTCCGGACGAACTGGAAGCCCTGAATCGCTCGAGGTTTGCGCGGTACGAACAGATTAAGAAGGAACTTATCCGCTATGAGGAAATTGAGGTAGAGGATGCTGATTTCGTGTTTGTGGCGTACGGGACCTCGGCACGGGTCTGTCATGGCGCAGTCCAAATGGCGCGGACGAGAGGACTCAAAGTAGGGCTTTTCCGTCCCATAACCCTCTGGCCTTTCCCCTACGCGCGACTAAATCAGCTGGCGGAACAGGGAAAACGGTTCGTCAGCGTCGAGATGAGCATGGGGCAGATGGTCGAGGATGTGCGTCTCGCGGTCAATGGCAAGGCGCCTGTCTATTTCTATGGCCGCTGCGGCGGCAACATTCCCAGCCAGGAAGAGGTGTTCGCCGAGGTTGCGCGCCTCATGGGCAATTGAGTAAAGGAGCAGACTATGGAACGTGCATACGGCCATCCAGTAAGCCTCAAGTCGATCCAGACAAAATACTGCCCCGGCTGCGGCCATGGAGTGATCCATCGGCTGATCGCCGAGGTGATCGACGAGATGGGACTGCAAACCAGGTCCATCATCACAAATCCCGTTGGCTGTTCGATCTGGGCCGACCTTTATTTCGATTTCGATTCCGTACAGCCGGCGCATGGTCGTACGCCTGCCGCGGCGACTGGAGTCAAGCGCATGCTGCCTGATCATCTCGTCATCTGCTATCAGGGAGATGGCGATCTCGCCGCGATCGGAACCGCGGAAATCATCCATGCTGCCAACAGGGGAGAAAAATTTACCGTTATCTTCGTTAATAACGCGATCTATGGCATGACTGGAGGTCAGATGGCCCCTACCACCCTCGTCGGTCAGCACGCGACAACCGCGCCGGAGGGGCGCGATCCTATCAATGCGGGCATGGGTTATCCCATCAAGGTGTGCGAACTGCTCGCAACGCTCCAGGGGACCAAATATCTGGCTCGCGGGGCTGTCAACAACGCCGTCAACACCCGAAAGACTAAAAATTATATCCGGAAGGCTTTTGAGGCCCAGATGCGGGGTGAGGGCTTTACCATGGTCGAGATTCTGTCGCAGTGCCCCACCAACTGGCAGATGAAGCCAGCGGAATCAGTGGAATGGCTCGAGAAGAACATGATTCCCTTCTATCCTCTAGGGGAAATCAAGAACACACTGGAGACCGGCGTGGCTGCTGCGCAGCCTGTGGCACGCTGAAAGGAGCTTTCCATGACAGAAAAAACCTTTATGGCCGGATTTGGTGGACAGGGAATCATTTCACTGGGGCAGCTGTGGGTCTACTGCGCGATGAAAGAAGGACTCAAAGTGACATTCTTTCCATTCTATGGAGCCGAAAAACGGGGCGGTATCGCCCGTGCCTCGGTTATTGTATCGAGCGAGGAGATCACAAGTCCACTGGTTACCAGTGCTGATTCGGTCGTTGTGATGAACCAGGACTCGGTCGAGATCGGTGAGAAGCTCTGCAAGCAAGGGGGTGTCATCCTGGTCAATTCGAGCCTTGTCAAAACCGATCCCGCGCGCCCGGATGCGACCATTGTCCATGTGCCCTGCAACGACATCGCCCTCAAACTCGGCGATGTCCGCATCGCGAATATGGTGATGATGGGCGCTCTCAGCAAGGTTACCGGCGCCGTTACGCTCGACACATTCGAGCATGTACTGAAGAGCTTCTTCCCCGCAAGCAAACATGCCCTTATCCCTCTCAATGTCGCGGCAGTGGAGGCCGGCAAACAGGCCGTGTGACGAAAAAGCCTTTGCATATGAGGGGTGCGATTCTGGTACTGCTCCCTTTGCCCTTTGGTAATTTATGAAGAACCCGGGCGCCTTATGGTGTCCGGGTCTTTTATGCCCCCAGAGCTGGAAAGGAATGCCCTGGCAGCGTATAATGCGCGCACGCAATCATGAATTCCAACAAGGCACGAGCGCCAACTTTTCGTTCACGCTTGCTCACGCTGCTCAGAGCTGTGATAATCGCCATCCTGGCGCTGCATCTGGCCTATATCGGTATCACCTCGATTCTGTTAGGTGTCTATAAATTCACGAATCCACCAGGGACGGTTCTGATGCTCTATCGGCGCCTGTCGAGTGGTTGGAAAATCCAGAAGCCCATTCCTCTCACACTCCGGGAAATTCCTCTGACAGTGCGACGAATGCTCATCTCTGTCGAGGATGGCAAGTTCTATGAACACAATGGGTTCGACATGGAAGCGATCCGTCGTGCTCAAGAGTTGAACAGGAGACTGGGCCGCCCTATGTATGGCGGCAGCACGATTTCCATGCAGGTTGCGCGAACCTTGTTCCTGGTGCCCGAAAAAAGCTACCTGCGAAAATACCTTGAGGCGATCGCGACATTCGAGCTGGAGCTCATTCTGTCGAAGGATCGCATTTTAGAACTTTATTTTAGCTATGCCGAGTGGGGAAAAGGAATATTCGGCATCGAACGAGCCTCGCGGATATATTATGGAACTGGGGTTCGGAACATTTCGACCGATCAGGCAGCGCGGTTGGTAGCGCTTCTCTCGTCTCCGATCAAATACAATCCCGACACATTGTACCGCTCCCTGATACTGAGGGAGCGATATGCTTATTTGGTAAGAAAATATATTGCCCCCGCAAGCGAGGTGAAAGAGGAGAACGAACTGGCACCGCCACCCGCAGGAGTCGAGCCTTCGGCGGATATTTCGAGCGAAGGTGATATTCCCGCGGATGAGCCAGAATCAGGCGTCTCCTCTGATAGCGCGGGAGAAGCGCAGGAAGCACAACCCTCAGCGCCCGCCGTCCCCTGAGCTGCCGGAATCCCGCAGACGCGCACGAGCAGCGCGCACGATCAGCCGCTCGAGCGCATCAGCGAAACGTTTGATATCGGCCGCGGTTCGCTGGCTGGTTCGGGGACTGGGGGGTGCGATGCCACTGGCTCGCAGCATCTCCATCGCGTCCCGAATGGAACGTCGTTCTGCCACATTGTCGGCCGTGAAAATATCACCCCTATCGTTAAGGACATGCATGTGTCGCGATACAAGGCGTTCCGCAAGCGGTATGTCGCGGGTCATGATAATATCACCGGGCAGGGCATGTGCCTCGATCCACGAATCAACCGCGCCGGGTCCTGGTGGCACACGCGTAAGCGCGTCTAAAGGAATACCGGTCTGCGCGCATGATGCGACGAATCGAACCACGACCGGGACCGACTCGTAGGTACGGGGAGCGACCGCGCGCTTTGCGAGGAGTGGGCGCAGGTCTCGCGGCAGTGAATCGGCATCGATCCAGATAGTAAGTGGATGAGGCGCGGCTGTCATGGCCATAGGGGTGCCGTCCCGGGTAGCCCGACCGCTGCCCGCCATACTTCGGCATGACCTTCCAGCAGTACCCGCGGGCAGCTCCCTGCCAGGAACAGCGATGATTTCGCAGGAAGTGGATGCGAAGCCTCAGTGGTCACCCGCGCTTCTCCTTTGGTACACAGAAGAATTTCCGGTCCTTCCGGCGTCCATGACACCGAGGGGTATTCGGTTTTTCCTGTGGAACTAGGCAGGCCGCTCCCTGTGCTCGCTCCATCCTCAGAAAGCCCGAGCTCTAATCGCTCGAGCCGGAATTCCCTTGCTGGCGTGCTCCATACGACATGGCGCACCCCCAACTTATGTTCTCCGCTCATGGTCCTAGGCTGGATACGTCTTGGTTGAGCGATCGGATCTAAAATCCTGCAGAGCAGATCGACATCGACATGCTTGACGGTAAGCCCTGCCCTCACCACGTTATCCGAACAGGCCATTATTTCCAGAATGCTGCCACGTACATAGGCGTGAATGACTCCGGCAGGGATGAAGAGCCCCTCGCCTGGTTCGAGCTCGAGGATATCGAGTACCAGTGGTGCGCACTGCCCTGGATCGCTCGGATATAGACGGATAAGGTCGAGAACTAGCTGTCCTGCTTTCCTGGTTTCTTGATCCATAGCGCAGGCAAGAGCTTTGGCGCGCCGTTCCAGCACCGATTGGCGCTCCTGGCGCATGGCGTTGCCAACCGTGAACAGTCGACGTACCAGCTCACGGTAGGCCTCGGTACCTGTTGGAAGGCTGTTCCACTCTAGCATGGCGCACAGCTCGGTACCCATCAATCTCTGAATCGCCTCAAGAGAACGGAATCCTGCCATAGCCAAGAATGGTGTGAGCGCGACGGCAAGTTCAGGTTTATGATGGGGATCCTTGAATGTCCGTTCGGGAGCGAGGAGGGGAATACCCATCGCTTCCTCCCTGGCATAACCAGTCTGCGCGTCCGCCTGGCTTGGGTGAACCTGTAGCGAAAGGGGAGATCCCGCTGAAAGCACCTTGAACAGAAAGGGAAGATCGCCGAAGTCCTTGGCAACATGCGGCCCGAGCCAGTGCTGCGGATTCTGTGCAATGATCGTGTCGAGCCCTGATTCCGCGTTATCCAGACATGCTTTCGAAGGTGCGCGGCGATGAGTGCTCATCCAGACTTCTCCGGCAGGCAGGCCGCTGATTTCAGGTATGTCGATGAAGGGAGCGATTCCCGCGGTATTACCCCAGGCGTACTGCTGCACAGGGTTGTTCAATGTGAGTAAATAAGGGCTTCGAGTCGGCTGGCCATAGCTCATGTACTGACTCCTTTGTCAAGGAATTCTGCCACAACCCGACAGACCTGGTCGAGCGGTTCTGTGACGAGGCGGCATTCGGGTAGGCTGGACACGAAAAGGCTCCCATACGTTTTTTTCACCATGCGAACATCGAGCACCGCCACCACCCCGCGGTCAAGGGAATGCCTGATAAGTCGACCGAATCCTTGTTTAAACAGGATGACAGCCTCGGGAATGCTCATTTCGACGAATGAATTTCCTCCGCGCGCGTCGATGGCGGCCGCACGGGAGCTGTGGACAGGGTCAGTTGGTACTCTAAACGGAAGCTTGGTGATGATAACCAGCGAAAGCGTCTCGCCCGGAGCGTCGACGCCTTCCCAGAAGGATTCAGTGGCAAAGAGCACACTCGAAATGTCGTTGACGAAGGTATTCAGCAAGGAGAATCGATCCTTCTGCCCTTGGCGCATGGCGAGAATGCCCTTCTGCTCCAGGATTGGCGCGACATAGTCGAATGTGGCATGCAGAACTCGATAGCTTGTGAACAGCACCAACGCACGGCCACGCGATGCCTCGATAAGCCGCACGACCGCCTGATTCAGATATTCCTGGAACTGTGGGCTATCGGGAAGAGGGGCGGTGGTGTCGATGGTGAGCATGGCATTATGACGGTAAGGAAATGGAGAAGGGTAGCCGCGACAGCGGACTGATGGGACCGCAACGCCAGATGCGCTTTCATCATCTCGCAGACTCCTGTGGGATGATTCCGCGCCTAGTCCTACCCGCTTTTTCCACCAGTCAAAGGAACCATTGATGGTGAGTGTCGCGCTGGTGCAGACGCAGGCGCGCACGGGGGAAAATAGTCGTTCGGCGAGAAGCGGAGCGACCTCAAGCGGTGTAGCGATGCAGGTCACTATCGGTTCCTTCTGGCTGTGTCGAGATACTTCCAGCCAGAAAATGGTCTCTTTTTCTTCTTCCGGTGTGCGGAACCGGGGCACCAATGCAGCAAGCTCTTCCAGGGTCCGAATGGTGAGCGCAAGCTCTGCGGCTCGTTCGTCCTCCATGAGTTCCGGTTCAAGAGATTCATAGAGTGTTCCGAGATGAGTCACCAGACGAGTCGATTCCTTCTCCAGCGTTCCAAGCGCCGCATTGAGGATGGTTCGTTTGCCTGCGTCGAGGTTCCTGATGAGTATGGACCCGTCGGTGTCTTTAAATGAGTCAAGCGCGGCCTGGTTGACGCGTTCAGCGCCGGCAATGAGCTTATCGATTCCTTTGATGGCATCTTCCACCATCGCCGATGATACGCCTGGCAGCGTGCCAACCGAGGGAAGAATCCCCGCTTTTGTACGTTTTTTGCGTCGTATGAGACGACCTGCGATCTTCTGGAACGAACGGATTGAAAAACTTTCAGAAAACAGACTGGTGGCGCTCGATTCGAGCGCATGGGCTTCGTCGATGACCAGTGCCTGATAAGGCGGGAGGATTGTATTGAGAATTCCTCCGCGCTTTCTCTTCGCTTCGAGATCAGCCAGAAGCACATGGTGGTTGACGATTATGATTTGAGCGCTCGCGGCTTCCATGCGTACACGCATGACATGACAGCGTTCTCTTTGGGGGCATCGCGACAGAAGGCAGAAGTCGCTTTCCGAGCAGATACGGTTCCAAATCGGATCGTCATCCCCAATCGATAGTTCTGAGCGATCTCCCCCTCCACCATGGTTGTCCCATTCCAGTATCTGCCGCAATTTCACTGAGGTGTCCGAGAACAGCGCGTCTTCCTCGATCGCTTCGTACAGGCGGCGCTTGCACAGGTAATTGCCTCTGCCTTTGACGATGACCGCTTTCGCGGGCTTGCGGAACAGCGCACTGATGACAGGAAAATCTTTCTTGTGAATCTGTTCTTGGAGAGTGATCGTCGCGGTCGAAATCACAACTCTTTCGCCATTTCCCGCGGCCCAGGCCATTGCCGGTACAAGATACGCGAATGACTTGCCGACACCTGTACCTGCTTCAGCGATCAGCACCCCTCCTTCCGATATGGTACGTGCGACGTCACGTGCCATATCCACCTGGGAAGGGCGCGGCTCGAATGAAGGCATTTTTTCAGACAGTTTTCCGCCAGCATCCAGCACACCGGCAATTTCGTCGGCATCCAGTGGGCGCAGGTGTTTTTTGGCGACTGGTTCCATGACGACAAAAAGCTTTTCGACCTCATTGTCGACAATATAGCTGCCCATTCCCTGCGATCCCGCTTCAGCGGCTACCGCGACATCAGCATCGGAAGGAAAGAGACTACCGGAAGGGTGGTTGTGAATGAGCACCTGCGCATTCTGACTGTGGTGAAATGGCGCGGGAACCGCGCCCTCGCTGCCGCGCGCAATAATATCCACATGAGTGACGATCCCTTTTGCGTCAAGAACACCGATTGCGAAGACTTCGCGCCCTTCGACTTCCTGTATGGCGGTACGAAGCTCTTTCCGTGCGCTGGGCGCGACGCGTTCCTCTGCGTCGACGATGGCGCGCTGTTTTTTGCCCATGGCGGCAGTATAGCACGCACGGCGCATCATGACGACGCGCGGCAGCTCGGTGGTTGCAGACTACGCGTTCCCAGGTTATTCTGATTCTGTTCATGAACGAAAAGAAAGCGGATACGATAACCTTTGGAATGCGCGCCTATATTCAGCCGACATGGCGGGCCGCTGCGCCTTCTCAGGTGTTTACGCGCCCTGCGGGCATGCCTCGGGATCTCTATGTGGGTGCGCTCTCGATGCTGGAGCGGGAGGATGAAGAAATACTTCTTCCTCCAGAGAGGGGACCGATCGTGTTCCGGGATGGCATTTTCCAGATCGATATGTCAAGAGTCCAGGAGAAGGGCGATATCGATCAGGAACTCAAAAAGCTCATCGATTCAATTCTGGGAGAATGATGGTTCGATGCAGAATCGGGATGCATGGCAAGGACGCGAACCATGACGAGCGAGGAAACCAGCCCTCTTCGGGCCCGCCTGATCCGCGAGCGCAATCAGCGGATGATACTCAGACTTATCTTCAGATCCGGAAGCCTCTCGCAGAGCAGAGCAGTCCTGAAAACGGGTCTGAAAGCTCCTACGGCATTCAGGATTTTCTCTGAGCTCGAGAAGAACGGCCTTATAGAGCCGGTGGAATCGCATGAGGAATCGGCCGAGCAAAAAGGGAAAAAAGGGCGCAAGCCGGTGTCCTACCGTCTCAAGCCGGATGCCGCGTACGTCGCAGGTGTCGATTTCTGGGCTCATTCTGCCGCCGCGATCCTGCAGGATTTTGGAGGAAAGCAGGTGGCAGAGCGGAGTCTCTGTTTCGCCTCGCCTCCATCTGCGGAAGAAGCGCTCAACCTGATCGCCAGCCTTGTGCGGGACATGCTCGATGAGTCGGGCATCAAGCCGGATCAGCTTCTAGGTATTGGTGTCGGGGCTCCGGGCTCAGTGGGCATCAGCACAGGGGTGGTGCACTATTATGCGCGCATTCCAGGAATGGTCCAGTATCCGCTTGCTCACCACTTGCACGAGCTGCTCAGTGTTCCGGTCATCGTTTCCAATAATGCCTCGATAGTCGCCATGGCCGAGCAGCGTTATGGGACAGCGCGGAACGCTGCTTCGCTTTTCACGTTTTTAGTGAGGGCCGGAGTCGGTGGTGCCTATCTGCAAAATGGCAAGCTGGTCTCTGACCACAGCAGGACAGCATTTGAAGTTGGTCATCTCTCTGTTGACCATGAAGGTCTGCAGTGTTCCTGCGGCAACCGGGGATGTCTCGAACTCTACCTTAATGAAGAAGAAATCTGTCGCGCGCTTTCCCCGCTTGGGCCATGTGCCGAAATCGGAGACGCGGACCGTCTCATCGCCGCTCATCCGGCCGAGGCTGCGCAGTGTCTGGAAACCATTCTCAATTACGCCGCGCATGCCGTGCGGGACATTCGCCGGCTGCTGGCACCCGAGGTTGTCGTGATCGTGACGAGGTCGCGCCATCTTTCGGACCTCATCGTGCAGGCGGCCTCAGAAGACTATATCCATCACGACCAACGTTTCGGTCCCTCAGGTTCGAGAATTCTGGGGGCTGAATACAGCGCGATGCTTGCCTGCCGCGCTGCCTGCGACATGGTCTATGAGGAATATTTTTCGCATGGATTTGAAGCGCGTTGAGCCGCAAGAGGGGAGGACAGGTCGATGATTCGCGTTGCGTCGTGGAATGTGAATGGATTGCGCGCCTGTGCCCAAAAGGGCTTTTTCGACTGGATGGCGCGGAGCGGAGCGGATTTCATCTGTCTCCAGGAAATAAAACTCCAGGAAGAACAGGTGACGGACGAGTTTCGCCATCCCAAGGCAGAAAATGGTGCCTTGTACCACTCATTTTGGTCTTTTGCCGACCGGAAAGGATATTCAGGTACCGTGCTGTTCTCGCTCCGAGAACCAGAGAAGGTCTACACTCTTGGCATCGAGGAATTCGACCGAGAGGGCAGAACTGTTGTCGCGGACTTCGGCGCTTTCATCCTTGTCAGCGCCTATTTTCCAAATAGCCAGGAAGCGGGTGCGCGGCTCGACTATAAGCTCCGGTTCTGCGATGCCATACTGGCATTCTGCGATCGCATGCGATCGGCGGGCCGCCATATCATCGTGGCAGGCGATTATAACATCGCCCACAAGCCTATCGATCTTGCCCGCCCGGAACAGAACGAAGGCAACGCGGGCTATCTCCCCGAGGAACGAGCCTGGATGGACAAGTTTACCGGCGCTGGCTACATTGACACATTCCGCTATTTCTGCAAAGACCCCGGATATTATACCTGGTGGAGCTATCGGGCTCCCAAGGCCAGAGAGAAGAATATAGGCTGGCGTCTCGATTACCATTGCACCAATCCGGAACTGGAACCATATCTGGTTGATGCGCGCATCCATCCCGAAGTAGGTGGATCCGACCACTGCCCTGTGTCCCTGTCTCTCGACTTGTGATACAATACACGCACCGGAGGACTTCGCATGCGCATTCGCTACAATGCACCGGTAACACTGACATTCACATTCATGTCAGCCTTGGTTCTGGTACTGAGCCAAACGCTGTTTCCAGCCCTCATTCCCGCCTGGTTTTCGACGCCGGCGCCATTTCATGCCAAGGTGTTCGGCGATTACGTCAAGCTCTTCACCCATGTGCTGGGCCACGCGGGCATCCAGCATTTCATCGCCAATTTCACCATGATCCTGCTTTTAGGGCCTATTCTGGAAACCGTCTACAGTTCGGGTTTCATTCTTTTAAGTGTGCTGCTCACAGCACTCGCCACGGGTCTGGCGAATGTCCTGCTTTTTCCGAACGTGGTGCTGCTGGGCGCGAGCGGCATTGTGTTCATGATGATCATGCTGGCGTCCATCACCAATTTTTCCAAGGGCGAGATCCCGCTGACATTCGTGCTCATCATGGTGGTCTATCTGGGCGGGCAAGTATGGGATGCTCTGACCAGGCAGGACAATATCTCGCAGTTTTCGCACATTATCGGCGGGCTGGTGGGTAGTGTGCTGGGGTTCTGGAGAAAAAAGCAATAGTTGAAAGGATGTGCGCAGGAAGTGTTCGCACCGGTTCGGTACCAGCCGGGCGAGGTTGGTAGAGCCGCTTTTCCACCATGTGTGCCAGCAGGTCACATGGGGGGGGGGAATGAGACTCAAAATGTTAATAACTTATTATAATATAACGAATAGATAAAGAAGGAGTCGGACATGTACCGTACCATGAAAAAGGAACTGACTGAAAAACTGGAAGCGATCAAGGCTGATGGTTTGTACAAGCACGAGCGCGTCATCGTCACGCCTCAGGGGTCTGCGATCCGCGTGTCGGACGGCAAGGAAGTAATTAATTTCTGTGCCAATAATTATCTAGGGCTTTCCAACGACGCGCGGATCAGAAAGGCCGCGATGGAAGCCATGGAACGCTTCGGCTATGGTCTCTCGTCCGTACGTTTTATCTGCGGTACACAGTCGGCGCACAAGGAACTGGAACGTCGTGTCGCGGATTTCCTTGGCATGGAGGATGCCATCCTGTTCTCTTCCTGCTTTGACGCGAACGGCGCAGTGTTTGAGCCGCTCCTGGATGAGGATTGTGCCATTATCACCGACAGCCTCAACCACGCCTCAATCATCGACGGCGTGCGTCTCTGCCGGGCCAAGCGCTGGATTTACAAGCACGCGGATATGCGCGATATCGAGGAAACCGATCCCGAAACTGGCAAGCCGCTCAAAGGTCTCGAACGATGTCTGAAGGAGGCTCAGGGGGCACGCATCAAGATGATCGCTACGGATGGCGTCTTCTCGATGGATGGCGATATCGCGAACCTGAACGCGATCTGCGATCTTGCGGAGCGATATGATGCCCTCGTGATGGTCGACGATTCGCATGCAACTGGTTTCATGGGTGCGCATGGAAGAGGAACATGGGAACATTGTGGTGTTGCGGGGCGTGTCGACATCATCACAACCACATTCGGCAAAGCGCTCGGTGGAGCCTCGGGAGGCGTGATTGCTGCCCCCAGGGAAATTGTCGAATATCTGCGCCAGAAAGCCAGGCCCTATTTGTTCTCAAATACCCTTGCGCCCGCCATTGTCGGCGGTACGCTCAAGGCGCTTGAGT
The DNA here is from genome assembly GCA_029265255.1 of Spirochaetota bacterium. The sequence goes on from JAJUJQ010000001.1 coordinate 343,174, forward strand.
TATTGAACGAATCGACCGAGCTCCGCGACCGGCTGGAATCGAATACCCAGCTGTTCCGCACGCTCATGACCGCATCAGGATTCGACATCCGACCAGGTGTACATCCCATCTGCCCCGTCATGCTGTACGACGAGAAACTGGCTCACCGCATGGCCGACGCACTCCTTGAAGAGGGCATCTATGTCATCGGATTCTCCTTCCCTGTTGTACCTAAAGGCAAAGCGCGCATTAGAGTTCAGGTTTCGGCAGCGCATACCGAGGAGCAGATTCGTACCGCTGTGGCTGCCTTTGCGAAGGTGGGCAGAGCGCTTGGGGTGATTTAGGCGCTCCTCTCAAGGGCGGGATCGGGAGAAAAGACTTTACGCACCTTTAATTTATTGCTATTATTTACACATACCGCATATTTCGGAAACTCGTGCGAGAGGTGAGTTCGATGCCAACATATGAATATGAATGCCGTGCTTGCAGTCATTCGTTTGAAGCGTTTCAATCCATGTCCGAAGCTCCTCTCAGAACCTGCCCCGTATGCGGCGGCGAAGTGAGGAGGCTGATTGGAGGTGGTACCGGTATCATTTTCAAAGGTTCCGGCTTCTATATCACCGACTCGAAGAAATCCTCTTCCGCATCCACTGGCTCGAAGAAAGCTTCCGAGGCCACGGAACCCGCATCGTGCGGCACCTGCGCAGCGTCGAACACGTGTGACGCAGCCAGAGAAAGCGCTTGAGAGCGAGGCGCTTCTATTGCAGCGCCTGCTGCAACTCAGCGAGGGGCAAATCCAGCAGCTCCGGCTTGGAAATCATCCGGTAGAAGGCCGATGCCGCTTCGGCAAAAAGCAGCCCATCGGCGATCCGTTCGTCCAGTGTAACTTTGAAATTGAGATAGCGCTGGCGGGTATGGGTCGCGCCATGCCATAGTTCCTTGGTGTGCATTTTCCCTATGACGACAAAGATGCTCGTTGTTCCCCATTCATAGAGATGATGAAATGGTGCATCGAGCCCTATTGACCCTAGATTTGCGAAATAGATGCTCGAATAGAGTGGATCCATGCGTATCAGGCTCCAAGGGGCGAGATTGAGGGTGTCGAGAAGCCGGTACACGCCCATGATCAGCGCTTTGCCGCCGGGGATGCGATGAAAGAAATCAGCGAACCGCTCCCCTTCGCCTTTGCCATTTACGCGCGCGTCGGCGATGGCTTTGCTGATTTTCTTCTGCACCGCCTCGATGGAATCGGTCGGCTCAAAAAAGACCTTGGCATTCACTTCAGGAGCATCATGCAAAAACTGCTGCTTAACGATGAAGGAAAAAGCGATATTTCGCCTCTGATAGAGCGCGCGCCGATGGATGAACCGATTGAGCTGGGGGAATAGGCTGATAGTGCGCAACGCGGCAGTAAGTACCACACTGAATACGCTCAGCCGTTCGGCTGGCGAGGACTCTAGCGTGCGTCGCGCCTTCAACCACGCAAGAGCATTTTCGATGTTGATTTCCTTTTCGTAATAAACGGCCGACTCGTTTCGTCCCCGCATCATATAGGGCATGAGGGCATTCAACGCGTGGAGCCCGGTTATCCGTGTGCCATCACAGCGGTCGATGAAGAGCATAGTGGCCCTACTATATGGGAAAAAGAACGACGCGTAAATCAGTTTCGCGCTTCACGAATGAGCGCACGCGCGAGATGTTCCATCGGATCAACAAAAGGAATATCGAAATCCTTCTGTGAAAGAACAAGTGGAACCTCGGTGCACCCAGCGACGATGGCATCAGCGCCCTGCTCGATGAGCCTGCGGGCAGCAGTCATCAATAAGTGGTGAGGCTCGCTGCCGGTATTGCCAGCTTTAATGCCTCGAGTTCCATAGATGGCTTCCATGACCATGGTTCGATGCGTCATTTCGTCGGGCCAGAGTATGATGCGATCCGGCATCGCGGTTTCAAATAGCCGGGATGATTTTGTGCCGATCGTTCCGAGAACGCCAAGCTTTCTGATGGGCGTGGGATATTGCGCGAGCGAACGGTTTGTTTCCTCGAATGCAGAGAGAATCCTGAGCGTGCAGTGCTGTCTGAGGCGGGGCAGCATTGCGTGGGCTGTCATGCAGGGGATGCCGCAGAGATCCGCTCCTGCCGCAAGAAGCCTGCGCGCGGAAGCAAGCATAGCAGGAAGAGGATCTTTCCCACCTTCGAGCAGGAACCGTGTACGATCGGGGATTGAAGGATCCGAATCGATGATGATATGGAGATGGTCCTGATCGCGTGGGGCGGTATCGAACCTCACGAGCATCGAAAAGAAATAGGCAGTGGCCTCAGGTCCCATCCCTCCAAGAATACCTATTGTCTTTCCAACCATATGCCTATTCTTTCAGTTCATCGCATTTTTGTCAAATTGCATCTTGCGCAAGGCTGCAAGTAACCTCATAATCTATAAATTAGGAATCTATTCTGTACGATAAGGAGGTTCTGCATGGCTGAAAGGAAAAGGGGCGCGTTGGATTGGTACTTCAAGACCAATCTTCTGGCGCGAATTCTCATCGGTCTGATGCTCGGTGCTATTGTTGGCATCGTCCTCGGTTTCTTCCCCGAGTCAGTAAAACCCTTCGTCGACAATTCCAAATTCTTTGGAGATCTGTTCATCAGACTCCTCAAGATGATCGTGGTGCCGGTCATCCTGTTCTCGCTTGTGGCTGGAGCCGCGAGTATCGCGCCGGCGCGGCTTGGGAAGGTCGGCGTCAAGATCATGGTGTACTACTTGTTGACGAGTGCTTTTGCTGTCTTGCTTGGATTGGTGTCCGCAAATATTTTCCAGCCAGGGGCGGGATTCAACGTCGTTGGAGATGCTGCAATCAAAGGTAAAGAAGCAGCGGCGCCAACCCTTATTCAGATCATTCTGAACATCATACCGACCAATCCATTTGAGTCGCTGATGAAGGGAGACGTACTGCCGATTATATTTTTCGCGGTGGTCTTTGGAATCGGCCTCTCCTATATAAAGGATTCAAAACAACAAGCTCTGGCAAAGGCGGGAACCGTCCTACTCGATGCGACCAACGCAGCGGCTGAAACAATGTACAAGATTGTCGCAGGCATCATGCAGTATGCGCCCATCGGTGTGTTTGTGCTCATCGCGCAGGTTTTCGCCCAGCAGGGTCCAAAAGCTATCGGTCCGCTTTTCATGGTCACACTGGCCACCTATGTAGCCCTCATTGTGCACCTGGTACTGACCTATGGTGGTCTTCTGTCGGTGTACAAGCTCGGATTCTGGAAGTTCCTGAAGGGTGCCAATGAGGCGATGGTCACGGCGTTTGTCACCCGTTCCTCCAATGGCACCTTGCCTGTCACCATGCGCTGCAGTGAGGAAAAACTCGGTATACCGCGATCGATTAGCTCGTTTACGCTGCCGCTTGGCGCAACCATCAATATGGATGGTACCGCTATCTACCTTGGTGTCTGCGCCATGTTCATTGGATTCGCCACCAATCAGCCGCTTACCGTCAACCAGCAGCTGACGGTCATCATCACCGCGACGCTCGCAAGCATTGGGACGGCAGGCGTGCCGGGTGCTGGAGCGATCATGCTGCTCATGGTGCTCGAGTCGATCGGTCTCAAGGTCATCGAAGGCTCGGCGGTTGCTGCTGCCTATGCGATGATCCTGGGAATCGATGCGTTGCTGGATATGGGCCGCACCTGCCTCAACGTTACGGGTGACATGGTCGGTTCCGCAATCGTCGCGAAGACCGAAAAAGAGCTCGACATGTCCAAGTGGAGCTAATCAAGAGAGGACGCAAGGCTTTCACAAAAGCCGGGGACGCAAACGCGGCTCCGGCTCTTTTTTTTCAATAGTCTTCCAATAGTTTTCCAAACGAGGATTCATGCCAGAGAACCTGGCTTAAGCTGCGATGCATTGAGCGCGCCAAGTTTTGTGCCCTCTGCAACAGCCTCGTCGATAGATGCGCCTTTAGCAAGAGCACGCGCCAGACCTGCACAGAACGCGTCTCCCGAACCGATGGGGTTGCGTGTTTCAACTCTTGAAACCGGGCATTCGCGAAGCTCATTACCGTTCCAGTAGAGCGTTGGGAGGCTGCCGCGAGTGACGACCAGATATGTCCCCCATTGTTCGAACCATTCGCGCCCAGCCGATTCGACCAGCGCGCGGGCTTTCTTCTCTTCCTTCACTTGCGCATAAGGTAGATTACGCGTCTGCGCGAGCTCTTCAAGATTTGGCTTGACGCAGCGCGGCCGATAGGGGAGGCAGTCCAAGAGATCCTGCTTTTTGATATCGAGAATGAAGGGGATCCCCGCTTCTGCCGCCAAGCATGCGAAACGAGCCATGATGCCGGGCTTAAAACCGGCAGCGACGGTGCCAGAGAGGATGACCATCCGGGCTTTCACCATGAGATCTCTGAAGCGTGACACTATGAGTGTACTTGCATAGTCTGCGACCGGCCGGGCTTCTTCGACGAGTTCCGTAGCGGTGCCATGGTTCGCTTCGATCAGCGTGGTACAGAAGCGAATGGGTGAGCCGGAGTCTACCCATTCGACGGTGAGGCCGTCATCCCTGCACATAGAAAGGAACCACTCACGGGTAGGACCACCAAGCTGAGTCAGATGAACAGTCGGTTCACCGCATTGAGTGAGAATCCTTGAGACATTGATGCCTTTGCCGGATGCGTCGATCCGCCATTGTGAGGTGCGGTTGACTTCGCCCCTCTCGATGGAATTGAACACCAGCGTCTTCTGAATAACAGGATTCAGGCAGACAGAGAGAAAAAAAGGTTCCTGCACAAATTCCATACCGCAAGTGTACACATGAAACGACATGAATTCGAGAGGGCAGCTGGTACTGATTTGGCAATATTCTCGTACGACTGCCAGCGCGCAAGAGCCCTGTCAGAGCGCGCGAATGGGATACCGTATCAGGCTTGCCAGATGCTGGAGGAATCGTGCGGCATAGGCACCATCCACGATGCGGTGATCAGCGCTGATGCTGAGTTCGATAACAGGCGCAACGCGGATACTGCCGGGAGGGGCTGCGCGATGTTCGCCAGCGGCCTCGCTGGTGGAAGGCTCCACAGGTTTCCTGACAATGGCGCCGACCGCGAGAATGGCACACTGTGGCGGATTCACGATCGCCCTGAACCTGGTGATACCGAACATGCCGAGGTTGGAAATTGTGAAGGTACCGCCCTGCATTGTATCGGGGGGGAGTGTCCTGTTTCTGGCACCTTCAGCCAGCGATGCGAGTTCGGCAGCAAGGTCGGCCAGCCGCTTGTGCTCGCATGCGCGGAGTACCGGCACCAAGAGTCCATCTGGGCTGTCGACCGCGATGGCAAGATCTGCATGAGGATGCACCAATACCTTTCCATCTCCCAGCCAGGTGCTGTTCAGCATGGGGAAGGCCATGAGCGCGTGTGCTGTCAACTTTGCGATGAGTGCTGTCATGGAGACCTTGGGGCCATCCCCTTTGAATGCTTCCAGCGCATCGAGAAGCCCCTGCGCCTCGACCTCGATGGCCAGTGTGAACTGCGGGATATCATGCCAGCTTTGAGTCAGACGCTCGGCGGCAACCTGGCGTGGTCTGCTCAGGTTGATGATGCTACCTTCGCCAGATGCAGGAGCCTCCGGCTTGGCTGCCTCTGGTGCAGGACGTTGCACAGTGGCGGAGGCGGCAGTTGCAGATACCTTCGCCTCAGCCGAAGCCTGTTGCGAGGCGGCACGCACATCAGAAGCGACAATTGCTCCCAAGGGTCCGCTTCCTTTGAGATCGCCGAGTTGTATTCCAGACTGCTCTGCGAGGCGGCGCGCATAGGGGCTGGCCAGCACAAAGTCTGCCATCTTGGGATGGGCTGAGGATGCAGTGGTCGAAGCTGCAGCCGGAGGAGCAGCTGGTTGCGGTTGAGGGGGCTTCTTCGCCTGCTCAGGCGCAGGGGGTGGTACCGCAGCATGCTCAGGCTGGCTCCTGGCAGAAGAAGCTGCAGATGTCGGTGCCGTTGCCCCCTTGCTGTCAGCCGCTTCCAGAAGGGCAACTACAGTACCGACCGGTACTGTTTGCATCGGTGCTACCAGTATGCGAGCCAGCACGCCTGACTGTGCTGCTTCATAAGGAATGACAGCCTTGTCATTTTCCACGTAGAACAGCACATCCCCTTTTGCAACAGTATCGCCAGGCTTCTTGGCCCATTCGGTGATGGTGCCTTCGGTCATGGTCAGGCCGAGCTGAGGCATCAGAATTTCAAGTGCCATGGTTCAGACCTCCCGGTGCAGGACCCTGTAGACAGCACGCCTGACATCTTCCTTCTGCGGTGCCACGAATTTTTCCAGCACAGGGCTGAAGGGAATCGGTACATTCTTTGCGCCGACGCGAAGCACCGGTGCATCAAGCCACCAGAAGGCCTGCTCCTGGATTGTTGCTGCGATTTCTGCGCCCAGCCCGCCTGTGACTACCGCCTCGTGCGCTACCACACATCGATGTGTTTTTTTAACGGACTCTATGACGGTTGCGCGGTCAAAGGGCTTCAGTGTCAGCAAGTCGATGATTTCGACATCGATGCCTTCGGATGCCAGCTCAGCAGCCACTTCCTCGCATTTCTGTACCATCAGCGAATAGGAGACAATGGTGACATCGCGGCCAGGCCGCCGAATTTCCGCCTTGCCGATGGGGGTCAGGTATTCTTCATCCGGAACGGGACCTTTTTGCGGGTACAGCACCTTGTGCTCGAAGTAGATGACAGGGTCATCCAGACGGATTGCCGACTTCAGAAGCCCCTTTGCGGTCGCGGGGCTGGAAGGAGCCACGATGATGAGTCCGGGAATATTCTGGAGCCAGCCCTCCACACTCTGCGAGTGCTGCGCCGCTGCCTGGTTGATGATGCCGTCAGGCGCGCGTATGACGAGTGGAATGTTCGCCTGGCCGCCGAACATGTAGCGGTTTTTAGCAATCTGATTGGCCAGCTCATCAAAGGCTACCCCGATGAAGTCCGCAAAATGCATATCGGCTACCGGCCTGGTGCCGGTGAGCGCAGCTCCCAGTGCAGCTCCCACGATGGCGGTCTCCGAGATCGGAACATCCCGTATGCGGTCACCAAATTCCTCAGGCAGGCCTTTGAATTGGCCGAAAATGCCTCCCTGTCGTACGATATCCTCGCCATAGACAAATACCGTGGGGTCGCGGCGCATTTCTTCGCGCATGGCCTCGAGGGTTGCTTCGGAAAAAGTAATCGTTCTCATGCGATGACCTCCGGGAATTCCTTCGGCGAGAAGGAGAAAAGGTCTTCGAGCGCCTCTTCCGGCTCAGGATAGGGGCTCGACTCTGCGAATGCTACCGCGGCGAGTATTTCTTCCTCGGCCTCGGCGTAGAGCTTTGCGAGGCCGGCCTCATTGAGCGTTCCTTCCTCCATCAGCACGTTGCTGAAGAGCTTGATGGGGTCCTTTTCGTTGACCATTTTCTGCACTTCTTCGCGGGTTCGGTACTTTTCCGGGTCACCCACATAATGGCCTTTGACACGATAGGTGAGGCATTCGAGCAGCGCAGGACCCTTGCCTTCCCTGGCCTTGCCGATGAGATAGCTGGCTGCATCGTAAACCTGGCGCACATCATTGCCATCAATGGTGTACCCCTCGATGCCGTACCCCTTGGCGCGGTCGGCGACATGCTGTGCCGACAGTCCATAACTCACAGGGGTGGTGGATGCATACTGGTTATTCTCGTTGACAAAGAGCACTGGCAGCTTCCAGATGGCAGCAAGATTGAGCGCTTCGTGGAAGGTGCCGCGATTAGATGCGCCATCCCCAAAGAAACACACAGCGACCTGACTCGTGTGGCGAATCTGCGCGGAGAGGGCTGCTCCTACTGCGATATTGTAGCCGCCGCCAACGACGCCGTTTGCACCGAGCATGCCCACCGAAAAGTCGGCGATGTGCATCGAGCCGCCCTTGCCCTTGCAGTACCCGGTCCTTCGGCCGAACAATTCAGCCATCATGCGTGCGGTCTGAGCGCCCTTGGCAATCGCGTGACCGTGGCCACGGTGCGTAGAAGTGATCCAGTCATCTTTACCGAGATTTGCCATGACACCGGTCGCAATAGCTTCCTCACCAATATAAAGATGCACGAAACCCGGTATCTTCTTATTTAAGAACAGCTCTTCAACCTTTGTTTCGAAAGTTCTGATTCTGATCATCGTCTTAAGCAGGTCCAGCTTCTTCTCCATCGGAAGAAAGGTGTACTGCTCGGGAAATGAGGATTGTTGTCTATCCATTTTTATTCCTCCATGATGGACAGCTTCAGCCGACATTCGCTGACCTTTCACGGTGTGTAAAGCTTTGACATAATGGGCAGCAGCAGAGATATATCAGGGATGAGCACGACTACTGCAAGTGCCACAATAGAGATGATCACCATGGGTATGACGAACTTTACCATCTCATCGTTGATATTGCTTTTTATGAGGTTTGCGGTTACGTAGAGATTTACGGCCACAGGCGGCGTGATCTGCCCAATCGCGAGTGAAATGACGAGGCAGACTCCGAAATATAGAGGGTCAATACGCAAGGCCGCCAGAGCGGGCATGATGATGGGCATGAACACATAGGTGATGGAAATGGCGTCGAGGAACATTCCCGCGATGAGCATGACGATCATGGTGAGTGCCATGAATATAAGCTTGTTGGTAGTAAGGCTCGACACAAGATCCGCCGCCGCATCGATCACTCCCAGTGTCGAAGCTGCCCAGGAGAAAATCCCAGCCATGGACACTACGAACATGACGACCGCGCTGCTGACGGCTGTATCGACCAAGGCCTTGTAAACCACCTCGATCGTTATGGTTTTATAGATGAAAATCCCCACAAAGAGCGCATAAAAAACGCCCATGATCGCCGATTCGGTTGGGGTAGCGATTCCCGCATAGATCGAACCGAGGATAATCACAGGGGCAAGCAGGGCCCAGAAAGAATCCAGTAATGCCGTGAGTAATTCTTTAGGGGATCCGCTCTCGGCCGTACCCCGGAAGTTATATTTTCTGGAGATGAAATATACCATAAATATTAGAAATATGCCAACGAGGATGCCAGGAATGATACCTCCCAGAAAAAGCGCGCCTACTGACACATTGGTCAGATTGCCATAGACGATGAACGCGATTGATGGCGGAATGATGATCGATAGACCTGCCCCCGCTGCGATGGTCGCTGCTGCGAAGTACTTGTTGTAACCCTGTGTGATCATGGGAGTGATGAATACCATCCCCAGCGCCGCTGCCGTAGCCGGGCCTGAGCCGGAAACCGCGCCCCAGAAAATACAGGTGATGACACCAGCAACAGCGAGCCCCCCTCGACGACGCCCTGTGATTAGCATGATGAAGCGCGAGATGCCATCCACGATCCGTGCTTTTTCCATCAATGTGCCTGCCAGGATGAAAAATGGAATAGCAATGAGGGGGAATTTGGCGATATTGGCTTCGAAGTTGCGGGAAATCATGGGTATGCCGAGATTGAAACCGACGATTGCGCCAATTCCCCCGGTTCCCAGCGCGGTGCCTATGGGGACACCCAAAACGATAAGCAAAAGGAAAATGCCGAATACCAGGAGTGATGCCATTATGCTCCCTCCTTTGTGCCGGTATCTTTGGCACCGTTAATCTTCCTGATTTCGCTAATGGTGCTGATGATGAGCTCCTTGATCACTACCAAAGAGAAAAGTGGTGTTCCCATGCTGTATATCCAGGTCGGAATGCCGAGCGCCTCGGAAGTCGTGTGATAGAATGTGATATTCCGATATATTTCTCGTGCTGAATTATAGATGATGAAGCAAAAGATCATGGTTCCAAGCACAGCGGAGAAGATGAGGACGAAACGCTTTGCCGAAGGCCCAAATCTATCAAATAGATTGGTCATCTTGAGGTTCGCTCCCCTTCGGAAGGCGATGGAAATGCCCAGCAAAGTGATCCAAACGAAGAGGTTGACCGTGATTTCCTCGGTGAACGCAAAACTTTGCTTAAAAAAATAGCGATTGATGACATTAATGAACGCGATGACTGCCATGATACCCAGGAAAAGAGCACTGAGCAGTTCATCGAGATAGAATCTGCGCGGCTTCATGGAAGCTGGCCTCCTTGCGTGATGGCCGGCTGGAGAAGCCGGCCATGAATGGTAATGACAAAGATTCCACTGCGAGGCGGCAAGGCGACCGCAACCGACCTCGCAATGACATTTATTTCATATCGCTGACAGCCAGGTCATACAGATCCTTTCCAATTGTCGGAATCCATTTGTCATAGACGGATCTGGTTTTTTCCTGGAACGCCTTAACCTGGTCTGATGTCAAATTGGTGATGACCATGCCTTTGGCTATTGCCGGGCCGAATGGTTCGGGGGGCAGCTGGCTAACCTTGAATTTGCTCTTGAGCAGATTCAAGGAAATCTCCCCATCGAGCCAGGCGCGTGCGAGGGCTTTTTCATACTCCGCGGCTTCTGTTGCGGCTTCCTGGATCGCGGCCTTGATATCATTCGGGAACTGGTTCCAGAGCTGCATATTGCATCCAAAAATGAGCGGATCGATCACATAGTTCCAGTTGGTCATGTATTTGTGGTATTCCCAGATCTTGACGACAGTGAGCACGGATTTGGGATTTTCCTGGCCATCTACAACGCCTTGCTGGAACGCCGTCACCGCGTCGGCCCAGTTCATGTTGACGGAATCTGCACCGAGAGCCTTGAAAATATCGATAAAGATCGGAGAGCCGACCACACGGATTTTGAGGCCGGCTAGGTCCTCTGGGCGCTTAACCTCGCGCTTGGAATTGGTGAGCTGGCGGAATCCATTCTCTCCCCAAGCGAGGAATTTCACACCACCACGTTCGACATCGGCAATGATGCGCTGGCCGGATTTCCCCTTTTCTATCTTGTCGATATTTTCATAGGTGTTGATGAAGAAGGGAAGGCTGAACAGGTTGAGCGAGCGGATGACGGTTGAGGCATTGATGGTGGAATCAACCACAAAATCGATTGCGCCATCAGCAACCGCCTGATACCAGTTGGTCTGCTTGCCAGCGAGCAGCGACGAGCCGAAGTATGGTTTGATGTTGATCTGGCCCTTGGTTTTTTCTGCAACCAGGTCGGCAAACCGCTGTGCTCCGACACCCCAGTCATAGGCAGGTCCGACATTGACCTGCATGGTATATTCTTTCTTTGGGGTGAATGCGGCGAGGGGCAGTACGGCTGCGAGCAGCGCGACTGCGACGAGTGTGATTTTGGCGAATCTCATAGGTTTGTCCTCCTGAATTTAATTTTCTGATGCTTCTATCGAGCAGTCAATATTGTATTGAGGAAAAATTGCATTATTTTTAGTCTTCGACGCGAAAAATTTGCATAAACATGCATACCCCCCTTGCTAAATTGGGCAGGGGTTTGATAAAGTATGTTTATGCTTCCGGTAATGAATGTATATGCAATAATCCTCTTTCATAAAGCCGCGCGCCTCCGTAGATGCCGGCAGTAATTCCACGGCCCCATGCGGGGATATCATACCAATCCATTCAAGGAGCTTAATCATGAAGAAGATAGTATTGGCATATTCTGGCGGTCTTGATACTACCGTTATCGTACCCTGGCTCAAGGAACACTACGACTGCGAAGTCATCGCGGTGTGCGGCGATGTGGGTCAGGAAGCCGATTTTGAGGCAATCGGCAAGAGAGCGCTCGCGTCTGGCGCATCTAAGTTCATACGGCTCGACCAGAAAGAAGAATTCGTAAAGACCTATCTGTGGGCGCTGGTCAAGGCTGGCACGCCCTATGAGAAGAAATATCTGCTCGGCACCAGCGCGGCCAGGCCACTCCTCGCGAAAGGTCTCGCTGAAGTGGCACTGGCAGAGGGGGCCGACGCGGTTGCCCACGGCTGTACCGGCAAAGGCAACGATCAGGTTCGCTTCGAGCTTGGCGTCAAGGCATTTGCGCCGGAGATGGAAGTCATCGCCCCCTGGAGAATCTGGGATATCCAGAGCAGGGAAGAGGAGATTGCCTATCTTGAGGATCATGGCATCCCCGTACCAATGAAAAAGGAAGATTCCTACAGCCGCGATGATAATCTCTGGCATATAAGCCATGAAGGCCTTGATCTCGAGGACCCCGCCAATGAGCCGCACTTTGATGGCATGCTCAAGATGTGCGTGCCGCCCGAAAAGGCTCCCGACAAGGCAGAGTACGTGACCATCGGGTTTGAAAAAGGCGTGCCTGTTTCGGTAAATGGCCAGAAACACGATCCTGTCTCCCTTGTGCATACCCTGAATAAAATTGGCGGCAAGCACGGCATCGGCATTGTCGATATGGTCGAAAACCGGGTGGTCGGCATGAAATCGCGGGGAGTCTACGAGACCCCGGGCGGCACTATCATCATGGAAGCGCACGACAGGCTCGAGATGCTCTGCTTGGACAAGAAGACGCTGTCCTTCAAGATGACCGTAGCCCAGCGCTTCGCAGAGATCCTGTACGAAGGCGAGTGGTTCAGCCCGCTGTGCAAGGCGCTCTGTGCCTTTGTCGACAGCACCCAGGATGTGGTTACCGGTCAGGTCACCCTCAAGCTCTATAAGGGCAATATCATCTTTGCAGGCGCCAGCTCCCCGTACTCACTCTATGATGCGAGCCTGGCCAGCTTTACCACTGGTCCCCTGTTCTCGCACAAGGATTCGACCGGCTTCATCAATCTCTTCGGTCTACCGACCAAGGTGAGGGCGCGGCTCAATGAGCGCATCAAAAAGCATGGCGTGGCAGCCGGACCCGATGTGGTCAAGCCGGGGAGCTCGGGCTATACTGCTCCAGCAGGAGACTGAGCTCTGATGGCGACATTGTGGCAGGTTGGCGGCGGCCCGGGGCTCGACCCCGCGGTCGACCGCTTTCTTTCAAGTATTGCAGTGGATGCGCGTCTTGTGCTGGAGGATATTGTCTGTTCACAGGCGCACGCGATCATGCTGGGAGAGCAGGGGATACTCCCTGCCCAGGACGCGGCTGCGCTTGTGGATGAGCTGTCCAGAATGCGACGGGAGATAGAGCAGGGGACGCTCACGGTTGATCCGCAGGCGGAGGATGTCCACAGCTTTCTCGAGGCTGAGCTCACAAGGCGGCTCGGCGATATCGGCAAGAGTATTCATGCTGGCCGAAGCCGTAACGATCAGGTAGCAGCCGCCTTCCGTCTGCATGTGAGAAACTCCTGCCTCCAGACAAGGCGCGCGATTCTGAAGGCTGTGCAAGCCTGCCTCACCCTTGCTCAGGCACATACCGGCACGCTCATGCCAGGGTACACGCACCTGCAGCGTGCCCAGCCGGTAACGCTGGCGCATTACGTACTCGCCTGGTGTGTAGCGCTCGAGCGCGATGCCGGCCGGCTGGCTGATGCAGCAAGACGTGCAGATGAAAGCCCCCTGGGTTCTGGTGCGCTGGCCGGAAGCGGTCTACCCATCGACCGCGAACGAACTGCCTCTCTCATCGGCTTTGCAAAGCCCACCGCCAACACCATGGACGCAGTGGCGGACCGCGACTGGGTGATTGAATACGCCTCTGCCGCGTCGACGTTGATGATGCACCTTTCGCGTGCCTGCGAGGACATCGTGCTCTGGTCGAGTTCGGAGTACGGCTTTGTCCGCATCGGGCCGAAGGCAAGTACCGGCTCGAGCATCATGCCCCAGAAACGCAACCCCGACCCTGCGGAGCTTATCCGCGGCAAGGCAGGACGCGTATTCGGAGCGCTGCAGGCATTGCTGGTCATGGAGAAAGGACTCCCCTATGCGTACAATCGCGACCTGCAGGAGGACAAAGAGCTCTTCTTCGATATCGAGACTACGGTCAACGGCGCGCTCGAAGCCTTCGGCGTGCTGGTCGAGAGCATCGAGCCCGATGTCGGCAGGATGCGTGCTGCACTGCGGGAAGGCTTTCCTGAGGCGACCGATGTCGCTGAACTTCTTGTCAAGCATGGCATTCCGTTCAGAACCTCCTACCAGGCGGCAAAGTTGCTCGTACAGCGATGTGTGGAGGCAGACAAATCCCTGAGCGAGATAGGGCCGGAAGACCTTGCTGTCCATGAAGCCTTTGCAGAAACCGGGCTTTCCGCCGCAGAGGTTGCGGCATACCTCGACCTGGAAGCATGTGTGCAACGCCGCATGCAGGTAGGAGGTCCGGCTCCCCTGCGCACGCGTGAGCAGATCGAACGGCTCTCAGCTTGGGTAGCACAGGAGCTTGCTGAGCCAACGGCCCAAAGCCGCGCCTGACAGCGTGCGTTCATCACTTCGCCCGCCTGTTGCTCAAAGCGCCAGACGATAGATGTTCTCAATATCCCCGCTTTTCAGTCTTACGAAATTGCCGACGGTGTGTCTGTCGTCATCCGTACATTTCCGCGCCATTTCGGTGAAACGGCTGCTGTCGATCCCGAGTTCATGAAGCCGTGTTCGCTGCCCAATTGAATGCCAGAAGGATTCAAGCCGTCCGATGCCTTCTCGCGCGACTCGCTCCTGATTGAAGAAATCGTCCTCGACGCTCCACACCCTCACGGCGAATTGCGCGAAGCGTGCGATATCGTGATGCATGGTGTATCGCATCCAGGCAGGGAAAATAATCGCCAGCCCAGCACCATGCGCGATATCATACAGCGCGCTCAGTTCGTGTTCGATGTCGTGCGATGCCCAGTCACCGACACGGCCGGTATTCAGCAGATTGTTGTGGGCAATGGTGCCGGCCCACATCAATTCCGCCCAATCGTCGTACGAATCGGGCTTGGCAAGTACCCGAGGCGCGGATGCGATAACGGTACGCAATGTTGCCTCGATCAGACGGTCGGTGAATTCGACCGGCCGCGAATTGGTAAAATAGCGCTCCATCAAATGACACATGATGTCCGTGACACCATTGGCGACTTGTTCTGGCGGGATGGTCACGCAGCGCTCGGGATTCAGAATAGAAAAGCGTGGATAGATGAGTTCGGAATTGACCGCACGTTTCAACAGGCCCTCTTCCTTCGTAATGACACTACCGGTACTGGCTTCGCTGCCAGCCGCTGGCATGGTAAGTACGGTTCCTATAGGCAGAGCGGCCTGTGGACTGGTGATACCAGCATAAAAATCCCAGACATCACCTTTGTATGGTGTTCCCATAGCGATCGCCTTGGCTGAGTCGATCGCGCTGCCGCCGCCTACCGCCAGAATCAGGTCTATGTTCCGACTTCTACAGAGCCTGATACCTTCATAGACAAGCCCAAGCCGTGGGTTGGGCTGAACGCCCCCAAGTTCGACAACCTCAAGACCCGCATGAGCAAGCGATGTTCTGATGAGGGGTAGGAGTCCGGATTTTTCCGCGCTCTTGCCACCGTAATGAAGCAAAACCTTCTTCCCGTACCGAGCTGCAATAGACCCTATCTGAGCCTCATACTGGCGGCCAAAATAGATTCGCGTAGGGTTTTGGAATTCAAAATCATCCATGCTCGACTGCCTCCTTGGTTGTTTTTATTTTATGGTATATGGCCTTCCGGCTATGAAACCGGCATGTCTGTTTACTCCTCGTGCTCTCAGATATCAGGCGCGTGAGCCAGTAGATAATCCTCGGCTTCCTTGCACCATAAGCCGTGATGCCGCGCGGTAATATCGGCAAGCGCTTCGTAGAAGGGTTCGGTCTTGCCACGTTCGGCGAAATCGGCAATGGCGACTAGGTCCAGTTTCTTATGCGTATAGATCAATTTCTTGCCTCCTGGTATTTTGTCCAGATCGATGGTTGTCTGCGCCACCGCGTTGAGCCCCCCTATGTGGGTGATCATTGCCTCGGGGCGTAGAAGTCCACGCGCCATCATTTCCAGCGATTCACGCATGTCATCGGTGTTACCGCCCGAGGTCCCGACCAAATGGTGGGATTCATAGTGAACATTGTAGAAATTGAGTTGAGCCGAGAATTCAGGATCCGTGGGGCCTGCGAAAAAGTTGAGACAACCATCGTGAGCCAGGAGACGGTCCGCCATCTCAACAAGGCCGCGCACAGGAGCGAACACAAACACATCATCGAAAAGCGCGTCGTCGTTGAGGTGCCGCAAGGCTGCCACTGGATCGTTCATATCCCTGGTATTGACATAGATGAGCTCGATACCCTTGGACTTTGCCGATTCAGGCGAAATTAGTGCTCGTGCTCGATCCAATCGCGCTTGATCGATATCGGTGACTATGATGCGTGCCGGCTTTCGTGGACCATTGATCGCATAATCGATCGCGCCAAGGCCCATGGGCCCGACGGAAGCGAGGAGGGCAAGCGAACCGCCTTCTCGGATGCCCATATTGTGCTTATAAGAACCAGGCGTCGTATGATACTGTGCGTGGTACGCGCCAACGATGCAGGATACCGGTTCTGCCAGAGATCCCATGAAAAACGCGTCGCCCTTGTATTCGAGCAGGCAATCCATTTCCATGACTTCGTTGGGGATAATTACCCAGGTCGCGTCACCACCAATGTAGGGATAGGAGTAACCAGGCGCCCAGAGCGTTCCCTGATAGTTGAGTGCGGGCTGAATGGCGAACCGCATGCCGGGTTTGAATCGATGCGCCCATTTGGCGCCGACCTCAGCAATCTCACCACAGAATTCATGACCGATGATGATTGGTTGTTCGGCGAGCGGCGCGCGGACCCTTTTATGTCGATCGCCCTGCATGGCCAGTTTGTGTGATGACATGCAGATCGAATCGCTGACGATGCGGGCAAGGATTTGGTCATCGCCCAGGGGGGGCAGGTCGAATTCCTCGAGTCGGAGATCATTTACGCCGTGGATTCGGACTGCTTTCGTGTTCATCTGGCACCTCCTGTGATGTACTGTTGCCATAAGTGGCGGTATTCGGGGATGAGGGAACCGAATGGCATGGGATCGATGGGAATTTCTTCTATTGCGACAAAACGTGAGAGCTGTTCGGGTGGAATGCGGGAGAGCGCTGAAAGCGCTGTCAGCGCGGTGCCGAAACTGGTGGCTTCCTTGAGATCCGTGAGGTACACGGGATTCTTCAGCAGAGCGGCAGCAAGCAGGCGGTTGTATTCGAGATTGTTTCTGAAACCTCCTTCGGTGAGGATTTCGGTTCCCAATGAAAGGCCTGTTCGTTCCAGAGCGATAAGGGTCTGCAGCGCCAGAGAAATGGTGAGGACCGCCATGGCTCTAGGGCCATCCTTCAGAAAGCGCGGCATGATCTTGCCTTTTTCGATATCTTCAAGGGGATAACGGATACCATCTTCGAGAGCGCATGCGTTTGAACCTGGGAATTGGCCGCTTCCGGGTACTATTTCAGGAAGGATATAGCACGTGCGCTCGGCGAGAACGGCGCGGAAGTCCTCAAGGCTGGCGCTGGGAAGTGCGACAGAAGGACCGCCTGAGGTGCTGCAACCAGACGCACGCGCTATCAGGGTGGCCCAGGTTTCGTATTCTTTACCTCCAAGGAATATCGCTGTCTTGATCGGCGTGCTCCATGCGCTCCGGTTGAAAAAGACGACTTTTCCGAGCTCT
This sequence comes from Spirochaetota bacterium, assembly GCA_029265255.1. The sequence goes on from JAJUJQ010000001.1 coordinate 360,665, forward strand.
TCGGGCTCGAAACCATAACGTTCGACTGGATGCATGAGGACACACCAGGTGCCGGTCGAATTGAGTATGAAATCGCGGCTGCGTTCGCGGAGCATATGGGGAATGATCGATGCATTCGAGTCATGGATTCCGAGGGTGACGATTGTGTCGGGATCCAGTCCGGTCTGCGCGGCAATTGCCGGTTGGATTGTGCCAAGTACCTCCCATGGGCTGCGGATGGATATTGGCAATCGGTCGCGAATCCCAAGCCGGTCGGCGACAATCGAGTAGTCTCCCTTGAGCCAATCGTAAAGGTAAGTATGGCATCCGATATAGGTTCCATCGGCTGCTGGCCGACCGCTAAGCCGCATTCCCCAGTATTGCGGATAGGGCAGAATCAACTCAGTGTGATTGAATGATTCGGGAAAATATTCCGATAGAAAGAAAAGACCCTTGGCCGGATTGATGAGTGCGGCAAAATCGGGAGTGCCCGTAATTCTTTGTAATTCAATACGTTCGCCAGCCTTTGCGTAGAAGCGATTGTGGAAGTCTGGGCCTGGTTCGTGCGTGTAGTAGATGCAGGGAGCAACCGGATTGCCCCGTTTATCGGTGCACACAAAGGTCGCGCCATGCGTGCTGACCGCAATAGCCCTGATATGAACGCGAGATGAGCATTCCTTGAGTACCGACAGGAACCACGTTTCCATCGACGTGAGATCATGCGTTTCGATGCCATCGACCAGGAGCGGCGGAAATATCCGCTTGTGTTCTTCCAGCAGCTCCATCTCGAGAGAATAGAGGAGAACCTTTTTATTGGTCATTCCGATATCGAACACGGCGATTGCCTCAGTCATCGCATGCCCCCTTTCCATATCCAGTGTTTGTATTAGTTCAGCATTACCTGGCCGCCGGTGACTGGGAGAGCCTGACCGGTCTCATACACCTGATCGATAAGGTAGTAGAGAGCCTTCAGCACATCGGGTCCATAGCAGCCGCGGCGCATTGGTATTTTCGCCTCGTAGAATGCGCGTACATCTTCGATGGTTTGCGCGCCAGGAACCTTGCCGGATTTGAGGTACTGCGTGAAAAGACCCTGCTCGGGATCCGACCAGAGCGGGCCGTCGAAGAAATTGCCGGGACAGATAGCGTTCACCTTTATGTGATACTCGATCAGCTCCAATGCGAAGCTCTGCACAAGCCCGATGCTTCCGAATTTCGAGCCTGCGTATGCGCCGTTACGGTTGGAGCCCTGGAGGCCGGACTTTGAGTTGATCTGGATAATGTCGGTATACCAATGAGGGGCGCAAAGCCATTGGAGGCGGAGCAGCCGTGCGGCATGTCGGACTATGTGATAGAAGCCGTAGTAATTTACGTCATTCACAAACCGGAACTCTTCAGGAGGCTGCTCGAAAACCGAACCGGCTCTGAGCACTCCCGCGTTCGACACGATTAAATCCAGGCTCCCCGTTGTTCTTGTGATCGTTTCAAATGCATGAGCGACCGAAGCATCGTTCCTTACATCGATGGCGATCGCAAAGACAGAGTTGCCGGTTTCAGTTTCCAGCGCGTTCGCATAGGTTCGCGCGGCGGTTTCATTGATATCCGCGATCCAGACGACCGCGCCTGAATGAGAGAGCCCGCGAGCGATTTCGGCGCCAAACCCCTGTGCGGCCCCGGTCACCAGTGCGATGCGTCCTTCGACCACGGCATTCCGCAAGTCTGCTGAGAGCAGCGCTGGATTGCCAGGTTCCCTGACTTGGGTTTCGGTGCGGCGTGGGTCCAGGGGCTTCAGCGGCACCACCCTAAGACGGCAGAGAAGCGCGCCGTGCGCGTCATGCAGATGCACAATGAGTGCCTTCCTTTGTGTAGACTCGGTCCATTCGCTCAATGCTGTCGAGATAAAGGAATCCGCATCGCCAAGCCGCTGCTGGAACGCGTCGTTCAGCGACTGGGCAAGTGTTATATCCTCGGTGGCACAGTCTGTTGTTATGCCGGGCAGATAAAGCAGAAGGGGCTGGGGTAAGGCATCCTCGAAGGATTCAGGCGCAGCCGAATCACTGAGCTGCTGTACCACGCAGGACCACGAAAGCCGGGATAACAGCAGACCCCGCACCATTGGCGCGAGCACGCGGGGTTCGGGCCTTATGGTCATATCACCCTCCTTTCTGACAGCGTTGAGGCGGCATGTTCGAGCGAAGAAGTGCGAGACAGATCGATTGTTCTTCCTGCAGCCGCGTATCGCCGGATGCGCTCGGCAAGCGGCACTGTACACAAGGGATTATCTTCCGCAAAGATACCAAATCGCGGATCAATCGCGCTTAGCGCTTCGTGTGCCACCATAGCCCAGGTCGCATCGTCAAGATGGTGGAATTCCGGAAGTTTGAGTTCGGGGCAGTCAAATGACTGGCGCGGCTGATTGATGTCTACGCCAGAAATTTCCATGAAATCGTACATTTGACACAGGCGCCGTACGCGGCTTAACTGTGCCCGGGTATTTCGGGGTGGCATATAGGTAATAGCCTGAAAGCCGATCTCTTTCAGCACCGGAAACAGAGTGTCTAGCACCTCATCCTCGAATTTTTCTGCCTTCTTGTCGCCTGTCGGGGACTCGGTAATATCTCCAAGATAAGCGTACGCGGCAATAGCGCCGATACGTTTCGACAACGCAAGAATCTCCCGCACATCCGGGCACTCTTCGTCGGGCTGAATGAAAAATCGCTCGAGTACCTCCGCCTTCAACACGCCGAGCAAATCGAATACCGCGTAATGGTTGCTAGGATCGGAAAGAAGATGTTTCTGAGTGGTGGAGAGCGTTACGGCGAGATTGTGTTCGAGCCAGTTCACGAGTTCCGGCCCTGGATTGAAGGTCTCGAGAATCCTTCGTGATACTGCGGCTAGCAGGTGCCGTTCGGTGATGGTGCCCCCCTTTGCGAAAAGCGAAATACCCGCGACGTCTCGCTCGAACTCGATTCCTTCAAGACCGACTGACTGGAGCATGGCCGAGGCTTTTTGGGTCATAGCTCGTGTGCGGCCGGCGCGCGCCTGGCGCAATAAAAGCAGCGCGCGAGAAACCTCTTCCCGGGCGGACGCGGGGACACCCTGAACCGTTATGTAAATGATCCCCGCGGAGTCAGGATTGTTCAACTTGCGCTCGAGCAGCATGCGGGCAGCTGGTTCCGGAAGGTGTTTGGCGGTCTCTTTCAGAGAGACACGCAGCTCGAAGCCGGTTACGGAACCAAGGCCAAGCATGGTGCAGGACGCTTTTAGTTCCTCAGCTGCCGCGAGTGTGTCATGATCCACAGAGCCGGCCGCGTCGAGGCCCGCGAGCCTGGCGGCGAGCGCGGCTGACGCGGGAGTATAGGGACTAAAGCTGTAACAGGTATGGATGTGGTTGTTCGATATTCCGGAGCGAGCCTTCGGCTTGCCTAGAATGCGGGCGCAGGTCGAAAGGGCGTCAAGGCGTTCATTGGGGCTTATCGCGGGGTCTTCCAGCTTATTAGCCGCGTCGCGCAGGACCTTGCTGCCTTCGAAAATGCGGGAAAAGGCATGGGCAAGGATTCCCTGGGTTGCATTGATCCTTTCTTTCATACGCCAGCCCTGTACCGTCTTTGTATTTCTAACGCACTTTGCATCGTGGAAGGAGTGTGCCCTCTGAGCGGCAACACCGATTCATGGACTGCATCGATGATCCATTCAACTTGTGGGAAATAGAGCCTCTCCAGTTCAGCAGCGGGTGTGATCCAGTTGCGCGATCCAACGACCACAACAGGCGCGTCGAGCCAGTCGAAAGCGAGGTGTTGTACCTGGCTTGCGATGGTGTGCAAGAAGGAGCCACGTTCGACCGCGTCGGATGCGAGCACAAGCTTGCCGGTCTTCCGTACGCTTTCGATCAGCGGTTCGAAATCGAGAGGAGCAATGAAGCGCAGGTCGATCACTTCGGTCGAAACGCCAAACCGCGACTCGAGGATCGAGGCTGCTTCCAAAGCCCGGTACAGTGTCGTTCCGTAGGTGGCGATGGTCAGCTCGGTACCTGGCTTGCGGACCACGGGCAAACCCTCCGGAATCTCATAATACTCGGCGGGTACGCCATTGGGTTCGAACTGCTCACCGATGTCGTATAGAAGCTGGCTTTCAAGGAATACCACCGGATCTGTGCGGCTCAACGCCAGATGCATCATGCCTTTTGCGTCGAATGGTGTGGCAGGGAAATACACCTTCAGCCCTGGGATATGGGCGAGCATGGCTGACCAGTCCTGGCTGTGTTGTGCTCCGTATTTGTTGCCAATCGAAATGCGCATCACGAGAGGCATGCGCAATTGTCCCGCCGACATGGCCTGCCATTTGGACGCTTGGTTGAAGATTTCGTCGCCAGCCCGCCCCAGGAAATCGCAGTACATGAGTTCGACGATCGCTCTGCCTCCAGAGAGCGCATATCCCACGCCAGAACCGACGATCGCGCCTTCGGAAATGGGGCTGTTGAAAAGACGCGGATACGGAAGGGCTTCCGTGAGTCCTCGATATACCGCAAATGCGCCGCCCCAGTCGCGATTTTCCTCTCCCCACGCGGCAAGCGTCGGGTCAATCCTGAAGTGATGGAGGATTGCCTCAAAGATCGCATCGCGGAATTGATATATCTTGTTCTTCGGCAACGGTCTGCCCTCCGTATCGAAGGCATATCGAGCGCGGCGGGCCAGGGCCTGCACTCTCGGATTGTCGTCTCCGACATGCAGCAGTTCGGGTTGGCGAGTATCCAGAGCGAGAACCTTTTGGTTTGAATACATGACGGATTCGATGAAGGAGTCGTCGGCACGTGGACACACCGCATCATCAGTAGCGAGACGGGCCGCTTCACGAAGCGTCGAAATGATGCCCGTACGCATGGCGACAATCTCTTCTTCCGAGATAACTCCACTTTGAACCAGGCGTGCTGAGAAGGTCGCGATCGAATCGTATCGCTGCCATTCTTCGACTTCTTCCTTTGTGCGATAACTGGAAGCATCACTGGGGGAGTGGCCTGAATAGCGATACGTGATGGTATCAAGAAGGACCGGCCCCCTGCCTTCCAACAGAATCCGCTTTTTTCGCGATACGGCATCAGCTACCGCCAGTGGATTGAGTCCGTCGACTCGTTCCGCGTGCATGGCGTCGGGGTTGACACCAGCGCCTACTCGCGCGAGGACGCCGAACCCCATGGTTTCCCCATAGGTCTGCCCCCCCATCCCGTAAAAATTATTGAAGAAATTGAAAAGAATAGGAGGCGCTCCTCCCGCGGATTCGGGCCAGAGTGTACGATACTGATCCATAGCCGCCATCATCATGGCTTCCCAGACCGGTCCGCAGCCCATTGACGCGTCGCCGATATTGGCAATCACAATGCCTGGTTTATGATTGATACGCTTGTATAGCGCAGCGCCTACCGCGATATCGGCGGACCCACCGACTATCGCGTTATTGGGCATCGAACCAAAGGGCGAGAAGAATGCGTGCATGGAACCGCCCAAGCCCCGGTTGAATCCCGCCTTTCGTGCGAAAATTTCTGCCAGCGTCCCAAACACGATAAAGTTGCGCGCGAGCTCGAATTGGTCTTTGTGCGGCATACGGCGCGCAAACGAGAGGGTCTCTCCATCAAGCCAGGACTGCATGATGTCTTCAACGCGCTGCGCGCTGAGTTTTCGCGCTGCGGACATACATTTGGCAAGGATTTCGCCGTGGCTACGATGAGAACCGAAAATGAGATCCTCTGGCTCCAGTACCGCAGCCTGACCGACTACCGCCGCCTCCTGTCCGATGGAGAGATGGGCGGGACCTTTATGGTTATATTCGATGCCTTCCCACGCGCCAGTGGTCTTGAACGAGTTGAGCATCGACTCAAACTCACGCACCAGTATCATATCGTGCAGAATGGCGCGTAACCCTCCATCGCCGAATTGGGCGCGCTCGAATTCAATATTCGACTCATATGTATTGAGGGGAATTGCGGGAATGTGCAGTGTCCCTTTCTTTCTCACATCAGATGGCTCGATTTTCAAAGATTTTGGCATGATTTGCTCCTTATTTAAGTTGATTGGTCGGTCCGATTGAAGATTCGGAAGTTGTTCCGATGGTATGGAATGAATGTGCCGACCATGCGGCTTCGCGGATGACTTCCGATACCGTAGGATGCGGGAATACCATGTCTCTTACATCATTTAGCCTGACCCCCTGCTCGAGAGCAGCCGCCACACCCCATATCTGTTCCGACGCGTAGGCGCCCAGCAAGTGTACACCCAGCACGCGGCCACTGTTCCTGTCCGCGACAATACGTATCGAGCCAGGTGCCGAAAAGCCATTTTCCGCGATAAATCGGCCGGAAACCCCGTATGGGCTGCCAAGAACCACAACCTCGTAGCCACGGGACTTCGCTTCTGCCTCGGTCAAACCGCAGCCTGCTGCTTCCGGAATTGAATAGAGCGCCCATGGTACTGTTTCGCTGATAAACCGCTGTGAGGAACTTGTTCCCTGCCTTTGTGCAATAATGTCCGCCACAGCGACCTCTGCCATCCTGTAGGCGGCATGCGCGAGCTGGCTCTTGCCGGTTACATCGCCGACTGCCCAGATTCCTGGGATATTGGTACGCATTCGCTGGTCTACTGAGATGGCGTGGTTGTGAATGGCCAGTCCTGCCTCCTGTGCCCCCCACCCGTCAACGGCCGCCCGTCTCCCAACCGACAGTAGTATGACCTCTGATTCAATAGTTCCCTTCTCGCCGTTCTTCGATTCATAGCGTACGGTGGACCCCTGTACTTCAGTGACCTTCGTGCCGCGCAGGAAAGTGACCTGTCTCATCGCCTGCCGCAGCATGGCTGCCAATTTCGGCTCCATGATGGGCACGATTTCGTCCATCATTTCGATGACCGTCACCTTCGTTCCAAGAACCGAGAACAAGCTGGCAAATTCGATGCCGATAACACCACCGCCGATAACGCAGAGCCGTTCAGGAATACGGTCGAGGCTCAGCATGTCGGTTGAGGTTTTTACCGCAGGGTTGTCGACGATTCCGGGAATGGGAGGAATTGCAGGAACAGACCCTGGCGCGACGACGATACCAGGTGCCTGGAGCTGCCTGGCTGAGCCGCTGGCCGCTGGGAGGACCTCAACGATTTTTTGTTTTTTAAGAGTGCCGGTTCCGCGGATAATATCGACTCCCTTTTTAATAAGAGTTGCTTCGAGACTTCGCCGCAAACGCTGGACCACTGTTTCCTTCCATTGAATAGCAGCGTTCCAGTCAACGCGAAGATTATCCATTGTGATACCGAAGGATGAAGAATCCCTCGCATGCGCATAGAGTTTGGCGCTGTGAAGGAGTGTTTTTGTCGGAATGCAACCAATGTTGAGACAGGTACCGCCTATTTCGCCACGCTCTATAAGCGCGGTTCGTAAGCCGGCACTCGCCAGCAACTCGGCAGCCCTGTAGCCTCCTGGTCCGCTTCCAAGGATAATCACATCGTATTCTGACATATGCGAAGTCTCCTCTTTTATATTCGTGCTTCAAAAGCGAGAAAAAGACTGTCGATATCCGCGATGATCGCGGCTAAGCGCTGCAGGAACCGAGCGCCATATGCACCGTCGATCACTTGATGGTCTGCTGTGAGGGACAGCCCAAGACGCATCTGTGTTCGGGTTCTGTTGTCTTCCTGCACAAGAGCAGGCTGAATAGCGCAGACCCCAAGGATGGCGGTTTCGGGAGAGTTGAGGACGGGAGTGAAGCGTTCAATGCCGTATGCTCCAAGGTTTGTGACGGTAAACGTCGAACCGGCCAGCAAGTCCGGCTCGATGGTACCGTTCTGACACGCAGCGGCGAGGCGTTTGACTTCCTTGGACAGCTCGATAAGAGACCGTATGCTAGCATTTCGCACGACAGGAACCATGAGACCCCGCGGAGTATCGACCGCGACACCGAGATGAACCGGTTTCCAGATCCGCAAAGTTCCCTCATGGAGTGTCGCGTTGAATTCGGGAAACTCGGGAAGCAGACGAACCACCGCGTACATCACAAGATCTCCAATCGTGATACCTGCCTGCTCAGGGATAGGGCTTGCCTTGAGTCGAGAGCGGAGCGCGAGGAGGCGTTCCGCGTTGGCGGAAGTGTGAAGGGTGTATTGCGCGTGATTCCGGAGCGAAGTGATCATGCGTGCGGCAATTCGGGCGCGGATTCCGGCAAGCGGGACGTCGCGGTATTCCTCAGCCTCCGAATCCTGAGGGATGGTTCGTGCTAGCGCTGCGTGTTCCGCTTCAGGCTGCCATTCAGGAGCTGCGCGAGCAGCGAGCACATCCTTTTCCATGATCCGCCCATGCGGTCCCGAACAATGAGCGATTCCGGCCGCTGCGACATTGAATTTTTCCATGGCGCGCCGTGCCCGTGGGCTTGCGTAAAGATGCGTCGTCTCGCGCTGAGAATCTCCTCGATCCGCACGGGTGTCGGCTTGAGGGCTGGCGTGTTCCGAATCTGGCGGCTGGACAGTGTGATTAAGATCAGGCTGGACGGAAATATCTTCGCCCGGCGTCCCTATGATGGCAATTGGCGTAAGAACCGGCACATCGTCACCGACTTTCCATAGCAACTTCAGGACTGTGCCCTCTGTGCCAGCCGGCACCTCCATAGTCGCCTTGTCCGTCTCAATCTCACACAGCACAGTGTCCGGACGCACTTGATCGCCTTCCTTGACCTTCCATTCAAGGATGACACAGGATTCCACCGTATTGCCCAGTTTCGGCATGACGATCTGTGTTGCCATTCATTGTTCCTCCGGTTATCGTTCTCAACGCATAGGTTGTGGGTTTTCTGCTCATGCTCTCAGCACTTCCAGCCCCAATTCCTTGAGCGAATCCACCGCTTCATCGGGTAGCCCGGAATCGCTGATGATGCCGTGTACAGCTGTCAGCGGCAGCACGGTGACAAATCCAGCTTTTCCGAATTTCGAAGAATCAGCTACGAGCCATGTGGTTTCAGCCCTGCGGCACATGGCCCTGACGATTTCGGCACCCTCGGCGAACTGCGTGGTCATTCCTCGCGAGATTGAGAAACCATCTGTTCCCACGAAAGCGATTCTCGCGTTGAAATTCTCGAGTCCCTGTACCGCCACCGGACCGACCAGCGACTCGGTTTCGCGCCAGAAAGTACCTCCGGTCAGGATGAGATTCAGCTGCGGTGTTATCCGCGCATAACTGAACGCCAGCATCGAATTGGTTACCACCTGCACTCCCTGCCTGCCCACAAGGTACCGCGCGATGAGCGCCGTGGTTGTGCCTGCTTCGATCATGATGCGATCACCATCCTGAACGAGCTCGGTTGCTTTCCGGGCAATGCGCTGTTTTGCCTCAATGTTGAGCTTCAGCCTTTCGATTATGTTTCGATGGACCGCAGGAGCAGCGCCTCCGCGGGTTCTCAGCAGGTAACCCCGCTCCTCAAGCCCGGAAAGATCTCCGCGTACCGTGACCTCGGATACGCCCAGCAGACGGGCTAGCTCGCCTACCGAAAGAAAGCTTCGTTCAGCAAGAAGTTCCAGAATGGAACGTTCGCGGTCCGAAAGTTCGTGCAGCATGGGCTACCTCCCTGGCACTCGAAATCCTTGCCAAAAGCCTTCGAAATAGTTTCGAATTACTTTTGAATTAGTATAACGGTAGTGCAACATTTTAGCAAGCGGAGGATGATAAAATGATATGTAATCGATTGCATTTTTCCTCTTGACAGATCGGAAAAGCTGTCTGAAAATGATCTCGAAGAATGTAATCGAATACATTGAAGCGGAGGACACGCGGTGTCGGAGCCTCTCATTGTCGTGCGAAATCTGAGCAAGGCATTTCCCGGCGTTCAAGCATTGCAGGATGTACAGCTCGATCTCTATCCGGGTGAAGTACATACCCTGGTGGGTGAAAATGGTGCGGGAAAATCGACGCTCATGAAGATTCTCTCCGGTGTGTATCAGCGCGATACAGGAGAAATCCTCATCAATGGCAAGCCGGTGGATATTCCCAATCCTCGTGCTGCCCAGAAACTCGGTATCGCAATCATCCATCAGGAACTCAATCTGATGAATCATCTGACCGCTGCTCAAAACATTTTCATCGGTCGCGAGCCACGGAGAGCCGGCGGTTTCGTGCTCGACGAGGCCGCGCTGAACGAAAAGGCAAGACAGCTTTTTACCATGCTTCGCATGGAGTTCGATCCGCAGGTCAAAGTGGGAGACCTGACTATCGCGAAACAGCAGATGGTCGAAATAGTCAAAGCGCTTTCGTTTGATTCGCGTGTGCTTATCATGGATGAACCCACTGCAGCTCTGAATGAGGCAGAGGTCGAGGAGCTGTTTGACATCATCCGGCAATTGCGAGCCCGCGGTGTCGGCATCATTTACATCTCCCACAGAATGGACGAACTGTTCCGCATTTCGGACAGGATCACGGTGCTTCGCGACGGCCAGTACATCGGAACCTTCAAGGCTTCGCAGACCAGCCTTGAGCAAATTATTCCGCTCATGGTAGGGCGAAAGATCGATGAAACCGCACGGCGTATTCCGCAAAGCCGTCCGGGCGAAGTGATACTCGAGGTCCGCAATCTGAATCGGGGTAGGGTCATCAAGAATGTCAGCTTCACTGTGCGCAAGGGCGAGATTCTTGGTTTTGCGGGTCTCATGGGCGCGGGGAGAACAGAAGTTGCGCGCGCGGTATTTGGGGCGGATCCCATTGATGGTGGCGAAATTGTGGTTAGGGGCAAACCAGTGCATATCCGTCGTCCGCAGGATGCGGTCGCGCATGGTATCGGGTATCTGTCGGAAGACCGCAAACGCTACGGGCTGGCAACAGGGATGAGCGTGCTGGACAATATCTGCCTGACCCATATGACCGCTTTCTCAAATACTTTCGGAGTCCTCAAATCGCGCAAAATGCAATCCGAGGCGGCAGAGCAGGTACGCACTCTTTCCATAAAAACACCGTCGCTGCTTCAAAAGGTCAAATTTCTTTCAGGCGGCAACCAGCAGAAGGTGGTAGTCGCAAAGTGGCTGGTTCGCAACTGCGATGTACTCTTTTTCGATGAGCCGACACGCGGTATCGATGTCGGCGCGAAACAGGAAATCTACCAGCTCCTCAACGAGCTCGCGGGTCAGGGAAAGGCGATCGTCATGATTTCCTCAGAGCTTCCGGAAATACTCAGAATGAGCGATCGGATAATTGTGATGTGTGAGGGGCGTGTGACCGGTGAGCTGGAGGGCGCGACCGCGACTGAAGAAGAAGTCATGAAACTCGCCACACAGCGGGAAACCATGGTGAAAACAGCATGAGCGGGGCGGTTCCGCTCTGGCAATTACAGTAAAGGAAGGCAACATGGCAGATATGACGAATCCGGCGAAAGTTCCTGCAATCGCGGCAAAACTTGCCACGGGCACAAGGGGTGCAGCAGCGCGCCAGAAAATCCTGGCATTTTCCAGTCTTGTCCTGCTGATCATCGTTTTTTCTCTCCTGTCGCCGAATTTTTTCCAGCCGTACAACCTGATCGCGATTATGCTCGCGACAGCGGTTAATGGCGTGCTGGCAATTGGTGTAACCTTCGTCATCATCACGGGTGGCATCGATCTATCCGTGGGCACCATGATGACATTCACTGCGGTAATGGCCGCACAGACCGTCGCCGTGTGGAACCTGCCGGTAGCGGTCGGCATCCTGGTGGCACTTGCGACGGGCGTTATTTGTGGAGGGGCTTCAGGAATCATGATCGCGAAATTCCGGCTCCCGCCCTTTATTGCCACCCTTGGAATGAATATGCTCACCAAGGGGCTCTCTCTCATTATCGCAAAATCAAAGCCGATCTACTTTACCAATGCCCCTTCTTTCTCGAAGATCTCGATGGGGACTATTTTCCCTTTTATAAAGGACTTCCAGATACCAAACGCCGTTATCATTCTGTTCTTGCTTGCGATCCTCGCTAGTTTCGTGCTCAACCGCACGATATTTGGCCGCTATACCTTCGCTATTGGCTCGAATGAGGAAGCGGTCCGGCTTTCGGGAATCAATACCGATCGCTGGAAAATCGCGGTCTACGCGGTTAATGGCTTGATTGCCGGAATCGCCGGTATCCTGATTGCTTCGCGGCTCAATTCAGCCCAGCCGGCTCTCGGTCAGGGTTATGAGCTTGATGCGATTGCCGCCGCGGTTATTGGTGGCACATCACTGTCCGGCGGGGAGGGAACCATTCTGGGCACCATAATCGGCGCCTTCATCATGAGCGTACTCACGAATGGGCTGCGTATTTTGTCTGTGCCGCAGGAATGGCAAATCGTCACGACCGGAATCATCATTATCTTCGCTGTGTATGTCGACATGCTGCGGCGGAGACGTTGAATGTGGCACACACCGTTTCTGCATGGAAACGGAAATTATAAGGAGGAGACGTCTATGAAAAAACGCATGGTCGTTCTCGCGCTGGCGCTGATGCTGGTAGCGGTGGGCTCACTTGCAGCCCAGACCTACTACATTCCGCTCATCTCCAAGGGATTCCAGCACCAGTTCTGGCAGGCGGTCAAGGAAGGAGCGCTTCAGGCAGCCAAGGATTTCAAGGTGAATATCACCTTTGAAGGGCCTGAGTCCGAATCAATGGTCGACAAGCAGATCGATATGCTTGCGGCGGCGCTCGCAAAGAAGCCAAACGCCCTCGGTTTTGCCGCGCTTGACAGCAAGGCGGCGATTCCCTATCTGCAGCAGGCCCAGAAAGCCGGCATCCCTGTCATTGCATTTGACTCTGGTGTCGATAGTGACATACCGCTCACCACTTGCGCGACGGATAACGTTGCAGCAGCTGCCTACGCGGCTGACAAGATGGCTGAGCTTATCGGTGGAGCGGGAGAAGTGGCAGTCATTGTGCACGACCAGACCAGCCGCACTGGTATTGACCGCAGGGATGGCTTTGTGAACCGGATTAAATCAAAATATCCCAACATCAAGATCGTAAGCGTGCAGTATGGTGGCGGTGACCATCTGAAATCGACAGATCTTGCCAAGGCAATCATTCAGGCCTACCCGAATCTGAAGGGTTTCTTCGGTGCCAATGAAGGTTCGGCAATCGGCGTGCTTAACGGTGTCAAGGAAATGGGCAAGGTCGGCAAAATTGTGGTGATCGGCTATGATTCTGGAGCGCAGCAGATCGCGGCTATCCGCAGTGGGGAAATGGCGGGCGCAATCACCCAGAACCCAGTCGGCATCGGATACAAGACGGTCGAATATGCCGTAAAGGCGCTTAAGGGCGAGAAGTTCCCGAAATTCATCGATACCGGCTTCTATTGGTACGACAAAAAGAATATCGATGATCCGAAGATCAAGGCTGTTTTGTATCAGTAAAAAATGGTGAGCAGGGATGGGAAAGCGGGCCTCAGGTCCGCTTTCCTTTCCTGCGTGCCGATTGGCTTATGAGGATTTATAGAAGGAAAAAAGAAAGGGTCCGGCTAATGATCGTTGCGTGCGGAGAGTGTCTGATTGATATGGTTCCCTCGAGCTATGGGCAGAACGTGTTCGAAGCCTGTCCTGGCGGATGTCCCTACAATAGCGCTATTGCCGCTGCCAGGCTTGGTGTGCCGACATGGTTTGTCGGCAAGACCTCGAATGATTTTCTGGGCGACAAGCTCGTGGCAAAGCTTGCGGAATCGGGTGTCCGCACAGAATTGCTGAGACGCGCCGACCAGGCAGTGACCCTCGCTTTTGTTGCGCGTGATCTGGAAGGGAACGCACGATACGCCTTCTATTCGGAAGGTACTGCCGATCGCTCCTTGCTTCCTCAGGACCTGCCACCAGCGCTCCCCGAAGAAGCGGTGTTCCTTCTCGTAGGCTCCATCTCGCTCGTGCAGGAACCTTCCGCAACGACGATTCTCTCTCTGATTGAACGGGAGCATCAACGCAGGCTCATCAGTTTTGATCCAAACATACGACCATCACTCATCGCATCCAGAGACGATTATCGCAGGCGTTTCGAATGGATCTGTCAGCGAAGCGCCATCGTCAAGGCGAGTGATTCTGACCTTGAATGGCTTTATGACACTTCGATCCATGAGGCTGCGCAAACCGTGCTGGCTCTTGGGCCTGTGCTTGTAGCTCTGACAAAAGGGGACAAGGGGGCTGCATTGTACATGGAAGGCCGATATGTCGAAGCCCGGGCATTGAAGGTGCCGGTAGTGGACACCATTGGAGCAGGCGACAGCTTCCATGCAGGCCTCCTGGCGGCCCTTGGTTGGATGGGGATTAAAGATAGACATAGCCTCGCTGCGCTTACCGAAGAAAAACTTAGGGCAGTACTCAGGCTTGCTGGCGCAGTCGCTGCGCTCGATTGTACGCGGCGTGGCGCGGAACCGCCTACCATCCGGGAGCTTGCCATATTTGATCCTGGAGCGGTCAAAATTGCGCCAGGAGTGTCGGGTTTTTTTCGTTCCAAGGAGACCATATGCTGATTGGTATCAAACCATGCATTTCTCCTGACCTTCTTTCCGTACTGTACCGGATGGGGCATGGAGACGAAATCGTGCTCGCGGATGCATTTTTCACAGGCGACTCGCTGAATCACCGTGTCGTCAGGGCAGATGGCATCCGCATCCCTGATCTCCTCGATGGGATTCTTCGGCTCATCAACCTCGATACCTATGTTCAGGATCCGATCGTCATGATGCAGCCTTCTCCAGGAGATGAGCTCGATGTCGAAGTGGAGCGTCGCTATCGCGAAGTCATTGATCGCTACTGGCCGGATACGCCGCCAATCGTTCGCATGGAGCGTTTTGCCTTTTATGAACGTGCCCGGAAAGCCTTCGCGGTCGTCATGACCGGCGAAACAGTCAAATATGGGAATATCATTCTCAAGAAAGGCGTCCCGCCGGTCAGCAATTGACCTGGTTGATGCGTAAGGACGGTGAGCCCATGGAGCATGCGGCTGGATTGCTGCTATCGATCGCGCTCATAATCGGTACCGGATATATCCTTGCCGCAAAAGGCTTTCTGCAAGCCCCTGCCGTCGATGGGCTCAGAATGCTCATTACCCATCTGACACTGCCCTTGCTCTTATTCGATGCGTTCCTGAGGCTGGTTCCCGACGGCAGGAATGTACTGCTGGCGCTTGCCATCTTTGCCGCATGCGCCGTAATGGGGTTGGCCGGATCGATAATTAGCCGGTTGCTGGGGCTCCCAAAGCGTGAAACGGCCCTTCTGTTTCAGGGATTTGAAGCCGGAATGCTGGGATATGCGCTGTTTGGTGGCTTTTACGGGAATGCCCAGTTGCCTGCCTTTGCGGCCGTCGATCTTGGTCAGGTTGTGTATGTGTTTACTATTCTCATGATTCAGATGCTGTATTCGGATGCCAGAGCAGGGATGCGCTCCATAGCTCGATTCCCTTGGAAGGATATTTTCAAGTCGGGTGTTTTGTGGGCTATCGGCGGAGGAATTGCAATCTCGCTTCTGCTTCCAGATCTGCAGCGGTTTCTTACCGCTCCACGCGGGTTTTTCGCTGCGATCACCAGCATGGTAGGGGGCATGACAAGCCCGCTTGTATGTCTGGTCATTGGAGCGTCGCTTCGGACCGGAACAACGCGAGAACCAGCTGCGGTCAAACTGGTCTTGGCGCGTACCCTGGTTGGTCTCGCTACAGGAAGCGTTATCGCGTTCGTCGTGGTACCCGCACTCGGCTTCTCTTCCTGGCACGGGAAGGCCGCCATGGTACTCTTTGCGCTCCCTCCACCGTTCATTATTCCGGTGTATTACCGGGATAGCGCAGCCTTGATCGGGAGCGTGTTGACCATCACCACCGCGTGCTCCGTGATTATGGTCAGCGTGCTTGTCTTCGCAGGAGTTGCATGATGGCCCGTCCAACCGTCACGATCAAGGAAGTCGCCCAGGCAGCCAATGTATCGACCGCAACCGTATCTCGAGTGCTGAACAATGACCCGCGCGTGCGTTATGAAACGCGGCAGATCGTCCTGGAGGCTATGGAATCGACTGGTTATAAATTCAACGCAGTCGCGCGCAGCCTCAAGACGAGCCGTACGGCAACCATCGGCATCATTGCTCCCGACCTTTCCGGCGACTTTTTTATGTTCATCGCCGAAAGCATGAACCGAGAGCTCGCATCCAAGGGTTATTCGCTTGTCGTGGCGACATCGCTCGGCTCGGAGGAGGAAGAAGCGCGGCAGATTCGCCATCTCGCGGAGCGCCTCATCGATGGGATTGTGCTGATTCCGGTTGGAGTCGATGGCAGACGAATCGCAGCGCTGCAGCATCTCAGCGTACCGATTGTGCTGGTTGACCGTACTGTACCGGGGTACCACACCGATGCGGTGCTTGCCGAAAATGAAGAAGGCGCATATGAAGCTGTCAGGGCACTGATACGAGACGGGTTCACCCGAATTGGTTTTCTGGGCGGCTTTCTCGAGGTGCTGACCGCGAGAGAACGCTTCGCGGGGTATTGTCGAGCAATGAAGGAAGCGGGCCTTGAGATAGAACCGGACTATGTGCGCCTGGGTAATCCCACCTTGCCTTTCGGCTATCGGACCATGGAACGCATCGCGAAAGATCCCAACGCGCCAGACGCCTGGTTCCTTGTCAACCTGTTTGTTCATATCGGCGCGACCAACTATCTCGCAACAGAAGGGATAGACAGGGCATCACGGATTGTGTTTGCGGCATTCGATGAGATGCCGTTCTCTCCTTTGCTCAGGTATTGCCGCTATGCCGTGCAGCAACCTATCTCTGAACTTGGAAAGGCGGCAGCACGTCTCATCATCGATCGAATAGAAGGAAACGGTCCCCCTGAACCGCAGATTTTGCGGTTCAGAACCCGATTGATCCATCATCCGCACGCACATTGAGCGGCGGAGTCGACAACAGGAGGTAAACATGGGTGAAAATGAATCATTTGTGGTTCATGAACCAAAAAATCGCTTTAAAAGCAGTACTCCCAAAATAGGAATCCGACCGACTATCGATGGGCGGCGCGGCGGCGTTCGCGAATCGCTTGAACAGGTCACGATGGAGATGGCCCGCGCCGCGGCGCGATTGATTTCCGAAAATCTGAGACACCCCTCGGGCGAACAGGTCGAATGCGTCATCGCGGATACGACCATCGGTGGGGTCGCCGAGGCTGCCGCCTGCGCGGAAAAGTTTGCCCGCGAAGGGGTCGCGGTCACATTGACCGTGACACCCTGCTGGTGCTATGGGTCGGAAACAATGGATACCGACCCCCTCACGATCAAGGCAGTCTGGGGATTCAACGGCACAGATCGTCCTGGAGCCGTGTATCTCGCGGCAGTCCTGGCGGCTCATACACAAATGGGGCTGCCAGCATTCGGTATCTATGGCCGCGATGTGCAGGACCTGGACCAGACCGGCTCCATTCCTGCAGATGTCGCAGACAAGATTCTGAGGTTTGCACGAGCCGGGCTTGCCGCCGCATGGATGCGCGACAAGAGTTATCTTTCGATTGGATCCGTCTCAATGGGCATCGCGGGGTCGATCGTGAATCCAGACTTTTTCCGCCACTACCTCGGCATGCGCAATGAGTATGTGGACATGAGCGAGATCACGAGGCGGATTGAGGAAAAAATCTATTCCGAAACAGAATTCCGCCGCGCCATGGAGTGGGTCAAAACCTATTGCAAAGAAGGCCCCGACAACAATCCTCCGAGCGCGCAGCATTCTCGCGCCCGTAAAGACAAGGTGTGGGAAACAAGTGTAAAAATGGCGCTCATTGTTCGAGATCTTATGGTGGGCAATCCCGACCTGCGACGCAAAGGACGCGGGGAGGAGGCATTAGGGCATAACGCGATCCTGGCTGGTTTTCAGGGGCAGCGCCAGTGGACAGACCATTTCCCCAATGGCGATTTCCTTGAAACCATTCTCAACTCGAGCTTCGATTGGACTGGCATTCGCCAGCCATACCTCGTAGCGACCGAAAACGACTCTCTGAATGGCGTGGCGATGCTTTTTGGCCACCTTCTTACCGGCAGTGCTCAGATTTTCTCGGATGTGCGGACATATTGGAGCCCAGAGGCCGTTCGACGTGTTACCGGTTGGAAGCCGAGTGGCATCGCGGAACAGGGATTCATTCATCTCATCAATTCCGGGGCGACCTGCCTCGATGGCACTGGATGCCAGCGCTTGAACGGGCAGCCCGCGATCAAACCATGGTGGCAGGTAGAACCCGCCGAAGCCAAAGCATGTCTCGATGCTACCTTATGGCGCTACGCGAGCCTCGGCTATTTCCGCGGCGGTGGTTATTCTTCCGATTTCCTCACGGAAGGCGGTATGCCCGTGACCATGAGTCGCGTCAACCTTGTCCAAGGTCTGGGGCCCATGCTCCAGATTGCTGAAGGGTATACGGCGACACTGCCTGCCGAGGTGCATGACACTCTGGATAAGCGCACCGATCCTACCTGGCCGACGACGTGGTTCGTGCCACGGCTTTCCGGAACAGGCCCCTTCCGTGATGTCTATTCGGTGATGGCCGCATGGGGCGCAAACCATGGCGCGATTTCCTACGGCCATATCGGCGCGGACCTCATCAGCCTCGCATCGATATTGAGGATTCCGGTGGCGATGCATAATGTGCCACCAGAACGGATTTTTCGCCCAAGTTATTGGAACGCATTCGGCATGGATCCCGAAGGAGCAGACTACCGCGCATGCGCCGCCCTTGGGCCGCTTTATCGCTAACGCAGCCTTGGAAATAAGGGGCCGTGAACTGCTCTTGCCATTCACGGCCCTTTATTGCGTTTGTTTTTCGCAAGAGAGCAGCAGAAGTGAAGCATCGCTTGTGCCGCGTTCAATATTTGCGCTATAATTAACTATTTGCGTGCAATGAGGAAAAAATCTTCGATCAAATGCAAACGCAGCAACAATGAAAACAGGACAGGATAGAAGCAAAATGCATCAGCGCGGCACGACCGACTATCTTCATGCCATATTCTCATATCTTGGTCGATACCGGCTGTTGGTTCTGCCAGGCCTTGTGGTCATGGTTCTCGTCAGCCTTGGAGGATTGGCTGGCCCCTTCATTCTCAAGCAGATTATCGACATCGCAGTACCACGCGGCGATATTGGCCTGCTTCTTGCCTATGCCTCCGCATTCCTGGGCATTGTCTCTCTCACGGGGCTCCTCAGCTATTTCGGCATGATTCTTCTTGCCCGTCTTGGGTTGTCGATCGTCACGCTCATCAAGCAGGATATGTTCAGTCATCTGCTCACATTGCCGATCTCATGGTTTGATGCCCATCCGGTTGGCGAGCTCATGTCGCGCACGGAAACGGACACCGAGCGGGTACGAGATCTCTTCTCGACACTGGGTGCCAATCTTATAGTCAATGTGCTCACCATGGCCGGTATCTTTGTAGTGACGTTTATCCTCGTGCCGAAGCTGGCCCTTATCATGTTTGCGGTATCAGTCGTGCTGCTCGCGTTTCTCATTTTCTTCTTTTCAAAAATTCTGCCGATGTATGAGCGGGCGCGCTCTTTGTATGCCTCGATTGCTGCCCGTGTCGCGGAATTCGTGCAGGGTATCGAAGTACTCAAGGCCTACGGAAGAACTAGCTGGGCGGAAGCTCAGCTCGATGGGACCGCGAGGCAGAAGGTGCGGCTTGATGTGCGTATTTCGCTTTTGGAATATTCGATCATGTCGGTACTGAATGCGCTTATTGGCCCGCTTTTTATCGTCGCGCTGCTCCTTTTATACGCTCCGCGTGTGTTGCAAGGGTCGATGACACTCGGCATGATCCTTCTCTTTGTGGAATATGGGGCGCGACTGCTGCGTCCCATCGCGGAAATCGCAGAAAGCCTGCGCAGCCTCCAGCAGGCCAGAACTTCTCTTGCGCGAATCAGGGCCATCATGGCTTTAAAGCCAGAGACCTGTGAAGGGACACGTAAGCCTCCTGATCTGTCACGCGATATCTGCTTCGATCATGTCTGGTTTGCCTACAGAGATCAGGAATGGGTGCTAGAGGATGTTTCATTTACCATACCCGCTGGAAGTTTTGCGGCCATTGTGGGAGCGAGCGGCTCCGGCAAATCAACCATCATAGGGCTTATGTGCGGATTCATGCGTCCGCAGAAAGGCCGAATCCTGATCGATGGCATACCCTTGGACGAGATCGATATCATCCAGTGGCGGACCCATATCGGCCTTGTGCTACAAGAACCCTTTCTGTTCCCAGGCTCCGTGTTGGAAAATATCCGACTGTACCATGAGGATATTCCCGCGGACAAGGTCATGCGAGCGCTCGAACTTGTTCATGCCGACCATATCGCACACGCGCTTCCCGAGGGACTGGAGACGAGTGTATGGGAACGAGGTGCGAACCTTTCTGCCGGTGAGCGGCAGCTTCTTTCATTCGCTAGAGCGCTGGCAGCTGATCCCGCGTTGATCCTGCTTGATGAAGCGACCAGCAATGTCGACATGGATACCGAAAAGCGTATCAAGGAAAGCATGGAAGTACTGCGAAGAGGTCGTACAATGGTCGTGGTGGCGCACCGCCTTTCCTCTGTACTGAAAGCCGATACTATTTTCTTTCTTCGGAACGGACGGCTCGTCGCGCAGGGGACACATGCTATTCTCTATGAGAATCTACCTGAATACCGTCAGCTCGTCGATCAGCAGTTTCCCGCGGGAAGGAAGGCACGCTCATGACCACGGAACGAAAGAAATCAGAGCCTTCGTTGGTACACCTTCGTTGGATCCGAGAGGTGTGGCGGGAGCAGCAGGGACTCGTATGGCTGCTTCTATTCCTGACACTGCTGTCGAGCGCCGTCGCGGTTGCGTTTCCTCTGCTCACCAAACAATTGTTCGATCTTTTGGAGAATGCCGTAAGCGCCGGTACGCCCGAGGACGCGGCTATGAGCAGAGTGCGACGGATTGCGCTGTATTTTACCGCCATAGGGGTGGCAGGATTTTTCGCGGGAACATTCCCCGGCATCCGCGGCGCACTCAATATGGTATTTGATTATGCGGTGCGCAAGCGCTATTTCGGCGAAGTGATGCGCAAGGACGCGCGGTTCTTCAGCCATTTTCGTTCGGGTGACGTGATTACCAGGCTCACATCGGATATTTCCGACTTTCCAAAGCTTTCGTGGTTTCTGTGTTCCGGAATTTTCCGGGCTGTCGAGTCAGCAAGCAAGGTATTGTTCTGCGTGGCAGCGATGTTGAGCCTTGATTGGCGTCTCGCTTTGGCTTCTCTTGTCTCACTGCCACTCATGCTCTTTGTGTTCACTCGAACCTCCGCCCGCATCTACGATCGCGTCAACAAGAACGAGAAAGCGATTTCTTCTATCAATGAACAGCTCGAATCGAGCTTTTCTGGTGTGCGAGTCATTAAAGCCTTCGCGAGCGAGAAGACGTACACGACTTTTTTCCGGGACGCGCTGGCGCGGCGATTCGAGACCGAGATGGGTGTCATCAAACTTGAGACCATACTCAACCTCATTTATCAGTATATCGACTATGTCGCGCAGATCGCGCTGGTCTTCGTTGGCGGGATTCTGGTGACCCGCCGGTCCATCTCAATCGGAACATTCTATGCGTTCTATAATTTTCTCAACATGCTCATCTATCCCGTGCTTGATATCCCCCAGCTTTTCGTTTTTGGAAAGCGCGCCTTTGTAAATATCGACAGGCTCGAGGAGTTGCGCACGTTTTCGGAGAAGATGGATAGCCGGAAACATGACCATGGGCATCTCACTTCGCACGTGATCGATTCGTCCAGAACCAGTGTCCAGCCGACCGATATACATTGTGGAAGCAGGGATGGCGTTACCCTGGGGCACTGTGAACCCAGACATTTCGAGTCACTCCGTTTCGAGCACGTGACGGTGCACCTTGAGCGCAGTAGTCGCCCAGCGCTGAAAGACATCAATCTTTCAATCCATGCGGGAGAGAAGGTGCTCGTCATCGGGCCGGTGGGTTCAGGAAAGACAACCCTTCTTCGTACCGCGCTAGGCCTTATCCAGCCACGTTCCGGAAGAATTCTTATCAATGAAGACGATATCAGTGCGCTCTCCCCAATAGAACGGCGAGGGCTTATTGGGTATGTGCCGCAGGACCCTCTGCTGTTTTCAGGTACTATTCGCGAGAACATCCTTTTTGGCTGCAGGGAAGGCCAGGAAATGTCGGACCGCGAACTCGAGCGGATTATCGAGATTTCGCGTCTTCAGGAGGAGCTTGCCGCATTTCCCGACGGCCTCGAAACCAAACTCGGTCAACGTGGCTCACGCGTTTCCGGCGGGCAGAAGCAGCGCATCGCGATCGCGCGGGCTCTAGCCGGATACCCCTCGCTCCTGCTTCTTGACGATATGACAGCCTCCTTGGACACCAACAATGAGGAAGCGCTTTGGCGCTCGCTTGCCGAAATGCCTGAATTTCAGAAAGCGTCGGTTGTCGCGGTCTCCCACCGCCTCTCAAGCATCCAGTATGTCGACCGTGTGCTGTTCCTGAAAAACGGGCGTCTTTCTGGGTTTGGAACCCACGCGGAAATGCTGGCTGCTAATAGCGACTATCGCGAATTTGTTGCGGAACATGTGCATATGCCAGGAATGCTGGCGCATTGAGTGCGTATTTTTCGGCTTTCTTGACCATTAGATTCCATGCCCGTACAATGCCACATGATGAAGAAAACGCATTTGTCCATTTTAGCAGTCTTGATCATGACGATGGCGGGCACGCAGCCTGTATCAGGACAGCAACGCATCGTGATTGGTGGTCGTGCCGCAAATATGCTGATCGACGCGGTCTATCTGTTTCCTGGTGTGGGTCGGCGCATTGTCGCCTATGCGAGCGCGGATCAGGGCATAGGGCTTTTTATGTCAGCTATCGACGCCGAGTTCAGGACCAAACCGAATTTCGACAAGAGCGCCGGCGGGGAGGTCTACGCGTCGTTTAAGCCCGATCTGGTAATCCTGAAATCAATGATGAAGGCGCAGCTCAAGCCGCAGCTTGATGCCCTCGGTATTCCACAGCTCTATGTGACACTAGAAACACCCGAGCAGTATTACGAAGACCTTTTGGCGCTAGGAAGAGCATTGGGTTTCGATGCCCGCGCGAAAGAACTTGTGGACTGGTTCAAAGATCGAGAGACTGCAGTCACGAGCCGTACCTCACGCGTCTCTGATGCGGAAAAACCGCGTATTCTCATTCTTCAGCGGGCCGCATCCGGAGATGCCGTCTGGCAGGTACCGCCTGCTTCCTGGATCCAGACAATCATGGTCGAGCGCGCCGGTGGGCTGCCTGTCTGGAAAAATGCCAATCCTGGCTCCGGCTGGGCAACCGTCTCTATCGAACAGATCGCAGCCTGGAATCCCGATATGATCTTCATCATCAATTATCGCGACAATGCTTCGCGAACCGCCGAGGAATTCCGCAGAGATCCCCGGCTCGCTGCGTTAAAAGCCGTTCGGGCCCAGGCAGTGTTCGGCTTTCCTCAGGATTATTATTCATGGGATCAGCCCGATACTCGATGGATTCTCGGACTTACCTGGCTTGCGGTCAAAATCCATCCCGAACGTTGTGCTGATATCTCACTGCCCAATACCATTCGTGAGTTCTACCGCTTCCTGTATGGGCTGGACGAAGCGCGCTTTAAGCTCTCTATCGTGCCAAAACTGGCAGGAGATATCGGAGCCGGGTTCTGAGCATGAGCAAAACGGCGTTGACGGTTAGATGTATTTCTGCTCGGCATTCTCTGCGCAGAAGCACGCTCATGCTCTCGATACTGCTCATCGTGGTGCTGTGTGTTTCGCTTTTTACAGGTCGTTATCCAACGGCCGGTTTTATGAGCCCCTCCATCCTCACGCATGACCCTATTGCTCGGCAGATTGTGCTCAATGCGAGGCTGCCGCGGATTCTGGGTGCGGTGTTGCTGGGCATGGTGCTTGGAGGCGCCGGTGCTTTGCTTCAGGCGATTTTCGGCAACCCTTTGATCGATGCTGGTTTTCTTGGCGTATCGCAGGGAGCGGCATTTGGGGCGGCATTGGCTCTGGTGCTGGGGCTCCGCGCAACCGCGGCGGTTTCTTTGGTTGCTTTTATCATGGCGGTGATGGGGCTTGGGCTTTCGCTGTGGCTGGCAGAGCGTTTCCGCTATGGAGGTCAGATTCTGAGGCTGATTCTGGCTGGGCTTGCTGTATCCGCCTTTTTCTCTTCGCTGCTCGCCATGATGAAGTACATGGCAGACCCACTCAGCCAGCTACCCGATATCGTGTTCTGGACTATGGGCTCACTGGTGCCCATGGGCTGGGCGAGGCTCGAATCCTCAGCGCCTGTGGCACTGTTGTCGATTCTGTTCATGTATCTAATGCGCTGGCGGGTCAACCTTCTTTCGCTCGATGATATGGTATCTCGTGGGCTCGGCATGCGTCCCGCGACGGAACGTCGGCTCACAAGCCTTGCCGCTGCCGCTGGCGTGGGAATCATGACTTCGGTATGCGGGGTGGTTGGTTGGGTTGGGCTGGTTGTCCCCCAGCTTGTTCGAGCGCTTGACGGCCCAGACAGCAGGCATGTGGTTCCGGATTCGATGCTGGGAGGTGCGCTCTTTGTTCTGGTTTCGGATACGATCGCGCGTACACTGCGGGCGGGAGAAATCCCACTCGGCATTGTGACCTCCCTGTTTGGGGCGCTCTGTTTCGCGATTCTTCTGACAACACGCAAAGTGGAGCTCGCGCGATGAAGAGTAATTGTCCGAGCGGTACACTTGAAGCAATTGGGCTTCGTTTCAGCTGGGATACGGCCCATCCAGTGCTGGGGACAGACGCGGGCGGTCTTTCTCTGACAATACCCCAAGGGAGCTGCGTCGCGATTCTTGGTCCTAATGGCGTTGGCAAGACAACCCTGCTTTCCATTCTGGCTGGAAGGCTCAAGCCCGATAGTGGCGAGATCAGGCTTGGAGGCCGCATGCTTCGCGAATTTTCTTCACGAGAGCGGGCGATGCGGATTGCCTATTTGCCGCAGATTGAAAAACTTGCCTTTAACTACCGGGTTCTCGATTTTGTCCTTATGGGAAGGACGCCTCATATGGAGACTTTTTCGCTGCCGGGTCGAGAGGACGAAGAAGCGGCATGTCACGCGCTTTATGCTGTGGGCATGGACTCGTGTGCCCATCGAGCTATTGGCGCGCTGTCCGGTGGTGAGTTTCAGCTGGTGCGCATTGCCCGCTGTCTGGCTCAGGGAGCATCGCTGCTTGTTCTTGACGAGCCAGCGAGTATGCTTGATCCGGCCCATTCACGCCGAATTGCCGACGTGCTCGTATCGCTCCTAGCTGCCGAAAAGACAGTCGTGTACACAACGCATGATCTGGGGCTTGCCATGTTTCTGGGGGGGAGGGCGATACTTCTCGGGCAGGGAACTATCTTGTGGGAAGGACCTGCATCGGAGCTTGGCGATGTCGCGATACTCGAACGGTGCTATGGGTTGCCTTTCGCCAATAGCCTGGTTCCAAGCCCATTTTTCGGTGAGCGAGGCTGAAGATGTCGCATCAAACCGAGAAGACCAACGCGGTAAGAATCCTCGAGGCTGCCAACATTTCGTTCGAACTGCGCACTTACGAAGTAGACGAAGATCTTAGCGCTCAACATGCTGCATCGAAGCTCGGCCTCGATCCCGATCGGGTATTCAAGACTATTGTGCTGGTTGGCGAACGCAACGGCCATTTTGTCGCCATCATTCCCGGCTCCTGCGAAATCGATCTTAAAAAAGCCGCCCGAGCCGCAGGGGATAAATCATGCGATCTATTGCCGCTCAAGGAACTTGAGCCGCTCACTGGGTATGTTCGGGGAGGTTGTTCTCCTCTTGGCATGAAAAAGAAGCTTCCCACCTTTCTCGACGAAACTGCGTTTCTTTTCGAAACCATAGCAGTGAGCGCCGGCAGACGTGGCATGCAGATTCTGATAGCGCCTCAGGATCTCTGCCGCATGGCTCAGGCTGTGATTGCGGATCTCATTTGACTTCGGTAATGACATGCTGCGAAGTCGTGCGGCTTTTGCTATAGTGGGGAAGCAAAGGAAAAGCACTAATGGAATGTTCGAAATCACCTGGGAAGATGCAGTCCACCAAGGATGTCAGGCAAGTCAGACTGACTGAATCTGATCGGCTTCTTCTTTCAAAATATGCCATTGTGGCTGAAGCCATCGCTCGTGAATTTGGATCCGGTTGCGAGGTGGTGGTGCATTCGCTTGAAAATATGGCTCAATCGGTCATCGCAATCATGAATGGGCATGTCACCGGCCGCTCGGTCGGCTCACCCATCACAGATCTCGCCCTCAAGATACTCGACCAGTCGATCACCTCCGATTCGAATATCGTCGGTCCGTATTATTCACGCACCGAAAGCGGAAAACCGCTGAAATCGGTCACCATGATTATTAGAAATGATAAAAACAAACCTATAGGTTTTCTGTGTATCAATTTCGACCTTTCAATCCCCCTTATGGATCTCCTCAGAACCTTCCTTGATACGTCTGAAAGCAATTCGGAAGGAAGTGAGCATTTTGTCACCGATGTAGCACAGCTAGTGCGAAGTGCGCTCAAGGAAGAGCGAGAGAGCGTCATGCGGATCGAAGGTCTATCGCGGAGCGAACGCTACCGAGCACTCATACTCGGGCTCGAAAGAAAAGGCATTTTTGGTATCAAAGGGGCTGTAGAATGCGCCGCCCGGGAGCTTGGTGTAACAAAATTTACAATTTATAAATATCTTCGTGAGGTCCGGCGCTTGGAAGCATGAATGCGCGTTTGTTAAAAAAATTGTAAAATTTTAAAAATATTGTAATTTTATAGTTGACAGTGTAAATATACTGCCCTTATAATCTGCTCGTAATCCAGTATGTTTCTCTGAAAACAGGAGAAGATATGTCCACACGAACTGTCATCACCGCTAAGGAAGCTCCTGCGGCCCTAGGCCCATATTCGCATGCCGTATCTGTAAATAAGGTTGTTTTTCTTTCCGGACAGCTTGGTATCGATCCCAAGACCGGAATGCTGGCAAGTGGTGGGGTCCAGGCAGAAACCGAACAGGCGTTGCGCAATTTGCAAGCGGTTCTGGAGAGCGCAGGACTAAGTCTAGAAAATGTAGTTAAAACAACAGTGTTTCTTGCGGATATTAACGATTTTGGCGCAATGAATGAAATTTACGCGCAATTTTTCTCACGGGACGCACCCGCTCGATCTGCTTTTCAGGTGGCAGCATTGCCAAAAAGGGCCCTGGTTGAAATCGAAGCAATCGCCGCTGCTGACGATGGCGTTGCAATATAAGGAGGCATATCAATGGCAGAGAGGAAAGAAACTGAATTCAAGAGAGAAATCAATACGTTCCAGCTTACGATGATCTGTGTAGGCGCTATCATTGGAGCAGGGGTATTCAGTCTGACTGGTGTAGGCATATCATATGCGGGTCCAGCTGCTTTTCTGGTCTATATTGTCGCGGCATTGGTTGCCATTATTTCGACAATTCCAACAATGATCGCTGCTTCAGCATGTCCAACTACTGGTGGATATTACAAATATATCTCCAGATTTCTGGATCCCACGCTCGGATTTTATTATATGTGGAACAGAATTATTGGTATTTTTTCAGTATCAGTGATTGCAATGTCGTTTGGCCAGTATGTTCAAGTAATCTTTCCCACGGTATCAATTCAAATATCGGCTATCGCAGCCATCATAGTCTTTGGTGGTCTTAATCTTTTCAATGTTAAAATCATTTCTAAAGCCAACAAATATTTTGTCTATATTATGCTCGCTGCACTTTTGCTGTTTATATTTCAGGGGATTCCGAATATCGACACTACCAGATTGCAGGGGTTCTTTGAAAAGGGTTTTGGCAACTTTGTCACCGCGCTTATCATGTACATGTTTGCGCTTGATGGCGCATCTGTGGTAATCAATATGGGTGGCGAGGTAAAAGATCCAAGAAAATCGATTCCTATGGCCATTATCTGGGGAACAATAATCGCCGGAATTATCTATGCGTTGCTTGCCTTCACAGCCACGACTGCTGTCGATTTCAAGCAGATGATCCCCCCAGTGGCGAAACGTGCGCTTCCACTTGGTGAGTATGCAAAAAAAATCATGAGTCCGGCAGGATTCGTGTTTTTCATCTCAGGTGGTGCATTCCTTGCGATTCTCACCACATTGAATGCTGGTTTTATGGTTCAATCGCGTATATTCTGGGCTGCTGCTCGTGATGGTATTTTCCCAAAATGGTTCGCGCAGCTCAATAAGCACAACCAGCCTTATCGCGTGACCATTATAGTTGCCATCATTGTTGCGCTCCCTATAATCCTCAAATTCGATCTTGGTTTCACAACGCTCATCACTCTGGTACCCGGGTTTCTCTTTTCCATGATGATGCCACTTTCTGTACTCTTTATAGAGAAAAAGTTTCCACATCTCTATAAAAAATCGCTAATTCCGCTTCCCAAGATCTGGCTCTATGTTATTGTTATTTTTTCGCTCGGCGTTAGTCTTTTGCTCTCGTGGAACGGGCTACTCAAAATCGGCGTAAAGAATATCTATTATTTCGCAGGATTTTTTGGCCTCGGCACGGTATATTATTTCTTTATGACAGCCAGGATGCGGAAAGATGGCAGAAACTATCGCGACCTCAAGCATGATTTCGACAGATATTGGATTGATGAAGAAGCTCGTCTCGCCGCAGAAGAGAGGAAATAATGGCATTCGATTTTGATCGGGTCATCGACCGGATTCCAACCAGCAGCCTGAAATGGAGCTATCGAAAGCGATTCTGCGGTGTAGAAGATGTGCTCCCGTTGTGGGTTGCGGATATGGACTTTGCAGTCGCGCCGGAAATCCAGCGAGCTATTCTGGAGCGCGCGGCACACCCCATTTTCGGCTATCCGGTTCGTCATGACGGGTTCTATACCGCGCTGATGAACTGGACTTCCCGGCGCTATGGCTGGAACATCCAGCGTGATTGGATCTGCTATTCGCCGGGCATTGTGCCAGCCATCAATCTGGCGGTGCTTGCATTCAGCCATCCTGGAGACAAGATTGTTATTCAGACGCCGGTGTACTATCCCTTTGCGGCAGCGGTCCTGAATAACGGCAGACAGCTGATCGAGAACCCTCTGCGCATTTCTGGTGATCGATATTGCATGGATGTGGAAGATCTCGAGAGGAAAATCGATTCCCGCACGAAAATGCTTATTCTCTGCAGTCCTCACAATCCGGTCGGCCGCGTGTGGACAAGGGAAGAACTCGAGGCGCTCGCTGGCCTCTGCGCGCGGAAAGATATCATTGTGGTCTCGGATGAAATCCATGGTGACATCATCATGCCAGGGTATCGGCATGTTCCGTTTGCTTCGCTGTCAGAGGATGCCGCAAATAGAACGCTGACCTGTCTAGCGGTCAGCAAGACCTTCAATCTGGCAGGGTTATGTACTGCCAACGTGGTTATTTCGAACAAACGGCTGAGAGACGAATTTGTGACCATGGCAGGGAACCTTGGCCTCGGCACGTCGAATGTTTTCGGTATTGTGGCGCAGGAAGCGGCTTATGAGCACGGCGAGGCGTGGTTGGAAGAGCTGATCCGGTATATTGAGGCGAATTATCGGCATTTGAAAGAGGTTCTTGGCATGCTTGTGCCGCAAATCGTTGTATATCCTCTGGAAGGAACCTATCTAGCCTGGCTGGATTGTCGAGCGCTCGGGCTGGATGACGCAGCCTTGCGTGATTTTTTCCTCCATCGTGCCAAAGTGTGGCTCGATCATGGATCTATGTTCGGTACACCAGGAAAAGGCTTTATGCGGATCAACCTCGCATGTCCCAGAACTGTGCTGGATCAGGCCATTGAGAGAATCGCAGCCGCGGCTGCAGCGCTGCGCTCCGAACAGTGTATGCCACGCGGATGACATGCCGCAAAAGAATGGATTCCCGAAATACATGCCAGCCGCCTTCCTGGTAGCTGGCATGTCCTATTCAGTCAGCGTGAATGACAATTCTACATGCCGCTTGCTGCGCTTCAATTGAGAGCTCCGCGCTTCTGAACACCATTTCCTGATCCAGCGCGGTGCGAGTACCGTCGAGACAGTCGCGTACAAGCGCACCGAAAAATGGGAAACCGCAGGTTCCTGCGGCGCGGAAATGGTATTCACCTTCATGATTTACGAGAATGACGTGGTCGCCCTCCGGATCTGCGGCGACATCAATATATTTTCTGAGTTCGAGGTATCCATTGGTCCCTTGAATGAACGTACGCCCGTCTCCCCACGCGCCAAGGCCGTCGGGCGTAAGCCAGTTTACCGAAAAATAGCCGGTAGCACCATTATTCATGACAAGGCTGGCATCACCAAAGTCTTCAAACCGGCTGTACTGCGGGAAGCGGTAATTTGCGATGTGGCTTGCTGAAATTGTCGCGTCACGAGCGCCTGTAAAAAAAAGCATCTGTTCGATCTGATGGCACCCCAAATCCACGAGTATGCCGCCGTAATACGCGGGGTCAAAGAACCATGCTGGCCGTGTGGGGATGCTGATGCGATGCGGTCCCCAGCCCGAAATGTGGACGACTTTCCCAATCGCGCCATCCTCAATCAGACGCTGGGCATACACTGAGGCTTCCACGTGGAGCCGTTCAGAGTAGTACACTGCCCACAGCAATCCTTCCGGCTGCGTTCTGGTCTTGCTCGCGGCAACCGCGGCGCGCGCCGCGTCGACCTGCGCCTGTGTGGTAAAGGGCGGTTTGTCGCTGAAGTAGTGTTTTCCCGCAGCCAAGGTCCTGAGTCCGAGTGCTGCACGCTCATTAGGGATGATGGCTGAGGCAACAAGCGTGATATTGGCGTCCTCGAGTATCTCTTCGACAGAGGAGGCCTCGGCTGCTTCAGGAAACCGGGTACGGAACTGCGCGACCTTCTGCGGATCCTGGTCACATACCTTGACAAGCGTCGCTCCTACCTCGGTCAGTCCATTGCACATGCCGTAAATATGCCCGTGATCGAGTCCGATAATGCCAACCTGGCATTCTCCCGGTCGGCAAACCGGCGATGGCTTCCCCTTGGGTGCATAAAACTGCCCGCTTGATTTTTCCTGCATGAGATCCTCCACACCTCGAAGTACTGCCTAGAACTGAGCCGCCTTTTGTTTTGCTCGCTCAATATCCTGCTGGCTCATGGTCTGCGAAATTTCGTCGATATAGCTCTGGGCTGAAGCGTGCCCATATTCCTTGGCGAGTAAGTACCACATAAGGGCTTCGACAGGATTTTCTTCGCCCGCAAATCCCATTTCGTAGTAGAATCCTGCGGCGATCATACCTTCGGGGTGCCCATTTTTCGCAGAGGAGAGAAAATAGTCGAAGGCCATGTCGAAATCCCTTGTTACGCCTATACCTTGCTCGTACATCATGCCGAGCGCGTACAAGGCATCAGGTTGTTCCTGATCCGCCGCAAGCAAATACCACTGGAAGGCTTGTTGCATGTCTGCGGGAAGACCCCCAATACCATTTTCATATGCCCAGCCCATGCTGTAGAGCGCGTACGCATCACCACGCTCCGCGGCTTTTTGGTACAGTGATACCGCGAGGTTGAGATTTTTATCGACGCCATAGCCGTTTTCATAAAGCCACGCGAGATTTGTTATTGAAGCAAGGAAGTTCTGATCGACCGCCTTTTGGTACCAGTATGCGGCAGAACGATAATCCTGAGCGACGCCCCTGCCGTATTCATACATCTCGCCCAACATGTTCTGTGCCTTCGCGTACCCTTGGTCCGCGGATAGCCGGTACCATCGGGCTGCCTCTGTGTAATTTTTTTGCACGCCATATCCATAGTAGTAGCAGGTGCCCAGATTGCACTGTGCGACCTTGTTTCCCTTGTTAGCCGAAAGCGTGAACCAGCGAACTGCCTCACTGTAGTCCTTCTGCACCCCATCACCATTGAAATATCGAACTCCGAGTGAATTTTGTGCGTCGGAATCGCCCTTGTTCGCGCGCGCTTTCAAATCGGCAATGTCTGAAGCGGAGCTTTGCGCATGGATTGCGACAGTGATCAAAATTAGAAGAATACAAATGATGAACTTTCTCATTGGGGACTCCTTATTAAATTTAATTATAAGGCAATTGAATACGACATGCAAAACGCGGAATCACGCGGAATCATACCCCATGTGGATGGAGAAGACCTACCGAAGGCAGCCTGGGTGCACTATAGTGTTCTTGCGTGATCACGCGGAGGGAGCCATCTCGATGAGGATTGAAGGTATTCATTATCGTACCGGAAAACCGATCTGTGTGTCGGTCGAGAATGATAAGATCGCCGAGGTTGCAGCCAGTATCGGATCAGACAGCGCCGGCGGTTCCATTCCCATCCTCTGTCCAGGCTTTATTGATATTCAGGTCAATGGATGCGCTGGCATTGATTATTCATCTCCGAACCTCACGGCGGAGGGTATAGAAACAATCATCCTGAAGCTTGCGGCATCTGGAACAACGCACCACCTTCCTACGCTCATCACCGGACCGCGAGAGAGAATCAAAGAAAATTGTGCCGTTATTGCAAAAGCGGTAAGGGAGAATCGAAAAGCGCGCCACGCGATATTCGGCATTCATCTGGAAGGCCCTTACATCTCACCAGAAGAGGGACCACGCGGTGCTCATGATCCGCGATGGATACGGGTACCGGATCTGGATGAATTTCACGAATGGCAGGAGGCCGCTGAAGGTCTGATTCGTGTCGTGACCCTGGCACCTGAGACTGAAGGGGCTATCCACTTCATTGAACAGATCACCAAGGAAGGTCTTGTCCCTGCAATCGGTCATACCGCTGCCTCTCCCGAACAGATACAGCAAGCGGTTTCAGCAGGCGCTCGACTCTCGACTCATCTCGGCAACGGCAGTCACCGGCTGTTGCCGAGACTTCGCAACTACCTGTGGGAGCAGCTTGCCGATGATCGCCTGATGGCCTCAATCATCGCCGACGGCTTTCATCTGCCGGATTCAGTGCTCCGGGTCTTCTATCGAAGCAAGGGGGTTGAACGGCTGATTCTCACCAGTGATGTCGCTTTTCTTGCTGGAAATCCTCCAGGCGTGTATCGATGGGGAAATATGTCCGTACGCGTCCATCCGGATGGGCACCTTGGTCTTGAAGGTACTGAATTTCTTGCGGGAGCCGGGCATCTGCTCGACAGGGGTGTTGCGCGGATGGCGGCAGCCTGCGGCATTACTTTGCAGGATGCCATGAGGATGGCTGTGGATAATCCCGCACAGCTTCTGAGCCTCCCGGAGTCTTTTACGGATTTCATTCAAGGAGAGCCCGCGACATTAGTGCAATTGCGAGAGACAGGGGCGGGTAACAGGGATAGCGGAAGCGGAACATCCTCGCGCGCGTTTTTTGGAGCGGCGGGTGCCCATGCGCAGGTGCGGATTGAGAAAGTGTTGATTGCCGGCGCTTCTGTCTGCTTGACGGATGGCTGTATGCCAGCATAGGCTTTGCGGAATCGATGATTCAGGAGGAACTGGACCATGATGAGGAAAATGGTATGTGTATGGGTATTACTGCTCGCAATACTTGTACCTCTTCTTGCGGAAACCGAGGCTGAGCTCAAGGCTGCCTATGAGCAGGCGATAAAACGCGCCGAGGCTGCACCACAGGATTATGTTCTGAATTGGAAGGCTGCCGAGGCGGCACGCAAATATGGAGACTACCTAGTCACTGAGGAAGTACCCGGCTGGAAGGAAAATGCGAAGACAATCGCGAAAACAGGTATGAAATATGGCGAAATCGCCTTCAAACTCAATCCTACAGGAATCGAGGGCTGGTATTGGTATGGGCTGTGTGTCGGGACGTACTCCGATTGCGTGAGTGTGATTACAGCTCTGGCGGAAGGTCTCAAGGGGAAAACCCAGATGGGGTTCGAAAATGCCTATAAATTCAACAAAATGTACGACAATGGCGGACCGATTCTTTCGCTGGGACGCTTCTGGCAGGTACTCCCCGCGATCGCTGGTCAGGACAGGAAGAAAGCAGAATCACTGTTCAACGAGTACATCGCGTTATTTGGCGATAAACCTGATGCCAACAAGAATGCGTGGTACTATCGAGGGGAACTCTACAAGGACATGGGTCGACTTGCCGAGGCCAAGGCTGATTTGCAGAAAGCCGCAGCAATGGGCAGCAAGGATGCCGAAAAGCTGCTTGCCAAGATGAAATAGCCCCGATCGCGCGGTGCTCACGCAAGTCTTGCGAGCTTCATGCTGAAGTTCCACAGTTCATCAGCCGCGTGCAGATCGCGTGCGGGAGGGGTAATTTCCTCCTGTGTGGTGAGATTGTAGAAGACATCGGTACAACCTGAGACTTCTTTAGAGACTCCGAGGTAATACAGCGCCATGGCAGAAATGTCCGGCGACTGTGACATTTTGTCGATGACATGCTTCTTGTACCACCTGTAAAAGGGCCGGTTGTCCCGACCGGTATTGGTCGTCACCATACCGGGGTGCATGGTATTGATGGTCACGCCGCTGCCTTCGAATATAGTAGAAAATCGATGCATCGAGAGAATCTGCGCGAGCTTGGCCGATCCATAGGCTTTCAGTCCATTGTATGGCCGCTTCTCAAACTGTGCGTCGTCAAGCCGCAACCCCCACACCGCAAAGCGGTAGGCTTCCGAGCCGACCAAGATGATCCGTGCCTTGCCTTCCTGTTTCAATCGGTCGGCAAGCAGGTAATTCATGACAAACGAAGAGAGATAATTGACAGCAAACGTGGTTTCCATGCCGTCCACTGTAAGGATGCGACGATCTAGATAGATGCCGGCATTGTGGATGAGCACATCGATGGGACGATCCATGTCGTTCAACGTCCGTGCCACGCGACGCATGTTATTGAGCAGCGAGAGATCGGCAATCAGATATTCACATAGTATTCCAAATTCCTTTTCCAGTTCGGCTTTCAGAGATTCCGATTTTTCCACGCTGCGATTGATGGTCAGGATGTCTGCGCCACGGGAAGCGAACAGACGGGAAGCGGCGTACCCAATGCCTGATGTTGCGCCTGTGATGACCGCCAGCGTTCCCTTGCATGATTCTTTGCAGTCCTTCGGTGGAATCCTACTATTGCGGAACATGGCCCATACATTGGACCATTTGTATTCAGACCAGTATCTGCGAACCTGCTCGCTGACAAATGGAATGTTCATAGACTATCCGAACACCTTTCGCATAAACCGCCGATATTTTGGTCCCCACAAGGGCACATTATCGAAAATATCTCCCCACAGGTCGTAGTAATCCCGTTGTGAAACGATCTTGCCGCGCTCATTTAAGATAATCCGGCTGGCGCCATAAATGACCGAAGTTCTCGTCTTTCGAAACAGGATAGTCATCTCCCATTCCATGAAAATGATCCTGTCCTGCATGACTGCATTCCTGATGACCATGCGCAGGTCCTGCGATCGCTTTGCCAGGCGTTCAGTCATCGCGCGGAATGCTTCTTTTCCGCGCAATTCCTGAATACTGTCCTTGAATTCGATGGAATCATCGTAGTAGGGGAGGATATGGGACCAGTCGGGATTCCCGAAACGATTATATGTGCGGGACCACAAATCGATACACTGCTCCAGGCTTTCGATGCGGCAGTCTACCGGTGTCTCATCGTTCATGCTACTGCTCCATATAGCCTTTGGATGGCAAAAGATGCTCTTGCACAAGCGCCGCATGCGCAGCCTCAAGAAGCAAGCGGGGCAGGGTCTTCCCACTGGAGAGGTAGATAGGCGCATCAAGATTTGCTCTCGAACCAAATGCCATGAAATGATCGATAGCTTTAGCCGCGTTGGTGAATGGATTACCGAAAGGCAGGGAAGCCGCGACATCCAGCAGATGGAGCACGACGCGCGATACCCGATCCGATAGTAAGTTGGCTTCCTTTATATTGCCCTGTTCGATCTGCCCGAGCACAGCGCTCAGTTCGCGCGGGAAGCAGTTTGCTGAGCTCAGAAGGAACCCATGGTAAGGGCCTCCCGCTTTCTGGTACCATCGAGCATAATTGCCTTCCGCGCCGCGAACAAAGAAGATATCCTTGAAAGAACGCTGAGAAAGCACTACGCGATCTGCTCCGCTCGTATCCTTCATCATATAGAGATTCGGATATTTATCAGCGAGTGCTTCAACGGTTTCCGGAGAAATTTCGTTTTCGGTAATCTGCGGAAGCTGGTACAGCGCGATCGGATATCCGGCCGCAAGGGCCTCCTCCAGTGACGCGCGGATTTCGTTTTGGGAACGATGGCGTCCGCGAGGCGCGGTGATCGCAAATCCGCACAAATGTCGTTCCCGGAAAGCTTCTGGCGTGGGAAGGGTTCCAGTTCCGAAGATATGACCGGCCGCATCTCGAATGTCTTTCGCGGCAGCGCTTGGCTCGGTTCTTAGTACTCCAACCAGAATCGAATAATCGAGCTCTCTCGCACACGCGAGCACGAAATCGACAAGCTCGATTTCCAGAGATCGCTTAAGTTCCCACCCCTCACTGGTAGAGCCTGGAACAAGAAGGGCCGAGACCCAAGGACGCATGAACGCCAGGTGAGCTTTAATGCGAGCTCGATCCAGCGAACCGTCCGCGGCAAAATGGGTCAGAGGCGGACACCATAGCGTGGGGATTCCGTTTGGGAAAAGCCCATGTATCCAGTCATTGCGATTGAGCATGCGAATCCTCCAGCATATCGAGCGTACTCTTACTATAGAATCAGAATGTCCCCGCCGCAAGTTCGGAAGATACTCAATAAAAGCGAAGCACCCGGTGCTAGCGGCGGACGGTAATGTGGCCGCATAGGGTGAAGCGAGGTGGTGCGTAAAAAAAAGCCTGGCATTGAGTGCCAGGCTTTATAAATCTGATGGAAAGCAGGCGCATCCTCGCGGGATGCACCTTGGCACGCAGCAATTAGACTCCGAACACTCTCTGCCTGCCTCTGGCCAGAATGCTCTCGAGCATAGTGGCCGGGTTCTGGAACTTGCCCAGCAGGATCATGGCGGCAATGATGTAGGGCTTGTAGCTCGCTTCGCGGTAGGTGTCATCGCGATACCGATCGAAGACGCTGGCGGCAACTTCGCCGGCCTTGCAGGACACACCGGTGATATCGGCAGGCAGGCAGTGCATGTAGAGCGCCTTGCCGCCCTTGGTGAGCTTCATCTTCTCTTCGGTGCATTCCCAGTCCTGGAACTTGGCATTGTTGGCGAGGCATTCCTTTTCAAGATCCTTGAGGCCTTCCTTGTCGCCCGCATGGAGGAGCGGCACGCGGCGGAGCATGACATCGTAGGGCGCCCAGCTCTTCGGGTAGACAATGTCCGCATCCTTGAAGGCCTCGTCCATGGAGTCGGTGTAGGTGAAGGAGCCGCCTGATTCCTGAGCCTGCTTTTTCGAAAGCTCGACGACATCGGGAATGAGGTCATAGCCCTTGGGGTGGGCGAGCACGATGTCCATGCCAAAGCGGCTCGCGAGCCCGATCACTCCCTGGGGCACGGAAAGCGGCTTGCCATAGGAGGGGCTGTATGCCCAGCTCATGACGATTTTCTTGCCTTTGAGCTTGTCGAAGCCACCGAAATAGTGGGCAAG
Source organism: Spirochaetota bacterium (assembly GCA_029265255.1). Next base: position 398,213 of record JAJUJQ010000001.1, read on the forward strand.
ATGCAGGAAGTCAGCCATGGACTGGGTCGGGTGATCGATATCGCTCTGCAGGTTGACGATGGTGGGACGAGAGGGCAGCACACCTGCCTTGACACCGTCATCGAGTGCTTGGGCGACTTCGCGCTGGTAGCGATCGCCCTCTCCGAGATACATGTCGTCGCGGATACCGATTGCTTCGGTGAGGAAGCTGATCATGTTGGCAGTCTCGCGCACGGTTTCTCCATGGGCGATCTGGCTCTTGCCCTCGTCCAGGTCCTGGATGTAGAGACCCAAGAGGTCGCAGGCCGAGGCAAAGGAGAAGCGGGTGCGTGTTGAATTGTCGCGGAAGTTCGATACGGCGATACCGGAGTCGAAGACGCGCGGGCTGATGTTCTGCTCCCGCATGGCTCGGAGAATGTCGGCGACAAGGAACGTGGCCTCGATCTCATCCGATGATTTTTCCCAGGTAAGGAGGAAATCCTTGCCTGCCATATTGATGCGCTTGCCGCGCAGCTGCTCGATCATCGAGCGGATGGTTGCTGTGTCCATCATGACCTCCCTAAGAATTCATATGCCAGGGCATGCTGCGCGCTGGTTTGAAGCGACCGGCTCGGGCATGCCGCTGCACCAGCTACAGAATGCCTGCCTTTCGATACATGCGCTCGCAGGCTGAGAGCGCGTTTTTCCTGATCATGTCCTCGTCTGCGTTGACGAGCTGTCCGTGACGTACCACCTGTCGGCCATTGACGATCAGGTGGTCGACCTCGTGATTGTAGCCCGAGAATATCAGCGCTGCCAGTGGATCAGAGAGCGCACCCGCATACTCAAGCTTCATCACATCGAAGAGCGCGAGGTCGGCAAGCCTGCCTTCCTCGATTGCGCCCGCCTGGTCAAAGCCGAGGATCCGGGCGCCGCCTTCGGTGGCAAGGTGCAGTGCCTCTCCTGCGGTGAGACCTGCAGAACCGTAGCGCACCCTCTGCAACAGCAGAGCCTGACGCACTTCACCCAGCATATCCGATGTGTCGTTCGAGGCTGATCCATCAACAGCGAGCCCTACAGGCACCCCCCTGTCAATCATTTCGCGTACGCGGCAGATGCCGGAGCCGAGTCTCATGTTGGAGGATGGGCAATGTGCCACGCCGGTGCCGGTCCGAGCCAGGAAGTCGAGTTCCTCATCGTTGAAGAAGATGCCATGCGCATACCACACATCGGATCCCACGAAGTCGCAGTCCTGCATAACCTGCAGGGGGCGGCGATGATACACCTGGACGCAGTAGTCATCCTCGTCAGCTGTTTCGGCAAGGTGTGTGTGGAGGCGCGCTCCATAGCGCCGTGCAAGCGCAGCTGACTGGCTCATGAGTCGCTCGCTCACCGAGAAGGGGGAGCATGGAGCGAGGGCAACCTTGCGCATGGCGTCGGGTGCAGGATCATGGAAGCGGCGCAGAGTTTCCTCACTGTGCAGCAGGATGGTTTCCTCGTCCTGGACAGTTGAGTCGGGTGGCAGACCCCCATCTTTTTTCGAGCGTGACATGGAGCCGCGCGTAGGCGCGAACCTGAGGCCGATGTCCGCTGCCGCGCGGAACTGGAGGCTCGGTATGTCGGCAGGAAAGCCGGCAGGATAAAGGTAGTGGTGATCGGTGCTGAGCGTACACCCTGTCTTGGCGAGTTCTGCCATCGCGAGCATGCTCGACCAGTAGACTGCCTCGGGGTCGAGGAATTTCCAGATTTCGTAGAGGTACACGAGCCAGTCAAAGAGTTTGGCATCCTGGACAGCGGGTAGATTGCGGGTGAGGGTCTGGTAGAAGTGGTGGTGGGTATTCACCAGGCCTGGCACCACAACATGCCGTGAAGCATCGATGACGGTAGCGCCTTCTGGAGCCTGAAGGGTGGATGCAATGGCGGCGATCCGATTGCCTTCTATGAGTATGTCGACATTGCTGAGCAGGGTGAAGCGATGTCTGGACGAGGCCGCGGTGCCTGGCCTGGCTGGCACCGCGACGGCAAAGCAATCCTTCAGCAGGATCACTTCAGAACCTCCGCATTGAAATCTTCAATGAGCCGATCGAGCTCATCCGCCTGGCGGTGGAGACCGCCCCAATAGTTGCGATAGTCATCCCACTGGGCGCGCAGCTCGTTCAGATCCTTGCCAAGCTGCTCGATCCAGGTGAAGTACTTGAGATTGTGGGCGCGTCTGCGATCCACATGGGTCATATCGAAGACATAGTCGACCGACAGGCCCTGCAGGCGATCGTAATCGCGATCTGCCTGCCGCTGATCGTATGGCCCACGCTCGGCCGTGAGCTCGGCGAGTCTCGACTGATACATGGCCATGGAATCGGTGAACATGGTGAAGACAACATCATCCTCGCCCAGCTCGTAGTACTTGGCAAACTTGATGGCAGCGAGAAGGTTACCCACACCGGAAATGCCAAGCCAGTCGAGCCGCTCGACCACCGAGGGATCAGCGCCCGCTTCGATCAAAAGCTTGCGGCCTGCTGGCTCGTTGAAGAGTCTGATGAAGCGAATCGGGAGCTCGTCATCGACACCGATGGCGGCATCTGTGTCGCGGAAGTTGTGAATCCAGGGGATATGCTTGTCGCCGATGCCTTCGATGCGGTGGCCGCCAAAACCATTTTCCAGAATGGTGGGGCACTGCAGCGCTTCGCCAACCGCCAGTCGAGCGCCAGGGAAGTGTTCCTTGATGAAGGAACCAGAGCCGAGGGTGCCAGCCGATCCGGAAGACAGGACTACACCGCCGATGTGGGCATTGGAGCCGCCGATTTCGCGGAAGACCTCTTCCATGGCCGGGCCGGTGACCTGATAGTGCCAGAGGTGGTTGGGCAGCTGGTCGAACTGATTGAAAATCACCACATCATGGCGAGTACGCTGCAGCTCCACGCACTTGTCGAAAATTTCCTTTACATTGGACTCGCAGCCAGGGGTAGCGATGACTTCCTCAGCCATGGTCTTGAGCCACTCGAAGCGCTCACGGCTCATTTCGGCGGGGAGAATCGCAACACTTGGACAGGAGAGAAGCCTGGAAATATAAGCGCCGCCGCGGCAGTAGTTGCCCGTGCTTGGCCAGACGGCTTTCTTGGTGGTGGGATCAAAGCGGCCGGTCACCAGTTCTGGCACCAGGCAGGAATACGCCGCGCCAACTTTATGCGCGCCTGTCGGGAACCATTTGCCGCAAAGGCCGACAATTCGTGCCTTGGTACCGGTGATGGCGCGGGGGATTTCAAGATAGTTGACCTTGCCGAAGCCTCCGCCGAATTCCTTGGCTTCATTATGCCAGTTGACGCGGAAAAGGTTGCGGGGATGCACATCCCAGAGCCCGATGTTTGTAAGCTCTTTTTTAATGGATTCCGGTATTTTCGAGGGATCACGCATCTGCGCGAAGGTAGGGAGCACAATGCCTTTCTGGCGGCAGCGCTCAATGTTTTTTCTGCGCTGTGATTCATTTACGCTGAGATCGATCATCGGTGACTCCTTGCAATGATACAATATACTCAATGGGATTCGGCATTCGGCATGCCGCGCAGCAGACTAAGCTCAGCACCTCGATCATACTGATCTATTGATGGAACGATCTGTCATGCTGCTCAGGAAATGATTGCAGTGTACCATATGGTTCGGTATTTGAGGAGGGGAGAGGGGCATGACATACGATGCATGGTGACCGTACTCGAATCTGGCATCGGTGTCATCAGAGAAAGCTGAGAAATATGGAAAATCTATATTGACAATAACGCAATAATAATTTTATCTAAAATATTGCGGGATCGGCAATCGATCCATAATCAATAAAATTGAAGGGGCGGGATATGAAATGTTGTTCAAGAATCACACAGAAAATGTTGATCAATGGACTGTTTTTTTTCATTCTTGCTAGCAGCGTCTTTGCGGGAACCTCCAGCTCACTGACTTTGACTGGGGCAAATCCACAGATTCTACAGTTCAATTTCTATGGTTACGGTAATGAAATTACCCGGGAAATTGATCTTGATAACGGTGGGGATTATGATATCGATATCCTTGTTAAAAGCAATGTAAACAACTGGAAAATTACTGCTGTTTCCGATAATGGCGGATATCTTGTAAATACAAAAGATTCTTCCGAAAAAATCAAATACGTGTTTGTTCTGGATACCTATCAAGGGTTTCTCTGCGATGTTGGTGGGTCGGTTACGACTGCTCTGAAACCTAAAACACCAAAGAATGGAACAGTAATTTCATTTGGGGTGTATTTTAGCTATGATGGTTTTTATTCGCAGGTTTTTGAGGCAGGAACCTATACAGATACTCTGCATGTCACACTTTCAGTCAATTGATGTGCTTTTATAGTAAGAGAGGATCTTATTGTAACTATTTCAATCGAGTGATTGGTTCAAGAGTTCGCGTTTTACACTAAAAATTATAGTACTATAATTCTGCGATGCGAAATGTTGTGATTCTTTCCGGCGCGGGCATTTCCGCTGAATCAGGTATCAGGACCTTCCGAGATGCCGGAGGTCTCTGGGACACCTATAATGTCATGGAGGTTTGCAGCGCGGACGCCTTTCGACGCAATCGTCATTTCATCATGGATTTCTACAATAAGAGACGAGGAGAACTTGCAGTGGCGCAGCCCAATCCTGCCCATTCCATGGTCGCTGCGCTGCAGAGGGAATTCCCGGGCCAGGTGGCCAATCTTACCCAGAATATTGATGATCTTTTCGAAAAGGCGGGCTGTCTGCACACCATCCATCTTCATGGAGAACTCACCAAGGCGCGATGTGAGCGCTGCGGTTTCGTATGGCATATTGGCTACAGGGAGATCGATCCCATGGAGCAATGCCCCAGCTGCAAGAGCGTGAGTGTACGCCACCATGTGGTGATGTTTCAGGAACCGGCGCCAGAGTACGAACATCTCTTTGCGGCAATCGAAGGTCTTGCAAATGATGGCATGCTGGTGGTCATTGGTACTTCAGGGCTCGTGCTGCCTATTGATGAGTTTGCGCGCATGGCGCCTCACAGCATTCTCAACAACCTAGAGCCGCTGCCATCACTTGATGAGAGTGTCTTCAAAGTCCGGCTGTATGAGCCAGCTACCAGCGCCGCTCCCAAAATTGCGGCAATGGTGAGGGAGTATCTTGGTTGATGCATGGGCCAGCCAGCAGTCGCTATGAAACAGGCCCCGTGTCAGCCACGGGGCCTTCTTATGCTCGGATGCTCTGTGTGTACCTGGTCTGGCTGGGCTCAACCAGACCAGGCGCTCCGGTGATATCCGCTCAAATCTCGAGTCCTACGCCCCGTGCTGCAGCACGTATGTCCTTCAGACCGCTGCCGGTCAGCATGACCACGATGTGGGCCTGCGGATCGAGTTCTGGCCGTGCCTTCAGGAAACCTGCATAGGCACAGGTGCTCGAAGGTTCGGCAAAAAGCCCCGACATGCGTGCCAGAGATCGCTGAGCCTCCAGAATTTCGGCATCGCTCACCACCACAGCCCGTCCCTTGTGCTGGTGCAGCTTGTTGAGGGTGTAGTAGCCATTGCGCGGGATGTCCACCGAGATCGAATCTGCAATCGTCGAGGAGGGGATAGCTTCAAAGCGCCCTGTGGCGAGCGCCCGAGCGATTGCGCTTGAGCCTTCCGCTTGTGCTGCCCAGATCGTAGGCATGTGGTCGATCCATCCAAGACGCAAGAGGTCCTCGAAGCCCCTGATCACACCTGCGATGATGACACCGTCGCCCGTCGGGACAAACACGTGGTCCGGCGCGCGATAGACTGCTCCTGCGCGCACAGGGGCTGTACCTTGCCGAGCGAGCGCCGCGCCCAGGTCTCGTGCGATTTCGAAGCTGGCGGTCTTTTTACCCTCGATGGTGAGGGGATTGTAGGCAGTGTTGCGAGAGAGCATGCCTGTTGCCTTGGAATAGGCAAGCGAATGATCGAAAGCGAGATCATAGGTGCCATCAACCTCGACCAGCTCTGCCCCATACTGCAGAATCTGGACCCGTTTCGCGATGGGTGCTGCCTTGGGAACATAGACCTTGATTCGTATGCCGGCAGCCGCACCGATGCAAGCCATGCTCGAGGCGGCATTGCCCGTGGAGGCAAGCACAATCTCTCCTATACGGAACTTGCGGGCAAAGGCGGCGACAAGCCAGCTTGCCCTGTCCTTATAGGATCCGGATGGATTGCAGGTGTCATCCTTGAGCCAGAGATGGGGCATGCCGAGTTCTGCACGCAGGCGTTCCGGTGCCCAGAGTGGCGTCTCGCCCACCGGAATCGGCGGGAAGTACTGTGCTTCCACCGGAAGGGGGACAGAGCCCGGGCCGGGATCGTCCCCTTCCCATATGCACTCCAGCACGCCGCGCAGTGGTTCATCGGGGCGCTGCGATGCCGCGCAAGCATCGCAGACATAGCGCCCTGGCTCAATGGCATAGGTGCTGCCACAGGTCGGGCAGCGGTAACGCCAGTGTATCACGGCATGCCTCGCTTACTTCCGCGCCTCAAGGGCATAGGGCAGGGCGGCATAGAAGGCTGCTGCGATTTCCAGATCATCGATGCGGGTAATTTCGTTCGGGGCATGAGCCTGTGCCTCATCGCCGGGGCCGAAGCCGATGACCGGGATCTTGTGGCGGCCGCAGAGGGCGACGCCATTGGTCGAGAAGGTCCACTTGTCGACCAATGGAGCCTTGCCGAAGAGCGCTGCATAGGCATCCACGCCAGACTGAACAAGCACGTGATCGGCAGGAATCTTCCAGGTCGGGAAGTACAGTTCCTGGTGATACTCGGTTCCTGTCCATGCAGGCTTGCGGTATTCGGGCATGTAAACCGTGAAATTGTCGACGCCAGCCTCGCGCAGCGCCTCTTCGACCTGTCTGATGGCGAGCTCATCGGTCTCTCCCCAGGTCAGGCGGCGGTCGCAGTAGAGCATGGCCTGGTCGGGCACGGCACACTGGCTCGGGCCATGGACATTGATCTGGCTGACGGTGATGGTACCCTTGCCGAGGAAGTTGTCATCATCCGGCTGCAGTCGCTCATTGAGTTTCTCGATGGCGAGGGCAGCGCGGGCAGCCTTGTAGGCAGCACTGTCACCACGTTCCGGAGCGGAACCATGGCAGGAAATGCCCTTGATGTCGATCTGGATTTCCATGCGTCCCCGATGGCCGCGGTAGAGACGGCATGAAGTAGGCTCTGTGGACACGGCAAGATCTGGTACGAATTTCTCTTCTTCTATCAGGTATTTCCAGCACATGCCATCGCAGTCTTCCTCGATTGCGGTGAAGGAGAACCAGATTTCGTACTCGCCTGCATAGCCGAGCTCCTTGAGGATGCGCGCTGCGGTGATCATCGAGGCAGCACCACCAAGCTGATCCGACGCTCCACGGCCGTGGACGAGGCCGTCCTTGATGAGTCCCGAGAAGGGAGGCAGTTTCCACTGGGACGGATCTCCCACGCCAACCGTATCGATGTGCGCATCAAATACCAGTTTTTTGGGCCCCTTGCCGACGCGGCCAAGCAGCGAACCAAGACCATCAATCCAGAGGTCTTCCATCCCTGCTTCCTCGCAGAGCTGCTTGAGCAGCATGATGCGATCTTTCTCGGTCGTGGAGAAGCCGGGAACCTGGATGATCTTGCTCAGGTTCTGGGCGGTGTAGTCGCGGTACTGCCGCGCCAATTCGCGAATTCTTGTGCTGTCCATATATTACCTCGCTTCCATTCTTCTCCAGAGCCGTATGGCCTGGATGCGTGCAAATGCCTGAATCTGTGCATCATCGAAGAGCGGCCTGTGGTCCAGGATACGAATGCTGCCTGCCACCATGACGGTCCGCGCGCTGCGTGAGGACATGCCGAAGGCCATATGCCCGGCGATGTTCTCTCCGGTCAGGGGAGTGGGAGGGTCATAGTCCCAGAGGACCAGGTCGGCAGGAGATCCTTCTCTGACCGTGCCGAAGCCCGGGAAGTCCGGTGCAAAATCCTGGGCGAAATAGCGCTGGATGAGGCGATTCCCCTGGTGCAGCACCTTGAGGAAATCTCCCGGCCACCAAGGACCCTGGCTCTCACGATGGCGGAACACTGCGAACTTGAATTCTTCCAGCATGTCGGCTCCCATCCCGTCTGTACCCAGCACCACATTATGGAAGCTGGGCAGCTGATGGTTGTAGCCTACTGCATTGTTCATGTTTGAGCGTGCATTGTGAGCCAGGAAGGCATCCCGTGCATTCATGATCTCGATTTCGGAGGGGCTGAGCCAGACTCCGTGCCCGATAATGCTGCGCTCGTTGAGTGCGCCTGCAGTCTCCATGCGCTCTACCGGATCCTTGCCAAAGCGATGGCGAGCATCGACTGCATCGAACTTGTCCTCGGCCAGATGGATGTGGAGACCACGACCGGTCTGGCGTACGGCATCAGCGAGAGCCTCCAGAGTCTCCTCGCCTACGGTAAAGCTCGCATGGGCTCCGATGGATGCCTCGACCAGAGGTTTCCTGCCGGAGGCGCGGATGGCATCTACTTCTCTCGCGAAGCGCAGGTTTTCGGCAACGCCCGCCCGGGCACCATCCATACCATTGCGGTCTGTGGTCTCATAGCAGAGAATGCCCCTCACACCGGTCTGTTCATACACTTCTCTTATGATAGAAAGGCTTCCATCAATGCATTCGGGTCCGGCATGATGGTCCACCAGGCTGGTCACTCCCGCCTTCAACGCGTCGGCGCACCCGGCGAGCGCACTTGCACGCAGGATTTCCGGATCGATCGCCCGGTCCAGTCTCCACCAGAGATGGTCCAGCAGCTGCGCGAAATCCTTGGATGGCTTGATGGCAACCAGCATGCCGCGCGCAAGGGCGGAGTACAGGTGGGTATGGCCGCAGACAAGACCGGCCGAAAGGTAGCCACCTTCGCCCGCAACCTTGGCCTGAGGATACTGCTCGTGCAGATTCTTTCCAATTTGGGCGATTGTACCGGCATGCTCACCTTCGCCAGCTTCCCACACCAGGACATCGGTCGGTTCCGAGACCGATGGCGGTTCGAACTCAAGTATCTGAACCTTGCGGAACAGGATCATGCATGTACCTCCACAAGATAGCGGTGCTCCGCCCATACGGTGCGTGCCAGCGCAATCATGGCCCTCTCTCCTGTGCGCGAAACAACACCGTTCCAGGCTGGATATGGCAGTTCGACCACCGGTCCAGCCACGGTCGTTCTCAGCACGAGTGTGGGGCGGAATTCATTTCCGCAGAAGGCAAAGCCTGCGTTCTGCGAGGCGGCCAGCTCTTCCCTGCTGTCGAACAGCGTAGGCTTGCCACTGTATGGCTCGCCATTCCAGGGGCAGAAGAAGCCACAGTTGCCGCACTCATTGCAAAGGCGGTCGATATGCAGAATCTGAGCGGGCTGGTCGAAGGCACGGCCAGTTTCCAACACTATGTTGGCGCGGTTCGGGCAGACCTCGACACAGCGCAGGCATGCCGAGTCGCAGTGCAGACAGCGTTCAGCTTCCCGGGCGGCGAACTGCGGATCATCCGGAAGCAGAGAGGACAGGATTTTACCGCGTATGGTACGAGATATCTGGCTCCAGGGAGCGGGCTGGTAATCCGGTGCGGCCGGATCAATGCCCTGTGCTCGAAGAATGTCCAGGGCGGCGCTGCGCCCATCCGCTTCCGATGCAATAATCGAGGAAGGACCCCGCCGCGCATCGCCGCAGACATACACAGCAGGAAACCGATGAGCCTCTTGATCTAAATGGACCGCGACGCATGTATCGTCATGAACTCGGGGCAAACCCTTCCGGTCTATCTCCACTCCGAACGCCGCCAGAAGTGAGGGATCGGGCGATTCACCAACCGCCGCAATGATGAGATCGCAGGGAATCGCGAATGTTTCCGATGTGGGAACCGGTGCGCGGCGGCCAGAGGCGTCTTTTTCTCCCAATGTCATGCGCCTGAGAATGACCTCGCCGCCCTGCGCCTTCTCCGGTAGCGACAGCTCGAAGAATATCGCAGAGGGCGCTATATCCTTTGTGCACGCTGCAAGCGCCATTGCTTCATCGAGCGCATTCGATAACTCTTCGATGTCAGCGGGCATCTCGCGTCTCGTGCGCCGGTAGGACCAGCGTACCGCCTGTATGCCGGGAATACGAGTAGCCATACGAACCGCATCGCACGCGGTGTTACCACCACCTACCACGAGTACATGACGAACGCCTAAAAAGGCGCTTGGCCCTTTTTCCATGCACGAGCGAAGAAAATCAAGTGCGTGGATAGAGCGTATGCCTTCGCCATCGAGAGGAAGATCACGTCCCTGATGGGCGCCGGTTGCCAGGACGATGTTGTCGAACCCTTCTGAGACAAGCGCTTCAGGGGATCGAACCTCGGTTTTAAAGCGGAATTCGACACCAAGCGACTCAAGCCGGGCGATATCTGCCGCAAGATCCTCTCTGGCGATACGGAATTCGGGGATAATGTGCGCAGGAACACCACCAGGGCGATCGGCCTGGTCGAATACCACGACCTGCTGCCCATACTGCGCGAGGTGCCATGCGCACGCGAGTCCTGCTGGACCAGCGCCGATGATAGCGGTCCGACTCATGGATTTTACAGGCCATGCGGCCTGTATGGGCATATTTCCGGCCTTTCTGACCGTCGCGAGTTTTACGTCTCGTATTCGTACAGCACCCTCATAATCTACGCGGCTGCAATGCTCCTGGCAGACATGGTCGCAGAGTACGCCGGTCGTTGTGGGAAGAGGATTATCGGACAGAATAATGGACATGGCATGATCGGGATTGCCTGAACCGGTGGCCGCGATGTAGGCCGGTGCTTTCTGGCGTACCGGGCATGCTTCGATGCAGGGTGCCGCAAAGCAGTCGAACAGGGGCAAAGCCCGGGGAATCGATGCGGTTCCTTCTTTCCATTCTTTCCTATACCATGGTTCCTCGAGTGAGGCGGCTGCGATCTGATCGAGCGCTTCCGGATCCGGTCTCTCAGGGGCAAGTGAAATCGCGTCGAGAATGTCCTTCACCATGTGCGCCATGCGTTGGTAACCACCCGGTTTGAGCAGGTCAGTAGCGATGGTAAGGGGTGCAAGCCCTGCCTTGATGAGATCGGGCGCGTTGAACGCTGATACGCCGCCGCAATAGGAAAAACGCACCGGGAATTCAGGTAGCGCACGGGCGAGCTTGGCTGCGAGATGGATCGTGATGGGGAACAGCGCTCGTCCGGACATGTAGCGCTCTCCACCAGGAAGCCGGGAACCATCATTCACGTTTGCCAAGGTGTTGGAAAGCTTTATTCCAAACCTCCGTCCCCGGGAAGAAGCAGTCTCGGTCAGGGAACGGATAAGCGTGAGTGCCATGTCGAACTGCAGGTCATGCGAAAAGCTTTCTGGTTTCAGCACAATGTCTGTCCAACCGAGCCGGCCCAGTATGGACCTGGCTTGATCAAAACCAAGCAGAGTGGGGTTCAGCTTGATGTATGTGTCAAACCCCTTTTCTTCGATAAGGTAGCGGCCGATGCGTTCGATTTCATCCGGGGGGCAGCCATGCATGGTAGAAAGTGTCACTGAATGTACAGGGCGGACCGGCATGTGGTCGGCGATGGCTCGAGCCTGTTCCAGCGCTTCTTCACCGAAAGCCTGGACGAAGAGGGGACTGTTGATAAATGCATGGAGCTGGTTGATAGATCGGTCCCAATATTCGGTTGTTTCCGGACGGCGCATGCCTTCGATGAAACCATCCATTTTTTCGCTTTTAATACCATCGAGCGTATACCCTACCGACATATTGAACATGAAATCGCCTGGCTTATGCGAATAGATTCGTGCTAGAAGGTTAATGGCGATCCAGGCATTCAAATATTCCATTCGAGCCTGTTCGAGAGTCAGTTCAGTAGACCATTCGACATTGTGTCCTTCATCCACTGCATCGATGCACGGTTTTTCGATATCAAGGCGATCATTCGACTGGACGGTCTTCAGTTCGAACACGCGCGCACCGCTCAGATACGCGGCAATCAGGTTCGGCGCGATCTGAGTGTGGGGGCCCGCGGCGGGCCCGAGCGGAATGCTGATGGCTTGAGACATGACCGTGAGTCCTGTGCTCTCGCTTTCGAGCTTGAACGTCTCGAGCCAGATCTGTTCGGGAATTTCAAAGATGGTTCGCTTTGCGAGGTATTCTCCTGCCATGCGCTCGAGAAGCGCAGGAAGAGAGGTCGTTTTCATGACTTTGCTCATCGATACCCCCAGGTAATGAATCGTCCGAATCCGGGCTTGGCAAGAATAGCGCCGGAATCGTTCCTCAGCAACGGTTCGGTAGTGTTGCCTATGGATGCAGCGAGACGCGTGGATGCGTATACACATGATCCGCGTACGAAAGTCCCTTCGATCCTGCCTGACAGGCGCATTGAAGCGAAAGGAGTAATGGTACTTTTGCTCATCATATGCGAGGGCTTGAGCAGTGTCGTGCGCTCTGGGTCTACCAGCACAAAGTCAGCATCCTTTCCAGGCTGTAGGGAGCCTTTTCCCTGCCAGAGTCCGTATCGACGCGCGGCAGCGCCGCTTACCGTTTCAAGGAATCTCTCGAGGCTCAGGCGTTTAGCGAAGAGACCCTCAGAGAGCAAGTAGGGGAACAGCGTTCCAACCCCGGGTATTCCACCATAGGCGGTAAGTGGATTACCTGTAAATTTTTCAAAATCAGGGGCACCTGCATGGTCCGAAGCAACGAAATTGATTTGTCCTGATTCGAGCATTTTCCAAAGGAGGGCTTTTTGCTCGGGGCTTTTGACTGGAGGGGCTGTCTTAAGCGACGCATCGAAACGCGCGAAATCAGTCTCGTCAAATGCGAGGTAATGGGGACAGGTTTCGCAGGTAGCTCCTCTGTCTAGCGCAGCAATCACCGCGCGCGCGGTACCGACATGGACAATATGCAGGTACTTTGCGTGTGGTCCGGCTAGTTTAACCGCCTTGCGTACTGCGGCGATCTCCGCTTCCATGGGCCGACTTGCAGTGTAGTCGATCCATTGAGGGTGGTTTTGACCGCGCGAGATGGCTCGTTCGCGCGTCGCTTCTTCGATGACATCAGGATCTTCAGCGTGGAGAAGAAGTGGACGGCTGACTTTCGCGCATGCCTGCGCGGCAGCGCTAAACTGGGCATCGTTCACCGCGGGGAAGGTCTCCATGCCCGAGATGAAATAGCATTTGAATCCAACTACTCGTTCTGCGAGCTCACAGACTAGTTCTTGGATAGCTTCAGGAGGGAAAGAGCCAGGAATGCCACCATAGAATGCATAGTCGATGAGCGCCTTTTCTTTGACAACAGAAAGCTTCTGTTCCAGCGCGTGCGGCGAAATTACCGGCGGAAGCGAAGTGCAGGGCATATCGATAATGGTCGTCACGCCTCCGCGAGCCGCCTCTGCGCATCCATGCAGGAAGTCCTCGCGATGAGTGAAGCCTGGCTCGTCAAAATGCACATGAGGATCGATTGCACCTGGGAACATGAGGAGCCCCTTTGCATCGATACGTTCATCCAGAACGTCGCTCGAGGCGTCCCCCGTTCCCGCGCTCCCCGCTTCCCTGATCCAAAGGATTTTGCCGTTGAGAATGCGCATAGTGATGCGTCGGAAGTCCCGTTCGCCGGGAAGAGCAGCGACCGCGTTGAGAATCAGCATGTTCAATCTCCCTGTCGATGAGGTGCGGCAAGCAGGTCCGCGATTTTTTCTGGGATAAGCGGAAGGGAATATCGTGTTCCATTGTCTCCGCCCGCAGCGCGAATAGCCTCTAAAACCGCAAAATATCCCGCGATTCCGTACTGCAACGGTGGCTCACCTACCGCTTTCGAATTGTACGGAGTAGTCGGATTTTCTGCTGGCGAAAGAAAATCAATCACCAGATCTTCAGGCATGAAGGAAATATCAGGTACTTTATAGGTAGAAAGAGTGTCAGACAGAGGCTTCCCGTCGGCTGCGAAGCGGAGGTCTTCAAGAAGAGCCCAACCAAGGCCCTGGGCGAGAGCCCCTTCGATCTGTCCGCGATCGACAGCTGGATCGATGCTATCACCGATATCATGGACAATATATGTTGCGTCGATGCGGCTGGTACCGCGCAGCACATCGATGGTCGCTTCAACGAGCGCGGCTCCGTAGACATGGTAGGCAAAGGGCCGGCCACGTTCTCTCTTCATATCATATTCGAGGAACGGGGTTGCATAAAATCCATGAGCTGAAAGGTCTTTGCGTGCGGCGTGCATCGACTCAACAAGGGTTTTCCATTCAAGTGTGCTTTTTTCGCCGTTGACTGTCACGATGCCGTCCTGGATGTCGACAGTGGCGGCATCTGCGGCGAGTTGTGCGGCAGCATGCGCGATCATGCGGCCCCGAATTTCCTCGCACGCGATTTTTGCGGCCATTCCGTTGAGGTCCGCTCCGGTCGAAGCGGCTGTTGGGACAGTATTCGCGACAGTAAGTGTGGAGGTACGCTGCACAGTCACAAGCGAGGCTGGAATACCGAGGGTACGTGCCGTAATAAGAGCAATTTTTCGCGCAACCTGCTGTCCCATCTCGATGGCCCCCGTACTGACGACCACCGAGCCGTCGGTATAGACATGAACGAGCGCTCCTGCCTGGTTCATCTGGAGTTTGGTGAAACTGATTCCGAAGGCGATGGGGATAATTCCAAGGCCCTTTTTCTCCAGCCTATGTTCGGCATTGAACTGGGCAATCTGCGCTTTTCGGGCAGAGTACTTTGAACGAGAGAGCAAGTGATCAAAAGCTTCACGGGCTCGTACGCGCTCGAGCTTCATGCCATAATAGGTTTCGTCACCTTCCTGGTAGAGGTTGCGGTATTTGAGCTCGATAGGATCGATACCAATTTTTCTGGCGAGAGCATCCATGGCAGCTTCGATCACGAAAAATGCCTGTGGCGCGCCAAAACCCCGGAATGCGGTGAATGAGGGAAGGTTCGTGCGACACATGTAACCGGTTACCTTTACGTTCGGGATTTGGTAGGCGCCCGTCGCGTGAAGGAGAGTCCGGGCCAGGATGGCAGGCGATAGATCGCAAGTCGCGCCTGAATTCTGATAGTAAACCGCTTCAAAAGCGACCAGTTTTCCTTCGGCATCGGCTCCGATTCGAAAATCCGTTGAATATGGGTGACGCTTTCCTGTCGCGCGCATGTCTTCCTTGCGGTTCAGGTAGAGCTCAACAGGCTTTTCGCAGATCCATGCCGCGACAGCGGCGAGGGATGCCCACAGGGCTGCCTGGTCTTCCTTGCCTCCGAATCCTCCTCCGAGCCGTCTCGCTTCTACTTCCACCATGTTCATAGGGATGCCAAGAGCCTGTGCGACCGCCTTCTGAACCCCGGTCGGCCCTTGGGTGCTGGAAATGACATGGACACGCCGCCCATCGATGACTTCAGCGATAGCACCTTGGGTTTCGAGATAGACATGTTCCTGCCCTCCCGAATCCACACGTCCTTCAGCTACCCATGCGCATTGCGCGAATGCGGCGTCCACATCGCCTCTTGCAATACTCCGTGGAGGAAAAATCAGATCGCCACGGGAAGCGGCCTCACGAGGGTCGGTGATCACAGGAAGCAGTTCGCTTTCGATTTCAAGAAGAGCGGCAGCTCGTCGAGCGAGCGTACGGGTTTTCGCGACTGCGAGTGCTATCGGCTGCCCCCAGTAATCCCATTCGTCCTCCGGCAACACTGGTTCATCTGCTTTGTTAAACCCAATCTGATTTGTGCCCGGGATATCCTTCGCAAGGATAATGCGCACCGATGGATCGAGCGCGCAAGCCTTTTCGGTGTGAATAGCCAGAATTCTTGCATGAGCGCTTTCGCTGAGGCGTACGGCAGCCTGAAGGCAGCCTGCTGGTCGTGCCATGTCGTCGATGTACTGGGTTTGCCCACGCACGTTGGGCAATGATTCTGGAATCAGCGTATTCATGGAAACAGCTCCTCTGCGATGCCGCTGGATTCGAACAGCCGTATGAAATGGGCAAGCATCAGCATGCGGACCATCCGGCGCCGGTATTCTGCCGAACCCCGCACATCATCGATAGGGTTAACCGAAGAAGCGGCGGCCTCGGCTGAACGACGTGCAAGCGCGGCGAGCGCAAATGGGTTTTCAGACTGACAATTAGCTCCCTCAAGCACCGCCATTGCCTCGTGGCAGAGCACCGGTATTGGGGCAACGCCACCCAAGCTGATCCTCACATGATGGAACCTGCCTTCGTCGAGAGTGAAAAAGATAGCGGTGTTTACCGCCGCGATGTCGAGGTTTCGGCGCTTGGAGATCTTTTCGAACGAGAATTTGCGATCCCCAGCGGGAAGCGGAACGCGGATGGCGGCGAGTATCTCGGACGGTTGCAGGTCTATTTTCTTATAGCCAAGGAAGAATTGTTCGAGGGGAAGAATACGCGCAGCAGCAGGAATCGGCGCATCCTCTGTCCCTGAGCTCGCGGCTCCATAAGAAGCTGCAGCAGCCGCGGGGATGATGACTAGCCTGGCACCAAGCGCCATCAGCATGGACGTGATATCTCCTACGGGCGACGCGTTGACAATATTTCCTCCTACGGTGGCGAGATTACGGATCAGGGTACTTGCAAAGGAAGTCTCGTATCGCTCGATACCCGGAAGTTCATTTTGGACAAGCGGTGATTCGAAGAAATCCCTTATGGTGACAGCAGCGCCGATTTCCAGCCATCTGCCTTTTGCCCCACTATGACAGCGTATATGTCCAAATCCTGGTATTGCGCGAGTCAGCAGGGGGGTAAATCCTTCATCCGGTTCTGGATTGCGGACATAATAATCAGTGCCACCGCCAACGACCGATTCAGAACTCATGCGGTCCAGAGGAGTATGAGTATTCGAATCAGCCGCAGCGCGAGCTTCTTTGATATAGGAAGAGACTGAATCGGGTAATATTCCTTCCTTGACAAGGGCGTCAATCCGCGCTTCGGGGTCTAGCGGGAGATCCGCATAGCGGGCGACGAGCCTCGCGGCTGCTCGGCGGATAGCCGCATAGCCGGTACATCGGCAGAGATTTCCATCTACGGCGCGTAAGGCTCCCGCTAAATCGGGAATTCGCGGTTCGGCAAGCCACGAAGTGAGGGCGATGATGAAACCGGGGGTACAGAATCCGCACTGGCTCGCATTTTCTTCAAGAAAAGCCTGCATAACCGGGGTAAGCCCTTCGGGTGCATATTGTCGTAATCCTTCCAGAGTAAGAAGATGTTTGCCCTCCAGGTCGCCTGTTGCCAGAACACAAGAGGGCACTGCGCGATACCGCACCGCTTCGTTCGTCACTTCACCCACCAAGACGGCACAGGCGCCACAGTCACCTTCGCGACAACCTTCCTTGGTGGCGGTCAGGCCAAGTTCATTTCTAATCATATCGAGCGCGGGTATTCCCGAGGCTGTTTTTGTTTCGATCCATTGGTTATTCGCTTTAAAACGCATTGTTTTCATTGATCGGACAACTCCCGGCTAAAAAGTATACCATAATGGCCGTGTGTGTGGCAGCCTTCCTCAGGAAAACCCCCAAGGGCTTCTGGGTACTAAAGAGGTTTCATCCCTGAGCAGCGTACGCGACTGCCGGGAACGAATGATCTTTAGATACTCGTACCGATCGCAAGGCTTGGAACTCTAATCCTTATCGACATACAGCGAAACCGGAGCGAATCGGTCGACATCGATGAGACCTTTATCGGTGATCTTGAGGCTGGGAATAACCGGCAGCGCCATGAATGACAGGGTCATCAGAGGAGAAGTTGCCCGAAGTCCTTCCATTTTGAATCTCTCTTCGAATGATCTCAACCGTTCTATGACGAAGTCGGCGTTCCTCTCGCTCATGAGCCCAGCGATCGGCAATGGCAGATCCAGGATTACTTCCTCACCAATTGTAAACACTAGACCGCCTTTTATCTTGTTGAGATGGCGCGCTGCCTTGAAGATCGAGACATCGTCCGAGCCGGCGATAATCATGTTATGCGAGTCGTGACTGATCGTGCTGCCAATGGCGCCTCGGCGTAGGCCCAGTCCATGAATGAAGCCTTTGCCGATGTTCCCTGAGCCGGTATGCCGTTCGATGACGAATATTTTAAGGATGTCGCGGTCTGGTTCAGCCTGCAGTAATCCATTCTCTGAAAGCAACGTCTCGATATGCCAACCGGTAAGAAGAGAATTCTGGTTGACTTCAATGACGCGAACCGGCTTGCCGATATCCGGAATTTGGAAATCCTCGATGGTCAACCATTTGATATTGACTGAATCGCGGAGCGGAACTGAAGGTGGCACGGTATTATGCACCAGCGCTCCGTCCCTGGCAACGATGTTTCCGTTTTTAATCACCATATCGGCTTTGAAATTTTCAAGGGAACGGAAAGCAATAAAATCAGCCTGGTATCCAGGAGCGATAGCTCCTTTGTCTGGAATCCGGAACCAGCGACAGGCGTTAGTTGCAGCGATGCGAAATACATCGATGGGATCAATGCCCGCGCCGAGCATGATTCTGACGCAGAAGTCCATATGCCCTTCGTCCCTGAGATCGTTGCAGTGTCTGTCGTCCGAACAGATCATGAAACGCCCCGCGTTGTTGCGGGTAACCGCGGGCAGAAGGGGACGGAGGTCTTTCGCTGTCGATCCTTCGCGAAGCATGATATACATGCCTTTGCCGACTTTCTCGAGCGCTTCTTCGGCGGTGGTGCATTCGTGGTCCGATCCAATGCCGGCGGCAATGTAGGCAGTGAGCGCGGCACTTCTCAACCCGGGAGAATGCCCATCAATTGGCCTGCCATTGGAACGGAACAACGCGATCTTATCCATCAGCTGGGGATCTCTTGAGAGCACACCCGGATAATTCATGACCTCGCCGAGCCCTAATACCCGCGGTTCCTGCAGGAACTGGTGCATGTCGGACGCATAGAGCGCCGCCCCTGCCGTGTCAAAATCGGTAGCAGGGACACAGGAGGGAACCATGAAAAAGACATCCAGCGGAATATCGCGCGACGCATTAAGCATGTAGCGCATCCCATCATAGCCCAGGACATTGGCAATCTCGTGGGGGTCGGCGATCACTGTGGTTGTTCCATGGGGCACAACCACCCTCGCGTATTCAGATGGGGTTAGAAGCGACGATTCGATATGCACGTGCGCATCGACAAGGCCGGGTGCAAGATACATACCCTGCAAGTCCACAGTCTTCTTGGCTGCGAGGCCATCGTTGACTCCCGCGACAACTCCATTCATGACGGATACCGTGGCGTCCGGGATAAGTCTTCCCGACAGCACATCAATGACGGTGCAATTGACGAAATTGATGTCACAGGGGATTTTTCCGCTTGCTGCATCGATCACGTCTCTGTTCATCCAATACCTTCCTCAGATTCTATTCCCGAAGCCTGTCAGGGATAGCATTACTTATCTTCCCTCATATATGAAGTACCAAGCGCAGCTGGCGATCCAACTCTCTTTGAGAGCGCTTCCCACCAGGTCATGACAACCAGTACCAAAATCGTGCCGATATACGGCATCATATTCAGGAAGTTGGCGGGAATGCTGGTACCCGAAGCCTGCAGACGGAATTGCACTGCGTTGATGCCTCCGAAAAGAAACGCGCCCCATACTGCTCGCGCAGGATTCCACATGGAAAAAATGACTAGAGCAATAACAATCCATCCTCTCCCTCCAGTGATATTCTCCGACCAGCCTGGCGTATAGGAGAGTGAAAGATGTGCCCCTCCAAGCGCTATCAACATGCCGCCGATGATGGTGTAGAGATATCGTGTGCGGACTACGTCAATACCCATCGCGTCGGCAGTTGAGGGGTCCTCGCCAACCGCCCTGAGCCACAGCCCAGATCTTGTTTTATACAGGAAGAACCACGTGAGGGGAAGCAAAAGGTAGACAGCCCAGGTAATAAAATCCTGGTTGATGAAAGCCGAAAGTATGGGAATGGATCTCGACCATTCCGCTGAAAAGGGCAGAATGCGTTCTGCGCGTAGACCGACCAGCCTGAAATTATTGGCAGCCGGTCCGAGCCGCTGCCCGAGAAAGCTTGAAAATCCCGTACCAAACAGGGTAATGGAAAGACCCGAAACCACTTGGTTGGCTCGCATCGTCGTTGTGAGGAACGCATGAAGCAGCGCAAGCAGCGCGCCTGTTCCAGCGGCAATCAACATGGCCAGCGCAATGCTGTGCGTATAAAACACTGTGGAAAACGCCGCGAGAGCTCCCATAAGCATGATACCCTCAACACCGAGGTTGAGGATTCCACTTCGTTCCGTAAGGATTTCGCCGATAGTCGCGATGGTCAGGCTCGTTCCTGCCCGAATGGTGATCGTCAGAATTGAAGTAATCACATCCATGGCTCACTCCTTGGAAGCTTCGACACAGGCCGTCTTCGGGACGGTCCGAACCATACGTATCCGATACTCGGTGAACAGTGAACCAGCAAGCATGGGGAAGAGAATCAGCCCCTGCATGACGACACCCATTGCGGCGGGGAGTCCCATGACCATCTGTACCTGATCACCTCCGGTCGCGAGCCCAGCCAGCGCGACGGCAACGAACGGCACGGCAAATGGATTGAGCTGGCTCATCCAGGCTACGATGATTGCCGTGTAGCCATAGCCGATTGAAAGCCCCTGTTGCAAGCGATGTGAAATGCCCAGCACTTCGAAAGAACCAGCAAGGCCACACAATGCTCCCGAGAGCATCACTGCCAGAATGATATTGCGATTTACCGCGATACCCTGATAGCGCGCTGCCTTCTGGCTGGCTCCGATAATCTGCAATTCAAAACCCCATCGTGTCCTCTTGAGTACGATCCACAGGATTACCGCGAGTGCCAATCCTACCCAGATCCCAATATGGGCACGTCCGAATATTCTGGGTAACCACGCCGATTCTGAGAACATGCGGGAACCTGGGAAACCATAACCTTTCGGGTCGCGCCATGGGCCATAGTATAGGAATTCCGAATACAGAATGGCGATGTAGTTCATCATGAGGGTGACCAGTGTCTCGTCCACCTTGAGCGTGGTCTTGAGCAATGCCGGGATACCTGCCCACAAGGCTCCTGCGAGAATACTTCCCAGTATGGCCGCCAGGAGCAGGGATCGCCCCGGGAAAGCTTTTTCCAGAAAGAGTGCGACACCAGCGGCCGCGACTCCCCCAAGCGTTAGCTGTCCTTCTGCGCCAATATTCCAAAACTTGAGTCGGAACGCGATGGCGACTCCTAAACCAGTCAGCACGAGCGGGATAGCCTTGACCAGAGTTTCTGAAAAGCCATGTACACTTCCAAAAGCACCAATGGCCATTGACCCAAAGGTCTTCAGCGGATCTGCCCCGAAAATAATCAACAGCATTGCGGTTAAAAGAATCGATACGATGAACGACACCAGAGGTACAAGCACGAGCGCGGGGACGGAGGTTGATTTTCGTTTCTCGAACACGATCGTCATACTGTCTCCTCCTTGGACATGCCAGCCATCAGCATGCCAATTCGCTCGATGTCGACCTTGTCAGTTTCAAAAATGCCCATGAGGTTTCCTTCGAAGAGCACTGCGATCCGATCGGACACCTGCAACAGCTCTTCGATGTCTTCAGAAAAAAGGATGACCCCAAGCCCCGCGTTTCTCTGCGCAACAAGCTGCTTTCTCACAGTTTCGGTAGCGCCGACATCGAGCCCTCGCGAAGGATACACCGCCACCATGACGGTACGAACCGCACCGATTTCACGAGCCAGAATGGTTTTCTGGATGTTGCCCCCAGAAAGAAACTTTACCTGTGTGCGTGGACTAGGTGTGGCGATGCTGAATTTCTCAATAAGCGCGCGAGCCATGCTGAGTATCCTCGCTGGCATCAGGAAAATGCCTGCGGCAAGAGGCTTGGTTCGGTATTGTTTCATGGCAAGATTGTCAGCGACGCTGAGGTCCCCTACCGCTCCTACCGAGGCGCGATCCTGTGGAATATGAGCGACGCCCTCCCTGATTATCTGAAGAGAGGAGGCGTTCGTCATATCCTTGCCTCCAATGGTAATTGTGCCAGAGCTCGATTTCCTCAAGCCAGTGATGACCTCGGCCAGCTCACGCTGTCCATTTCCCGCAACACCAGCGATTCCGAGTATTTCTCCGCTCCGCAGATTGAATGAGATCTCCTTTAACGCCGGCAATCCTCTGTCCCCCAGTGCACTTACACGATCCAGCCCAAGAACGACCTTCCCTGGCGTGCATGGCTTTTTTTCTATCGAAAAAAGGATCTCGCGGCCGACCATCATTCGTGCCAGCGCTTTGGGATTCGTCTCGCATGTTCGAGCCTCGGCGACCACTTTCCCCTTGCGCAGCACCATGACGCGATCCGAAAACTCCATCACCTCTTCCATCTTATGGGTAATGAAAATGGCTGATTTTCCCTCTTCCTTCATCGCATGAACGACTCTGGCAAGCTCGCGGGATTCCTGAGGCGTCAACACTGCGGTTGGCTCATCCAGGATAAGGATGTCCGTATTGCGGTAAAGCAGCTTCAGTATTTCGACGCGCTGCTGCTCGCCGACGGACAGCTGCCAGATACTGGCGCCAGGATCAACCTTGAGATGATATTGCTTTGAGAGAGAAAGAAGCCTTTCTCGGACTCTTTTCAGGTCGATCACGAAAGGTTCCTGCTCGAGCCCAAGAATAATATTTTCAAGCACCGTCATAGAGTCCACGAGCTTGAAATTCTGGTGCACCATTCCGATGCCATATTTCTGAGCATCGCGGGGTGAATGAATGGATGCAGGTGCGCCGCTGATCAATATTTCTCCGTCGTCCGGCCGGTAAAGGCCGCACAGAATATTCATAAGCGTGCTTTTCCCCGCTCCATTTTCTCCCAGCAGCGCTAATACTTCACCTCGATGGAGTACCAGATCTACGCAATCGTTGGCTTGAACGCCTGGAAAAGATTTGCTTATCCCACGCATCTCGACTCTGGGACGCATCGTTTCGTTCATCGATTTTTCCTGCATGTGGAATATGGTGACGATGTCAGCCTATGCTATCCCGGATTTCTTTGCCAGCCCCGCCAAAGGTTCGCAGGGACAAAAAAACCGGCATGCGTCCGGGAGGAACACATACCGGTTTTACCAAGCTTACTGGACTTTGCCGACTACGCCTTCGACAAACCAGTCCATGGAAAGCTGCTTGTCGTCAGGGATAACTTCGCCGGCCTTATACACGACCTTGCCACTCTGATCCTTGATCGGTCCGGTAAAGATGCTCCAGCCGCCAAGGATCTTCTTCTGCGCGGCGTCGACTTCTTTCCTTACACTTTCAGGCACCTTTGGGCTAAGCGAGGAGAGTTTCGCGATACCGTCCTTGAGGCCGCCCCAGTAAGAATGGGTCTGCCACTTACCGTCGAGCACCTTCTGGATAGTGTCAATATAGTAGGTCTCCCAGTTCCACACGGCACTTGCGAGTACTGTATCACCAATAAACTTGCCCATATCCGAGTCGTAGCCGATGGAGAGCTTTCCGCGTTCCTGGGCCGCCTTCTGTGGCTCGGTGGTATCCTGATGTTGTGCGATGATATCGCAGCCCGCATCCAGCAACGCTACTGCTGCTTCGCGTTCCTTGACAGGATCGTACCAGGTGTTGGTCCAAACAACCTGAATCTTCGCATTCGGGTTGACCGAGCGTACGCCAAGCGTAAAGCCATTGATACCCCGAACGACTTCAGGAATCGGGAATGCCGCCACATAGCCGATCTTGTTCGATTTTGTCATGCGGCCTGCGATGATTCCGGTGAGGTACCGCGCTTCCTCAATGCGTCCAAAGTAGGTTGCCATATTTGGTGCGGTCTTGTAGCCGGAGCAGTGCTCAAAAATGACTTTCGGGAACTCTTTTGCCACTGCCAGCGTGGGATCCATGTATCCGAAGCTGGTGGTGAAGATGACATCATAGCCAGCTTGCGCGTACTGGCGGATAACACGCTCGGCATCGGGACCTTCGGGCACATTTTCAATGTATTTCGTCTCGATCCTGTCTCCGAAGAATTTCTGCAGCGCGAGGCGGCCGCGCTCGTGCTCGTAGGTCCAGCCAAGATCGCCCGGAGGGCCAATATAGACAAAAGCGACTCTGAGCGGCTTTTTGGCTTGTGCGGTGGCGGGCAGCACGAGCGAAACCAGCAAGAGGATCGCGAGCAGACCCATTACGATCTTTCTCATGAAGTGCTCCTTTTCTTTTACGGATGTCAAATCCGGTATAGAACCGGATGCGCATCGCGCGCGTGAAGGCACATGGTGCGCGAAAAAAGTGTAGCCTTCATTTGACGCGCTGTCAAATGAAAAGTGGAGCTTGTGAACGAATATGCTGAACGTGTGAGGAGCTTACCTGCTTGTGACGAATGCATCCGGGCTGGTTCCAGGAACCGCCTTTACCGTGGCGATCCATTTTCTCGCTTCTTCCATGGAAGCGTAGGGCCCGACCTTTACCTGGTAATAGGTTTTGCCCCCAATCGCCTTTTTCGAAACGATCGAAGTCATCCCGCGAGAAGTGAATTCCTCATGAAGCTTATCCGCAACCGGTTTGGAAGAAAAACTGCCGACCTGAATCCAGTATTCCACGACTCCTGCGGGCGAGGAGGAAGGGGCAGGTGATGTGGAAGGAGGGACAGAGGTGGGCGCAGTGGGGGAAGCGCTTGAAGCCTTGGGAGCAGGTGAGGAAGGAGCTGGCGCTGAAGATGGCTTTGGCTCAGGCGCGGGGACGGAGGATTTCGTTGCCGATAGAATAGGCTGGCTGACTTTAGGTTCCTTAGTGGGTTCTGAGGAAGCTGCACCGGCAGACGGACTTGAGGGGCCAGTTCCTGGCGCAGGGACTACGACGACAGAGGGAGAGTTCTTTGCATTTGTGGTATCGGGGACAGAGGATGTTACTGCTGGGCTCTGAGCCGTTGATTCCGAAGGCGCGCTATCCGTCCCTGATGGGGTGCTTTTGATCACGACACTTGGAAACACCGAAAAATCATTGGGGAAAGCCGGTTTGGCAGGAGATCGACCCGAAATATCGAAAGGCCGCATTTCGGTCTCGGATGATGGTTTGAAGATGAAAAAAACCGCCAAAAGCACGATCAAGGTAAAACCGCTGATCGCGACGGCAATCCAGAGAATTTTTTTTGATCTATCCGACATTGTATGCACCTCTGTTTCTATATCATCGGCATCCAAAAGGCGCAGGTTGAGCATGAAAAAAGCCGATGAGTGTTCAAGAATTACTGGATCTTCGGTTTCGGCTCCTCATGAGCGCAAGCAGAATCCTGTCGACCTGATCGGACAGCATGAGAAGGGATCCGAAATTTGAAATATAGTAGACAGGAATAGGCGGACGGGGACGGAGGTGCCAAAGCGACCGTTGGGACAGAATTCTGCGAAAGGCTTGCGATGGAGAGAGCCCATCACGCTGCCGCGCTCGGAAAATCCGTGTTAGAACAGGCGCTCTGACTTCAATGATCGCAGAGCAGCGGTCCCTCTGTGGAAAGCGATAGAGAAGGGCCGCATTGATGCAGAGCTTTTCGGTGCGCTTTTTTTGGTGTTCCATCAGCAGGGTATCCAGGATCGACAACATTTCAGGGTGAACGATGGATTCTAGTTTCGCCATGAGAGATGGATTGTTGAATACCATGGCTCCAAGCGCTCTGCGATCGACGGTTCCGTCATTGAGCAGTATGCGGGACCCAAATGCTTCCTTGATTTTCTCCGCAACATTCTGAAGCGCCTGGTGTCCTAGTCGATCGACATCAATGATTTCCCAGCCATGTTCGGCGAGAATGTTTGCAACCTCATTCTTGCCAGCGCAATAACCGCCAGTTAAACCAATTATGTCCATTTGTAACCATCCTGCGGATACCGATCCGTGCTATAAATGCATCTCTCCCCATGAATGACCTGCTTCGACACTGACCCGCAAAGGCACCGACAGGGTAACGGCATGTTCCATCTCATCCTTGATACATTGCATTGCATCAGAAACCAGCGCTTCTGGTGCCTCGAATATAAGCTCGTCATGAACTTGGAGGAGCATCCGCACATCCGGCATCTTATTCTCAAGCATATTGCGTACCCTTATCATGGCGATTTTCACAATATCCGCGGCAGTTCCCTGAATGGGGGTGTTGACGGCGACACGCTGCGCAGCCTGCTGCTCGGTTTTATTCCTTGATTCGATTCCGCTGATTTTCCGCTTTCTTCCAAAAAGGGTGGAAACCATGCCGGTTTTCTGTGCTTCCTCAATGGTTCTTTTGATGAAATCGGCAATTCCTCTATATGTCGAAAAATAAGAATCGATAAATTCCCGTGCTGTTGCGTTGGGAATCCCCAGATCGCGCGCAAGCCTGAACGCACTCATGCCATAAATGACACCGAAATTGATGGTTTTCGCGATGCGTCTGCGGTCGGCATCAACATCGGCTTCGGGGATGCCGAATATCAACGCAGCTGTGCGCTTGTGAATATCCACTCCTTCTCTGAATGCTTTCAGCAGATTGGGATCCTGTGAGAGATGAGCCATTACCACCAGCTCGATTTGGGAATAGTCGGCTGAAATCAGCGCCCAGCCAGGTTCCGAGACGAATGCTTCACGGATTTTACGCCCTTCTTCATCCCTGATGGGAATGTTCTGGAGATTTGGGTCTCTGCTGGAAAGCCTTCCAGTTGAAGCGCCTGTCTGGACATAGGTTGTGTGTACTCGGCCGTGGGCGCGGGCAAGCTCGGCAAGGGGCTCGACATAGGTATTTCGAAGCTTGGACAGAAGGCGGTGCTTGAGAATAAGCTGCGGGACCGGATCAAGGGGTGCGAGTTCCTCAAGTACCGATGTATCAGTGGAATAGCCGGTTTTTGTATGCTTTTGAACCGGGAGCTTTCGTTCGGAAAACAGCACTTCTGCGAGCTGTTTGGGCGATCCTAGATTAAATGGGTGTCCGACAAGCCGGAATACCTCTGATTCGATTCCTGCGAGACTTTGCTCAAGTTCCTTGCCGTATTCAAGGAGATGTACGGGATCCACACGAATTCCGGTTCGCTCCATTTCCGCGAGGATTGGGAGGAGTGGCATTTCAATATCGTAGAAAATGCGGTGGCACCCTGATGATTCGATTAGTGGGCTTAGCTTTTCGTAGAGACGGAACGCGAAATCCGCATCTTCAGCAGCATATTGGGTAGCCGTGGCAAGAGGTACATCGGCAAAGGTTCCGCCTTTCGGAACGATGTCTTCATACTCGATGCCCGATACGCCGATCCATCGACTGGCGGTCGAAGAAAGAGAGAAGGAAGGAGCGTCGGCATCGAGTACCCAGGCGGCAATCATGGTGTCAAAACAACGGATTTCTGCCTCTGTCCCCAAACCAGCCCGCTGATTTCGGGCGGATCTGGTCGAAAAACGGAGGTTCGGCGGCAATATTCCCGCGGTTATCAGCACATGCAGATCAAATTTGAGGTTGTGCCCAATCAGCAGAATCCCAGATGTCAGGAGCTGTTTAAGAGCTTTGTAAGCGAGAGCAGGTGCAATGCAAGCAGTGTCGGGGTATGACAAAGGGATGTACCAGGCTTTGCCGGGTTCGAAACAGAGCGAAAACCCAATGATATGCGCTTGATATGGATCGAGCGAGTCGGTCTCGGTATCGAGCGCGCATACCCCTTTGGAGATGGCTGCCGCCACAAGATCGTTCAGCTCATGGTGATCGAGAATCGCGGAATAGGATACCTCCGGATGATTTTGAATCTGAGACTGGCTGACAGAGGTCGTACTCGAAAAACCCTGCGATTCTGTGCTGTTTGCGGGGACGGAGGATTCTGTCCTGTTACGGAGGTAGCCAGGTATCAGACTTTTCATTTCATCCTTCAAGAAGAGTGGAGCAGCGGCATCCATGTTCAAGCGGATTTCCTGGAATTCCGAGTCTGCTAGGCTGAGTGGAACCGAATCGCAGAGGGTTATGAGCTGCCTTGAGAGAAACGCATCTTCCTTTCCTGATTCGAGCTTTTTTCGCAAGGATTCCGGGCGGATCTCATCGAGATGCTCGTAAATAGCATCGAGTGAACCAAAGGTGGTGATAAGACTGCGGGCAGTTTTATCACCGATTCCGCGTACCCCCGGAACATTGTCCGAAGCATCACCTGTCAGCGAAAGATAATCGCGGATTTGCGATGGACTTACCCCCCATTCCTCAACAACCCCCTGCGCATCGATTTCTCGATAGGCAAAATTCTCTGCTGGTCTCAAAGCATAGACTGGACCACCCACAAGTTGGAGAAGATCCTTGTCTCCTGAGACAATGTAACACGGACGTCCTTCACTCTGGCAGCGATGAGCAAAGGTAGCAATGATATCGTCGGCCTCGTAGCCTTCACAGCGGATCGCTGGTATTTCAAGCGCTTTCAGAATTGTTTCGATTTTCGGAATCTGCGAGATGAGATCATCGGGCGTTTTCTGTCTGGTGGCCTTGTACGTGAGGAATTGCTTATGCCGAAAGGTTGGCCCTACTGAATCAAGCGCTGCTATGAAGAATTTCGGGGTCCGCTGTTCAAAAAGAGAAAATAAAAAACGAAAGAATCCAAAGACAGCCGATACATTTTCTCCTCTTGAATTATGAAGTGGCCGGCGGATAAAGGCAAAATAGGCACGATAGATGAACGCATATACATCGAGGATATATAGTGATTCCTTATCTGACATTTTTTCGCTCCGACAGAAAAAGCTTTCTATCCCATCGCCAGCTGATGGAAACGCATCATTCGGTTTCATCATGAGGACGAATGCCTGGCTTGTTCCCAGGTTTCAATCAGCTGGTAGGCAGCATTGATCTTTGCGCTTATCGCGGTGGCTTTCTGCAAATTCTCTGCAGAAGATGTATGCCTGTCAGGATGGTGTTTTTTAAGAAGCTCTTTGTATCGAGCTTTCACCTCGGAAAATGGGCAGAACGGCTCAAGGCCGAGAAAACGGTATGCTTCCATGACTGCTTTCCGCTCCTGCTCCGCGTGATCCTCTGCTGCTCTTGACCACTGTTGACCGGAACTACTTCCGAATTTCCCTGAAGTCTCACGAAACGCATCGCGAAAATCATCGGATCGGACTCGTTCCGAAAAGGGGCTGCTACGAGTAGTCTGGGAGCGCTTTTTTCTTTCTGTGTCATCCGGATTGAGATAATTTTCGAGCTCTTCCCATGCGTCGGCGAGATCAGGATCATGAAACATTCCAGATCTCTCTGAGCTTCTAATATCGACGTCCTCGCCCATGGCGGAAGAAAACCACGCGCGTACCAGTCTTTCGAGCCGCTCCAATATCTGATCCACGATAAACCTCGCTCTTTATCCTGTGTAATGATACTATATTATCGCATGTGATGCACAAGGAGGGGGCATCCTGAGTGGTGGTGAAGAGAAATATACAAGAAATATTGCGTGGCAATTCCTCAAGCGGCGTTGAGGCAGAACGACCGCGACATCGTGAGCGCAAAACGCCGCTTCGATGTGTTGTCGTTGGTGGGCTTAACGTCGATTTCCAGGGGTTTACCGATACTCGGTTCAGGTTGGGAGATTCGAATCCTGGTACGATCCATGCAAGCCTGGGCGGAGTAGGGCGCAATATCGCCGAGACATTGGCTCGACTAGGCCTCTCTGTTGAGCTGATAACGGCCCTTGGTGATGGGGATGAATGGAACGATATCGTCGAACGTACCGAAAGGGTGGGAATACGGCTCTCTGCAAGCCCGAGAGTGGTAGGGGTGCCAATTCCGAGATATCTATGTATTCTGGAAAGGGACGGAGGTTTGATTGGGGCCGTATCAGACATGCGGGCTATGGACAATCTGACAATCTCACATCTCGAATCCGCAATACCACTCTTCGAAGAATCATCATGCATCGTAGCGGATGGCAATCTTCCACAGCCCTGTATCGAATGGCTTGCTGATCATTACGGTCGCATGGGGGAAGCTTCTGTTGGGGACGGAGGTGAGAAAAAGGTTGATTTAGCGAAACAAAATATCAGCAGCCATTCAGAGAGGATGAAAAAGCCGCTCTTAATTGCTGATCCAGTCTCGGCCAGCAAAGCAGTAAAATTCCGCCGGTGTCTCAGCGCATTTGATATTGTCAAACCAAATTTTGCAGAAGCCGCAGCAATCGCTGATAAAGTGGATTTGCTTCCTTCTATAGATAGCGCTAGAGCGATCATTGAATCCTTGCGAGCGCATTCCATGCTTCCGCGAGAGCTCTTTCTTTCCATGGGAGAGAAAGGAATGCTAGTAATATCCAATGATATTCAAGAGTTAGTAGAATTACCGCCTCTAATCCTCCGTCCCCCGCAAGTAAATCGTTCGGGAGCTGGAGACGCAGCGTGCGGCACATTGGCTTGGGCAGCGATATTGTCCAGATTCTATTCTGATGCCGGATTATCACATATTTCGAACCTCCGTCCCTCTCTCAAAGCGAAACTCGCCCTGAGCGCGGCGATATTGACGGCGGCCTCAATGCAGCCGACTGCCGAGGGCTTAAATGCTGCCCTTCTGTGCGAACGCGCCGGATTCTGGTACCCTGAAGAAGCAGAAACTCTTAGGATACTTGCACAGGAGTATGCAAGCGCACAAAGATTTATTTAAGAAACCTCGATATAGCGGCTTAATACACGCGTATGTATATTCGCAGAGCATGGAGGAGAAAAAATGAATCGATATCTAGAAATTTCAAGCGAAGTAACAAGCGCCCTCGACGCAGGCATCCCCATTGTCGCTCTCGAATCGACAATCATAAGCCATGGCATGCCGTGGCCCCGCAACCTTGAAACAGCGCTCATGCTCGAAGACATCATTCGTAGCGAAGGCGCGGTGCCTGCTACCATCGCAATCATCAATGGCAGACTCAAAGCAGGTCTTACGAAGGAAGAAATTACTGCGCTTGCTGATGGGAGCCTCGCCCCTCAGAAAGCATCACGCCGTGATATCCCTGCGCTTGTCGCCCGGAACGGGAATGGATCCACAACCGTATCCGGCACCATGATCATCGCACAACTCGCAGGAATCCGCGTGTTTGCGACCGGTGGAATAGGCGGCGTACACCGCGGAGCTGAGCAGACCTGGGATATATCAGCGGATCTTGAAGAACTGGCACGAACTGACGTAGCAGTCGTTTGTGCTGGTGCAAAAGCGATACTCGATCTTCCCAAAACTATGGAATATCTCGAAACAAAAGGGGTTCCGGTCATAGGTTTTCAAACTTCGGAACTTCCCGCCTTCTACAGTCGAGAATCTGGTATTTCTCTTTCACTTCGATGCGATAACGTGATGGAAGTGGCACGGATTCTCGACGCCAAGTGGAAGCTAGGTCTTTCGGGAGGAGCGATCATCGCGAATCCGGTACCTGTCGATCACGCTATTGAAAGAAAGGAAATTGATGCTGCAATTACGCATGCGTTACTTGAGGCTGAAGGAAATGGCATCAAAGGCGCAGAACTCACACCGTACCTCCTGGCTCGAATAGCAGATTTGACAGGCGGAGAGTCACTTGAAACCAATGTTGCACTAGTGGTGAATAATGCCCGACTTGCCGCGCATATTGCGGCTGCATATCAGATGCTTCAAAGAGAGTAATCCGAACAGCGCATTGGGATAATCTGTCTGATCGAGCGTTCGACCAATTTCCTTACTTGGCCTATTCAATAATTGTGCCGATTGGCGATTTATTGAAATGAAACTCGCAAAGAAGAGCATGTTACCGCCACTATGATTTTCCCGTCAGTCTGTTAGATTGAACTTGACTATATTGAAAAATATAAAGAAAAACCTATGCTCTCTCTTGAGAAACAGTCATGCTGATGATAGTCTGAATTTGTTCCGTAGCAGAGGTTGTCTGACGCAAGGTTACAGCCAGTATGCATGGTATGGTTTTATTTTTTTGTTTGCCGAAGGGGTATGAAAATGAGAATAGTACGATGCAAGCACCAAGGAATGATCTATTATGGACGCGTCGAAGGCAGCGACATCGTTTTGTTCAAAAATGCTCCGACTGTCAGTGAACAGGGGCGTATCCAGTTCACTGAAGAAGCAGGACGGATTCCATTTTCCTTTGCTATCCTGCTGGCACCATGTGTCCCAGGCAAAGCGGTTTGTGTTGGACTCAATTATAAAGATCATGCCATGGAACTTGGCCTTGCCCCTCCTCAGTCTCCTGTTTTATTCATGAAACCATCTACTTCCCTTATCGGTCCAGGAGATACGATAGTGTATCCTGACATGTCGCAGCGGGTAGATTATGAAGCAGAGCTGGTGGTGGTCATCGGGCGAAAAGCAGCGAGAATTTCCGAAGAGAAAGCCTTGGACTATGTACTGGGCTATACCTGCGGGAATGATGTTACCGCCCGCGATTTGCAGCCGAAAGACGGACAATGGACCGTATCAAAATCCTTCGACACGTTCATGCCTCTAGGGCCATGGATTGAGACAGAGCTTGATCCGGCACATCTCTCTATAAAAGCCATTCTGAATGGAGAAGTACGCCAGTCTTCCCACACGGGCAATCTCATTTTCTCAGTTCCGAAGCTGATTTCATATATTTCCCGCATCATGACACTTGAGCCAGGGGATGTCATCATGACCGGAACTCCTTCTGGAATCGGACCCATGAAGAAAGGTGACCGTATTGCGGTCGAGATAGAAGGAATAGGAACACTCGAAAATATTGTCGGCTAGGAGACAGCGTTGTAATGATTTATTCAAGAGTCGCGTCGATTTTTCTTCTCATCGTACTCGGCTACGTTGCGACGAAGAGAAAAGTCATCATTCCTGCTGGAATACCTGCGATTTCCGATCTCGTGCTGTATGTCACGCTTCCATTTACCATCATCACAGGATTCGACAAATCGATCCCTTTTTCCATAGCAGGTGAGTTGCTGAAGATCGCGTTGTTAGCTTTTGCCGTTCATCTTATAGCAATCGGAATATCTACGATCGCATATCGAAAGGTTGCCGACCCCAAGAGAAGGATCCTTTCCTATGTGACAGTTTTCTCGAACTGTGGTTTTATGGGATTCCCTGTCGCAGAAAGCGTCTTTGGGAAAACCGGGCTCATGTTCGCTTCTATATATGTCGTAGTATTCAACATATTCATTTGGACCTGGGGAATTGCGCTGTTTTCAGGAGGAAAGGAAACTCGCGATCGAACATCGATCTGGAAACGAGTGTTTCTGAATCCTGGCACTATAGCGGTTATAGTGGGGTTCATCATCTGGATCCTCCCCTTTAGAATCCACGAGACCATATGGTATCCCATGCAGCTTGTAGCAAATGCGACAACTCCCCTTTCGATGATCGTGGTCGGGGCTACTCTCGCGGCAAAGGGGGTGAAGGGGCTCCTGAGAGGGACAGAGGTTTGGATCGGCTCATTCATGCGGCTTGTGTTCATTCCTTTAGTAGTATGGGTTTTTTTCACCATATTCGATATTCGAGGACAGCCTGCACAGGTCGCAGGACTCCTCGCGGCAATGCCTGCGGCTGCCCAGAGTGTTGTATTCGCGGAACGTTTCGACGCCGATGTCGCTCTCGCATCTCGCATCGTATGTATAACGACTATCCTTTCGATGGCGACAGTTCCAGTGGCGGCGATGATGTTTGGAGCATGAGACCCTTCGCTGATTTGCAGGCTTGCTCATGTGTGATGGGTCTGCGAAGAGATTTCGAAACAACTCACTGTAAAATATCTGCCTACTTCATGATAGCTTGAAGATGCGGGCTATTGACTTAATGCAATGGAATTGAAATAATAAAAACAACGCTTGGACGCACTGACGCCGAGACGTTGCCTTTTATACGACTCGTTCAGTCTGTCCTCCCTTGAAGGGAGTCTTCATGGCATTAATCGAGTTGAAACATGTCTCATTCACCTATCCCGGCAGCAGAGTGCAAGCGCTGGAAGATATATCGTTGACCATTCATGAAGGCGAATATATCGCGCTGGTTGGCAGAAATGGATCGGGCAAGAGCACTCTGGTAAGGCTTTTCAATGGATTGAGAAAAGCTTCCAGTGGCGCAGTGTCTGTACTCGGAATGGACGCTGCAAATCCAGCAAATATGCTGAGGATCCGGTCCGCTGTTACACTCGTTTTTCAATCTCCTCAGGATCAGATCGTCTCAAGTTGTGTCGAGAAGGATGTCGCATTTGGGCCAGAAAACCTTGGGCTTACTCGGGAGGAAGTTGCAGCGAGAGTCAATGACGCGCTCCATGCTGTCGGCATAGAGAACTTAAAGGACAGACAGACTCGCTTTCTTTCCGGCGGGCAGCTTCAGAAGGTTGCATTAGCTGGAGCAATCGCTATGAAGCCTCGATGCATCATCTTTGATGAAGCAACTTCGATGCTTGACCCTGCCGCAAGGGAAAACCTTTTGCAGCAAATGAACATACTGCATAAGGCTGGAACAACTATTATCCATGTTACTCATGACATGGAAGAGGCAGCCAAAGCCGAGCGGATTATCCTTATAGAAAAAGGAAGGCTCTGTTTCGATGGCAGCCCGGCGGCATTTTTCGGCTATGCATCCTCCTGTGGGGACGGAGGTTTGACATTATCCTCCAGCCTTCAAGGACTTGGATCTTGCAATACTGCCATCGCCGTATCGGAGCAGTATGGTCTTGGGTTACCTTCGCATCTTTTAATTATACGCGCGCTAGGTATTCCTCCAGAGCCGGGCATCAGTGTTGCTGAACTTTCGAAGCGCATTTCGAATTGGATAAAAAGAAATGGAAGCACGCTGTTTCTATCGAGCCATATGCTCAGAGAGAATGGCTTGCAACTTACAAACAGGGACAGAGGTAGCGAACATGTGATCAATGACACCAGCCAAACGCCAGCTGTGGTTATGGAGCAGGTGTCTTATAGCTATCACTCAAATTCTTTCTTCAGACAAGAGGCTTTAAAAAATGTCACCATGATGATAAAGGCAGGAATGCGAATAGCGCTTATTGGGAAAGCTGGCTCAGGGAAATCAACTTGCCTTCAGCTGATGAATGCTATTCTTCTTCCCTCCAGGGGGAGGGTTCTAGTCAATGGCATAGATACCGGAACAGACGCTGCTGCGCGCCGACTTCGAACCTCCGTCCCTCTCGCAATACAGAGACCTGAAACCGCTTTATTTGAGACCTATGCAGGTGATGATGTGGCATTTGGTCCCCGCAATCTCGGGCTCTCGGGGACAGAGCTTGTCACTAGGGTAAGAAAATGGATGGATGCTTCTGGTTTGCCATATTCAGAGTTCAGAGATAGGCCAATAAGAAGCCTGTCGGGGGGAGAAAAGAGAAGACTTGCTTTGGCTGGTATTTTCGCCATGGAATCTGACATTATTTTGCTCGATGAACCTTCCGCGGCATTGGATCCTGATAGCAAGAAGCAAATTTGGGCTATAGTAGAAAAAACCTCCGAAAAAAATGGAACAATAATTTTTGCAACGCATTCACCGGAGGAGGCTGCATATGCAGACAGGGTTGCGGTGTTTGAAAATGGTCGATTGCTTGCTTTTGGTGAGCCCAATGACATTTTTGGCCCTGATTATAAGGAATCATGGGGCGTACGAAGGCCAATTTTGTATGAATTGAATGAGTTATTAGTTCGTGACGGCCTTCAAAGAGAGGAGGCATCAGCAATCATACAGTTCTTAAAAGATGCTTTCTTGATGGATAAATGTGGAGATTTGAATCGACCAGAATGTGCTCGGAGGGATAGCCTTTCAGCTCCTTTCAATAAGAATTCTGATTCCTCTGTCCCTTTGGAGACAGTACATGCGACAGCCATGAACGAAAAAAGGATTACGCGCGATGAAGGATATTGATTTTTTTTCCAATATCTCAATCGGTCAATATTTGGAAATCAAATCTCCAATCCATGCTCTCTCTCCATCGACAAAGTACGGGCTTCTGGGATCGATTGTATTTCTGATTCTTGCTTCCCCGACATCTCTAGGTGTTCTTATGGGAATTCTCATAGTTATTATTCTCGAGATCATATCAAGGCTTTCAACAGCAATTATGTTCCGATCACTCAACGCATTGCCTGCTTTAGGGCTGCTTTCTTTTTTTCTTCAATTTATCTTCAATTGGCCTGGTGATCATTCGGCATATGTATTGAGTATCGGCATTTTTCACTTGAGCTGGTATGAGTTTTCAATAGTTGTTTCAATTCTGGCTCGCGCCGCGGGAATGATAATGGCAATGGGATGGTTTACTTCAGTAATTACAGAGCATGAAGCAGCGGATGAAATTGACTGGATAATACGGCGATTGTTCCGAAAATCGTCTATTGCGCACAAGGCCTCATTAATTGTTGCTGCCACCCTCAGGTTTGTGCCGATTATTGCTGGAGAGCTTGAAGATATTGCAAAGGCTCAGGCAAGCAGGGGGGCCACTTTCGGGACAAAAACTAGGAATCCCATTCAGAAAGCGCGCAATTATCTTCCACTCTTTGTGCCTGTCACGATTAGAGCCTTGGAAAAAGCAGAGATGCTCGCAGAAGCCATGGAAGCACGATGCTATACCGGGGAAAGCGTGAGAGAACCTCCGTCCCCATCCAGCATCACGGAGAAGCTGCTTGCAGTCGGGATTGCAGCGCTCGTTGTTGCAATCTGGTTTGCTGATTACTTTATCGCAAGACCATGGATTCGACCCTGAAGAACAGGCGGATACCATATAAGGGAGGTTGTTATGAAAGAACAAGCAATTGCTGGTTCGGGGATAAGAAAGGCAATTGTGACGGGAGCGCTCAGCGCTGTTTCCATTGCGTTGTTTCTAACGCCGTTTGGATACATACCCTGGTTTGCTGGGGCGTCGCTCACTATAATGCACGTTCCTGCAATCATAGGCGCAGTACTTGAAGGACCGGCGGTAGGGGCGATTATTGGAGGAATATTTGGAATCACCAGTCTTATCAAGGCTGCGACTGCTCCTCAAGGCCCTATCGATGTATTCTTCACGAATCCTCTCG
The DNA here is from genome assembly GCA_029265255.1 of Spirochaetota bacterium. Next base: position 435,146 of record JAJUJQ010000001.1, read on the forward strand.
TTTCAATTCTTCCAAGAATTTTGGTCGGCCTGTGCGCTTGGGCTGTATTCTCGTTCCTAAAAAGAATCAACAGAAAAGTCAGTCTTGCAGCGGCAGGTCTTGTTGGCTCTATGGTAAATTCTGTGTTTGTGCTTGGGATGCTCGTCGTTTTGAATGCAATTCCTTTTCAGGTTGCTGCTGGAGTCTTCATTGCGAATAGCCTCGTTGAAGCAGCAGCAGCAGCAATTCTGACGCTTGGAGTTGTATCAGCGTGGAAGGGTGTTGAGTCGAGACATTCAAAGGCAAGAATTTCAGAGGAAGAATAAAAAGCTCGACTATCCATGAGCACCGCGCGGGAGGAAGTGACCATGCACCTTGCGATTGATGTTCGAAACAGAATGGCATCGATCGGTATTTATGATAGCAATGGGTGGCGTGTCATTCGAAAGATAGGAGTCCAGATGGATCGTTCGAGTGATGAATACGCTTTCTTTATCGAGAAGGAAATTGAAGAAAGTCGAAATATCGATTCATCGATGCCTCAGGAGCATCTTTCTTGGGTGCGGGAATCAACTCGATCCTATCGCGACACACATGAAATTAGTTTTCAAGAGAATAAAGAAAAGAGCATAAGTGACGAGATAGAAAGCTGTTGGATTTCAAGTGTTGTTCCGCGTGTAACGGACAACATTGCTGAAGCTGTCTATTCGCTGTGTGGAATCAAATCCTCAATAATAGGGCCTGGTATCAGGACAGGCATTAAAATTAGAGTTGATTCCCCTGCGGAAGTAGGTTCTGATCTAATATGCGCCGCTGTTGCTGCACGGCAGATCACTCCTTTACCGTGCATCGTCATTGATTTTGGAACCGCCATTACATTCACAGCCATCAATTCCCATGCAGATTTCATCGGTGCCGCGTTCATCCCGGGGTTTGAGACTCAGCTAGAGTCGTTAAAACGCAGCGCAGCACAACTTCCGGAAATCAAACTAGGATTCCCGCGCAAAGCGATAGGCACCACCACCGCTGAAGCGATCAGGTCAGGCATAATTTTGGGCGGCATGGGCTTGATCGAATCGATGATTGCGCGATTTTCCCTCGAATTAAATGGAGCAGAACCTAACAGCGATCGAATGGGGACGGAGGTTAGATATGTTGCCGTATCAGTTGTCGGTTCAGGTCAAGAAATAGGCAGAAAAATTCTCGAAAGGCTCGGTTACCACATGTTCAGGGAGAATCTGGTACTTGATGGGATCAGGCTGATTGCTGAAATGAATGAAAGGGAAAAGCAATAAAAGGATTGAAATACAGAAAAAGGTAAGAGTGCTATTAAGGGGGTGGTACAACATTTTTCTGGAATAATGAATCAACGTCTGTGCTATTTGCGTTTATAAAGTTGTGAGGAAGCCAAGAAAGACGTTGCCAGGAGCCCGATATCACATCATAGCAAGGGCAAATCGTGGCGAATTTATTTTGCAAGAGCCCTCGGTTAAGGAATTATTCTTAACCACCGTACGAAGGGCTAAGAAAAAATATCATTTCGCTATTGAGACTTTTTGTATCATGGATAATCATATCCATATGATTATCAGGCCATTAAAGGGTGAAAGCGTTTCTCGAATCATGCAATGGATATTGTCTGTATTCGCAATCAGATACAATCGAAAAGCAGGTCTATTCGGCCATGTATGGCTTGACAGATTCAAGAGTTTTATTCTCTGCACTGATGCACAGAGACTCAAGGCTCACCGATATATTATCCAGAATCCTGTGATGGCTGGATTAGTAGGCCATTTTGCCGAGTATGGTTTTTCCGCATCACGATTGATATTGGAGGGCGATTTTTCGCTGATCGAGAGGCCGCCATTATTCATCTATAACATGTATTTAGGGCTTGCTTGAAGGAAGTTCATTGATTGGAATGGTATAAGAATAGAATTGTAAAAAAGCGGTATTAATGAAGAAGGCTGCCTGTTTTGATAGGCAGCCTTCGAAGCTCCCCCGCGGTGGCTCGAACACCGGACCCAGTGGTTAACAGCCACTTGCTCTGCCAGCTGAGCTACAGGGGAATTCATTTCATCCGAACGCTGATAACATACATAAATGACTTATTTTTGTCAATATGAATGCGTAGCCTGTCTGATTCAAATGCATTTGCACGAAGAAGCTGCAAGGAAGAAAAAAAAAGCCTTAAGAGAAAAGAATGATCATGTTTCCTCCGTCCCTATAATCACCCCTTAATCATTAATGGCATATATGAAAAATCTAATAATCAGGGAAAGCGAATCGTTGCTCCCAATGCTGAGTGGTTCTTGCTGGCTCTTACATGAATTATCATTGTATCTTGTTCGTTTGCTCTGCCTGTTGGCTCCTCTTGACTGCATGCTTGCGGGTATATTAGTAAGATAGTGTATTATTTTGAAATATCTATCAATTGTCATGATGTGATAGCCATCTGAATGGTTGGATGACAAGCAGGTAAGGAGGGTAGATGACTCGAATTAAAATTGCTGTTACCGCATATGAACCAGCGTTGTATGCTGATATGTTTCCTTCCCTGGAAGAATGCCCGGCGTTGATAATTATTGATGAATATGACCGGATCCAGAAATATGTTCCTGAGATAACTCCAAGAAATGCCATCAAGAGCAAAGTTGATTGGATAATTGGGCGAGGGGCAAAAGTGGTGATCACCGGCGCGATGTCAGATGAAAATTATAGAAAATTGCGCAAGGCAAAGATAGCAATAGATTGGGTGGCATTTGGTAATGTAAAAGATCTGGTTGAAATCGCAAGGGAACGAGCAAATAATCTCCTCTTTCAATTGGATCGTCCAGTATATAGAATGAGATATGAAAAGAGAATCCGTCCCCGAATTGAGAATGGGCTTATAATTTACCCATGCATAAATGAAAATCCTAAATACATCGATGAGCTCGAGAAAAAAGCGGAAAGACAGAGGAAAAAGAATCTTCTAAAATCGAAAAAAGAAAAAGATAATGAATAGATAAAGAAAAGCGCTCAATTATTACCGCTACAATCAAGGATCATCATTGGCTCGATTTATTGCAGGACTTATCGTCTGATTAAATTATATTTGGTTTATTAACGGAAAACTATTCGTCCATATCACCAAAATGGACATATGGGCTTGAATCTCATCAAAATGCTTCAGATATGGATTTGTTGTCTTATTAATTGTGAATATCTCATCCATTATTTGCTGGTATGGGGAATTATCCTGAGGTTGTGATGTATCAAAAGACTTGAATAAAGCTTTACACAAGAAGGCAAGACTGAGTTTCAGAATGATAGCAAATGCAGGATAAAAGGCTAGTCGGGCTGAGAGGATTTGAACCTCCGACATCTTGGTCCCGAACCAAGCGCGCTAGCCCCTGCGCTACAGCCCGAAATAATTAACATAAAACCGTGCTGGTGCATGTATCATTTTCGCAGTCTTGCACATGCATGGCCAGCATGCGGTATTGTAAAAAAAAGCCCGTCGCAAGGCGAACGGGTATGCTCCGCAGTCGCGGAATCTCACAGAATCGCACCTGCGTGTGCGCTGCGGGATAATCGGGAGCGACGGGGCTCGAACCCGCGATCTCCGGCTTGACAGGCCAGCGCGATAACCAGCTTCGCTACGCCCCCGTATCATTGCTGACGGGTTCGTAATATAGCGGGGCAGCGTATTTATGTCAATAGTATATGAGCAGAGCTCCTGATTTTTCATCAATAGGGACAGAGGTGACAGTCTCGGTATGCATTTGCTGGTTCTTATATTTTGCCTCTTCCCCGGACGGACGCGCTTTATGAACATTCTTTTTTTCAATGTCGAAAACCGGTTTATTACTGCCTCCGTCCCTCTTGTAGCTTTTTCCTCTCGCTTCATGAGTCGTATCTTCTCGGCTTAAGAAAACAAGAGCTCCGGATGGAGGAATATCCTCCGTCCCCTTTCGCGCTATAAGAACATATCCGTGATCGTTACATGAGTAACGACCGGCGTTTCTGCCTGGCAGCTGGATAAGCTCGGAGACGATCCTGTAGAGGCTTGCATTAGCAGCATGAATATCATTAATGTTCCTGTCCGTGGTTCGAGAAACTAAAAGGAAACTAAATGAAAGTTTTTCCTTGGCAAGCCCAGCACTTGCTGATAATGTCCGCAGCCATCGAGGAGCGAAATCAATAGACAGGGAAAAATGACACCATGGATATTTGGCACGTGGCGATGGCATTCTGACTGGCAGAAGGGATAACGAGGATTCCTTTTCGGTCTGGTTTTTGCCAATTCGCAACTTCCTCTGGCTTTCCCGAATCAGGAATTCTTGGCCGCTTTTAAAAATTCCAGGCATTGGGCACGCGCGATTGTGGGTACATGGTGCTACCGGCGTGTCGCCTTTTAAGATTGCTGCTGCCCTCAAAGCACTCACAAGCGCTCCGGAGCGTGGTTCTCCTGGTTCGACGATAAGAACGCTGCCGTTTGGAACACAAGAACGACATAACTGACCATAAGTTTCAACAGCATTCTCCCATAGGGTCCCTTCATGGTTCCAGAAGAACTCATTGAGGACATTAATCGCACACACCAGGTCAGCCTTTTCCTTGATGGGCTCTCCATAGCGCTGTTTTCGAAGAATAATATTCCAGGGAGGGATCTCCTTTCCATGCCGGGCTGCAAGGAGTTCGAAAATGCGCATACCGGTTTCCATGATGCGGGGTGCTCTGTCAATACAGAGGAAGGTCAGTGACTTGGTCCTGAGTTCCGGTTTGGCGCAATAGAGCGCTATGAGAAAGGTAAGAGGGCCGGATCCAATATCCATAATCGTCGCGCCATCAGGCAAGCGAAGCTCGAGGTCCGTGAGCAAGGCTGAAAGGCGTACCAGGTTCCATGGCATAAAATAGCGAACATAGGCGGAAAAAAAGGAAGGATCTCCTAGATAGTCTGCTTTTCTAGAGGCGCGTTCCCTCGTGAGCGCTTTCCAGAGGTCACGAATATCGAAACGCAATTGCGCATGACGCCTTTCTGGCAAGGGGTTCGCTTCTTCTATACATTGCTCGAGCAATTGTAGTGCGCGTTCCGTATCTTCAGCGATACGGAACCGGTACATGATGGAAGAAGGAATCATGGGTGTACTATATCATACCTTGCTCTTGGTGTCTGGTGCCCGCGAGATCTGAATCGCATATGAAAGACTTATGGATACTCAACGAATCAGGAGGATTCAGATCATGAGATTTGTTCCGATACCTTTCTTCAGAGCGATTCTACTCAAAACTGAGAATGACTTTTCCTGCCTCACCTGATAACATAGCTGCAAATCCCTTCTCGAAATCGTCAAAAGAGAATCTGTGAGTGATAACTGGACTGATATCCAGCCCTGAAAGAAGCATGGTCTGCATCTTGTACCATGTTTCAAATATTTCCCGTCCATAGATGCCCTTGATAAAAAGGCCTTTAAAGATGACTCGCGACCAGTCTATCCCTGCTCCGTCTGGCAACAACCCGAGAAGCGCTATTCGGCCGCCATTGTACATATTTTCGATCATCTGTTCGAATGCCTGAGGACTCCCAGACATTTCCATGCCGATATCGAAGCCACCAACCATGCCGAGTTCTTTCTGAACCTGTCTTAAATCTTCCTTCGCAACATTGACGACCCGGGTCGCTCCAAGCTTCCGTGCGAGTTCCAACCTCCATGGATTGATATCGGTCACTACGACATTTCGCGCACCGACATGTCTCGCAATCGCTGCGGCCATACACCCAATCGGGCCTGCACCAGTAATCAACACATCCTCCCCTACCATGTCGAAGGAGAGAGCCGTGTGGGTCGCATTCCCATAGGGATCGAAAATCGCGGCAATGTCATCTGGAATCGAATCATGGACATGCCAGGCGTTCGCTGCTGGTACGGATACGTATTCAGCAAAGCATCCATCCCGATTGACGCCAATGCCTACAGTATTGGGACAGAGGTGTCGTCTTCCAGCGCGGCAAGCTCTGCAGACGCCGCATACGATGTGTCCTTCTGCAGATACTCGCTCTCCAATTTGGTACCCTTGGACTGACCTTCCCATTTCAACGATGGTACCGACAAATTCATGTCCTACAATCTGGCCGGGGTGAATGGTTCGCTGCGCCCATGAATCCCATTTCCAGATATGAACATCGGTACCGCATATGGCGGTTTTCCTTACCTTTATAAGCAGATCATTGTCTCCGATTGCCGGGACGGGGACTTCTTCCATCCACAGACCGGGTTCGCCGCTTTTCTTTACAAGGGCTTTCATATGGCTCCTTTCCATGCTGCTATCTGCTTTCCGCAGTCGCTCAGCTTTGGGGGATTATGAATGATTCCAGTATACAACTGAAATCTGAAATGTGGAATGCAAAAAATGAAACTGATATGCCAGTGAAGCAAAGAACGTTTGGTGTAAGCCGCTGAAGGGGACGGAGGTTTTGTGGGTATTGGGGAGAATATGGGGGGAAGAGTAAGGGGGGACAGAGGAGGACATACGCTCGTCTTGATTAAAAAACTCGGACAGAAACCTTGATAACTCCAAGACGACGTCAAAGAAGAAAAAAGAGCGCTGCTCCTGCAACCGCGATCGCTGCCCCAATAATCTCCATTACAAATATTTTTTGTTTCAGAATGAATACGGATGGCAAAATGATGACAACGGGCGTTAATGCCATAAGGGTGCTTGTGGCACCGGCCTGGGTATGCTGCAGGGAAAAGAGGGAGAATGCGACACCAAGGAAAGGACCAAACACCGCTCCCCGTATGGTCGAGAGAAATGCGTGCCGAGATTTTGGGACTTCTTTGAAAACATGATAAGTCTGTCCGACTACCATTGCCTGCATTCCAAAGCCGATCATTGCGACAATTGTACGGATCTGGGTGCCAGCTATGGGGCTGTAGGTTCCAAGCCCTGTTTTAGTGAGGATCATTCCTCCTGCTTGAAAGACCGCGGAAAAGAATGCAAACACCAGGCCTCTGGCTGAAAGGGCTGATTCATCAATCCTCTGTCCCCGTTTTGATCGAGTCAGCACTACCACGAGGATGCCGGCGATTGTGACCGCCATTCCGATAAGGCGGTGCCACTGCATCCGCTCACCGAGAAACATGAAGGCAAACAAGGCGGTGAAAAGAGGGGTCAGTGATTGAAAGATGACAGTAATACGAGATCCTATAAGCACATAAGCGTTGAACAGAAAATAATCGGCAATGACAAAACCAACGATGCCTGAGAGAGACAGAAAAAACCAGGTTCTGAGAGGAGCATCCCAGGGCAATGGAATACCGCGGGATATAAGGCCTGCCACCGCCAGAAAAAGGGAGGCGAGTACCACTTTCCAGAAATTTACGGCCAGAGAACCGACTTTTCGAGAGGCATCCTCGAAAAAAATAGCTGAAAAAGCCCAGCAGACAGCGGTACCAAATGCAGCCAAGAGGGCTAGTTTTTCCATGATTCCTGATAGTAATGCAAAATCAGATGTTTGGTAAGGAAGCTGGTACTGAAATTCGCTATGTTTTGACAATTCGTGTTTGACCTCTGTGCCATCTTGAATTATTGTTATTATAAGGAGGCAGGCTATGGCGATTATCGCAATTTCGCGAGAACTCGAATCGCTGGGAGAGGAAACAGCCAGAGAACTTGCCGCACTCAATGGATATACAATCGTCGACAAAGAACATATCGAGAACGCTATCTCTGCAATCGGCTTAGATGCAAGCAAGCTCGAACGATATGATGAGAAAAACCCCGGGTTCTGGGCTTCGCTTTCGCAGCAGCGCGATGAGTACCTGCATTTCTTGACCCAGGTAATCTATGAGTCAGCCTTGGGGAACAACTGCATCATTATCGGTCGGGGCGCGCACGCGATTCTGAAAGGTGTCCCCAACCTTCTGAGTGTACGAATCGGGGCTTCAAAATCAGTGCGGGTCGAGCGGGTGCGCAAGGCACAGAATATCGACTCTCGCCATGCGCTGCAGATCATTGAGAGCAGTGACCATGACCGTGCGGGTTTCCACAAGTATTTCTTCTCGGTCGATTGGCATGATCCATCTGAGTACGATATGACAATCACGACCGATCGCATTACACCAATGCAAGCAGCCGCCGCCATCGACGCCATGAGAAAGGCAGTGGTGAGCGAAGAGCGAGAGCGAGAAGCCGTCGCAAAACTGAGCGACTTGCTGCTTGGCTCGAAAATTGTCACGGAGATTATTTACAACAGGAAGATTCCGGTCCATTTCCTCGAGGCAGCGGTAGAACGAGGGGTGGTAGTACTCCATGGTGTCGCGAATACTCATGCCGCAGTAGACAGCGCGGTAGCGGCAGCGAATCTGGTCCCTGGTGTCAAACAGGTGGAGAGCGCCATCCAGCTTGTGCAGGAGTTCACGGTTGTGCCATAAATGGAAAGCGTGAACTATCTTGCTTCATTTCATTCAATTCTCGAACAGCTCAGAGCAGGGTCAAGAGGATGCGCGCTTCTTATCTCTTCGGAGATAAAGACAGGGCCGCGGCTCAGACAGATTATCGATGAGGCAGTACGGGCGGGAGTGCCGGTAAAAAAAGTATCGGCAACACATCTTGATTCTCTTGCGACAGATCACCGGGGTATCATCCTTGCAGTTCCTGGTCAAACTTTCGCTGCATTGACCATTGAAGATCTTTGCAGCGACTCAAGAGCTGAATCGCTGATTCTTTTGCTCGATCATATTGAGGATCCGCACAATCTTGGCGCGATCATGCGGTCGGCCGACGCATTTGGAGCCTCGGCGATTATCATCCCATCGCGGCGTGCTGCTCCGCTTACTGAATCGGTGGCACGAAGCGCAGCGGGAGCTACGGCGTGGATGCCAGTGGTGCAGGTGTCAAACCTTCGTCAGGCGGTTGATCGGCTCAAAGAGGCGGGATACTGGGTCTATGCTGCGGACATGGGGGGCAGGGTTCTGTATACGAAACCGTTCGAAAAAAAAGCGGTGCTCATTCTCGGAAATGAGGGGAAGGGCGTTTCGCGGCTCTTGAAAGAGGCTGCCGATGAGAGTATAGCCATTCCGATGTCAGGCCATGTCGAATCGCTGAATGTATCAGTATCCGCTGCGATATTCCTCTATGAATATCTGCGTTCGCGAGTGCGCTAAGGATGCAAGATACGAATGGGAGGGGAGCAAGGGACGGAGGCTGAGGAGAGTTGAGATGACTGATTTTCGGCCTCCATCTGTCAAGGTTCAACCTCCGTCCCCGTAGATGACAGTCTTATACATCCCAGATTTCTCTGAATTTGTGCTCCTTCTCGCAGTATTTGCAGATAAAGGTAGTCTCCCCATTGCGTATGAATGCCGGTGGAACCCCTTCATGATTGTCCGGATACGAAATGCAGTTCTCGTTTTTGCAGGAAATCTCATCGAAGTTATAGATTCGGGGAGGCATGGAGAGGCGGTATTTCTTAGCCACATGCGAGTGGCGGATTAGATTGAGCGTACATCCCGGAGCAATCGCTGCAAGTTTTTTGAGGTCTTTTTCTCCGAAACTGATGATGTCTGGAAGGGAAATGATGCCCTTGAACAGTTCGGGACCACGGTTCGAGTGATATACTCCATGGCTCGAGCGCACATCGAGTTTCAGAATCTTGCGCGCTGCATCAATAGTGTCCCAAATCTCTCCGATTGGTCGGCCTGTGGCAATATGATCGATGACGATTCCTTCCTCGACTGGCTTAATGCCAACCTTGTATTCAGGCTTGCGCTTTTCCTGAGCCGGCACCTCGAAGATGAAATCGTCCTCGAAATGGGGTTTCCTGGCCATTTCCCCCTCGAAATCGTGACCGATAAGTCCCGATACCATAGCAATTTCTATAATTCTGGTCCAATATCCGTTGATCGATTGGCCATCCCAGCCGTTGAGAGGCAGTTCATCCAGGAAAAAGGGAATTGTGGGGAAATTGCGATCGCGTGGCAGGGGATGATAAAAACGGCATCCTTCCGGGAGCTTGCCGATGAGGTCCTTGCGGAATGTCACGGACTGACGCAAGAACGGTGTCCGCTCGAGTACGGCTTCTCCCATGCGCTCGAGCTGGAGGCGGGTAAAGTACCAGATCGGTGCGACATGGGGCTGGGAGAGGTATTCGTCGATCGATTCAAAGATGCGAACCGAAAACCCATTTGCCTTCATTTTTTCGACATAGTACGCGGGCATGGAGAGGAGTTCCGGCGCGATGAGGTCTACTTCCACATTACGGAATACACGCAGGCCATCGGCCTTTGAATGGACTGTGCGGCCATGGTAGAGGTCGCCCACCATGGCGATATGGATATGAGAGTCGTTCCAATGGAGCTGCTCAAAGAAAGAGAACTCGTCGAGGTATTCTTGGGTGGGATGTTCATGTTTGCCATCTCCGCCATTAATGAAGGAAGGAATCGGCTTACCAACGAGATGCGCATACGAGGTAAGTGCCTCTTCGAGCCAGGTGCAGACGCCCTCCAGCTTGGTTCGGAGGATGAAGCAGGACTCATGGGCATAGCCGAACAGCATTTTGATGGCATCGGTGATGGATTCATTTTTATTGAATGAACTCGTAGCTGCATCGAAGACATTCACGCGAGCGCCAAGGAATTTTCCTGCATTGCGGAAGGATTCTCTTGTTCTGGTCGAGTTTTCCATGAAAATGAGATAAATCTGATAGTCCTGGTCATTGATGCGGAACGCAGCGGCATCGCTCCCTGAGCGGACTGCTTCCTTGAGCTCGCGCGTCTTGCGGTAGAGATATCGCTGTTCATCGAGCGAGAGGTCGTTTACAACCGAGATCGTTCTTCCTTTGAATGGGCCATTTCGTTCCATCACAATCCTCCTTATATAAAAAATGATCCCGTCGGAACGGGATCATTCATGCGGTGTCGTGCTCGACAGTACGCTTCCTGCCAGAATGGACAAGAGTGGCTGCAATTTCGAGCCTTCCGGTCTGTGGATAGAAATCATAGAGTATGAGCTGCTCAATTTCCCATCCCGCGGCACAGAGGTCTTTGAGGTCTCGGGCCATACTGGCGTGATCGCAGGATATATAGACGAGAGAGGGGGCGGGACCTGTCGCGAGCCAGGAGCGAACTTCGGGTGTCATCCCAATGCGGGGCGGGTCGGCTATGATGCAGTCAAACACCGAATCAGATCGCCGAGAGGCAACCCATCGTTCAACGGGCATACAGGAAAAATCGATTCGCGCAGGGGTTCCCGCAAGATTGGATCGAGCCGCTTCCATCGAAAAAGCATCGCTTTCTACGCACTCGACGACGGCGAAGTTCTGAGCGAGGAACATCGAGAAGAGGCCAGCGCCGCTGTAGAGGTCCAGGGCTCGTTCTCCGGCGAGAGGTTCTATATGACGGGCAATCAGCATTTCCATTACCGAGAGGTTGCTTTGGAAAAAATGTCCGACAGGGAATTGGAACCTCCGTCCCCGAACCATCGCGACAGCGTCACGGTCACGCCCTTCGATATAGACGCTGCCATCTTGAGAGAATGCGGTAAACCGCCGCCGCTCGCCAATCAGCGCAGCGAGTTCTTGCCAAGGGTGTGCTTTTCGGTTTTCCGCGATGAGCCATCGTTCCAGAGAGGGGACAAGAGTAGGGCACGTTCGTGTACGGACCGGCTCGCGAGAACCGGCACGGGTAAATCCCAGCCCTCCATCGGCACAGGAATGAACCTGCGTTCGGTTCCGGTAATGGAATGGCTTACCGCATACGATTGGCAGTTCCCCCGGATCAAATCCGCCGGTTCTGCGGAAGGTCTCACGAGCCGCATCCTGCTTCAGTCGTTTTTGCGTGTCATAATCGACATGCTGGAGTGCACAACCTCCACAGATGCCGAAAAGGGGGCAAAGAGGCTGAACCCTAGAGGATGAAGGCGCATCGATGGAGAGAAGACGGGCACGGGCATAACTGGTGTGGGTTTCGGTGATTTCGCAGGTAATTATCTCGCCGGGAATGACAAAGGGTATAAAAATCGCTTTGCCTTCAGAGAACGCGATGCCCTCTCCATGAGATGAGAGTTTTTCAACCGTGAGGGTCATCGTTTCCGCGGTCATGGGCCAACTGCATCATAGCGCAGGGCTGCAGATTTCGCAAGGAGTAGCTGCTCTGGTCTAGACCTGCGAGTGGAGAAATCGAGCAGAAGCGCGTGCATGCCGTTTGCCGAACCCGGTATTCACGATATATTTTACCCATGAGTATTACCATTCGATCGCTCGGCGCTGCTGGGGAAGTAACCGGTTCGAAGCATCTGCTTGAGATAGATGGGACCCGTGTGCTAATCGATTGCGGAGCGTTTCAGGGCAAACGAGCAGAGGCAGACGAAAAAAATCGCCAATTGCTCGGCGAGGTAGACCCTGCTTCAATTCATGCCCTCGTTCTTACCCATGCGCACTATGATCACTGCGGCCTTCTGCCTTATCTTGTCAAGAAAGGATTTACGGGGAATATATTTGCTACCTCTGCGACGCGTGACTTGGCAAATCTGATCATGACCGACTCGGCGCACATACAAGCCAGAGACGCAAATTATCTCTCCCGTCAGGCAGAGAAAAAAGGCGAGGTTTTTAGCTGGAAGCCGCTTTATGACGAGTTCGACGTCATCAAGGCGATGGATCAGTTCGTGACCGTGGGGTATCATCGCCCAATATCCATTACTGACGGTATCTCGCTCGAGTTCTACGATGCAGGCCATATCCTTGGATCAGCCTTCGCCAGGCTGACGGCCAGGGATTCGGCTGGTTCGACCCGTGTTATCGGCTTTTCAGGAGATCTTGGGCGAAGAAACAAGCCGATCATCAAGGACCCGGAGTGTCTGGATGGAATCGATGTCCTGCTTCTGGAGAGCACCTACGGCGACCGGTTGCATGAACCGATCGACAATGCCATTTCAAGACTGAGAGATCTTGTCAACAGGACTGTAGACACGCAAGGCAAGCTCATCATTCCAGCTTTCGCCGTTGAGCGTACTCAGGAGCTTATCTTCTATCTCCACCTGCTTCAAGATGATGGTTCAATTCCTGAAGTACCGATCTGGGTTGATTCTCCCATGGCCCTCAATGCGACCAGCATTTTTGCGATTCATCCCGAATGTTATGATAAGGAAACATATGATCGCTTTACAACTCATGCGAAGAATCCATTTGGTTTTTCAGCGCTGAATTTCTCACGGTCGGTTCAGGATTCAAAGATGCTTAACCAGGCAAAAGGACCGATGATCATCATCTCTGCTGATGGCATGTGTGAATTCGGCCGTATTCAGCATCACCTGATGCATGGTCTCGGAGATGCAGCGAACACAGTCCTTATCGTTGGATACATGGCACAGGGAACGCTTGGCAGAAAGCTCAAGGAAGGCGCGAAGGAAGTGCGCATCCATGGCGATTGGTATCCGGTGCGTGCCCGCATTGAAGAGATCGATGCATTCTCCGCGCACGCGGACTGGCAGGAAGCGCTTGAGTGGCTGGGTTGCGTTGACCGCTTTCAGCTTCAAGAAGTGTTTCTGGTTCATGGAGAAAGCGATGCGCTTGCCTCGATGCGGCAGCATGTGCTCGACGCAGGCATCAAATCCGTTCAGATTGTCGAGGCGGGCAAAGAATATCGACTGGCATAGGTAACGGTATCATCGATTTATTAGGGGGCATGCTTCATTTATAGGAACCGTGGACTGCCAGAGCTGTGTGAGGTCCGTCCAGTACCGCGCTCAGGCGAGCGAATCGAGCTTTTCGATCCTGAGTGTATGTCGTCCGCCTTCGAACTGGGTAGATATGAATGTTTCAAGCAGCGCTTCTACCGGCTGGTGATAGGTGACCCTGCCGCCGAACGCAAGAAAATTGGCGTTATTGTGTGCCTTAGCCATCTGGGCGGTATAGGAATCGTGGATGAGGGCGCATCGGATGCCTTTGTATCGATTCGCGGCCATGGAAATGCCAATACCCGTACCGCAGCACACAATACCGAAATCGTAGCCACCCTTGAGAAATTCATGCACGGCGAGCGCAGCTTGGTCGGGATAGTCGACGCGTTCTTCGTCATCGATGCCCAGATTGACGACTTTGTGTCCCTTTGATTCAAGCCATGCGACAATGCGCTGTTTGAGCGCGACAGCGCCATGGTCATTGGCAATGACGATCTTCATGGTTGATACCTTATCCTCCGCGTGTTCCTTGGTCAATGCAGTCCAGTACTGAATTTCAATTCTATTTCTAAAAAATTCCGATCCATGGTCCCAGAAGAGCAAACACGAGAGCAACCGCGAGAGCGGCAAAAGGAACAAGCGCCAGTCCCGCGAGCGCCATGTCTCGAATGGAGAAATATCCTGTCGAGTAAGGAATAACGTTCACAGGCGAGGTGGTTACAAGAATGAATGCCAAATTGGCAGCAAAACCCGCCGCGAGCGCAAGACCCGCTGCTTCCTCGCCGAGCGCTCCAGATAATGTAAGAACGAGGGGCACAATGATAGTTCCGGTCAGGGTGTTCGAGGAGAAGGCGATCTTGACTGCCAGCACTCCTACTACGATTGCAACAAGCCGCAGGAAAAGCGGTAGGCGCCCCATACCTCCAAGAATTAGTGCGGAAAGCCATCCCGCGGCTCCTGTTTGGTACAGAGTCATGCCGAGCGCAATGCCCGAAGCGATAAGAATAATACCTGACCAGTCGATATCCTTCTCGATTTCCTTCCATTTAAATGAAGTGACTCCAGGCATGAAAAGCATGATCGCGCCGATGAGCGATCCCATGGAGAGTGGTATCTTGACATGCATAAGCCGTTCGAGGAGCGGCGAGCTGATCCAGACCGCGACCGTGAGAAAGAACACGGCCAGTGTTGCTTTTTCGTCTCGGGACATCGATGTCTGCCTGGCTGATTCCGCTGCGATGGCTTGGCCAGTTTTTCTGAGCTGCTGCGTTTCAGGCGGGAAGCACCAGATGAGGATGAGCCAGGCAGCCGGCAAAAGAAGAAGGAGGATTGGGATGCCAAGCATCATCCAGGTGAGGAAAGTAATGTCGACATGCGCCATGCTCCCCATGAACTTGACCACAAGAGGGTTCGAACCTGAACCTGCAGGCGTTCCGACCGCGCCGATCAGCGCTCCCCAGGCAACCGACATCATAAGTGCCCGTCCAAAATTGCTCTTTCCTGGAATGGCGCCTTCCTCCGCAAGGATCGCCAGCGCTAGAGGCATGAGAATGGCACTGGAGGCCAATGCGGTGACCCACATGGAAAGAAAGGCTCCCGCGGCAAGGAAACCGAACACAATTCGTCGCGTAGAGTTGCCGGTTATGGAAAGGACAAGCAGTGACACTCGTTTCCCGAGGCCTGAACGAACAAGGGCGGCGGCAAGAGTCAGAACGCCGATGAAAAACAGCACCACATCATCGCCAAATCCGTCTCTGATGATAATTCGGTAGTCTCCAGCGCCGATCAATGCAAGCCCAAGGACAGCTAGGATCCCTGTCAGATGGAAAGGAAGGGCTTCCATGATCCAGAGTACCAGAGCGCCCGCAAGGATCGCGAGTGCTCGCTGGCCTTTCATTTCCAGTGGCAGACCTTCAGCAGGACGTGGAAAACTGGTTAAAGGGAGGGAAAGGAGGATTGATATGAGTGTCAGCGCAAGGGCGAATGCGAGTAGTCGTCGCATTATTCCCGGCCTGCTTGACGGCATGATCAGGTCCCTGTGTGTCCAGCAAGCGCGCAGGCAAGGAGTGTGCCGACCTGCGAAGCCCGTTCAGCGACGAGCGCTCCCGCGTTCATCAAAGCTTTCATTTTATCCAGAGCGCTTCCCGTACTTCCTGTCACAATAGCTCCGGCGTGTCCCATTCGTCTTCCGGGCGGCGCGTGCCTGCCGCCGACAAATGCCACGAGGGGTTTGGATACTGCACCCGATGCTAGCAGTTCGGCAACCTCTTCTTCCATGGTACCGCCCAATTCACCGATCATCACAACTGCGTCGGTGTCCCCGTCTTGTTCGAAAAGGCGCAGCACCTCCGCGAACCGCATGCCAGGTACCGGATCGCCCCCGACACCAACAAGCGTGGATACACCGAATCCAGACCTTACGACCATCGCGGTGACTTCATTGGTGAGGCTCCCGGAGCGGGTCATGATACCGATACGACCTGGAGTATAGACACGTGTGATCCAGTAAGGGAACATGCCGAGCATTGCCTTGCCTGGAGAAATGACACCTGATGTGTTGCCTCCAATGATCATCGCACCTTCACGGAGCGCGGCGGCGCGAATCTGGAGCGCATCGTGAATGGGTATTCCGTCTGCGACAGTAACGATGAGCCGTATGCCTGCAGCCAGGCACTCGAATACGGCGTCTTTTGTAAAGCGGGGAGGCACGAAAAGCATGGCAGCGTCGATGTGAGGGGTCGAAGGCGCGGCACGCGCCCTCCGGACCGAATTGAACACAGGAATTTCTCCAACACGGGATCCTTCCTTGCCGGGAGTGACGGCTGCCAGAACCTCCGTCCCCAGCGCGACCATGTGACCCGTCCAGAACGTGCCTTCTTCTCCCGTTGCGCCCAGCACAATAGCCTTTGTGTTCCTGTCGACGATGATACTCATGGTGTCGCTCCTCCAGATGCAGCGTGCGCGTAGCTGATGGCGCGACGTACAGCTTCTTCCGTATCGGTCAATGGCTCGAGCCCCGCGTTGATCAGAATGTCACGCGCGGCATCCTCTCCGGTTCCTCGTATGCAGGTGACGATGGGGCAGGATGGTTTGAGCCGCTCGAGCGCGTCCACGATCCCTCGAGCCATGATGTCCGCTCGCGCAATGGTTCCGAAGGTGACGATGAGAATAACCTTTGGATTGTTCTTGATGCATAATTCCATGGCGCGGAGCGATTTTCTATAATTTGGCCCACCGAATTCCAGGTAGTTTGCAACCGAACCGCCAAAATCTTTGACAAGGTCGAACACTGCTGTGGTAAGGCCGGCTCCAGCACACATCAGACTTATATCGCCATCGAATTGGAGGTATGGGATACCCTCGGCCGCAGCCTCACGCTCGATATCCGAATCGAAATCCTCTGGCTCCTGGGTAAATTCAGGCTGACGGAACATCGCGTTGCTGTCGATGGCGATTTTCGCATCGGCAGCGACCGCCTTTCCTTGAGGAGTGAGAAAGAGCGGATTGATTTCAGCCAGTTCCGCGTCCTTATCGCGGTACAATGCAAAAAGCGATTCAGCCACTGCAGCGAAAGCTTTGGCCTGCATCGGTTCGAGACCGAGGTCGTACGCCATGCTACGTGTCTGCCACGGCATGAGTCCCAGAGTACATTCGATATGCATACGCAGGATTTTTTCCGGCGCGTCATGAGCGAGTGTCTCCACCTCGATACCACCCTCTGCACTGGCAAGAAAAAGGTGGGTTCCGGTAACGGGATCGGGGCTGAATGAGAGGTAGAGTTCACGCGTGTGGTCGATCGCCGGCTCTACAAGCACCCTCCGAACACCGTATCCAGACATGAACATGAACGAGGCGGCTTCACGCGCTTCCTCAATTGAATGAACAAGCTTGACAAGGCCCGCTTTTCCTCGCCCACCCTGAAGGATCTGGCTCTTGATGACACAGGGGAAACCCGTTTTTTCGGCCGCGTTACAGGCTTCTTCGATACTTGTGGCAAGCACACCTTCAGGAACCGGAATACCATAGTTCCTGAACAGGGCTTTTGCTTGATATTCGTGGAGTCTCATGTTCCGTACTTCTTCCAGTATTCGCCAAATATTTCTTCATCCGAAGGCCTGTTCGGCTCCATGGGAAGCGCAAGCCAGGTTACGTTGATGAAATGCTTCCAGTGTATG
Source organism: Spirochaetota bacterium (assembly GCA_029265255.1). The sequence continues at coordinate 452,965 of JAJUJQ010000001.1, forward strand.
TTTTCGGTAGTGATGTTGCCGCCCCATGTACCGCAGCCTAACGTTACGGTGCTCGGCATCCGGTTGAAGAAAGCCCCGCCGTTTCCTGATACCATGGGCTGGCGCACCATGATCCGGCTCGAGCGCATATATTCGCCCATGCGGCAAATATACTCTTCCTTGGACGTAAAAATGCCCGATGAGTGACCCTTTCCGCACTGGTCGGTAATCCGCTCAACAAACAACAGTCCTTCTTCGAAAGAATTGCATTCCAGAACCGTCAACACGGGCGACAGTTTTTCATGGAAGAATTTATCGGTTTCAATGGGAAGGCTGCCCTCGACGATAAGAAAGCGAATGCCTTGCGGCACTTCAAATCCCGCGCCTCTGGCGATCTTATCGGCGTCCTGGGCAATTATTTCAGGATTAAGCCCTTCCTGACCATTTTTTCCAGTAATCCACAAGTGCTTTCTTAGCAAGGCTTTCTGCTCTGGAGTGCAGAGATAGCCGCCATTGTTCTGAAGTCCGGTCAAGAAGCGATCGCGGACTGCATGGTGCACGACTACTGAATTCTCGCTGGAACAACTGGTCGCGTTATCGAAAGACTTGGAGGCAGCGATCTTCGCAGCAGCGTCTTCAGGGTCGGCATCCTCGCAGAGAAGCTGAACGGCATTTCCCGGTCCCACTCCATAGGCGGGCGTGCCGGATGAATAGGCGGCTTTGACCATAGCGCCTCCGCCCGTAGCGACAATGAGATCGACCTGCTGCATCAGTTCCTGGGTTAGTTCAATCGATGGGTTCTCGATACATTGAACGAGGTCTTCAGGCGCACCAATTCTTGCCAGAGCCTGACGCATGAAGGAACACGCCAGATTGGTCGCCTTTTTTGCGCGCGGGTGGGGAGCGAAAATAACCGCGTTTGCCCCTTTCAGAATTGAAAGCCCGTTGGAAGCGGGTGTGGCAGTAGGGTTCGTGACGGGCACAAGCGCGCCGACAACACCGACCGGCTTGGCGTACTTGCGCAGACCTCGTTCTCTATCTTCTTCGATGAGGCCGACCGTGCGCACTCCGCGGATGTCACGGAGGACGCCCATGACTTTGTTTTTGTGCTTGGTTATCTTGTCTTCGATCCTGCCCATGCCTGTTTCTGCGACCGCTGCCTCGGCAAGAATGCGGATATTTTTATCGTTATACACAGACCAGCCGACTGCGACACATACCTCATCGACCCGCTCCTGTGACCAGCTAGCCGCAATGCGCTGCGCTGCTCTTGCCTTTTCGATCATCCGAGCGATGATAGCCTTGTTGCTTATTTCATTCTCGGGGGACGGAGGTTTTGTGGTGGGCGTTGATGGAGAAGTGGTGCTCATTTGAAATTTTCCTCCTCGATTCGCTGCACATTGTTGAATGCATTCGTCAGAAAATCCCGCTTGAATTCCATCTTCTGGGTAAAAGTCATCGCAAGCCAGGCGTCGACGATCTGGCAGCCCAGGAATGGCGCGGTAATCCATCCTCCCATGGTGATGACATTGGCGTTATTGACAATCTTGGCGCGTTCTCCAGAGAAGATGTCGTCAACAACGCAGGCATAGACCCCCTTGTGCTTGTTGGCGACAATTGCCATGCCCTGGCCGGTTCCGCAGATGAGGATTCCTTTCTCGGCCCTTCCATCTTGAATTGCCTTGGCGACCTTTGGGGCTTGCACAAAATAGGGCTGAGGCGCATCCACGCCCTCGATTCCAAAATCAAGGACCTCCAGTTCCGGATGGTGTTCCTTCAAATGTCGCACAATTTCCTGTTTAAGCGAAAAACCCGAAAGATCGGAGGCAATGGCAATGACTGTCTTTTCGGACATGGCAGACTCCTTCCGATATGGATGAATGAGGGTGTATCGACCTCAGGTTCGATCTATGAGTCTTCTGGCTGCTTGCGCGATATGCGGCGCGGTGAGTTGGAAGCGCTCGGCCAGCCAGTCTTGAGTTCCGACTTCGCCGAATAGATGCGCAGCCACACCAATGCGGGCAAGTCGTACTCCTGGCGATTTTTCCGCGATAAGTTCGGCGACTGCGCTGCCAAGGCCACCAGTCACTCGATGGTTTTCACACGTTACTATGCGTCCACATGAAGCGTGCTCGAGGATGGTTGCTTCGTCGAGCGGCGCGAGCCAGAGCGCGTCAATAACCGATGCTTCGATGCCATCTGCGGCGAGCAGGTCGGCAGCTTTCAACGCTTCGTTAACCATGACGCCACCCATGGCGACGAGGACGATATCCTTTCCTTTCCGCAAGACCTTTGACGATCCGATTGAGAAATTCTCTTCATTATCATAGAGAAAAGGCGCGGGCTTGCGCGGCAATCTGAGATAGAAACAGCCATACGTTGATGCTGCGAGGCGCACAAGCGCGGCAACTGAAACCGGATCCGAGGGTTCGGCGATGGTGAGGCGGGGAATCGCGCGCATCAGCGCAAGATCCTCGAAAGGCATATGGGTTCCGCCGTTGAACGCAGCGGTAACGCCAGGGTCTGTTCCTACCAGTTTCACATTGAGGCCCGCATAATTGGCTGAGAGGAAAAACTGATCGTAAGCTCGACGAGATGCGAAACAGGCAAAAGTCGCGGCAAAGGGAATTTTGCCCCCTGCTGAAAGCCCTGAAGCGATACCAACTAGATTTGCCTCGGCAACGCCGACATTCACCGCCCGGTCAGGGAACCTCTTGGCAAAAACACCGGTACCTGTTGCGCGCATAAGGTCCGCTTCGAGCACAACAATGTCAAATCCTTCATCTACTAGAGATATGAGCGTTTCAGCGTAGGCGGCACGCATTTCTTTCTGTTCAGACATTTGTTTCTCCTTCCTTCAGACCTGGCTCAGGCTTTTCCCATGAGTTCCGGGATGATCCGCGGTGCGACTCCCAGCGACTCAAGCGCCTCTTTTACCTGAGGAATGCCGTAGTTCATGTTGTGATTGCTGACCTGTCCTTCGCAGAAGGAACAACCCTTGCCTTTGATTGTCTTGAGAATAATGATGGAAGGACGCTCGATTCCTGGCGCAGCGCGATTCTTTGCTTCCTCAATGGCACGGTCCATCTCCTCGAAATCGTGACCATCCACCATGGTCGCGTGCCAGCCAAATGCGGTCCATTTGGCAACGATATCGTCCATCTCGATGATTTCTTTGGTGAGCCCATCGATCTGCATGCCATTCCAGTCTGCAAGAACGATTAGATTGGACAGCTTGCGATGAGCCGCGAACATGGCTGCTTCCCAGATCTGCCCTTCGTTTGATTCTCCGTCTCCGATGATGCAGTATACGAATCCAGGTGTGCGATCCATGTACCGAGCTAGCGCAAGACCCGATGCCGCGGAGAGACCCTGGCCGAGTGAACCTGTGGTCATGTCTACGCCCGGTGTCTTCTGCCGATCACAGTGGCTTGGCAGATTGGTGCCTCCCCGATTGAGCGTGCGGAGCCAATCCAGCGGGAAATAGCCCTTCTTGGCAAGCACCGCATAGAGCGCAGGACCTGCGTGCCCTTTGGAGAGCACCAGCTGGTCGCGTTCTACCCACTGAGGATTGGTAGGATCGACCTTCATGTGCCTGTAATAGAGCAGTACCAGAATATCGACGACCGACATCGCCCCGCCGATATGTCCAACTCCGAGGTATCCGATTTCTTCAATGGTCAGCCCCCGGATTTCCCTGGCCGTGCGCTCGAGCGCGTTTCGTTCCTGTGCGTTCATACTACCTCGCATCTTAATTATTTTCACAAAGTAAGTAAATCCCCTGGATGTCTGATGTGTGTATTTTATGCTGCTGAAAACGTTTTCACAAGATGGTGTCACGAAAAGGGGGTCGTCATAGCGAAAGCAAGAAGGAGTGGTCAGAAGTTTGGCGGTACTCGAAACGATTGTTGTGCGACAGTGAAAGAGTGCGTCGCGATTCAGTAGAAACATTGAAGTGGCTGGAACCTTGTGCGCGATTGTCAAGTGAGGAGGACTCATGTGCCACAAGGGGAATATCAGATGCTTGGTCGGAGATGGAAGGTCGAGGATGGAGGGCGCGCATGCGCAGGTATCCGGTCGGCCTTTTGCAAATTCATACTCCGAGATCAGGATGCGGATTGAAAGACGGGCAAAAATAAACGTGTTCCTCTTTCTCCAGTGGCTCATCGTGTGCATGGTACTGCATTTTCATGGCTGCGCTCCTCAGCAGGTAGAGAGCCTGGTTGCGGGCGATATCAGGCCGCCAATGCTGGTGGAAACTAAGCAGGAGAGTGCGAAAAAGCTGGTGTTTTCCTTCGACGAGCCTGTGCGCGTTGACGCTGAGACCTTGCAAGTATTTCCTGAGAGGCTCTCTGCCCACGTTGAAGGAGAGGACAAAGAGGTGATGGTTCAGCTCAATCCCGCACCCATGCCAGGTGAACCAGTCGTGATATCCGGAACTGTCGAAGATATATGTGGAAATTCGACACGAATGCAGGTTCAGCTGACTGCGTTCAATGATCATCCTGCCCGATTGGTCATTACGGAGATACAGCCGGGAAAGAATAGTTCGAAAAAGAATCCCCATCGAGATTATCTCGAATGCGTAGTTCTTGAGTCAGGGAACCTCGGCGGGATAATAGTCCAATGGGCAAGCACAACCAAGCTCATGAGCTACGTATTCCCTGCGTGTGAGGTGCGGCAGGGTGAGATGGTTGTGTTGCATCTGGCACCTGAAGGCATCCCTGCAGAGAAGGACGAGACAGGGACTGAAATCGATCTTTCCGGAGGAATCGACGCGACCGCACAAGGCCGGGATTTCTGGTGCGGCACAGGAGGACTGCCAGACGCAAGCGGTGCGGTATGTCTTTGCGTGAGAGAAGGAGGACCGGCGATGGACGGGATTTTCTATTCGGAAGAAGTCAAATCCGGCTCTCTCGAATCAGCGAAGCTCGCTGTCTTAGTACAAGTACTCGCTGATGCCAGTCTTTGGAATTCGGGTCGTCCTCCGTCATGGGAAGACGGGCTTCGGTGGAAGCCATCCACCTCACGTCCTTTAAGAAGAATAGATCCTGCCGCTCATGGAGCCGCATGCTGGATTGTTGGAGAAAGTGGAAGCCAGACACCAGGGACCCGATAGTGTGGCATCGGATGGATACCGAGCGAATGTATTCCTTCAGACAAGATCGAGAAAGAGTTTTTCGATCTCATGGCGCGGCATTGCGCCGACCTTTTGTCGTTCAGCCTTTCCGTTTTTGAACAGAATGAGGGTCGGAATCGAAATGATACCGAATCGCGAGGCTAAGTCCGCTTCTTCGTCGACATTGAGCTTTCCGACCTTGATACGCCCCTTGTATGCTTCAGCGATCTGAGCGATGGTCGGGGCAATCATTTTGCAGGGCATGCACCATTCAGCCCAGAAATCGACAAGAACAGGGATATCTGATTTCAGCACTTCTTGATCGAAATTTGAGGAATTCAGTGAAATTTCAGCGCTCATGCGGTATTGTCTCCTTATTGCGAGTGCAGCGGTACCATAAACGTCCTATGGTGCGCAAGAAAATTATACTGAACCTGCATGAAGCCGTCAAATGGCTCGATCCGGTATGGAACATGGCAGCCTGTGTATGGCATGATGCCATGAAGGATCCGTGAATCTCATGCCGCCTTTTTTTATAAAGCCTGAAAAGAATCGAACACCGCTGCTCGGGCCGACTTCTTTTTACCGGGAAGCCTTGTCGCTTGCTGTTCCGGTCATGCTTCAGAGTATGATTGCCGGTCTGGTTTCACTGGTAGACAATTTCATGGTCGCCGGTCTTGGTGATACCAGGATGGCCGGAGTCAACTGCGCGAATCAGGTCAATTTCGTTTTTTTAGTCATTGTCAATGTCGTCTGCATAGGGGGAGGTATTTTTCTGTCCCAGCATCGGGGAGCCGGGGACAGGAAGGGGATGGAACAGGCCTTCCGCTTCAAACTGATACTTGCAGGTACGCTTTCTCTTCTATATTTCATGCTCTGCCAGATCGCGCCTGAAATGCTGCTGTCACTCATGGTGAGTTCCGATCAGCGTGGTGTTGGAATCGTGCGTGAAGGCGCGCGTTATCTGAAGGCCGTATCGTTTTCCTTCGTGCCGCTTGGGTTATCAGCAGCGATGGGAAGTTCCTTCCGTGATATTGGAGAGCCCCGTATACCGCTTTTTGTATCGACCATGGCTGCCCTGGTGAATACTGTTGGCAATTGGATCCTTATTTACGGCAATCTAGGAGCTCCGAGACTCGATGTCGTGGGAGCGGCGATCGCGACAGTGATTGCCAGGTGCGTCGAAGTCATCGCGTTCTGGTTTGTTATCGGGAATCGAAGGCCGCACTTCAGCATTCCTTTGCGAGCGATATTGCTTGTAGACTGGAAGTTCTTCAGGGAGGTTCTCATTCGCTCGTCCATGATGGTGCTGTCAGAAACGGCCTGGGTACTCTCCGAGACCATCATTACCGCGTTGTACAACCGAAGAGGCGGAGCGGAAACAGTAGCTGGAATGGCAGCAGGATGGTCGATTGCGAATCTTCTCTTTTTGGTATTCCCGGCAATTCATACCGCGACCAATGTCATTGTAGGTGCTGCGCTGGGAGCCGACAGGCTCGAAGAAGCGAAGAGGAAGGCGCGATGGATACTGTCAGGTTCGGTGTTTTTCGGCATTGCGGCGGGGCTTGCAGCGGTATTGTCTTCAGCACTGATTCCCCTTGTCTTCAGCAATCTGTCGATTGCTGCGCGGAATATTACACGCAGCATTCTTTTTGTTATTGCGGCATATTTACCGCTCTGGTGCCTTTTAAACGCGCAGTTCGGCGTTTCGCGCGCGGGTGGAGACACCATGATGGGACTTTTGGTCGATGTGGGCGTTACCTATATTCTCTTTATCCCTGCTGCGTTCCTGATCGCGCGATACACGGTATGGGGACCGGTGATGCTGTTCGGTGTCGCGAAGCTCTCAGACATCATCAAGACTCTGGTTGCCGCTATCTGGCTGGCAAAGGGCCGATGGGTAAAGAATCTGACAATGGTCCATTCCCAGTCAAAGCCATAGTTCGAGAGCGTGGGGTTACTCAAAGCATAGATGGCTGCGCGTGTTAGGTGTGATGCGCAGGATATTGCGTCAGAGCGCTCCTTCCGGTACATGAACGGCGTCGAAGTTCGCCAGACCAACCATCGAAAGGTGCCGCACGAGATTAATAGCTCCATCGAAGCGAATTGCATGAATACCCAACGACTGTGCGGCTCGGACGTTCGCTTCGGAATCGTCGATAAAGACACATTCGTGGGGCAGCGCCCCGGCGCGATTAAGGCAGGCTTTGTAAATTTCAGGTTCAGGTTTGAGCAATTTGAGATCGCATGAAAGAATGATGTGATCAAAAAGACTTATCCAATCGATACCATTACAATATCGAGCAGGCCCATAGATCCACTGTCTGCCTTCTTCATTCATGTTGGAGAGAATCAGAAGCTGCTTGCCCTTATGTTTGATGTGCTGGATTATGCTCACTGTGGCGGCGTTGATGGTGAACCAGCTCTTCATATCGAGCTCCGCAAGAGCTGTTACCTCTGTTTCGGAAACCGCGACACCGAAATGTATGCCAACGCGGTTCCAATATGCAAGAGCGCTCAACGTCCCTCGGTCGTACTCGGGCCTTTCGCGTATATAAATATCTTTGAATGTTTCAGGGTCAGCTCCGAAGAAGGCTGCCATGCGGCAAAGATATTCCCTTTTCTGGTCATGGGTAATGACGCTGCCACAATCGAAAATGACCGTGGTGATGTCGCTTGGGTTGTTCATCATTGCGTAATCCTTCAGTTTTTATTTGCAAGGGCGAGGGCATGCTCGAATGCCGGATCTTGTCCGCTCCGATAGGCATCAAAACGCGGGTAAACCAGATGCTCGGCAGATGGTTCGAGCATCCCCCGCGCTGTCCGAATTCCACTCATAGCAGCGTAATTCCACCGCCTGCTTGATCTTGAAACCGTTATTCCCGATTCGGGCAGGAGGAATCGATGTACTTCGCCGTAATGTTCGAGCGGTTCGATCAATGGTTCTCCGATCAATATCGCATTGCCCGGAAGGTCTTCCTTTCCGCCACAGGCTTTCAGTATGTCCGCGCAATTCATCATCGCTGAGGAGAACGTCGCACCGCTTATCAGCAGCATCACCCCTCCTGGCTTCCGCGCGATTGGCTTTTTGGAAAGCTCATGGGCAAACCGAGTCCCAGGCATTGAATTGCCACCTGCATTGTATCGCAGGTCGATGATCAGAAAATCGATATTTCCTTCAGGTTTCTGACCATTGTCTAGTTTATCGAGAATTTCCTGCATGACCGGCCAGGCGTCGCTGGCGCACTGGTCGTAGCGAAAGTAAAGGATGCGAGGATTCTGGCTCGGGACTTCTGCTGCCCACCAGGATTCTCCCGGGTGGCTTCGCGAAAAAGCGACAGAGGGAATAGAATCCAGTACTCTGATCCAGGAAAAAGTTTCTTGCGTGACTTCCTCGAATCGTATATGCTCCTGCTTCTGTCCGTCCACGGAAAGGGTCAGAGAAATGCCTTCGCTATCAGCGAGATCGAGTGCTCTCATCAGCCATGGATTCATGAAGTAATCCATGATCTCAGTTCTGACAGCATGGTCGAAAAGGCCACAAGCGTTTCCTTCTTTGACGCCGCTCTCGATGGGCAGGTATTCCGCAATCTTTTTGACCGCTTCGACCATCGGAATTCCCCCGATTTCGACGATTTCAGCCCCCAGCCATGGTCGATGTTCTTCATCGGTTGCGGCAAGACGAAGCTCCCAATGCTCCAGGGGAGAATCCCTTTCCTGCGGGTCGCTCGCATAGGTGTTCTTGATGAAGAATCTCATGGCAATGGGATAGAGTGACGAGGAAGAAGCGCTCAGCCTTGTGTGCCCGTCTCCGATGATGGAAAGTGCTCGACATATGCCTGCGATTGCACAATCGGCGCGCTGATGGTTTCCCGGGTTTGTGATATCATCTCCCGCCTGCCTGATCGCGTCATCGAACGCGCTGCGAAGGTTGGGATCCGCGCGAATCTTCGGGTGCCGATGCATCTCAGTAGAGAGCAGGGCAAGATCTTTCTGCCAGGCTGTCTCAGAGAGGCTACGGATATCTTCTGAAATCCTGCCCCAAGGGGGCTGAGTGGAACATCCACCTATGATGATCCCGATGACGAAAACCAGAACGCCGGACAACCAACCATACCGAGTCATTGTGGAATGCATTGGCCCACTATAAGAAATCCCGATAAAAGAGTGAAGGACCCTGGCGCGCTCGGGCGTTGTGTGCGCAGCAGGTTCGAGCCTGCATGCGACTTCGAAAGCCCCTGGCCAACCCGGAAGGCTACTGTTTAGCCTTCAGCGCCTCCCCGGTGGCTTGGAACTTTCCGCGCTTCTTGTCTCTTGGCAAATACTTAATAAATCTTTATGATTAATAAATCTTAGCATTTTGCAGGTGAATACGATGGAATACAATGAGGAGCTGGAGCGTGTCCTACGCGAGTGGGTTGGGAGCATAATGCGCATATCGGTGCGAAATTTTGCCAGGCTCTGCGCAGAGACTGGACTGACGGTTCCGCAGGCAATGGTCCTGCTCAATCTCGCTGGCAACAGAAAATGCAAAATTACCGCGCTGGGGGAAGAGTTAGGCGTGAGCGGGGCTGCTGCGAGCCAGATGGTGGACAAGCTCGTCAATATGGCCTTGGTAGAACGGGTTGAAGACCAGGAAGACAGGCGCGCGCGAAGGCTGTCTCTGACCGAAGCCGGCAAGAAGCTCGCTATTGGGTTTACGCAGGCGCGGCAGGATTGGTTTCGGCGCTTTTGTGAGCGATTCGAGCCTGAAGAAGCCAGACAAGCAGCGCATCAACTTGCACGCTTCGTACGAATTCTGGAAGAAATGCAGGAGAGTCAGGAATGAAAAATCTTTTTCGACATCTCAGGCCATATTGGGCATCAATTTTGGTGGTCGTCGTTCTGCTGTTCATTCAGGCGAACGCAGATCTTTCGCTTCCTGACTATCTGTCGAAGATTGTCAATATAGGCATTCAGCAGGGCGGTCTCGAGCCTGACCTTCCCGAGGTAATACGTGTTTCCACCTATGAAGCGTTCAAGCAATTTCTGGCGATGCGAGGCAAAACCCAGGAAGGAGCGCTTCTTGATGCAGCCTTTCGCGTGGTGAATCCGGCGTCTCCGGATGCTGCGGGACTTGTGAAAAAGTGGCCAAGGGTGAAGGAAGAACCGGTGATGGTTCTAAAACACGCAAAGGATGACGTGGCGGAAAACGCACGTAAGATTTTCCTTGCGGAATATCCTGCTTTCGTCATTGTCTCATCGCTTGCTTCGGGAGCCTCGAGTGATCTCGCGATGCCGCCGAACCTGTCAGGCTCGGTCTCCGACAATCCTGCCCAGAATCCCAATCGGATGACTTCACTTCCCAGCGGGGCTATGAGCCAGGCTCAGATTCTTTCGCGCCTTGAAAATCTCGATCCTCTTGCCAGATCGCAACTTGTTGTTCGGGGACTCAAGGCAGAATATTTGGAGCTTGGGGTTGATCCTGTCGCCTTGCAGACCAGCTACATCTTTCGAATCGGCAGTATCATGCTCATGTGGACCCTTATATCGGTCTTGGCGACGATTCTGGTAGGGTTCCTTGGATCACGGGTCGCCGCGGGCGTTGCTCGCGATCTTAGGCATTCGGTGTTTACCAAGGTAGAGGATTTTTCGCCTGCCGAATTCGATACCTTTTCTACCGCCTCGCTTATCACGCGGACCACCAATGACGTCATGCAAGTCCAGATGATGGTAATAATGGGTTTGCGCATGCTGTTCTATGCACCAATCATCGGGTTCGGGGGTGTCATTCGCGCGATCGGCAAAGCATCCAGCATGTGGTGGATCATCGCGGCGGCAGTCGGGGTGCTGATTGGCATTATCGGAATCGTGTTCGCGGTCGTGGTTCCTAAATTCCGAGCGGTCCAGAAGCTGGTTGATCGCCTTAACCTGGTCGTTCGGGAAAACCTTGCGGGAATGATGGTCATTCGGGCATTCAATCGTCAGGATCATGAAGCAGAGCGTTTCGACAAGGCAAACCGTGATCTCGTCGAGACAATGCTCTATGTCACACGACTAATGGTGGTACTTATGCCGCTTATGATGCTGATTATGAACGCGGTGAGCATCAGTATCATCTGGGTGGGTGCGCATGAAGTATCCAATGGCACAATCCGTGTCGGCGACATGATGGCATTCATGCAGTATTCGATGCAGATTTTCTTTTCCTTCATCATGATGTCCATGATGTTCATCATGTTCCCAAGAGCAAGTGTCTCTGCTGATCGAATCGCGGAGGTCATTGACACTCAGACACATATCAAAAATCCTCCTCAGCCCAGAATATTGCCCAAACCTGTGCGCGGCGAAATTGAGTTCCGCGATGTGGCGTTCCGATATAAGGGGGCGCAGGAAGATGTCTTACGCAATATCAGCTTTGTTGCACGGCCAGGGACCACCACCGCGATCATCGGGACGACAGGTGCTGGAAAAACAACGATGATCAGTCTGATTCCGCGATTATACGATGTTACTGCCGGCTCTATCCTGTTTGATGGTGTCGATATTAGAGAGCTGCAACTGTCGGAACTAAGATCTGCCATTGGCTTCGTGCCGCAGAAGAGCATTCTGTTTTCAGGCTCAGTCGCGGATAACGTGCGATATGGCAGAGAAGAAGCTGATGAGAAGGAAATACTGGAATCCCTCGCGGCAGCCCGCATGCTGGATTTTGTACAGGAAAGCCCTGAAGGCCTGAATCGCTCGATAGGGCAAGGCGGGACTACGGTATCTGGAGGCCAGCGCCAGCGACTCGCGATTGCGCGCGCGCTGGTACGGCGAGCTCCGGTCTATATCTTTGACGACAGCTTTTCTGCGCTCGATTATCGTACAGATCGGGAAATCAGAAATGCGCTTGCTAGGTGGGCCGAGAACAGCACGATATTCATTGTTACGCAGCGAGTTGCTCCCATTCGACATGCCAACCAGATCATTGTTCTCGATGATGGTGAAATAGTCGGCATCGGAACGCATGAGGTGCTCATGCGCGACTGCGAGGTGTACAGGGACATTGCCATTTCTCAGCTGAAACAGGAGGAGTTGTCATGAGCCAGCACATCAACACATCATCCGACCATATGAAAGTCACTGTACCGCCATCCGCAAAACAGTCTGGCATGGGGCCGGGAGGGGGAAGAGGTCCGTTTGGGGGTGGTCCTCGCGCGCTGATGCCGGGGGAGAAATCAAAGGATTTCAAGGGGACAATGAGGCGGCTCATGGAATATCTCGGGCCTTATCGAGGGCTCATGCTGGTGTCGCTATTGCTAGCAGTCGTGGCGACGGTGTTAGGAATTCTGGGGCCGAAGGTTCTTGGAGGCGCTACCACTGAGCTCTTCAATGGAGCGCTGCGCAAGCTCACCCAAACCGGAGATATCAATTTCGGAACAATTGAACACATCTTGTTGACGGTTGGCGCGCTTTATGGAATCTCGGCTATGCTTCAATATCTCCAGGGATGGATTCTTTCGAGCATATCGGTAAAAATTACCTATTCTCTCCGCAAGAACATTCTGGCAAAGATCAATCGGATGCCGTTTCGTGCCTTCGACGGTACCAACCATGGAGAAATTCTTTCGCGTATTACCAATGATGTCGATACTGTCAACCAGACGTTAAGCCAGAGCCTGTCCCAGATGGCAACTTCAGCGATGACCCTGCTGGGTGTGCTGGTGATGATGCTTACCATCAGTTGGCAGATGACACTGGTAGCAATGATGATGATTCCTCTGTCACTCGTACTGGTCAGGTTTATTGTGCGCAGGTCGCAGAAATATTTCATGACGCAGCAGGAGTTTCTGGGGCATCTCAACGGGCATATCGAGGAAATGTATGGAGCACACACGGTGGTTAAGGCCTATGGGGGAGAGAAGCGGGCCGTAGCCCGCTTCGATGAGCTCAATACGACTCTCTACCATTCCGCGTGGAAAAGCCAGTTTCTATCCAGCATCATGATGCCGCTCATGAATTTTGTAGGCAATCTTGGATATGTGGCGGTCGCGGTGATGGGAGGCTGGCTCGCTGCCAAGAAAGTGGTTACGGTGGGGGATATTCAAGCTTTTTTGCAATATGTGCGTTCATTTACACAGCCGATCACTCAGGTAGCGAACATCTCGAATGTGCTGCAGCAAACGGCGGCGGCAGCGGAGCGGATTTTCGAATTTCTCGCATCCAGCGAGGAAGATGAGGAGCATCCGCAAGAAAAGATACCGGTTTCGATCCAGGGCAGAGTGGAATTTCGCAATGTGCATTTTGGATATGTGCCAGGGCAGCCAGTATTGAAGGATTTCAGTGCGGCTGTACAGCCTGGGCAGAAGGTAGCGATCGTAGGCCCTACTGGCGCTGGAAAGACCACACTTGTCAAGCTGCTCATGCGTTTTTATGAACCAGAAAGCGGAGAAATTCTCATTGACGGGATCCCGATCAGGACCTTGCCGCGCGCAGTAGTTCGCTCATGGTTCGGCATGGTGCTGCAGGATACCTGGCTCTTTTCGGGCACTATCAGGGATAACATAGCCTACGGCATGCAGGATGCCGGTGATGAAGCGGTGTACGAGGCAGCACGGAATTCGCACGCTGATCACTTCATCCGTGCGCTTCCGGAAGGGTATGACCTTGCGCTCAATGAGGAGACCACCAATATTTCGCAGGGCCAAAAGCAACTGCTTACTATTGCTCGTGCCATGCTTGCCAAACCACCCATGCTCATTCTCGATGAAGCTACGAGCAATGTAGATACTCACACTGAAATACTGATCCAGAAGGCGATGTCTGCGCTGATGCATGGAAGGACCAGTTTCGTCATCGCGCACAGGCTTTCCACCGTTCGTGATGCCGATCTGATTCTAGTCATGGATCACGGCGATATTGTCGAACAGGGCACGCACGAGGAATTGCTGGCTAAATGTGGCTTTTATGCGGAGTTGTACAACAGCCAGTTCGATGAGAGCGGCGAACATCAAGCGGCGTGTGAAAGTGCGTGATTCTTTGGGGAGGGGCATGCATGGGATGTGCCCCTTTATGTGTATCAGAGCTCGAAAAATCATGCATTGGCGGCAACTTCTACCGGATATGCTCTTTATGATGCTTCCGATTTATGATGGGTACTATTTCCCAAATTTTATCGATTGCGCAAAGCGGGTAGATGACAAAAAACGCTGAAAAAAAAGCCGCACTGCCAAATGGCGGTGCGGCTTTCTTCCATATGGACACGCGGAACGGCCTTTCTCGGCGGTCCACGTCCCACACGTGTTCGACAGGGCTCAGTAGTCCATGCCACCCATGCCGGGGCCAGGATTGGCAGCGGGCTTTTCTTTCTCGGGAAGATCGGTGATGGCGCATTCGGTGGTCAGGAGGAGTGAGGCAACCGAAGCGGCATTCTGAAGCGCGCTGCGGGTTACCTTGGCTGGGTCGATAATACCGGCTTTCATCATATCCACCCACTCCATCTTCGCAGCATCGAAGCCGACGCCTTTCTTCTCGTGCTTGGCTTTGTCGGCGATGATGGAACCGTCGACGCCGGCGTTTTCGGCAATCTGGCGGATGGGCTCTTCGAGCGCACGCTTGACAATCTTGAACCCGACTTTCTCATCATCGGTCATCTTGGTGATATCAGCCTTCTCGAGCGCAAGCGCAGCCTGAATGAGGGCAATGCCACCACCCGGAACGATACCTTCTTCGATGGCAGCGCGGGTAGCAGACAGCGCGTCCTCAACCCGGTGCTTCTTCTCTTTCATCTCGACTTCCGTCGCGGCACCGACATTGATCACCGCAACACCGCCAGCGAGCTTGGCGAGGCGCTCCTGAAGCTTCTCGCGATCATAATCGCTGGTGGTCTCTTCAATCTGCTTTTTGATCTGGGCAATGCGGTCCTGGATGTCCTTCTGCTTGCCGCCGCCATTGATGATGGTGGTATTGTCCTTGTCGACCTTGACCGTCTTGGCAGTACCGAGCTGGTTGATGGTCGTGTTTTCGAGCTTGAGACCGAGTTCTTCAGAGATGACCTCACCGCCTGTGAGAATGGCGATGTCCTCAAGCATGGCCTTGCGGCGATCGCCAAAGCCAGGAGCCTTAACGGCACAGACATTGATAGTGCCGCGCAGGTGGTTGACGATGAGGGTAGCAAGAGCTTCGCCTTCAATATCCTCTGCGATAATGAGAAGCGGCTTGCCGGTCTGAGCGACCTTCTCAAGGACGGGCAGAAGATCCTTCATATTGGAGATCTTCTTGTCGTGAATGAGGATGAGCGGATTTTCGAAGACCGTGGTCATGGAGTCGCGGTTCGTGACGAAATAGGGGGAGGTATAACCGCGGTCGAACTGCATGCCTTCGACATATTCGATGGTGGTATCCATTGTCTTGGATTCTTCCACCGTGATGACGCCATCCTTGCCGACTTTTTCCATCGCATCGGCGATCTGATTGCCGATCTCGATGTCATTGTTCGCCGACACAGACGCGACATGCGCGATTTCTTCTTTTTCCTTAATTTCCTTGGAATTCTTGCGAATTTCCTCGACCGCCATCGTGACAGCCTGATCGATACCCCTCTTGAGAGCCATGGGATCGATTCCCGCTGCGACGGACTTGAGTCCTTCCTTAACGATAGAGTAGGCGAGAACTGTCGCAGTGGTCGTACCATCACCCGCGATGTCGTTCGTCTTGGTGGCTACTTCCTTAAGAAGCTGGGCACCCATGTTCTCGTATGGATCCTCGAGCTCGACTTCTTTTGCGACCGACACACCGTCCTTGGTCACGGTGGGAGCGCCAAACTTTTTGTCCAGAAGGACATTGCGGCCCTTCGGCCCAAGCGTGACCTTGACGGCTTTGGAGATTGTCTCGACGCCGACGAGGAGTTTCCGTCGCGCTTCTTCGCTGAACAACAACTGTTTCGCCATACCTTTGCTCTCCTGTATCTGGCATTGTATGCCGGCTGCACACAGAAACATCCCGGGAGGATGTCGCGGAGCCGGTTTTTCTGAATTGGAAACGGCTTTGAAAGGCCTAACCAAAGATATAAAAATTGTGCAAAAACGGCAAGTAGAAGGAACCGCTTGCTCGGATTCCCGCGATGGGGGCCTTTATGCTAGAATATTTACGTGAAATTCGATCTTACGTTAATTTTTATCGACGATCATCTCCTCGCTATTGACAAACCAGCCGGCATCCTCGCTATCCCCGATCGCTGGGACCCCGACGTTCCAGTCGCGCGTTCGATGTTAGAAAAACAATACGGATCACTGTTTCCCGTGCATCGCATCGACCGAGATACGAGCGGTGTCCTCCTCTACGCCAGAAACCTAAACGCGCATCGCAGTCTCAGCCTCGATTTTTCCACCCGCCAGGTTATAAAGGAATATATTGCCATTGTCCGTGGCGAACCATCGCAGGATTCGTGGGACGTGGATTTTCCTCTGCGTATGGATGGTGATCGCATGCACCGCACCGTCATCGACAAGTCGAAGGGAAAGGAATCTTTTACGCATTTCGAAGTAGTGGAGCGATTTCGCGGCTATGCCTTGGTACGAGCGCTTCCGGAAACCGGCAGGACCCACCAGATTCGCGTGCATCTCGCGGCGTCTCAGCTTCCCATCCTCGCTGACCCCTTGTATGGCGACGGAAATCCACTTTTTCTGTCTCAGCTTAAACGCCGCTGGAAGGGTGACGCATATGAAGAAAGACCACTCATGGCGCGTACTGCGCTTCACGCGTCCAGGATTTCTTTCGAGCACCCTGTATTGAAGACGCGGCTTGTTCTTGAAGCACCGGAACCACGCGATTTCCGGGCAACCCTGGCGCAGATGCGCAAGCTGCTGGCTTTGTGATTCAGGGGCGGATGGAATATGTGGTGTATGCGCCGCAATGAGGCTTGTGCGAGCATAGTGCGAGGTTTATTGGGGGTAGCGTTCGTGCTTATGAAGGAGACAGCGTGATCCGGTTACGTCCTTGCTCCTTGCTTTCGTACAATGCTTCATCAGCGCGCGCGACGAGGGAAGCGAGGGTGTCACCCTCTCGCACCATCGCTCCTCCTCCGGAAATAGTAACCGTAAGCCGCTGTCCATTCTCCAGGTCGAGCCAGCTGTTTTCGACAAGCGTGCGTATGCGTTCCCCAACCATCAAGAGGTACCCGGGCGAGCAGTTCGGCACTAGTACGGCGAATTCTTCACCCCCGTAACGGGCTGCCGCATCCAAAGGACGTATCGCTGAGGCAATCGTCCCACCGACCGCGTGCAATACCGTATCACCAGCAAGATGTCCCCAGGTGTCGTTGACTCGTTTGAAATGGTCGATATCGAACATGAGAAGACCGAATGGAATGTGGTGATTCTCCCAGCTTTGCATTCTCGCTTCTGCCGTGAATTCGAAAAAGCGGCGATTTCCTAGTTTTGTCAAGGGATCTATTATGACTTCCTGGCGCAGCGACTCGAGTTCCTCAAGGAGTCTGCTTCGGTCAGTAATCTCGTCAAATACCTCGAGAACAGCTGGCTCATGTTCCATGATTTCCAAAGGCAGCGCGCGGATGTGTACTGCGAGACGTCTGCCATCCCGGTGATGCATGTATGCGATAAGGTCTCTGGTCCTGCCATCCTGGAGCACGGCAGCCAGCGGGCATCCTTCTTCGCACAGATTATGTCCGTCATCTGACACATGACGAAGGATATTATCGGCGCATCGTGAACCAATAACCTGTTCAGCGGTATATCCACTCAGCTTTTCTGCCGCTTCGTTCCAGAAGACAATGCGCTGATTCCTGTCGACGATGTATACCCCCTCATGGAGCACATCGAGGATTGGGGCCAGGTGACTGTTCACCCCTGTGAACGATGCTTGTACGCCGAATGGTAATGATTCATTTTCTTGCATATTCAGCTCCAATGAAGCTGGAAATAGGTGAGGGCGTCGATGACGGTTGCGATCTGTTCGGTAGGAGGCAGAATGGTTGTGCGGAAATGTGCGGTTCCTTCCTTCTGCCCGAACCCGCTTCCGGGCACGACGCACACACCGGTTTCTTCCAGAAGGGCCATGCAATAGTGCTCATCGGTTTTTCCCGGTGGAAGCGTGATCGAAGGAAATGCGTACATGGCGCCGGCAATCGGTTGGCAATGAACACCCGGTATGCGGTTGAGCCCTTCCTCAAGCATCAGGGCGCGGGTAGCGAGCGCGGAGAGAATCGCGCTCCGTTCTTCATGATACCGCGAAAAACTGGGCCAATCCTTGCGGGGGGGGTGTACGAGCAAATAGGTGACGACCTGCCCCGGCAGGTTCGAGCAGAGCGACACCGATTGGAGCTTTGTGATCTGAGCCATGACATCTTCCGGTACGTTTCGTACTTCCATGTAGCCGCCCCGGTGACCGCATTCGCCAAGAAAGCCCTTCGATGTTGAATGGAAACTGAAGAGGCTCACCTCACGCTCGTGGAGCTTTGTCATCATGTGCGCAAATGAAGTGAAGTGCGCGTCAGGTTTATATACATTTTCCTGGTACACTTCATCGGCGAGAATGGCGAGATTGTGCCGACGCGCGAAGCGAATCACCATGGCCATTGTCTCTTCAGACAGAAGGGCACCAGTAGGGTTCCCTGGATTGATCACAACGATAGCGCGTACCTTGGTTCCTTCTTTGCGGGCATGCTGGATAGCTTCCTCCAGCATATGCTCGTTCAAGCTCCAGCCTGATGCCTCGTCCAAGTAATAGCCGACTTGGCGTCCGCCATAAAGGGTAATAGTCGCTGAATATAAAGGATACTGAGGGATAGGAATGAGAATGCCGTCCTTCTCTGATGCGATCAGGATTCTTAGAGCAGCCTGAACGCCTTTCGAGGCACCATCCGTAAGGTAGATGTGTTCCGGGTCTGCGGTCTGTGCAATTCCATCCCGTGAATCGCGCGCAGTGATGAATTGCGCAATTGCATCTCGGACAAAGCGCATTCCTTTGGATTCCGAATAGGCTCCCATGCCATGCCTCGACCAGGTCAGAATATTCCGGGCTGTTTCCAAAGCATCGGGCGGAAATTTCTTAGCCTCGCATCCGTCCATGAGCTCGGGATATTCACAGAGCGACAGCACGCTGCGAACCCATGTAAGAGGTTTCTGCCCAAGAGCCTGGGGGTTTCCGATATTGCAGTAAATGATCGTACGCCCAGCTCGTTCGAGTTCCTGGGCTCGCGCGACAATAGGCCCGCGTACAGCATAGTGTGTATGCAGCACTGATTCAGAGAGGTCGGAAATTTGGATCGGCATGGAACCTCCTTTGAATATATATGCCAGTCTAAAGTCGAGCTAATTTTTTTTCAATACAATAGCAAGACACGATTCATACTTCAGTATATTATGAACCGATGGTACATGAAAAATTCAACGATGCATCGGGCTTGAATGTCGAACGGGCGTTTCTTGTGGGAGTCGCTTCTGGAGAAACAGGAAAAGAAGAAGCCCGAGAGCTTCTCGAGGAGCTTCAGGGGCTTGCGGAGACCAATGGCGCAGATATTGCAGGCACCATGCTTATCAGCCTGAAAACTCGCTCTCCCGCATTTCTTGTAGGAAGTGGCAAGGCGGAAGAGATCAGGCAGGCTGCCGAGGCTGCCGAGGCTAGCTCTATAATTTTCGATTATCCATTGAGTCCCGTGCAGCAGCGAAACTGGGAGACTTTTGCTTCGCGTAAAGTCTATGATCGAGCAGAACTCATCATTAAAATTTTCGCCTCAAGAGCGCTCACCAGGGAAGCGAGCCTGCAGGTGGAACTCGCGCAGCTGCAGTACGCGTTACCGCGATTGGCTCATTCCTACGAAGACCTGATGCGCCAGCGTGGGGGGCGATATGGGACCAAGGGCTCCGGCGAACAGAAGCTCGAACTCGATCGCAGGGAAATCGAACGACGCATTCATGAGATAAAGGAAGAGCTGGAAGAAGTCCGAAAGGCAAGGGCAGTCCAGCGCAAGCGCCGCGAGCGTATCCCTATACCACGGGCGGCAATTGTCGGCTATACCAACGCTGGCAAGTCGAGTCTTCTCAATGCGCTTACACGAGCAAGCGTGCTGGTGGAGGATAAGCTTTTTGCGACGCTGGATCCGACGACGCGCCGGCTGCAGTTCACCCAGGGGCAGCCGCTTCTGCTAACCGATACTGTTGGATTTATACGAAATCTGCCTCATGGACTCGTGGAAGCCTTTAAATCCACACTGGAAGAAGCTTCTCAAGCCGATCTTCTGATTCATGTGGCCGATGCTTCAGATCATCAGGTGGATGCGCATATTCAGACAACACTGCAGGTTCTGTCAGAAATTGGAGCGCAGGAAGTACCCAGGATTCTGGTACTGAACAAGATTGATCTCGTAGACGAGCGCACGGTTCAGGCTTTCCTTGCGCGCTTTCCTGGAAGCCACGCGCTTTCGGTGCGTACCGGTCAAGGAATCGATAGGTTGGTGGAAGCGATTCAGAATGCGCTTACGGCCCGCATGCGGCAGTGTACCCTCTGCATACCTCATGCGGAATATGCGCTCGTGAGCCTGGTGAGGCGCGAGGGCACAGTCATTGAGGAGAGACACGACGACACCAGTACCTGGCTGACCTGCCGCTTGCCGGAACGCCTCGTGGCAGCACTGAATTCATATATCAGGGAGTATTGAGTATGAGACAAAAACCCGCGATAGTGGTAGTGGGTGCAGGGGCAGTTGGCGCGGCGACGGCTGCCATCCTTTATGATTCAGGGCTGGCAGATGTATCGATCTGCGCTCGCGGCAGCAGAGAAGAGCGATACAGGCGTGAAGGATTTCTCATCAACGGGCGCCGGTACTTCTTTGATGTTGCGCCAGCCGTAGAGGCCAAGCCTGCTGATTACCTTATCGTCGCGGTGAAGAATTATAGCCTTGAAGAAGCAATTGAAGAAATGAAACCGTATGTGGGACCCGAAACCCTCATCATTTCGCTGCTGAATGGAGTGACCGCCGTTCCCCGCCTTCGCGAGGAGTTCGGTGCCGCTGCGGTGCCTTGGGCTATGATCATCGCTATCGACGCTCATCGACATGCCAACGAAATCCAGTATACCTCACAGGGAACGATCAACTGTGGCTTCGAACCGGAGCTGGATGCTGCATACGGCCCAAAGGTTCGCAAAGCAGCGGAATTCCTTCGTCTGTGCGGGGCACGAGTGGTGGTTCCCGAGGACATTATGCGGGAAATCTGGTTTAAATTCATGATCAATGTGTCGATCAACCAATGGTCAGCGCTACTCCGCACGCCGTATCGTTTCTTTACCGAGAGCGCCCATGGAAGGATTCTTCTGGAGAAGACCATGAAGGAGGTCATCGACCTTTCACGCGCGCGGGGTACTGGCTTGTGCGAAGAGGATATTCCGAAGGTCATGGCCATACTTCGCACTCTCTCTCCGCACGGGAAAACCTCGATGCTGCAGGACATCGAAGCGGGGCGACGAACCGAGGTTGATGCGTTTGCCGGAACCATGGTCAGACTATCGCAGGAATCGGGACTGAACGCTCCGATCAACGAAATCCTCTATCACGCCATACTCGGGTTGGAACAGTCCGCAGAGCGCGGCTGATCGGAACAATTGATTTCGCCACGTGCCATTGTGCGGAACAGAGCGAGTCATTAGAGGCTGGCTTATAGTTTGGCGGGGCGCAGCACCGAAATTTCTCCCGATGCGTAACAGGAACAGGACTCTTGATCGCTCCCGCTTCGAATGCGAATTCTTCCATCGGGTTCGATACCCTCAAGGATGCCTTCGATGTGGGTGCCGGATTCAGGATGGCCAGCAATAAAGCGAACGCGCAGGCCTTTGCCCCACATTGAATGTTCGTACGCGCTCTTCCAAACAGGGTCCATCAGCGCTTCGAGGACGAACGATCCCACCCACAGCGCTGCCCGGTCGAGATCAGCAAATATATCTGGAATTTTAGGGGAGAGCTCTTCGAGACTGATTGCAGGTAAACCGCGTCGCACTTCTGCGCAGGCTGCCTTTCGCACATTGATACCGATGCCAACAAGCGCCCGCCCACTCGCTGTTTCACAGAGGATGCCGCCAACTTTGGCCAGTTGCATCTGCGGCTCACATGGATCATCGTGAGGTTCTCCCAAAGGCGCGGTGCCTGCCAATGCTCGCTGAACAATTAGGTCATTAGGCCACTTCAGAAAGAATCTTTGCTCTGTTGCTGCCTTAACCGCGCGAAGCACACCCAGCCCTGCCCGCAGCGGTAAGGCTTCAGGAATAGCCTTTTCTGCGGGGAGCAGAAGGGTCATGAGCAGTGATGCCCCAGGCGCGTCCAGCCAGCGGCGGCCTTCTATTCTCCCTTTTCCAGCGGTCTGTGTGTCAGCTCTGACAATCGCGACACTTGGATATCCCTCTTCCGCCAATCGGCGTGCATCGAGCATCGTCGAAGCAGTCGACGAAAGGGATATAAGCCGCAAAGACTGAATATCGGGATCCATAATAGTTGTTTACAGTAGCGAGGATATCCTGACCACGCAAGCGGTATGTCTGATGACCACTGAATTTGGTATTTGCAACATCTTCATTCCGTTGTATGCTTCATTCGGGGAACAAATCAATTAAACAGGAAGGAATTGATCATGTGCGGAATCATCGGATACGCCGGACCTCGAAAAACCACAAACATACTTCTGGAAGGGCTCAGGCGTCTTGAGTACCGTGGCTACGATTCAGCGGGTATCGCGGTAGGCAGAACCGAGCCGGAACCGAACCTGCAAATCATCAAAACAGTAGGAAAAATAGCGGTCCTTGCCAAGCAGGTCCCTGAGGATCTCGATGGTTCCTGGGGTATTGGGCATACCCGGTGGGCTACACATGGAGGCGTGACAGTTCCGAACGCTCATCCGCACATTGACGCATCAGGAAAAATCGCCGTGGTGCACAATGGCATCATCGAGAACCACAAGACACTCCGCACCATGCTCGAAAAGAAAGGTGTTGTCTTTCGCAGCGAAACCGACACAGAAGTCATACCACATCTCATTGCGAGCTATTACGAAGGGGATTTGCTCAAAGCTGTGCTCGCAGCCTTGCAGCTTCTGGAAGGAACCTATGGCATCGCGGTTGTGCATGCGGATGAACCTGGACGTATCGTGGGGGCTCGGAACGGCAGTCCTCTTATTGTGGGAGTGGGGCAGAACGAGATGCTGCTTGCTTCCGATATTACCGCGATGGTCGCCCATACCAATAAGGTCATCTATCTCAATGACGGCGAAGTCGTCGATATCACACCCAGCAGTTATTCAATCACTGATCGCAACTCGAGACCTCTCGACAAGACTATCAGCGAAGTGACGTGGGAGCTCGGAGCGATCGAGAAATCGGGTTTCATGCACTACATGGAGAAAGAAATTTTTGAGCAGCCCGAATCGATCGCCCGCGCCATGAGCGGCAGGCTCGATGAAGAAAACGCGACCGCAAAACTCGGCGGCCTCAATCTGAACAAGCGTCAGCTGGCCGCGGTTCGCCGGGTGCGCATTATCGCTGCCGGTACGAGCTGGCACGCAGGCATGACCGGTTCCTACCTTTTGGAGCAGGTCGCTCGAATTCCTGCTCAGTCAGAGCTGGCAAGCGAATTGCGTTACCGAAACCCGGTCGTCGAGAATGATTCGCTTTGGTTTGTGGTCAGCCAGTCGGGAGAGACCGCGGACTCGCTCTACGCGATGAGGGAAGTCCAGAGAAAGGGCGCTACCGTCCTCGGCATCTGCAATGTGGTAGGTTCAACGATCGCCCGCGAGTCTGATGGTGGCGTGTATGTCCACTCGGGACCTGAAATTGCGGTGGCGAGCACCAAGGCATTCACCAGTCAACTCACCGTGTTCTATCTCTTTACGCTGTTGATGGCCCGTATGCGTGATATGTCCCGGGAAGAAGGCATCAAGTTTTCGCGATCGCTGGCAGCAGTTCCGGATATGGTACGCGAAACACTCACGCAACGCGACCACATCCAGGCCGTGGCAAAGAAATACACGAAGGCCAAGGATTTCCTCTACCTCGGCAGGGGCATTTTGTATCCGATCGCGCTAGAAGGTGCCCTCAAACTCAAGGAAATTTCCTATATCCACGCTGAAGGGTACAGCGCGGGCGAGATGAAGCACGGTCCTATCGCGCTTATAAGCCCGGAAGTGCCGAGCGTCTTTCTGGTATCCGATGATTATCTCCATGAAAAGACAATCTCGAACATGCGCGAGATCAAAGCCCGGGGCGGACCGATCATCGCGGTTGCTCCGGAAGGAGACAGCGAAGCGGCGGCATTGGCGGATGATATCATCTTCGTCCCCAAGGCTGATCCCCGCTTCTATCCTTTCAGTATGGTCGTTCCCCTCCAGCTGTTTGCGTATTTCTGCGCGCTGGAGCTCGGGCGTGATGTCGATCAACCGCGCAATCTCGCCAAGAGTGTGACGGTGGAATGAACAGGAGAATCGTGCGGCTGGTACCCATTGTGGTGCTAGGCGCTGCGCTTGCGGGGGCATTGCTGTTCAATTATCAGCTTGTAGCCAAGAGCCGGACAGCGTTAACCGCTACGGTCCTCCGCAATCCTTCATCAGTACGTACCGCTCAGTATCATCTCGCGGCCATTGTGCCCGATGCGCCCGATCCTTTTTTCCAGTCGCTGGAGCAAGGACTGCGACAACAGGCCCAGTCTCTGGATGCTGCTCTGCAGCTGGTCCGTTATCGCCGGTATGTAACGGATACCGGCGAAGAGGGAACCCTCTCGAGTGAAGCCGGACACTGGTTCGAAATTGTGCTGAAAGGTAAGCCGGACGGCATTATTCTATATGTGCCTCAGGGAATATCGGCAGACAGCATGCTCAGGGAAGCAAAAGAGCGTGGGGTTCCTGTCGTACTCATCTCTCCCGATGCGGCGCCACAAGGTATGGGGAATGCGGTGATTGGCGATTCATTTGCCCAAGGGAAGGACGCGGCTGGTATCGTACTTGGACTCCTGGGAGGGGCGGCGCGAATCGGTGTCATTCTCCCATCAAGTCCTTTCAGCGCGATGCCCCCTCATGAAGAGCCATTCTATCGCGGTGTGCTGGAAGCTCTCGCGTCAAAACCGGGTGCGCGCGTCACCGCGGCGATTCGCGAAGAAGAAAGTATCCTCGGGGGCGAACAGGCAAGCGCGACCATCCTCGACACCCATCAAGATATCAATGCCATTCTCTGCGCGGACAGCCGCGGCACCATCGGCGCGGCCCAGGTCATTGTGGATCGCGGGGAGGTAGGCAAGATCGTTATCGTAGGAGCCGATGCGAATGCGGAGGTTATCCGGCTCGTAGAGAAAGGAGTGGTTCATGCGACTATTGTAAGGGATGCGGTAGCCATGGGCGAAAAAGCGGTTGAAGCCGTTCTGAAACTCATGATGGGACTGGGCACGCAAGGGCTGATCAAGGTGGGGCATCGAGTGCAACCCTATAGGGAGGAAACCCGATGAACAGCAGTCCCATACCCTCCCTCAAGGGTTTTCCCATTCCCGTGTCCATGCGCCCCGGATTCAGGAAGGAACGCAGAAATCGGCATAAAAGCATCCGGACCCGTATCATGCTCAATTCGGCGCTCATTCTCCTGGTGCTTGCGCTGGCAACAAGCTATACGGCCATTGCCGCATTTGATCTGGCCAGATCGGTTGAGCTTCTCTTCAAGAATTCGGCTGATATGGAAGATCTTCGATCAACGCTGCGACAGACGCAGCAGAGCCTTGAGGGCTATCTGACTGCAAAGAACTCGGAATCCCTCAAGGACTTCATCGCTTCCTCCACAAGGCTTTCATCAATGGCGAAAAGGCTGAATCGGCAGAGCAAACCGGACGATATTTTTCTGCTGGAAAAAAACCTTGCCTATCTCGTTGATGATTATCTGTCCGCTGCAGAAGGAGCCGTGCAGGCCAAACGGGGGCGCGATGTGGCGGCCTATGTCTCCCTTCATGATACCGCGAAGAAAAGTGCCGAACAGATCGAATATCTCAGCGCCCATCTCGATACCCTCCAACTCGGTTCTTCACTGAGGGCCTTCAGCATTTATAGGAAGAATATTGGATTGGCGCTCATGTCGAATATTATCCTGCTTGCCGCGGCCTTCATGTTTTCAATGGCCCTGATCGCACGCTATGCATATACCATCACCGAGCCGCTCTCGAAACTCGCCGTTGCCGCAGAGGCTGTCGGACGGGGTGAGTACGATCATCCGCTTCCGCCATATGGCACGGAAGACGAGATAGGCACTCTTCATCATGCGTTCCTTGCGATGCGTACCAGCGTAAAATCCGCCTTCGAGGAATTGACCCGCAAGGCGGAACTCGAACGGACACTTATGGAAGAGCGTATGCGCAACCTCACCTTCGAACACCGTCTCAAGGATGCCGAGCTTCTTGCGCTCCAGACTCAGATCAATCCACATTTTCTCTATAATACGCTGGCGGCTGGATGGCAGCTCGCACTTGCCGAGGGGAATGAAAAAACCGCCGAGTTTCTGGAAAAGCTGGCAGCTTTCATCCGTTATGTGCTAAAACCTTCGACGCGGTTCGTGCTTGTTGCAGAGGAGATCGAATGCGTCCGCCAATACCTCTGGCTTCTTAGACTCCGATTTGGAGACCGTTACCGCTTCAGATTGGAAACCTCGGAAGAAGCTCTTGGACATGAAACGCCAGCGCTTGTACTGCAACCGCTTGTGGAAAATGCGATTGTCCATGGCCTTCGGGATATCGAACAGGGGGGAGATGTCATTATCTCAGCGCGCCTGGATGGGGCGATGCTTAGGCTTTCGGTAAGCGATTCAGGCAAGGGAATGAAGGAGGAAGATATCGCGCGAGCGCTTGCGGCGGCCGACCCTGAAGATGCCACACCGCCGCGGGGAATTGGTCTGCATAACGTGGTCCGGCGCGTTGCCCTCGCAACCGGCGGGAAGGGCAGAGTGGAGATTGCCACCGAACCTGGTCATGGTACCAGGATTACCATCCTGCTGCCTGCCGATACGCACAACAAAGCCGAATCTCCCGAAGGGAACGGGACCGCATGAAACGTGTGCTTATCGTCGATGACGAACAGCCGATGGTTATGGGGCTGTCGCTGATTATAAAGCGCTATTTCAGTCAGGAATATATCATCGTTGGTACAGCCGCTTCCGGCAGGGAAGCGGTCGAATGCGATGCCGAGCTCAATCCCGATATTCTTCTCATGGATGTTCAGATGCCTGGTATTTCGGGACTGGAAGCGATTCGGACTATCGCCAGGAAAGGGAATCCGAAAGCATTTATCCTGGTAACCGCGTATGAGCGCTTCGACATCGCGCGAGAAGCTCTCAGTCTCGGTGTCTGCGACTATCTCCTCAAACCGGTTTCTAAAGACCGCCTTGAGCTTGCCCTCAAAGTGGCGTCCGATTATCTCGATCGTCAGAATCTGCTTGCCAGACGTGAGCTTGAATTAAAGGAGACGGTGCAGAGACTATCGCCTTCGCTGGTCCGCGCACTGTTCGACCTTGTCGAGCACGGGGAGAATAACGCTGAAGTCGCCTTGCTCGCAAAAACTGTGGGATTGAACGGGACATATGGGGTGATGGGTATTGCGGTATTTCTCCCGGCGAACGGCGATGTTCATGCAATGTATCATCACTTTACAGATGTCCTGCGGTATAAAAGCGAAGCGTTGGCGGGTCCCTTGCGGGACAGAAGGTGGTGCGCGCTTCTCGTCCCGCTGGTATCAGAATCAGATACCAGGAGCGCGGCGATTCATGAGATGCTCAAGCAGTCCATGCCATCCCGGAGCGGAGAGGAATGGTTGCTATATGTCGGAAAACCCGCTCCAATAGAAGATCTCGGGCGTTCCTTCAAAGAGGCTTTCAGTGTTTTCATCGGTGGCAGGCAGAAAGAGGCTTATACTCCAGGAGAATCTGAATCGATAGGTGGGGGAATCGATCAAGCCAATGCCGCATTTTTTTTGGGACTGGCAGAAGTTATTGACCAGATAAGAAAAAACCGCTTTCACGCCGCATTGAGTACATGGACCGCCTGGATAGCCTCCATGAGAACTAATCTCAGCCAGGGCTCGATACCGCTGGTGGCATCGGAAACCGTGCTCAGTCTATTTGCGAGTGTTCTGTTTACCGAAGGAGCCTTGTCAATGTCTCATTATAGTGTGGCTCTTGACTTTGAGGAGCTCCGCCGGCTCTGGGAGACTGGGGCAACGGAAGCCTTTGCGCGCCGTTGTGTGGAACGGTTCGATCATCTGCTCCAGGCAGTGGAGAAAACGAAGGCTTATTCCGGCACAGTCCGACTGGCGCTTCACTACATTGAGAACCACTTTGTTGAACAAATAAGCCTCGAAACCGCAGCAGACGCGATCGGCGTTTCCCCCGGAAGGCTTTCAAGACTCATGACAGAGGAGACTGGTAAGGGATTCGCCAGGTCGCTCATTGAATGCCGCATGCGGCGAGCAAAGGAACTTCTGCGGACACCTGGCTGGTCGGTTCGCAAGGTGAGCGAGGCCTGCGGCTACCTCGATCCCAACTATTTTGCCAGATTGTTCAAAAAGCTGACAGGCGAGAGCCCGAGCGAGTATGCTGGCCGCGTATCGGCACCAGAGGAGGACGACGATGGAGCGCAATAATCATGCCTCTTATGGTCGTTTCCGTGCGGGAATCTGTCTGCGTATTGTCTTCCTGATCATGACGGCAACGATGATCATCGGCTGCAAACCTTCGCGCCAGCTAAAGCACAGCACTGGTCCACTGATTGGGTTCTCGCTCGATTCGCTGGTAGTGGAACGCTGGCGAAGAGACGTAGACAGCTTCACCAAGGCAGCACACGATCTCGGAGCAGAGGTTATTCTGCGAGTCGCGAACCAGGATGCGAATACTCAGATCAGCCAAGTTAGGGAGCTCCTTGAACAGGGTATCGATGTATTGGTCATCATTCCCAACGATGCGGAACGGCTCAGCGAAATCTGCCGGGAAGCGAAGCGGCGTGGCGTGAAGGTGATGAGCTATGATCGTCTGGTACATAAAGCCAACTGCGATCTCTATATTTCATTCGACAACGAAAAAGTCGGCATGCTGCAGGCCCAGGCTGCCATTGCCGCGGTGCCGTCGGGGGATTACGTTATCGTAAACGGCGCAATCACAGACAATAATGCCTTCATGATTAATGCAGGCTTCCACAAGGTGCTCGATCCGCTCATCGCAGCGGGGAAGGTCAGACTCAAGGCAGAAATCTGGCCCAGCGACTGGATGAGCGATGAGGTTCGTACGAGGTTCGAGATGACCGTGAAGCCAGGTGAACGTATCGATGCAGTACTCTGCGGAAATGACATGCTGGCGGAGACAGTGATTTCTGTGCTCTCGGAAAACCGTCTGGCCGGCAGCGCTGTGGTTACCGGCCAGGATGCTGAGCTTTCCGCGTGTCAGCGTATTGCTGAGGGAAGTCAGCTTGCCACCATATACAAGCCCATTGACTCCCTCGCACTTAAAGCGGCTGGATTCGCCGTCATGATGGCAAGAAACGAAAAGATACCTTACGAGTCAACAATCGATGATGGGCGCTACCGGGTTCCCTATATAAAGCTGGAACCAATACTCGTAACTTCTCAGACCCTCGAGACGACTGTCGTCAAGGATGGCTTTCATGCCCGTGAGGACGTATATCGTAATGTCAAGAAGCGATGAAGTGAAAGCAGGACTTTTTTTTCATCATTAGGCAAGAAAGTGCTATGTGCATGCGTCTGGCGGGACTTCGCAGGGGAAGTTCCCCAATTTTGGCATATCTTTCATGTGGCGCGGTTCAAGAATCCATCAGAGACTGAACATGGAAACAGCGCCATGCTGTTTCAGGCATGCCGCATTCCGCGGTGCCCAGTCTTTAAAGGAGGAATTCATATGAAACGTGCTCTGTTTATCGCGCTGCTCCTTGTCGTCGCGGCTGGCTTTGCGCTTGCCGACACCCAAGTCGGAATCGTGCTCCCGACCAAGGACGAGCCTCGCTGGATTCAGGACCAGACCAGATTCCTTGACGCGCTCAAAAGCGCAGGTTTTTCTGCAAAAGTTCTGTTCAGCCAGGGCGACTCCGCAAAGGAAAAAGCCAACGTCGAAGCTTTGATCAGCGAGAAGATCAAGGTCCTCATCATTTGTCCGCATGATGGTTCGGCAGCCGCTGCCGCCGCTGATCTTGCTGCCAAGGCAGGTGTGAAGGTTATCAGCTACGACCGCTTGATCCGTGATACCGCCTCTGTCGACTACTATGTGACCTTCGATAGTTTCCAGGTTGGCGCTGCCTGGGGCGAATACCTCGTGAAGCAGGTCCCCGCTGGTTCCAAAGGGAACAATCTCTATATCTATGCTGGCGCTGCCTCCGATAACAATGCCTTCATCTTCTTCGAAGGAGCATGGAGCGTACTCCAGCCGAAGATCGCCGATGGCACCTTCACGGTTCGCAACTCAGATAAGGCTGTCGCTCTCAAGGGAAAGGCGAAGCTCACCCGCGACGAGATGGCTCAAATCATCGGTCAGGTCACTACGAACTGGAACTTCAATGACGCCAAGAACAAAGCCGAAGCCAACCTCACGGCAGTGGGTAAGGATGCCAAGGGAACTGTGTATATCTGCGCGCCGAATGACGGTACTGCCCGTGCCATCGCGGATGCATTCGCTGCCGACAAGGATGTGAAGAAATACTACATAACCGGCCAGGATGCGGAAATCGCTTCCATCCAGTACATTATCGACGGCAAGCAGTCGATGACCGTGCTCAAGGATGTTCGCACGCTGGTAAAGGACGCCATCAACGCCGCGGTAGCCTATATGAAGGGGCAGACGCCGCCCGTGACCACCTATTACAACAACGGGAAGAAGGATGTTCCAGCTAAGCCGACCGCGATTGTCACCGTCACCCGTGAGAACGTAAAGCAGGCTATTGTGGATTCTGGATACTGGCCCGCTGACAAGTTTACCGGCCTCAAGTAATTCCGTGCGCATTTCATCGACGGGAGCTGCTCCCAAGGCAGCTCTCGTCGTATCATTTTTTGTACAGGCAGGTGAGGCATGAGCGAGCATATTCTGGAAATGCGTCACATTTCGAAGACATTCCCCGGTGTACGCGCGTTGAGTGATGTGAACTTTTCGGTCAAGCGCGGGGAGATCCATTGTCTGGTGGGGGAGAACGGTGCCGGCAAATCAACGCTGATGAAAGTGCTGAGTGGAGTCTATCCGCACACTGAATTTGAAGGGTCCATTGTGTTCAACGGCAAGGAAGTAAAGTTCAATGGTATCCACGATTCAGAGAAGGCCGGCATAGGCATCATCTATCAGGAACTTGCGCTGGTACCTGAAATGACAGTATTCGAAAATATCATGCTCGGTCATGAGATCCGCAGAGGGATCGTTGTCGACCAGAACCAGATGATCAGAAAAAGCGAGGAGTTGCTCAGACGTGTCCGGCTCGCCGTAAATCCTACCATGAAGGTGAAAGACCTCGGTATCGGCAAGCAGCAGCTGGTGGAAATCGCCAAGGCGCTCAGCCGCAATGTGTCCCTCCTCATACTCGACGAACCGACAGCTGCCCTCAACGAGGACGACTGCGATAACCTCCTGCAAATACTGCGAGAACTGAAACAGCAGGGTGTCACCTGCATTATGATTTCCCATAAATTGAAAGAGGTTCTCTCCATCGCTGATACCGTCACGGTATTACGTGATGGACAGACGATCTGCACGCTGGACCGATATAACGACAATGTCGACGAACAGGTCCTGATCAGGCACATGGTTGGCCGATCCATCGAGAACATTTACCCGCCCAGGAGCTCGAAGCCCTCTGAAGAAATTGTGCTCGAAGTGCGAGGCTGGAACGCTTTCGACGCCTCTCTGGGCCGGAAGGTACTCAACGATGTCAATTTCAAGGTACACAAAGGCGAAATAGTTGGCCTGGCTGGCCTTGTTGGTTCAGGCCGTACCGAACTTGCGAGAAGTCTGTTTGGCAATCCGGATGGCTATCAGCTGCAGGGCGAGGTCTACCTGAAGGGCAATAAGGTCAGCTTCCGTCATCCGAGCGAAGCGATCAGGGCCGGTTTGGCGTACGCGAGCGAGGACCGCAAGCGAAACGGTCTTATTCTGATACAGTCAATCCAGTACAATATCTCTCTTGCCAATCTCGGCAACATTTCGCGCAACGGTATCGTCAACGAGGAGCTTGACAAACAGACCGCCCATGAATTCGTAAAATCGCTCCTCATCAAGACACCCGGCATCCATCAGCTCGTGATGAATCTTTCGGGCGGCAATCAGCAGAAAGTATCGGTCGCAAAGTGGCTGTTTGTAGGTCCGGACCTTCTGATCTTCGACGAACCGACTCGAGGGATCGATGTCGGTGCCAAATATGAAATCTATACCATCATGAATGAGCTTGTGGCAAAAGGCATGAGCATTTTGATGATTTCGTCTGAACTGCCAGAGATTCTCGGGATGAGCGATCGCATCTACGTGGTTGCGAACGGTCACATAACCGGCGAACTCGATGCCCGGTCGGCAACCCAAGAAGCCGTCATGAAGCTCGCTACGCAGTACTGAGAGGAGGGAAGCAATGAACGAATTGCGGACGGTGTTGCGAAAAAATGTACGCGAATATGGCATGTACTTTGCGCTTGCCTTCATCATGGCGGTATTTACCTTTCTCACGGATGGACGATTCATCTCATCAAGAAACATGGCCAACCTGCTTAATCAGACCGGCTACATCGCGGTACTGGCGGTTGGCATGACGCTTGTCATCATCATAAGGCATATTGATTTGTCGGTTGGTTTCCTGTCGGGATTTTTGGGAGCAATCGCGGCGATCGCACTTGCCCAATGGCACTGGCCTGCGTGGCTCGCGGTGCTGCTTGTCCTGGTTATGGGTATTGCCGCGGGTTTGCTGACGGCGTTTCCGGTAGCGAAGCTTGGAATTCCCGCATTTGTCGCCTCTCTCGCGGGATGGCTCATCTATCGTGGCGCGCTTATGCTGGTGACCGCGGCGACGGGAACTATCATCGTACCGAATGAGTCATTTAACGCGATCGGTACCGGCTATATCCCGGATCTGTTTCCGAGCCAGACATTCCTGCCTGATCTGCATAAGACAACGCTGCTCATCGGTCTGATTGCCATAGTGCTTTTCATCATAGGGC
The DNA here is from genome assembly GCA_029265255.1 of Spirochaetota bacterium. Next base: position 486,226 of record JAJUJQ010000001.1, read on the forward strand.
AGATCAACGATCGGAAGCGGAAGATGCAATACAACTTTGAGGTGTTGTCCACAGGCCTTTTCGTCGCGAAACTCGTCTTCATCTCAGCCATTCTCGGTTTCATTACGTGGATCCTCGCCGGTTACAACGGCATGTCGTGGACCGTTGTGATTATGCTCGCCGTGGTGCTCATATATGATTTCATAACCCGCCGTACCGTGATTGGACGGCATATCTATGCCGTAGGCGGCAATCCAGAGGCAGCTGAGCTTTCGGGCATCAATGTCAAGAACATCACGATGATGGTATTCGCGTCGATGGGCTTTCTTTCTGGACTTGCCGGGATTCTTTTCACTGCGAGACTGAAGTCCGCTACGCCCCAGGCAGGTACTCTGTTCGAGCTCGATGCCATCGCCGCAGCCTATATTGGTGGCGTTTCAGCGGCAGGAGGTATTGGCACCGTCACCGGATCGCTGATCGGCGCGCTGGTATACATGTCGCTGATGAATGGCATGAACCTGCTCGGTACTGATATTTCGCTGCAATATGTCATAAGGGGCCTGGTACTTCTGTTCGCGGTCATTTTCGACGTTTCCACAAGGAAAAGAAGGGGCTGAGCGGAGGATTCCTGATCCAAGAAAGCAACGCTCGTCTTGACCTTTGCCTCATACCAGCACACTTCAGGCAGGTAGTGGGCGATTGCTGATCGGCGAAGATGGCTTCGTCTAATACCGCGTTGTCTTTACATTTCAGCATGGTTGTGCGAACATGAGCGCATGCGAATAGCGCGTCTTTTCTCATTGTTGGCATGCCTGTTAGTTTTTTCTGGAAATGCGTTCGCCATTCCAGCGCTTGGTGCGGCGACGGTTTTGCATGATATTCGTCCAGGCCCGGGCGTTACACGCATCGCATGGCTGGCGGATTGGTTCTCTCCGCTTGCAGGAAGTCCTTCCGATACGAGGGTGTTTATCCTCGACAGCGGCAAGCCTGGTCCGACCCTGTTCATCGCTGGCGGGACCCACGCGAACGAAATAGCAGGTATCATCGCCGCGACAATAGTGGTCGAATATGCCATTCCCTCCACCGGCCGCCTGATCGTTATTCCCAACCTGAACAATTCTGCCTCGAGCTGGACAGAACATCCGGGAACGCCCGCATGGGTTGCGATTCCGATGACTCAGGGGATACGTTTCTTCAAATATGGAGCCCGCTATACCAATCCGGTCCATCAGCAAAAAAATGATCCCGCCCAATATCGGCATCAGGCTGGTGGCGATACGTTTGAAGGCAGCGAAGCGCGTAATCTGAACCGGGTCTATCCAGGCAATCCAGAAGGGACTCTGACTGAACGCCTGGCATGGGGGGTCATGGAATTGCTGCGCAAGGAGAAGGTCGATATCGCCATTGACCTTCACGAAGCGGGACCTGAATCCCGTCTGGCGTACATGATTGTAGCCAACCCAAAAAATCTAGACGTTGCCGCGATGGCGATTCTTTCGCTCGAACTCGATGGTATTCACATGAAGCTCGAACCTTCGAGCGAAACCTTCCATGGCCTTTCACATCGCGAATGGGGTGATTCGACGCAAGCCGCATCATTTCTTATCGAAACACCGAATCCAGCCCAGGCGACCGAGCAGGGCAGCGCTGTGGAAGATCCGAAATTCCCGCTTGCATCGCGTGTGGCCACGCAGATTGCAAGCATTGCAGCGATTCTTGAGTCGTGGAATGAAAGTATCGCTCCTTCATCGGGTATCAAGCTAAAGCGCTGGCCAGACTGGAAGAGCGTCGCGAGTCTCGGGCCTGCCGCATTTCTGAATTGGTAACAATAACAAGAAGAACTTTGCAAGGAGGTTGAAAATGGAAAAGAAGGGATTAAGCCGCACTACGTCGAGAATACTCGCGACTCTGCTGGCAATCCTGTCCTTCGGTTTTGTGCTGGCACCACATGCTATTGCTGCGGATACCAGACAGGCGGAGATCACGGCGCGCAATGGTATGGTTGCCTCCGCGCAGCCGCTCGCGTCGGCCGCGGGGCTAGAAATTCTCATGGCGGGCGGCAACGCGGTCGACGCCGCGGTCGCTTCAGCGTTTGCGCTCGGCGTTGTTGAGCCCAACGCGACCGGTATCGGTGGCGAAGGCATGATGGTCATTTATCTGGCGGAAAAGAAGCTGACGATCTCAATCGATTACCGATCGATGGCGCCACTCGCCGACATGTCAAAGGTCAAGTTTGGCAATGAAGGGCATGTATCGGTCGCAGTACCGGGAACGGTCGCCGGCCTCTGCATGGCGCTGGAAAAATATGGAACCATGAGCCTCGCGCAAGTACTTGCGCCCGCGATCCGCTATGCGCGAAACGGATTCATTGTCAGCGAAACCCTCGCTCAGACAATAAAGGACCGTTTCGATCCCATCTCAAAGAATGAAGCGCTTCTGTCCATTGTGGCCCCGGATGGACTTCCCCTGGAGGCTGGCCAGATCCTTCGAAACCCCGATCTCGCCATAACACTGGAGAAAATTGCGGCAGGCGGGCCGGACGTGTTCTACAAAGGAGAGATTGCTGATGCGATCGCGGCGGACATGGCCAAAAATGGCGGTTACATTACCAAAGCCGATCTCGCGGCGTATCGCGCTATCGAGAGAGAACCGGTCCGGGGTACCTATCGTGGGTATGAGATTGTGTCGGCCCCTCCTCCCGTCGGAGGTCTTTCGGTCATTGAAATCCTCAATATTCTTGAAAATTTCGATCTGGCATCGGAACCGCCTCTCTCTCCGCGAAACGTTCATCTGATGGCAGAAGCGATGAAGCGTGGTTTCGCGGATAATTCCGCGTATATTGGCGATCCAGCCTTCACGAAAATTCCCATAGCAGGGCTGCTGGATAAAGAATACGCCCGCGCGCGGGCGAAGGAAATCGATCCTGGAAAGATTTCACCCAAAATAAACGCCGGGACGCCGCCCGAGCATCCTTCGACGACTCATTTGTCGGTGGTAGATCGGCATGGTAACATGGTTGCCCTCACCCAGACGCTGTCCGGTTTCTGGGGAGCCGCGGTTGCGGTGCCAGGTACCGGCATTATCCTCAACAACGAGATGCAGAACTGGTCTGCCCGCGGTCCGAACGCTTATGCTCCAGGGAAGCGTATGCGCACGACCATTGCGCCAACAATCATTGCAAAGGATGGAAAGCCCTTCGTCACTATGGGCACGCCGGGTGCAGGACGCATTATATCCACGATGGTCATTCTTGCCGTCAACCTGCTCGATTACGGAATGGGTGTACAGGAAGCAATCGAATCTCCGCGCTTCTATGCGCGCGATACCGAGAAAGACCTCTCTCTCGAATCGAGAGTACCGGCGGAAACCAAAAAGTGGCTTGCTTCTATAGGTTACAGCATCAAGGAGTATCCCGAATTCGATCTGTTCTTTGGTGGGGCGCAGGCGATATTGGTTGATCTCGCGACGGGTATCATGCATGGCGGCGCTGATCCACGCCGCGACGGCGCGGTGTTCGGATTCTGAGCGCGCCCGAAAGATCTATGCGCGCGACAGGAGTATGTGAATGCAAATAAAGAAGAAACAATCCTATCACATGATAAGCCTCATGTTATTCCTAGTTCTGGCTGTAACGTCGCCAATGTGGGCGCAGAATCAGCAGACGGCGCTTGGCGTGTTGCCAGAAGGCTTGAAAGGTTCATTCGAGAAGCCCGGATTCATTACTTCGGCAGGCCAGACCTCCGACGCGGCGATTGTCAAAGTATTGGCAAACAACAAGCTCAAGCTTGATTTTGGTTATGATATCGCCGCCAAACCAATCGCGATTGAAGGCGCGCGAACGCTGGTATTTGTGCTGGGCGCTTCCAATAAGGGGCTTGGGGCCGCTGGGCTGAGTTTTGAACAGGAAGTCGAGCGCGTCAAATCGGTAATCGCGGCAGCGCGAACTGCCAGATTGAGGATCATATCGATTCATACGGGAGGAAGCGCCCGCCGGGGCGAAGCTTCAAACCAGCTCATCGCTCTCTGCGTGCCGGTTTCCGACATTGTCATCGTCGTTCAGGGCGGCAATGAGGATGGCTTTTTCAGCAATCTCTGCGCACAATCGAATGTCCCGCTCGTCCAGGTGCCGACTATCGCGGAAGCGGGCAATGTGCTCAGCAGCCTGATGGCACGGTAAGCGATGCGGTTGTCGCGCCGGCGTATTATTTTCTGGGTTGCCCTTGGATGTCTCGTGAGGGGCCTTATGGCCAGCCAGCCTGAAGGCCCTTTGTCAATGCTTCCAGAGTTGAGGCCCGGTTTCAGCTCCGCAAGGACAGCGCTGCTCTCGGAATATCATCCACCGCTCAAGGGCACGCCGTTCGATACGCCGGTGTTCTTCCTTGGGGAGGATGAGGGGCCCTCATGCCTCGTGCTCGCCGGCTCGCACGCGAACGAAATTGCGGGTGTGCTTGCCGCCTGCTGGCTGATTGAGCGTGCTTCGGTTCATGGCGGGCGCCTCATCATCCTGCCACGCAGCAATGCCTCGGGCGCTACCTGGTCAGTATCCGATCCCGATCATCCTCGGCTCCTTGTGCTGGGAAGCCGTGTCATACCCTATGGCTATCGGCTTTCGAATCCGCGCCACGAATCGGTGCCCGATCCGCCTGCGTTTCTGCCGCCGCGCGCTCCCGCTGGCCTCAAGCCGCTGCCAGGGAGAGAAATGCGTAACTTAAACCGTCAGTTCCCCGGCTCTTCTCATGGCAGCATGACGGCTCAGACCGCATATGCCATTATGCAATTGCTCCTCAAGGAAGGAGTCGACGTTGCCTTCGATCTCCATGAGGCGGGAGCCGTTTCCTCGCTCGCATGGTCGCTCATCACCAAACCCGAATATATGGACAATGCCGCACTCGCTGCGCTCGAGCTTGAGGAAACAACCGGAACGTCTTTTCATCTGGAACATTCACGAGAGGAATTTGCAGGGTACTCGCACTGGGAGTGGGGGATGGAAGGGATTAGGGCCTTCCTTATTGAAACGTTCAACCCTGCGCAGCCGGATGACAATCCGGCGGTCGATCAGGTGTATCATCCTGTCGCGCCGCTTGCGAGGCGAGTCTTTGTCCATCTGCGAGCCCTTCAGGCACTTCTGAACGCTATTGGAGATCAGGGCGGCTGTAGCGTTTTTCTGCGCATAGAAGGGCTGCCGCGATCCGCCAGCGAAGTGCAGGAATGGTTGGAAGGCGCGCAATGAATGCTTCCACGCTGCTTGACGCACGCGCGCTCCGGGAACTCATGAACCGGTATCGGATCTCCGAAGCGCTGGACATTTCCGGCTTTCAGCCTTTGCACCCGGAACAAATAGAAGCCATGGTGCGCGCGGTGCCCGAGAATATCCGCAGCGTTGGCGTCCTCACTTCGGAAGAGGGCGATATTCTTATCATGCTTCGATCAAGGCAACACGGCGGACCCGCCCCCACCTTGGGTGCGCCGGACCAGCTTGCTGTGCATCTTCCTTCTGTGCCGCGCGATCAGTCTGAGGTTCACGCGCGTGTCTCCTATTTTCTACTGGATTCGCGTTCTCAAAGTCCTGTGTTGTTGGGGAAAGAGCGAGTGTCGTTCAATCCACTCATCTTGACACCACCACTCCGTGGAGACCTGCTTATTGCTATCGAATTCTGGTAACGAGTCCCGCATCTGTCATGTTCAGGCCCCTTTCTGGATATCGATCCTTCGGCATTCATTGTGAATTCTGCCTTGTGGTATGACGAATATGGGGATATAATGAATTGGTTTGCAACAAACGCCCAAGGAGGATATATGAAAGAAACAAGGGTACTCATGATCATGGTGCTGGCTGTCGCGCTCATTTTTACGGGATGCGCAGGCGGAGGCAAATCCGATACCATCAAAGTGGGCTGGCTTGGCGCGCTCACGGGAGACCAGGCAGTCTGGGGAGAAAACGAACTCAACACCGTCAAGATGCTGTTCGAAGAGTACAACAACGCGGGCGGCATCGAAGTTGGCGGCAAGAAATACAAGCTCGAAGTCATCGGCTATGACAACAAGGGCGACGCGCAGGAAGCGGTCAATGTGACCAAGCGCCTCACTGGTCAGGACAAGGTCGTTGCCATTATCGGCCCGAATTCCTCGGGTAATGCCATTCCCATGGCGCCGATTCTCGAAAAAGCCAAGGTTCCCGGTATTGCAACCGTAGCGACGAACCCCAAGGTGACGGTCCAGGACGGCAAGGTAAAGCCATACAATTTCCGTGTCTGCTTCATCGACCCCTACCAGGGCGCGGTCGCAGCAGGTTTTGCGTTCGACCGGCTCGGCGCCCGCACAGCTGCGGTCCTCTACGATGTGAGCGACGACTATTCGCAGGGCTTGCGCGAGTTCTTCAAGCTGAATTTCGAGAAGAAGGGTGGCAAGATTGTCGCGGATGAGTCGTTCAATTCCGGCGATGTGGATTTCCGGCCACAACTGTCCAAGATCAAGGCCGCCAATCCTGACGTCATCTTCATGCCCTATTTCTTTAAGGAAGTAGCGCTTTCAGCCAATCAGGCACGCGAGCTCGGGCTGAAGCAGGTGATGCTTGGTGGTGACGGCTGGCCTTCGGATCAGCTGATTTCGATGGGAGGCAAGGCGGTGGAAGGCTGCTATTTCGTGAACCACCTCGACTATGCCGATCCCGCTGTCCAAGACTTCAAGACCAGGTACAAGGCAAAATACGGCAAGGAAACAGAGCTGAACGGTTTCCTCGCGCATGACGCGGTGCTCCTCCTTGTAGAGGGCCTCAAGAAGGCTGGCAAGGTAAATGGCGAAGCGCTCGCCAAGGCTTTCGAGGGCATCGATGTGCAGGGTATTACGGGCCGCATCCATATCAGCCCGGAAACGCATAACCCGGAAGGCAAGGACGCTGCCATCATCAAGATTGTCAATGGCCAGTATGTCTTCCAGGAAAAGTACGCAGCCCAGTAAGCGTCACACCAAAGGGCAACCGGCTACGGCGCCGGTTGCCTTTTTTTATCATATTCTATAAAGTCCGCATGTTTATACAATTCATCGATAAGGAAGCGCCATGATCCAGTTCTTCCAGCAATTGATCAACGGTCTCTCGATCGGCTCGGTTTATGCGCTGATGGCGGTCGGCTATTCGCTGGTCTATTCCATTATGAACTTCTCTAATTTTGCCCATGGGGGCGTCATCATGCTGGGGGCATATTTCGGATTCTATGCGCTTACTCTCCTGAAATTGCCCTTTGCCGTCGCGTTCCTTCTCGCGTCAATCGGAACGCTGCTCGTCGCCGTCCTGGTCGAGCGCATCGCGTACAAACCTTTGCGGGAACGGAAGGCTCCGTTTCTTTATTTTATTATTTCGGCCATGGGTGCTTCGATACTGCTGGAGAATATTGTCATCGCGACCATTGGTCCGACATTCAGAACCTATCCCGAGGTCTTTCCGCGTGTTCCTATTTCAATCGGCCCCCTTGCCATCGGCCGGCTCGACCTCATGATGTTCGTCATTTCAGCCGTGTGCCTCACGCTGCTCATTCTTTTCATCGATAAAACGAAGATTGGAAAAGCTATTCAGGCAGCGTCCTACAACGTCAAAGCCTGTGCCTTGATGGGCGTGAATACCGATCGCATCATACTCACGGTATTCGGTCTCGGGGGATTTCTGGCAGGGGTCGCGGGGGTGTTTTTCGGGATGAAATATACGGTGTACCCGCAGATTGGCAATATTACCACAAAATCGTTCATCGCTGCCGTATTCGGCGGGCTCGGCAGCCTTCCCGGGGCGGTACTGGGGTCGGTTATTCTTGGCACTATCGAGACTTTTGTGGCAGGGTATCTCTCGTCTCAGTTCAGGGACCTGATTGCCTTTGTCATACTGATTGCGGTGCTGATCCTGAGACCGACCGGCATTATGGGCAAGGCGACCGAGGACAAGGCGTAAGGAGGGCGGGCATGGACTGGACATACATTCAGGGCATTTTGATGCTCGCCGGTATCAACCTTATCGCGGTACTGGGGTTGAGCCTGCTGACAGGATTCACGGGGCTTTTTTCATTCGGGCATGCGGGTTTCATGGCAATTGGCGCATATATCGGAGCGTGGATCAGCGCGTCTCCGAATTCGACTCCGGCAGGGCTTGGGATGCCGTTCTTCCTGGCGGTTGTCGGAGGCGGGCTGGCGGCTGGTATCGTAAGCTATTTCATTGGACGCATCAGCCTGAACCTCAAGGGTGACTATTTCTGCATCGCTACCTTGGGATTCGGGGAAGCGATCCGCCTTGTCTTCAACAATGTGGGTCTGTTTGGAGGCGCGCGGGGCTGGCCAGGGGTTCCTGCTAAAACTACATTTCCCGTCATCCTGATTGCTGATGTGATCGCGGTTCTTTTTCTGGCCAACCTTGTCCGCTCTCGCCACGGGCGCAACATGATTGCCGTTCGGGAAGAGGAGCTGGCCGCGCAGATCGCAGGCATCAATGTGTTCAAATACAAGATGATCTCGCTCATCATCAGCGCGATTTATGCAGGCGTTGCTGGGGTGTTCTTCGCTCATTACATGACCTTCATCCAACCGAAAATGTTCTCGCTTACGAAATCGACGGAGCTAACCATCATCGTTATATTCGGAGGGCTGGGATCGATCTCGGGATCCGTGCTGGGAGCAGTGGTATTGACAGCCCTGCCTGAAATCCTTCGCGCGTTCGAAATCTGGAGGCTTGTGTTCTATGGCGCTGCGGTCATTCTTATCATGGTGTCGCGGCCAAAAGGGCTCATGGGGGGCATGGAACTGACGCCAGCAGGCATCCGCAAGGCCATCGCGGAACGTAATGCGCTGCGCGAAGCAAAAAAGACGCTCTTGTCCGAACAGGGCAACGAGCAGGAGGACTGAGTATGGCACCGATACTGGAGATCAGAAACTTGACCAAGAAATTCGGTGGCCTTACTGCAGTCGGCGATGTCAGCTTTGATGTGCCTGAAGGCGGCATTGTGGGGCTTATCGGTCCCAACGGGGCTGGCAAGACGACAATCTTCAATCTGATCACGGGAGTCTATGTACCGACCTCAGGCTCTATCACCTTCAAGGGCACTTCCCTCGTGGGACTTGAGCCCTTCAAGATTGCCGATATGGGCATCACCCGTACCTTTCAGAACATTCGGCTTTTCAAGAACCTGACCGTATTCGAAAATGTGCTCACCGCCTGCCATATGAACGCGAATTATTCATTCACCGAAGCGATTCTTCGCCTGCCGCGCTTTCGCACGCAAGAAAAGAAGCTTTTAGAAAAAGCCGAGAACCTGCTCGGCATTATGGGCCTTGGTTCCTATCGCGACTTGGTGGCTAACAACCTCCCATATGGTCTTCAGCGGCGTCTGGAGATCGTGCGCGCTCTGGCGCTCAATCCCTCGCTTTTGCTCCTCGACGAGCCTGCCGCGGGCATGAACCCGGACGAGACCGAACACCTTATGCAGCTCATCGCGCGCATCAGGACCGATTTTTCTTTGTCAGTGCTGGTGATTGAGCACCACATGGATCTCATCATGGGCATCTGCGAGCGTATCGTGGTGCTGAATTTTGGGCAGAAGATCGCGGAAGGAACTGCCGAGGAAGTATCCCGAAGTCCACAGGTCATCGAAGCTTATCTAGGAACGACGGAGGAAGCCGATGCTTGAAGTGAACAATCTCCATGTCGCGTACGGTGGTATTCGAGCGCTCAAGGGAGTCTCGCTTTCGGTCAATAAAGGAGAGATTGTCACGATCATCGGCGCCAACGGAGCAGGCAAATCGACGCTTCTCAATACCATCTCCGGTTTTTTAAGGCCGCTCAAGGGAACCGTTCGGTATAATGGCAAGCCGCTGCCGCGGAGGCCCGACCTGATTGTGCGGGACGGCATTTGTCACGTACCGGAAGGTAGACTTATCTTCGCAAATCTGAGCGTTGAGGATAATCTGCTGCTTGGGGCTTATCTCAGGAAGGACCGCAAGGCAGTTCAGGAAGATCTTGATCGTGTTTATACCCTTTTTCCGCGACTCAAAGAACGCCAGCAGCAGCGGGCCGGCACGCTGTCCGGAGGCGAGCAGCAAATGCTGGCCATGGGGCGCGCGCTCATGACGAACGGAGAGCTCATCCTGATGGACGAGCCATCCCTCGGTCTGGCGCCGCTTCTGGTCCAGACCGTCTTCCAGATCATTGAACAGTTCAGAAGCCTGGGCAAAACGATTTTGCTCGTCGAACAGAACGCTTATAAAGCATTGCAGGTGGCAGATAGAGCGTACATTCTCGAACAGGGCAAAATTGTAAAACAGGGGCCAGCACTCGATCTAGCGCACGATCCTGTCGTACGTGAGGCTTATCTAGGTTCCAAGTCCAAAGGGGGCGGAAGCGTCGCCTAAGGCCAGCGTCGCGGAGTACTATCTGGAATTCGCGCAGGTTATAGAAAGAGCCTCACTCCTTTCCCGCGGGCTTGTTCTTGTGCAATTCACTCCATGGCGACGGTCACGCTTCCGGCCTTCACATGCTTTGCCGTAAAGCTCATCGATGGGCCGTAGGCCCAGATGAGCTTGAGTCTGCCTGACACAGGGATGTCTTTATCGTAACGGTCGCCCGACTTGAGAAGACGGACGAATTCAAAATGGATGCGATCACCCTGCCGTGAACCGGCAAATTGAAGGATATCGTTTTTGCCGCCAAGCTGGGAATCAGGCGGATGGGGGCCGAACGTTCCTGTCGAAAAGGCATCAATAGCCTCGACGGGGCCGGATTCTGGAACCATACCGAACACCATATCGGCATTAGCCATGATCACGGTCGGATCAAATCCGATGGAAATCCAGCCTTTCGACTTGAAATCGAGGCCGAAGTACACGCGATCATCCTTAATGGTCCATGCGATGATCACATTGTCTTTGTCGGCACTAATCTGACGCGCGTACTCGCCTTCCTTGACAACGCCATCGATGACCTGTCCAAACGCTCCACCAAGAACCGCAATACTTAGTAATATGCTTATCCATAACGTTTTCATGCTGAAAATATAAAAAATTCAAATTGTCTCGGCAACCCCAGAGCGGCCGCGTTGAATGGCGGACTTACAGCCGGCGCATGAGCTCGCGGAAAAACGCGATTCCCCGTTCGAGGTTTTCCAGGCTTATATGTTCATTGACGCTGTGAACCGCTGACAGGTCCTCCTGACGCTGCACAAATGGCGTAAACCGATAGATATCATCCGCTATCTCTCGATAGTGCTTGGTATCGGTGCCCGCGGTGAAGAGGAACGGTGCGGGTATTGCCTCGGGGAAGACTATGTTCGCAGCGTCCACCAATGCCTTCCAGCCTTCGGAATTGGTGGACGATTCTCGCGAAGGCTCAACTACGAGGGATGGTGATGTCGGCCTTGCGACAGCTTCGAATGGAGCGACCAGCGCGGCAAGACGGGCCAGTACGCTTTCAGAGCTTTCGCCGGGCAAAATTCTCACGTTGATGACAGCTTGAGCATTCGATGGCAGGACGTTTTCCTTCTGGCTGGCTCGAGCCATAGTGGGAGCGCAGGTGGTTCGAATCATGGCGTTGGTGGAAGGCATGGCCGCAAAGGCCCGAAGGAGGAATGGCGCTAGGAGCGCGCGGGCTTTGAAAATCTGACGGTATGGGGGGTGGGCATGGGGAGCGAGCGCAGCGAGAAATCCGTCGGCGGTACGAGTGAGACGAGGGGGGAAGGGGTGCGACTCAATCGCGATAATCGCTTGGGCAAGGGTTCCCAATGCGGTATGCGAAGGTGGCATCGAGGCATGACCTCCACTGCCTTTTGTTTCGATCACGACGTCCATGTACCCTTTTTCAGCAATGCCTATAAGGGCTATTGGTCGATCCACGAAGCTGACGAGGTTCTTCCCGACCGGACTTCCTTCATCGATGAGCCAGGAAGCACGGACACTTTTTTCTGCGAGCCAGGCCGCGATGGCGGCGGCGCCACGCGTGCCGCCTACTTCCTCATCGCCGCCGAAGGCAAAATAGAGGGTACGCGTCGGGACATAATTATGGTCTATGAGCTGTTCGGCTGCTTCCAGAATGCAGGCAAGCTGTCCTTTGATATCCTGAGCCCCTCGGCCCCAGACGGCTCCATGTTGAACCGCACCTGAGAACGGAGGGTATTCCCATGATTCCTCGTTTTCTGCAGGAACAACATCGAAATGTGCGCAGAACAGTACCGGAGCCAGCCCCGGATTCTTTCCTTCCCAGCGATATAGGATCGCTCGATTTCCTATGACATGGAACTCGAGTCTGGTATGCAGACGCGGAAACAGTTGCGGGAGCACTGCAATGAAGGCGGAGAATTGGGAATCATCTTCCTGCAGGGGATCGAACGAAGAGACGGTACGGCATTGGATCAAAAGGGAGAGTTTATCTGCGAAGGTCATGGTATATCATAGCTTTCTGGCACGATGGCTGGCAAGGATGAAATCAAGGTCGGCTGGCGTATCGATATCATAAAGAATATATTCATCAGACACATCGACATAAAAGGGATGCGGCGTACAGGTACGAAGAAATCCCCGAAGACCATCCTCGCCATTCCATGAACAGATCGCTTTAAAGAATGACCGAGCTATCCACACGGGATGCCCGGGCTGTCCATTGTATCGAGGGATCAAAATTGGGTGTCCGGCGGCAGCCCGCTCTAGAGCGATAATGGTATGTACCTCGATAAAAGGTATATCGACGGGATGAATGAAAGCGCCGTCGAACTGGGGAGGAATACTCTGGAGCCCCGCGCAGATCGAGCTCAACATGCCGTCAGGGAATCGGGGATTATAGATCGGCATGATCCCAGCGCTTCGCGCGCGCTGTTCGATTGCTTCGCGCTGCCAGCCAGTAACGGCGAAAATCGCTTCGATTCCGGCAGCGCGGAATGTCGCGGCGATCATGGCGAGCAGAGACTGTCCATTCACTTCAATAAGCGGTTTGCAGCATCCCATTCTGGAGGAATAGCCGGCTGCCAGCAAGATCGCGGCCGACTTCATGTGAGCGCGCCTGAACGCGTGGCGATAATCTCGGCAAGAATACTGATCGCGATTTCCTCCGGAGTGCGCGCGCCGATCGGCAAACCCACCGGGCAATGAACTCGTTCAAGATCCCGATCGGAAAATCCTTCAAGGCGAAGCTGCTCGTAGATGCCGTCGCGCTTTCCTTTCGAGCCGATGAGCCCGAGATAGCCGACGTTGGTGCTAAGTAGTTGAGCTAGCACGCATTTATCAATGTCAGGCCTGCGTGTGAGGACGAGCGCGCTGTCGGACGGTCCTGGCTGCAGCGCCGGCTGGTCCTGGTCTCCTGCCAGCGCTTCATTAAAATTCCTGATGAGCCGCAAGACCTCTGCTCTTGGAAAGCGCGCGGCAGTCAACATGTCCGCGCGGTCATCGATCACATAGACCCTGAATCCAACCATGCATGCGATATCGGCTACGGCCTTCCCCACATGCCCAGCTCCGAACACGTACAACACCGGATCAGGCATAAAGCTCAGCCAGAATGCCTGCGTTCCCCGATCAGCCTCAAGCAGGTCCTCGCTTCCAAGAGATATCCTCGCGGCTGTCCCGAACGCAGGATGTGATGTGCTAAGCCGTTCCATCAGTGCGATACCCGCACGCGCGCTGCCGAATTGATGAATTCTATCTTCGGCGTCTACCATCAGTGCGCGGATATCGTTGCTGTCGTGAAAAACGACCAGACCTGCGGGCTTTCCTCGATCCGCGTGGTCTAGACACGCCAGCAAGGCTGCCGTTTCTTCGGTATCGGGCTTGAATAGCGCTTCGTGGATGGTAAGCCGCCCCCCGCAGATCATGCGGGTTTTATGGGTTTCCGGTGTAAGGTCGAATTCGAGATCTAATGCCGGGCAGCTTTCTTCAGCCGATGCTTTTTCGATAAGCCGACGGGCAGCCTCGAGGCTCTGCGCTTCAACATAGCCGCCGCCCACCGTCCCTGCGATCGTTCCATCAGCATCGAACGCCATAAGCGCGTCCGTCGTTCTGGCGGTAGACCCAGTTGTTTCAACCACCGCTGCCAGCACCAGTGGCCGCTTTTCCCGCAAGCGCTGGCGAATCCAGTCCCTGATCGGATTCATGTGCGGGCTTTTGTCTGCTGAATAGCCATAAGCACGCGTTCGGGGGTAAAAGGCAGCTTGGTAAGCCGCACGCCGACCGCGTTGCGAATCGCATTGGAAATAGCCGCGGGCGGCGTATCGATGCCGATTTCACCAGCAGATTTTGCGCCGAACGGTCCAGATGGTTCGTAGCTGTCTACGAGTTCCACAGTGATGCGGCCCACATCCTCCCGGGAGGGGATGGGGTAGGTCATCATGCTGTGGCTCAGCATGTGGCCCTTTTCGGAATACCGCACATCCTCGTAGAGTGCCATGCCGATCCCCTGCAGAACGCCGCCTTCGATCTGGATTTTCGCAAGGTTGGTATTGATGGGCGTGCCGACATCAGCCACTGCGACATAATTAACCACGTCAACTTTGCCGGTCTCTGTATCGAGCTCGATTTCGACAAAGGCGGCGAGATACGGCGGAGGCGACTTTTCCCCGGAGAAGCTTTCGGTAACGGCGATGGTCTGCATGTGTTCGCCGTCGTGATAGAGCGTATCGTAGCTGAATTCATCGAGCGACAGCGATTGTCCTCCATCAAGGGTGCGGAATGTTTTGTGGTCCATGATGACCTGTTCCGGTGAAACGCCAAATTTGCGCGCTACCGCTTCTCTCAGCTTTTTCTTCATGCTGCGGGCTGCCTTCAGCACCGCAGAACCTGATACATAGGTTGTGCTTGATGCATAAGCGCCAACATCGAAGGGGGTGTGGTCCGTGTCAGAGGAATGGATGATGATGTCCTTCACATCCACCCCGAGCTCTTCTGCGACGATCTGCGCCAATATGGTGTCGGAGCCTGTGCCGAGATCGGTAGCGCCCACGTGGAGCTTGAAGAAACCACCATCCTGCAGCTCGAGTCGCGCACTTCCCATATCAATAAGCGGAATCCCCGATCCCTGCATGGCAATCGCCATTCCCTGCGCGCGAATGCGGCCGGGCGCAACCTCCCAGGCCAGGCGGTCAGGATCCCAGCCGATAAGTTCCTTGCCGCGCCTTATGCACTCTTCGAGCTTGCATGACTCGATTGTCATGGCAACGCCCTCGGTCCCTTCCCCCATAATCCTGAATACTTCGCTCGTCTCACCTTCATGGAGCATGTTTTTGCGTCTCAATTCTACCGGGTCCATGCCGAGCTTGTGAGCCAATTCATCTATGGCTGCTTCAAGTCCCGTCAATCCCTGGATTGCTCCATAGCCGCGATATGCTCCAGCAGAAACGCGATTGGTGTACACTACATGACCGCCAAATCTGACGGCATTGACTTTGTTGTACAGGGGCAGGGTTTTGGAGCCGCCGACCATGAATACGGTAAGGGCGTGCTCGCCATAGGCGCCGGTATTGGAGAGAAGCTGCATGTCGATCGCGCGCAGTGTTCCATCTCTGTCGGCGCCGAGCCTTACATGAACCTTCATTTCGTGGCGCGTAAACGTACTTTCAAACACTTCGCGGCGAGTCAGCACGAGCTTGGCGGGTTTCCCCGTTCTGAGCGTGACCATGGCGACATACGGTTCGACATGCACGTGCTGCTTACCGCCAAAACCACCACCGATCCTTGGCTTGACGATTCTGATCCTGCTGAGCGGCATCTGGAGCGCGAGGCCAAGGAGCCTGCGGGTGTGCCAGGGATTCTGGGTCGAGGTTACAATGGTCAAACGGCCCTGAAGATCAAGGTAGCTGAAGGCAGTATGCGGTTCGAGCGCGACATGCTGCTGGGACTGGGTATAGACCGTATGCTCCACAGTCACTGGGCAATCCGCCAGTTCTTTTTCCACGTCGCCAATTTCCATATGGTAGGCAGCCGCGATATTGCGTTTCGGTTCGAAACCGATGGGAAACATTTCATGGATCCCTGGTTCTGGGTGAATAATGACAGGGTTATCCAGAGCCTTTTCGAAATCGAGCACTGGCTCGAGTACTTCGTATTCGACCTTGACGAGACCTGCTGCCTTTTCAGCCGTGGCTTCATCCTGGGCAGCGACAACCGCGACCTCATCGCCGACATAGCGGACGTATTCATCGAGAATGAAGCGGTCATGGGGGCTTGGTTCCGGATTCCCCTGGCCAGCACGAGTGATGGGGATGCGCGGGCAGTCCTTCCACGTGAGCACACAGGCAACACCAGGCAGCCGCAGCGCTTCAGCAGTGTCGATGGAGATAATTCGCGCAAACGCATGTGGACTGCGCACAATCTTGACATGCAGCGCGTCACGAGGCGCCAGGTCATCGGTATAGGCAGGGCGGCCAAGAACAAGCCCCTCTCCATCGACCTTTGAAACGCTATGCGCAACGATAGTATATGTTTTGGCTGCCTTGAGTTCAGAAACGTTTTCAGCCGTGGTGTTGGGATAATTTTCATGCATGCTCGGCCTCCAGATATTTTTTAATCGCGCGGATCTGACCTTCGTAGCCTGAGCATCGGCAGAGATTTCCTGCAAGGTAATGGCGTATCTCTGCTTCTGTAGGATTGGTCAGCTCCTGTTTCATCGCAAGCACTGTGAGCGCGAATCCCGGAGCGCAGAAGCCGCACTGATCGGCACCTTCGGCGGTGAGGAACTCGGCGAATTTCCGAGCTTCCTGCTCAACGCCCCGAATGGTGGTGATGGAATGCCCTTCGGCTCGTACCGCAAGATATGAGCAGGAAAGCACAGGTTTTCCGTCGAGGAGAATGGTGCAGGCTCCGCAGTTGCCGGTGTCGCATCCCTTCTTTACTTCCACATGCCCAAGCCGCCGCAGGACTTCGGTAAGCATTTCGCCAGGAGCACATTCGACGCGCTCGTTCATTCCGTTTATATCGAGCGTGATAATCATGCACGAACCTCCATGAGTGCCCGGCGTACAAGCACCGGGAGAATGGCCTTTCGGTATTCGGCGCTGGCGCGGACATCACGGCCAAACTGCAATTCGTCCGCGGCGGTTCTGGCTGCTTGGGCGATTGTTTCATCCGAAGGTGAAGGGGTGTTGCCAAGCAGCGCCATGGCGGCGTTGCACAAATGCGAGGCAGCAGGCCTCGATCCAACCACGATCCGCCATCCGGTTCCGGTCCACGCGACCGCGGTATTCAGGATCGGAAAATCGTTTTCGGAAATCCGCATCTGCTGGTACGCGCCTTTCGCGCTGGCGGGCAGAATGATTTTCTCGATAAGGAACGGACCAGAAACGCCATTTGCAATAAACGCGGCGAGGTCCATTACCTTGCCAGGGAATAGTACTAATTTTGCGCCGAGTGCGCAGAGCGTGGTGTTGAGGTCGGAAAAGCCATAGCGTCCGGCAATGGTACCCCCTACGGTCGCGATATTGCGCAGTTGGACTCCGACGATATGGCCCAGACACCTACCGAAGAGCGGTCCGAAGCGGGATGCTAGAAGCGGGCTGGTTTCCAGCGCTCTGTACGTGGTCATGGCGCCTATTTCGATACCATCCTCTGCTTCTCTTATATATTCGAGTCCCAGATCCGCCAGATCGATCGCGAGTGGTACATTTTTAGCATACATCCTGAGCCATGCGGTGCCACCCAGGGGGGTTCCTCGTCGTTCCTCGATCAGCCTGTATGCTTCGTCCAGCGTCTGTGGGCGCACATATTCCTGAATTTCCATTGGCGAACTCCTTGGTTGATAACTTGCTGGCAGCCGGATTTTCAGCGGGATGCATTATAGCATGGTTGGAAGCCGTATGCAAATTGAAGGCAATTGTACCTTCTCTGCAGGCAGGTGTGAATTTAGTATCAAATGAATGGCTTAGGGCACTATTAGTTATTTCTTAAGGAGGCCGAGCTGGGATATACTGGCACCATGCCTGAATTTGTCCACCTGCACAACCATACGGATTACTCGCTGCTAGACGGCGCCGCACCAGTTGGCAGACTTGTCAAGAAAGCCAAGTTACTTGGCATGCCAGGGCTGGCCATCACGGATCATGGAAACATGTTCGGTGTGATGTCTTTTCAGAAGGAATGCCGTGATGCAGGCATCAACCCTATTATCGGCTGTGAATTCTATGTTGCCGGTGGTTCGCGGCTGGAAAAGACTGGTACGGAAAATGGCAACAAATACTGGCATTTCATTCTGATTGCGGAAAACCGCGAGGGCTACCGAAACCTCATGAAGCTTGCCTCGCGTTCCTATACCGAAGGTTTCTACTACAAGCCACGAATTGATGATGAGCTGCTGCAGCAGTATTCAAAAGGGCTCATCGCGTCGACCGCCTGTCTCGCAGGCGAAATTCCTTCTCTTATACTGAGCGGCAAGATTGAGGCAGCCGTACAGAAAATTGCCTTTTACAGAGAGTTATTCGGCCCCGACCATTTCTATCTGGAACTTCAGGATCACGGTCTTGATGAGCAGCGCATCGTAAACCGCGAACTGATACGCCTTTCCAGAACAATGAACCTGCCGCTCGTGGCAACAAACGATTTGCATTATGTTGATCGCGAAGACTCGGTGGCGCAGGACATCCTGCTCTGCATCGGAACCAACCGCAAACGAAATGATCCTGCGCGCATGCGCTTTCCAAATGACCAGTTCTATTTGAAATCAGCTGAAGAGATGACTTCCCTGTTCACCGAGGTTCCGGACGCGTGCGCCAACACGCTTAAAATCAACGAAATGGCCCAGCTCGACATCGAATTCCCGGGTCCTCTGCTTCCGGATTATCAGGTGCCCGAAGGCTTTTCCTCACCCGAGGAATATCTTCGACACATTGCGCGGCAGGGGTTACGAGCGCGGTATGCCTCGCCATCGCAGGAAGCACGTGACCGGCTGGAATACGAGCTTGATATTATAATCCGGATGGGATTCACTGGCTATTTTCTTATAGTATGGGATTTTATCCACTGGGCGAAAGAACACGGCATCCCGGTCGGCCCAGGACGCGGGTCAGGCGCGGGCTCTCTTGTTGCCTATTCGATGCGGATTACGGACATCGATCCCCTGAAATATGACTTGCTGTTTGAGCGCTTTCTCAATCCGGATCGCATCTCGATGCCGGATTTCGATGTCGACTTCGACTTCGAACGTCGTGGTGAAGTGATCGAATATGTCGCGCAGAAGTATGGCCAGGACAGAGTAGGGCAGATCATTACATTTGGGACACTCAAGGCAAAAGCTGTCATCAAGGACGTAGCGCGTGCGCTGGATATCCCCTTCGAAGAGGCGAATCAGGTTGCCAAGCTTGTTCCCGAGGATCCCAAGATGACGCTTGCCAAAGCGTTCGATATGGAGCCGAAACTCGCCGAACTCGCGCGAAACCCTACCTATGCTGAGCTCTTCTCGATAGCTTCCAAACTGGAGCACCTGCATCGACACAGTTCGCTACATGCCGCGGGTATCGTTATCGGCAAAACAGAGTTGACCGATTATGTACCTCTCTATAAGGATCCTAAGACAGGGATGGTAGCGACTCAGTACACCATGGAGTATCTGGAAAGCTGTGGCCTGGTAAAAATGGACTTTCTAGGCCTCAAAACACTGACGCTCATCCGTAATACACTGGAGCTGGTGCGCCGGAACGGCATCGACATTTCCGAAGACACGATTCCAGATAATGACGAGAAGACGTTCCGCATGCTCGGAGAAGGTAAAAGCACTTCTATTTTTCAGTTTGAATCGCAAGGTATGCAGAACATTCTCAAACGCGCCAAACCCAACAGCATCGAAGACCTGATCGCCTTGAATGCGCTGTATCGGCCAGGCCCGATGGATTACATCGACCAGTTCATCGAATCGAAGAATGGGCGCATGCCGATTACCTATCCTCACCCTTCACTAGAAAAATACCTGAAGGGAACCTACGGGGTTATTGTATATCAGGAACAAGTCATGCAGGTTGCCCGCGAGGTAGCGGGATATTCACTGGGCCGAGCTGATCTGCTGCGCCGGGCCATGGGGAAGAAGAAGCCTGAAATCCTTGCGAAGGAAGAAAAACCATTTATCGAAGGAGCGATTGCTCGTGGCTATTCGCCCGAAGAGGCTAAGCGGATTTTCGACATCCTGACTCCCTTTGCCGGGTACGGTTTCAACAAGTCGCACGCGGCCGCGTATTCGGTCGTCGCGTATCGCACCGCGTATCTCAAGGCAAATTTCCCTGCGGAATTCATGGCTGCCAATCTTACCAACGAGATTTCCAACACTGACAAACTGACCGAATACATTACCGAGGCGCGATCCATGGGACTTGTCGTTCTGCCGCCGGACATCAACCGCTCAGATGCGAAATTCAGCGTGGATAGTGGGCAAGTCGTCTATGGTCTTCTCGGTATCAAAGGAATAGGAGAAGGCGTCGCCACGGCAATCGAAGAGGAGCGGCGGGCGAACGGCCCTTATCGTGATTTTATCTCTTTTATCGATCGTCTGGATGGCGTGGGGATGAATCGAAAGACCTGCGAATCACTCATTCTCGCGGGTTGTTTCGATACGCTCGGGCATCGAAGGCGAGAATTGATTGAAAATCTTGAACGCGCCCTGGATTATGTGGCTGCCAGGAAAACGTATGAGGCATCGCGCAAGGGTTCTCTCTTCGAAATGGAAGACATGGGTCCATATCCCGATTTCCAGTTTGAACCGAAGGAAGAATATTCACGCCAGGAGATGCTCCAGGCTGAAAAGGAGCTTCTGGGCTTTTTCTTCTCCGCTCATCCCATGGATGAATACCGGATGATCTGGGAGCGGTCCAGCACGCTGGATCTTGGACATCTGGACCGAGCGGTCGCGCAGCACGAATATGTGGTCGTGGGCCTCCTCAAGGAATTCCGAACGCATATGACTAAAAACAATCGGCGAATGGCCTTCGGAAAGATCGAAGATTATTCGGGGAGCATCGATATTGTCGTGTTTTCAGACCAGCTCGCGAAATATGAGCAGGCTTTTGTCAAGGATAAAGTGCTGTGTATCAGAGGCACCTTTGATAACTCTCGCAGCCAGCCCTCACTCAAGGTCGATGAAATTCTAGATCCGGAGTCGCTCAAGGAAAAGTCGTGGCGTGAACTTCATATTCGATTGGCGGGGAATGTTGGCGACGAAGCCCAGCTCTATCGGCTCCGCGATAGTATCTACTCCCTTCATGGGCAGTGCCGGGTGTTTTTCCATGTTCCTCTGAGCACAGGGGGGGAAGCGGTTATTGAGGCAGGTCCTCATACCCGCTGTTCAGTCAGTGATGCCGATCTCGAAATGCTGCTGAGAGAAACTTGCATCACGGAGGTGTGGCGGGCATGAAAATAAAGATCCTCGGTACCGGCGGTTTTTTCAATGAGGGTCTGCCTTTCAACGCCTTTGCAATCGATCATCACGTGCTTGGCGAGACTCCTCCCGACATTCTCCAGTCGCTGTATCGGCACGGTATTCGGCCGGCCGCTATCGATACCGTATTCATAAGTCATGTGCATGGAGACCATTGTTTCGGCTTTCCATTCTTTTTTTTCAACTGGCTGAAGGACGTTGCAGAGCCTCAGAGAGATGGACCGGAATCTGGAAGGAGGCTGCTCCTTATCGGGCCCCCGGGGATTGCAGACACGCTACTGGAGCTGATGTCATTCGCCATTTCATCAGAACACTCCTATATCGCAGACTTTAAAAGAATCGTTGATACGATCGAGATCGACGAAAGCAAGGTCGTGGTAGTGCCTGGCAGCCTCTGGTTTGGATTCATGCGTACCGCGCATTCAGTACCGACCTTTTCACTGATTGCGGGGGAGGGGAGCCCGCCGGTCGCTTCTGCGATTCTTGAAAGCGCGCGCTTCGTCTACAGTAGCGATACAATGATGCATCCAGGTATCACGAAACTGACTGGTTCGAGCGCCCGGCTGCTCTTGTTCGACACCAATGGGCAAAAACCGGCCGATGTGCACCTGTGTACTGAGGAACTGGCCGAAGCCATGCGTCAGTCTCAGCTTGCGCTTTCTGTTGCGCATGACTACCATGGGCGGGAACCTGTGCTGAGAGGTACCCATGTCAGCCGCCAGCCTCCCGAATCAAGTCATGGCATCTTTTTCGCGCATGATGGCGAGGAGTTCGATATTTGATCAGCGGCGACAGCCGTGTCAATTATTGCCGCTTCCCCGCCTAAGACCGATGATCCATTGTGCAAGATGTGGCCATGAGGTAAATACATAGTCTGCCTTTCCTGCAGCTGGTCCTCTGATCGCAGCTGCGAATCCGGCGCGGTGAGCTCCTTCCACATCGTACCGATGGCTGTTCCCGATATACAACGTCTGGTCCGGCGGAGTCTCGAGCGCTGACGTGAGTGCTGCAAACGCGCGCAGATGCGGCTTGAGAACCCCTGCATCCTCCGCACAGAGCGCTATAGGGAAAAGGTCAGCGAGTCCAAGCGATTCAAGCTTTTCCTTCGGTGGAAGATCCGAGAGCAGCGCAATCCGAAACCCTTCAGTCAGAATACTCTGGATCGCTTCCCTCACCCCGGGATAAGGCCGCAGCCTGCGGAAGCGGGAAGGTAGCTCGCGGTAGATGATCCTCTCCATCGCCGCTCGTGCGGCGTCGGGGGAGATACCCAGTTTATTCGAAACCAGGAAGGCTTGTATCTCATGCAGCGCTTCGCTGTTTTTTGCGGCCCACGAAGGTTGTTCCTGAAGAGCGCGGATTTCGCGCCGCACAGCGGAAAATGCGCTGATGAATCGTGGGTTTCTCGCGAACAAATTCATGCTGCGCAGATAGAGCGAAGCTGCAGGGTAGAGCGTGCCATCGAGATCGAAACCGATCGCAGTGATGTGGCGAAAGCCTTGCATATGTTCTATATACCCGACCCTTTGGCCACTGTCCAGCGTAAAAAGACCAGCGGAGCGCCAAAATAGGCTGCTCCGCTGGAACGCATGGTGACATGTTGGAAGCGAGAAACGCGGTAAAGAGTTCAGAAGCTCCGCGCTCGATATGAAGTATGTAAAAGCGCGTGGGAAGGATGCCCGAGAGGCTCACCAAGGAATTCCCGGTAGAGTTCCTGGACGGCTGGGTTTTCGTGCGACTTCCTGATGCCAAGCCTTCGATCTTCAGTATACAGCGCATTCATGCGCGCTTTCTTTTCTTCGACGCTGGCGAGTACCGGCTGTCCTCCACCGCCGATGCACCCGCCCGGGCAGGACATAATCTCGATGAACGTATAGGGGCTGCGTCCCGCGCGGATTTCATCGAGCAGTGCCCTCGCGTGTGCCAGCCCATGCCCCACAGCTACCTTTACCGGTGTGCCACCCAGCACCACTTCCGCCGTCTTGATGCCCTCAAATCCGCGCACCTGTGTGAATTCTATGGCTTCCAGAGGCTTTTTTTCTACAATTTCATAGACAGTGCGGAGGGCTGCTTCCATAACCCCTCCCGTGGTCCCGAAAATCGTCGCGGCTCCAGTGGACCTTCCCAGCGGATCATCAAAATCTTCTTCGGGAAGATGAGTGATATCGATACCCGCGATCCGTATCATCCTGGCTAGCTCACGCGTGGTGATTGCCCAGTCGACATCGGCGAACGGTCGCGCTCCGGCACGGGATGGGTCTTCATTTTTCCACCATTTCCACGCCGAGTCCATGCCTGGCCGTTTCGTTTCGTATTTCTTCGCGGTACAGGGCATGATAGAGACGACCCTCATTTTTGTGGGCTCTATTCCCGCGCTCTTCGCATAGAATGTCTTGGCTACCGAACCAAACATCTGTTGCGGGCTCTTGCAGGTGGAGAGGTGCCCAAGAAGGTCCGGATAATAGGCTTCGATAAAATTGATCCATCCTGGAGAACAGGAGGTGATCATCGGCAGCGTCCCATGATGCCCAATCCGTTCCAGTAGCTCGGTACCTTCTTCCATTATCGTCAGGTCAGCGGTGAACTGGGTATCGAACACACGAGAGAATCCAAGTCTGCGGAGAGCGGCAACCATCTTTCCTGTCACGAGACTGCCGGGCGGCAATCCGAGCGCCTCGGCCAGTGACGCGCGAATGGCTGGTGCTGTCTGGACCACTACCGCGAGCCTAGGATCGGCGATCGCGCCGAATACTTCCTGCGACTGGTCTTTTTCCGTGATAGCGCCGGTAGGACATACCACGGAGCACTGACCACATTGTACGCATGCGCTCTGGGCAAGGCCGCGATCCATGAAGGTGCCGACTCGTGTCCGGGCGCCTCGACCAGTAAACGCAATGGCGTGGACCGTCTGGGTCTCTGTGCACACCGCGATACATCTCCCGCAGAGAATGCATTTCGAGTCGTCGCGAACTATGCCCTCAGAGCTTGTGTCGGGCGATGGGAAGGTTCGATACCGAGGGAATCGGTCCGCCTTGACGCCGAGGCTGTTGGCAAGCATGCGCAGTTCGCAGGTTTCACCGCGGATGCAGGAGAGGCAGTCTGTTGGATGGTTTGCCAGCAGCAATTCGATGGCGGTCTTACGGGCGCGCAGTACTCGCGGACTTGCGGTTTTGATCTTCATGCCAGCGAGAGGCTTCTGTACGCATGACCGTACCAGCGATTTCGCTCCTTCCACCTCGACAACACAGACACCGCAGGAAGCGTTCGAGGAGATGTCCTTTAGCCAGCAGAGCGTAGGAATCTTGATCCCCGCTTCCGCGCAGGCTTCAACGATGTTTTTTTCGGGATCGGCCATGACCGTCTGGCCATCGACCATTATTTCGATTTGCCTGGTATCCATATCTGCCTCCCTTATTCCTCAGCGCTTGTGCCTATCGGTTCCCGCCTGCGTTCACGGACATCACAACGCAGGCAGCGCTCAGCCTCGATCCTGGCCTGTTCGCCGGTGTAGCCCAGATTGATTTCCATGAAGTTAAACCTTCGAGCGTTAACCGGCAGCATGGATGCTCTGGTCATTTTTTCCTTCGTGATCTTGAGTGGAATTTCCATGCGATAGTCGAATCTTCGGAACAGCATGGCAAAGCGCTTTTTCCCTGTGAGGGCGAGATCGAGGCTCTCAACTACGGTTTTTGCCTGGCCCATCGCTTCAGCGGCTGTTGCCGGTCCAAGCACCGCGTCGCCGATTGCGTATACCTTTGGGTTGGAGGTAACCAGCGAGAATGGGTCCGCTTTGACGCGCCCATTTTTCAAACGCTCGACTCCGAGTGCCTCAATGCCGGGGATCTCGACTTTCTCTCCAATTGCCACAATGACCGTGCTGCAGGGGAGGTCTTCAACCTTATCGGTAGGAACGGGAGTAGGCCGGCCGGTAGAATCGACAGGGCCTGCTTTCATGTGTTGGATGCGGACACCACTCACTGCTTTTGTGCCGTCCGGTCTGACGGTCGTCGTTATTTCCACCGGAGAAGCCATGCAGATGAGGTTAATACCTTCCTCAAGCGCGCCTTTGAGCTCTTCCTCGTTGGCAGGCATATCGATCTTGGAACGGCGATACACAACGGTGACCGTTGCGCCAAGTCTAAGTGCCGAGCGCGCGGCATCGATGGCCGAATTCCCGCCGCCGATGACAACCACTTCGCCGCCTGTGCGAATTTTCTTGCCACGGGCGATAGTCCCGAGGAATTCACAAGCCTTATGGACACCATGCGCATCTTCTCCTGGGATACCCAACTCGAGTTCCTGGGAAGCGCCCGCCGCGAGGATCAACGCGTCGTTCGAGTCCGCAAGCCGTGTCCATTGTTCGGCAGCGCTGATTCGCGTGTTATACACGAAACGCACACCAAGCCTTTCGATCAGGGCGACTTCCTTGCGGAGCACATCTTTGGGGAGCCGGTACGCAGGAATGCCCCAGCGGAGCACGCCACCCGGCTCGTCACTTGCTTCGTAGACGGTAACCTCATGTCCCAGCCTTACCAGATAAAACGCAGCAGTGAGGCCCGCGGGTCCAGCTCCGATGATCGCCACGCGCTTTCCGGTTGAGGGTGCCTTTTCCTTCAGAAGGCGGGTATAGATCTGCTTTTCGCGGCCCATCTTGTACATGGTATCGGCAAGATAGCGATGGATTTCGCCTTGCGAAACTGGCTCATCCAGCATGTCACGTCGACAGCGCATGCGGCAATGGAAATGGCAGATTCGTCCTATGGTTCCAGGAAGGGGATTCTCACGCAAGGTGAGCTCGAACGCATCCTCAATGCGGTTTTCCTTGAGCAGCTGCAGGTAGCCTGGAATGTTCATATGCAGCGGACAGGATGATTCGCAAAGCGCGAGATAGAGGTCTTCACACACACCCGCAGGACAGCGTTTCCCCTTGATATGCTGGATGTATTCGTCTCTGAAATATTTGAGAGTAGTAAGAACGGGATTGGCCGATGTCTGTCCGAGACCGCAAAGCGAGGAATCTTTGACCGCTAATGCCAGAGCCTCGAGGGTGTCGAGATCCTCTTCGTGAGCCTCGCCACGCGATACATTTTGTAGAATGTGCAGCATCTGTGAGGTGCCTTCGCGGCAAGGCGTGCATTTTCCGCAGGATTCTCCTACGACAAAACCAGTAAAGTACCTTGCCACATCGACCATGCAGTTATCCTGATCCATGACCACCATGCCGCCCGATCCCATGATGGCGCCCAGTTCGGCGAGATGCTCATAATCGATAGGAGTCTTGAAAAGGCTTGCTGGCACGCATCCACCCGATGGTCCTCCACACTGGACCGCCTTGATCTTCTTCTTGGGGCCCATACCGCCGCAGATTCCGTAAATGACGCTCTCGAGGGAGCTGCCAAGCGGTAGTTCCACCAGTCCGGTATTTCGTACCTTTCCGACGAAAGAAAAGACCTTTGTGCCGGTGCTGGTCGGTGTCCCAATGCCTGCGAACCATTCGCCGCCCCGCGCGATAATGACCGGGATGTTGCACCATGTCTCTACGTTATTGATCGAGGTAGGCCTTCCATATAGACCACGCTGGGCAGGGAAGGGAGGGCGGGGTTTTGGACGACCGGCATTCCCCTCGATCGAGGCGATGAGCGCAGTCTCCTCACCGCAGACGAACGCGCCCGCGCCAGTAACGATATCTATATCGAACGAGAATTTGCTGCCAAGGATGTTTCTTCCAAGTAGCCCATGCGCTCGCGCATCGGCAATCGCTTTTCTCAGCCGCTCGACAGCCAGCGGATATTCCGCACGCACATAGACCACACCGTGGCTGGCTCCCATCGCATAGGCACCAAGAATCATCCCCTCAAGAAGCATATGTGGGTCGGATTCGATTTCATTGCGATTCATATACGCGCCGGGATCGCCCTCATCCGCGTTGCAGATGATGTACCCCTCGCCAGGATTGTCGATCAGCGACTGGCGCATGATTGACCATTTCTTCCAGGTTGGGAAGCCGGCGCCGCCGCGGCCGCGAAGCCCGGATTTTCGTACTTCCTCGATAATTGCTTCTGGTGGAAGAGCAGTGAGCGCGCGCACTAGCGCTGAATAGCCGCCTACGGCGATGTATTCAGTGATATCCTCAGGATCGATCATTCCTGCATCGCGAAGGACAATCTTCTCTTGCCCACTGAAAAAGCTGAGCTCCTTCCAGAGCGGCAGCTGGGTGTATCCACGTCCGAACTCAATTTTTGATGTGCGGAAATCCCATTCCTCGATTCGCGCCTCGGCAATCCTGGCGATTCGGTCGTACCCCGCAGCATCTTTCATGCCACCGATGATCTTAAGTGCTTTTTCTCTATTGACATCGGTAAAGAACAGAACAGGCTTGCCGGGCATCCAGGTCATCACCGCAGGTTCAGCGGCGCAGAAACCAAAGCAACCGACACGTCGGACAAGGACCTTTTGTGTGGATGATTTTTCATTGAATATTTTGAAGACTTCGTCCGCGCCCGAACCAATACCGCACGTTCCCATGCCGACCGAAATCCAAGGGGTCGACCCATGAATATGGTCCATGCCTTCACGAGCGAGGAATCCGAGATCAATGGTGGTCGTCATGCCTGGCCTCCCTTCTTGAGCTTTTCGAGGATGGAAACAAGCTTGCCGACTGTCATCCGTGACATGACCTTGCCGTCGATCATAATGACCGGCGCAAGCGCACACTGCCCGAAGCAGGCGACTGTGCGAATGGTCGCGAAACTGTCAGGACTAGTGACGGCATTCTCTTCCTCTTCCTTGAATTCCTTGATTCCCAGCCGGAACAGCGCTTCGTTAAGCAGTGAGAGTGAGCCTCGGGTATGGCATGCGGTTCCACGGCACACCACAATGACGTGGGAGCCTTGAGGCTTAAGACTGAAGAAGGAATAAAAGGTGGCTACGGAGTAGACCTGCGAGAGGGGTACACCGAGTTTTTCCGAAATACTCCTGAGCGTTGTTTCGGAAAGATACTTATGTGGATCCTGCTGCTGTGCCTGTTCCAGGACGCTGAGCAGGGCACCCGGTTTGTTTTTGTATTCTTCGACGAGCCCGTCGATACCGGATGTCTTTGGTGTCTGTGCGATTCTTGGCATAGCGCCTCCTTGCCAGAATGCTTGCCACCGATGAGTGCGTGACGAATGATGAGGTGGCTATCAATCATTTTCGCACGTTTTCTTTCATTGTCAAGAAAAAAATATCTATAAAATGAAAATTTTTTAAGAATTTTTCCATGCTCGAAAAATCAGTGATTATATAGATAATTATTTATCTAAATAAAAATCTGAAAATATCGGAAAAATGATTTCATTCCATTGCATCCTGTTCGATTTTATTGAATACTTTTGCCATGATCGCTCCGGGAAAAAGCGAACAAAACCAACCCTGTTCCAGGCCGCAATGGCCTTCCCGATTTTCTCAATCAACTGTTGACACGGTGGCGCGGAAGCTGAAGCGCGTATTCGACCAGAATGCGAGCACAGGCTATTTCTCCTGTGAGGAAATAAAGGAATATTCATTCTATGAACGTATGCTGATAGAAGGACTCGAAGGAATCGACAGGAAAATAGCGAATGGCTCGATCAGGCCTGCGCAGCTTGCGGATTATCCTCGAAATATCCACGCGTTTGAAGGGAAAGTACGAGCATGTATCTATATCGGATCCTTCGATCCCTTTCAGCTGACTCATTTGACCATTGCGGTCAGGTTTCTCGCCTCCGCGCTGAGCGCGAGCGATTTTGTCGTAGTGGTGCCGGAAGGTTCACCTGACCCAGCCAAGCCGTTGAAAACAGATTATGCATTTCGGCTCGCCATCGCCAAAATGCAGATCGAGAGCATTTTCGATCCATTCATCAAGGTCATCGACCTCGGTCGGCAGGCAGATACGATCGAGATTGTCCGGAGGTTCATTGGCATGCATTCAGGGCTCAAGCTCGAGCTCACGCACCTCATAGGATCCGATACCCTCCCGGTAGCCGCAAAGTTCATTGCCGAAGACATGCGAATATGGAAGAAAGAAGCGCAGGAATCTGGTGTGGACTGGCTTCATTGCGTCCATGTCGTCAATCGGGGAGACGAGATCAATTGGGATTCGTACCAGAAGGTATTCATGACGCACGATGCGCGTATGGTCTTCGACCCTGGTATCATTCCCGCGCCATCCAGTACCGATTTCAGAACACGGCAGGCATTTACCATTGTGCTGCCGACTCCCGCAATCCGCGAAAAAATGGAGATTATCTTTCGATATCGCATGCATCGCAGCTGGCTCTCTGAAGAGGATTGAGCACGTTCTCCCTCTGATACTCTTTCTCTCATACATTGAATAGTGTATAAATCTCTCCATGAGCGACTATTCTCTCAGACTGGTGTTTCTGGGGCCGCCGGGTGCCGGCAAGGGCACGATTTCAAAAATGGCCGCGGAAAGACTGGGCATTCCGCATATCAGCACCGGTGATATGTTCCGCAGCGCCGTCAAGGAAGGATCTGAACTGGGAGTGCAGGTGCAATCGATCCTGGCAAGAGGGGGACTTGTGCCTGATGATTTGACCATCGCGCTGGTACGAGAGCGACTTTCGAAATCGGATGCGTCCTCAGGCTATATCCTCGACGGCTTTCCGCGGACTACCGGGCAGGCAGAAGCCCTTGCTTCATTCGCCTCCCTGGACGCAGCGGTTAATTTCGCGGTGCCGGATGAGCTCATCGTGTTCCGTCTTACCGGCCGACGAATCTGCACGCATTGCGGAGCCATCTATCATGTTGTGAACAAGCCGCCTGCAAAAGAAGGTGTCTGCGATCAGTGCGGAGGGGTTCTCCGTACCCGCGACGATGACAGGGAGGAGACGGTGAAGGCCAGGCTCGCTGCCTACCATGAAGAGACCGAGCCTCTCATTCAGTGGTACGCAGCTCGAAGCCTGCTCATCGATGTCGACGGCAGCGCAGACGCTGAAACAGTCTATCGACTGTTCCTCGATGCCATCCGGAGCATTTTGAAACACTGAATGGAACGCTGGAAATCGCACTCCATCCGTTTTTTCAGGATACTGGTATCCTGTCTGGTATTTTTAGCCAGTGTACCGATTGAGGCGTCAGCGCAAGAGAAGGATGCTTCTTCCGAACCTTCTCAGGTGACGCTGCCAGCGCCAGGCGTTCTGGAACCTGCAATCGGTCCCGGTCGATGGAGCGGCAGGTTGTCCCTGCAGCCCCTTCAGGGAGAAGCCGCGTCTTTCAGCTCGGAATTTGAAATCCGCATACTCGAACGTGATCGAGGGCTGTTGGTCGATATTCCTTCCCAGTCGATGTTTGGGTATCCTATCGACTCTTGGTCTATCGCGCAGAACAGACTGAGTTTCGTGCTTGATGCGACAGGCCCTGAGGAAGAGTTATCCTTTTTGGGTACCTGGTCAGCGAGCTTCAAACCTCAGGGGAGCAATGTCACAGGCGGCGTTGTCGGTACAGTACGCGGCCGCACTTGGAAAGGCTCTTTCTATCTTCAACGACTGCCCAGCCCAACACCCGCGTGGGAACGTTCGGTCGAGATTCCTGTCGAAGGAGGCAGCCTTCCCGCATCGCTGGTGCTTCCCGCTGGAATAACCGCGCTGGATGGTGCTGCGGGCGGCGAATTGCCGTTTGTTTCGCTCGTTATTCTGGTAGCTGGCGCGGGCAAGACAGACAGAAATGGCAACAATCCCGACGTCCCTGGCAAAACCGATACGCTCATGCAGCTTGCTGAAATGCTTCGCGAACGAGGAGTTGCGACACTCCGTTTTGATCGCCGCGGCACTGGGGAAGCGTATCGCATGGAGGCTCCAGGTTCGAGTATCCGCTTCGACCTCCATGTGAAGGATTTGATTGCCGTCATCCAAAGCGCGCTTTCGCTGCCGAGGGAAGGCCGTCTGATTCTTGCCGGGATGAATGAAGGGGCATGGATGGCAGCAGCTGCGCTCAATCGTGCGCGCGAGCTATCAGCGCGAATTGATGGGTTGGTCGCGCTCGACGCGTCAGGATTGAGCCCCATGAAAGCCCTGGAAGCCTCGCTCTCGGATGCTCATGAATCGCTTAAAGCTGAAGCCCTGAGGATTGCGGCTTATCTCGTGGAACACAACGAGTTTCCGCCGATTCCGGAAGAGCTCTCTGATTTCTTTGTTCCTTCAAGGAAGGAATGGCTCGCTTCGTGGCTAGCGCTCGATCCGGTCCGGGAATTTAGAATGCTGAAGCTGCCTGTGCTCTTCGTAAGAGGGAAGGAAGACCTGCAAGTGTCTCCTGAAGCGTTCGGCTTGTTGCGTGCCGCTCGTCCGAACTCCGCAGCCAAGGTTATTCCCGACATGAATTACGTGCTCAAAGAAGTCCATGGCGAAGAAGAGAACTATGCGGCGTTCACCAACCCGGCGTTTCCTATTCCCACAGCTTTGGCTGATCTGATCGCCGCCTTCGCGAAAGCGCAGCCAGCTCCAGCCGGCGCGCTCGATTGGGATGTCCGAGAGCAGCGTTAGCGGATCGCGACGGTGGACGGCAAAGCACCCGACTTTTCCGCCATTGTCCTCAAAATATCGACGATTTCATGGGCATGTACCGGGAAAGGCTGGGTTTCGAATATGCTCCCTTTCAGCTCGATGCTGGCTTCAGGAGGTATTGGAAGCCCCATGGAAGAAATCTGAGCGGACAATACGACCCAGATCAGTCGCATAATCGGGCGAAATGCGCGCGCTGACTGTTCATCTTTCATTCGAATATTGAATCGCGCCTGGTAGACAGCATCTGCGTTGCCGACTGAAGCGTTGACCTCATCACGCACGGCAATGAATCGAAGCCCATCGAAGGGGAGAGTGACCCCATCCAGAATGGGCAAATTCGAAATGAGCGCGGATTTCGCGTCGATATACAAATCAAAGCTCGCATTGGATGCAGATAAGCCGCTTTGTTCCGCCAGCGCGCGCGCACCAGCTCCAGATGAGCTTTTCTGGAATGGGAATGAACTGATATGCAGTTTTCCTCCTTCAGGATCTCGGACATAGAGCGGCGCACTCTTTGCCACAAAGCCGCCAGTTATTCTCTTCCACGAACTGTCTAACGCAAAAGAGATTGCGGTAGGGATGCGCGCAAAGTTGCCGGCGAGGGCAGCTTCGAAGAGGATGGATGTCTTGTCGTTCCAGGCAATGCCGATCGCCGCCACATGAGTTCTTGAGAGCATGCTATCGATCCTGGAACGATCGATCGGCTTTTTGGCCCCTACCTGCGGAGCGTCAGAATTCATCGCATTGATAAATCTGCGGATAGTGTCATCATCGAGGGAATCGACCAGATCCCGCAGGAATAATCCGTCTGTCCGCAGCAGAACCTGAGGAGTCATTTCGAACGTATCGAACAAACCTCGTTCGGCGACCTCTCTTGGGATCGTCGTGCATGAAATGGCGCATAGGGAAACAAGCGCGAAAAGAAGAAGAGTGCCAGCAGATCTGCCGTGATTCGAGAATCTTTTTCCAGCCAGCGAAAGCGCACGGGTGGTCATGGGATAGGTATTCCTTTCTGTTGCATCAGGGATTCGAACTCGCGGCGATGCGCGCTGACCGCACTGTTCCACTGAGCCAGCCGGGATCCTTCCCAGGACGCGAAAGGAATCCTTCCTCTCGTGATGGTTCCGAACCCAGCAGCGAGATCCCACCGGGCTGCACCGAAACCGTCTGCAGCAATGGCACGGAGTATCTCTGGAGTTCGGTACTCCTCTGCATCGACTTCCCTGAGCCACAATCCAGGATCCCAGAGCGGTACATCCAAGTATATCACATAATCGCTGGCGATTGCGATCTGGTCATCTCTGTGAGCTCTTCTCCGCTGCCAGAGAGTTTCCAGAGGTTCCAAAACGAATGGCTCATCATCGAAGTGTCGTCTTTTTGATGTACAGAGAAAACGATAGATCATCCTGGCCGCCTCTATAAAGCGAATCCGATTTGAGATTGTGGAATACTGCGCCTCGAGGCGCGGGTCCTCCCATTGCAGATCCGGAATGTCCGGATTCGTTCCAGCCTGAAGGTGCCCTGCGGCTGGGACTAGGGTGTTCGCGCCAATCTGATTGAAAGAGTCGATTGTCCCCGAGAAATTCTGATGCGCCCAGGAATCGGCATATGCGTGAAGCGCGATCCCTATGCGGAACAGATTCTGGCTCCGCAGCGCAGCGACAAGCAGAGATCGGACATTGGAGCTATCGGCGGTTACGGCCAGCGGATGCGCTGTTCGATCCCGCCTTCTATGCGCGGCTTCAGCCGGGTTGCCTGGAACGAAGTGGAAGGGCAGGTATGCCTTTCGGGCAATATCGGGGTCCCAGAACAGATAGTTCTGAGTAATTTCAGTTTTCAGGGATTGGGAACCATCATAGACATCCCATGCGAGCCGGCTTTCGTCAACCATTTGGCTGGAAATTGCGATAACCTCAGCCTCTTCCGGCTGAAACCCGGCACTTCGTGCAAGATAATGCACAATATAATAATGGAATTCGCGGTTCATTGTCCGTATCATGAACGCCGGTTGACCTGTGTGCAAGTACCGGCTCCATATGGATGGAGCTGGAAAGCAATGGTATTCTGACAGGTGCTGAGGCGACTGGTGGGTTCGCATCTCTCCGCGTCTTCGGCCAGGATCAGTCTCGAAATATTTGTTAAATGGAGGAAAAAATGCCTGTTGAACGAACCTTTGCAATGCTTAAGCCTGGCGTGCTTTCGCGCCGCATCGCTGGAGAAATTATCTCGAGGATCGAGAGAAAAGGATTCGATATTGTCGCGCTCAAGCTGATGCGTATACCGCGAGCGATGGCGGAAACTCACTACGCGGAACATCGCGAAAAACCATTTTTTGGCGAACTCGTCGATTACATTGTTTCCGGGCCGGTCATTGCCATGGTGCTTGAAGGGGAAAATGCCATCAAAATGCTCCGGATGCTGTGCGGTTCAACCCGCGCAGAGGAGGCTTGCCCTGGCACCATACGTGGTGACTATGCCATGCACACCAATACCAATATCATCCACGCAAGTGATTCAGCAGAGTCGGCTGCGCGGGAGATTGCGCTTTTCTTCAGCCCGGAAGAGATTATGTCATGGCCGGATGGCAATCGCCCCTGGATTTGAGGGACACTCGAAGAGATGATAAAGTCGGTGATGGACGTGGCCGTCCATTATGTACACAACTGTCAGATTAAAAGGAGATAGGAATGGATCATCAATCGGATATTCCAGTATGGAGCCTTGACGAGGTGTTCAAAGGCTTCGATGACCCCCGATACCTTGCTGCTAAGGACGAAATCGCAGCGCTACTCGAGAGGCTCAAGACCCGACTTGACACTATGGAACCGCCGGCCTCTGATAACGCCTTTGCCGACTGGCTTATGGCACTGCTTGGCGATATCGACAGGCTTGAAACCCTCGCTTCCACCGTATCGGCATACGTCTATGCGCTTTTCAGTACCAACACAAAGGATGCGGATATTATCGCCGAACTGAATCGGGTGGAGACCTTGCTCGTACCACGGGCAGTCGTTCATGTCCTGTTTCGGAACTTGCTGGCTCGTCACGAACCTCGTGTGAAAAAGGCGGTTGGAACCGATCATCGGCTTGAGCCATACACGTTCGTGCTAGAAGAAGCGCTGCTCTTTCAGAAGCACCAGATGCCCCCAGAACTGGAAGATCTTGCTGCCGATCTCTCCCGATCGGGAGCGGATGCGTGGTCGCGCCTCCAGGAGCAGATCACCGCAAGTCTCGGGGCGGTATGGGATGAAGCGACGGGTGAGCGCAAAACCTTTGTGGAGCTGCGAAATCTTGCCTATAGTCCGGAACGTACAATTCGCCGCAAGGCATGGGAACTTGAAACTAGCCTGCTCAAATCGATGGAAATCCCTATCGCAGCCGCGCTCAATGGAGTCAAGGGGACGGTCGCGACCCTTACGCGGCGTCGCGGCTGGGACTCAGCGCTTGACACCTCGCTTGCCCAGGCGCGCATAACCCGTGCTACCCTGGAGGCTCTCATTGCGGTCATGGAAGAGTCATTACCCATGTGGCGGAGATACCTCAGGGCAAAGGCAAGACTGCTCGGTCTCGAAAAGATATCCTTCTATGATCTTTTCGGCCCTGTGGAGCGGCCGGACGCGGCTCTGCCTTCTTTTAGCTGGGATGA
The DNA here is from genome assembly GCA_029265255.1 of Spirochaetota bacterium. The sequence goes on from JAJUJQ010000001.1 coordinate 521,744, forward strand.
GGCGAAAGGCTTTATCGTACGCCAGTTCGCGACCTTCGACACGACGATGGCCGATTTTGCGGCTCATGCTTTCAATAGGCAATGGATCGATGCGAAGCCGCGTGATGGCAAAGTAGGCGGAGCATACTGTACTCATTTCCCGCTCGCGAAACAGCCTCGTGTCCTGTGTAATTTTGACGGTTCCTTTTCAGCGCTGGGTACTATTGCTCACGAGCTCGGACATGCGTGGCACTATGAATGCATCAAAGACCTGCCGGTGTTGCTTGCCGATTACCCCATGACGCTCGCGGAAACCGCTTCGATTTTTTCTGAAACGCTGGTCTCCAACGCTGCGATGGCGGAGGTTCAGGAGGAAGCGAGGTTGCCGCTCATTGAAATGCACCTCCAGGACGGATGCCAGGTTATTGTGGATATCCTCTCGCGCTTTTATTTTGAGAAGGCAGTGTTTGAGGCACGAGAAGACGGCGAGCTTACCCCGCAGCGCTTCTGCGCTCTCATGCTCGAAGCACAGGAAAAGACGTATGGCGATGCCATGAACACCGAAGAACGACATCCATATATGTGGGCCGTCAAGGGGCATTATTACATACCGGGGCTTTCGTTCTACAACTTCCCCTATGCGTTTGGGCAACTGTTTGGTCTGGGATTGTATGGATCGTATCAGAAGGAAGGACGGTTATTCGCGAAGCGATATCGCGAGATTCTGCGCATGACCGGATCGCTCTCGGCAGTCGAAGTCGCGCGGCGTGCCGGCTTTGATATTGAATCGCAGGAATTCTGGCGCACCGCCATGCACGTGTTCGAGCCGCATGTCGCGTTTCTTGAGGCGCATGCAGGACACTGAGCGGCGCGTACTCTGAATGAAAGGGCACGAAGCGCGCGAGGCGAACCTCGTGCCCTTTATATCCTCAGTACTGAGCCAGAATAGAGAGGACTTTCTCCTTGCCAATCGCGGTCAGAAAGCCTGCGAGACGAGGGCCCTGATCTTTGCCGATGAGCGCTTGATAGGCAGCCTTGAATAGCTGTTTTGGTTCCATGCCGTTCGACTGCGCCACCGCGTAGATCGCTTCAGAGATTTTTGTTTCGTCGGCAAATTCGTCGAGCCTTGCGACGACCTCGTCGCGCAGATGACGGAGCGCGGCTCGTTCTGATTCCTGCAACTGGATCTGCTGGTCCCCAGACCGCAGGAAGAAGCGAAAATCCTCAGGAGCGCATTCCGTAATCCAATACCAAGCGCATTGGGCTCGACGGCGGACTCTCTCTTCCTGTGAAGGTTTCAATCCAGGCAGGAGTGAGACAACGCGATCGATATTGCCTTGGTGGATTTGGAGCAAGTTGCAGAGATGGCGGAACGGTATCTGGTATGGCATCTCTTCGGGAACGCCATTGACTTGCGAGAGCTCATAGATGCGACGTTCTAGCGCTTCTACTTCCTCATTCCTGGCTTTCTCGATGCCCCAGTAGATGCGCTCGGTCTTATCGTAGTCCTCGTAGATCTTGATGACATCGAGATCGAAACTGATGACAAACTCGGTGTTCGGGCGGGTTCCGGCAAAGAGATACCGTACGATTTCAGGCTGATAGACGCGCAGCAAATCATAGAGGTCAACGACCTTCCCTTTGGAGGAGGACATTTTCCCCGGCGATCCCTTGATACCGATAAAGTCGTAGCGGAAGGTGACCGGTGGTTTGCGGTCATAGACTTCTTCCACCACGTGCTTGGACGTATCGAATGAACCGCCCTGTGAATGGTGATCCTTGCCTGCGGGCTCGAAATCGACTTTTTCATAGGCCCAGCGCATCGGCCAATCCACTCGCCATACGAGCTTAGCTCCCTTGAGCGTACGCAGATCGCCTTTTTCGCTATGGTTGCAGGATTCACAGTGATAAGAGAGCCCCCACTCGCCGTCCCAGCCATCGATCTCAGTGGTATCGCGATTGCAGTTCGAGCAGAAGACCGATACTGGCCACCATTCACCCTGGATTTTATGATCCTCGTCGCGGTATTTATCGAGGATGCTCTTCAGGTGTTCGCGCATCTGAAGGGCGCGGCGCATGCCTTCAGCATAGATGCCGGCACGATATCGTTTTGACTGGTAGATGAATTCGGGATGGATCCCCACTTCAGGAAGCACATTTTCGACATCCACTTCATGATGGCGCGCGTAGGATTCGTCGCGGCCCCATGGATCGGGTACCATGGTGATCGGGAAACGAAGATACTTTTCCAAAAGCTCCGGGTGCGGCATGTTGAGCGGTACCTTGCGGAACACATCATAGTCGTCCCAACTGTAAATGAAACGGACATTTTTGCCCCGATCGCGTAGCGCGCGCACCACGAGTTCCACGGAAATCATTTCGCGGAAATTGCCGACATGCACGGTTCCTGAAGGAGTAATGCCCGAAGCGCAGGTGTAGAGGTCCTTTTCGCCCCAGGTCTGGATGATCTTATCTGCCGTCTGGTCTGCCCAGTGAATCGCTCGCTTCTGTTCCATAGCAGGCGAGTATATCGATTTTTAAGCGATTGAGGAATAGGCCAAGCTGGATCACCATCTGTTTCAGGGTTCGGTGAATTCACCATCCTTCATAATAATCCGCTCTTCTCCACTTTCCATGAGGAGCGTGATGGTAGGGTTCCGCACCAATCCATCAAGATGGATGAGAGCAGGAGCATCTTCATCGTAGTTGGAACCGATGGCGAAATGGCAGGTGCCGAGGACCTTTTCATCTTCGAGCATGTTTCCTGCGATGGTCGCCGCGGGATTCAGTCCAATACCGAATTCTCCGATATGCCGGGCATTGGTTGCGTAGGTGAGTGCTTTCTCCGGTTCCATACCACCCTTATGCACCAAAGTCGACGCAAGATTCATGCCATGACGCAGGGCTTGTTCGAGCAACTCGGCTTCCTCCCCACCCTCGACACCGGTCACATAGCCGCCGCGTACAGTACAGACAATCGGGGTGCGTATGACGATGTCGCCTTCAATGTTTGAAATGGAACCGTCGAAAACGATCGTGCCTTCGGCCGCGCGCAGCGCAGGGGAGATGAATACCTCGCCGGCGGGAAGATTACCGCCTGAGCCCAGCACGCGGTAGTCGCCATCATCGCGCATGGCAGTTCGGCTCTGGATTGAAAAACTCAGGTCCGTGCCAGACGGTGATCGCACCATGACAGCGAAGGCCCGATTGAGAAGGGCGCAAAGGTTGTCGGCGGTTCTGCGCATGGCAGCATAATCTATGGGGACTGTTCGTATGAACATATCTTTTGTGATGCCGGGAGCCCATGCGGCACGCAGGGATTTTTCGCCGTGAAGCAGATAGTGGAAGATGTGATCGTAGGGCCTTCCATCGGGGCCCTGAATCGGTTTCGACAGTCTGTATCGGTCTTTGCCGAGCTTCTCGGTTGAAATGGAAAGGATGATATCCGGTTTGGACTCGATAGCATGGATGACGTCGTCTTCCACGAAGTCAGCCTGGGTCTTAACCTGTTGCCACAGGAGTTGCGCCTGCGCTCCCTGCTGTGCGGCTGCGTCGCGGAATGCTTCGGCAATATCTGCCTGTTCGGTGCCGGGATTCGAAATGATGAGTACTCGGCTGTCTGGAGCAATCGCAAAACATTCAGCAAGGGCGATTCGGGCTGTGTGGATGAGCTCCATGTTCGAAATCGATGGGTTGTTCATAAGGTTCGCTTCTGTCTCCATTTGAATTCCATGACGCGAGAATCAGGTGCCAGATCCCAGCCGTCACGTTCGCCGCGGGAAAAATAATGGTAGGCAATGCCCGCTACCATGGCCCCATTGTCGCCGCACAGGGTAAGAGGAGGAAAATGAACCTCAAGGTTCTTTTTCTTTGCGAGTTCCTGCCTTAGGAAGGAATTTGCGGCCACACCGCCGCCCACGACAATGGTGTTGATACCCGTATCCGCGACCGCTCGATAGAGCCTCGATAGGAGTATCGAAATAGCAGTGCGCTGGAAGGAAGCGGCGATATTCTCTGGCGTCGCTGCCGCGCCAGCGCGCCGATAGGACTCCAGGTGATGGATGACGGCAGTCTTCAGTCCTGAATATGAGACGTCATAGCGATGCTCGCCTTTGTGAAGCGAAGGCATGGGGAAACAAAACGCGTCGGGATCGCCTCGCGAGGCAAGCCTGTCGATAACGAGTCCGCCTGGATAGCCGAATCCGTAATAAGAGGCAACTTTGTCAAACGCCTCGCCGACAGCATCGTCGATGGTGGTTCCCAGCACCGTGATGGAATCGAAGGCATCAGCGCGACAAATGATGGAATGGCCGCCTGAAACCAGAAGCCCTATGAAAGGGTAGGGGACAGACTCGACAAGCTGCACTGCGTAGAGGTGCGCCAGCATGTGGTTGACGCCTTTGAAGGGAAGTTGTCTGGACCATGCGAAGGCTTTAGCGAATGAAAGCCCCACCGCGAGCGAGCCAATGAGGCCCGGCCGGGAGGTAGCCGCCACCGCGTCGATGTCCGCTACCTGGATGCCTGCGTGCTCGAGCGCACGTCGGACGGCTCCCTGGATCCATTCAGTGTGGATTCTGCTGGCCAGTTCGGGCACAACGCCTTGGTATTGCTCGTGCAGAGGGACCTGAGTCATCACAATGCTCGATCGAATGCGACTGCCGTTTTCTACGACCGCGACCGCGCATTCGTCGCAGGAGGTCTCAATTCCCAGAATGTTCATATCCTGCCTGCTCGTCTGCCTCCATCTGCATGTACTGGCTTATTGTCGAGATGGAGAATCCCTGTTCCACCAGTTGGGGATAGAGTTCCATAAGGGTAGAGGCCAGGTCGGTCGACCAGACATGGCCAATCATCACCGCGGCGCCCCGTGAGCGGGCGATCTTCTTTCCTTCCTCTACCGCAGCTATGATCGATTCGCGATCGCTTTTATTATCAAGAAACACGTGCCGCTCCAGATGTGGGATTCCAATTTCTCTACCAAGCTCGGCAGTGACGGTACCGGGAGTGGTGAGAGAGTCAAGATAATATATGCCATATTCCTTGGCAAGTTTCAGGATTGCTTCCATTGCACGACGATCCCTCGTTACGGCGCTTCCCATGTGGTTGTTCATGCCAGCGGGGATGAATGGAAAACTTTCGATATTATCGCGAACAGTGCGCTGGATTGTGGCCTCATCCATCGAAAGATAGATGGCATTCGGCCCCGGGTCCTGGCCGCCGAGCGCTTCCATCGGCTGGTGTAAAATCACTTCTTTTCCCGCTTTCGCCGCCATTTCCGCGACATCCCTGCTATGGACAAGTCCCGGGAGTACGGCAATCGTCAGAGGGAAAGGCAGGGAGAGAAAGGGTTTGAGTTCTTTTATCTGGTATCCTGCATCGTCGATGACGATGATAAGAACTGGCGGTACGGCGGCTTTTGCGGGTTGAGCGGCCTTCCGAGGCTCAGGCTGCTCCGGATGAGGAATCTGCGCCTGTTCACCTGGGCTTGCTGTCAGATCCGATGGCTGACCCATGGGCTGCTTGTATTCCGGTATCACACGCAGATCTTCATAGCCGGGGGGAATTTCTATGACATATTCTGGTGTTCCGTGCGGAGGCTGCGATGTTTTTTTCGGCGCACATCCAGTGAGTCCGGTTCCAATGAGGATCGTGGCGCCGATTATCACACTGACAACACTCAGTACTGCTCTTTTTTTGCCGTGCACTTCACTATGCTAACCTGCACTGCCTTTTCGCTTCAAGCCCAGCCATCCATCAGGCGGAGATACCGACTCTCAGCGCCGTATCCCGCAGCGATTTCAACGCCCTGTGCTCGATATGTCGAACCGTCTCTGCTGAGCACCCGACCGCGGTTCCCACAGTTTTCAGCGATTGGGGTGTTCCACTCACAAATCCAAAGCGCCGCGCGAGGACCTCCCGAGATCGATGATCCAGCGTTGACATCAGCCAGCTGCTCTGCTGTCGGAGGCTTTCGTGTCTTGCCTGGATTTCTGGGTTGAATCGCCAATCCTCATAAAGCTCGATAAGCGAAAGGCCCTCATCAGTGGCATCGATCGAATGCTCAAGCGCGATAGGCTGATCGGCAAGCCTGAGATACAGATCGATATCCGAGGTGCGGCAACCCATCTCCTCAGCAAGTTCCTGCGCCGTGGGTTCTCTCGATATTTCTTCGGATTTCCGGATTCGAATAGCATTGAGCCGGCGCAACGCATCTTCCTTGCGATGAGGAAGTCGAATCTGCCGGCCGGTATTCACCAGAGAACGGGAAATTGCCTGTCTGATCCACCAAACCGCGTAGGTCGAGAATTTCACGTTTTTCGAAGCATTAAATCGTTCAGCCGCTTTCATGAGGCCTATATTTCCTTCCTGGATCAGATCCATGAGAGAATATGGCGGCGTCCACATGGACTTCGCGATTCGTACGACAAGTCTCAGGTTGCCTTCCACCAGTCGGCGCAGCGCGTTCCGATCTCCGCGGGCAATGCGCCCTGCAAGTATTGTTTCCTCCTGGCGAGACACCAGCGGAATGGCACGTATGGAATCGAAATATACAGCAAGGGTTTCATCATTGTCGGCAATGGTCATGGCATGTCCTCCAAGGGTAGTATCTCTTGGGTATACATGCAAGAATCATGCCATAAATCCAAAAACAACTACATTTATGTATTTATTTATATAATTAAAATATAGCTGCGCACCCGTCATATGGGTTTTAAAGCATTGACCAGGCTTGTGTCTACAATATCATACAAAAAGCGCCGTGATAGTATGAAATATTAGACGTTGTGGGTGGCGCTGCTTACCGGCACGCGCAGCTTTTCCTATAGCCGACTGAGGAAAAGCCAACTAAGGCGCGAGTACTCAAGTTCAGGCAGCATCTATGGCAGGTATTTGCGAGGATCAACCGCCTTTCCGTTTAAAAACAGACTGAAATGCAGATGAGGGCCGGTACTCTGCCCCGTATTCCCCGAACGACCGACCAGCTCACCCTGATTCACGCGTGTGCCCTTCCTGACGAGAATTGAATCAAGGTGCGCATAGAGAGACTGAAGCCCGCCCGAATGCCGCAAGATCACATAGTTTCCGAAAACCGCATTATATCCTGTGTCTGCAACGGTTCCATCCCGTGTCGCTTTGACGCTTGTTCCGCGATTCATGACAATGTCGATTGCGGAATGGAACGTACGTGACCCACTGAACGGATTTGATCGGTAGCCAAAGGGGGAGGAGATTACGCCCCGCGCGGGCCAGATGAAGGTATCACCGTAGAAATTGGTTTTTGCCGAAGCGCTTAGGCGAGCATTTGGTATGAAAATGCGTTCTCCAGCCCGGAGTGTCGTCGATTCGAGATTATTAGCATCGACGATCTTCGTGATATCGATTCGATATGCCCGGGCGATGACGGAGAGGTTTTCGTTCTTCCTGACCGTATGGAAAATGCCGTTCATGTTCGGCACTTTAAGGACTTTTCCGGGTTTGAGCTGATTTTTAGATGTCAGCGCGTTCGCTGATATCAAGGTGTCCTCCCAGATGCCGAAACGACGGGCGATAGTCTGGACCGTGTCTCCCCGGCGAACGTTGTAGCTGCGTTCCACAAGAATAGAGGGGAGTGGTGGAAGATCTGCAGCGTCTGCGATGTCAGCGGCAGGTTCGGGTTCCAGCATGGTCATGAGCGCTTGCTGCGCCGAATCCTCATTCGGAAGTGAGAGTGCCGGGTGGGTGTTGGATATAAGCGATACCGCGCCTATCGCGACCCCCGCGGTACCAAGAATCAATACGAAGGCCAGCAATAGTCGCCTCATGCTCTCCTTGTGCGCGAGAATTGGCTGATGTAACGATCGCACAAACGCTTCTTTTGCGTCGATATTTAGGAATTTCGCGGCATGTTCTTTGAAGTCGGTCATGGGAGGAAACACGCCGCTATTTGGTTTTCTCTGAGTGCGCGTTGCTCCCTTTGCCGGATTACGTACAATATCCCGAAAGAATCGTAGCCGGAACGAAGAACCGTGCGCCCGTTTTTTGGAAACGACAGGGGGACCGCTGAGCATGTCGCCGGAGATGATGGAACAGAGCGGCTGATGAAGAACTGACATCGCTTCGGAGATATCTCCCGTTGCCTTCTTTTCGCGTTCGAGTACCGCTTCCCCGCTATCCGTATTGATTGCCATGGCTTCTCTTGTATCGGCAGAAATTGTCCGATAATTTAGCTGGTACGATCCACCTTCGCCTAAAAGGATACTGCTTGCATGCATGGTACCAGTTCAAGCCGGTCACTGCGATTTTTCGACAGGACTTTCAGGATAGTGCTGGCTGTCGCGCTGATCGCGCTCGTGGCACGGACTTTAGTGGTCGATGCGGCAATCGTGGAAGGCAAATCCATGCTCCCACGATATAAGGGAGGGGAGGTTATCCTCATATTCAAAGCAGCGTACGGTGTCCGGCTGACCGGCCGATATCTTGTCCACTGGGCAGATCCATTGCAGGGAGATGTCGTTGCCGCGGTGAGGCCCGACCGGAAGGAGATTGTCATTAAAAGAATAGGAGAAATAAGGCGGGAAGGGGAGACGGTTCGATTTTTTCTCATTGGAGACAACGCCATCGAATCAATTGACTCCAGAGACTTCGGACCAGTGTCTTTCGACCATATCATCGGGCGAGTCGCGCCACAGAGGTAGGTTCCAATGCAGCAGTATCTCCGCAAGCTCGGAGAGCAATGGCGGCTTTTAGTTATTGCCGTTTTTTTCGCTTTGTCCGGTCTCATCATTCTTGTTCGATACGGCCAGCTTGCACTTCAGGGTGAAAAAGGCCAGACGATGACCAGAACGCCCGCGATCGAACGGGGAAGAATCTTAGATCGCAATGGCAATGTGCTTGCCTTCGACATTCCAAAATTCAATCTGGCCGTGCGCAAGAATGAGATCGACCCGAACCGTATTGCGGGAAACCTTCGCATGGTGTCAGGGATAACTGGTATTGCAGTTTACGATCTTGAAAAGAAAATCCGCGATTCGGAGCAGAATTTTATCTATCTGGCGAAACGTCTCGATACCGATGCAGTTCGGCCTCTGCAGGAACGGGCTGAAAAAGGGGAACTGGGTGGCTTTATCATCGAGGAGACAAGCGGCAGGATCTATCCGGAAGGCCGTCTGGCTTCTCATCTGATAGGATTTGCGGGTGAGGGAAACAAAGGCCTGGAAGGAATAGAATATCGCTATGAAAGAGAACTCGCCGGCACAGATTCGGACCAGGCACGAGGTCAAGATATCTATCTGACCATAGACGCTCGTCTTCAGTTCGCGCTGGAGCGGATAGCTCGCAATGCCTATGTCGAACATAAAGCCGAATCGGTTTTTATTCTTGCTATGGATGTCAATTCGGGTGAAGTGCTGGCGTACGTACAAATGCCGGATTTCGATCCGAACAACTTTAGCGATTCGCGCGAAAGTGAGAGGGAGGATCGTCTTTCGATCTATTCCTATGAACCGGGGAGCGTGTTCAAGGTGTTCTCAATGGCTTCCATACTTGACGCAGGGCTCATTACACCACGAACCACCTTCTATTGTGATGGCGCCTACCACCGCACACTTCCTTCTGGTGAGAAGGTAGCCATTCGCTGTCTGCATGTCCACGGCGCACAGGACCTCGCGGGAATACTAGCCCAGAGCTGTAATGCAGGGGTTGGATATGCATCGGACCGGATGGAGGCGAAGGCATTCTATGAACGATTGCGCGGTTTTGGATTCGGACAGAAAACCGGCGCAGGCTCTCCAGGCGAGAACCCGGGCAGCATCCGCGAACCGGCTCAGTGGTCTGCTAGAACCAAACCGACTATTGCCATCGGTCAGGAAGTCATGGTGACCGCGCTTCAAATGGTGGCTGCCGCTTCTGCCATCGGAAATGGCGGCATCCTGCTCGCGCCACAAACCGTTCATCGGATCCGGAAAGCCGATGGTCAGGATACCTATGTTCATCAGCCTGCAGTGCTCAGACGGGTCATTGCTCCTGAAACCTCCAAAGCAATTCTCAGTGCCATGGAGAGCGCAGCGAGTCTCGAAGGGACCGGTTGGCGCGCCAAGGTGCCCGATGTGCGCATGGCTGTTAAGACCGGAACTGCCCAGATGATCGATAAAAAAACCCGTTCATATTCTGATACCGATTTTATTGCAAGCACGTTGGGTATCCTGCCAGCTGATAATCCGCGTCTGGCCCTTTATGTCGCTATCGTGAAGCCGAAAGGTGTCTCCTATCTCGGAGGGCAGATTGCCGCGCCAATACTGAGAGAATCGGCGGAAGCCGCGCTCAGCATCTTACCCATTCCCCGGGGCAAAAGTCCGCCGATACTTCATAATGGTGTTGTGACGCTGGAGCCGTGGATGCCTGCGCAGATCGGCACTCGGATGCCCGATCTGAAAGGCTATTCCAAACGTCAGCTCCTGCCGCTTCTGTTGCGTGATGACATCAAAGTCATCATCGAGGGGGATGGATACGTCATTTCTCAGGTTCCGGAGCCGGGAGCCGGCGTGGAGGCTGGCACAAGCATCATCCTTCGGCTACAATAGCGCATTCAATCATTAGGTCAGGGGACAATGCGATGACGCGGGAAGAAGCCATTGTACTATGGAGAACGTGGAACAACGACGAATCATTGTTCCGGCACGCGCTGTCGGTGGAAGCCACCATGCGGCATTTTGCCCGACGTTATGGTGAAGACGAAGAATATTGGGGACTGGTCGGCCTTCTTCATGACATCGACTATCAGCGCTATCCGGAAGAGCATCTGCGCCACGCGAGGGAAATACTTGCTTCCGCTGGATTCGACGAAGCATTCATCAGGTCGGTAGAAAGTCATGGGTGGAACATTTGTACCGACGTGGAGCCGATACATATCATGGAAAAGGTCCTGTTCGCCACTGACGAGCTGACCGGTTTCATTGCTGCATGCGCCTATGTGAGGCCTTCACGGAGTGTCCTTGACATGGAAGTCAAATCCGTCAGAAAAAAATGGGGCTCAGCGGCGTTTGCCGCGGGAGTGCGCCGCCAGGTCATAGAAGAAGGGGCCCGGATGCTTGGCATGCCACTCGAGGAGCTGATCGGAGAAACGATTCATGCGCTGCGCTCGGTAGCAGCTGAGGTAGGGCTCAAGGGCAATCTCTGAGTCACCATAGTATTGAATCCCTTTGGCGGCGCCTTAGGGCTGCCAGACTACGACTGTAGCAGGAATGACAAATGCTTGAGAAAATCACCGAAACCTTTTCCGATGTAGTCCGCACGATCAGCGGCAAATCTTCCATTACTGAACGGAATGTCGAGGAAGCGCTCGACCGGATTAAAATGGCGCTCCTCGAAGCGGACGTGAATGTCCGCGTGGTGCGTCGATTCATCAACGGCGCTCTGGAGGAAGCGCGTGGCGAGAAGGTGCTTCGCTCGGTCACACCAGGACAGCAATTCATCAAAATCGTGTACGATCGCATGGTCGCGCTGCTGGGTGATGAGCGACAAGACCTGCTCCTCAAGGGCCCGGATACCCAGAGTGTCATACTGCTCTTAGGCCTCCAGGGTTCCGGAAAAACGACCACTGCTGCCAAACTCGGTTCCTTGCTCAAGAAGAAGGGCCGAAAGGTCCTGCTGGTTGCGTGTGACCTTGTACGACCCGCGGCGATTGAGCAGCTCGCTGTGCTTGCTGGGCAGGCGGGTCTGGACATCCATCGTGAGGACACCAGAGATCCGGTACAGGTCGCCCGCAATGCCCTCGTGCGGGCACGGAAGGAAGGCCACGATACAGTCATTATCGATACCGCGGGGCGCCTTCAGATTGACGATGCCCTCATGCAGGAGCTTGTACGGATTCGCGATGCGGTTTCCCCTGTGGAGAGCCTCCTCGTCGCTGACGCGATGACCGGGCAGGCAGCGGTTGATATCGCAAAGACCTTTGATGAGCGGGTGGGCATCACGGGAGTTATCCTTACCAAATTTGATTCCGACACGCGTGGCGGTGCCGCGCTCTCGCTGAAATCCATTACCGGCAAGGCAATCAAATGGATTGGCGTGGGCGAGCGACTCGATGGACTTGAGCCCTTCTATCCCGATCGGATCGCGAACCGCATTCTCGGTATGGGTGACATCGTCTCGCTCGTCGAGAAAGCCCAGCAGGTGTATGACCAGAAAGAAGCCTTGGAACTGGAACGCAAGCTAAGCCAGGAAACGTTCACTCTCGAGGATTATCTCGAGCAGATCAGAAAGGTCAAGAAAATGGGTTCAGTCAAATCCATGCTCGAGATGATTCCGGGGCTTGCGGGTCAGATCGACGAAGAACGGATCGACCTCGATGAGATGAAACGCGAAGAGGCTATCATCCTGTCGATGACGAAGAAAGAACGACAGAACTTTCTCATCATCGGGCCTTCCCGACGAACCCGCATCGCACGTGGCAGCGGAACCTCGGTGGCAGAAGTCAATCGCCTGCTCAAAAAATTTGAGAAGAGCCGATCCATGATGAAGAAGATGGTCAAGAACAAAGGCGCCATGGCCAAATTCCTGGGCGGTCAAAGCTAATTTTGAACCACCGGACCCCTTTACATCTTTTATCGATTCGGCTATAGTTGCGCGACTACCGTGATGGGAGACTACTATGTCGAGAGTATGTGAAATTTGCGGCAAGAAAACGCTTTTCGGAAATAATGTTTCTCACGCGAAAAACAGGACACGCCGCACTTGGCTGCCCAACCTTATCGATGTTCGCACGCTTGAAAATGGGGCTATCCGGCATGTAAGAGTATGCGCGCGATGCCTCAAGGCTGGAAAAGTCGAAAAATACGTGTGAGAAGTTGATTTATTCCTAGTATATAGTGTACCTGCCGTAACTGCAGCTGCAAGAAGCCGCCTTTGAGCGGCTTTTTTTATTGCTATTTGAAATGGAGCTGCAATGCAATCCCTTCTTCAGCATGCATCTCCCTGTGCCGATAAATTGATGATGCTCTATATGCGGAAAGGAAATCTCATGAACCGTGGAATCGCGCGAATAACTGTGATGTGCCTCTTCTTTCATGTGATTCTCAGCCTTGTGGACGCTGGCGCTTCCGAGCCACCCTCGTATCGGCTCTTTCCTGCTCTCTACAGGAAAGAAAACGCAGGGCGTGTCGATCAGACAATGAGTCTTGCCAATTATCAATCCAGCGGTGGTTTTCTCTGGGATCGCATTCCGCTGATCGCCAACAATACCATTATCGCATATTACGGAAGCCCCGCATCGGAACGCATGGGCATTCTTGGCCGGTATCCCAAGGAGGACATCGCTCGCATGGTCAAGGAGACCGCTCGGTTGTACAACGAAGCAAATGGCCGAGACGGCGTGATCCCCGCATTCTATATCATTTACGGGACCTGCTGGCCGGGCGGGGAAATTGGATATCTTGAGGAAAAAACCCTGCTTGAGTATATCCGCTTTGCCCAACAGGAAGGCATGCTGGTGTTTGTTGACCATCAGATTGGAAAGTACTCCGTGAGAGAAGCGATGGAAAGAATACTTCCTTTCCTGAGGTTCCCGAATGTACATCTGGCAATAGACCCGGAATGGCGTACCCTCAAACCCATGAGGGAAATCGGCTCCATAACCGCTTCGGAACTCAATGAAGCACAGGACATCATGCAGGAATACATTGAACGAAACGGTATTTCTGGCATACGGATGCTCGTGGTACATCAGTTTGCGGACAAGATGATCCAATCAAGGCCAGAAGTAAGAGCGCATCGGGACAGAGTCATTCTCATCCATACCGCAGATGGGTTCGGTGCTCCCGATGTCAAAAAAGCGACGTATCGACGCAACGCGAGTGCGGACAATATGCCAGTGAAGGGATTCAAGCTGTTCTTCAAATCGGCGTTTCCACTGGCCGGATTCGACGAGCCCCTGATGACTCCTTCGGAGGTACTGCAGCTCGATCCCCGTCCGAGCCTGATACTCTATCAATGAAGGTGCCGGTGAATCCGACCGTGAAGAATCAGAGCGGCTGTGATAGATTGAGACTGAAGGCTTCTGTGCAAAAGGGAGAATGATGATGAAAGGCCGAAGACTGAAAGGCATTCTGATAACCTCTTTTCTGTTGATATTGTGCGGTTCAATATACGCCTACGATCCACCCGCTGGCGGCTCTCTACTTATGAGGGTGTTCAGCCCTTGGACAATGGGCGCTGGCATGCCGGTTACCGAATCAGGCTGGACATACATGGATTTCTCCGCGCATCGGAATTCGCTGCAGATCCGGCGTCAGGCATCTGCCAATGCTCCATGGGCCTTCGCAGCGAATCCTGCGTCTCCTGCGGTTCAGGAACTGACTGTGCTCGATCTTTCGGCTTCTCTCATCGCTGACAGCTCTTCAGGGTTGTCCATCACGGGAGGCGCGGCAGGCGCAGCATTCTCCCTCCCCAAACCATACGGTGTCTGGAGCGCCGCGTTCAGATTCTTTACCACGCCATCAAATCCTTCTGACATGCCGCTTGGCACGTTCGGATTGGCAGGGGCGGCTTTTTCCAAATCGATATCGGAGCATCTTTCGTTCGGCTCCTCTCTTTGGCTTGCTATGGGAGGCAACGGGAGTTTTGGCTGGGGATTGTGGGCGGATTTCGGCATCATAAGGGAATTGGCCGATATCGGTTCTCCCGACAAGCCCATTCTCAGGAACCCGAGGATCGGTGTTGTGATGCGGGGTATCGGTAAGGAATTCAACTACACCGCAGCGCCAGCGGGTATCGCGGGGGGTGCGGGTACTGCTACAGGATTCCCCGCCGCATTTACGCCAGGAATCGGATTCAGCGCCTCTCTTCCCGATTTCGACCGTCTGAGGCTCGGAATCCGGTGGGCATTAGATGTATTCGCCCCTTCGTTCAGCACCCTGGAACTGCAGACAGGATTATCTTTCCAATTTGGCGAGACGGTTACTGCAAGAGCGGCATGGGGATTCAACCTGTACGACCTGCAGCAGAATTCAGGCAGAAGCCTTCTTCCTTCACTTTCAATTTCCGGACGCGTTCCGCTTCATGGCGGAGCGGAAGCGACCACACGCAAGGCGTCATCTATTGCTCCCGCCCTTGGATATCAGCCGCTCTATGGCTCACTGTCGGCTCTGAGCCTGGGCGCTCAGATTGCCTATGGTCAGCCCGATCGAAGCGCCCCGGTGGTCGAGCTTGATCCTTCCATGCCGATTCGAGCACCGCTTTTCGTTTCCATCGGCAATGAGGGGGATACACGCACACTCAGTATTCCGGTGCGCATAAAGGATGCTAAGGAGGGAATTGGAGGATGGGAACTTCGTATTGTGGACCAGTCTGCTGCGTCGAAGGAGCCGATCAGAATCATACGAGGAGGCGCGCGTCCTCCTGCTCAGATTCGTTCTTTTTCAGATCTCAAGGCTGGTTTTGGATATGTTCGCAGACCGCTTGCCCCGATAGATGTCATTGAATGGGATGGAAAGGACAACAACGGACGACCGGTCCCCGAAGGAGTCTATATCGCCAGCATCCAGGCCTGGGATGAGGCGGGAAACCAGAATACCGAACTCGATTCAAGTTTGATTATCGTGGTGGACCGTACACCACCTTCGGCAAATGCATGGGTTGTGTCCGAAGGCGGAGAAAATGGTGGACCATATTTCCTTAAGTTCACACCGGATGGGAGTGACCTGAAAATCGCGTTCAGGACCCAGGGCTCGGTCGAAGACACATGGAAATACGAAATCATCGACAAAGATGGGAGAGTTGTTCGAGCCTATGAAGACCGGCAGAGGTCCGCGCCGCTGGATTTTGTCTGGGATGGAACCGACGACAAAGGAAAGCGAGTGCCCGATGGATACTATCGTTTCAGACTGTCGAGCGCGGATGCCGCTGGCAACAAGGTTGAGCGGACAGTAGGAACCGAGAACGATCGCAACTTTTCTGATTGGGTTTACCTTGATTCCGCACGGCCAAAGGCTTCTATTGCCGCTGGCAGATCGGCACTGAGCCCCAACGACGACGGCGTCATGGATACGTTGCCGCTCGCCTTTGAATTCGAATCGCTTAGAAACCTTTCTACGTGGAAGTCATATATAAGGGATCAGCAAGGAAACGAGATATGGAGCGCGTCAGGAGATGGCAAGACTGCCCCTCCTAAAGCACTCGATTTTTCGGGAAAGGATTCTGCAGGACGTCGATTACCTGATGGGTATTATACGGCAGGGGTCATGGTGACCTATCGGAACGCGTATGAGCTAAGCACAGAATCCACGTCATTTCTTGTCGACGCGACGCCTCCTTCTGGCGGCGTACGCCGTGATGATCCACGTGCTGTGTTCAGCCCTGATGGCGATGGGCAGCGGGATACCATGGCTTTTGCGTTGGAGAGTTCCACGGAAGAGACATGGGAACTTGCGGTGTTTGACATGAAAGGTTCCGTGATTCGGACGGAGCGATATCGCGAAAAGCTGCCTGAGCGATATATATGGGATGGGAACGACGACACCGGCAAGCGCGCCGCCGACGGTCAGTATATGCTCAAGATATGGAGCACAGATGCGGCTGGCAATTCCTTCAGCGCGCAATCTGAACCAGTGACAGTGGACACCAGAAGGCCGCAGGCGCAATTGGCTCTCGCAAGAGACGCATTCAGCCCGAATGATGACGGAATTGCGGATTATCTCGAAATGCGGATTTCTGTGGATGATACGCGCGGCCTCTCCAAATGGAAGCTCGAAGCGATGCGGGATACAAAGGAAAATGCCGGAGCGCAGGCGATTCTTCTGAAGGGAGATGGCAGCTCTCTTCCTCCTCCGCTGTGGCGTTTCGATGGGAAATCCTCGACAGGCCCTCTCGCGGAGGGAACTTACAGATTCATGCTGTCATATGAATACACGCACGGATGGTCAGGGGTTGTCATCAGTCAAGAATTTTCGATCGATACGACACCACCGCGCGCGCAGGTGGAGCGTTCTCTGGAGCACTTCAATCCTCGTGGAAGAGATGATCAAAAGACCCTGCGGGTTCGTCAGAGCGGAACTACCGAGACACTATGGGTGGGCGAGCTCCGAGATAGGAACGGTCGCGTACGAAGAAAATGGGAATTCCATGATAGTCCGCCGTCTGATATTGAATGGGATGGCAGGGCTTCGGACGGTGCGCTTCTGGAGGATGGAATCTATACGTATCGCCTCATGTGTGTCGACGCGGCAGGAAACAGCTTTGCCTCGCCGGCGCTGCCTATACACATCGATACGCTTGTCAAACAATCGTCGCTTGCGGTAGACAATCAGGCTTTCAGCCCCAACGGTGATGGTGTGCGGGACCAGGTGGAGTTCCGTATCTCCGCGACCGCGTCGGAACGCGTAAAAGAATGGAACCTTTCGATTCGCCCGGCGGGAATGGATTCAGCTTCTCCCCTTACCGAATGGGGCGGGTCGAGCCCGGTTTCCTCGATAATTCGATGGGATGGTACGACCGCTGCAGGACTCGCGGTTCCAGATGGGGTATATCGCGTTTCATTCAGAGCCGTCTATCCGAACGGTGATAATACCGAATCAACCTTGCCCAGCATCATCGTTGATAGACAGGCGCCGCGAGCTGAAGTGACGATCGGGAGAGCGCTGTTCTCCCCGAATGGTGATGGGATCAATGATACGCTTCCGATAGTTCAGAAGTCCGTGCCAGGTGATGACTGGATTGGTGAGGTTGTCGATGAGGCTGGAAGAAGGGTGCGCCGATGGATCTGGAGCGGAACGATCGCAGCCTTTGAATGGGATGGCCGAGACGATGCCGGCAATATCGCGGCTGATGGAAAATTCCGGTATCGGCTTTCTTCCGAAGATATGGCAGGCAATCGCTTCTTCTTCGAGAGCCCTGTGTTCGAAATAGAAACCGAAAAGAAGGCAGTGCGGCTGTCGATCAGCGAACGCGCTTTCAGCCCCAATGGTGACGGCAAGAAAGACGTGATGGTGCTCAGAGCTGTGGTGACATCTCCTGAAAAAGTGCAGGAATATGTCCTTCAGATTGTGGCACAGGATGGGCCTGCCGCGCTTACCGCGGTTCGTACATGGAAAGGGGTGACGCCACCTCCGTCCTTCGAATGGCAAGGCGAAGCGGATACTCAGCTGCCCGCGCCGGATGGCACGTACGCCGCTTCCCTGCGAGTCGTGTACCGCAATGGCGATGTAGCAGAGGCCGCGACCGGAAGTTTTGTCATGGACCGGGCATACCCGAAGGTAGAAGTTGCCCTTCAGGGATCAATTTTCTCTCCCGATGGTGATGGCCGCAGTGATTCCATCGCGATACGACAGCGTTCGGTGCCTGGGGACGACTGGACCTCAACGATAAGAAATGCCTCAGGCCGCTCAGTTCGGACATGGAAATGGGAGTATGAAGCGGTAGATCTGGTATGGGACGGGCGAGACGCAAACGGGACAGTTGTGCCGGACGGCGTCTATGAATACGTGATCGAATCGGAGGATATGGCGGGTAACTGGACTTTTGCCGGACCCTTCAAGATCGAGGTGGAGACCGGGAAAAGGCAGGCTCTGATGCGAACGAATGAGGCAGCGATCAGCCCGAATGGCGATGGCATCAAAGATCAACTGGTTATCTTCGTGACAGCGGACGCGCGTGATCGAATTGCCCGATATAGTCTCGAAATACGGAATGCTGACGGAGTCCCGGCAAAGACCTGGGCGGGTTCTCGCGATCTTGCATCCGAATATCGATGGGACGGAACCAACGACAAAGGAACGCCCGTGCCAGACGGAACCTACGCGGTGTTCCTCGAGATTTTCTACCTCAACGACGCGCGTGCCACCGCAGGGCCGATCCGGATACTGGTGGATAGAGTCTGGCCGAGCGCGCAGGTTGCGCTGTCGCGTGCTGTGTTCTCTCCGAATGGTGACGGTCGCGCGGATACGATGCTGATTTCGCAAAGCAGTGTTCCGGGGGATCGATGGAATGGCCAGATCATCTCGGAATCGGGTCGCATCATGAAAACATGGGAATGGTATCCTGCGCTCAGCGATATTGTCTGGGATGGAAAGGATCAGTCGGGAAGAGTCGTTCCTGATGGAGTCTATTACTATGAATTGAGATCGCTCGACGAAGCGGGGAATTCTTTCATTCTTCCAAGGCAGCGTATTGTGGTCGACGCGGCGCCCAAGACTCCTTCCATGAAAGTGGATCCGACCGCATTTAGTCCAAATGATGATGGTATAAAGGATACCTGCTATTTCAACGTGAATTGTCCATCACCTTCGACCTTGCTCAAGTATGAGCTTGCAATCTGGACGGGAAACCGGCCGGATCCTGCGAGAGTACCGGTTCGGCGATGGGCCGGCACGAATGATCCAAGGAATCAGTATGTCTGGGATGGGAAGACAGATTCCGGCATTCCAGTGCCTGATGGAATCTATACGGCCCGTCTCATGCTTGAATACGCGAATGGCGATTATTTTGAGATCGGACCGACGACGATTACCGTCGATACGGTACCTCCCAAGATTACTGTTTCTGCCGAGCCCCTGTTGTTCTCTCCCAATGGGGATGGAATCAGAGATGTGGTGACATTCACCCAGGATTCAGTGCCCGGCGATGACTGGACGGGTAAAATCAGGAATGCGTCTGGTACGATTATCCGTGGCTATTCCTGGAAGGGTAAGGCGACATCATTTACCTGGGACGGCAAGGATGCATCTAGCAGGCTGGCGAGCAACGGCGTCTATAGCTATGAGGTGGTGAGCGTGGATGCCGCAGGCAATAGCGCTGCGGTGACCATCAAAGGGATCACTCTGGACGCGACGACGCCGCGCGTGTTCGTCAATGCGTCGGACAGCGGAATCTCCCCCAATGGTGATGGAATTCGGGATACCGTTTCATTCTCACTTACGGTCGAACAGCGGGAGGGTGTTGAATCCTGGAGGTTCTCGCTGGTGGATCAAAGCGGTGTTGAACGCTCGTTCTTCGGAGGAACGGGAGCCGATGTGCCGACACGGCTGGTGTGGGACGGAAGAGATCTGCAGGGGCAGGTTATCCAGGGAACCTATTTTGGCCGGCTGATGGTTCGGTATCTCAAGGGCGATGTAGCAGAGGCAAAGAGTACTCCTGTCGTCGTGGACGTTGAGCCGCCCAAAGTGAGCATTACCGTCAAACCTGAATATTTCAGTCCCGATGGTGACGGCGTGGATGATGTGTGTACCTTTGGTATATCGACCGATGCGAACGCGGGAATTATCGAATGGAAGCTTGAAATATTCGAAACCGCAGTGGTGGAGTCAGGCGGAGCTCAGGAAGCCAAGCCGACCCGTTCATTCATCTACTGGAACGGCAAGAACAGGCCTCCAACATCGATCGTGTGGGATGGGAAATCGACAAAGGGCGAACTGGTAGAATCGGCTACCGATTACCCGTTTGAATTTACGGCATGGGACGCCCTGGGGAACCAGACCAAGGTCAAAGGCCTCATTGCGGTGGATGTGCTGGTCCTGAGGGATGGAGATCGCCTCAAGATCAAGGTTCCCTCGATCGTATTCAGAGCCAATCATGCCGACTTCATCGGTCTCGACGCGGAAACCGTTGCGCGGAACAAGCGCGTCGTCGCCAGGATCGCCGAAATCCTCAATAAATTCCCGGATTACCGGATCAGGATTGAGGGGCACGGGAACAATATCGGCAAGATGCTCGGCTATTCGGCCGCCAGGATCCAGCAGGAAGAAGTCAATGAACTGATTCCGCTTTCGACAGAGCGGGCTGAAGTGGTGCGGCGAATGCTGGTAGAAAACGGTGTCGATTCACGCCGTCTGACCATCAGCGGTCTCGGGTCGAGCGAACCGGTCGTGCCGTTCACAGATGCGGAAAACCGATGGAAGAACAGGCGTGTCGAGTTCGTTCTGATCAGAAATCCGTAAGGGTGCATTGAAAGCGAAGGCAGAAAGACCTGCGGGAATAGAGATCGAGAATGCGGTTCAAGCATGTGGTGCCAGAATATCCGCAGGTTTTTCTGCCTCAAGAAGCCGCTTTGCAAGGCGCGCATTACGAAACAGACCAGCGACCTCCGCGAGGAATTGGAGATGCTCACGAGCGCTCTGGTTTGCTGGAACAAGAATGAGAACCAGAATTTGCACTGGCCGGGCAAGCGCTGCGATTCGGAAGCCGGTTCTATGGGCTCCCAAACAAAGAATTGGGTGATTGATGTCCTCGATACGTTCATGGAGCAGCACCGCACCTGGTTCGAGTTCGATGGGCTGTTGTTGAACGGTGTTGATAAAATGATTGGCAAGCTCCTGGATACGCCCTTTTCCTGCATTGGGAAGCGCGGCGAATAATAGATCTAGGATACCATCCGCGAGTGCTGCCTGCTGCATATTCACTCTGATTCGGCCTGCCTGGAGCGCGTTCCTGAGTGCCAATTCTGCGGACGCTGACATGACGGAGGGAGGCATTTCGGCCGCCTGCTGTGCCATGCCGGCTCTCGCAAAAAACGCAACTCCTGGAAGATAGAGCATCGCGACATTCGCATTTTTCGATTTCTCAGCCAATAGATGCGGCAGGCGTTCCAAGGCAGGGAACCACGAGACTTCTCCTGGTCTGGCGCAGACTAGCAAGACGGCGTCGCGGGATCCAGTCGCCGCATGTACAATCGCCGGTATATCGCGCCACGAACGGAATATGGTCTCTTTCCAGCGCCCTGGTGGAAGATGATTTCGCATGCGCTTCACAAGCTCTTGGGCATTCTCTTCCTGAATTGCCAGAACCACGCGGCAGTATACTCGGTCTGTGAATTTTTCGATGGTCTGGAGAGCGGAGGCAAATCCAGGGTGCGTCTCGACGAAGGGAGGCAGGATGATGAACAGCTGCTGCGTCTGTTTCCATGAAAAGACCGCCCGGGTTACGAGGATCATTTGATCAGTACCAGCGATCACCTGATCGATAATGTTTCCGAAGAACGCGTTTGCCAGCCGGGGAGGCCGATTCCAGCCGATCAATATTGTGTCTGCGTTGCGCGTTCGGCTTTCCTCCGCGATGCCTTTTCCTGGGCTGAGGGCTTCGATGTTGATCGGGAATGCATTCTTTTTCATCTCCGAAAGGCGCATGACGGCACCAGCCAGCACTGTCTCGGGATTAAGGGCCTGGGGAGAAAGAACGTCGTCAGGCGTGTGAACAACAATAGGAAACAAAGGGTTGTTGTTCTTGCTTCCATGCATAATCTCTGCAAGTTCGAGGAGAGAAGGAATCGAAGAGGGTTTTGAAAGGGCAATCATGATGCGGCTGGGGATTTGAGTGCCCAGCTCCTGTAGGCGTATGGTGTCTTCTGCCGCGGAGGTTGGCGCAGGTATCGATTCCGCGACCTGTACGCGCAGGTTCAACTGTAGCGGGCGCAGGAGCGCAGACAAAGCGGCAAGAAGGATCGCCGACGGAAGGAGTACGACATCAGCGGAGACGGCCTCAGCCAGAATCCAGGCGACAGCCATTGAAAAGCAAGCGTAAGACATCGCGAATTGCTTGGAAGGATTTCGAAAACCACGGTATATACGCGACAAGAGAATGACGATTGCATACGAAAGAAAGCCAGATCCCAGGATCAGGAATATCGTGAACAGCTGGGTGCTATCCTTCGCGAGAGAACCGGCCGGAATGGTCACACCGAATAGAAGAAGCGTCGCAGGCATGAAGAGGCCTTCTCCAAGCTGGAAGAGGCGGGCCCGCTGTTCTTGTGATGGCGAAATCGTTCGGGAAAGGGAAACTCCTGTCATAAAGGCCATAAACCACGGTGGGATGGAAAGGATCGTGCCTCCGTACGCGAGGGCGAATATAATAAAAAGGAGGAACGATGTCTCAATCGTTCCTCCTGGGCTGGCATGTCTAAAGACAAAGGCTGTCAGTCGCGGCAGCGAAAACCGCACGAGTCCAGCACAAAGAAATGCGCTCGCGAGAGAAATTGTCGCAGTCCGTGCAGGTATTCCGCCTGCAACGGAGGTGAAGGTCAGCAACGCTGAAACCAACACGACGGGGACGAAAGCCGGAACATCCGCCTGTTTGGCATTCGTCATTCTCAGCGGCACAGAGTAGGGATATGACCACGCGCTGCCCGAAGCCAGAAGAAAACCAATGGACAACGCGTATCGGAGGGAAAGACCCCCAAGAATGCCCGCTATGAGCCCTATGGCGCATGGAATCGCAATCCATATAAGAGAAGGTAGCGATGCTCGAAGACCTTCTGAAGCTTTTGCTCTTGCCGTTGTGGTACGGGCACTGCAACCGGCCATGAAGAAAATGAACACCATACCGATGGACCCGAGAACCTGCAGTACTGACCCCGCTTCCAGGATGCCAAGACCGTCTGGGCCGATGGCAACGCCAATGAGCGGTACTACAGCGATCATCGGTACCGAGAGGAAATCGGAAATCCAGCCTGCGGCTAGAAGAGTAGCGAGAATGATTGCCATGATACCCGCGGGCTCATGAACGGCATTCATGATAGAGAATTCTAAAGCATGGGGTGCTTGAATACAACTCTTGGCCCTGAATTGCGGTAACGCAACGCAGAAAACAGGTTTCTGGGATTGTTGCAGCTGGATTAGTCTTGTTCAGAATTCTCCAAGAAAAAGAATTTCGGGCTCCAGCTGAAATCCCATCCGCGACAGCGCCTCATTCTGCGCAAATTCGATGAGTGCCTTCATGTCGCGTGCCCTCGCGTGGCCCGCATTGATGAAAATGTTGGCATGCCACGGCGAGATCATGGCATCTCCGATTCGGTAGCCGCGCAAGCCAAGCTCGTCGAGAATCTTCCCGGTTGGCTTCCCGAAGGCGCGATTGTTCTTGAAAACCGAGCCAGCGCTAGGATGGTCGAAATGATGTTTACTAAAACGGTCTACTACCTTTTCCCGCATGCGGCATGCTATCTGGTTATGATCGCTAGAATGGAGGAGAAAAACTGCAGTCGCGACTGTCCATCCCGCGTGAGTGCCTCCCGTCTGGAACGGAGAGATTTTATAAGCCCATGAAAGCATGGAGGGATCAATGCGATCCATGGTTCCTATTGGAGAAATCGCGGTGAGCGAGAAAAGATGGGAGGAAATATCTTCTTCATAGCAGCGTGCATTCATGAACACAGCTCCCCCAACAGTCCCCGGCATGCCATAAAAAGCCTCGAGCCCGGTGAGCCCAGCGATAAGCGCTTCCTCACAGAGAGCGTTGATGGAGGAGCCGCATTCGGCAACAAGGAATTGCGTTTTGTGGGATTCGCCTTGCTCTATCCACACGGAAGCAAGCAAGCTGGTATCGATGACCGCGCCTCGGATTCCTCTGTCCCCGACAAGAATGTTCGCTCCTCCGCCAATTACTATCCAGGGCACTGCATGCTGCGAAAGAGTGCCGATGACCTCTGCGAGACTCTTCAGCGTTCTGGGGCGAAGAAACAGGTCCGCGGGGCCGCCGATCCTGAACGTTGTGTGGCGTGTCATGGGCTCGTCGAAGGAGATGAAACAGCGCTCAGTATTGATTTTTTGAGCAATTTGCCATAGGGTTTCCATACTGGTGCCAGTATTCCATGGATGCACCTGTATCGCAATATGAAGCAGGACCGATGCTGCCGGACAGAGCGGGATTGAGGGCAGGTGCAGAATATCGGCATGCGCCGGATTCCGGTAAAAGGAAATACCAATGCGGGATATCTATCTGTTCAATACACTTGGGCGAACCATCCAGAAATTCACTCCAATCAAGGAAGGTTCTGTCGGTTTCTATGGATGTGGTCCGACGGTTTATAATTACGCGCATATCGGAAACCTCAGAACCTATATCTTCGAGGATATCCTGGTTCGAACATTAAGGCGCTTTGGGTATTCCGTGACTCATGTCATGAACATCACGGATGTCGGCCATCTGTCGGGAGACGATGATACCGGCGAGGACAAGATGGTCAAATCAGCCCGAGAGCGCGGCAAATCCGTCCTAGAGATCGCACAATTCTATACTGACGCATTCTTTGCTGACACCGAGCGTCTCAATATCCAGCGTCCCACCATCGTCTGCAAGGCTACCGAGCATGTAAACGACATGATCGCGCTTATCCGGCGTATTGAAGCCAACGGCTACACCTATTTCGCGGGTGGCAATCTGTACTTCGATGTCTCGAAATTTCCAGCCTATGGCGAACTCGCAAATCTGCAGCTGGATCAGCTCAAGGCAGGCGCCCGTGTCGATGTTGACCCGAATAAGAGAAATCCTTTCGATTTTGTACTCTGGTTTACCCGTTCGAAATTCGAGAACCAGGCTCTGTTGTGGGACAGCCCATGGGGAAGGGGTTATCCGGGGTGGCATATCGAATGCTCCGCCATGAGCATGAAATATCTGGGCGAGCAGTTTGACATCCATGCCGGAGGAATCGACCACATTCCCGTCCACCATACCAATGAGATTGCGCAGTCCGAAGCCGCGACAGGCCGCAAATGGGTCAACTACTGGCTTCATGCCGAATTCCTCGTGCTTGACAAGGGTAAGATGTCCAAGTCCTCCGGAAGCTTTCTCACACTCCAGTCCCTCATCGACAAAGGCTTTGATTCGCTCGATTATCGTTACTTCTGCCTCGGTGGACATTACCGCAGCCAGTTGTCCTTCTCATGGGAAGGACTCGAACAGGCGCGCACTGCGCGCCGGGCGCTTGAGGACAGAGTCTTGCAGATCAAGGAAGCCGCGAGTGGACAGCCCGCGGTCCGGAAGGGAGAGAAAGCGCACGCCTACCTTGAAGCCTTCGACGCAGCGCTGGCCGAGGATCTTGCCATGCCTCGTGCCCTTGCGCAGGCATGGACGATGCTCAAAGACGGTTCGATTCCACCGACTGAAGCCTACGCAACGATTCTCGAGATGGACGAAGTGCTCGGTCTGAATCTGGAAAAAGTGGCAAGGAAAGAACATGCCCTTGCTCCGGAAACCGTGCGATGGATCGAGGAAATGATCAATCGGAGAGCTGCGGCGAAGAAAGCTCGGGATTTCGCGTCTGCCGATGCCATTCGCGCCGAGCTCAAGGCGAAGGGCATCCTGCTGGAGGACAGGCCAGATGGCACTGTATGGAAACTGGCTTGAGCGGCGTTGCCTGCGAGCCTTGAGTGTAACGTAAGGATTTGAATGTTGTTCAAAAGAAAGGACGATGTCGAAATTCCTGATGCCGACCGGATTTTTGCCCGTAACGCGGAGCTCTTGCTGCGTGTTGCGGTCAGGATAACCAACAGCTGGGAGGCAGCCGAAGATATCGTCCAGGAAGCGTTCAGCAGAATGCTTGAGAAGCGAATGGTGTTTCCGAGCGACGATGACGCGCGATTCTGGCTGATCCGCGTGGTGAAGAATGGTGCCATCAATTACTCGAAACGGAAGATGAGAGAATATCGAGCCTATGAGCATTGGTGGAACACTGAAACGTCCAGTACGAGAGTCGAGATGAGCCCGATTTCGGGTGAGGAAAGTACTGCCTTTGCCAATGCGGGGACGGACCATTCCGCGGAACATGAGCTGCTAATGAAGGAATCCGCCGAAGAAGTCCGCGAAGCGCTCGGAAAATTGCCGGAAAAGCTGCGTATTGTGCTTATACTCAAGGAATATGAAGGAATGAATTACCGGGATATCGCCAGAGTGCTCGGAATCACCGAAGGAAACGTCAAGGTGCGTGCATTCCGAGCCCGGGAAGCATTGCTCTCCCTGTTGCAAGAAAGAGGTTCCCATGTGTCCCGATGAGACCCTTCTCACTTCCTATGTCGATGGTGAGGTTCCTTCTCCCTGGAAAGAACGGCTGGAACTCCATCTGGCGCATTGCAGCAGGTGCGCGAAGCGTACAGAAGCTTATAGAGCCCTGAGCGCCGCGCTCAGGAAGGACATCCCGATCGATCAGGCTCAGCTTGATTATTCTCTTGAACGAGTACGCACTGCGCTGGCAGAAAAGCGGAGGAACCTGCCTGCCGGAATGCCTTTATGGTCGGCACGCTGGCACGGTGTATTCGCTCTACTGACTGCCAGAAAGGTAGTGCTTCCGCTTCCGGTATTCATTGCATCGATGCTGCTCATGGTCTTTTTTGCTGGCCTGGCCTTTGGTATTTTCGGCGCGAGTCGTAGAGTTAGCCAAGCCCTGGCGCTGAGTGCCCGGCTTCCTGCTTCCTCGACGGCAAGCATCGAATCATTCGTCTCTTCGATTGCGCAGACCGCTCCTGCCGAACTCGTCACCATCAATGCGCCAGGCACGGTTTTGAATCCAGCCACAGGTACCTCTCCTGTCTTTGTCATCTACCATTCTGGGAACCAAAAACCGACCATCATGGAAGTGCCAGTATACCCTGCTCAGGGAGCGAGCCGATGAACATCCATAGAGTATTTGGCGTGCTGCTTCTTGTCGCTCTCTGTGGCATGGAGATAGAGGCGCAGGTCAATGATACCAAACCAGCGGTTCCAGTCCCTGTGTTTGAATTCAGAGTAAGGTCCGCATTTGCCCTGACACCCTCCATGGTAGACGCCATTCAGGTGACTAAAAGAGACACAGGCAGTGCTGCCAGGAATGATCCGGCAGCTCCTGCGTGGGGAGACCCTACGCTAAAGACCGTGCAGCTCGCGGCTCCTTTCGGCATCAGGATTCAGGGAGACCGGCTCATCGCCTTGATTATCCTTACGCCTCTGGAGCTGGTCCAGCGCGAGCTCATGCTTCTCGTGCAAAACCAAATCTGGTCAAAAAGCACCGACGATTCCATCCAGATGAACACTTCTTTCCATACCGTAAGGGTGCCGCTGGGAATGCTGTTCTACTATTACCCGCTTGGGGTGGACCCGAAGCGCGGCGCGCCGGTCGCGCTTGAATTGCTCATCCAACAAAAATAGAGAATGGTAGCCGATGAAAAGGAAGCTGGGGTTCGGCCTTGTCATCGCGATCGTTGTTCTCATCCTGGGCGCAGCAGCATATCGCGCGCTCCTTTATCCCGAGCTTATCACTCTGGACCCCGCGACGCTCCATCCTAATGAAGTGGTATCTCTCTTTGGCCTTCATTTTGGAAACCAGCAGGGAAGCGTCCTGCTCGATGATGCGCCGCTGCTATCATCTGCGATCCTACATTGGAGTCCGCAGCTGATCAGCTTTCGCATGCCGCATGGCATCGATTCTGCGGCTGTTCGCGTAAAAACCACATATGGCAGATCGCGCGCGCTCATGATCGCAAATAAGGATAAGGTTCCAGTACCCATTGGCAATTCGACTCCCGTGATCGTTCAGCCAATGATTACTGGCGTAAAACCAGTGGGGAGCGCCGCGGTCGGAACAAGCGTCACTATAGAAGGCGAGCGGTTCGGCGAAGCGGATACGGATTCTGAATTATGCATTACCAGAACCTCAGGAGCCAGCATTCCCAACCAGAACGATGTCAGCAATTTTGTGCATATTTCCGCAAGCGATCCTCTGGTGGAGCGGTGGGACGAGCATTCCATTGTCTTCAGAATTCCGGATACGGCTGAAAGCGGATTCATATTCATACGAACCCCCAATGGTGTCTCGAATCTGTATCCGCTCAAGATTCTACGCCCTGCAGGCCAGCTGTTGCGTACAGAGTCTGCGCGGTACGAGCTGGAGCAGCGGATCACTGTGCATGTCACGGCTTCCCTTCCTGAAGGAAAGCTCTCGCTGTTCGTACCGCTTCCTATACAGTCAGCCTATGAGCGAATTTCTAATTCGCTGATTGCGGGAAAGGAATATTTCAACGCGGAAGGCCGTGGCTGGATGGAATTCAATTTTGGCGAAAAAGAAGCACATCGGGGAAAAATCGAAATCATCGCGCGATCCTTTATCGAAATGAGCGAAATAAAGGCTGATCTGAAGCTGTCTGGGCTGCAGGAAGTGCCCAAACCTATTCCGGCCTTCCTTGCTTCCGCTCTTGTTTCCGATTCCCTGATTCCAGCCGACAACCCCTTGGTGGTCGCCGCCGCTGCCGTCATCGCTAAAAAGGAAAAAAACCCCTATTATCGCGTAGCGCGGGCAAGCCAGTGGTTATCGTCCGCGATCCGCGTTCAGAATACCACACCACTGGCGGAGGATAGCGCCGCATCGGCGCTCGGGACAGGGAAGGGCAGCCCGCGTGGTTCGGTACTTGCGTTTACCGCGATGCTCCGCGCGCTGGGAATTCCCGCTGTTCCCGTGTCCGGCTTTCTTATGTGTCATGATGGCACCGCGGTACCCCATTTTTGGGTTGAATATTACCTTATGGGGCTAGGGTGGATTCCTATGGATCCTCTGCTCGCACAGGGTTACAAACCTGTGAATTTCAAGCCTGGCTTTACCGATCCAGCCCAGTACCTGCGCGGTATTGACACACTGCATGTGGGAATCAGCAGGGGGAGCTGTCTGTTGCCGTCATTCGGCCCGGAGGCTGTAAGGAAGCAGAAATCTCCCTGGTCTTTGCTTCCCTTTGACGAAGCATCCTCCGGGATCAGCAGCAGCGTGATTCGTCAGACACCGAAATTAACGACGCTGGCATTCTGAATCAGGATGGCCCGTTTTCTCATGATATGATAAAATAACTCTGGAGGTTTTATGTCTTACATTCAGAATATGGATCCGGAACTATACGCTGCCATGGAGGCAGAGGAAGGCCGGCAGCGTGACAAACTCGAGCTGATCGCGAGTGAAAATTATACTTCAAAAGCGGTGCGAGAAGCGGTTGGTTCGGTCCTGACAAATAAATATGCTGAAGGGTATCCTGGCAAGCGCTACTACGGCGGATGCGAATTTGTGGATATTGCAGAAAATCTCGCGAGGGATCGGGCACGACAGCTTTTTGGGGCTGATCATGCGAATGTGCAACCTCATTCTGGAAGTCAGGCAAATATGGGAGTGCTTTTTGCCGCGCTTAATCCTGGCGATACCATTATGGGCATGGATCTGGCTCACGGTGGCCACCTGACCCATGGTGCTCCAGTATCCTTTTCCGGCAAGATGTACAAGGTTGTAAGGTATGGGGTGCATCCCGATACAGAAACCATCGATTACGAACAGGTGCGCAACCTTGCCTTCGAGCATCGTCCGAAACTCATTATCGCTGGCGCGAGCGCCTATTCACGTACTATCGATTTTCAGCGTTTTAGAGCGATCGCGGATGAGGTTGGTGCCTACCTCATGGTTGATATGGCGCACATCGCCGGCATTGTAGCTGCGGGCAGGCATCCCAGTCCGGTTCCCATCGCGGACTTCACGACAACCACCACGCATAAAACACTCCGCGGACCGCGCGGTGGCATGATTCTGGTAGGACGCGACAGGGAGAACAACCGCGGCATCATGACTCCCAAAGGAGACGCGCTGCGCAAATGGTCAGAAGTCATCGATAGTATGATCATGCCGGGTATTCAGGGTGGCCCATTGATGCATGTCATCGCTGGAAAAGCAGTGGCATTCAAGGAAGCGCTTGAGCCTTCGTTTGCGGAATACATCGATCGAGTATTGGAGAATGCGAGGGTTATGGCACAGGCGCTAAGCCACGGTGGAGCCCGGATCGTTTCCGGAGGAACCGACACCCACCTCATGCTGGTAGACCTTACCCCCCTGGAGATTACCGGAAGGGATGCGGAAAAGTGGCTGGATGAAGCGAACATCACCGTCAACAAGAACGGCATTCCGTTTGACAAGAAGAGTCCCTTTGTGACGAGCGGCATCCGTGTAGGCACGCCCGCGGTGACCACCCGCGGCATGGGGCCTGAAGAGATGGTAAAAATCGCCGGGTTCATAATGGATGTACTGAAATCGAAAGGCGATGCTCAGACCATTGCCCGCGTCAAGCAGGAAGTGCTCGCTCTTACCCGCCAGTTCTCCTTGCCGTGAGTCTGGATTTCGAGTCGCGGCGGTGGTATGCGCGAGCATTGCTGCAGGAAACCGCAGCGACAGATATGTACGCGTCCGGCATTCTAAGTGTCGCGGAATGGGGTAGGGTGCTGGATGCTGCGGGTGACAGAAATCGAGTACTGCAGCGATATCATCTCGATAATGCAGGAGCGATATTGGTCGCTGCGCTGCGCTATGCGCCTGATGTCTCTCCCGAACCCCAGAATGCGCGCAAAAAACGGGGACTGCCTTCGCTGCCTCTTCTTCGGGATGCGGATGAGGAGGGAGGCGGGCATGTCGTTCGAGCAAGAGTCGCGCGTTTCGCTCGTGCCGATTGGTACCATGAGATTCTTGATCGCTTTGCACTGGTGGTCAGGAAGGTGTCGGAGCGAGCGCTGCGTGTCGGCCATCCGGTATTCGCTGCGCGCCAATGGCGCCGATTTGTCAACAGCTGGTTTCCGGAAAAGAATCTGGCTGTCGCAGCAGGGCTCGGGACGATAGGGCGCAACGGTCTTTTGATCGCACGTGCTGATATTGTTGATAAAAGACCCGAGACAGCCCCCGCGTGGTCTTCGGCGGTGGTATTGGGGCTTCTCATGCTCCCATTTGATGTTGAGTTCGAGAGTGAAGGGGAAATTCATTCTTGTTCGAGTGTTCAGCAGGATTTTCACCGTCCGCCCCTCAAGGCTCTTATGCGTTGCGGGTCCTGTACCCGCTGCATCGATGCATGCCCTTCCAAGGCGCTTGCTCACGCTGATCATCCCCTCTTCATAAGGGAACGTTGTATTCAGCATTACGCCAGTATCGAAGGCGAGTTGCCTGCCTTCATCGCTGCGGCCTGGAACGACCAGCTATACGGATGTGATATTTGTCTTGAAGCATGTCCATTTTTCATACCAGATCCGGATGCTGTCTGCACGCGAGGGAACATCGGTGGATCTTTTGACGCGCGCGCTGTCGCGACCACCGATGACCCGCGGCTCCGATTGATGTTCAAGGATTCTGCGCTTGACCATGGCTGGATTTCCCCTCGAGCATTAAGGCGCAATGCCGCCTTGATCCTCTCCAGGCAAGAAGAACGGCCTTGTTTCCCTTCTGACGATTTTTCTTCTATACTGGGCATATGAATCTTGAATCCTTCGATATATCTGTTCTTGAGGCTCGATCGCGAATGGTAACCGTGACGCGAGCATTTTTTCTATCGCGCGGCTATCTCGAAACCGATACACCGGTCCTCGCTCCCGCTCTCATTCCCGAATCTTGTTTAGAGGTCTTCGCAACCGAATACCGGCATCCCACCGCTCCTCCCAAACCGCTCTATCTTGTCCCATCTCCTGAGATCTGGATGAAGCAGATCATCGCGACAACCGGCCGAAGTGTATTTCAGATCTGCAAATCATTCAGGAATGCCGAATCCGTCTCCCGCATTCACAACCCAGAATTCACCATGCTGGAATACTATGGCATCGGCATCACCAGAAAGGACAATATCGATTGTACCGAAGCATTGTTCGATGCGCTTGCAGGTCCGGATACCCCTGCGACCGCTCGCCCCCCGTTCAGGATCATGACCATGCGAGAAGCGTTTTTTGAATTCGCGCACCTTGATCTAGACACTTGCATGGAGGCGCCTTCGATCATATCTGCCTGCCGTGAACGGGGACTTCTCTGCCCCGACAATGCTTCTTGGGAAGATGCGTTCAATATTCTTTTTCTAAGCCTGGTTGAACCAGCGCTTCCACAGGATCGTCCCCTTGTTCTAGATGAGTATCCTGCGGGTATCGAATGCCTAGCGGCGGACATTCCGGGTACTTCCTACAAAGAACGATGGGAGCTCTACGTACAGGGAATAGAAATCGCCAACTGCTTTACCGAAATGGCGGATCCCAAAGCGGTTCGCGCCTATTTCGAATCCCAGCGCGCAAGAAAGCAACAGAGTCTCGTTCCGCACGCGATTGACACGCATTACCCGGAACTCTTTTCTCATTTTCCTCCCTGCTCCGGTGTCGCGGTAGGATTCGACCGGCTTGTCATGGTGTTAACCGGAAAGCGATCCATCAAGGATGTCATGCTCTTTCCCTTTTCATGAAGAGATCACGCGTCTTTACACAAGGGGGTGCCCTGCGATAGTATGAGGCACCCAATTCTTTACCTATCGAGGACAAATCTATGATTCGTGGTGGTGATATCGGAATCGGAACCTGTCTGCTCATCAACGGGACACCGCACATTGTGGTCGAGCGTGAATTCGTGAATCCAGGAAAAGGTGCGGCCTTTGCCCGTGTTCGGTGCAAGAATCTGAAGAACGGCAATGTCATAACTCAAACGATCAAGACTGCGGATTTTGTCGAAGACGCCCAGGTCGATCTGACCGATTGCCAATACCAGTACAGCGATGGCGAAGCCTATCATTTCATGAACAACGAAACCTTCGAACAATTCGAGGTGCCTGTTTCCGCTCATGAAGAAAAAGGCCCCTACCTCAAGGAAGGCGAGACCTATACCATCGTCATGTGGGAGGGCGAACCAATCGACATTAAGATTCCCTACAAAATGGTGTTTACAGTCGTCGAAAGCGAAAACTACATCAAGGGCGACACAGTGTCGGGCGCTACCAAACCGGTCAGGACCGAGACGGGACTGGTCGTTCGCGTGCCACTGTTCATCAAGCAGGGTGAAAAGATCCTGGTCAATACGGAGACGAACGAATACGTCGAGCGCGTCAACGAATGAGACCGGAAAGCCAGTCTGTCCCCTCGATCCGCTCGTCAACAAAACTGTCGAATTTGCGTATCGAGGCGCGCGGCTGAAGTTCGATTTATCGCATGCCCTGTTTTCTTCTTATGACATAGATGCGGGTACCCGCCTGCTCCTAAAGGAAATTGCCAGCGAACCCGCGATTGTGGAAGCCGGCAGAGTTTTGGACGCAGGGTGCGGAACCGGTGTGATCGGGATCAGTCTGGCTGCTTCCTGTCCAGCCATGGATATTGTCATGAGAGACCGTGATCTGAGAGCGGTGGCATTTGCCGCTCGCAATGCACGGCGCAACGGTCTCGACGGGACATGGTATAGTGTGGATGGACAGCCTCTCGAGCCTTGTAGGAAGCAGCCTTTTGGAAAGATACGAACAAAGTCACGTACCTCCTCAATGCTTATCGCGGCTCCCGGTGTGCTCTGTCAGGAGGACGACTATGCGCCCTACGATGCAGTCGTCTCGAATCTTCCGGCGAAAGCGGGGCCACGACTGCTGGCTGCGTACTTTGGACAGGTCGCTGACTCATTGCTCAAGCCTGGCGGGGTATTTGCCTTTGTGATTGTAGCGCCTCTTGCGGATGAAGCGAAACGCTGGAGCGAAAAAGCCGGTTTTTCTATTCTGAAGCAGACGGCTACGAAAAACCATCTCGTCTGTATTACACAAAACGAAAAGAACACTGCAACCCCGGAGCCACATTCAACGCATCAATGGCTTTCGCAGTATGTGCGTTCGCGCGCACGGTACTCGCTCGCAGGCGCGGACCTTGAGTGGGATGGCTTTCAGGGCCTGTCTGAATTCGACGAACCTTCGTTCGCGACTCGCTGCGCATTGACGGTTGCGCGCAACGCCTGCGCAGGACTCTTGATCAGAAAGATGCTTATTTTTGAACCAGGTGTGGGGATATCCGCGTTGTGGGCGCACCGTGTTCTCGGGGTTCAGGACATTGTTCTCAAATCGCATGATGTTCTCTCGCTCAACGCGACCAGATGGAATCTTCAACAAGCGGGTGGACCGATGCCGCATCTCATTCAAGAGCCATTCTTCCCTACTTTGGCGCATATGAACGACACTCAGCCTTCGCTATCGCATACTCAGACTCCAGCTCGACACGTCAGTTCCCGCGGGACATGGCCTCAGGATGGGTTTGAGGATGCTCCGGGCTTCGACGCCATATTCGTGTTCCCTGAACAAATTCCGCAGTTCGACATCGCAGCTCACTACTGGAATCAGATTTCCCACATACTCAAGCGAGGAGGCGTAGCGATCCTGGCTTCCGATGGCACGACGATCGACCGTCTGGAGCGTGCAAAGCCTGAAGGGTACTCGCGAATTCCTGTTATCGAACGCAAAAAGGGATGGGAAGCTATCGCATTTCGACGGGATTGATCTGATCCTCATCGCATTTGCAAATTGGGTCATCAATTATTATATTGATAAATATGAAAAAGTCAGAAAAACTCCTTCTGGAGTCGAAGACTCCGGATGAGTATGTCGCCAACGCGTTGATATCAAGGTTCAGCCCTTCCGAAAAAGCCCGACTCACCAGGATATGGATGGAGAGGACCGGATATACAAGGGAAGACTTGGTTCTCGCCCGCAACCGGAATGAGTACTGGAAAAAACGGAAAATGCAGGGAGCGGCTGTACGGACAAAGAAGCGGATGCAAATGCATGATTATTCCCTTGCGCCAACCGTTGATTGGACCCCAGAACGTATCGACGAATTCATTCGACTTAACAGAAAAGATGCCTACGGCCGCTATACGCACAGGGACTGGGAACTGGCTATGCATTTCGGCACCAGTATTCCTTCGATTCAGTATTTGCGCCGCAAATATAACCGAATAAGAAAAATGCTTGGTCCCGGCGCGCGAAAAGCACGGATTATGGAATATATGCAATGCTCCGAGCTCGTTTTACAGCGAGGCGGCCCTAGGACTCGGCAACGCGCAGCCGCAAAAAAGACTTAACGGACTCGATCCAGATAAGGATTGGCACGCGCAAGCACCTTGGCAATCACTTCATGCTCCGGAAGAGCAAAGCCGGGGTCCTGTGCGACGATAGTGAAGGCGTCATCTCTCGCGGCCTTCAATAACTCAAAATCGGTCCGAAGGTCAGCGATACGGAGCCGCAACGCTCCCGCCTGTTCAGTGCCAAGCAGATCCCCTGGTCCGCGTATGTTCAAATCCTCCTCGGCAATTGCAAATCCATCCGTCGTTCCATACAAAGCCTTAAGCCTGCTGCGCCCTTCCTCGGTGAGGCGTTCCGAAAAGATGAGAAAACAATATCCCTGATGAATGCCCCGTCCGACTCTACCGCGAAGCTGATGCAGCGCTGAGAGACCGAACCGCTCAGCGTGTTCCACTACCATGACCGTTGCGTTAGGCACATCGACACCCACTTCAACCACTGTTGTCGCGACCAGGATGTGGATTTCGCCCGAAACAAACCGGTTCATGACCTCGAAACGCACATCATCCCCCAGGCGTGAATGCAGGAGCGCTACCTTGTACTCGGGGAAGACTTTGGTCGCAAGCTCTTCTGCCATCGATTCGGCGTTCCGTAATTATGTTCGGTCCGTCTCCGAAATAAGAGGATAGACAAAATAGGCTTGACGCCCTTCTGAAAGCCGATTACGGACAAATTCATGGACGCGGCCTACCCGGTCAGCCCGCGCAAGGTGGGTGATAACCGGCTTTCGTCCAGACGGCATAGTCCTGATGGTGGAAACTTGCAGGTCGCCGAAAAAGGTCAAGGCAAGGCTGCGTGGAATCGGCGTCGCGGACATCATGAGCAGGTCTGGAATATGTCCTTTGCGATAGAGCGCGACACGCTGCAATACTCCAAATCGCTGCTGTTCATCGATAATGACCAGCTGGAGGTTTTTAAACTCCACATCATCGGAAAAGAGGGCATGAGTGCCTATGACAATGTCGATCTCGCCATTCCTGAGAGCTTCAAGGAGAGGCGGTCGAGCGGCGTTGGTGATTGAGCCTGTCACAAATGCAAGCCTGACGCCAAGCGGTTCGACGAGGTGGGCAGCGGTCTGCGCGTGCTGCCGCGCAAGAAGCTCAGTGGGAGCCATGATTGCGACCTGACCTCCCCGTTCCACCACGTGCAACGCGGCGAGCAGTGCTACGATTGTCTTGCCGGAACCGACATCACCCTGCAGCAAGCGAGCCATCGGATAGGGCTTGTGCATGTCCTCGACGATTTCCCGCAACACTGATTTCTGGTCTTCGGTGAGCACATAGGGCAGCCGCTCGATGAGTCTCTGCGCTAGGACACCCTGGGATTTGGACCGGTGCACGGTTCTCTGCCGTCTTGAATGGATGCGCAGCGCGATACCCAGCTGGAAATAGAAGAGCTCTTCATAGGCGAGCGTATCATGAGCCTTTTCCGCTTCTTCCTCAGATCGAGGGAAGTGGATCGCGCGGAGCGCTTCGGCCTTGTTAAAATAGCCATATCGTTCACGAATTTTGGTAGGTAATTCATCCTCAATATGTGGCCCGAATCGATCCAGGGCAGCTGCGATGAGCTTGCGCAGTGCCATCTGATTAAGCCCTTCTGTGAGAGGGTAGCGGGGTGTCAACGATCGTTCCGGCACGACAGGACCGTCAACGCGTTTAATTTCAAAAGTGGAGGACTGAATTTCTCCGTATTTGAACTGGAATTTGCCGTAAATCTGAACGGAAGCGCCTACCGGCGCCATCTGTTCGAGAAACGGCCGATTGAAACAGAGGAGTGACGCTTCAGAGGAGTCGTCGCGTACGATGATCTTGAGTGTGCGCATGCGGCCGAATCCGAACCATTCATGACTGAGCACCCGTGCAATCGTGAAAACCGGGCCGTCAGAGAAGCGCGAAAAGGGAATCAGTCGCATGCGGTTTTCATAATCGTTGGGAAGGTGCAGAAGAAGATCGGCGATGGTTCTGATTTCGAGCTGAGACAAAGCCCTGAGGGTGGCTGGCCCCGTGCCCCTCAGACTTCGAAGATCCTGAGTCAATTCTCGAAGAAACACATGTTCAGTATATCTTCTCAACCAGGCCGGTGCTACTATGGCTTCTGTCAGGCTTGCATGCCTGTGCGTCAAAGGAGGATACGATGCACAAGGAAACAGAACGTCTCATCGAGCTCGACAGAGAGCATACCCTGATTGCGCATATTGGCTCGCTGCTCGGATGGGACCAGGAAACGTATATGCCGCCCCGTGCCATAGAAGAGCGGTCATCGCAGCTGGCGCTTATCGAGGGCCTGGCTCATCAGAAAGCAACGAATCCTGAAATAGGCGAGCTTCTAGCCAGCCTCGAATCGAAATCCGATCTGACGGATGATGAGCGGGCCTATATCCGGGTGGTTCGAAGAGACTACGACAGAGAAGTGAAGTTTCCGCAGGAATTCGTTACAGAATACGCAAAAGCTGCCAGCATGTCGCAAGCTGCATGGGCGGACGCGAAGCGGAAGAACGATTATGCCGCATTCAAACCGCATCTTGCTCGCATGATCGAACTGAATCAGGAAAAAGCCGCGTATCTGAACCCAAACGCGAAGCCCTATGATGTATTGCTGGATCTGTACGAGCCAGGAAGCACCAAGGAATCCATACGCAGTGTCTTCTCTGTCATGAAAAGCTACCTAGTCGATATTCTGGAAAAAATCCGCTTTTCCCCGCAGGTAGCGGACCTGTGTTCAGGGCGCAGGGTCGATCCAACAATTCAGGAGAAGATCAGCCAGTATCTGATGAAGGTGCTACAGTACGACAGAGAACGGGGAAGACTCGATGTGTCTGCGCATCCTTTTACCACCACCCTCGGGGCAGACGATGTACGTATCACCACTCGGTACATCGACGATTATTTCCCTTCGAGTCTTTTTTCTACCATGCACGAATCTGGACATGCCCTGTATGAACTAGGCATTGATCCGGCTCCGGAGTATCGCGGTACCAGACTGGCGGAAGCGGCATCGATGGCAATTCATGAGTCACAGTCCCGTCTGTGGGAAAATATCATCGGCCGCTCGCATGCGTTCTGGGAACGACATTTCCCGGTTATTTCCGCGCTACTTGGTGAAGCAGGTGAAGGGATTGATTTGACTTCATTTGTAAAATCAGTCAACAGGGTCGAGCCGACGCTCATCCGCACCGAAGCGGACGAGGTGACCTACGGGCTTCATGTCATCGCGCGATTCGAAATCGAATCGGCACTCTTCGACGGTTCTCTCTCAGTCGAAGATATTCCGACTGAATGGAACGCAAAGTATCGGACCCTTCTTGGAGTTGAGGTACCTGATGATCGGAGAGGATGCCTGCAGGATGTGCACTGGTCCATGGGAGCGTTCGGCTATTTCCCGAGTTATGCGCTCGGAAACCTCTACGCCGCGCAATTCTGGGCTTCTCTGAAGAGACAGGTGCCCGATATCGAAGCGCAGATCGCGGCAGGAGACACCTCGATGGTGCTCTCATGGCTGAGAACGAATGTGCATGCGCATGGTTCAAGGTATCTGCCGGGTGAGCTGGTGCAGAAGGTCACGGGGGAAGCGCTCAACCCAGCCTATTTCGAGCACTATTTGCGCGATAAATATTCAGGCGTCTACGGTTTCTGAACGGCTCTCTGCCCGACATCCTGGCTGACACGTGCTTCCGCAGCGCGGGCATGGGCTTCCAGACCTTCGAGGCGCGCAAACGCTGCCGTTTCAGCGGCGAGTGCCGCGGGCTCATCCATTGCCAGCCAGGTTCGGACCTTGAGATATTGCAGAATCGACAAGCCGCCCGCAAAACGCGCAGCTCCTCCGGTCGGCAGCGTATGATTGGGGCCGGCTCCGTAGTCGCCGAACACTTCGGCGGCTTGTTCACCGGCAAATATTGCTCCAGCGTTGCGGATCATCTTCTGGTAGGGCTCCGGATTGGAGACCGCGAGCTCAAGATGCTCGGGGGCGAAGCGATCCGCCGCCTCCACCTGCTGTTCACAACGCGGTTCTACGCAGCACCAGCCGTTGGCCAGGGATCGGCGAGCGATGGTTTGGTTTGGTTCTGGAAGCTCGGCAAGCTGTCGCTGAAGTTCTCTTTCAACGTCTTTGGCGAGGTTTTCAGATGCGGCAATAAGACAGGGAACCGCGTCGGGCGAGTGCTCCGCCTGAGCAAGAAGGTCCGCGGCAATCAGCACCGGATTCGACTGCTCGTCAGCGATGATGAGAAGTTCCGAGGGACCTGCGGGAGCCTCGGTTCCAATGAGGCCGAAAAGGAGGCGCTTGGCAGCAGCGACGTACCTGCCTCCGGGACCCGTCACAACGTCGCACGCTGGAATGGCGACGCCGAATGCCATTGCGGCAATAGCATGAGCTCCGCCGCACTGGAGAAAGCCATTCGCGCCGGCGCGCCAGGCGGCTGCCAGTGTTACTGGTGAAGGCCTCGGTCCAGCGGCCCAGACCTCCGGGACGCCGGCAACCGTGGCAGGAATGATTGTCATGAGGGCGCTGGAGGGCAGCGGAAAGGCACCTCCCGGTATGTAGCAGCCCGCGCGCGCCGCGGGCACGAGCTCGTGCCCCGCGCGTGCGCCCGACACCGCCATCTCGAGCGGGGCGAGGCACGCGCGCTGGGCGGACGCGAAGGCCGCGATGCGGCCGGCGGCGTGCTCGAGGACAGCGGCAGTCTGGGCAGGTAGCGCATCCCATGCCTGTTTCAAGGTATCGCGAGAGAGCACGAGCGGGGTATCCTCCTCGAGACCGTCCCATCGAGCAGCCCATCGGCGCAGTGCCGTCTCGCCTTCTTCTCTGACTTCACGAATGGCTTGCATGGCCACCGCGTCTACCTCTGGATCGGAAAACCGCGTTGCCGGCGCAGGTATTTGATCGACTGAAACGCGCTTCAATGTATGCTTTTCCATCGATCACCACCTTCCTGGGATTCAAAGCCAGGCTTCGCATCGCCGCCTCTGCGTGTCACCCTAAGCGATCGCCTTTCCAATTCCGCTTCCACATCAGCGAGCGTTCCTCCTGCCGAGCAGACCTTGACCAGCGCAAAATACAGCACATCCGCGGCCTCGAACACCGCTTCTTCACGAGTCGCGGCCTGGGCGAGCTCCTGCGCTTCTTCTCTGAGCTTGGCTTCGAGCAGCTGCTCATCCGAAAAGAGGCGGCGCGTGTACGACCCTTGTGGTGCTTCTTTCATACGCTTTGATATCGTTCTGAAGAGCTTTTCAAGCCCATATCCATCGTCGAAGCAGGTGCGGCGCTTCAGATGACAGAATCCCGTACCTTCCTGACGGACAATAAAGCGCAGCGTGTCTCTGTCGCAATCAAGTTCGACACGGATAAGTTCTTGGCGGTCTCCCGACTGTTCTCCCTTTGTCCAAAGGCCGCGAGAGCGGGAGTAATACACGCCGCTGCCGGTTCGAAGCGCCAGAGAGAGGCTTTCTCTGTTCGAATAGGCGAGTCCAAGCGCTTTGCCGGATTCATCGCAGACGATGGTCGGCCACAATCCGTCAGGTCGATCGGTGCGCAAGGGAGCGGTAAACGCATCGACAAGCTGGAGAGTCCCTCGCACGAGTGCCGTTCCAGCTTGAACATCGGCGCCCAGACGATCGAGTTCAGCAATATCCGCGATGCCGCGCTCGCCGCCTGCGGCGCCGCCGGCAAAAGTAATACGCCGGTCCCCCGCAATTTCGATCAGTCTTCGCGCACGGGCGAGATCGAATCCGCATTCATCTCCTTCCGTTTCGATGAAGGTGATGAGGAAGCCTCCGACATACGGCGCCAGCTCACGGATTCTATCGCCGACGGTGCCTTCGGCGGGTTTTGTCCATCCTTCGATCATGAGGGTCTCATTCCGTGAATCCAAAGCGGCGATAAGGCGCTCACGGGGAAGTTGAGAGAGGAATTCGGGGGTGGCGGAGGTTCCGATCATGATTCGTACAGCACCGGCATTCAAGTATTCCAGGGCGGTGTCGAGCGTCCTGATCCCTCCTCCTATGCGTACTTTCCAGCGCTCACACATACGCAAAATGAGCTGCTTGTTGGAGCCCTTGCCCATGGCGGCATCGAGGTCCACGACAGCGATCTCGCCGATTCTGCCATAGCGCTCAGCAAGCTCGAGGGGATTTCCCGCAACGAGTGGTGGCTGTTTCCCGCCGCGGAGTTGTACCGCGCGCCCATTCAGAATGTCTATACTGGGTATGATCATATTCGTACCTCCACGTGATGTTGGGATAGATATTGCTTTATTGCCGCGATGGTGACTTCGCACCGATGGAATATTCCCGCGGCAAGAAGGGCAGAAGCGCCACATCGATACCCCTCAAGGAAATGCGCTGGTGTCGCCGCGCCGCCTGAAGCGACGATCGGAATACGGACCGAATCTGCGACGCGCCTGAGCAGGGTTCCGTCGTATCCGAGGCCAGTGCCATCCCTGTCGATGCTGGTGAGCAGAATCTCGCCTGCGCCCCGCATGGCAGCCTCTCTGGCCCAGACCACGGCATCGAGCCCGGTTCTAATGGATCCAGCGGCGATGCATACTTCATAGCCCGAGGGCATGTCAGGGGTAGCCAGAACATCGATAGCCACTACCGCGCACTGTACGCCGAAACGGGTAGCGATTTCCTCTATGATCGAAGGGGTGCGGACTGCTGCGCTGTTGACAGATACCCGGTCTGCTCCGGAATCGAGAAGTCGTGCGGCATCATCAAGGGTCGAAATGCCACCTCCGACCGTGATGGGGATTGAAATGGCATTTCTTATACGGGCTACTTCCCTCGCCATTGTTCTTCTTCCTTCGATAGTAGCAGAAATGTCGAGAAAGGCCAGTTCATCAGCACCTTCCATTTGGTAACGCTGGGCCAGTTCAACCGGCTCACCCGAATCCTCAAGGCGCTCGAAGCGGACACCTTTCACCACACGGCCGTTCTTGAAATCGAGGCATGGAATGATACGTACCGCAAGGCCATTCATAAATTGCCTCCTTCCAGCCAGCGTCGAACTAGTTCTGTCCCCCAAGGACCGGACAGTTCGGGATGGAATTGGCAGAGGAGGAGTATCAGCCTGTCATTGTTCCACCCTTCGAGAGCGGCGAGGAACGGTGATTCATACCGCGCGATTGCGGGTGTGAGGGCGATCGATCCGTCTGAGCTTGTGGCAGGGGTATTGGGAGAAGCCGCGTAGCTGTTGGCAAAATAAGCCCAGCTAGAATTCAGAATGCGGCAGGATGATGATGGTTTGATGCGGTTCCAGCCAAGCTGAGGGAGGGGCAGATTGTTTGCAAGCTTTCTCACCGCACCATGAATGATTCCCAGTCCCTGTACGCCGGGCGATTCCTCGCTTTCCTCAAAGAAGAGCTGCATGCCGAGGCATATGCCCATGGTGGGGAGCCCCTTCAATACGCGCGAGCGAATAGCACAGTCGGAACCGGTTGATCGGAGTGCTTCCATCGCGGGGCCAAACGATCCTACACCTGGTACGATCACATATGAGGCTGTCTCGATCTGTTTGGGACGGTCTGTGATGACCGGCTTCATTCCAAGTCGCGTGGCCAGGGCCTGAACCGAGGCGAGATTCGCCACTCCCGTGGCTACGATGGTAAGAGTGCTGTCCTTACTCATTCAAGCACTCCGTGTGGCTTTTAATTGTGGTTTTACCTTTTGTGCTCGATGATATCGCTGTTTCTCGGGGAAGCAGCGCGGCGCGCAATGCGAGCGCCGCAGCTTTGAAGAGTGATTCCGCCCTGTGGTGGTCGTTTTCTCCCCGAATGAGGTCTAGATGTATTGTAATACCTGCGTTCGCAGAAAAACTCTTGAAGAAATGCATGATATTCGCGCTGCTCATGGTCCCGATACGAGAGTCCTCGAACGATGCTTGAATGAGACAATTGCCGCGGCCGGATATGTCCACTACCGCGCGTGCGAGCGCTTCGTCCATCGGCGCGAAGGCAGAGCCGAAACGCATCCTGCCTTCCCCCGAAGGAACAAGCCTCGCAAACGCCTGCCCGAGCGCGATGGCGCAATCCTCGACGCTATGGTGATCGTCAACATCAATATCTCCTTGACAGGTCAGCGTAAGACTCCATCCCGCATGAAAGGCTAGCTGGGTCAGCATGTGGTCAAGAAACCCAATTCCCGTATGGATTTCGATGTTACCCGGTTCAAGCCCAAGCGCAAGTTCGATGTCGGTTTCTTTTGTCGTTCGCCGTATTGTGCAATATTCATTCGAATTCATACATATGCCTCCATGAATTGGATTGCCGAGCTCAACCTGGAAAATTCATCTGTATCGCCGGGAACGGTGACGCGGACGAGTTGTTCATACCCTTCCTTTCCCGGCCAGGAGCGAACCAGGATTCCCTTTTCTAAAAGGGCAGCGCAAAAGCCACGAGGGTCGTGCACCTTCAGGAGCACAAAATTTGCCTGGCTGTCCGAAACCATACAACCTATAGCGCGCAGCTGAGAAGTGAGCACGATTACCTCGCGGCGAACTTCAGCGATGAACTCGGCTACTCTATCCTCAGGAACAGCCAAGGCGCGCATGCCGGCTTCAATGGCGGGGCTTGAGAGAGAAAAAGGAGGGCCTGCTTCTGCAAGCGCGGCAATGAGCGATTCCGAACCGGGACCGCCCGCAATATAGCCTATCCTGAATCCCGCAAGGCCGCGCGATTTGGAAAAACTGCCAGAAACCAGAACACCAGGCAGGTCAAGGGCA
Source organism: Spirochaetota bacterium (assembly GCA_029265255.1). The sequence goes on from JAJUJQ010000001.1 coordinate 565,996, forward strand.
TCGGCGATCGTCGCACCGCATGTGGCAAAGTCTCGATATGTCGCGTCGAATATGAAGGTAGTTCCACACGCGCGGCACGCGCACGCAAGGTCCACCAGTTGAGCTTTTTCAAGCACCATGCCTGAGGGGTTGTCCGGGCTTGCAAGGATAAGAAGCTGAGGGCGCTGTGACTCGATGGCCTCGATGAGATCCTGTACTGGGAAAGGACCGAATGGATTCTTGCGTACCGAAGCAAAGGCTGCGAAGGAGCGGCGCGCTGCCGCCATGAACTCGATAAAACCAGGTGTCGTGCTCATGACAAGGCCCCCAGGGCCAGCGAGTATTCTCGTTGCCCGGTCTATCGCATCGTCCGCGCCCGCGGTTGCCAGAATGCGGCGTGGATCGACGCCCAGATATTCGGCGAGCGGCGATTCCAGAAGCGCGCGTACCGGATAGCGCCGTGCTGTTTCGGGGCTCAATATGGCCCGCAGATCAGGTTCCGAGAGAAGGCATCGGCCCTCATTCGCATCAAGACGAAGGATGGGAGTGGTCATACTGTTGCCTCCTCGCTATGGAACGAGCTGTGAGATCTCGGTCACTACGATGTCTGTACCGCCACGGCGCTTGATTTCGGGAATGAGAGATGCAAGCGTCTCCCGTGGGGCGGCTACTTTCACCGCATAGCCATCATCCTTCCCCAGCGGTGAGATGGTCGGTGCCCTCAGGCATGGAAGGATGCTTACCAGCTGATCAAGCAGCTCGGCGGAAATATTCATTTCCAGCATGACTCGCCTTCGAGCCTCAAGGACCGAACGGAACAGCAGGATCATCGATTCTGCCGCTTCTTTTTTCGCGGGATTCTGCATAAGCTCCCGTGATGCATACAGGCGCGTGGAACTGGTCATGAGGGTATCGATGATGTCGAGTTTGTTGCTGCGGAGAGTTGTGCCGGTTGCCGAATTGTCGATGATGAGATCGGCGTCCTCCGGAGGGAATACTTCTGTCGCGCCATACGAACGTACAAAGGCTGCTCCCGGCAGCTGTTGGTCTATCCACGCACGCGCCAGTCCCTCGTACTCTGACGCGACAATCGGTGTCCGACCGCAAATATTTCTTAGCGCCTCGGTCCTGATCGCAGTATCTCTATATTTATTAAAGACTTCAGCGATTTCCAGGGGAGCGGCGGCAACAATGGTGACAGGATCGAGGCCTGTATCCATGAGCTCGATCAGATCGAGCCCCAGTTCTTTGACCCAGTCGGCTCCGGCAAACCCAATATCCCTGCTGCCGGTCGCGAGCATCTCGACAATGTTTTGTGGCTTGAGCAATTTCGCCTCGAACGCGACGGTACCAAACGAAGTAACAAGGGGAGTACCATTTCCCATGCGTGGGCGGTACTCTCGTTCATCAAGGCTGACACGGAGACCAGCGTCATTGAGCAGGTCGACTACTTTCTGTTGCATTCGCCCTTTCGGCAGTCCAATTCTGAATTCAATGGACTTTTCCCTGTTTTGTTCCATTCATTCCTCCTGCCGCCATAAAAATAGCGGTAAAAAAGAAGCCGGCTCTGGGGCCGGCCTCCGGAAGACTTCCGAAACAAAAAGCCGGCCCATTGGAGCCGGCTTGCTGGTGTTCCTTGCAGATACAGGCGTACGCCTCACCGCATCACGGCTCCATGAGAACTGCCGTGATGATGATGGAGGGAAGCACGCACTGTAAAATTCATACACATATCACTGTATACTATTGCAATTTCTTTTGAATGTGTCAAGCAGGCATTCCCGCATTCTTTCAATTCCAATCAATTTGGAGTAAAACTGTGCAGTGATGAGTGATGATAGTCAGGAAAATGGTGCATACTATCCGGAAGGACCCGAGCAACATCAGCGAGGGCATGGGGAATCAGCGATAGTATACCCTGTCATTTCGCGAAGGTCCCATGGATTGTCGCTGGGGATCAATCTGTTTCCTGACAGGAAAGTGTGCACCTACCATTGCCCCTATTGCGAAGTTCCGGCCTTTTCAAACCCCGCGGCGCTGCTGAGGCAGGGAATGGTAGATTCGGCTCTCAGGCGTTTTTTCATGGAAGACTGGCCGGCGCTTGGCAATTCTTTTGAGCTGAAGGATATCTGCCTTTCAGGAAACGGTGAGCCGACCTGTTCGCCATTTTTTAAAGAAAGCATTCATACCTTGGCAAGGCTCCGGCAAGAGAAGGCAGTCCCACTCGTTCCAATTGTGCTCATCACTAATTCGACCGGGTTCTTAAACCGCGAAATGGTCACTTTCATCCAGAATGCTGCACCCATGGTCGATCTTGAAGTATGGGCAAAGCTGGATGGGGGGACACCCGCGCTCCATTCCATCTGTTCGGGCTCATCGTACGCATATAAGGCTATTGTGGAAGGCATCGCCCGTTTCTCGCGATCATGGCCGGTTATCATTCAGACCATGATCTTTGTGGACAGTCGCTCTGATACGCTTCTCTTCGATCCTGAAGCCTATGTCGAAAGCGTGGAGCATATTCGAAGCGAGGGCGGGCAGATCAGCGCGCTCCAGCTCTACACTCTTGCGCGCGCGCCGTATGAATCATGGCCGCGAGCACTGGGTGATAACGAATTGGCCGCAATCGCTGGGGAGGTAGCTGGTTTGCTCAGCGGCGGGATACGGATCGAATGCTATGGAAGCCGGGGTGAAATCGACGTCGTACCATCATCAGGCAGGATAATCGATGGCAATCGTTGATCTGCATACCCATTCCTCGGCTTCGGATGGGGAGTTGTCGCCATCAGCCCTGGTTCAGGAAGCATGCCGCTTCGGCCTAGCCACCCTTGCCCTGACCGATCATGACACTGTCGCCGGTATCGCCGAAGCGCGCCATGCTGCGCGAGAATCGGGCCTGGAATTCATTCCTGGCATCGAAATTGAAATCGAGTTCGAACCAGGCGAATTTCATCTTCTCGGCTATGGAATCGACGAAACATCAACCGCTCTTCAGGATGCAGTCTCAACACTAGCACATGCACGTCATGAACGGAATCAGGCGATATTGGAGCGCATTGCCGCTGCGGGTCTTCCCCTTGATGTTGCGGCTATCGAGGCTCTCTCCGAGGTGTCGTACCTTGGAAGGCCGCATCTTGCCGACCTTCTGGTCCAGGCACGGTGCGCTCATACCCGGCAGGAGGCCTTCGATCGTTGGTTGGGCAAAGGAAAGCCATTTTATATCAGAAAATCGTGTCTTCCGCTCGAGGATGCCATCGAGGTAATTCGCGCCGCGGGCGGCATACCGGTACTCGCCCACCCCTATTCGCTTTTTGTATCAAAACCAATGCTGGGAACGCTGCTTTCCCGCTGGAAGGACATGGGGATTGAAGGGCTCGAAGCGTATCATCCCACCGCGAAATACGGCCAATGCGCAATACTTGAGCGCATGGCGGCGGAGCGAGGTATGTTCGTGACTGCGGGGTCGGATTATCATGGCAAAAAGCGGCCAGAATGCGGCCTGGGTCGTACGGCAGGCAAGGTTGCCATTGACAGCAGGTTCAGGGATAATCTTGTGTCGGCCATGAGAAGCCGAGGTGCTCATTCTTCCCCTGGTTCTTCAGACTCCTCGCTCAGAGCTTGATATAGCTCTCCGGCGGCAATGAAGAGCATCAGGACCAACGGCCCAAGGATCAATCCGTTAAAGCCGAAAACCGTCAGTCCTCCCACGATCGAGAAGAACAGAAAGAGCGGATGAACCTTGAGTTGCTCCCCAAGCACCACCGGTCGGACAAAATTATCAAGGGACGATACCAGAATTCCCGCCGATGCAAGAAACACGACCGCTCTCAGAATGCTTCCAGTGGTAGCCATATACAGCCCCATGGGGAACCAGATAAGCGCGGTTCCTACCATGGGGACGAAAGACGCAATAGCGGTGAGTGCCGCGAGCACCAGACCGTTTTTAAATCCGAACACGATGCTCAACATGAACATCATGAATCCCTGGAAAGCAGCAACGAGAAAATAGCCTTTGACGAGTTGTCGACCCGTTTCGCCAAGCTTGCGAAGAAAGAGTCTTGTATGGGCAGGGTCGGTGGGCATCATGGATACGATGGTTTCGCCAAGCGACTTGCCGTCCATAAGGAGATAGTAGAGCGTGAACATCATAAACATAATGGCGATCACGAATTTTGCAACATTCTTCAGAAGGGTTCCCGACAGCGAAAGCAGATGATTTGCGCTCGTGGCAAGAAAGGCTTGCAGATCTCTGAAAGGATCGAATCTTCCGAGTTCAAAGGATTCTCCCAGGAAGGATTGGAGCGCTGTTCCAAATGAACTCTGTGGATCGATCTGCAGCACATGGGCATTGGCCTCGAAAAAGTGAACTGCATTCTTTAAAAGGTCGATAAGCTGTCGAATGACGGCAAATGCAAGGAAGGCCATCGGAGTGAGGATGATCAATATGCCAAAAATAGACAAAAAGAGCGCGCTCGCCCTCATTCTCAAGGGTCTTCGCCCTTTTGGCGTTTTAGCGGGAACCCCTTTCAGAAAGCGTGCGTGGAGCGGTTCAAGGAAGACATAGAGTAGTCCCGACCACAGGATTACAGTGATGAAAGGGTAGAGCAGACGGGCCACAAGCAGGAACAGTGCAAGGAAAAACAATAAAAATGCGATTCTTCGCGGGTTTGTCATCTTCATTGATCGTATCATAAACCGGCGATGCGGATCCTGCATAGCATCCCCATGGCTTTGCACTATGGACACTATCCTGTATTTCAGACCAATATATCGCCGTGAGTACGTTGTACATGGTTGCGACGCCGATTGGCAATCTTGGCGATATTACGCTGCGCGCTCTGGAAACCCTCAAGGCGGTTGATATAATCGCCTGCGAAGATACGCGCCACACGCGCAAACTCCTCTCGCACTTCGACATCCATAAGCCATTGTTGTCCTGTCATGCCAACGATGAAGAACACGGCGCTCGCCGAATCGTTGCGCTTTTAGATGAAGGAAAGGATGTCGCCTATTGCTCCGACGCCGGCACACCTGGGCTTTCCGATCCGGGAGCCGTGCTTGTACGAGAGGCGCGTGCGAGGCAGCATCGTATTGTTCCCATACCCGGCCCAAGTGCATTTGCCGCCATCGTCAGCGTCGCGGGCTTCTCGGGCAGAACAGTCACCTTCGACGGCTTTCTATCGCCGAAGCCAGGCAGACGACGATCGCGCCTCGCTGAGCTGCTCGACCGGCCGGAATCCTTTGTGCTGTACGAATCACCCTTCCGCATCGCCAAACTTCTTGCGGATATAGCGTCGATTGATCCAGAACGCCGCATATGTATCGGGCGCGAGTTGACGAAATTGTACGAAGAGCTTGTCTGGGGCACTGCGGCAGAACTCGCCGGTCGTTTCCCTGCGGAATCCGTAAAAGGGGAATTCTGCGTGATGGTCGAAGGAAAGCCTGGCAAGGGAGAAATGTCCGAATGAATCTCCGCCTTCTTTCTCATCTGCATGGCAGGGCCCGTGTGCGAAAAGCTGTTCTTATTCTTGAGAAAATAGAACGGGAACGGGAGCTCGATGCGCAGCGTTGGGCATTTCTCCAGGCTCTTGTGGATTTTCTTGCATTGGATACCGAGAGCGGTGAAGAAGTGAGAATCGCGGCTCGGTCTTGCGCGATTGACCTTGCAGCCAACAGCGCGGAATGGATCCGTGCGGTAAACAGACTCCGCCATCGACTCATGACGATATCCGGCCAGTCTCCTGCCGATTGGGACTTTCTGTCCTCTCCACGGCAGACCATGCCTGGTACGGCAAAAAAAACCGGCATGCGAGTCTATCTGGAAGATATTCGATCTCCGTATAACGTGGGAAGCATTTTCAGAACCGCAGAAGCGCTGGGATTCGAGGAAGTACTGCTGTCACCGGAGTGCGCTGATCCCGCGCATCCGCGCGCCATGAGAACAGCCATGGGAACCATCGGCCGCCTTCCATGGCGTCGAGTTTCGCTGGAAGAGCTGGACAGCATGGAGGGAACATTCGTGCTTGAGGTAGGCGGCACACTCATAGGCGATTTTGAATTTCCCTTTCCAGGAATCATTGTGCTCGGTTCTGAAGAACTTGGGGTGTCAAGCCAGGCTCGTACCTTATGTAAAGCTGGCGTGGTATCCATCCCTCTTGTGGGGACAAAGGCTTCGCTCAACGTGGCCACTGCGTTCGGGATTGCTGCATGGGCGTGGTTTTCGTCTCCCATTCGGAATCGCTGTTGACGGATCTGGAAACCCGTCGTACACTGAATACAATAACATACACCTCTGAAAGGGAGGATTCATGGCTAAGGTAGAACTCAAGGGCATAGGGAAGGTGTACGAAGGAAATGTTCGTGCCGTCACCAATGCCAACATTACGATCAACGACAAAGAATTTGTCGTATTCGTCGGTCCCTCGGGATGCGGCAAGACAACCACGCTCCGCATGATCGCAGGTCTCGAGGATATCACGGAAGGGGAGCTGTACATCGACGGCAAACTGGTCAACGATGTACCCCCCAAGGACAGGGATATCGCCATGGTATTCCAGAACTATGCGCTTTATCCCCATATGTCCGTCTATGAGAACATGGCATTCGGTCTCAAGATCCGCAAGTTGCCGAAGGAAGAGATTGATGCACGCGTCAAGGAAGCGGCGCGCATTCTGGACATAGAAAAATTCCTTGACCGCAAACCAAAACAGCTGTCGGGCGGCCAGCGGCAGCGCGTCGCAGTCGGCCGAGCGATCGTTCGCAAGCCAAAGGTCTTTTTGTTCGACGAACCGTTGTCGAACCTTGACGCAAAGCTCCGTGTGCAGATGAGGGCCGAACTCATTGAGCTCCACGACCGGCTGCAGGCGACCATGATCTATGTAACGCACGATCAAGTGGAAGCCATGACCATGGGAGACAAGATCGTGGTGATGAAGGATGGCGTGGTTCAGCAGATTGGCTCGCCGCTCTATCTCTACAACAACCCCATCAATAAATTTGTCGCCGGTTTCATCGGCTCACCGCCTATGAACTTCCTTACGGTCAATGTCGTCGAGGACGGAGGAGCGGTCTTTATCGATGAGGGTTCGTTCAGGCTGCAACCGGATGAAAAGCATCAGGCCCTTCTCAAACCGTATGTGGGCAAGAGCGTCTATTTTGGCATTCGCCCCGAGGATCTGCCGGTTGCCGACGCTGCCCATCCTGGGCAGAAATTCAATGCCAAAGTCACGGTCGTAGAGCCGCTCGGTGCCGAGATACACCTCCAGGCGACCACTCCGACCCAGATCATGGTTGCTCGCATCCCGCCGCACCATCTCTATAAACACGGCGACGAGATCACCTTTGCGCCGGTCCTGTCCAAGGCTATCTATTTTGACCGGGAGACGGAGAAGAGCATTCTGCCCGTCAAGTGGAATGAGCAGGAGTAATCTGCTCTCCACGGAGTCTGCTTCAACAGAAAGGGCTGCCCATTCCTCGCAGGCAGCCCTTTTTCATTCTCACGAGAGGTCCATCATACCGTTGCCTATTCAGTCTCCTTCGACTCCTTCTTGGCACGTTTTTCGGCGCGCTTTTCTTTGAGCGACTTCTGCGGCTTCTTTTTCTCAGACGACTTCGGCTTATCCATCGATTTCATAGTGTATCTCTCCTCATCTCAATTATCGGTTCAATATTCGGTTTTATCAATAAAAAACAGCGCTTTGGCTAGAAGCGGGCAGAACAGGTGATTTCTCGCTCAAAGTGCCTGAACCGCGGGCTTCACACTATCATCTCGATATGCCGATCGGTTCTCCCTTGGTTACTCTGCCCATCACAAAGCGTGCTGCGAGCATGCAGGCGGAACAGAAAAGGAATATTCCCGAATACCCGAAGATATCGATGATGCCACCGGTAAGCACAGGGGCGAAGATGGCTGCCGCCTGGCTCGCGGTATAATACAGACCGGTATAGATACCGATCGTGCCCCACTCTGCCATCTGCCAGAGCATAGGGAAGGAATTAGTGATGATAGATACCCAGAATACGCCGAACAGGAACATGATCAACCAGAAACTCGCAAGCCGCAGGCTGCTTGGCAGGGACGCAGTCAGCACCGGGTGAGCGAACAGCAGGGCAGTCAGGATCGCGATAACCAATAGGCTTGTCCTGATGGTTCTCTTGCGGCCGATACGATGCGCCACATAGCCAGAAGGCAGCGCGAAAATAGCGTAGGCGATGCCAACCATTCCCGCTGCGAGCGCTGCGGTGCCGGTCGATGTATGGAGTACTTCAACCGAATATTTTCCTATAAATGGCAGCACGCCCTGATATCCGAGGAACCAGAGAAAGAGCGCTACAAGAATGTACAGGGCATTTTTATCTTTTTGAGCCGCGACGGCCCGGAAACTCGAGAGGATTGGCGATTTTTCCTCCGTTTCTCCAGGGTTTTCCGGCTTTCTTTCCCGGATGAACAAGAAAAGAAGAAGCACGGCAAATACGACCAGGACGCCGGCCAGCGGGAAAGGAATTCTATCTTTGGTCCTGCCAAGGAGGGGAATGGTGATTTCGAGGTCCATAAGCCGTGCCAGACCTATCGTCCCAACGATGCTCGCAATGCCTCCCATGGTGTTGATAACACCGTTCGCCTCGGAACGGTAATCAGCGGGGATGATGTCCGGCATGAGCGCAACGACAGGACCGCGAACCGACTGCTTTGCCAGGTTAAGAAAGAGCAATACGACGATAAGCACCGCGAGCGATGTTTCTGCGGCGTAGGGGATACTGCCGAAAAACAGGGCGCTTAGAGGAAGCAGAATGAGAATCCAGGGCATACGGCGGCCGATGCGCGTCGAAGTACGATCTGACCAGGCGCTCACCAGAGGGATGAGAAAAATCGCGAGGATGTTATCGATAGTCATGAAAAATCCGACGAGGCTCATGCTGCCGATATATTTGCTGAGAAATATCGGCACATAGGTATCGTAGAGCGGATCCATAAGCCCCATGGTGAAGAATCCGAACCCAATCAGGAAGGTGACTCCCAGATATCTGCTGAATCCCTTGTCTTTCATGATGTGGTATCTCCTTCTGCGATAATTCTGCAGGCCCCATAGGCGCGTATCTGCAGTTTCTGCACGCTTCCAGAGCCGCAGATTCCTTGCATAAACCTGCAATATTCTTCGAATCTCTGGGTCGGGACATATGCTTGGATTGTGCCCGCGAAACCGCCTCCATGGACACGGCACGAACCTTCTTCTCCAAGAAAATCCGCGGTAAGGGCAAGGGCAACCGCAAGGTTCTGCTGGCGTGGGCTTCCCGTGTAAATGTTCTGCAGGTATTGCCAGCTGGAACGCCCTGATTCCCGCACAAGCTGCAGGTATTGTTTGATATCGCCTTTTTCAAGCGCCCGGCACATGGCCGGCGGACGCTCCGTTTCATGGATAAAATGCCACGCTCGCAAAAATGCCCTGTCACCGCAGGCATTGCGGATTTCGCCTGCATGCTGGAGCAGTTCTTGTTTTTGGATCTCGGCAAGGGTCTGGCGACCAAGGAGCGCGGCCACACTTCGCATTTCTGCAGGTATCGCCGCGTATTCCTCGGTTAAATCCTCATGACTGGAGCCTGCATGGACAATGCAGAGGACAAGATTTGCCGCTTCAAAATCGAAGTCGATTCTGCGAATGACAGGCTTTTGTGGATTGGCAAAATCGATCGATATGATTCCTCCGGCTGCGCATGCAATCTGATCCATGAGTCCGCAGGGTTTTCCAAAAAAGACGTTTTCCGCGTACTGGCTGGCGTGTGCCCATTCGATAGGGCTGAGGCCGCAACTGCCCGCGTCGTCGAAAATGACGCTAATCAGAAGTTCGAATGCTGCCGAGCTCGAAAGCCCCGATCCTGCCGGAACCCGCGAATCGACAGCAATATCCATCCCGTGGGGCAGTGCGGATTCCCTTCGCCTGAGCCATGCGGCTATTCCCCTGATGATGGCTGCGGGAGTACCACGTTCCTGGTCTCGCGGGCTGAGTTCGTCGAGGGAAACACGGACCCGTGGAAATCCTTCTGATGTGAGAGTGATGATATGGTCTGTCCTGGGCCGCACCACAGCGCACAAATCGAGGTCAACTGCGGCTGCAAGCACTCGTCCATGATTGTGATCCGTATGATTGCCGCTTAGCTCGGTTCTGCCGGGCGAAGAATAATAACGAAGCTGGAAAGCGGGTGGTGTGTGTTCATGAGGCTCGGGCAGTCGCTCACGCAGGGTTTCAAGACGCAGCCGATACCATTCAGGATTCGAAGGACAAAGTTGCTCCGGCCTCATCTCTGCAAACGCATCAACGACCATGTTATGATCATTCTCCCTTTTCGTGTTGTGCTGTTTCTTTGGCTACTATCACATAGGAACGCGCCTGCTCGTACAGATGGGCTATTTCCTCGTCGCTCAGGCTGCGAACGACTTTACCTGGACTACCCATCACCAGGCTGCGGGGTGGAATGGTCTTGCCGCCCGGAATGAGGGTTCCCGCGGCAATGATACATTCATCGCCGATAGTTGTGCCGTTGAGTACAACGGCCCCCATGCCGATGAGACACGCGTTTCCAACTGTACAAGCGTGCACGATGGCTCCATGCCCAACGGTGACATCATCGCCGAGTATGCAGGGATGGTCATGGGCGACATGGAGTATAGCGCCGTCCTGAATATTGGTCCGGGATCCAACGTGGATGGCAGCCATGTCTCCACGCAGTACCGCGCAATGCCATACCGAAGCGTCCTTTCCCAGGTGAACTCTACCGCGAATGACGGCTGACGGAGATATATAGGCAGCTTCAGTGATCTCGGGAGTTGCCTGGATGTTATGCCAGCGCTCTTCCATGCGATGTCCCTCCTGGTCCGTGCGCGTATTGTCGCAAAAACAGAGCCAGAAGTGAAGAGCCAGACAACAGTGTGCTGTTGTCTGGCCTTAGCCTGACTGAGGCAAGCATGAACGATCAAGGGCGCAGAATATGAAAAAAAGGCGACCCTTTCGGGTCGCCTTTTTTGGCGCATGAATGCGCGGAGCGCTACGAGAGCGCGCCTGCGTGTTACTTCGCTGCCTTGAGTGCCTCGACCGCGAGCGGAATTGCCTGCACGGTAACGGATACGCCAGAAATCGCATCGGTTTTCAAATCGGACTTGACTGCGAGCTTAGATGGATCACCGGCTTTGACGATCGCTTGGGCGACGCGTTCTGCCTGGACATGCCACTCTCCGTTCTTGGCGTTCATCTTATAGGTGCCGGCTACGCTCTGTACAAGCTTGGACTTAGCCTGAGGATCTTTGTTGATGCCGTTCCACACCACGTCGACGATTGTGCCGTTCACTACAGTGATGAGTACCGAGTTCTTCCAGCCGGATTTGTCGAAATTCGGATCTTCGGCATAGTACCAACCATCCTTGTAGGCGCCCTTGGCGACAGGTGCGCTCTTCAGCGCTGCCTGGGCGAGCTCGAAGAACCCTTTCACCGCCAGGGTAGCCCCGGAAATCGCATCGGTATGGCCTTTGTCATCGAATTTTGCAAAATTGATGTCCTGGGTCTTGACAAGGTAGTCTTCGACGGCCCTGGCCTGGACATCCCACTCAGCCTTGATTTTGGATGCGTTGATCATGCCGTACTTCCCTGCTGCCGCCCACGCCTTCTTGTCGCGTGCGCCTGGAAGATTGGAGACACTATTCCACACCGCGCGGACGATCTTGCCCTTGCTCACTTCGAGAATCACCTGTTCTTTCCAGCCAGAGCTCGAAAAATTCTTATCCTGGGCGAAATACACCCCATCCTTGACCTTGGAGAGGTCTACCTGTGCAAAAGCAATGCCGGACACCGCGATCAGCGTTGCCATCAACAATACAAGTTTCTTCATTTCTTGCTCCTTTTGTGCAATATGCATACAGGTTCCTGCCTGATCCTAAATGACAGGATAGCGGCAAGAATCAATATGTTGTTTTCTATATCAAAGCATCGAATCAGAACACTGTCAAGGTTGGGCTGGAATTTTCCACCTCATGGAGTATAATACAAGCAATTTACCACGAACCTATCGATGAGAGGTCTGTATGAACCAATTGGCTGACGAACTCAATACCCAGCTGGCGGGAACCGCGGCTGAGCGGCTTCTCAGTGATCTTGGCCGGCGCATGTATTTTCCAAAGGGCATATTGTCTCAGAGCGCTGAAGCCGGGCAGAGAGCGCACCGTTTCAATGCGACCATCGGCATGGCATACGAGCACGGCAGGCCTATGATGCTTGACGCGCTTCGCAAGGAACTGCCTGGACTAAGCGCTGCAGAAGCAGTGGCCTATGCGCCGACTGGTGGTGTCATGGCGCTTCGTGAGGCGTGGAAAGCATCGCTATACAGAAAAAACCCCTCGCTCGAGGGAAAGGATATTTCTCTTTCGGTTGTCGTGCCGGGCCTAACCGCAGCGGTATCCTATATTTGCGACATGTTTGTCGAACCAGGTGATACGGTCATCGTTCCGGACCTGCACTGGCCTAATTACCGGCTCATCATCGAGGAACGCAAGACCGCAGCAGGGCTCACGTATCCGCTCTTCTCAGGTAATGGCTACAATGTGGAAGCGCTTCTCAAGGGAGTACGGGAGGCTGGAGAGCGGCGTGGAAAAGCCATCATTATTCTCAATTTCCCGAACAATCCGACTGGTTATTCACTGACCCTCGAAGAAGCCGACCGCCTTACGCAGGGGCTTCTCGAAATCGCGCGCAACGGTACTGATATCCTTGCCATCACCGATGATGCCTATTTCGGTCTCCAATATGAAGAAGGACTCTTACATGAATCGATGTTCGCACGCCTGGCTGGCGCGCACCCGAATATTCTCGCAGTAAAGGCCGACGGTCCGACAAAGGAAGACTATGTGTGGGGGTTCCGGGTAGGCTTTATCACCTTTGGCGGAGCTGGTTTGAGCGCGATCCAGTACGAAGCGCTCAACAAGAAAATGATGGGCATCATCAGGTCGAGCGTCTCGAGCTCTTCCAGCCTTGGCCAGCATCTGCTGCTCAAGGCTCTTCATGCCGAGGGGTATGAGGAGCAAAAAGCGCAATACCGGGCTATTCTGGAAGGACGCTATCACGCGATGAAAAAGACGCTTGCCCAGATGACGCTGCCTCCTGCGCTCATTCCGTTGCCTTTTAACTCAGGTTATTTCATGAGTTTCAAGTGCGAGGGTATTTCCGCGGAGGCTCTTCGCCTCAAATTGCTCGACGAATTCGGTATCGGAACGGTTTCAATGATGGATCGGTACCTTCGCGTGGCGTTTTCCAGCGTGGAAGAGACTGATATACCGGAACTCTGTGCGGCGATCGCGACGGCGGCGCGGGCGCTTTCAGCGCAACACTGAGCGAGAAAGACAGAGTACCACGAGGCGGTGGTCGGAGACAGGAAAACCCAAACCGGAATCCGGCGGTTCGATGAGCGTGATGGAACTGCTCTCCACTGATGCTGCAAGTCTCGGCGACAGAATGATATGATCCGTCATACTCGCATACTGGCGTGACAGATAGGTCGGCTCAAGATATCGCCACTTCAGGTTCACGCTTTCGAAATCGTTCGAGGAATCGCTGTCGTCCTTCAGCATGAGCAGTGCCAGTGTGCCAATACGCGGTTCCAGGTCTTCGGGAATGATGGTGTTGAAATCTCCCGCCAACACAACTGTTGAACATGACAGGCCAGGGCCATGGCGGCTCCGCACAAGCGAAGCGAGTGCCCTGGCCTGGCTTTTTCGTGCTTCGAGAGATTTTTCATCGTGGAAGGCCTTGAAATGCGCTGCATATAACTCGAGAATGACGGTATCAAAAGAAATCCTCACATGCAGCACTGGTCTTGGCCAAGGGGCACCAGACGGATTCAGTTCAGAACTCCACGCAATGATCGGAAAGCGGGAAAATACCGCCTGATCGTCATTCTGGGGCGATTTTGCCCATGCGACATAGGGCATGGGCCATCTGACCTCCTCGAGCTCGCGCTGGAGTGCCACGATATCAGCGCCTTTTCTGCCTTCGACCTGTATTTCCTGAAGGGCGACTATATCCACCTGGGCATCACGCAACGCGCGAGCAATCATGGAATGCAGAAGAATGATCGAGCCTGTTTTTCGATCGGTGGCGCTACAATCGCGGACATTCCAGGTTGCGATGCGGATACACGCGCTTGATCCTTTTGCGGCAGGTCGCGTGCCTGGAGAAGGAACCGCGATCTGACCTGCTGCGATGCCCGTATGCGCTAGAAGCAGCGCGACTAGCACTATGCTGGTCCATATGCCTGCTGATCCGCGGTGCTTGCTTGATGAAATCGCGAGATCCTCCGCGGTACGCATACGCACAGACTACGCCGGGGGCAGAATATACGATTTGAGCGGCGGGAAGCCGTTGAAGTAGATCGATGAGTAACTCTGCGTGTAAGCGCCGGTGGTCAAAATGTATGCCCGATCTCCAATACGCGCATCTGCTGGCATGAAATACGGTGTCTTTTCGTAAAGGATGTCCATTGAGTCGCAGGTTGGGCCGGCAAGGATAATCTGCTGAGCGGGGCCGGATCCTTCGAAATAGATCGGATATTTGATTGCCTCGTCCAGTGTTTCGATCAGCCCACCAAATTTTCCGATATCAAGGAAAACCCATGGATGGCGATCGTGCACTGATTTTTTCGCGATGTTGACGATCTCTGTGACGATGACGCCTGCGTCACCCGCCATGGATCTGCCCGGCTCGATGATGATCTGTTCTGGCCAGATGAGACCAAAGCTGTTATCGAGGAAGCGCTTGATGTCTTCGGCATATTGCTGGATGGTATCGGTCGGTTCGATGTAGTTGGCGGGGAAACCGCCGCCCATGTTGATCATCTTCAGATCTACATGAAGCTCGTGGCGCGCCCAGTGAAAAAGCTGCGAAACGGTTGTCAGCGCGCTTGACCATTGACCGACATCGCGCTGCTGGCTTCCCGGATGGAAGGAAATGCCGTAGGGCACAAGACCGAAACGGACCGCAGTCTTGATGAGTTGGCGTGCGAGGTCCGGATGCGAGCCGAATTTTTTTGAGAGTGGCCAATCGGCACCGAGCCCTTCCGTAAGGAGTCTGAAAAACACTTTTGAACCAGGAGCAGCGCGAGAAATCTTGTCGAGATCGCTCATCGAATCGGTGACAAAGAGCCTGATTCCCTTCTCATAGAAATACGCGATGTCTTTCTCTTTCTTGATGGTGTTGCCGAAACTCATCCGGTCTGGAGATACGCCAAGCCGAAGAAGCTGGTCGAGTTCGTAGCGTGACGCGACATCGAAGCAGGAACCAAGATCGCGAAGGAGAGAAACCACTGCATCGTCAGGATTTGCTTTCACTGCATAGAAGACCGTCGCATAGGGGAGGTAGGTTCGGAGGTTTTCGTAATTCTTCCGGATTACATCGAGGTCAAGAATCAGACAGGGTGTTTCTTTGTCCTTAGCGAATTCTCTGATACGCTCAAATTTCTCTCGGCTCATGTAATTTTCGAGCGGAAATGAATAGTTTTTCACCGATGCGGCCTCTTGGTATGCATGATAGCTCGTTGGAGCTCCAAAGGTACTCTAAGCATCTACTTGTACGAAGGTCAAGCATGGAGTATAGAGATGACATGGTCGGCTTCTATATCAAGAAAGCCTTTTTCGATGGATGGGACAACCTGTATCTGCTGGTCGGTCTCAACGCCGTCTATCTCTCGGTACTCATTCTTTTCCTTGGTTTGCCCATGGCGTTTAGTCTGCCTGCTTGGGCGGTGTTGATTGCCGGTATCGTCGGTATCGTGCTTCTCTCATGCTGGGATATGGTAGTGGCGGTTGGGATGTATCGTATCGCTTCTGGAAGCTCGTTCCGCTTCAGTGAAAGCGTAGCGCTGCTGAGGAAAGGATGCGGGGTCGGGCTCGCGCTCGCTGGTATCCGAGTGCTTGTGCTGATCGCGGCGCTGGTAGCGATACCATTCTATTTCAGCCGTGGAGGGATTTGGGGTTCCTTTGCTGGCGGAATCATGTTCTGGTTCATGATCTTGACACTGCTGGTGGTGCAATATGTTCCTGCGATGTGGGCTCACGACGTCGGAACGATGAAGGATGCAATGAGGAAATCCCTGTACCTGTTTGCCGACAATCCGGGATTTTCCATTTTTCTGCTGGTATGGAGAGGTTTTACGCTCGCGGTTTCACTGCTTACCATGTTGATCGCGCCAGGGATCGCGGGAGTGTCGCTGGCCTCCGCGGTGGCGGTACGATTGCGAACGAAGAAATACGCGTGGCTTAAAGGCAAGACCGCTGGAGAACGGAAGCGTGTACCTTGGGATGATCTGCTGAGAGAAGAGAAGGAACTTGTCGGAAAGCGGACTTTGAAGGGAATGATCTTCCCATGGAAGGAATAAGAGGATGGAATCATGATTGACAGATCGAGGCGAGAACCAGGGATGAAACCACCCCTGCGAGCCAAGAATAGAGGAAGTCTGGAATCAGGGGAAGAGCTTTCGCGTTCTGTTCGCGAAGACGCGATCGACAAGGACAGCGAGACATTTGAAGCAAAGAAGAACAAAGCGCTTTCCAGTATTGTTTATCTACGTTTTGAGGGAGAGGATGCTCGGTCGCGGCTTCCTGCCGGTATCGATCCTGAAATTGCCTACCCGATTCAGTTGCAGAATCCCGCTCGCAAACTTGATCCCTCATGCATAACCGAAGAAAGCCTTCTGACGGGTATGCTGAGAGTACTCGCCTGGGAGCCGGAGCATGAGAACGCGAATCGATATCGCGAATATATCAGGGCAATCCGACCCATGCTGTATGAGGAGCTTATCGCTGCTGGTGTGCAGAAAGCGGAAGAACAGGAATGGGTGGTTGCCGAGGAGATTTTTCTTGCGGCGAGCGGATTGGAACCGGCACGCCCTGAGCCGCTGGTAAATCTCGCTTTGCTGCATGAAGCGCACGCGCGTCAGCTTGCTTCCTCCGAGAGAGAGGAGGAAGCTGAGCAGGAGGATGGAATCGCATTCCGCTATTATCAACACCTGCTGAACGCAACCCAGCGGTTTCCTCCGGCCTACTATCACGCTGCGTTCTTCTTTCTACGAAAGCATAACTATGATCGTGCCGTTGCGCTTCTCACCACCTACATCGGCATGAGTGATGACGAGCATCGCAAGGAACGCGCGAAAACGATTCTGGAAAAGCTTAAATCGATGGGGTATCTCGATACGCTCTTCAAGGAAGCCTACGATTTCATCCAGATGGGTGAGGAAGAGCAGGGCCTTGCCCGCGCGTCGGAGTTTGTCAGGAAATATCCCGACGTGTGGAATGGGTGGTTTCTGGTAGGATGGGCAAACCGCAGACTGGGCAGATGGGAGGATGGGGTTCGAGCGTTTGAAACAGCAATCGAAAAAGGCGCGCAGGACGCGGATGTCTTTAACGAGCTCGCTATTTGCCGCATGGAACTGGGGGATCTGGCGGGAGCGCGCAATTCACTCGAACATGCGCTTAGGCTGGAACCGGAAAATATTAAAATTATTGTGAACCTCGGAGCGCTTGCCTATCGCCAGGGCAATCGGGTTGAGGCCGAGGGGTTCTTCAGAGCCGCCATGGAATTCGATCCAACTGACAGGATCGCTCGGGGATGGCTCGAGCGACTCGGTGTCGAACCGGATAGCAAACCAGCCGATCGCGATGAATGAGGAAAAACCGATATCAGCCGAGCGACTGAAGACTCTGTTGGTACAGGGCGCTTGGCATCTTCATCATCTGTCCCCATCGCAGCGTCCGCGAGGAAGCAACGGTCGGCCAGGGGGAGTGGTTCTCCTTCCCATGGATATCCCCTGCGTCATTGTCCCGGATCTGCACGCGCGTTCCAGGATGATTCGGTCGCTGCTCGATTCGAGAATCAATGAGCCGAATGGTCCTGTGGTGCGGCAGCTGCTAGAGGCGGGACGCGTTTCGCTCTTGTTTCTTGGTGATATTCCACATGCAGAAGGAGAAGCGGCGTCGCGCAGATGGCTCAGTGCTTACAAGAGGCTTCTGGAGTCTCGTGTCGAGAGCGCCATCCTTTGCCCTGAAATGAACGAAGAAATGCGGCGATCGCTTGAAGCGCTGGCGTTGGTGATAGACCTTCAGATCCGTTTTCCAGGTCTGGTGTTCTGCCTCAAGGGCAACCATGACAATATGACTAACGCTAATGACCATGGTGATCACCCCTTTTACAAATACGCCATGGAAGGAATGATGGGCGCGCTCTGGCTGAGATTGACATATGGCGAAGAGATTCTCCCGCATATGAGGGCATATGAACTGGCGCTGCCGATTCTAGCCGTGGGTCCTGCGTTCTATGCCAGCCACGCGGAGCCGGCATTCGCGGTAAGCCTGCGAGAGTTGCTGGAGTACCTTGAACATCCTGAGGTTGTTGAGGCCCTCATCTGGACCGATAACGACGAAGCGGAGCCAGGCTCGGTACAAGCCAGCATGAAGAACCTGGCTGGAATCAGGGCTTGCCCGCCGCCTGCGGCGTGGTTTTCCGGGCATCGTCCGGTGACACGGCAATTCGCAACAAGAGCAGAGGGCACTCTCGTGCAGATACACAATCCTTTACTGCGTCAGATAGCTATGGTGGACCCACAGACGAATCCAGTCCAGGCAAGGTTTTTTATCATTCCCGAAAGCGGCGGGACTCTGCAGATCGCGGGAAACCTTGTTCTTGACCCCTCTGCGCGCAACCGATAGGATTGGCGCATGGCGGTACGGGGAACGAGACGTCGCGCACGAAAATCATCACGCACCGGTTGTATTCTTTGGTTTCTGGCATTGTGCATTTTTCTCATTCTGTTTGTTCTGCGCTTTAATACTATCAGGGATGCCCTGCAGAAATCGGGTCTTCTTGACGCGTTGAACCGAACTGAGCAGCCAGCGTCGGGCAACACAAGAGAATCTCCCAAACCTTTCGCGCCTTCTCCTCCCAAGACTTCTCCGGATATCCCTTCACTTGACCGGAAAGAACCTGGTACGGAACCCGCTCAATCTCAGGGAACCCCGTCGCCTGCACCCTCAAGCCCTGTTTCAAAAGATCAGATCCCTAAGGAACCGGCGCAGAGTTCCCCGGCACCGGCGACTCCGGCTCCGGTTTCGCCTCAGCCACCATCTGAAACAGCTCCCGCAAAGAAACCAAGGTCCATCGCGCTCTACTTCGTGAGAATTGGTGAAGATGGACAGATCATCAGCCAGCGTGTCATTCGTACCATACCCGCATCCGACACGCCGTTGTTGGATTCTGCCGAGGCCCTTCTGAAAGGACCGACTCAGGCCGAGCTGCGATCAGGACTTCTGACCCTTATCCCGGCAGCCACCAGATTGAGAAGCATCACCTTGCAGGGAAGCACGGCTATGATCGATTTGAGCGAGGATTTTATGTACAACCGATATGGTCGCGAAGGATATTTGGCTCAGCTGCGGCAGGTAGTGTTTACTCTCACCGAGTTCAGCAATGTATCAGAAGTACGTATTTTCATCGAAGGCAAGGTTCGGCAATTTCTTTCCGAAGGGCTTCCTCTCGACAAGCCCTACCGTCGTTCATCCTTCTGATTGGAGGATTTTAAGAACCGGCCTCGTTGCCAGTTCATCCCTCGAGTGATAAAATATAAAATATCGTTTCAGTTTTCGAAAAGGAGGTGCCTACGAATACCACGGCATTGCACGACTGGCATGTCGCTCATGGAGCAAAAATGGCTCCTTTTGCCGGCTACGATATGCCGATCTCATATCCGACCGGAGCAGTTGAAGAGCACCATATCACACGCCGTTCTGTCGGCCTGTTCGACATCGATCATATGGGACAGCTCGAGATTTCAGGGCCAGGAGCTGATGCATTCGTTTCGCGCATGATCAGCTGCAAGGTCTCTGATCTTCAACCTCCGATGGCTCGCTATTCGCTGCTGCTGGATGATTGCGGCGGTGTACTCGACGATCTCTTCGTCTATCGACTTCCAGCCTCATGGTGGATTGTGGTCAATGCCGCCAATAGGGCAGGCGATTTGGCGTGGTTCAAGAGCCATGCGTCTGATGACGTAACAATCATCGATCGTTCAGATGAAACCTACATGATTGCGGTGCAGGGCCCGCGTGCGATCGAGCTGATGGATTGCATCGCCGACCGGCCGGTATCCGATATCCCGAGGTTCTGCTGGGGTAATATTGCAATTGATGGTATTCCAGTGCTGTTCGGACGGACAGGATATACTGGCGAGGATGGAGGAGAGCTCTTTTTTCCCGCAACAGAGGCGATCCATCTCTGGGAATACCTTCTTGCCCGCGGCGAATCCCTTGGAATCGAAACGAAACCAATTGGACTTGCCGCACGCGACAGCCTCAGATTCGAAGCAGGCATGCCTTTGCATGGACACGAGATCAGTCCGCAGATCAATCCATTGGAGGCAGGATTCAAATGGGCCTGTGATTTCGAAAAGGATTTTATCGGCAAGGAAGCGCTGCTTGGCATCATGGAGCGTGGGTTAAGTAGAAAGCTGGTTGGAATCGAAGTGTCTGGCGGCGTGCCGCGAGAAGGCTACGAGGTCACCACCCCGGATGGCCATCCCATCGGTGCCTGCGTCGCAGGCATGTATTGCCCGACCGTCAGAAAATATGCTGCCAACGCGTTTGTAGCTTCCGAGTGGGCAAAAGTCGGCACTGAACTATCGGTGATCATTAGAGGGCAGCCGAAAAGCGCTGTCGTAGTGAAACGACCGCTCTATCTGCCGGCATACAGGAGAGCAGGCGCGTAGCCAAAGACTATATTGGAAACAGCAGTATTTCAATCTTTGATAATATTCTGAATCTGGAGGTGGAACATGGCGATTGACAGGAACGCGCGATATCTTGAGTCACATGAATATGCCCGTCCTGAAGATGGAGTGATGATCATCGGGATTTCGGACCATGCCCAGGCCGAGCTCGGTGATGTGGTGTTCGTGGAATTGCCCGCTGCTGGCAAGAATCTGGCGAAGGGAACGGTATTCGGTACCATTGAATCCGTCAAGGCAGCGAGTGACCTCTATATGCCAATTTCCGGCACCGTTCTTGAAGTGAATGAAGCAGTACGCAGCGATCCCTCGCTCGTCAACAAGGACTGCTTCGGTCAGGGATGGCTCATCAAGATCAAACCGTCGAATCCCTCGGAATTCGATACACTCCTCGATGCTGCTGCCTACGCGAAAGCGATAGGGGAGGAATAAGACCGTGCCTTTCATCCCGAATACCGATGTCGAACGCGCCGAGATGCTGCAAGTGATCGGTGTCGATTCGGTCGATGCCCTGTTCGATGATATACCGAAGCATCTGCGGATACCTGCCCTGGATCTTCCAGAAGGCGTGTCTGAACTTGAGGCGCTGGCCCGGATCGACGCCTTGGCTGAGCGCAATGTGGACGTGCGCAGGATGGACTGGTTCCTTGGCGCGGGCGGATACCACCATTATATTCCCGCTCTTGTTCCCGCACTTGCGAGCAGGGGAGAATTTTTAACCTCCTATACGCCGTATCAGCCCGAGGTCTCCCAAGGCACCCTTCAGGCTATCTTCGAATACCAGAGCATGGCCTCCAAACTGCTGGGCGTACCGGTTGTCAACGCCTCGCATTATGATGGCGCAACAGCATTGGCTGAAGCGATTCTGATGGCATGGAAAGCCAAGGAAGGCCGCAATCGCATCCTGATTCCAACCGACTTGCATCCGGAATACGCGCGCGTCATCAATACATACCTTACATCCTTCGATATCGAACTGGTGCGCTATGAAGGTGACCCCGCATCGGCGTCGGTGGATGACCGCACCGCAGCGCTTGTTATCGCCTATCCCGGTTTTTCGGGTGAGATCTATCCTGTCGCGCCAGCTGCTGCCAACGCGCACGCTCATGGGGCCCTGTGCATCGTACAGGCCGATCCGGTCATGTGCGCCATCCTCCAGAGCCCTGGATCGCAGGGGGCAGATATCGTCACTGCCGAGGGACAGAGCCTGGGCAACCCGCTCTATTTTGGCGGGCCCTATCTCGGGATGATGGGAACCACCGAAGCCTTGATGCGGCGGATGCCCGGGCGTATCGTCGGCCAGACCAAGGATAAAAATGGCAAACGAGGATTTGTGCTGACGCTGTCTACACGGGAGCAACACATCCGCCGAGAGAAAGCGGTCTCAAATATCTGCTCGAACCAGGGACTCAGCATGCTTCAAACCTGCATCTATCTCGCTGCGATGGGGAAACAGGGGCTGCAGCATGTCGCACGTCAATCGTATGACAAAGCTCACTTCGCAGCGGAGCTTATCGGCAGGATTCCCGGCTACTCGATCCGTACAAAGCGATTTTTCCGGGAATTCACGGTAATCACGCCCGTCCCCGCGAGCGTGATCGTTGATACGCTGAAAGCCCAGAACATCATGCCAGGCCTTGCGCTCTCGCACTATTGGCCTGACCGCACCCACGAACTGCTGGTCTGCGTTACCGAAGTCAACACCCGCGCTCAAATCGAAAGATTGGCTGCGGCATTGGCTGCGTCCGCGCAAAAACCGGCTTCGAATGGGGAGGCAACGAAATGAGCATGCATGACGAACCGCTTGTCTACGAAATTTCTCGGCCGGGCCGCGTCGGTTGTACGCTACCGAAGTCCGACGTCCCTTCGTACGCGCTTCCTGACGGACTCGAACGTACTGACCTCGATCTTCCCGAGATTGATGAACTGAGCGTTGTGCGGCACTTTACCCGGCTTTCCCAGAAGAATTTCTCCATCGATACCGAGTTCTATCCGCTAGGCTCCTGCACTATGAAATACAACCCCAAGGCAAACGAAGCAGCCGCCTCGAATCCAGGCTGGAAATACCTCCATCCGCTGGCAGACGAGGATCAGGCACAGGGGGCACTCGAGCTCATGTGGCATCTCCAGGAGGGGCTCAAGGAAATCGGAGGATTTTCTGCGGTATCGCTCCAGCCGGCAGCCGGAGCACATGCCGAATTATCAGGTGTGCTCATGATCCGGGCCGCGTTGAAGGCGAGAGGGGAGACAAACCGTACCAGGATGCTGATTCCGGATTCAGCTCATGGCACCAATCCCGCGAGCTGCACAATGGCCGGGTTCACTACCCAGACCATACCATCGGGATCGGATGGCAATATCGACATGAATGCGCTGCGAGCCGCGTTGGATGATACGGTTGCTGGCATCATGATCACCAATCCAAATACGCTCGGTCTATTTGAGACAAAAATCGAGGAGATATGCAGGCTGGTACACGATGCGGGGGGGTATGTGTACGGAGATGGCGCGAACATGAATGCGCTGACGGGTGTATTCAGGCCTGCCGCGTCCGGTATTGATGTCATGCATTTCAATCTCCATAAAACCTTCTCGACACCTCACGGAGGCGGCGGCCCAGGCGCGGGAATGGTCGGTGCGAATGAAGCGCTTGCACCGTACCTCCCGGGCCCGGTTGTGGCAAAAGAAGGCAGGAGATTCAGATTCCATATGCCAGAAAAGAGCATCGGGCAGGTGAAGGCTTTCTATGGCAATGTCGCAATCCTGGTCCGAGCCTTTGCCTATCTGCTCATGACCGGTAGAGATGGCCTAAGAAGAGTGGCTGAAAACGCCGTTCTCAACGCAAATTATCTCAAGGTACGACTGGAAGACCTGTATCCGGTGCCATACCGCAGACGCTGCATGCATGAATTTGTAGCTCGTGGGACGATTGCCGACGGCGTGCATACGCTCGACCTCGCCAAGCGCCTCATCGATTACGGCTTCCATCCGCCTACCATCTATTTCCCGCTTATCGTTCCAGAAGCGCTCATGATCGAGCCGACAGAGACAGAATCGAAAGAGACACTCGATCGATTTGTCGAAGCAATGCGAGCCATAGTGGAAGAAGCGAAGACTAATCCTGCTCTTTTGCATGATGCCCCGATGACTACGCAGGTAGGCCGCCTAGATGAAGTAATGGCAGCTCGATGTCCGATTCTCTGCTATCGCGGATGAGGTGGCCTGGGTTCGCGTGTAACGTATCAGCCCGTTCCATGTGGGACGGGCTGATCATTTACAATGGAAATTTCTTGCAAATAATTTTATATTATGATAATATATTAAAAATGAAAACGATGTCATAAATTGATGGAGGCAGTAATGCTCTGGTTTCCAGTAGTTCTTTCTGCTGTGCTTTCCTCTTTGTTCATGCCTGTTATCATTTCTTTCTGCCATCGTCACCGCTTATACGACAGAATCAATGAAAGGAAGGTACACGCGGATACGCGAATGCCCCGGCTTGGTGGTATCGCGATTGCGCTCAGTTTCGTTGTTTCCGTAATTTTCATGCAAATGATAGAAAAAAATGATGGTTTGAACATAAAGGGGAGCTACACGCTGTGGCCGATTATTACTGGTGGGCTTGTGGTATTTCTGACGGGGCTTCTGGATGACCTCTTCGACCTTCGAGCATGGACGAAATTCGCGCTGCAGTCGCTTGCTGCGCTGATTGTTATTGCTGCGGGGTATCGCTTTAGGTTCATGATCGTTCCTTTTGGCACCGGCATTTGGAGTTTTGGATCCGTTTCCTATGTCCTGACATTTCTGTGGCTTGTCGGCATCACCAATGCGATCAATCTGATCGATGGCATCGATGGGCTTGCGGGGGGTATTTCAGCGCTTGCCGCGCTGGCCTTCGGGCTGTTCTTCATGTTCAGCTCACAGATTCTGCCAGCAGAAATATGCCTGGCACTGGTGGGAAGCCTTATCGGGTTTCTTCTATTCAATCTTCCACCAGCAAGGATTTTCATGGGAGATTCGGGCTCGTTGTTTCTGGGATATATTCTGGCGGTCATCCCTCTCATGAGCCAGTATCGTGGTTTCCAGGGCGAGGACATTGGCGTCTTTTCCGCGGCAACCGTCCTCGCGATTCCAATCTTCGATACGCTTATGGCAATATTCCGGAGGCTGCGCGCCAGGAAGTCCTTCTTTTCCGCAGACCGGCAACATATTCATCATCGACTCATGGACAAGGGATATCGGACATCCGAGATACTGGCGATGCTTTATTCGTTATCAATGGTTCTTGGAATGATCGCGCTCAGTGTGCTCTTCATTCCGACTTCCTGGAGCTTCGCGCTCAATCTGGTCATGCTGAGTGTCATGTTCTTCTATTTTGTGCGGCTCAATAATGAAGGCAGAAATACCCTCACCCACCGCCATTGACGGATTTCCGAAAGTGAGGGCAATGCATCACTGTATCCTGAATACCGAAACAGTCCCCGAACTGCCTCCTGCCGAGATAATGGTCGAAAGAAGGGCCTCCGCGTGCACGATTTGATCAATATCGGCAGTCGGTTCGTCTGTGCTGCAAAAAAGCCTTGCGTCGGCAGGAAGCCCAGCGGAATCGAGCGTGACAATTCCCATATTCGCGCTTCCCGCGATGACGAGGAGTGGAACCGCTCCCTCTGCCGGTTCGACCAGCGCGAGAGAACGGGCTTTATCGAGTTCTGGCGGCAGAGTCATGGTTTTGATTGCCTCGTACCCCGTTGCACCGAACCTGAACGCGTGCAGTTTTCTTGACGAGCCAAGAAAATATATCATTTCATTTTCCGGGACTCCGGCATGATATTGAATTGCTTTCGGGCTCCCCAGCGATTCTCCTTCCGCGCCAGCAGATACCAGCTGCCATGAATCAAACCCGCTCCCATCGTAATGAAGAAAATAAATTCTCCCAATTCCGGATGAACACGCCGCAATCCACCCATTGCTGAGAATTTCAAGATCTTCCATACCGAGCGAAGAAGAAGGAGGACTCTGCCAGAGCTCCTTCAAAACCTTTTCTCCACGGAATTCGATCTGCCCTTGCGCCAGGAGGCTCAGATCGAATGCCAATATCTTTTCGGGGGCATTCGCGAGGACGAAGAGGGTACTCCCATCGATTGAAAAACGCAGAGCTTTGACATTCGAAAAGTTCCAGGAGCCGCCAGAACCACCTGTAACATCATGGTATGTCACTATGTTTCCCGAAGGCCCGAGTCGATAAATTCGAATCCAGTCTGATGTGGAGGCAGCTACGGCGAGCATTGACCCCTCGGCTGAGAGCGCGAGTCTATCGGGATTGCGTTCGCTGCCATTAATGGAGATTCGATCCCGCCAGAGCCGCAGCCACGCTGTCTCCGGAGGCAGCGTCTGGATGTTTTCCTGCACCGACTGCTGTGTGGTGCCGCCGCTGATTCCGGCTGGATAGAAGAATAAATGGACCGCGCTTGACTGATCCAGGCCTGCGACTGCGATCAGGCCGTTTCGGCTGGTGGAAATCCATTTAACATCCGCGGGAAGCCCTGTGCCATAATCATCAGAACCTTGTCGCGGATGCAAAGGTCGTGAGAGCGCAGCGTGATAATCATATTTTTGAATCCATTCGAGCTGTCCGGAAGCGGTATGTGACAGCAAGGTTGAATCATGGCCGCAGGAGTCTGACCAGGTTGTATCATCGAATGGAATGAGCGTGTCGATATGGCAATGGAGACTATTGGGATCCGGGGAAAACGCTCCCACTTTCAGGATATATCCTGCGAGACATTCGCCTATTGCAACCGAATCAACCCCTAAGGGAATTCCTTCTCTGAACCATGAAACGGATGGATTGCCAATCGAGGAGGGGACAGCGAGCGGTACGATGACTTGAAAATTTCTATTCAGTGATCGTGATGCTCCGATAATGATTCCAGAAGAGGCTGGCATGGGCGGAACAGAGAGGCGCAGAGCGACCTCAGGTTCGCCCAATGTAATCCTGCAAGAGCCGGACGAAGTCTGGCCTGGCAGAATGAGCATGAAATCGGCCATGCCCCCCACGACGCTGCCGTTTGAATCAAGCAGCTGAAGGATCGCGGAATACGACCCCGACGCCAACCCGCTTTTGGTAAATTCGGTTTCTGTGGCGGGGAGTTCGACAACAACAGGTGTACCGGAATCCGTCGTTCCCGCGCCAAGAGCCTGCCCGGATAGTCCGCGCCGCTCAAGAGTAATTCGGTAATTCCAGTCTGAAGGTACGGGTGTGGAAACTGAAAGCCCAAGGCGGAGACTGCCTTCTCCGGCTGCGAGATGAAGCGGAATTGCGATTTCTGTTGTCTTCCCGGGTTCGAGACAGGTGTCAAGGGAATGTTCGACGATAATATTTCCTTCCTGTGAGAGGCCTTCGACGGTGATGTTCCATATTCCTGATGGAAGTCGTATCTCAGAAGCCGTCTGCGTGAGCATTCTGACTAAAGGTGTCCCTGTCTCTGGGCGGCATGTGAGACGGTACATGGCTATCCTCCAGTCGCAATCCGGCAATATCGCCTTGCCTCTCAAGCTCGTATCGAGTCCGAGCTTGCTGCGCGGATACCCTGCTGGCAGTTCAATGCGAAGCTTCAGCCTCGCATCCGGCGTTCGCATAAAGCCACCGCACGACCAAACCGAACGCGATATAAGGAGGATCATGATAAGTATCCAGCCCGGTATTCCTGTACAATGCTGCAGTTTGCCACTTCTATTTACAATTCTTCTATTAGCGCCCATATCGGCCTCCTCATTCTTGGAATGCACTGCAGCCCTCATCCGCTTCAATTTTCCCCGATAACCCGGCCAGCATTGCAGAGGGAGCAAACAGTCGAATATAATGAGTTGTCATGACAGTGCGGTCATGAGGAACATTTGCTGTTCAGGCTGTGCGATGTGGCTTTTGCCACATGCAGGGGAGGCAGTTGGTGAAAATCCTCTTCATTTCGAGTGAATTGACACCATTCGCGAAGAGCGGGGGACTCGGAGATGCGGTATCTTCTCTCGCTGCAGCGCTTTCGCGTGACGGACACGATATACGGATATTAATACCGCGATATTATTTTATTTCGCGCAATTCACTGAGAAGAGTGAATGGCATCATCGAATTGGAAACCGCGCGCGAGCGGCATCACGCATTTCTTTACACGGCAACACTTCCCAATTCCACAGCAAAGGTCTATTTCCTTGACTGTGAGAGCCTGTATGGGCGAAACGGAATCTATGGCTATACCAGTACACAGGAATTCCCAGACAATCCCGCAAGATTCGGCGCATTGAGCAGGGCTGCCTTCAGCCTGTGCCGCAGTATCGGATGGATTCCGGATATTATTCATGCGCATGATTGGCCAGCCGCGCCTGTGCCTGTGTATCTCAATACGATAGAAAAGAATACCGAATTTGCCAAGACCGCGGGAATATTAACCATTCATAACCTCGGATATCAGGGCATCTTCAGTCGAGACCATTACCCGGATCTCGGTCTCGGCTGGGAATATTTCTATGGTGCCGGCTTCGAATATTATGGCAACATCAATTTTCTGAAAGCGGGCATCGCGTCCGCCGAATGTATTTCTACCGTTTCACCTACCTATGCGAGAGAAATTCAGACACCGAACGGCGGATTCGGGTTGGACAGTCTGCTCAGGCAACGCAGCAGAGAGCTTGTCGGTATCCTTAACGGTATCGATACCGATATCTGGAATCCTCAGACCGATCCATACATCCCTGCTCATTATTCAAAAGAAGATCTGTCGGGAAAAGCGTTCTGCAAGGCCGCGCTCCAGAAAGAACTTGGCCTGCCGGTCGATCCCGACGTCCCTCTTATCGGCATGGTAACACGGCTTGTCGAGCAGAAAGGTATTTCGGAGGTGTTTGGGCGAACCTATGGGTGCATGCACCGGATTCTGGAAACGATTAAGGTGCAGGTTGCCGTTCTTGGCTCCGGTGACGCGTGGGCCGAGGAAGCGATACTCAATTATTCCGCGCGATACCCGAATTTCAAGGGGACGGTTGGATACAACGAGCACTTGGCTCACCTGATCGAGGCTGGCGCGGATTTCTTCCTTATGCCGAGCCGTTATGAGCCATGCGGCCTCAATCAGATGTATTCGCTGGTCTATGGAACCCTTCCTATTGTGCATCGGACAGGGGGGCTTGCCGATACCGTGGTGAACTACAATCAGGACCTCGGCGAAGGAACCGGCTTCATGTTCGACGATCTGACACCACAAGCGGTGTATGATACGGTTGGCTGGGCCATGTGGGCGTGGTACAACCGACCCGACCACATAGGCAGAATGCGCACTAACGCCATGCTTCAGGATTTTTCATGGAAACGCTCGGCTCACGAGTATGTTCGGCTCTATGAGCACGCCCAGTCCCTCAGAAATGCGCGATGATGGGTAGAACAGGGAACCATTCGGGAATACAGGGATGAAAGAAACGAAAATTCTAGATTATCGAAAAGAGGACGTTCGTGAAAGCCTCCTCAAGGTATTTCGCAGGGGACAAAAGGAATATGCGGCCGCTGATTTGGCACGCGTGACCGGGCTTCCTTTGGCCCAGATCAATGCGGAAATGCCCGCGCTCGCAGATGAGTATCGCGGCAGAATCAAGGTATCTGACAGAGGGGATCTGATCTATTCATTCCCTGAAGGGTTGAGAAGTCGCTATCGAGGCTTCGGTCCGACACTCG
Organism: Spirochaetota bacterium; assembly: GCA_029265255.1. Next base: position 595,502 of record JAJUJQ010000001.1, read on the forward strand.
CGCGGCTGGCAAAAGCGATCGGCCGCGAAGCGATTCGCGCTGGTAAAGCCCTGTTCAAAGTATGGATCCTTGTGACCCTTGTCGGGTACTTCTTCATTTTTATCGCGCTCGCGCTGGTCGCATTGTTTGGATCGATTGCCTTGCAACAAGGCGGTGGAAGAGATCGAGATAATCGAAGGGGCGGTGGGTTGGGAGGTTTGTGGCTAACGACGCGGCTTTTCGACTCCCTTGTCCGGCTCTGGTTCTACAGTGAGCTTTTCAAAGATCCTGAGACCCGATACCGACAGCAGCTCCAGAGAAGGGAGCGCAGGCCCTTGCACAAAGCGGTGTTCTCGCATGTGTTTGGCGACGGAGATCCAAATGGTGATTGGGATCAGGTGCTGAAAAGAGCATTCGTCGCGTATATCCAGACGCACAAGGGTGTAATCACCTTACCCGAATTCATGGCACTCTCTGGGCTCGAACCCGATGCGGCTCAGGAACGCATTACTCGACTCATGGTCGAGTTCGAAGGAAGACCGGAGGTAACCGACAGCGGTGCGCTATATTTTTTCTTTCCTTCTCTGCTGTCCGCTGCCAATCGTGTATCCTCTGAAGCCGCTGCTGCATTCCCAATGAAAAAGCTGAAAGCCTTCTCTTCAAACAGCAGGAAAATGGACTCCGTCTTTCGCTGGATGAACATCATCAATCTGTTCTTCGGAGGCTATTATGGATGGCATGCGCTCTCCCTCGGAACCGATGTGATTGTTCGTACAACGGACGGGGCAGCTTTGAGAGGTGGGTTTGCGTTTATTTATTCCTCAACCATTTACTTGTTTGCGCAGCTGGGAATCGCCCAGCCGGCCGCGGTCGCGGGCTTGCTTTTAGGAGCAGCGCCTCTTGCCTTCTCTTTGCTGTTCTTCGCAATTCCCACTATTCGATCGTTCCGGCTGAAATATGACAACGAACGATTGAAGCGTGAAAATATCAGGCGTTTTCTGTATGCTTCCGTGCTCGGTTCGCCTCAAAGGTTCGACCCATCAGCTATCCAAGCCCGGTTGCCCGAAGTTTCGGCGGTACCTCCCGCGGCAATCGAGGAGGAGATTCGCCATCTTGCCGCATGGGCTTCCGGAGAGCCAGGGGCAGATGGAACGTGGGCTTTCCCCGACATCCATTTCACACTGACAGAGGCTGATAAGGTGCGCGCCGCAATTGATGAAAGAAAATATGCACCCGATAAAACTGTTTTTGACACTGATCAATCCATATGAAAGAATTGATTATCAGAGAAAAAACCGCGGGATTCCTGTTTGCTCTTTTTTCCGCCGCAAGTTTCTCGACTCTTGGATTATTCGCGAAATCGCTGTTTGGAGCGGGGATTGCGGTCGAGGCGGTGCTCTCATGGCGTTTTATCATCGCAGCCACGTTTCTCTGGATCATGGTCGCGGCCCGAACACAAAACCATCGCCAGGCCCTTCAATTTTTCAAGATCAGAAAGCTAGTTATTCTGGGGCTTCTGGGATTTGCGCCGCAGGCCGGGCTTTTTTTTCTTACGGTAAAGATTTTGGATCCTGGGATTACGAGTCTGCTTCTCTATCTCTATCCCGCGTTTGTTTTCATTATTGGAGCCCTGTTTCGCGGTGAAAAAGCTCACCGAGCGCAGGTAGCGGCGCTAATTCTTTCTCTGGGCGGGAGCATGCTGACATTCTGGAATGCCGGCAACTACCCGGCGTACGGGATTATTCTAGGCATGACAGTTGCTGCCGCTTACGCGATTTACCTGGTTTTGAGCGAGCGCATTCTTGAGGGAACAGACCCGATAATTGCGACAGCGATCATCATCACCGTTGCTGCAGCGGTGTATGTTGTGATCGCGATGATCAAAGGAACATTGGTGATACTGTCATGGCCGCGCCAGGTCCTCTTAGCGGGCGGCGTCGGAATTATGGCGACGGTGCTTCCCATCATAACGCTGTTCATGGCGATGCAGCGGATAGGAGCGCGCGATACTTCGATCATCAGTACGATCGAACCGGTGTGCACGAACATTTTATCCATGATGCTGTTTAACGAAGTCTTGACAGGGAGAAGAATTGCGGGGGGAATCCTGATTCTCGCGGGAGTCGCTCTTCTGCAGCGTGCAGATTATGCTTCTGCGCGCGGCAAGGATTCCTTGAGCCTCGAGATGTCTCGAAGCGGCGCAATTTCTCCATCATCGAAATCCAAGGGGACGGAAGAAGGGAACTCATAATCGGGGGATATCACAATCCGCTTCGAGAGGCATGCCAGGAAAATTTCTTCATGCATGTCGCGCGGATAGGTGGGGAAGAGCCAAGGGCCCCGGCGTGTGAAAAGTTCGTTTCCCACCAGCGTGTCAAAGCGCGCCCACGCACTTGTCTGCAAGCGCATTTGTTTTTCTCTCTGTATAGGCGAAGATAGCTTCGAGAGTATCATCATGTTCACCGCCGCTCTCAGCCCATCGACCCAGTCCTCTTGCACCGCGTCGAGACCATCTTCCCGGTCCGATATCAGAATTCCCAGAGAAAAGGCAGCAGGCATCGGAAGGACAAGACTTGTCACCGTAGGTAATGGTGGTCTTGCAAGGTATTCGTCGTACAAGAATCGACAGCACGCGAGATGCGGCACTGCATTGCTTTCCGGAAGACCGGCAAAGGCTCTGGCTAATGAAATTGCTTTATATGAGGAAGACATTATTCGCACGGATCTGGCTGATGGGACAAAGGTACGTACCATTTCTGTCAGTCGCTTCTGATATTGGGTGGGTATGTCCGATAATAGACCACGGTCGATCATGCCTTTGGCCATTCGCGGTATTCCTTCCGGTCGAAAGCCCAGGAGCGCTCTTCCATAATCCGACCACAGACTCAATACGCGGGTTCCAAGTGAGGTGTACAGCCTGAAGCCGCGTGTCCTCCGTATGGACGGCAAGCGTTTCAGCAATGTCTCAGTACGGTCGGCCATCTCATTCCTCCGCTTTTTCGAGCTTGCGCGTATATTTCGGAAAGAATTGCGCGACCTTTCCAGTATCGAATCTGACGATCACCAGGGGCCCGGCGCTCTGAGAAACACTTACCTTGATGACCGTACCGCTTCCATATTCCTCATGATAGACTCGCATGCCGCTTCTCCATTCCGCCGATGGTTCCTCAGACGCGAGAGAGGAAGGTCGCGTTGGCGATATGCTGGGTGAGGGAATTGCGCCTGCATACTGTTCTTGAGGCTTTTCAGCGCGCCCACCTATTCCTCCGCGCGCAAGCGCGTGCTGACCCTTTTGCCACAGCTCATAATACTCCGGGGCTATTTCAGTCAGGAATCTACTTGGTGCTGTTTCGTATATCCTTCCGTGCATACGTCGCCAACGGCACGCCGTCAGATAGAGCTTCTCTTTCGCCCGGGTCACCGCAACGTAGAACAGCCTTCGCTGTTCTTCAAGATCTTCGCCCTCTTCGTCACTGCGTGGAAAGAGTCCCTGCTCCAGTCCGGTCACAATGACCACAGGAAATTCGAGGCCTTTGGTGTTGTGCATGGTGATAAGGGTGACCGCGTCTGCATCCGAATCTTGTGTTCGGCTGGACTGGTCCAGCATCACGGTATCGAGAAATTCGAGCAACCCTTCTTCCGAAAGAGGAAATTCGGAGGCTGCATTCACAAGCTCGTCGATGTTCGCTTCCTTCTGTGTTCCACCGATAAGGTCTTTGCTGTGATAGTAGTCCAGAAGGCCGCTTTGCCTCGCAAGCTCGTCTACCAGTTGGCCAAGGTCGCCCTGGCACTCATGCAGCCGGTTATGGGCCGCGTCGATAAGCGCAAGGAAATTTCGCATGCCTTCTCGGCCTTTGCCATGCATGGAGGAAACAGCCTGAAGCGAAGATTCATAGAGGTCGATATTTCGTTCCAATGCCAAGGCGATTATATAATCCGTCGACGAAGGTCCGATTCCCCGTGCTGGCTTGTTGACTATCCGCGAGAACGCAATCTGATCACGTGGATTGGCAAGAAACGAGAGGAACGCGAGCATGTCCTTGATCTCTTCGCGTTCATAGAAACGAAGTGCTCCGATAATGCGGTAAGGAATACCGAGTTGGGGAAAGAGCCGTTCGAACCCGAGCGATTGGGCGTTGGTACGATAGAGTATGGCGATGTCTTTCCACAACCCCCCGTGCTGAACATGGCATTTGGCTGTCATCGCGCAGAACTCGATTTCCTGATCCTGATCATCGAGGAGCGCAAGCTGGGGTTTGACCCCGCCTGGACGTGTTGAAAGAAGCCTTTTGCCCAGACGTTTCGCATTATGCAGAACCACCGCGTTGGCAAAATCGAGAATTGTCTGATAAGAGCGATAGTTACGCTCGAGACGTATGAGTCTTGTTTCGGGGAATACCTTCTGAAAATTGAGGATATTGCGTATTTCAGCGCCACGAAAGCGATAGATCGACTGATCGTCGTCTCCTACCACGCAGAGCATCGTGTCTGGGTCGGAGAGTTGTTGAAGCAGACGGAATTGGGCAACGTTGGAATCCTGATATTCATCAACAAGGATGACCCTGTACCGCTGCCTGGTTCTGAGGCGAATCGCCTCGTCTTTCTCAAGGAGTCGGGCGGGCATAAATATCAGGTCACCGAAATCGACATTGCCGGTCTGCCGCAATCGAGCCTCATAGGCAGCGTAAATCCGGCGGAATTCTGGATTCTGACTGATAAAGCCGAGCTCTGGCGAATCGGGCGTCATGTAATAGTCCTTGGCCTTGCCGATAAGAAAAGCATAATCGCCGCATTCGCGCTTTGTGAGCGAGGGAAAAATGGAGTGTACCAATTCGGTACTGTCGTTCTCATCGTAAATTGTAAACCCGGTTCGGAGGCCGAACGCCTGGGTATTTCGCCGCATGAACCAAGCGCCGAAGGAATGGAAGGTTCTAATAGTGGCGCGAGCACATGCAGACTCGATCATCATGGCTCGTTCCTTCATTTCGTTGGCAGCCTTGTTCGTAAAGGTAACCGCGAGCACGGATTCCGGCGGTATGTGCTTTTCGCGTACGAGGTACACGATTTTTGAAGTGATGACCTTCGTTTTTCCTGTGCCGGCCCCCGCAAGGATGAGCAGGCGTTTTTCTTCCGCAAAGACGGCATCGAGCTGCTCGGGGTTCAGGTCTTTGAGATAGTCTGGAATCCGTCCTTGTATCATGGTTCGGCAGTATACTCCGGAATTGCATTGAAATCGACACCATTCACCGAGACGATACGCGCCCGGACCCTCTCTCCGGGGTTATAGGCTCCGTGGACGAGCGTTACCCCATCGACATCCGGCGCTTGCATCCACCCTCGGCCGATACAGAGGTCGTCATGCTCGAAGCGCTCTTCGATAATGAAGAAATCGGATTGACCAATAAAACGGTTCAAGCGGGCAGCGGTAATGCGGGTCTGAGCTTCCTCGATGAACGCCTTCCGCTGTTTCGCGATGGTTTTGGAAATTACCGGTTTCATATTCCATGCGGGAGTATGCTCTTCTCGCGAAAAGATAAACGTGCCCAGCCAGTCAAGTTGTGCCTGCTCCTGGAACTCGAGCAGGATCCTGAAGTCTTCTTCCGTTTCGCCAGGAAATCCCACCATGAAGGTTGAGCGGATCATGGCGTCAGGAATCTTGTCTCGGATGGCAGCAAGAAGATCCAGGTATGTCTCAGCCGAGCCATGGCGGTTCATGCGGGCGAGCAGCGTGCCAGATGCATGTTGGAAAGGGATGTCGAAATAGGGAACAAATCGTGTGTTCTTCCCGAAGAAGGGAAGAATTTCCATGGGAAAATGATCCGGATGAATGTACAGAGGACGTACACGAAATTCACCGGGAATTCTTTCTAGGGCCTCAAACAGATCAGGCAACAGGCAGCGTCCTCCGAGATCTCTGCCATAATTGCCCAAATCCTGTCCGATAAGTACTAATTCGAACATTCCCCGATCGATCAGGACGCGACACTCTTCGACAATATCGTCGATGTTTCTGGAGCGAAGTTCTCCCCGAATGAGCGGAATGGCGCAGTACGCGCAATGGTTCGAGCAGCCTTCGGTAATTTTAATGTGCGCTGTCCCAGGAAAGTCAAAAATGGTTTTTCGGATATACACGTGTTCGGGCATTCGCGATGGAGGAGGAGGGCTGAGCACCATTCGCGTCCCTGCCAGGATATCGCGAAGCGCGGCAGGCACAATGCTGAGATCGGCATTTCCCAGTACTCCATCCGCTTCTGACATTTCTGCGAAGAGTTCCTTGGAATATCGCTGGGAAAGACAGCCAGCAATCACGACCTTTTTTTCTGGCCATGCTCGTCTGGCCGCAATGATGGCATCGATGGATTCCCTTTTTGCGTCTTCGATGAATCCGCAGGTGTTGATGATGATAATATCCGCGCCATCCGGCGATTCTGCTTGCAGAAATCCATTATCTATCAATCTGGTACTGATCTCCTCGCCGTCGACCTGGTTTTTCGCGCAGCCATGCTGGTCGATGTAGAATGAAGCCATTATGGTTCCTTTAGTCGAGCGTCGTTGCGATCAGTGCCCATCCGCCCTGAGCGGAGGACCAGGAGAGTCGCTTTACCGCAATTTCACCTGCGCCTCCCATCGAGAACTCCGTCGATTTGCCTGCCGATTGATAGACATTGATGCGCACCGACTGGGCATTGGATGTCCAAAACGTGACACTGTTCGATACATTGATGGTGATTGATTCACCTTTCCGATAATATTTTTCCACCCATTCCCTGCGATCCGCCTCGTACCGGAACATCACGGGGGAGGCAAAACTCACGTTTACAAAGAATTGATGGGGTCCGGAAGCGCTTTTGAAGACAACCTGCGGAGTATCAGCAGCTCTGGTCGGCGCGGGGGAGCCAGGTGTTCCGCTTCCCGCAGGAATTGTAATGCCGCTTTCAGCGCTTGATGAAGTCAGCGCCTCTTTGACCTCGAATCGTACCAGCACACCATGCTGGGGGGCCTGAGGCGCAAAATCCTTTACCGTGAGAACGAGCCTCTCGCGTTCGCTTGAAGGATTGATGACCGCTTCTTCATTGAGTCCCGCAGTAAAGGTCCCGTAGGGGGTCGAGAATGCGGTCTTTTCTGAGACCGCATCGAGCATCACAGACACAAAATCGTCGTCAAGAGGGAGATACACGCGATCGCCAGGGTATATCCGCTGCTCAAACGGGAGACCTTCCGCGCGATATTCAACCGGCTGCCTGGAGGGAGCAGCGGATCGCGCTGTGCCCGAAAATCTTACAAGTATCAGCGCGAGGACAGTCGCTACTGTCAGCGCGATTGCGCCTAACACGACGATCGAAATACGCCGGCGAGGTGATGCCGCCGGCTTTGAATCCGGCGGATTCGCTGAAAATGACGGGGAGGGTGCGGCCTCTTCCGGCGGAGAAGGCAAAGATTCAGCGGCTTTTGAAGCTGGTGGGTTTTGCCCGCGTGCTTTTGAGCTTTTTTTCGATCTGGATGGCGCAGACCGGGATTCCGAAATGGTCTCTGAAGGTATTGATTCCTGCATCACTTCCGGAAACAGCGGTGGAGTGACGGCTTGTTCGGGGAGTTGAGATGGCCGGGTTATCTGGTCGGAGGTAACAGGCTCAGCGATCCCGCCAGTTCGCTCCCCTTCTGAAGGTCGAGCGGCTTGCACGGCTGCCGCCGGCATCGAAGGTGAAGGAATTCTGGATTCTGCGGAATGTACAGATTCCTCATCTTTCGCTCGATACCGAGCGATCATTTGTTCAGCATCCAGACCGAGGAATTCAGCATAATTCCGTATGAATCCCTGTATGTACACTTCTCCAGGGAAATCCCGGAAATTATCGCTTTCGATTCCTTGAAGATACCGGGTACTGATATTGGTTTCGTCTGCAACCTGCTCGAGCGTTAAGCCATGGCTGAGACGTTTTTCGCGGAATATTTCGCCTATCCTGCCCATATGAACTCCCGCGATACCCGTCGCTGCCTATTGAAACAGAAAATTGTTGTAAACATTGGCACTTGCTGGCGGCTCATAGGCAAAGCGGCTGTCCGGTATTCCTCTGTTGAGCCTGATATCGAGAAAATCAAAACTGATCTTGTCATTGGATATTGTCCAGCCTTCCAATCTCCGGATCAACAGTGTGTCGACACTCACCGAGAGCCTGATATTTCTGAACCCTTCAGAGACACTCTTGCGGGACAGCATAAGGCGATAGACTTGCTCCTGAGAGCCCGCGTCCAGCGGTTCCGGAGAAGGACTTTTTTCCCATCCGACTGTGTAGTTGCGCCGCAGAAGCGAGAGTCCTTCCTTCGACGCGAGAGAGGCAGCGCCAAGTGATGTTGATTGATCGCCAGCATCCTGCTTCAGCACAGCCCGGTACTGGGGAAGGTAGACGACGAGTGTTTTCCCGTCGAAGACGATGACTTGATCTGCCGGCTGCGAAAAATCAATGCGCAGGAGCGCGGGGGATTTGAACCACAGCGTTCCGGTCATGGGCTGGCGTCCTGCTGATATCTGTACTGCAGCCTGGTAATCGGAAACAGAAGCATAGCGTTCCGCCAGTTTCGCGAAGAACTGGTCGGCGGTAAGCACTTCCTGGCCATGCGCAAAGGCGATGGTCAGGAAGAGCAGCAATGCTGCGCTTGCGATACGAAAAGCCGTCTCTTTCACGAATGGTGCTCCAGTTGCAGAGTTATCGCTGGGGTATCCGTGATCGACGGAGGGCCGAAATACTGGATGCTCCCAGGGATTCGATAGTCAGAGGAGAGAGCCCACTTGCTCCTTGCATTCATGAAAGCAGCAAATGGTTTCCCTTCGAGATCGACCAGCGCTTTACGTATCACCGGCTTATCCTTCCCATGCCGATGTTCCAGATTCATCATCGATACAAGCGGGATACCTCCCGGTATCCATTCCCTCGCTGGAGCCGCAAGATTGCGAATTGCCACGATATAGCCGGTGAGGCGATTCAGGGCAAGAAGGCATGCGGCATATCCGAGAGAGTAGCAGTAATCGGCATCGAAGTTCGAAGGAAAGGCGCACCGGCCTTCGTACCCGAAGAAATGAGTCTGATAATCGAATTTACCTCGATAGGTTTGGGCAGCTGCCATTTCGGCCAGGCGGCGCCCCACCATCTCGACGAGAAGCTTTTCAGTCTCGATACGCGAGACCTGAACATTGCCATGCGGATCCCGATCCCAGCAAAGCTGCGTCTGTATGCCATCAGGAAGGCTGGCAAAGAGAGAAGCGCTGTCAGGGTCCAGATGTGATTGAACAAACGATCGCTGGGCCTCGCCACGCGGAAGTGATTCGTACGCATTCCCCGCAGCGGCGATAATGTCGTTGATATTCGCGATGAGTTTCTTTATTTCGGGAATGAACTCTATAAGTCCCTCAGGAATGATCACAACGCCAAAATTCTCTCCCTTCGCTGCCCGGGCGGCTATTGCATCACAAATGGTCTGCACAATGTCAGAAAGGCTCATGCCTTTCGCTTCGATTTCTTCAGAGATGAGCGCGATGTTGGGTCTTGTCTGGAAGGCGCACTCCAGCGTGATATGCGAAGCTGAGCGCCCCATGAGCTTGATGAAATGCCAGTATTTGCGTCCTGAAGCGGCATCCCTGCAGATGTTCCCGATAAGCTCCGAATATATCTTGGTTGCGGTATCGAAACCGAAAGACGTTTCGATCCATTCGTTTTTAAGATCTCCGTCGATGGTCTTCGGCACTCCAACAACCGTTATCGCCGCGCCTTTTCGGATGAAATATTCGGACAGCAGGGCAGCGTTTGTATTTGAATCGTCACCACCGATGATGATCAACGCATCAAGCTTAAGCTTTTCCGCGGTTTCGAACGATTTTTCGAACTGCTCAGGAGTTTCGATCTTTGTTCTTCCAGAGCCGATCATATCGAAGCCGCCGGTATTGCGGTATTGCTCCACAATATCTTTGGTGATCTCCATGTAGTTGCCATCGATTAGACCGGCGGGTCCTCCCTTGAACCCGATCAGCACAGAATCGGCATGAACCTTCTTGAGCCCATCGAAAAGACCAGCGATGACATTGTGGCCTCCCGCCGCCGGACCTCCGGAAAGAATGACGCCGACAGTAAGAGGTGCGCTTGGAAGGGCGCTGTCTCCCGCTACAAATCGGATTGCAGGCTTGCCGTAGCTATGTGGGAATAAGGTCCGAAGGGCCTCGCGGTCCCTTTCCGGCTCAATGACTTCTGTTGGTTCGATTTTGATTTTTGAGACGGGTTCGAAAAATATTTCCGGCATTTTTGGTGCATAAGCATACCGGGCTACATGGAGTGGTGACCGTTCCATCACAGCGCTGCTCCTTTTCTCTGGATATGTGTTATTGTATCGATTTGGTGATACATTGAAAAGGGCGGAAGTCGGGAAAGAAAATGCGAACGCTTGATATTGGTCTCATTTATGCCGATAAAAAGTAGAGGGTGTTTCATGGCCAGGCATGCAGTCTCGATAACAATCGCTTTTCTCTTCATGATATCCTTTTCCATCTGCGGAGCGGAGCAGGAGTATCATGTCATCCAGACAGGAGAAACACTCTATTCAATCGCTAAGTCCTATGCGGTTCCATTCGAAACCCTGGCTCAAGTGAACGGCATCACCGATCCCTCGAAAATTCGTCCTGGTACAGTATTGCGTATTCCCTTGATCCATGTGGTAGCAAAGGGTGAGACTTTTTATGGTATAGCAAAGAAATACGGGGTAAGCGTGCAGGAGCTTCAAGCCGCGAATAGCCTTCCGGAATCGTATGTGCTCAAGGTGGGGGATGTTCTGCTGATCCCTGAACCAGCACATGGAGTGCAGCCGATTCGTACCTCTTCTGTATCAACAGAAAGCCCTTCATCATCAACTACCACGATTGTGTCGAATACCTCTCCATCGGCCTCTGCTGGTCTCTCGCCCGCCCCATCTCAGGCCTCGACTTCTGTCCCCTCTTCTTCGGGCAATTCTAACGGCACTCCTTCCGCGCCAGCGGCTGCGGCGCCAGCCGGAACACAGGACAACACGCTACCTGTATCAAAACCACAGGGAACTCCTGCTTCAACGCCATCCCCATCGCCGGGCGGCTCGCAGCCCTCATCAATGCCGACCCCACCCTCTGCCTCAGCGGCCACCTCCAATGCAACGCGTTCTATTGATCCTCTCGTGTCCTGGCCGGTCGAAGGCAAAGCCCAGTACATGAACGGTAAACTCGAAGGTATCATGTTCAAGACTACGAAAGGGGCGCCTGTGCGCACTATTGCGTCTGGAACGGTGGTATCGGCAGGTCCCTCCAGAGGATTCGGTGAGGTGGTGTTCGTACAGTCAAAATCGGGATTTGTCTACGTATATGGAGGAAACGAGACAATTCTCGTTAAAACTGGCGACGCTGTGGAAGCGGGAAAAATAATCGGAAAAGCAGGATTTGACGCAAAAGAAGGTACCGCCATATCGTACTTCTTTGTTTTCAGAAACGGGCAACCTGTTGATCCCGGTCTCGCCCCGCGTGAGTAAAAAAAGACTGCACGAGCGCTAGATGAAAATCTTCAATATTTAATCAGAATTGGCACGGTATTGCCCTTGTCTAGGTACTAGAGTCGTGATATTTTGGGTGCGGAAGGGTTCACGCCCTAAAAATTATGGGTGACCAACGTGACAGAGACAGGACTGTCGAGAAGAAAACGATTATCAGCGCTGAAGATCAAGTATCGGAACAGGACCCTCTTTCTCTATATCTCAAGCAGATATCAAGATATCCGCTGCTCGATGCCACAGAGGAAAGGAATATCGCGAGCCGGATCAGCGAGCTCATGTCCCGACTGGATGATCTCAAGCAGCGGCTAGCCACGTCACCTAACGATAAAGCGCTCGCTGATGAGTATCGCTCGGTTTCAGAGCAAGCACATTCTGCCAGGGAAACACTCATCACCTCGAACCTTCGATTGGTTGTTTCGATCGCGAAAGGCTACCAGATGAGAGGTGTCAATCTCCTCGATCTCATCGATGAGGGGAATATCGGGCTAATCGAGGCCGCCAGCCGTTTTGATTACCGCCGTGGCTATCGATTCTCTACTTACGCGAGCTGGTGGATACGGCAGGCCATCATCAAGTGCCTTGTGGATCAAAGCCGTGTTATTCGGCTTCCAATCCACATGCTCAATACCATTCGCCGCTGCTACGCGTCCGCGCGCCAGCTTGTGCAGGAGCTGGGAAGAGATCCAAATATCACCGAGCTCTCCGAACACAGTGGAATCGCGAAAGACAAGGTGGAAAGCGCCTTGCAGCTCGCGCAGGGGACTTCGAGTCTCGATACCTCGTTGGATGAGGACAAGGCAGGGACCGTTGCGGATAGCATATCCGATGATAAAACACTCGATCCCTTTATCTTCGCCTTCAACACGACACTGCGCGAACTCCTTCGCGAAGTCATGTGTTCACTATCCCAGCGTGAACAGACCGTCCTGCAGCTGCGGTACGGCCTTAATGGCGAACAGCCTAAGACCCTCGAGGAAACAGGCCGAATTCTCGGCATCACGCGAGAGCGTGTCCGTCAAATTCAGGAACAGGCACTCGAAAAAATCCGCAGGAACGAAGAACTAAAGGAATGCAACAACTGAACCCCTAGGGAGGTGTTGCTCCATTATTGCTGCAGAATCTGGTACAATTCGATCAAATTCGCGTCCTTTGCGATCTGCGCGGGGGTTTTACCTTCCCAGTTTCTGCTGTTTCGGTCTGCTCCAAGTTCAAGCAGCTCCAGTACCACATCCTTGAGATTCGATTTCACCGCATGATGGAGGAGCGAATTGCCCGCAAAATCCTTTTGATTGACTCCCGCAACCTTTATGAGTGCGCGTCGCGAATCGGCTTTGAGCGTGAAAATCATATCAAGAGGCGTCAGACTATCTCCATTCTTTACAAACAGGGAAGCTTTGGTATTGCCACCGAGCAATTTTTCCGCCACAGCAAAATTGCCGGTTTTAAGACCCGCTTTCAAAGCACTCATGAGAGCGCTGTCGCCCTCTGCGTTGCGGATGTCGGGATCTGCTTTGCTGATGAGCGCCTCATCGATAAAAGTAATCGCCAGCTCCTTTTTAATGAGCATATGGAGCATGGTGTCGCCGGATGAATCCTGTCGGTTGACGACTGCAGGGGTGAAATATTCTCTCCAGACCTCGCGGGGCTTCTGCAGAGAAATAAGGAAGGGAGTGCTACCGCTTCGGTTTTGCCCATGCGGGTTTGCGCCCATGTCTAGAAGGATCCGAACCGCTTTTGGGAATTCAGCCTGGGTTGCGAGCAGGAGAGGAGTGGACCCTTCTGCGGTGCGGGTTTCGATGGATGCTTTGGCTTTTGCCAGCTCGGTGATCGCTTCAACATTGCCACGCTTCGCCGCGATGGCCAAGGGCGTCAACCCATCTGCGTCCTGGATTTCGGTGTGCGCGCCAGCCTGTGTGAGAAGCGCGATCAGACGCTCATCGTTGCCCCGCGCAGCCTGGTAGAGCGCGGTTTCTCCTTTGAGGTTCTGGCTGTCGAGTTCGAGTACCGATGCGGCAGACGTGACGAATTCCTTCGCGGCAAGGAATTTTGATGCCAGAACAGCGCTTTGAAGGGGGATGTTTCCGTTGTTGTCGATCGCAAGACGTGATGCGTTGTTGGCAAGGAGATATCGAATCGCATCGACAGCATCGTTTCTGGCTGCGGAGTGAAGCGGAGTCTCGCCGTGATTGTTCGTGACATTAAGATCCGCGCCTTTAGTCAGAAGAAACGCGATACCGTTGGGTAGATTCTTGGAAGCTGCATGGTGGACAACCCGGTTGCCGTCGGCATCCCTCGCTTGGATAACTTTCGGCCTGAAGAACCAGTCAATCGGGGCCGGTTGTGAGGTCAAAGCGAGGAACAGCGGATTCTCTTCTTTCTGATTCATGAGAAACACGTCAGCATCAGCTTCTATAAGCACGACGCCCTGTTCTTCGTAGTTCCCTCTAACAGCCAGATGCAGCGCCGTATCGCCGATTTTATTGGAAGCGTTGACCCGTGCGCCGCGAGTAAGAATCAGTCTCAGCACCTCCGCGGGAGCTCGAAGGGAGACCGCCGTCATCAGTACCGAATTACCGTCAGCATCAGTTGTGTTCGCGTTGACATTCAGAATAATGGAACCGACCGCTTCCTTGCCTTTCGCGATCGCAATCGAGAGGGGGCTTTCTCCTGCCCGGTTTGTGATAAGGACAGAAGCTCCTTTTCGAACCAGCAATTCGCCGTAGCGGGCATACCGGTCGTTTTTAAGACAGGTCATGAGGGGGGTGTCTCCTGCAAAATTGACCGGATCGGCTTGCACTCCATGGGAAAACAACAGCTCGATCACCTTTTCAGAGTTGTCTCTTGCAACAGCGACATGCAGTGGGGTGTTTCCATTGCGATCCGCGAGTGATGCGCTGATGCGGTCGGGACCGGCTTTCAGCAACAGTCGAGCTGATTCATATGAGGCGCGAGCCGCTGCCATGTGCAGGGGCGATTCACCATTGCTGTTCCTCTCGTTCGGCCCTACATACTTCTGCAGCAGAAATTCAATACATCCGTACTGATCATTTCTGACCGCTTCATGAAGGGCTGTATTGCCATTTTCGAATCGAGCGGCTGCATAATTGCCTTGCTGTACGAGCCGCACGAACCACGAGAATTCGGGAAGAGAGGTTTCACCACCTTTCTGAACCATCATTTCTGCGATTGTGGCAGCGGCGATGGTTGAGGGATCTTTTCCCAATGGAGCTTCGAGTTGATCCGCGGAGGGTTTTTCCCTGATTTTACCGAAGACAAGATCGAGTGCGGTACGGTTTGATCGATCTTTAAGATTGAGCGCGTTGGATGCGCCAGAAGGAGTCGCGAGAGTCAGCAGGTACTTCGCCGCTTCCACATTCAAGGCTTCGGCAGCGTAATGGTACATCGTTCTTCCGATATCGCTGGTCGTCGCAATATTGCTTTCGTTGCAGAGAGCTTTGAGCAATTCGAGACTTCTTCCCGATTCGAGCACAACATGTGCAGGCGATCTTCCTGACTTGTCAGCGACAAAAGGATTAGCGCCGTTCTTGGCGAGCAGCGTGATCATGTCGAACATCGAACCATCGATGGCATACCGAAGCGCGGTCTTGCCCGCAAGGTCCTGGTTGTCCGGTTTTGCTCCAATAAGGAGAAGAATCCGCGCTGTCTCAAGATCATTGTTCGATACCGCCACATGCAGCGGAAACAACCCGTCTTTGTCGGGAATGTTCGCCTGTTGCTTGTATTCTTCGAGTCTGCTGAGCAATTCATTTAGGCTTTTCTTGTCACCTTTTCTGACCAGTTCGTTCAGACTCGGTGGAGTGGAGGTTGTTGAAGGGCTGGATGCACAGCCGGCGAATATGGCAATACTAAGAATGAGCACGCAGATGCCTGACAGTTGCGTAAAAGCGAGCAAAATGGAACGCGCTTTTCTGTTCATCGATTCTATTACTCCCTTTATAGTATCGGCACGAAAAATGAAAAGAACCAATCAGACTCAATGTATATCGCAGGTCGCAGAGTATTTCAGCCCGGTTCTTGGAGGTACTTGCGACAGAAGCGCAAATGTGCTTGCATGCAGGTGATTCCAATCGATGTTAGCAAAAATCGGCACATGGAGGTGTCCCATGCGTATCGGTTCGTTCATGCCTGTCCGCTCGGTATGGGCTCCGGTTCTAAAGGAGCTTGAACATGAGTTTCCCCAGCATGAATGGTTTAACGGGCTTGTTCCTGATTCCCCTGAAATTCCTAGTCTGGATATCATCATTGCCGGCCGCCTGCCCCAATCGGTATTCGAGCATGCTGTTTCGCTCAAAGCCATTTTTCAGCCTTTTACCGGCATCAACCATCTTCCTGTCCCCTTGCTCGTCGAGCGTGGAGTGCAAGTCTACAATGTGCATGCGAATGCGTTTGATGTTGCCGAACGAGCCCTCGCAATGACCCTCGCGTTTTATGGGAGAATCATTGAATACCACAACGACCTTAGAAACGAAGTCTGGCATGGGTTCTGGGTAAGCCGTGGTGCTGAGGATAACTGGGATAGCCTCTATGGCAGGACCTGTACCATTCTTGGAACCGGAGCCATTGGCTACGAACTGGCAAAGCTCCTGAAAGCCTTTTCCTGTACGGTCTATGGATGGAGACGCTCTCAGGGTGCAATGGTGCCTCCCCACTTCGATGGAATCAAGGCAACGCTTCGCGAAGCGTTGAATGCTGCTGAAATTATCTTCATCGCGCTTCCTGCCACATCTGAGACCGAAGGCCTTTTGTCCCGCGAAATCCTCATGAGCATGCAAGGCAAGTTTCTGGTGAATGTCGGGAGAGGATCGATCGTGGACGAGGAAGGTCTTTATGAAGCTCTGAAATCCGGTGTGCTCAAAGGCGCGGCGATCGACACCTGGTACACCTATCCATCTCACGGTGTCGTAGGGGCTCCATCACGGTTCCCAATCCATACTTTACCGAACGTCATCCTTTCGCCACATGTGGGTGGATCGACTAACCAGGCCACCCGTAAAGGAGTGGACGATACCTGCAGAAACCTGCGCGCCTTCCTCAAGACAGGAGAGGGGCTCTGGAAGGCCGACCTAGTAAAAATGTATTGAGGAGAGGCTAGAACAATCCTTCGGGCGCTTCGATCAGCATGTGTGGAAAATCGGCGTAGATTGAAATGAGCTCGTATAGTCGGTCGAACGGGAGGGCACTCTTGTCGAACACGACGTAGGGTAGCAGTTCGGCAAGTCTGTCGGCGTTATACCCTCCCTTGCTGCTTAGAATCACCATGGTCTCCATATCCTGCGCTTCATCGAGCGCCCGATACGCCAGCGAAAAGTTGCGGGTCGCGAAGAACATGCGGGTTTGGTAATTCGTCTGAGGATCGGGGGAGAAGGAGTGCGCTAGTTCATAGTAGTGATCGGGGCTCAGGAACGCGTCCCTGATTCGGGCGACGAGTTTTTCGGACGGAATACGTGTTTCGCTGGCAAGGACAATCTGATAGAGCGCGAAGGGATTGTCCTTGCGCAGATCTCGGGCAGCGCGGACAAGCCGTACGAGTATTTCTGGATCGTCGGCGTCCACCAGCAGCGTAATCGAGTTCGAGAGCTTTTCAGGGTTGATGCGCATCCAGTCGATATTTTCTGGACGACGCGTATCGATGAATGAGACATAGCCTTCTTTAAATAGGTGGAAGTGTGGGGCCGGAGGTAGAGCCCACTCGATGTCGAAACTTTCTTCGTACGCGGCGATGGCATCGACCATGTCGTCATAGGATATCCAGTGCGTGCTGGAGACGAGGTAGGGAGGCAGCTCCATTGAGCTGATGCCGAATTCATCCGCGCGATCACGCAGTTCGGTTCCTGGGAGCAAGGCAAGCGGATAGAGTTCTGACTCCTGCCCGAGCCCCTGCATGCCCAGAAAATCGAATGTCTCGATGACCTGTTCGTACCCGTCATAGGGCAGCCCCAGAATGAGGCCGGTTCGAACAACGATCTTTTGCTTTTGCAGGAGAGAGGCGCCACGTTCGAAGGCTTTCGGATCGAAGCTTCTGTGCACCGCTTCCAATGCCTTGGGATTGGTGCTCTGCAAACCCGCTTCCACCGAAACGACACCAGCTTCCTTAAGGAGGCTGGCGATCTCTTCATTGATGCCTTCAAGCCTCATTTCAGTATGGATGGCGGTATGTCCACGATTGGCGAAAGCGATGTCTCTAAGGCGGTTTTCGAAATCCGGTCCTGTTTGCAAATTTGGATCCATCAGATAGATTTCGGAAACCCCCGCATCTGATGCGAGCCTGATGACATCGAGTACGCGGTCGTGCGGGAAGCGCCGCACCGTATGGTAATTCTTGCCATAATAACAATATGCGCACCTGGCATTGCATCCGCGCATGGTTTCGAGGTGAACCTGCGAATCGGGACTGAAGGTGAGTGCGCCTGTCAGATAGGGGTTGGGGAGTCGCTCGAGGTCCACCAGTTCTCTGGCTGTATAGAACCGTGAGATAGGACGATGTTCCTGAATGTCACGCAAGAGGTCAACAAAGGCTTCTTCGCCTTCACCGATGACAAAACTATGAAATGGGGAACGAATGGTAACTGGCATTCCTTCAACGACTTCAGGCCCTCCCGCGATCAGGCGGGTGCGAGGAAGTAGGGCTGAAAGCCGATCTGCGATGAAGACGCTTCGCGCAAGATTCCATGAGTAAAGGCTGAATGCCACGATATCCGGCTCGCGCGAAACAATGGTCGCGATAATGGCGGCGTCCGATCCATAATTGGTGATCTCCGGTTCGAGTATGGACCATTCTCTTCGCGAAAGCAGACCTTTAGATTCCGCGTAGGAAGCAAGATAGCCGGCGGCAAGAGGAATGTTGGCTGGAACACTATCCCAACTTGGGGAAGGTGATGGCAGCTGCACAAATATCAGTTTCATCGGTTATCCATCATTGGGCTGCGCCAGGTGTGAAGCCGGCTCAGGATTGTGTTAGTATCCGGAAACTCCGGAAAAAGCAATGACCAGGGGCCCTTTCTATCCGGCGTCTGGAGCGCGCGCCTCAGCAGAGCCAGGTACTGGTAGCGGGGAATAAGGATACCCCCCATCAATTCAAGATAGCGAGTATATACCTGACAGTCTATGAATTCAAAACCCCCATTGAAGAGAGTAATTGCCAGGATTAGAAAAGCGATCTTTGACGCATTGCTTTCTCTGCTGAACATGGATTCGCCGAAAAAGGCCGCTCCGAGACTCACCCCGTACAACCCTCCTACCAAGGCTCCTTTCTTCCACAGTTCGACAGAATGAGCATACCCGCGTCGGTAGAGGTCGGTATATGCCTCGATCAGTTCGGGGAAAATCCAGGTACCATCCTGTCCCGGTCTTGGAATGTTCGCGCAGGCTGCAATAACCTCAGGAAAGGCGGTATCGAGGGTTAGGCGATAGTCCGAATCCTCCGCGAGCGCTTTTCTGAGGAGACGCCGCGCTGATTCCGTGATATGTAGAAATCCTGAAGGGACAACAAAGCGGGGATCAGGGCTGCACCATCGAAGAATGCGCGGATTCGACGGCCAGGGGAAAATGCCCTGTCGATAGGCCGACAGCAGCAGCCCCGGAGAAAGCCTCCCTCCATAGCACACCACGCCGTTGCGACCAGCAAATTCTGGAGAAGGAAAGGAGAAATGGACGCACTCGTCCAGATAGCCGGTATCAGGCAGCACCTGCATGCATCGAGCTCCACGCTGCTTCAGGAATTCAGAGGGGTGACATCGAAAACGATGCGCCCTTCCGCAAGGCGCGCTTTTGCGGTGCCCCCATGTTCGAGCCTTCCGAACAGCACCTCGTCGACGAAGAACGATTTGATCTGATCTTCGATGAGACGGTTGATATTGCGCGCGCCGAATTCCCGAGAGTATCCCTTTTCCGCAAGGAAGCGGATTACCTCATTATCAACCTCAAGCGTGACCTGCTTCTCCTGGAGCTGAATCCGGAATTCGTCGATAGCTTTCTTGACAATCTGCTCGATGACCGGCATTGGGAGATTGTTGAAATGAACGACCGCGTCAAGACGATTTCTAAATTCGGGGCTGAACGTGCGTTCGACTGCTTCATCAAGGGCAGAAGCGCTCAGCTGCGGGGCTCCGAATCCGATGAGCGGCTTGCCGATATCGCGCGCTCCCGCATTGCTCGTCATGATGAGAATGACATTTCGGAAATCAGCCTTGCGCCCCTGGTTGTCCGTAAGTGTGGCATAGTCCATGATTTGGAGAAGAATATTATAAATGTCGGGATGTGCTTTTTCGATCTCATCCAACAGGACGACCGCGTTGGGTGTTTTGCGGATGGCGTCTGTAAGCAAACCGCCTTCCTCATAGCCGACATAACCGGGCGGAGAGCCGATGAGGCGGCTGACCGTGTGCTTTTCCTGGTATTCGCTCATGTCAAAGCGATGCAAGGAAACACCAAGATGGCGGGCAAGCTGGCGAGCGAGCTCTGTTTTTCCGACACCGGTCGGTCCAACGAATAGGAAATTGGCGATAGGTTTGTCCGGCGCGCGGAAACCAGCGCGCGAGCGCTTGACCGCCTTGACCACCGCTTCGATTGCCTGATCCTGCCCAAAAACCTCTTTCTTGAGCGATGTTTCGAGTGTGGCGAGCTTGTCTTTCTCCGAGGAGGTCACGGTACGCTCCGGAATCCTAGCGATCTTGGCGATTACTACTTCGATATCATGCGGAGTGATATCGATCGTTTCCGCGCTGGCGTCCGGCGCCTCCTTGTAGGCGCGGATTCTGGCCAGCGCGCCAGCCTCATCGATTACATCGATTGCTTTATCGGGGAGCTTGCGTTCGGTGATGAACTGGGCTGCCAGCCGGACTGCGATGTCCAGTGATTCATCGCTGTATCTGACGTTGTGATATTCCTCGTATTTAGGCCGGAGGCCCTTCAGAATGTCTACCGTTTCCTGAATCGTCGGTTCTGCGATATCGATTTTCTGGAAACGTCTAGAGAGGGCTCGATCCTTCTCAAAGATCTTGTTGTATTCCTCATAGGTGGTTGAGCCGATGCAGCGAAGCTTTCCAGACGTGAGGGCCGGTTTGAGAAGATTGGATGCATCGAGCGTGCTTCCTGTCACCGCGCCGGCACCGACGATGGTATGAATCTCGTCGATGAAGAGAATGACCTTTTCTTTTTTAACAAGCGTATCGATGACCTTTTTAACGCGTTCTTCGAAATCACCACGAAATTTCGTACCCGCAAGCAGCGACCCCATATCGAGAGACCAGATAGCATATCCTTTGAGTTTGGGCGGAACATTGCCCGCAGCGATACGCTGGGCAAGCCCTTCCGTGATCGCGGTCTTCCCCACTCCAGCCTCGCCGACGTGGATCGGGTTATTCTTAAGCCTCCTGCACAAGACCTGGATGGTCCGCTCAATTTCCGCTTCCCTTCCGATGACTGGTTCAAGCTTGCCGGCAGCGGCCAGCGCCGTCAAATCGGTCGCGAAGCGCTCGAGAATGTTTGGGCGCTGTCCGCGTTTTTCTTTCGCTCCCTCCGATACGCCTTCTTCCTCTTCTTCTTCGGGAGCGGTCTCCGATTCCGTTTCGTCTTCGCTGATACCATGGGAGAGCACCTCAAGCAGCTGCAGCCTCTTGATGCCCAGCTTGCGCATCAGATAGCCGGCATAGGTACGCTCCTCATCGTAAAGCGAGACAACAAGATCGGAAATACCAACTTCATCCTTACCGGCAGACTGCGACTGCATCACTGCCCGCTCTATGACAGCCTGAAACCCCGCGCTCTGGATGGGCTCGGCGTTTCGAACGATAGGCATTTTCTGTTCGAAATAGGCTTCGATGCTGCGCCGCATCTGCTCAATGTCAGCGTCACAGCTCTCGAGGATGCTCCTTACTTTTTCGAACGAGAGGCCTGCGAAAAGAATATGCTCCGGCATGAGATACTCATGATTCCGGATTTTCGCTTCGTTGTAGGCGGCATTGAATATCGCCTGGACCTCGGGGCTTACTTTCATGCTTTCTCCATTATGCAGCGGAGAGGGAATCCCCGCTGTCTCGCCATTGCATGGACCTGCTGAATCTTCGTAACGGCGATATCGTAGGGGAATACCCCTGCGAGACCCCGTCCCTTTCTGTGCACTTCCATAGTGAGCCGTGTCGCTTCGGGTAGGCTCTTGTGGAAGATGGTCATGAGAATCGATATCACGAATTCCACCGTCGTAAAATCGTCGTTGATGAGAAAGACGCGATATTCCTCCGGCTCTTCCGGCAGAACATCCTGCTGGACCAGTTCTTTCGTATCCGATTCATGTGCGACTCTGGTTCCCATATATTTAAAAAATACTCATACAGGGCTCAGCATACAAGTACGCCCGCGCCCCATCCCATGATACGATCCTCTTGACAGTATGCGGATGTATAATGAAAATAGCGATAAATGCGTTGATGGAGAAGAGTAACCGGGCCGGTTTGCGCATAGAGAGGGATTCCATGTGATCCGCGAGAGGGGACATATGGGTGGAAGAATCCTGCCGACTGCCGGTGAAAACCACTCCGGAGCAGTCCGTGTGAACATTTCCGTTCTTTTTGTCTGGAGAATGGATTCAGTAATACGGAACGCTCGCCTGCGTGAATGGCGAAGAGTGCGGTCCCTGTCGCGGGGAACCGAAGTAAGGTGGTACCGCGGATTGCCGTGATCGGAGAGCCTTCACGGGATTCGTCCTTACGTGGATGCATGGTCATGATGCATGCACGCCCGGACGCATCCGGTGAAGGCTTTTTTCGTATCCAGGCCGGATCTGGATACCGGACGCGCTGTTTGGAATATACGAGCAAGGAGACGTCGATGGAAATTGATATTGAACGAATGCGGCATTCTCTCGCGCATGTCATGGCGGAGGCGGTTCAGCATCTGCATCCGGGAGTGAAATTTGGGATTGGCCCTGCCATTCAGGACGGATTCTACTATGATTTTTTATTCGCGCGACCGCTGACTAATGAAGAGCTTCCCGCAATCGAAAAGGAGATGCGCCGGATTATCGCATCGAACCAGTCCTTTGTGCGTGAGGAGATTGGGAAGGATCACGCGAAGGCTCTTTTCGCCGACCAGCCCTTCAAGCTTGAGCTTATCGAAGGGCTGGAAGACGGGACGATTTCCATATATCGTTGTGGGGATTTTGTCGACCTCTGTCGCGGGCCGCATGTGGAAAGCACCCGGGACCTCAGACCCGATGCCTTTCGGTTGCGAACCATTGCGGGTGCCTACTGGCGTGGCGACGAAACACGTCCCATGCTGACTCGCATCTACGCCTACGCGTTTGCTACCAAAGCTGAACTGGAAGCGTATCTGCACATGCTCGAAGAAGCCGAGCGTCGGGATCACCGCAAGATTGGCAAGGAGCTCGACCTTTTCTCCACTCATGAAGAAGCGGGCCCTGGCCTCATTTACTGGCACCCGAAAGGCGGTCGCATCCGTGTGGAGCTGGAAAAATGGTGGCGCGACGAGCATTATAAGAACGGATACGAAATCCTTTTTACTCCTCACATAGGAAAAAGCTGGCTCTGGGAGACGAGCGGGCATTTGGGTTTCTATAAGGGCAACATGTATTCGCCCATGACAATCGACGAAGACGAATATTACATAAAGCCTATGAATTGCCCCTTCCACATCATGATCTACAAGAGTCAGGGACACTCATATCGAGATCTGCCCCTGCGATGGGCCGAGCTTGGTACCGTATATCGCTACGAGCGATCTGGAGTTTTGCACGGTCTCATGCGTGTACGAGGCTTTACTCAAGATGACGCGCATATCATCTGTACTCCCGATCAGATCGAGGATGAAATTTTAGAAGTGCTTCGTTTCAGCCTCTCAATGTGGAAGACACTCGGATTCAAGGATATCAAGGCGTATCTCGCGACACGGCCGGCAGAATCGGTGGGCGCTCCGGAACGATGGGAGCAGGCGCTGGTTTCGCTGAAAAAAGCCGTGGAGAAAGAAGGGCTTCCTTATGAAATCGATGAAGGGGGAGGGGCATTCTACGGGCCTAAAATCGACCTCAAGATAAAAGACGCGATCGGGCGCGAATGGCAGATGACCACTATCCAGTTCGATTTTAATCTGCCGGAGCGCTTTGATATGACATTTGTAGACAGGGACGGTAGGCAGAAACAGCCGTACATGGTGCACCGTGCCCTCCTGGGTTCTATTGAGCGATTCTTTGGCGTATTCATCGAGCACTATGCGGGGGCCTTCCCAGTCTGGCTCATGCCCGATCAGGTAGCCGTCATCCCCGTTGCGCCGGCCTTCGATGGGTATGCCAGGGAAGTCACCGCGTTGCTGAGAAGCAAGGGTATCAGAGCCGAGGCCTTGCTGGGCGAGGAGCGCATGAATGCCAGGATCAGGGCTGCCCAGAATCGCAAGATTCCCTATATGGCGATCGTCGGTCAGCGCGAACAGGACGAGAAAACCATTTCGCTTCGCCTCCGAACAGGAGTTCAGGAAAATGGCATTCCCCTCGATGCCTTCATTGCGCGCGTTCTTGAGAAAATTGAAACAAAAGCGCTCGATCTCTGATACATGCGCTTAATGTGCCATCGAGAATCTGTTACAATAGATATTGAAGGAGCGAACAATGGTTGAACTGGATACATGGCTCATGGGACTCAAGCTCAAGAATCCGATTATCGTGGGAGCGAGCGGTTTAACCGGCATCGAAGATGGAGTGGAGAAAGCGGCGGATTCTGGCGCGGGCGCGATCGTGCTCAAGTCTCTCTTCGAGGAGCAGATCGCAGCCGAGCTGGGTACCGAGATGCAGATGCTCGACATCGACAGTTATCCCGATGCCGAAGCCTTTATATCGAGAACCGCATGGGAAGAGGGGACTGATCAGTATCTGGGGCTTATTCGCGAATCGAAGAAGCGCTGCGGACAAACGCCGATCATTGCAAGCATCAATTGTGTGGGGACTGGCAAGTGGGCTGGTTTTGCCAAACGTATCGAGGAAGCGGGCGCGGACGCGCTAGAACTCAATATCGCCTACGTACCGTTTTCGACGCAGACCACGGGTCAGGAGATCGAACAGAAAGTTCGTGCCACGGTCAGGGAAACCAGGATGGCTACCAAGCTTCCAATCATGGTCAAACTGGGCAACTATTACTCGAGCCTGCCGAACCTCGTACATGCTCTCTCAAAGGACGGCGCGAATGCGGTCGTGCTTTTCAACCGATTCTTCCGATTCGATTTCAATCTTTCCACTATGAGGCTGGCAGGCGTCCAGCCATTGAGTTCGGAAACCGAATACCACGAGAGTCTTCGCTGGACATCGATTCTTTACAAGAGAGCTGGTGTAGAGATCGTCGCATCAACTGGCATCCATTCAGCCGATGCCGCGGTCAAGTGTATCCTCGGCGGAGCGAGTGCGGTGGAAATCTGTTCGATCATCTACAAGAAAGGCTGGAAGGTCATTGAATCCCTACTGGAGGAAATGGCCACCATCATTGAATCTCTGGGCTATTCTTCGCTCGATGGGCTCCAGGGTAAGCTTTCTGCGATCAATGCCCAGAAGCCCGAAGAATATCTTCGTCTGCAGTACATCAAAGCGCTCACCGGGTTGTATTGAGCATCACGAAGAGCGGGGCTCCATGAGGTTTCTGCTCAGCGTATCGCCACGTTTATTTCATTCCGCTATCCCTAAAAGAAAAGGCCGCTTACGAGCGGCCTTTTGTATTTTTCAGTTCTTTTCTTGCGGACGCAGAGGCCGCATGATATCATGCAGCAGTACCAACACTGCTGCCAAGTTTCGTTTGGCAGCGATATCATGAAGGAAGGATAATATGAAACTGAATCTCAGTCTGGACAACCTGAAGGAAGCTCTGCCCGCAGACCTTACGCCAGAACAGCGCGCTCGCGCACAAACGATTTTTCTGAAAACGCTTTCGGAAAAGGCCCATCGATTTTACGGAGGGAAGATTCAGGTCGTTCCCAAAGCAGGCCTTTATGGATTCAACTGGTTCAATGTATGGTATACCCCTGGAGTTTCGAAGATTTCGACCACGATAAGGGATGATAACGATCAGTCCTTCTCGCTTTCCAACCGGGGCAATCTCGTAGCGGTCGTTTCAGACTCAACACGGGTACTGGGGGATGGTGACTGTACTCCTCCGGGTGGTCTGGGTGTCATGGAAGGCAAGGCGTTTCTCATGAAATACCTTGGTGGTGTCGACGCGATCGCGCTCTGTGTGAATTCTCGGGGAAAGGATGGCAAGCCCGATCCTGACAAAATCATCGATTTCGTAAAAATGCTGGAGCCTTCGGTAGGCGCGGTGAACCTTGAGGATATCAGCCAGCCGAACTGTTTCAAGGTGCTCGACGAGCTCCGTGAGGCCTGCGATATCCCAGTCTGGCATGACGATGCTCAGGGTACCGCCTGCGTCACCCTTGCGGGTCTTTTAAACGCGCTTGAGCTGGCAGGGAAAAAGCTCAGCGATGCGAAGATTGTGCTGCTCGGCGCCGGAGCCTCAAATACTACCATTGCTCGCCTCATCCTGCAGGATGGCGGCAAGGGCGAGAACATGATTATCTTTGACAGCAAGGGGGGACTGCATCGAAATCGCAAGGATATCGAACAGGACACCCGCTACTATCGCAAGTGGGAACTCTGCCTGTCCACAAATCCTGACTGCGTCGAAACCGAAGCGGAAGCGATCAAGGGAGCCGATGTCCTCATTGCCCTCTCGACACCGGGGCCTGATACGGTGAAACGCGAATGGGTGCGTTCGATGGCGTCAAAGTCCATCGTATTTGCTTGTGCCAATCCTGTGCCTGAAATCTGGCCATATGCCGCGAAGGAGGAAGGGGCGTATATCGTGGCGACCGGCCGCGGGGATTTCCCCAACCAGGTGAACAATTCAATCTGCTTCCCCGGTCTGCTCAAGGGGGCGCTCCTTGTGCGCGCTCGCAAGATCACGGATGGAATGGCAATCCGCTGTGCCCACTCCATCGCTGACTACGCGAAATCGCGCGGCATCGATACCGAGAACATCATCGCGACCATGGAGGAGACCGAAGTGTTCGCGCGCGAGGCTGCTGATGTCGCCATGGCTGCCATCGAGGAAGGAGTCGCTCGAATCACTGATACCTGGGAACACGTCTACGAAAAGGCCAGGGCGGACATCCTCGCATCGCGTTCTCTGACGCAGGAGCTCATGGATCGTGGTCATATCTCCCCGATTCCCGAAGCCATGCTGAACGAAGTGCTGGAATTCGCGGTTGCCGAGGTGAGGAAAAAGTAACAAAGAGCATGCAAATTGCACTGATTCAATTCAGCCCGGTATTTGGCAGGCGGGATGAAAATACATCCCGCCTCGTCTCCATGTGTCGGAGCGTTTCTGCTGATATCTATATCATGCCGGAACTTGCGCTGTCGGGCTATCAATTCGTGAGTCGGGACGAGTGCCTTGCGCTCGGGGAAACCAAGGACAGTCCGCGCATCGCGCTGTTGCGGAAGACTGCAGCCGAACTTAATGCCTGTCTCATTGTCGGATACGCGGAAAACGCTCACGGGATTCCGTACAACTCGTGTCTTGCCCTGCTGCCTGATGGCCAAACGGTGCAGTATCGCAAAACCCATCTATTCTATCGTGAAACCTTGCATTTTGAACCTGGCGACACTGGATTCTGCGTGTTTTCCTTTAGAGGGGCACGCATTGGGCTAGCCATCTGTTTCGACTGGTTCTTTCCTGAGAGCTTCCGGACCCTCGCGCTGAAGGGCGCAGACATCATCGCTCACTGTTCAAATCTGGTCATGCCCTACTGTCAGAAGGCGGATTTTGCCCAGGCAGTTCAGAATCACTTGTTTATCGCGACAGCAAATCGTGTAGGTACGGAAGCGCGTACTGACGAGGTTTTGCGCTTTACTGGCAGAAGCGTCTTAGTAAGCCCCCATGGCGAATATCTGCTTGAGGGTCCATCAGAGTCAGAGGCTGTCCTCGTCGCCACAATTGACCCAGCGGAAGCAAGAAACAAGCACATCAACGAATTCAACGATGTCTTTGCGATGCGGCGTCCCGATCACTACAGGGAGATTGTGCGCCGAGAAGGTAATGAGTAGGATTTAGCTTCGTGGACAGATCTGCGCGCAACAGCACCATGAAAAATAGCGCTCTTCTTTTCCTTATTATTTTCACAGTTGGTGTCGCGAACCATCTGAGCGCCGCCGAAACAGGCGTGTATGATCGCATCGTGCTGCATCAGAAAATTCCTGTTACCTTTAATTACCTGTATGATAATCAGGAAACAACCATACGGCATGTCTGCAATATGATCGACGGACTGGTCGAGCACGACCGATTCGGCATTCTCAGACCAGCGCTGGCAGAATCCTGGCACGCAAATGATGACTTTACGGTATGGACATTTATCATTCGCAAGGGTGTGCCATGGGTTGATGCGAACCTAAAACCGAGGGCTGAAGTGACCGCCCGGGATTGGGTGGAATCGCTTCGATACATGCTCGAGTATCAGAGCATGCATGCGCCTCGTTTTGATGGCATCATAAGGAATGCGAAGGCGTACCGCTATGGCATCATCGATGATTTCTCAAAAGTAGGCATACGTGCAATCGACTCCTATGTGCTCGAGTACACGCTTGAAAAGCCGCTTCCGTGGTTTGATACCCTTCTTGCGGATACCGCATTCTATCCGGCACCAGGCGATTTTCTCCGCGACAGAGGAGCGAAATTCGGTACTCCACAACCGGATGGCCTTCTTTGCAACGGCGCCTATGTGCTGGTAAGGGTAGAATCCGAATGTGCCTTCGAATATGAGGCAAATCCGTACTACTGGGACAGAGATCGAGTATCTGTGGCACATGTACGGATAGAAGCATTCAGGAATATCGAAGCTTCTGTGCTTTTTGAGAGATTTGAAGCTGGGGAGCTTGCTGAACTGTATCTCGAGAGCGCACAAGAGGATTTTTTAGCACGCGTGAGGACGCGGTACGGAGACACAATCTTCGAGACCGAATCGAGTCCGGTTACCTATTTTCTGCCGTTCTTTTTCAGCCTCAATTCGGCGACAGACAGCGCGGAAAAGGCAATATTGAACCGAAATTTCAGAAAAGCTCTTTTTTTTGGCATTGACAGAAAAAAGCTCCTTGCTGTACGCATGGATGCGGGAGGTATGACCGCAGTACTGCGCAACAGCCTCTGTCCGCAGGGCCATTCATTCGATCCGGCTGGCAATGATTACCTAGACTATGTGGAAAAGGCTCTCGCGCGAAGGAATTTCGAGGATTTTCCTGGTGATTTTTCCAGCAGAGATGGCCGGGATGCGTTTTATAATCCGGACAAGGCTCGAGCCTATATGACCAAAGCCCGTGAAGAGCTCGCACAAGCTGGCGCCACATTCCCCATAACGATCATCATTCCTGCAGATATCGCCGCTCCTGGCGATGCTGCCATGAAACAACAGCTTGAGGAGCAGCTTGAGGCGCTTTTTGGTCTGGATACGATTGATGTCTCTGTGGCGATGATGGAACCGGACCGCATTGATGCGATTCTTTTTCGTCAGGGGAGGGCGATTGAGAATAGCCGCATGCCGGTCGTGTTGCCTTTTGTGGGGTTAAGCCCTGAGTATGGCGATCCGTCGACATTTCTCAATAAATTCAGCCTACCTAAGGGAGCTCTGCTCGCCGTCATGGGGCTCGACCACATAGAAGAACTGCCTGGAAGTGAGTATAGAGCGATTAAATCGGTTCTGCGCAGCATCGCGGAAACACTCGCAAAGGCCGATGCCGAATGTATTGATGTGTGCAAGCGTCTGGATCTCTTTGGCCAAGCCGAAGCGCAGATTCTCGACGAAGCCTTGGTGCTGCCATTCTTCTCTCCAGGAGGAAGTGTGCGGGTTTCCCGAATAGAGCCATGGACAGCGCCGCATGCGTCCTATGGAGCGGATCGGTTCAAACTGAAAGGCATCAGGGTGCGTCGCGAGCCTTTCACCAGCGAAGAGAGAGAACGCTTGTTTCTTGAATGGAACACAAGGCGTCTTGCTGCGTTTCAGAACAAAGACGAATCGCGGCAGCTGCTGTTGCGCTAGTGTCAGTACTTGAAGACACTGCCTCCAATGAATTCTCTCAATATCGAGTCGCTCGGTACGTATTGTGGCGAGATGGGGGAAATTCTCGAAATAAACGCTTGAACACGCCGAGCATCAGCATATTCCGGGTCCTGAGGCTTGACGACTTGCAGTAGCGGTTCGGAAGACACTTTGAGCACCCCCAACTCATAATCGAGCGCGGAGTTGAATGCGATATCCGCTGAATTCTGGAATGGGAAAATATAGCGTCGCTCGCCGCGTTGGACATTCGACCACATGGATAGTGTCGCGCGTGCGTCATGGCCTCGGAAATTGTAGTCGCGGACCATTCGTCTCAGAAGCCGGTAATCTGTGGTGCGCACGCGATTGTGATCATCGATATTGAGCTGCGTGAGCGCTGACACATAGATCTTGAGCTTGTGGGATGAGGGAACGTGAGGCGTCAGCTGCTCGTTTAGACCATGAATCCCTTCCAGTATGAGGATTTCATTGTGCTTCAGACTTATTTTCCTTCCCGACATTTTGCGGGAACCGCTTTTGAAATCGTAGATCGGCAGCTCGATTTCCCGCCCTTCGAAAAGATCGATGAGTTGTTCATTCAGAAATTTTACGTCCAGCGCTTCGAGACATTCAAAGTCCGGCTTGCCGTCGGGACCGAGCGGAGTATTCTCTCTGTTCACAAAATAATTGTCAAGCTCGATGGGAATCGGCTTGAAGCCGAGCACCTTGAGGTGGATGCTCAGTTTCTTGGCAGTCGTTGTCTTGCCCGAACTTGAAGGGCCGGCAATGAGTACTACTCGTACATGGTTGGCGCGGTCGGCGATATAATCGGCGATCTGTCCCAGTTTCTTGTTCTGCAGCGCCTCTGCCATAAGGATGAATTCCTGAATCGCGCCAGATTGGTTGATGCGGTTGAGCGCGCCAATCGAGCCTGCACCCAGCACCTTTGCTTTTTGCTCGTATTCCTCTGCGACCCGGTAGAGAACCGGGCTGTCCGTGAACGTATCCATCTCAGAGGGGCTCTTTGTATGTGGGAAACGCAACAGCATGCCACGGTGATAGCGTATCAGTTCCCAGACATTGAGCAGTCCTGTTCTTGGTACAAGCGGGGCAATATGCAGATCTCGGAAATTGCCACATTCATTCAGCTGCACAAAAGGGTCGTTGCAATATTCGAGGAGGGCGATAGTGTCCTGCTGTTTGGATTGCTGAAAATAGGCCAGGGCTTCATCCCATGAATGTTCTACGGTTCGTATCGGCAGATCCATGGCGACAAGTTCACGCATGCGGCAAGTCAGGGCATCAATAAGTGTTGTATCTACCGGTTTATCGTCGTCGAAATAGTGGTAATATCCATTTCCGATCGCCATGCTCACCATCAGCCTTCGGTCTGGGGCCAACTCGCGGGCTGCCAGCGCAAGAAGAAAACAGAGCGATCTCCGATACACTTCGGTTCCCATCGGAGTATCGGGATACACGGGAGCGAGAGTACAGTTTGCGTTGAGAGTAGTCGCGAGCGATGCAAGCTCATTGTTAATGAAAACCGCGACAGGGGGGTAGGGAGAAGCTTCAATGTGTGCTTTTTGAAGGATTTCTTCTGCAGTCAGACCACGAGGAACCACCAGTTCCTGCTCGGAACCTATGCGCACATGCAACGTATCCATGAGCAAAGTATAGAATATCAAAAAAGCCGAATAAAGCGGGTGAGAGCCTGTGGCTTTGACGCTGCGCTGCTCATAGTGTAGAATTGGCTGTCATGCAAAAAATCACTCTCAGGGATATTGCGCGGCGTGCTGGTGTATCAAAAACGGCTGTGTCTTTCGCGCTCAATCATCCTGAGCGAATTTCGAAAAAGACCCGTGCGCGCATCATGGCCATCGCGGAAGAGATCGGGTATGCATCACCTGTGCGCGAAGACTGCGGAAAGCATCGGCAGGGGCTTTCGATCGGTGTGCTGATACTCTCGAACATCTCTGAAGCGCTAGGAAATCCGCACATCGTCCAGGTGCTTCAAGGCATTGGCGAGGAATGCGAGCGTAGGAGATGCTCGACGGCCCTCATCTCCTCTCGGGACGCAATCGGCTCCGCGCTCACGCGAAGCCTGCATGTCGATGGGCTCATATATCTTGGCAATGAATCTGGGCTTGCAGTGAAAGTACCGCGATCAAGGCGCGATTTTTCAGCCGTGATCGATGGATCTGATGAGAATCAAATATCAATCGGTATTAATCAGGAAATGGCTTCCTGCGAGCTTATGGAGCATGTGCTGTCTTTGGGGCATCGGACGATTGCGATTCTCGGAATCGGAACCGAAGTACCACAACCGCAGGCCGGAAAAAGTCGGATGTCCGGGAACGAGACACGGCATGTATCGGAATCAAGGATGGAAGGTTTTTTTCTTGCGCTGGCAGAACATGATATGGTACTTGGCCCGCCGATGGTTCGCTGCATCCCATGCAGCCCCACAAGGGCTGGCGGGTATCATGCAGTAAAAACGCTGAACGGGCAGGGGACAATGCCCTCCGCGATTATCGCCATGGCTGATGTCATCGCCATAGGAGCTCTGCAGGCTCTTGGTGAACTCGGGATGAAGGTTCCGGATGATGTTGCAATCGCTGGGTTTGACGATATACCAGAAAGCGTCTCAACAAATCCACCCCTGACGACAGTGCACCAGCCAGCCGCGGAGATGGGAATTCTCGCGGTTCGAACCCTCGTGAACATCCTGGAAGGTGGAAGCCCTGTCAGCAGAATACTTCCCCATCAACTCATTATTCGTGGCTCCACACAGTGGAAAATATAATGATTACTGTGATGGTAAAATAGATAAGGAGGTTACATGTCAGCATCGATACCCGAGCGGAAAGACGTTCCTGCCGCGTTCAAATGGAACCTTTCGCGGCTTTTCCCAAATGATGAAGCCTGGGAAAAGGGACTTTCAGACCTTGACGCTATGTTGCCTAAGGCAGCGGAATTCCAGAAAAGCGGCATTTCCGCTTCATCGAAGGCGTTTCTCGATGCGCTTCGCGCGTATGAGGCATATCTGCGTCTTGAAGAACGAATTGGCTATTATGCGCATCTTAGGGTAACTGAGGATGAGGGGAATAGCATTGCCCGCGGCATGTTTGCGAGATTCATCAGTGTTGCTTCACAGGGGCAGGCGGCATGGTCATGGCTTAATCCTGCTATTCAGATGCTGAGCGATGCATTCGTCCAAGAATGTCTTGCAGATGATGCATTTGCGGATTACGCCGTATTTCTTCAGAAATTGCGCCGCTTTAAACCGCACACCCTGAGCGAGGCTGAAGAACGGCTTCTCGCGCTCCAGATGGAGCCTGCCCAGACGGCTCAGGAAGCGTTCAGCGTGTTGACCAATGTCGATCTGGACTTCGGAAGTATTGAGACTCCGGAAGGCCCTAAGCCACTTACCCAGTCTACATTCGCATCCTTTATGCGCATTGCTGATAGGGAAATCCGAAAAACCGCCTATTTCCAGTTCTATCGTCAGATCGAACAACACCGCAACACCATCGGGACGCTCTATGCTGGTTCAGTAAAGCAGGATAAGTATCAAGCCCAGGTCAGGCGCTATGAAAACGCGCGTCAAATGGCGCTCTTTCCAGACAATGTCCACGAGTCCGTGTACGACAACCTGGTTGCGACGATCAATGCCAATCTCCCATCCCTTCACCGGTATTACCGCCTGAGAAAGAAATTGCTCTCTCTTCCAGATCTCAGACACTATGATGTCTATGTACCTCTTGTGCCGGAAGCGAAATCCCGCCATACCTACGAAGAAGCCGTCGATATCGTGACCGAAGCCCTCAGGCCCCTCGGCGATGAATATGTGACAACCCTACGCGCGGGTCTCCTGGGAGGCTGGGTGGATCGCTATGAAAACAAAGGCAAGCGATCCGGCGCTTTTTCCGCCGGGAGCTATGCGGGCGACCCTTATATCCTGCTCAACTACAAGGATGATGTGCTTCGTGACGTGTTCACCCTTGCTCACGAGGGAGGACACTCCATGCATTCATGGTATTCTGCGGCATCGAATCCTTTCATGTGCTATGGATACACCATTTTTGAAGCAGAAGTCGCAAGTACCTTCAACGAGCAGCTCGTGTTTTCATGGCTATACGACAGAAGCAATGATATGAGGGAAAAAGCATCACTCCTCGCAAACAGGATTGATGATACGCTCGCCACGCTCTTCCGTCAGACGATGTTTGCGGAGTTTGAGCTGCGTACCCATGCCATTGCCGAATCGGGCGAAGCGCTTACGGTGGATGTGCTTCGCAAGGAATATCGCGCCTTACTCGAGAAATATTTCGGACCGGACATGGTTCTGGAGGAATTATCGGATCTTGAAGGCCTTCGCATCCCTCATTTCTACAACGCGTTCTATGTGTACAAGTATGCAACCGGGCTTTCGGCGAGCATTGCGCTATCAGAGCGGGTGATGCAGGGTGGGGCAGAGGACCGTGATGCCTATTTGAATTTTCTTAAATCAGGGGGAAGCCGCTTCCCTATCGACGCATTGAAATTGGCGGGAGTGGATATGTCGACACCCCAGCCTGTTCAGGCTGCGTGCGATAGATTTGCGCGCGATGTCGCGGAGCTTGCGCGATTGTTGCGTGTAACGCTGGATTGACTGTGGGGCCGGCAGTACAGGCTGATTTATAGCACTCCGATGCTGGACAGCAGGACGGAGACGGAAGCAATGGCGGCTGTCTCCGTCCTTAAAATTCGTTTCCCTAGCCCGCAGCGCGCGAATCCTTCGTGCTCGAAATCGGCCAGCTCCGAGTCGGTCCAGCCGCGCTCTGTACCGATAGCGATATGGAAGACACTCGATACGGCAGTGCTATTGTAATGTAGCTCGACATGAGGGGCTGTGGCATGATCAGCATCGGACTTTAGCACGATTCTGCCCAAAGGAGCAGGGGCATCCGGATGGCAGATAAAGCGCTGTCCGGGTACTGAGTGCAGCGCTTTGAGAAGCTGCTTTCGTGACAAGAATACACTGATTGCAGGCAGGCGCGGATTGCCTGCCTGTTCCGCTCCCTCGCGGGCATGGTCGAGATATTCTTTTTCTCTGTAGAAATTCGATTGGAGGTAAGACTTTTCGCCGAGTTCCGTCGGAAAAAACATGATGGAAGAAACGCCGAGCGCCGTAAGGTCACGCACGATACGTGCTGCCTGTATAGGGCGGACTGCCCCCAAAAGCACATGGATGGGATAGAGGAAGGGAGCTGGCACCTCAGGAGAAAATCTCAGCACAAGCTGTTCTTTGCCAACTGACTCAATTCGTGCCGTGCCTGTCATCCCGTCGGGACTGCCCGCTTTGAGGCTCTCGCCAACATTTTTTTTCAATACGCGGAGAATATGGGTCGCTCGCCGATCGGTGACTAGAAGAAACTGAATCTCTTCCGCTGAATCTAGTATGCAGAGATTCATTCGAAAGATTGCACCTCTTTGGAATAATCGACAGTCGGGACATCGAATCCGTGTGCTCTCAGGAAGTCGATTCGGAATCCTTCGGGATCTGCGAGCTCGGAAAGATTCGATTCGTCAATACGGGAGAGACGCAAGCTTACCTCTTCCTGGACGGACGCTCCCATCTCGAGGTCGTCAATTCTTATCCTGCCTTCGCTGTCTACTGGAATGGCGCCGCCATCCCTGCGGTACAATCGTTCGGAAAAGAGTCGAAGGGCTTGATCTACGCAATCTTCATGGATACCGCGTTCCTTCATTACTTTAAACAGGGTCGCGATATACAGTGGTATGACAGGAATGACTGCGCTGGCTCTGGTAACGACAGCCTTGTTGATGGAAATGAATGCTTTGAGAGGCAACGCGCTGAAAGCCTTGTTTAGGGTCTGGGCGGTTTGTTCGAGATGTGCTTTTGCGCGGCCAATGGTCCCATCTCGATAAATGGGCCAGGAGAATGGAGGTCCGATATAGGAATACGCGATCGTGAGGGTACCTGGCGCGAGCACGCCGGCATCAGCGAGCGCTTGAATCCAGAGCTGCCAGTCTTCCCCACCCATGACCTTGATGGTTTGAGCGGTTTCCTCCTCAGTGGCCGGGAGGACGGTCGCTTCGGAAAACCGACCGCTGAAGACATCGAGCATACGGCCAGAGAACTGCCGTCCGATCGGTTTGATGACCGAGCGGTATACCTCGCCGGTATCAGGATCTGTCCGAACAGGGCTTGCGAGCGAATACACCACCAGGTCATACTGAAATCCCTCTTTCTTCGCGACCGCGATTGCTTCAGCTTTCGCCGCGTGGGAAAACGCGTCGATTTCTGAATACGTGCGCGAAAAAAGGCCGGCCTCGGTTGAAAGCCTATCAAATTCAGCATTGAAATACCAGCCAGGAGTGGCGGGCTTCGTTGCCGATGGTGGTTTCTCATACGAAAAGCCCACTGTTCCAGCGCGATATCCGATGCCGGCGACAAGGCGGGTGGCAAGGCCATAACCCGTGGAACAACCGATGACAAGGGCGTGTCGTGGGGCTGAATGGAGTGCCCCTGCCTCAAGAGACAGGCGGCGCGCAGCGTTTCGTACCCTTTCCGACTGCAATCTGACTTCGGTTCTGCACCCTTCGGGATGGGCGTTGATGCAGATATTGTTTCTGACCATGGGTTTGAGAATCATTCCAGTACTCCTGATGAGAGACTGATCCATTCAGCTTCAACCGCGACTTCGCCGTTGACCGATCCAATTCCTTTCTGGTGACACAGGACTGATGAGGCGCGCACATTGGTAATTTTCATCTCGAGCGTGTCGCCAGGGCGGACGGGGCGCTTGAATTTCGCTTCCTTGATCTTTGCGAACATGAAAAGGCTCTTGGGTTGAATGCCCATGAGTTTAGCGCCGACTCCTCCTGCCTGGGCCATGCTCTCGACGAGCAACACTCCTGGTACGACAGGGAAAGAGGGGAAGTGGCCCTTGAAAAACCACTCGTCATCCTTGAAGGTATACTGTGCCACGATAGTGTCGCCCTCAATATGAGCATCGTCAACGAAGAGAAACGGGGAGCGATGTGGAAGATATGATTCGATGTTCTGCACGGTTGTCCGCCTTTCTGTTTCCTGCAGGATTGGAGAATCATTCCCGATATCGGCAATTTTAGTATTTGGCCCTATTTGTTGCAACAGTGCCTGATACGAAGCCTTATTCTCCATATTTCGTGAATACGACCACGCCATTGTGCCCGCCGAATCCGAGGCTTGCCGACACGGCGGCACGAACGGGATGAGCGATTGCGCGATTAGGAATGTAGTCAAGCGTGCATCCTGCCTCGATATCGGGATTGTCCAGATGAATGGTCGGAGGAAGCACACCGCTTTCTAGCGCTTTGATACAGACAATCGCTTCGATAGCGCCTGCAGCGGCGATGCAGTGACCAGTCATACTCTTGGTGGAGCTGATTTTAAGCTGCGCGGCTGCAGGTCCGAACGCAGCCCGAACCATGCTTGATTCCATGGGATCGTTGAGGGCGGTTCCTGTACCATGCGCGTTATAGTACCCGATATCCTGTGGCGAAAGACCCGCGTCGGCAAGCGCTGAAGTGATCGCACGCGCGCCATAGATACCTTCGGGCTGGGGAGCAGTCAGGTGATAGGCATCACAACTAGACCCATAGCCAGCAAACAGAGCCCGGATGCGAGCGCCACGTTGCTGAGCATGCTCCAAGCGCTCAAGAATCAGGACGCCAGCTCCCTCGCCAATTACAAAGCCATCCCTGTCGCGGTCAAAAGGACGGGAAGCGCAATCAGGTCTGTCGTTGAAAGCGGTCGATAGCGCTTTCAGACGGCAGAAGCCGCCCATTGCGAATTCCGTGATGGCTGCTTCCGTTCCTCCTGCGATAACAATATCCACTCTCCCTGCCCTGAGCAGGTCGAGCGCCTGTCCGAGCGCATCTGTTCCCGAAGCGCATGCGGTCACCTGGGTAAAGGCTGGTCCATGCAAACCAAACCGCATGGCGATATTGCCCGCAGCCTCGTTGGCAATCATTAACGGAATGGTCATGGGAGGAATCCGGTCCGGACCTGCATCAAGCATCCTTGCATGGGAATCGCAGAACACTTCAAGTCCTCCGATGCCATTTCCCAGTACGACTCCGACACGATCCAAATTGATACCGAGCTCGCTTCCCAGGCCGGCATCATTCCACGCCTGCACCGCCGCGGCGACGGCGAACTGGGAGAAAAGCGCCATTTTGCGCGCTTCTTTTTTGTCCATGTACAGGCCTGGATCAAAATCTTTCACTTCCGCTGCGATTTTGCTTTCGAGCCGCGAGGCATCGAAGCGGGTAACAGGACCAATGCCGCTCCTTCCTTCAACACAATGCATCCAGAACTCTTCGACCGAATTCCCGATCGGGCTGATGATGCCCAATCCTGTTACTGCGACTGCTTCCCTCATTGCAATGCTCCCTCTCAGAACGTTTTTCCTGCCAATTACCAGCGCACGACGGCGGCACCGTAGGTGAGCCCAGCTCCAAACCCGACAAGCATGATCAGATCGTTGGATCTCAAGAGCCCTTTGTCATCCATTTCAGCTAGCGCGATAGGAATGCTCGCTGCTGATGTATTGGCGTATTCTTCGATATTCAGATAGATCTTTTCGGGAGGAATGGAGAAACGCTTTGCCGCTGCCTGCACGATACGCGCATTTGCCTGATGAGGAACAATCCAGGAAAAATCTTCAAGGCGATACACGGTCTTATGCATGAGCCTCTCGATCATGACCGTAATGGACTTTACGGCGAAGTCGTATACTTTTCTACCATTCATGGAAATAGTTGGGACAACAGGCTGCGGACGTTCAAATGTCGAAGTGCGTTCGGGCTGTACAAGATAAAGATCTTTAGCGCCGCCGCCATCCGCGCCAAGAATGAATGAAAGGCAACCGCGCCCCGGTTCGTCGATCCTCGACAGAATCGCTGCGCCGGCGCCATCGCCGAAAAGCACGGCGGTTGAGCGGTCATTCCAATCGACAATCCGGCTCAGGCTTTCAGCGCCGATAACCAGTGCGTGACGCTGATGCGAGGCTTCGAGCAGACTGCAGGCAACATTAAGCGCGTAAATAAAACCTGTGCATCCTGCCGTGATATCAAATGCAGTACATCCATACGCACCGATCTTATCCTGAACGATACATGCGGTTGATGGAAAGCCAAAGTAATCGGGTGTCGCGGTAGCAACGACGATATAATCGATTTCATGGGGGCTGATTTTGGATTTCTGCAGGACCGATCTGGCAGCCTCTGCCGCAAGGTCACTCGTCTGCATTCCTTCGGGAGCAAAGTGTCTTGCCCCGATTCCGGTATGGGAGCGTATCCACTCGTCGGTGGTATCGAGTCGGCTTGCTAGGTCATCGTTCGTCACCCTGAGCGGCGGAATCCAGGCTGAGATGGCACGAATCACGACTGACATGTCTTCCCTCCTTCACAAGGATGGGGGAAGCTAATCACAGGAGTGACAATCTGTCAATATGACATAATAAGTAAAAATGTCATGTTCAGAAAGCCATGGTTCATAAATAAGCCGCCATCGTCAATTCTGGGATGGCGGCTGGTTTTAAGTATCGTCTTGTTGAATCAGGAATTCTGAAGAGTGCCGATTGTTGGCTCCGGGGCCTCGGGGCTATTGGGAGCGGTTTCCGTCGTGAGCGCAGCAAATTCAGACTCCTCAATGATTTCTTTTTCGAGAAGAAGATTGGAAATCCGATCGAGAAGGTCCTTTTTTCTCGTCAGAAGCTCCAGAACGCGTCGATATCGTTCATCCATAATCGATGCGATTTCCTCATCAACATAACGCTGTGTTTCCTCGCTGTATTCTTTCTGCGCGAAAGGATTGGGAGCCTGCATGCCGATCAAGCCTGCGCTCTGTCGCGTAAGTGCCACATTGCGAAATTTATCTGACATCCCATAATCGGTAATCATGCGCCGGGCAATATCGGTTGCGCGGGCGATATCATTAGCCGCCCCGGTAGAAATGGTCTTGAATACCAGCTCCTCCGCAGCCCTTCCACCGAGAAGCACATCAATCTGGCCAAGAAGTTCGTCTTTCGTTACCAGATAACGATCCTCGAGCGGCATCTGAAGCGTATATCCCAACGCTCCGAAACCTCGCGGCACAATCGAAATCTTTCGGACCGGATCAGCACCAGGCGTATAGGCTGCGGTGATGGCATGGCCTGTTTCATGAACCGCGACGATCTGTTTTTCTTTGGGATTGATCATGCGATTCTTCTTTTCGAGCCCAGCCACTACTTTTTCAATGGCTGCGTGGAAATCAGCCTCCGACACCTTCTTTCGTCCGGCCCGTACTGCCAGGAGGGCTGCCTCGTTCACCACATTGGCGAGATCCGCGCCAACGAAACCAGGGGTACTGCGCGCAATCTTGGAGAGGTCCACGGAAGGGTCCATCTTGATAGATCTGGTATGGATTTTAAGAATTGCCTCGCGGCCATTGATATCGGGCCGATCAACAAGGACCTGTCGGTCGAATCGTCCAGGCCGTAGCAGCGCGGGATCGAGTACATCGGGTCGGTTGGTCGCTGCCAGCAGAATGAGCCCGCTCGTGGAATCAAAACCATCCATTTCGACCAGAAGCTGGTTGAGCGTCTGTTCGCGCTCGTCATTCCCTCCCACGATACCCGCGACACGCGATTTGCCTAGAGCATCGATCTCATCAATAAAAATGATGCAGGGCGCTTTTTCGCGCGCTTGCTTGAACAAGTCACGCACTCGCGCAGCACCGACCCCCACGAACATTTCGACAAAATCAGCGCCGCTCATTTTGAAGAATGGGACATTTGCCTCACCGGCGACTGCGCGAGCAAGAAGCGTTTTCCCAGTTCCAGGAGGACCGACAAGCAGGACACCCTTCGGTATTTTCCCGCCAATTTCGGTGTATTTCTGCGGATTCTTCAGAAAATCCACAACCTCTTCGAGTTCTGCTTTTGCCTCGTCGACGCCAGCAACATCAGAAAAGCGCGTTCTGATATCGCCTTCCGCAACAACAGTGGCACGATTTTGACCGAAGGCGAGAACGTTCGAATTCGATCCCATAAAACGGTTCATCAGCGTGCGCCAGAGGAAGAACATGATGGCAAACGGCAGAACCCAGTTCAGGAGCAGTGAAAGGATCGCGCTGCCTTCTCGTGGTGATGCGGAATATACGACTCCTTTTTCATCCATGAGCCTGGTAAACTCAGGGTCGCTGACCGGTACGGTCTTGTAGACAACGCCTGGCTTTGCCTGGACAGGAAGCGGCGAAGCGGGTTCGGACGTACGCGATTCGGTATATCCGGTATAATAGTTGATATCGATCTCTACCCGGCGGATTTCTCCTGAGCGTATCTTATCCTTGAACGTTGAATATGGAACGACCGTATTGTCGCTTCTAAAGAGAAAATAGTTGAAAAAAGAAACGGCGATGAGCGTAATGAGCACATAACCGAGAGAAAATCGGAACTGGAACCCTTCCGGCATTCCCGGTTTCTTGTTCTGGTTGCCCATCTGGCGATCTGTCTTGTTCTGCGAGTTCGGGCTCCAGTTGTTTTTGCCTTTCGATGGCATGCAATACTCCTGTTTCTGCCCCTGTCTGTGATTGGTTGTCGAGACAAGGTATTCATCGATGGTGGATCAATTCCTAGTATTGAATATAACGAATTTAGCGTGCTGCGGCGACAGCAATTCCAAAAGTGCATTGTGGCGGCTTGACCCTTGCAAAGGGATTTTTTATATTTTCACACGGTTCTCTACCAAAATCATCCATTGAGCATTTTTTCAGGAGGAGACACCTATGACCGTGAAACCCCTTGGGGACAGAATTCTCGTCAAGATCAAGGAAAGCGAAACCAAGACCGCTGCAGGAATCATTATTCCCCAGACCGCCCAGGAAAAGACCCAGACCGGTGTCGTTGTTGCCGTAGGCACCGACTCTGACGCTATCAAGGTCAAGGTCGGCGACGAGATCATGTACGACAAGTATGCCGGGACGCAGATCAAGATCGATGGTGTAGAGCATCTCATCGTCAAGATGTCCGATATCCTTGCCGTACTCGAGTAATCGCCATAAGGATGTATCATGCAAAAAGGCTGTCACGTGTGTGACAGCCTTTTTTGTTTCTTCAGCCTTGGTCTGGAGCGGAAACGCCTGAGGCAATCATCTATATTGAAAGTATAGGCATTCAACTTTTATGCTTCAATGAATTTAATAGTACATTTCATTTGAAGGTGCAGGCTTTCAGACAGCGCCGAGGAGGATGGAGACAATATCTTCCCGGGTTTTAGCGTTGAGGAGCGCTTGGCGCTTTTCTTCGCTTCTGAACAACATGCCGACCTCTGCAAGGAACTGGAGGTGCGGTCCGGTCTTGTCGATGGGGGAAAGGGTCATAATGAAGATGCGGCACCCCTTGCGATCCAATGCGTCAAAGTCGACTTCATGCTTCGAAATGCCAACGCAGGCGACGAGATCCCGAACTGCCGTCGTCTTGCCGTGAGGTATGGCAATTCCGTGCTTCATCCCGGTGCTCATGCGGTTTTCCCGTTCGAACACCGCGCGCAGCGCTTCTTCCTTGTCCAATACTCTTCCGCTCCGGGCGGCAAGTTCTACTAGTTCAGTAATGATTTCTTCTTTCGTATGTCCATTGAGATCGAGCGATACCAATTCTGGTCTGAGAAGATTCTTTAAGTCCATGGCGCTATCCTAAATGGAGGCTCCACTGTCGTCAAGAGTTTGCAGCCGCATTCATTCAGGAAAA
The DNA here is from genome assembly GCA_029265255.1 of Spirochaetota bacterium. The sequence continues at coordinate 637,918 of JAJUJQ010000001.1, forward strand.
GTATTTTAGATGAAATTTCTTGGTCTCTTCGTTTCCTCAAGACCCAAGCGTTCGGCTCCAAGCACGGTAAGGAACATCATCCATTCCAGATCGAGAACAATGGCACCCAGCGCAAGCGGAAGCGCGACGGGAACTAAGAGCGTCGCGCCAGATTGGAACCCTCTTCCAAAAATGGAAGTTGCCAGCGAAATGACGGATATGATTCCGATTGATGTTCCGGACGCACAAACCGCGATGCTCACCACGAGCGCGAGAAAAATTGATAGTGCCTGGATAAAACCTGGGCCGCTCATGGAATAGGACAGATACATCGACATGAATGCAACCGAGGCAATCAGCGCTGTACCGGGCCTTCCTGCAATAAAAACGATCGGAAAGGCGAGCGAATTGGCATTTCTTTTTACTCCAAGGCTTTCCGAGAGATGCTTCAGCGCTGTCCCCCCCGCGAAAAACAGGCTGCCTGAAAATGCGGTGGCGAGAAGCGGACCGGACATGGCATAGAGCAGCAAGTAAGGATTCTTTCTTCCCCCAAGCAGCCGATAGAGAAGGGGAAAGATGCCAGCGAGACATACCAGTGTGAGCATCAATACAAGAAGGAGAAGCTTGCGATATTCCGCGGAAATGGGAGTGGCTCTTAAGAGAACAAGCGTCTGAAGCGTGATGGGAATGAGAAGTATTCCCAGGATTTCAGACACGAATGTATTGATCATATAGGAGGCTCTCGAGATCACATCCATAACGGGTATGAGTGGTCGAGACATGACTGGGTCATGAGCGATTGCCATTCCGAATGCGAACATGAAGACGAAAAGCGGTAGAATCCAGTTTTCTGACTGTGAAAATACTGAAAGCGCGCTTCTTGGGAATACCCCATAGGCAAGTTCCTCGATTGAAGGAAGTGGTGCGGCAGATGCTTCGGCGGCGGGAAGAAGCGGCGCAGGCTTGGCGAGTGTTCCGACGATTGTGCCTATTGCCGCGAAAGCCAAAAGGCTTATAAGAGAAATAGCGATGGCAAAGCCAGCCAGCCTGCTCATCTGCTTTGCTTCAGAGAGATGGAACACCGCTCCTGGGATGCCAGCGGCCAAGGAAAGTACAAGGGCATAGCTTCCGATTCGCAGTGCGATTTCAGACAGGAATGAAATGAGTGCCGTTCCTTTGGCCATGCTGGGAGGGAGCGCAAGGAACAAAATGGCACCTACGATGATTCCGAAGGCGTATTTAAGCCACAGCTTCATGACGGAACCAGAATATCCCCAGACTGCCTATCGGTCAACTCCATTAATTTCTTGTTGACAGCGAATGCTTTTTTCCGCTATTGTGTCTGCGTTTTCCCGACCCAGTAGCTCAGCAGGATAGAGCGGCTGCCTCCTAAGCAGCAGGTCGCCCGTTCGAATCGGGCCTGGGCCAAAGGTTTTTATGATTTTTGCACTGCAAATGTAGCAAAAAGTGTAGCAAAATTATGAAAGCCGATTTCTACCTGTACAAACGAAAGAAGGTCTGGTACGTGCGCATTAGGTACCCGGTGACTGGCAAGATGCTTTCCGCCAAGTCGACCGGCCAGACCAGTAGACCCGCTGCCCAACGCTGGGCGACCGAAGAAGCACTGAAACTGCAAGCGCATCATTTCCAGAAAACAACTCGATTACGGGATTGGGCCGCATCATTTTTCAGTCCAAAATGTCCTCACATCACAAGATTGGTGGCGGAGGGCAAAAGCTACAGTCTCAAGAACCTGCGCGATCAGCGGTCGTATGTTATCAAGTATATTTTAACCGACGTGATTGCAAGCAAACCTCTTGACCAACTCACCAAGACAGACAGGCTCGCAGCAATCAGAACATTACGAAAGGTTCTGCTCTCGAGCGTATTCAAGATATTACACCAATACCCTTTGTAGTCCGACCAGTCTCTCAATATCCTAATACAACCTTTCTGGTTACACTGATGAATTCCCCACATCATCGTGATCGATTTCCTGGATTGCTTGCCACCTTCCTTGTCTCGTATCGCCAAAGCATACAGAGGCGGGGCGTGATCGGATGGCTTAACGATTCTATTTCTCAATGCTTCGACTGGTCACTTCACCGAAAAGGTCAAGTAAGCGTTCAAAACATGAGCGATCAGCGGTTCTGTCAAATAATTCGCCCTCAATAGTAGCTTTATACTGGGAGATATTCCGAATTATTGTCAGGGAACACTCATTCCTAATGCTAACAGAATAGGATGCATTGGTGTTTGAGATCATGCCACAAACAGCTTGAACCAGACAGTCGACAGCTTGGTTTTCTGGAGCAATCTCCTTCATCCGCACTCCCTTCAAGATGCAAATTGCAATCCGCATTTAGATTATTCTGACAAACTTTTGGCGAAATTCCATACTTTTCCATACTTGTCCAATTATGGAATTATATTGGAAATACTAGCTGTTTATGTTGTTTTCCTTTGTTTACACCAATGTATGCTATCCATAGGTTAAGTAGATTCTCTACCGGACAACGATGGCTTCAGGAAAACAGCATACCTGCTTAGATCTGTAGCAGAGCATCCCGCATGATCCAGCTCTTCAAAACATTCGAGGTTATAAGCCATAGCTGATTGCTGCCCGGGTGTTTCCGCTGGAAATCAATACTCTCTATGTTGCCTTCTAGGGTTATACCAATGGTGTAGATCGATTTCTTTGCAACTATCTTTGCTTCGCTGACGCTGATCATCTGAGCATTCAGAAGGAGCGCGTGAAGAACGATTTCAGGGTTCCATTCCAGTGATCTACAAGCGATTTCATCAAAAAACCGTTTACATAGTACATGGTACAGGGGTTCTGCTGGCGCAGTAGCGCCATAGGGCTCTTTCAGGTGCGTGGTGGCATTCCGAGCCATCATGCAGCGAACATGCATTGGCAGCAGTATATCTCTAATACTCTTATGCTAGAGCTAATGGGTGAGGATTAATTGGAAGCATCAATTCTCCTTCGAGATACTAGAGACTCAAAATTTGTTGCAACCATCGGTCGAGATATATGGTCAGCGTGGAGCGGTGTTATCACCGAGCTGATTTTGAGAATTTTGCAGCATCGCCAAGAGCCTTCCGCTGGTCATAGGCATCATGATGCGTTTATGCTACGGCAATCGTTGCGAGATGAGTCACATGACCTGCACCGGAGTTGAGCGATCTGTGGTTGTACCATCGCCGAGCTGACCATAGTCATTCCTGCCTGTCGCCCAGAGCGTTCCGTCGGTCTTGAGAATCATGGTGTGAGCCCCTCCCGCGGCAACGTGTCGAATTTCTAACGTCCATTGCGCATATAACGTGACGTTCGCCGACCCAATCACAAAGGTATGCCCCTCCTGATAGGTCGTGCCTGTCCCGTCCGCTTTCGTGTTCCAGCCAACAAAGCTGTAGCCAGACCTTATGAGATTCCCCGTGTTCCCCAGAACTGTCACTGTCGCTCCCTGTGGATACTTATTAGTATCCATTGGTACACTCCCGCCCGTCGCTCCGTTGCTATCATAGACAACGACATAATACTGCAATTGCTGGTCCTGGAGGGTGTCCAACTCGCATGAGATGGTCGCAAGAAGAAACACTGCAGCAAACATGCAGGGAATGCCAACTCCTTTTCTCATGACAGCATCCTCCAATCAATCCGCGTCAGTCGAATACCACCTTCGAGAGTTTCACTGTGTTCATCCATGGAAAATCTATTTTTTTGTGAGTTCTGAAGAATCTTGAGAGATGCTATATGAATCGCAAGATTCACGCTTGCATCATTACAAGCGAGTATCGCGAAAATGCCTGTTTCTACCAGTATCCGATATTCCGACGCTGCAACCGTTGCACGCTGATATCGCTGGCATGTATGGTGTCTCCTCGTATCGCACGCTGGCTCAACGTTGCCTACGTTTCCCTACTGTTCTGCTTGCCCAATTGTATGCAGAGAGTGTCCGGCAGCCTTCTAGGATGCTATCATCAGCTACTTCCACACCATCAGCAAAATGTAAGTGCAGATGCTTAAGAAGCCAGATTATCCTGTCGATTGTTACATCATCTTCGAACGATATTAATGCTGCACCTCTCGATTGGTTCATGCTACACTCTTCTCAAAAGGAAACAGCCATGATGAAACTGGAAGCGCTGAAGCCAGGCGCGATGCTGCGAGGCATCCTCCCTGATAGCATGGTTACAGTCGTGAGTGTGCTCCACTATGGAGAAGATGCCGTTGAGCTTACCTACAAGGATCAAGAGGGCAGAGTCTCCAATCAACTCCTCTTCAGAGCCGATGAAACACGCTTGTCGCTGGTGGAAGAAGGCCGCCCCTGGTCATTCGATGGAGATGGCGCACTGTTCCGGCTGGTTTCGGAAGCGCAGCGCATCAGATTGGCGCATCTGTTTGACCCCTTGCTCGCGGTGCACACCTCGCTTGTAGAACCGCTGCCACACCAGATTACCGCGGTATATGAAACCATGCTGCCCCGTCAGCCGCTGCGCTTTCTGCTCGCCGACGACCCTGGCGCAGGCAAGACCATTATGGCAGGCCTGCTCATGAAAGAGCTTATTGCGCGGGGCGACCTGCAGCGCTGCATGGTGGTGTGTCCAGGCAATCTTGCCGAGCAGTGGCAGGATGAGCTCTACCAGCGTTTCAGCCTGCCGTTCGAAATTCTCACAAATGACAAAATCGAAGCCTCTCTTACGGGCAACTGGTTCATGGAGCATGATCTCATCATTGCCCGCCTCGATATGCTGTCGCGCAACGAATCTCTGCAGGAAAAGCTGCAAGCACGAGACTGCACCTGGGACCTCATTGTCTGCGACGAAGCGCATAAGATGTCCGCTACCTATTTTGGCGGCGAAATCAGCTATACAAAACGGTTCCAACTTGGGCGCCTTCTGTCTTCGCGTACGCGTCACTTTCTGCTTCTGACCGCTACGCCGCATAATGGCAAGGAAGCAGACTTTCAGCTTTTCATGTCCCTCCTTGATGGCGACCGCTTTGAAGGTCGATTCCGCGACGGCGTCCACCAGACCGATGTTTCCGACCTCATGCGCCGCATGATCAAGGAACAGCTCCTTACCTTTGAAGGAAAGCCACTGTTTCCCCAGCGTGTCGCCACCACCGTTCCCTACCGGCTTTCTGATGAGGAAGCCGCGCTCTACGCGGCAGTTACCTCCTATGTACGCGATGAATTCAATCGCGCTGAAGCGCTCCAGAACGAAAAACGCGCCAGCAACGTCGGATTTGCGCTGACTGTACTGCAGCGCCGCCTCGCATCCTCACCCGAAGCGATCTATCAGTCGCTCAAGCGCCGGCGCGAACGCCTGGAATCGCGCCTTCGAGAGCTTCAGACCGTGCAGCGTGGCGCGGCGCTCGGCCCGATCCTCGATATACCACTCCCCCTCGATGCGGACACTCTCGATGAGCTCGATGATGCCCCCGACAGCGAAGTGGAAACGATTGAAGAAGAGGTACTCGACCAGGCAACTGCCGCCCGCACCATCGCCGAGCTTAAAACAGAAATTGCCACCCTCACGCACCTTGAGGCACGCGCAGCCATCGTGCGCCGCTCAGGCCAGGATACCAAATGGCGTGAGCTGGCTGGTCTATTGGCGTATATTTTTGCGCTTGGAAACCATGCGAGTCAGCCAAAGCCCGAAGAATCTCCACGCCCCCGCACATCGCCACACCAGAAGCTCATCATCTTCACCGAACATCGCGACACCCTCAACTACCTGCAGGCTCGCATTACCACGCTCCTTGGCCAGCAGGAAGCCGTCGTCGTCATGCACGGCGGGATGGGCCGCGAAGAGCGCCTCAAGATTCAGGAAGCCTTCAAATTCCAGCCTGAAGTACGCATCCTTATCGCCACCGATGCCGCAGGTGAAGGTATCAACCTCCAGCGCGCACACCTTATGGTCAATTACGATCTTCCCTGGAACCCCAATCGGCTTGAGCAACGATTCGGCCGCATTCATCGCATCGGCCAGACCGAAACCTGCTTCCTCTGGAACCTCGTCGCCGAAGACACCCGCGAGGGAGATGTCTATCGCACCCTCCTTTCCAAACTCGAGGCGGCAACTAAGGCACTCGGGGGACAGGTCTTCAATGTCCTCGGCAAGCTCCAGTTCGATGGTAAATCGCTTAAGGACCTGCTCATCGAGGCGATTCGCTATGGCGAGAGACCCGAGGTTCGTGACTTTCTCAACCAGGTGGTCGACAAGGCTCTCGACACGGAGCACCTGAAAAATCTTCTTGAAGAAAAAGCCCTCGCGCACGATGTCATGGATGCCCACCGCGTGCGGATCATCCGCGAAGATATGGAACGAGCCGAAGCACGACGCCTGCAGCCGCACTACATCGAATCATTTTTCCGCGAGGCCTTTACCAAGCTTGGCGGTACACTCCATCTTCGCGAGCCCCGCCGCTATGAAATCACCCATGTTCCTGCGGCTCTGCGCCAGCGCGACCGTCTCATCGGCTCCCGCGAACCCGTGCTGTCCCGCTACGAGCGCGTGACATTCGAAAAAGACCTTGTGAATATCCCTGGCGTACCCCTTGCCAGCTTCATATGTCCGGGCAATCCCCTCCTTGATGCGGTCATCGATCTCACGCTTGAGCAGAATCGCGACATCCTCACCCGTGGTACGGCCCTTGTCGATACAAGTAACCAAGGTACGAGCCCGCGCATCTGCTTCTATCTAGACCATGAGATCAAGGACGCCTCGCGCACTCCATCCGGTGAGCGCAGAACCATTTCGCGCCGCATGCTCTACATCGAACTTGATGCACACGGCGTCTGTCGCCATCTCCACTACGCGCCGTACCTCGATTACCGGCCGCTGACCACCACCGAACCTGCGCTGGAAGAAATCCTTGCTCGCCCCGAGTGCGCCTGGATTCAGCGAGGCATGGAAGCGCAAGCGCTCCACTACGCGGTGCAGCATGTCGTACCCGAACACCTGAAGGAGGTTTCCGAGCAACGCCTTGCCCTCATTGAAAAAACCCGCCAGGCGGTAAGGGAGCGCCTCACCAAAGAAATCTATTACTGGGATCACCGCGCTGAGGACCTTAAAGCGCAGGAACGCGCAGGCAAGCCCAATGCCCGCCTGAACTCCGAAGAAGCGCGCAAACGCGCGGACCAGCTTCAGGAACGCCTCAGAGCCCGCCTACACCAGCTCGACCTGGAAGCCCAGATTGCCCCGCTGCCACCGGTGCTGGTCGGAGGCTTTTTGGTGATACCCATGGGGCTTATGCGCGCCATGACAGGGCAGCCTTCAGCCCCCGGCCCAGCAATAGATACACAGGAAGCAGCCTCGCGTGCCCGCGCCATCGTCATGGACATCGAGCGCTCGCTCGGCTATGAGCCGGTCGACCGCGAATTTGAGAAAGTGGGTTACGACATCGAAAGCCGCGTTCCCGGCACCGGCAGGCTCCGCTTTATTGAGGTAAAAGGGCGCGTCTCCGGCGCGCGTACCCTTACGGTCACGAAAAACGAAATCCTTTACTCACTCAACAAGCCGGACGACTACATCCTCGCCATCGTCGAATTCTTTGAAGACGGCACGCATAGGGTGCACTATATCCGCCAGCCCTTCCAGCGCGAGCCTGACTTCCTTGTGACTAGCGTGGAGTACGAGATTGCGGGGCTGTTGGCACGGGCGGAGGCGCCACGATAAACGCGTGGGGTCATGAGAAAGGTATGGCATACCGCCGAGTGAATTTCATGGAGCCGGATTCCTGATTTTTATATGAATTTATGGAATTACACTCCACAAATTTGACAAAATTTTCATATACTATGAGCCTGTTCACGCGCGCATGCGAGCCATTGGATACCCATCTTTATCCCAACAAGGTCCTGCTGATCTTTGGGCCACGCCGTGTTGGAAAAACCACACTGCTGCAACACTATCTCTCGCATACCCCCTACCGATACAAGCTTGATTCCGGCGACAACCTCCGCACGCAGCAGATACTGGGCTCACAGGATTTCTCGCGCATCCTTGAATATGCAGAGGGTTATGAGCTCATCGCCATTGATGAAGCGCAAAATATACCCAATATCGGCATGGGGCTGAAAATTCTGGTCGATAATATCCCAGGCATCAGAGTAATCGCCACAGGATCCTCGTCATTCGAACTGGCAGGCCAAACAGGAGAGCCCCTGACAGGCAGAAAGCGAACCATCACGCTCTTTCCCATGGCTCAGATGGAACTGCTTTCTTTGTGGAACCGATTCGAACTGCGAGAAAAGCTGTCCGACTTTCTCATATTCGGCAGTTATCCAGAGGTTCTGACCGCAAAGACTCGTGAGGAACGCATCGAAGTGCTGACCGAACTCGCACATTCCTTCCTGCTTAAGGATATACTGGCGCTGGATCGCATTAAAAGCTCGCGCACGTTGCTTGATCTATTGAAGCTGCTCGCGTTCCAGATCGGAAATGAGGTTTCTGTCAACGAACTTGCAACGACGCTCGGGATCGATGCCAAGACCGTCAAACGCTATCTGGATCTGCTAGAAAAATCCTTTGTCATTGTGAGGCTTGGCGGATTCAGCCGCAACCTGCGCCAGGAAATCGCGAATAAAGCAAAGTCCTATTTTCTCGATAATGGCATACGGAATGCCATCATCGCCAATTTCAATACGATGGACCTGCGCAGCGATCATGGCCAGCTCTGGGTAAACTTTATCCTCATGGAGCGACGTAAGTATCGCTCGTATCGATCCATCGATGCCGCCATGTACTTCTGGCGCACCTATCAGCAGCAGGAAATCGATCTCATCGAAGAGCGCGATGGCAGGCTATTCGCTTACGAATGCAAGTGGTCGGAAAAGAAAAAGGCGCGGCTGCCGGCAGCCTGGGCGGCTGCGTATCCGGGTGCGGTGTTTCAGATCATCAATCCGGAAAATTACCAAGAATTTATTCTATCATAATCCGGAAAAGCAAAGCCGGCCGCTAGTATTGTGGTTCGCGATTCAAACTCAATCGGACCTGCACGAGCAAACTTCATAAATATGAAACAGCACTGGCGCCGCGCCACCTCTTCGCAGCCATGGCGACTTTTATTCTTTATGCTAGCAAAGCTATTTTATTTTCACATCTATTATTAAAATGTTATGTAACATTAGATAATATTTTTTGTGCTTATTGTTACATTTTGCTATTATATCTTGATTATACAATTAATAAATAGATTTTGTAACATTAAGATTGATTTTTTATACTTATTGTTACATACTTGCCCGTGGGGGCAACATATATGAAACGCTCACTGGAAATTCCACAGGAAGAGGTCAGACAGAGGTTTATTCTTGATAATCCATGGTGGCAGTATGGGCTTGATTTCGAAAGCGAGGAACGAAATTGGCCACGAAGGTCGTATTTTAGCTCCTTTTCAGCGTTAGCCATGAATAGGGATGTTCGGCGTGCGCTGGTCCTCATTGGCCCCAGACGGGTAGGCAAAACAGTAATGCTGCGGCAATTTATCCAAAGTCTGCTTGAACATGGTGTTCAGGGGAAAGATATCCTCTTTCTTTCTCTTGATACCCCAATCTATTCAGGCAGGTCCCTCGAGAACCTACTCCAGATTTTTTTGGAAATACATGATCATCGTGCCGGCTCCAGGCTATGGGTCATCTTTGATGAAATTCAGTACCTCAAAGACTGGAGCATACATTTAAAATCACTCGTTGATAGCTATGGCTCGATTCGATTCATCGCAAGTGGCTCAGCAGCCGCAGCCTTGAAAATGAAAAGTATCGAATCCGGCGCAGGAAGATTTACCGATTTTTTTCTCCCGCCGCTTACATTTTCAGAATTCCTTCGATTTATTGATGAAGAAGCACCACTTATTCAGCATGTCAGTTCTAGCCAAAATGAAATTGCGGCATATTCCTGTTCAGACATTGACCAATTGAATAGATTATTGATCGATTATCTCAACTTCGGCGGATTCCCCGAAGCAGTTATGAACCAGGCAATCAGAGAAAACCCTGTAAGATTCTTACGTCAGGATATTGTAGACAAAGTGCTTTTAAAAGATATCCCAAGCCTGTATGGAATTTCTGATACCCCTGAATTGAATCGGTTTTTCAATGTTCTTGCCTACAATACCGCGCGAGAATTCAGTCTGGAGGACCTCGCCCAACATTCTGGAATAGAAAAATACAAAATTAGTGAATATTTTGAATATCTGGAATCAGCATATCTTATCAAAAGGCTGCATCGCATCGACGATAATGCCAAACGCTTGAAACGCGCACGAAGTTTCAAGGTGCATCTGACCAATCCATCGATGAGAAGCGCTCTGTTTGGCCCATTGAAAGACAATGACGAAGCAACCGGCTATGCAGCTGAGTCGGCAGTATGGAGTCAGTGGCTTCACCAGCAGGGCATGGACGGTGTGTTCTGCTACGCACGATGGAAGGAAGGTAGAAAGACGTTGGAGGTTGATCTAGTAAATGTTGATCTAGCCACGCAGAATCCAGTTTCAGCAGTGGAAGTAAAATGGTCCGATCGGGTGGTAGACCATGCAGAGGAATGGAGAGGCATCACTGAACTTGCCTCCCGCTACAACCTGGGCCATAATGCCATTATCACGACGAAAACATATAGTGGAACTATCAGAGCGGGCCGGTTGATGCTGCGATGCATTCCCACGGCCCTGTACTGCTACACGATTGCAAAGGAATCATCATGAATATGTTCGGAAACCAGCCTCGCAGCGCGGCCAGCGCATCAAGAGGCACTCGCAAGAAACTCATCGAGGTAGCCCTGCCGCTCGAGGCGATCAACGAGGCAAGCGCACGGGAGAAGTCCATCCGCCACGGGCACCCGAGCACCTTGCACCTGTGGTGGGCACGGCGGCCCCTCGCAGCTGCCCGGGCGGTGCTCTTTGCCCAGATGGTGGACGATCCTTCGGCCTGGCCCGAGCTCTTTCCCACCGAAGAAGCCCAGGAGCGGGAGCGCCAGCGGCTCTTCAGAATTATCGAAGACCTGGTGGTCTGGGAAAACACCACGAACGAAGAAGTCTTGAGCCGTGCGCGGGAAGAAATCAGAAGGTGCTGGCAGCGCACCTGTGCCGAGCACAAGGACCACCCACGGGCAAAAGAGCTGTTCGATCCGGACAGGCTTCCGGCCTTCCACGACCCCTTCGCCGGTGGTGGCAGCATTCCATTGGAGGCCCAGCGCCTGGGGCTGGAAAGCTATGCCAGCGACCTGAACCCCGTGGCGGTGCTCATCAACAAGGCGATGATCGAAATCCCCCCGCGCTTTGCAGGAAAGCCCCCGGTAAACCCAAAAGCGCGCCAGGCTAAGGACCTCTTTGCCCGCGGCTGGAAAGGCGCCCAGGGCCTTGCGGAGGATGTGCGCTACTACGGCCAGTGGATGCGCGATGAAGCCGAGCGGCGCATAGGGCAGTTGTACCCGCAGATCGAGGTGACCGCCGACATGGCCAGGGAGAGGCCGGACCTTGAGCCCTATGTAGGCCAAAAGCTCACCGTGATCGCCTGGCTGTGGGCGCGTACCGTGAAAAGCCCCAACCCCGCCTTTGCCCACGTGGACGTGCCCCTCGCCTCGACCTTTATGCTCTCCACCAAGGCAGGCAAAGAGGCGTACGTAGAGCCGGTAGTGGAAAATGGCGGCTACCGCTTTGCGGTAAAGGTGGGCACGCCCAAGGATGCGGAGGTGGCGAAGAACGGGACTAAGCTTGCTCGCGGAGCTAATTTTCGCTGTCTGATATCGGGAACACTCATTTCTGGGGATTATATAAAAGCTGAAGGTAGAGCAAGACGAATGGGCGCCAGGCTCATGGCGATTGTGGCCGAGGGAGAACGGGGCCGGGTGTACCTACCTCCCACGCCGGAACATGAGGCCATTGCACGCGAGGCAAAGCCAGCGTGGAAGCCGGATACCGTTTTAAATGGTAAGGCCCGGGATCAGATGCCGCTTTATGGCATGGAAACTTTTGCCGACCTCTTCACCCCGCGCCAGCTTGTGGCGCTCACCACCTTTTCCGACCTCGTGGGCGAGGCCATGGAGCAGGTGCGCCGCGATGCCCTGGCCGCCGGCTTGCCCGATGACGGCAAGCCCCTGCGCGACGGCGGCACCGGCGCCACCGCCTACACCGAAGCGGTGGGGGTGTATATGGGGTTTGTCATAAGCAGACTCGCAGATTTCAATTCAACAGTCTGTGGATGGATACCGGTAGTCCAAGCAACAAGAAACACATTTGCAAGACAAGCCATACCGATGACTTGGGACTACGCTGAACTCAATATCTTCGGAAGCTGGCTGATGAATTTTGATGCCGCGTTGGACAAAATAATCAAACCGCAAGAAATCGCATTTCCCACGTGTTTTGCAGGTTCATCTGCTTCACAGGTCTTTCAAAGTGATGCAAAGGTTCAATCCAGCACTACCGATTGTGTTGTTTCCACCGATCCTCCCTACTACGACAACATCGGCTACGCAGACCTGTCGGACTTCTTCTATGTCTGGCTGCGCAGGTCCCTCAGGCAGGTGTATCCTGATCTCTTCTCCACCCTGGCCGTGCCCAAGGCCGAGGAGCTCGTGGCCACCCCCTACCGCCATGGCAGCAAGAAAGAGGCCGAGACCTTCTTTCTTGAGGGCATGACCCAGGCCCTGCACCGTCTGGCCGAGCAAGCCCACCCGGCCTTTCCTGTTACGATTTATTATGCATTCAAGCAATCGGAGACCGAGAGCGACACTGGCACCGCCAGCACCGGGTGGGAAACCTTCCTTGACGCGGTGATCCGCGCGGGATTTGCCATCAGCGGTACCTGGCCCATGCGAACGGAACTAAATAATCGCATGGTTGGTATGGACACCAACGCTCTCGCCTCCAGCATCGTCCTCGTCTGCCGCCGTCGCCCCTCCGATGCCCACACGGGCACCCGGCGGGACTTCATCGCAGCCCTCAAGGCGGAGCTTCCGGTCGCCCTGCGGGAACTCCAAAAGGCCAGCATCGCGCCAGTGGACCTCGCCCAAGCGGCTATCGGCCCCGGCATGGCCATCTTTACCCGCTACGGCCGCGTCCTGGACGCCCAGGGCCAACCCCTCACCGTCCGCGACGCCCTCGCCCTCATCAACCAGGTGCTGGACGAAACCATCGCCGAGCAGGAAGGCGACTTCGACGCCGAAAGCCGCTGGGCCCTCGCCTGGTTCGAACAGTACGGCTTCGAGGAAGGCGAGTTCGGTGTGGCCGAAACCCTCTCCAAGGCCAAGGACACCAGCGTGGACGCCATGGTCGACGCCGGCATCGTGTACGCCGCCAAGGGCAAGGTGCGCCTGCGCAAACCCGCCGAGTACGCATCTGACTGGGACCCGGCCGCTGACCTCAACATGCCCATCTGGGAAACGCTGCACCAGCTCATCCGCACGCTCGACTCTAAAGGAGAAACCGGCACCGCCGACGTCGTTCGCGCGCTCGGAAGCCGCGCCGAACCCGCCCGCGAGCTCTGCTACCGCCTCTACACCATCTGCGAGCGCAAAAAGCGCGCCGCCGAAGCCCTTGCCTACAACAGCCTCGTGCAGAGCTGGCCTGAAATTCAGCGCCTCGCACAGGAAAAGAAGCACAGCCAGGCGGCCCCGGGCGAGCTGTTTTAGTGCATGATTTTCAGAAATCGGACATGGACATGTTAGAAATACATGCTATAATTTCTAACATGAAATTGACCAAAGATGGTGAAAAATCTCTTCCACAGAAAATACTTAGAAGAATATGGCGTCGAGGAAGAAGTTCCGTGTTCACCGCTGACGACTTTGCCGATATGGGAGAAAGGGCATTCATAGATATCGCTCTTTCACGCCTTGCTAAGAAAGGGAAAATTCGACGTATCGCTCGAGGATTGTATGATTATCCCGTAGTACATCCCGAATTGGGAGCGATGAGCCCATCCCTCGAATCGATCGTCAAGGCGCTGGCTGGATCAGAAAAGATTCGCCTTCAACCTTCTGGCGCATATGCCGCCAACCTGCTCGGACTGTCTGAACAGGTCCCCATGAAGATCATCTTTCTCACCGATGGGCCATCAAGAAAGATTGTGATTGATAATCGTGAGATTATTCTTAAAAGAACGACGCCCAAAAACATGGTTGCTGCAGGTCGACTGGGTGGCATCATCATCCAGGCGCTTCGGTATCTTGGAAAAGATGCGATAACCCCAGCCATGCAAGCTCGATTAGTCGCTGCCATACCTCCAGATCAGAGAGAGAATGTGCTGAAGGATGTCCTATCAGCTCCAATATGGATCAGATCGCTGGTGACATCATTATTGCTCAAGGAGCCTTTATCTGATGATTGATCAACAATTCTTTACAAAACAATTCCAAAAATCATTGATTGAAGAAACCGCTGCGCGCCTTGGCTTGCCACCTGCAAGCGTCGAAAAGGATTGGTGGGTATGTGTGGTGCTGGAAGCACTGTATGCAGACTCAGCATTGCACAGCCTCCTCACCTTCAAAGGGGGAACATCGCTGTCAAAAGCTTATGGGCTCATCCGGCGATTTTCTGAAGATATCGATATCGTGGTAGATCGCAGGTATTTAGGATTCACGGGAAGCCGCGATCCGGAAATGGTTCAGAGTCGCAGCGCTCAGAGAAGACTCGTAGAAGAGTTGAAAACCAGTTGTGCTGATTTTATCAGAAGTCAAGTGATACCTTCTCTACATCGATATCTTGAGGCATCAGCCAGCAATTTCCATCATGTCATCACCCTTAATCCGCACGATCAGGACGGGCTAACAGTACTCGTCTCGTACGAGACAATGTTTTCTTCCAGTCCCGGCTCCTATATCTCTCTCCAGGTCAAAATTGAGCTGGGAGCTCGCTCAGGAGATGAGCCAACACAAGAAAAGAACATCAGATCGATGGCTTTCGAAGTATTCCGAGATAGGCCCTGGGCATATGATTTTTCTGTAAGAACACTTGATCCCGCACGCACATTCCTCGAAAAGGCCTGTCTCATCCATGAAGAAAACCTTCGCCCGCTCGATAAGCAGATTAAATCTCGAATGTCACGCCATCTCTATGACATATATTGTCTGTACAATTCAGAGATTGGTAAAAAGGCCGTTTTCGACAGAGCCTTGCTGGCTCGAGTCATTGCAAATAGAACGACATATTTCCGTTACACCTGGCTGGATTACAGTACCATGGAACCAGGTGGTTTTATTCTAATTCCAACCGACAAAAGGATTGATTTCTGGGAATCCGATTATGATACACTACGGAAAGAAATGATTTTTGGCGATGCACCATCATTTCTGGAAATTCTCTCTGGGCTCGCAATGATACAAAATGAGTTGAATGCAAAGATAGAACATTGATGAAGCAAAGGACCTGACTATGGCACTGACCAATTACGAACGAGTCGGCAAGGCGATGGAACTACTGAGAGCAGGGCTTGCGCCCTTTGTGGAGCGCGAGGTGCGCAGCAGACTGGGGGATGTAGAGGCGCAGCGCACTATCAATGAGTTTGCCGAGGGCGACCGGATGCTCACAGGCAAGCCTGTCGCGCAGTGGGACATTGCCGCGCTTCTCAACTTTATTTGGTTCAGATGGAACGAGGTTTACAGCCGCACGCTCGGCAACGCGGGACGCAGCCTGGTGAGCGAGCTTCGCGAGCATCGCAACGCATGGGCACACCAGCAAGCCTTTTCAACGGACGACGCCTATCGGGTGTTTGATACCGCGTCTCGGGTGCTGCTCGCAATTTCCGCCCCCGAGGTGGAAGAGCTCGATCGGCAGAAAAGCGAGCTCTTACGCATTCGCTACGACGAGCAAGTGCGGAAGGAACGCCGCAAGAGCACGCGCTCGACCATAGAGAGCGCGGCCACCGGTACCCTCAAGCCATGGCGGGAAGTCATTACGCCCCACCGCGATGTCGCCAGCGGCGGGTATCAGCAGGCGGAGTTCGCGGCGGACCTCTGGCAGGTTTACAAGGGAGAGGGAAGTACCGAATACCAGAATCCCGTGGAATTCTTCCGTCGGACCTACCTCACGGAGAGCCTCAAGAACTTGCTCATCAATGCCATCAAAAGGCTGAATGGCAAGGGGGGAGACCCCGTCGTCCAGCTCCAGACCAATTTCGGTGGTGGAAAGACACACTCCATGTTGGCCCTGTACCACCTTGTCTCAGGCAAGCATCCATCCGAGCTGCCGGGTGTCGAGGAGCTGGCGCGCGCCGCAGGTGTCAGGGAGCTGCCGCGGGCACGCAGGGTGGTGCTGGTGGGCAATCGCATCTCGCCAGGACGGCCGGACATTAAGCCCGATGGCACCGAAGTGCGCACGCTCTGGGGGGAACTTGCATGGCAGCTTGGCGGCCGCAAAGCATACGAAAAAATCGCGCAGGATGACCGCAACGCCACGAGCCCCGGTGACGCGCTCCGCGAACTGTTCAACGAATATGGCCCCTGTCTGGTGCTTATCGATGAGTGGATCGCCTATGCGCGCCAGCTCCACGCGAACCCCGACCTTCCCGCTGGCGACTTTGAGACACACTTCAGCTTCGCGCAGGCGCTCACGGAATCCGCAAAGCTGGCTCGCAACTGCCTGCTCGTCATCAGCTTGCCGGCCTCGGATGATACCGGCTCTCCCCACACCCTCGCCGATGATGCCGAGGTTGGCGGCGAGCGTGGGCGCGAGGCACTGGTACGGCTGCGCAACGTGGTAGGCCGCGTTGAGTCTTCCTGGCGGCCTGCGAGCGCCGAAGAAGGTTTCGAAATTGTGCGCCGCAGACTGTTTGAGCCGCTGGGTGATGCGTCGCACTACACGGACCGTGATACAGTGGCCCGCGCCTTCGCCGAACTCTACGAGTCGCAGCAGCAGGAATTCCCGCCCGACTGTGCGAACATTGAGTACGAAAAGCGCATCAAGGCGGCGTACCCTATTCATCCCGAGGTGTTCGACAGGCTCTACGGCGACTGGTCGACCCTCCTCAAGTTCCAGCGGACCCGCGGGGTGCTGCGCCTCATGGCCGCGGTCATTCACAGCCTGTGGGAAAAGGGTGACCGCAACCCGCTTATCATGCCGGCGAACATACCCATCGATGATCCGCGCGTCCAGTCCGAGATGACACGGTACCTTTCCGACAACTGGGCGCCCATCATCGAAAAGGATGTCGACGGGCCCGATTCGCTGCCACTTCGAATTGACGCCGAGGTTGCCAACCTTGGCAAATTCTCGGCAACCCGCCGTGTGGCCCGTACCATTTTCCTCGGATCCGCGCCTACCAGCGACGCGGCGCACCATGGCCTCGATGACCGGCGTATCAAGCTGGGGAGCGTCATGCCGGGCGAAAACCCCGCGGTGTTTGGCGACGCGCTCAGAAGGCTCGCCAGCGCAGCCACGTACCTGTTTCAGGACGGGAACCGCTTCTGGTATTCCACGCAGCCTACCGTGACCAAGATGGCAGAGGATCGCGCGGAGCAGCTTCTTCGCAATCCCGACGCGGTGGCTCAGGAAATAGAAAATCGCGTGCGCGCAGACCTGCGCGAAACTGGCTCCTTCAAGCGTATTCATGCCTTCCCGCGCAGCAGTCAGGATGTCCCCGACGAGCGTGATGCGCGCCTTGTCGTGCTTGGCATCGATACGCCGTACTCGAAGGAGCCGAGAAGCGCGGCGACCGAAGCGGCACGCACCATCCTGGAGTGGCGCGGGAATGCCCCTCGCATGTATCGCAACAGCCTTGTGTTTCTCGCGGCTGACAAAACCCGCCTCCAGGACCTGGATGAAGCGGTTCGGCGCTTCCTGGCATGGCAGTCGATTGTGAATGAAAAAGAGCATCTCAACCTGTCGCCCTATCAGGTACGCCAGGCTGAACAGCAGCGACAGTCGGCGGATTCCACGGTGACCGCGCGGATTCCGGAGACTTTCCAGTGGCTGCTGGTCCCAGTCCAGCAGACGCCAAGTGCCGCGATCGAATTTGATGCGCTCAAGCTGGGAGGACAGGACCCGCTCGCGGTTCGCGCGTTCAAAAAGCTCCGAAATGAGGAATTGTTGATTCCTACGCTTGCGGCATCGCGCCTGCGGATGGACCTGGACCGCATTCCGCTCTGGCGTGGGGACTCGGTGAGCGTGAGGCAATTAGCCGACGATTTTGCGCAATATGTCTATCTGCCTCGGCTGCTTTCACCGGAGGTGCTGTTGCGTTGCATCAAAGACGGTATTTCCCGGCTTACCTGGGAACAGGAAACCTTTGCCTGGGCAGACGTTTGGGACACTGAGGCGCAGCGTTTTGTGGGGCTGCGAGGCGGCGAGCAAATCCAAGCAATTGATGAAGCAAGCACAGGCCTCCTTGTGAAGCCGCAGGTCGCAAGGGCGCAGATGGAGAGAGATGCCACTCGGCCACCTGCCGGCCCTGCTAGCAGTTCTGGAGATACAAACAAGTCTGGTACCGATGGCGGCTCTGGCACTGCCCTTCCTGACAGGCCGACACCGCCCCAGCCTGCGAGCCTTTTCAAGCGCTTCCATGGCAGTGTCAAACTCAACCCTGAGCGTGTTGGCCGTGACGCAGGAAATATTGCCGAAGAGGTCATCGCTCACCTCTTGGTACAAAAAGGCGCGTGTAT
The DNA here is from genome assembly GCA_029265255.1 of Spirochaetota bacterium. The sequence goes on from JAJUJQ010000001.1 coordinate 656,503, forward strand.
TTCGGTTACCCTCGAAATCCATGCAGAGCTACCCGAAGGCGCAAGTGAATCGCTAATGCGCATCGTCACGGAAAACGCCCGCACACTCAGGTTCGACAGCCAGGGGTTTGAGAGGGAGTAAGGCGTGCTATCGGGGACTCAAAGCGACTTTTGCAGCCCTAGTAGTCGGCCGCTTCAGGATGTTCGAAAGGGATTGGCTTGGTTTCTCTACGGTAAACCCATGGTCATCTTGGGGCTAAGCCCTCTTCGATGAGCGTCTTTCGGATGGTGATGCTCGAAATTAGGGTCCGTCCAGGGACAGATTACACTCGATTTTATTGCAGATATACAAACGATATGCCAAGTCCGCTCGAAGGTGTGCGATGCCTTTTCAAGTTTCGCTTTCTAAAAATCCTTGCGAATTATTGCTTGTCCTTAGAACTACTAGCCCAAATATTTGAAAGACCCGCTTCCACTTCTAGGTTGAGCGTAATTCTAGCCATGCGTGCAAGAGCCCTTGCTACTATTTTCCAGCTATTCGGCGAGTTCAAGCATACTCAGCCAGTTCCCTGGGGTGCCCCCGATGCTTCCATATTTTGCGTTCATGCTATATGGCTTTTAGGTAAGCGCACCGGCTTGCGAATACAATGCTGAGGATGGTCGGATCAATTTTTTACAAATGATGGTTTTTCGCCAAAACAATAGGGAAAATTCAAGATATCCCAGACTGCCAAATTTTAGAGCGAGCGTTCTTGATAGAAGCAAGTATCGCAGGGCCTAAATATCGCTTTTTACTGCTTTGGAGACATAGGCAATCTTTCCGATCGAGAATGTATTTTTCCCCTCAGCGCGGCATAGGGGGTATTCTTGACTCATCGTGATCGCTTTCCCTATACAGTGTTGGACACAGGAAGGCAGCAAGCCACTGGCAGCGCGGTCATGACACTGATCGCATTTGAGGGGAATTCCATTCTTCTCGTCATATTCGATTGCACCATAGGGACAAGCATCCACGCATACGCCACAATGAATGCACTTTGTATCATCAAAGTCGATTCGTCCGTCATTGGTTTCGTAGAGAGCACCTGTCGTACAATTCTTCACACACTCTGCATCCTCACACTGCTGACATAAAATCGGTACATAACTCTTGCCTTGGGGCGAGCCTGGTATGGCTTTCCCTATTGCGCCATTTATCTGTGTAACATGAATTAGAGACGTGCCTGGTGAGAGGTTCTTCTCTAACGCACACGCAACCTCGCAGGTTCGACATCCCCAGCATCGATCGAGTTCAATAATGATAGTAACCTGCTTAGGCATTCTCAGAACTCCTTATCCTGCATCGAAGGCCACGCATTGGTACGCTTCCGATCCCTTCCGCAAAGGTATCCCACCCTAATGCGCGGTTGATATTTCCTATCCCATCCCATCCAGGGACTGCAATAACACAGCGCTGATCGAGTGAGGGATCTAGTCTTGCTTTGAATCGAGCCCATCCATAGGGAGTTTCAATAACGATAAAGTCGCCATCTTGGACACTCGCGGATCGTGCTGTTTCAGGATGGATATATGCAATCGGATGTGGTTCCTGAGAGATCAAATAGGGATTTCTTCTGTTTTCTGTATGGCGGAAAAAGATGCTCCGCGCTCCCGTACTCAGGATCAGGGGATAAGAAGCTGTTTTCTCTTCAGAAATTTCGCTCAGGCGTTGATCCAGCTCAGATTTCTGTCGATCTTGTTTGAAGGGTGGTGTGGTCCCTCTCGGTATTGGGGAAATACCCAATTTTTCAAGCGTTTGTGAGTAGATTTCAACTTTCCCTGAAGGCGTTTTGAATCCAGATTTTTGGTAATGATAATAAGTCAACGGAGCATGCAACCTTCTCTTCTGTATCGCCTGCCTAAAGGTCAATCCAGTAGGGGAAAGCAGATAGGTATATAGCTCTTCCGGGCTTTCCCAGAAATAGTCACTGAGTCCTAAACGCTTGGCGAGAGCGCTAATGATTTCTACATCTGATCTGGTGTCCTCAATATGCGTACATCGTTGCTGAAATACCGTATACTCATTGGAGGTCTGGAAAGACGAAATGACATTCTCTCTCTCCAGCCATGATGATGCTGGCAATACGATATCAGCGAGCTCGGCAGTCGGAGTCATGAATAAGTCACAAACTGCGATGAATTCAAGGTTCTCCATCGCCTCGAGGACTGCATGGGAATTGGAATACGATACTGCTGCATTGCTGCCGAAAATGAGGGCTGCTTTGATTGGATAAGGCTCTTGGGTCTGGATTGTCTTCCAGAGTGTCGGCATATGAGCGCTGGGGACTGGGCTGAGCGGGCCACACAAGAGCGGAAATTCATCGATGCCACGACGATCCTTCAATATTTCTGGTGGAATTTTGTTGGCAAGGATGAATTCATGGGAATTCTGCGAGATCTCCCCCCGGCTGGAACAGAGTACATTCCCGCCAGGCACATCGATATTTCCCGTAATTGCGGCGAGAATTGAAAGCGCTCTGCAGAGCTGGAATGAATCAGCGGTCTGATCTACCGTCACACAGCGAGAGATGCACGCGGGTTTCGTCTTCGCAAAGAGCCTAGCTACGGTGATGATCGATGCTGCATCAATCGAGGTTAATTTCGCTGTGATTTCTGGGGTTCGCCAACACACCGTATCGCGAAGTCTGTCAAATCCTTCTGTCCAGTCCCGCACAAACGCTTCGTCGTACAGCTTCTCGTTGATGATGATCGCGATGATTCCCAACACTAAATCCGTATCTGTGCCAGGACGAATTCTTAGCCACAGATCGGCCTTGGCAGCTGTCTCGGAAAGACGCGGATCTACTACGATGAGGCGAGCGCCACGTTCACGGGCCTCCATGATTTCGAGTGCTTGTACCGGCCAGGTCTGTGCTGGATTCGAACCCCACACTAAGATGCAGGATGTATTCCGAAAATCACAAGCCTCGCTATACTGGGCCCCGAACGTGATTTTGCAATCGACCAGACGAGGCCAAAGGCATTGAGCCCATCCCGCAGCGCCGTGATTAGGCGCGCCGAACGCATTCGCGAGCCGTGAATAGACTCGACTCCAGCCTCGACGGGTGCCTTCAAGAAATGCGATACCTCGTTTCCCATAGTGTTTTTCATAGAATTGAATCTGCGCTGCAATTTCATCGAGAGCCGTATCCCATGATATTTCTTCCCAGCCAGAGAAGCGGGAAGACTCATGTACTATTCCAGTAGTAGGGTAATAGTATGATGCTTTCTTGCGAGGCTTGATTCTTCGCAATGGTGTTCGAAGGCGGTCTGGGTTATAGAGTAGGTCAAACGCGGCAAGACCTTTCGGACACGCGATGCCCCCTGTGACCGGAGAGGAGGGATCTCCTTCGATTTTATCGATTTTTCCGGTTTCTTTGTTTCTAAATACCAACACCTCGCAGGCGGTATTGCATGAAAAACAACAGGTTGGAATGATGTCTAATCCTTTTTGAGCAGCATCATTGATGGTAGCACGGTAAATTTCTTCACGAGTGCGAGTACTTTCCGGCGAGGTGATGATTTCAGAGAGAGGCTGTTTGGACATCTGGAGGTTCCTGAAGAACCCACTTTTCTATCTTTCAGGCAACTTTCAATTGCCCCATTGGTACAAAACTTAGCCTTTCTGCTATCTCAATAATCTTATCAATAAGCGACACAAAAAAGGCTTTCGCCTTTCTCCTCGCCA
>JAJUJQ010000007.1 GCA_029265255.1 Spirochaetota bacterium
CCAACAAATGGAATCTAACCGCAACACTGGTCCTCATCTCGTTTAATTTCCTATCTCATTACCTTACCAAGAAATGGAATCCACCCGCCACCACTGTGGTGTTATATGATCCTATAGTCAGACATTAGCTTACCAAGAAATGGAATCTACCCGCAACACATCCCAATAGACAGCACCAAGACCTACCACATTAGCTTACCAAGAAATGGAATCTACCCGCAACGTTCAACGTTGAGCGACCGCGCGGCGCGCGACATTAGCTTACCAAGAAATGGAAGCTACCCGCAACGCGCCCAGCCAGCGACTCGAACGACGCCAGACATTAGCTTACCAAGAAATGGAATCTACCCGCAACTAAGATTATGGGGCTAGATATCGATTTCCACATTAGCTTACCAAAAAATGGAATCTACCCGCAACTGGAAGAAGGGTCAGAGTGGTAATCCTACTACATTAGCTTACCAAGAAATGGAATCTACCCGAAACCACAATCGCCCAATGAAATAATGAAATAAGAATTTAGTTTGCGAAGATTTTTGATATAAAAATTCCTTCTTGACAATATGATATTTCAGTCGTATATCCATTATATTGATATAATATATTGCCGATATATCGGTCACTACCCTTCGCATCTCGCAACGCTTCATGGAAAAGGGAAATGATATTCCATCTCCCTGGTGAGATGGCAGTTTTATCCAGGAGGCACCAAATGAAAAAAAAGAAGGGGACATTGTGGATGTGGTTGCTGATGATAATCTTCGCGGCCTGCGCGACCGCCGCCGGATATGCCCAGCCTTTTCCTTCCGGCTCTTCGGACAGGGTTATGAGCCGCGCGGAATTCATAGCCAGGATTGTCGATTATTTCCAATGGCCGCATCCTTCTGAATACAACGATGTATGGAAGGCTCCGCTCAAGCCAATTTCGGATGTGCGCGCCGGCGCTCCCTACGCAAAACAAATAGAAACCGCGCTTGATTTTGGCGTTGTTTCACTTGATTCGAATGGCAATTTCCGTCCGGATTCGCCAATTTCAAGGCAGGAGGCGGCGGCGCTGTTGGCAAAGGTATTTATGCTGAGCGAAGAGACGGATGGATTGTGGCCATACATCGACAGAAATGAGATCAGCCGCGAGAACTACAAAGCGGTAAGCGCGCTCGCTGGTCCTGGGTACATGAGAGGAAGAAGCGCGTCGCTTTTCAAACCAAATGAACCTTTGACCCTGAATGAATTTGAATCGACGTTCAGCGCTATCACACAGTCAGTGGTTGCTCCTGTCCAGGCAGTTCCGAACACCAACAGCATTGCTCCTCGACGATATGTGAAACTCTGGACACCGACGCCCGGCGCGACCATCTACTTTACCTCCGATGGCAGCAATCCTACCGACAAGAGTCCGATCTACACGGTCGCCACAAATGGCCATATCAACGAGATGCTATCCACTCAGCAGCTTCCGGAACGGGACGTGGTATACAAGGCATTCGCGGCAAAACCCAATATGAAAGCGAGCCCTGTACGGACATTCACCTGGCATCTGTACCGGCCTAAAATCGCGGAGTTCAATCATCGTCTGCTCATCGAAAAGTCCGCAACCCGTCCCGCGGTATTCCAGATCTGGTGCGACGCGGAATCGGTTCGAGCTATGGCGTACTACATCGAGGGTCAGGAACGCGGCGTCTGTTTCGACGCGCTCCAGACGCCTCCAGAACAGGCAAATCTGAAGGAATATATCGAAAAGAACATGGCAACCAAACCATTCTCACTGGTTATTGGCCACGAGCATGGAGACCATGACGCGCAACTAATGAATTTCCTGAAAACCGGTCTGGATGTCTACGCGAATAATCGAGGATGGAGCACACTCGCGACTGCCGGTACTTTCCCAGCTATCGTGTCCGACCCCGCTGACCAGGCGAAAATCAAGAATATCGATGAGGGAGACATATTGAGACTTGGAGGGTGCGATCTATATGTCTATGCGCTGCCTGGACACGCAAATGGGAATGTCATACTTCAGGACAAGGTAAACGGTCTCATCTTCAGCTCGGATATTTATGGGTGTACCCGCGCAGGTTCAGCCGACAACGTGAATGTCGCTGGCGCCAAGGTTGATGTGCTCCTCTCGCTTGCTCAGCAGGTTCATTCCGCCTACTACAAAAACAACGGCAAGGTTCAATTGCTGTTCACCGGACACGATGAGACTCCTCTCAACGCGGAGGCGCACCTGACACGCTTTGAACAAGCGCTCCAAAAAGCCATCGATTATGGCGAATCCGGTTGCTCTCCCACGCTCCGTGGCAAAAACGACGCGCCAGGCTCCAGGACCGTCATCATAGGCGACATGTGGAAAGACAACACCGAATGGATTTCGTTGAAAATTGGCGGCGTCATGGGAGACAACTATGAATACCTGAGTACAACGCCAATCAATTACAACGGCAACGGTTTCATGAAATATGCCGTGTTGTCCAATTTGGATATTGAAGGCGGAGAACTAGAAGGAGTATCCGTGGAATGGGCAAAACCAACCGCGCCATTCCAGTGGGCGGGCAAAACCACCACCGTCGCGAACGCGCTTGCCGGCAAATTCTACCCCTGGACCTATTCCTATACCATCCGCGCGAAACCAGGTGTCGATACAATCACCATCAAACCCACTGCCATGTCCAATCGCATCACGATGATGCTTTTTAACGGCATCCGGGTGGAAAACCGAGCGTCGCTGACTATTCCCGCCACGGATGGGTATACCTGTACCCTCAAGATCATCGCGCCTGACACATTGACCACCGCGACCTACACATTGACCGTGCGTCAGAAATAGGAATTCTGAAAAAGCCACCATGTCCCCTCCAGGGCAACATGGCGGCTTTGGGAATCACGTGCACTTCCCGCGAGGCATCGCATGCCTCGCGGGGCTCTTCTGGAGGATTCTCATGAACCGATTGAATCGATGTTTCTCCATATGCGTCATCGTAGCCATCCTTGCAGCCGTTCCGCAGATGTTGAGCGCAGGCGATCAATTCGCTCCTCGATCGCTCGATAACGCCCCTGTTCCACCCTACGATTACTCAAGAGCCAATCGACTCCCGATGACTGGATATTTTATGAAATCATTCGATGTGTCTGGCGTTCGTCGTACAGCCAGAATCTACCTTGCTCCGGAGACTCCCATCCGGGCGTACTACACGGTGATAGCAGTCCCGGACGGTGTCGACACGGATGAATTTATTCTCAAAAGTGGATGGAAGGCTATTGCCGACATGAATACTGAAGGGCTTTTTATACTCGAACCAGGACCCGGTGGGTGGATGTCACCAGAAAAAGAGCTGGCATACCTGAATGCCGCGATAGGATTTTACAGAAGCAATGATTATTTCTCCATTTTCGGGGAACACTACCTGGTCGGTTACGGAAAAGGTGGATCCGCGCTGGAGGCATGGGCGGCATCCAACCCGCTCCAGGTATGCAGTCAGGTGTATGTGGAAACATCCAGCCCAGGGTCTTCGTTCTATGCGCAATTTGCTACCAAGCGTTTCGATGGGCTTTCCTCGGGCTATAAAAAAATCGAAATTCCCGAACATCTCAAGGTGGCGTACAACGAGATACCTGTTCCGACATGGTTCATCAATTCAGACCTGTCCTCGATCGCTGAAGGAATACGCTATTGGAAATCAGCTAATGATTGCAGCGATTCAGAAAATTTTACCAAAAAGAATTACTTGTTCGGCAGCACCGTGTTTCCACAGTCCAGGAATTCCGACGCGTGGCAGACCGACTATTCGGGTCCGATTTCCAAGCTGGCGGTTCTGGAACGGAATGTCAATCCATGGAGCATTCAGGTCACTAAAACCATCTATGGGTTTTTGACTGAATTTGTTCGCTATGATGTAACAAGCGCGTACGGCAATCAACTAGGGCTTAGAGTTCCTGCAGGCACCTTGCATACCATGATGGTAAATGGATTTATCAGAGAATTCATGGTGTACGTTCCAGATTCCGCCCGCAAGCTATGGCCAAACGGGGCTCCTGTGCTTATAGTTTTCCCGGGTGACAGCCAGACAGATCTCGTGTTCTGGCCTGCGACCCAGTGGTGGAAAGTAGCTGACCGTGAAGGGATTATTCTTGCCTTTCTGTGTGAGCAGTACAGCAGAAAATCGACGGTGGTCAGCCACAAGGACAATGAATTCTTCGTGCCTCAGCTGATCGAATATCTTAAGAGCAACTACAATATCGACGAAAGCCGGTTCTATGCGACCGGCCAGTCGGCGGGGAGCGTCGCGGCCCAAGGATTCGGCATGACAAATCCAGAATACTTCGCCGCCATCGCGTCTACGTCAGGAGTTGGCAGCTTCAATGCCGATGACTGGCAAAGACTGCTGAAAGCAGCGAAAGGCAAACCTGTGCCCACATATGCCATTATTGGCGAAGGCGACATCGAAGGCATGACCGGTACTCCGTGGGATACCACCTACAACCAGCTCGATCAATGGCTCGAATACTACGCCAAGGCAAATGGCATCGCAACCCTCGGCGATCCTTCGCGAGCACGGCAGAACGGCAGATTCATTACCGCGGAGTGGAAGAATGCCCAGGGCTTCCCGATGGTCAGATGGACCATGACGATGTATCGGGCTCACAACTGCATTCCAGCCGAAATGCCGATGCTCTGGGACTTCTTGAAGCACTGGTCCTTCAAGGATGGCGTGCGTTACTACGATGGGGTCCCGCTGCAATAGTCTCACTAGGATGATACCTCGGCCCTGATTTAGCCATGTGGTTCTTTCAGGGCCGAAAGGAATCCTGGTTCAACATGTCCAGGAAGCGCGAAGGAGCCAGCATAGCCACACAGATCCTCCAGCGTTTTCATGAAGGTTTGATAGTCAAAGCCATCCTCCGCGGAAGGAGGAAGCGGCGCACGTCGGGTACGGGGATGCTCAAGATGCACATGACGCAGCAACGCAGCGTGCGGAATGAGTTCCTCCGTGCCCAGCGCCGTTTGCGCGCAAAAGGCTGTCGAAAGCAGCATGCCAAGATTCGGTTGCCCCACTGAAGCGATGATCTCCGCGACTTCAGCCGGTGTTGTCAGAAAATTGGTGACGCGCGGACTCGCGGGCTCAATGCAGACGGTGATGCCGAATTTCAAGGCGACCTCGCAGAGCATAAACAGAAACTGGCTGAAATGCTCTTTTTGTACGGAGCTGTCTCCTTCAACGGGGAGCATGCGCGAGGGCCCATCAGCCCAGACCAATACAGTGCAGCCTAGTCTCGCCGCCTGATCCAATGCCTGCTTAAGATATTCAGTCCAGGAAAAGATATTGAATCCTCGTTCCGTGACTTGTACTTCCCTCGGCAGCGGGCCTTCGAAGACCGAACAGGAGAACCCTTCCTGCCTCACCGCGTCCGTGCACTGCGCGACGGTTCCCGGATCGCAGCGCATGATCGCAGCGAGATCGAGTTCGATATCATCAAAGCCCCAACTTCGGGCGTGGCGTATGCTTTCAACCGAGGTGGTCCGCAGTATCCAGCGATTGCTCATGCGGAACTCCTTATTTGCCCGCCAGATACACTAGCGCCTCGAGCGCCAGTACATAGCTGTGCGCGCCAAACCCCGCGATGGTACCGACACATACGTCAGCAATCACTGAGGTATGTCTGAATTCCTCTCTCGCGTGCACATTGGAAATGAACACTTCGACGCAGGGCACCAGCATGGTCCCTATGGCGCTTCTGAGTGCGTAGCTATAATGCGCAAGCGCCCCGGCGTTGAGAATGACGCCGGCGTAATTGCCAGGCACCTGCTGCATGCGGTCAATGATGGATCCCTCGGAATTGTACTGTTCGCAATCTACCTCCACCCCAAGCTCCTGGGCCTTGCTTCGAAGGCGCGCATGGATCTCCTCGAGCGTGCTTTCTTTGTAGATTGAGACCTTTCGCGTACCGAGAAGGTTGAGATTGGGGCCGGAGATGACGAGAAACCTGTTCATTGCTGCCTCCTCCCGGGATCCTTATTCCGTTTCCTGCGACTCCAGAATGCCGATAAGCGCGCGGAGCCCCAAGATATAACTGTAGGACCCAAACCCGCAAATCTGGCCTCTGCACACGGGCGCGATGACGGATACATGCCGGAATGGTTCACGTTTGAAAATATTCGAAATATGTACTTCTACAGTCGGTAGCTTGACCGCGGCGAGAGCATCACGGAGCGCTATCGAGTAATGAGTAAAAGCACCCGCGTTGATGACAATACCATCGATCGTTCCCGGACAGCTGTGGATTTGGTCAATCAGGCTGCCTTCAATGTTCGACTGAAAGAATCCGATCGCGACGTTGAGACGACCAGCTTCCTCCTCGATTTCGCGGTTAATCTGATCGAGCGTCTTTCCCCCGTAGATACCGATTTCCCGCTTTCCGAGCATGTTGAGATTGGGGCCGTGCATGACGGCAATTCTGTACCGTTCCATAGAAACCTTTGGGTGAGCATACAATCAATTCCATCGGGCATCAAGGCGGAGGACATGCCTATCGGATGAGAAAATCTCTTCCAAAATCGCCTATCCCTTCGCAGCCTGCGCTGGTAACGATAACCGCATCCTCGATCTTGATATGGCCGGCATCGGGATGAATGAAATCCGTCTCCACCGACAGTATCATGCCGGCTTCCAAAGGACGAGGACTCAGCCTGTCCATAGCCGGCTGCTCGTAGGAAACCATGCCGATGCTGTGTACGACAAAACGCGCATATGGAGCAAATGTCGAACGCTGGGCGGCCTGTTCGCCGGTCGCGACAACCTCGCCGCAGGTTGTTCCAGCCTTGATTGCCTTGCGCACGGTATGTTGCACTTCTATACAGGCCTCGTACAATTCGCGGGCGAGCGTCGATGGGGTACCCATGGACGCCATTCGGCAGATATCTGCTATGTAATCGCGGTCGTGCGCGCCGGCATCGATATGACAGGCCATACCCTGTCTCCACCGGAGCCGCTCGGAAGGAGCGCGGATGCCGCCCGGGCCGGCACTGACGAGCGCAAAAAGAAACGAGAGGTCGCGCGCGGCCATCTCCCGAGCTACCATGCGTTCGATCTCCCTGGTGCTGATGCCCTCGGAACATGCCAGGAAGGTCGCTCGAATTGCTTTCGCGGTCCTGTCATACGCGGACCTTATGATTTCGAGCTCAAAATCGTTCTTGACCGCGCGCAATTCGTTCATGAGGTCGGTTATGTCCCGAAATTCCGCATGCGGCAATTCCTTTCGCAGCATGAGATACACATCGGCCGGCAGAAAGGGCATCTCCACCCCGATGCGGGCATTGCTGAAGCCTTTGCGGCGCAACACCTGTACCAGGACGGTCGTCGCAGGGGCAGTGCCTCGGGGAGATTCATGGAGTTCTGGAAACCATGGGCTTCGGTCATAGTCCATTTGCATGGACTCTTCAGGCCGTCTTATGTAGAAGGCTTCTTTTGGATTGCAGCCAGGAAGACCGGCAAAAGAAATGTACCGGCTTTCCGCCATTCGATCGGCATTGGCATGAAAGTGGTAATAATACCCACCACTCACATATCGCACATTGTGGCGGCTGTTGAGAATTGCGATATCCAGCCCTTGGTCTTCCATCAGACGTGAGAACTTGTCAGCATCGAACGGCAACGCGTGATTCCCTGAATCCATGACTCTTCCTCTCCCTGGCATGATTTTGCTGCCGAATGCCAATTGCGCTCTTGACAGAAGCGTTCTTTCCTATAGAATTTTCGCAATGAAACTGAGCCTGGTACTCGCAGAACGGACCATTGAAGAAAACATCGCCATCGTTAGAAAATACGAGCATCTTGTTCAGATGTTCGAGCTGAGAGCGGATTTTCTGTATTCTCGGGAGCTTGCCGGAATCGCGGAGATACGCAATGCGGTAACAAAAGAGCTTGTGTTCTCTGTCCGCATGCTGGCGGATGGAGGCCGCTGGATGGGCTCCATAGGCGAAATGGCAAGCCTCTACCGCCGCGCTGCGGACATTGGATTTGACTATATTGACCTGCCAGAAGAGTTCCCGACACCTCGGCTGGCCAATCGGCGCACACGAATTATTCGGTCGGCCCATCTGCTGCAGGGCGACAGCCTCGACCTCGACGCGGTATACGCCAGGATTACCGCGCGCACCGGAGAAATACCGAGAGTCACGGTTATTCTGAACTCCGCTGCATCCGTTGTACGGTTCCTTGATTGGGCAGCCCGCCGAAAGGCCCAGGATGCGCGGGAATGCATTATCACCGGCACAGGGAAAAAGGCCGTATTTACACATATTCTTGGGGATCATATCGGCACCATGCGCGGCGAGGTCCATGTCCCCGGCAAAATTCCCATGCCTGGCATGCTCGATATCGAGGAGGCAGTATTTCGATACAACGCTGGTGGAATCACCTCTAATACAACCGTCATTGGCATTGTAACCTCGGCATCTTCGTATCTGCCGCCTCACCTGCTTCCGCATACCGGTATTCCCGGCTATGAGAGGAACGAAGTCAGGGTGCCTTTTATCCTCGATTCAAAAGAGGAGGTGGAAGTACTCCGCCATACCTGCAACATCGCGCACTTCTGTCTGTCCCGGCATCATGCCATGCGCACAAAACATTCGACGCTGCAGGTCATCTGATTATTCAGTCGTTGGTCAGAATGACTTTGACATCCTGAGTCTTCCCCGACGCGAGCTCCTCGAAAATCCGAGGACCTTCCGACATTGGATAGCGTCCGGTAATCATTTTCTTTACATCGAGCTTTCCGTCTATGATCAGCTGCAGACCTTCGCGCATCTCGGTGGTGTACATGTAGCTCGACTGAAGCCTCAGCTCCTTGACAACGGCATGTTTGTATTCAATTTCGAAGGTGGGGGATGCCATGCCGACCATCAGAATAGTGCCTCCATTTCTGGCGATCTCGATGGCGCGGTTTACTGTCTGCGGGACACCCGCCGCATCAAAGACAACATCAACGCCGGTGTCGTCGGTCATCTTCTTGATAATACCTTCAACATCGTCATTTGAATTGATCACATCGGTTGCTCCACAGTCACGCGCCATCTGGAGCCTGTTCTCCATGACATCGATAGCGATAATTCTGGAAGCGCCAAAAATCTTGAGGCACATGACTCCCATGAGACCGATAGGACCGACACCGAACACCGCAGCAGTTTTGCCATCGAGTCTTCCGGCATGCTTGACGGCGCGGAGGGAAATCGATAGCGGTTCGACCAGTGCGCATTCTTCATAGCTCACCGAATCGGGAAGGGGCATCAGTTTTTCCGCTGGCGCCACAACATATTCGGCCATCGCTCCATTGTAGCTGCCAGCTTTCATAGTAGTGCCGATGATGTAGCGATAATCGCATACGTTGGACAAACCGTCGCGGCAGTTTCTGCAGGTACCGCAGTACAGATTAGTCACCACACCAACACGGTCGCCAGGCTGTACTCCCTGCACCCCTTCACCAAGGGCGGCAACCTGCCCGGAAAACTCGTGGCCCATGATGAGCGGCGGCTTGCGCATGGCAGACACCGCCTTATAGCCAGCCAGATCCGATCCACAGATCGAGACCGCTTTGACACGGACCAGCACCTGCCCGGGACCTGGTTGGGGCGTAGGTACTTCTTCATAGCGGATATCGCGGGGGCCGTAGTATACAAGCGCTTTCATCGTATTGCTCCTTTCCTGTCGGTCTTGCCTCAACATTCTGCCCGATATGGTGTAATGTCATGGGCTGCAAAGAAATCCATGACGCTGCGAATTTCCTGCGCATAATCCCTGAACACCGAGGCTTCGATGGAAATGATTTCCTTGTAAGAAATTCTCTTCAGCGTCTCAAGAAATGGCGCATAGTCGAAGCCGTCGTCGAGTCGAGGTACCACTCGTTCGGGGAATACTGTCAGCGGGTTATCCAAATGCACGTGGCGTATGTACAGTTCGAATTCTTCTATATCCGAGAGCGGCCGCTGCATCTCTACCATGTAGCGGTAATCAATGAAGGTCTTCAGGTTGTGTCGGCCATACTTCCTGATGAAGGCGACTGCCTCCGGCAGACTGTTGACGATGTTCGAAAGCTTGCGCCCCAGCGGCTCAATCAGAATCGTGATATTGCGCGCTGCGGCGATATCGAGCAGCATGATGAAGAACTCATCGAACTTGGCGCGCGCTGTCTCAATATCGCCCTCTGTCGGAAGGCTGCGAGCCCTGCCATTTCCGAACACGATATATCGCGCACCCATCCCTGCGGCGCGATCACATGCCTTTTCGAGATAGTCGCGATAAAAGCCAAGATCGAAGGAGGGATCTGCAATTCTCGAATCGAGTGGTATGGGGTTGTCGAACACGTCTGCCGGTATGCCGCAGTCTCTCAGCCGCTTCCTGGCCGCCTTGTATTCGGCCTCATCGAATCCCATCAGTTCCTTGATATGAAGCTCCGCGCAATCGAAACCGGCCGCGACGATGGTGTCCAGGTCTTTGATAAATCCGAAACATCCAAGACGCATGTGCATAGATGCCCCCTACCGTACGTAGCCGAAGAACCGCGGCAGGAACATCGACAGCGGCTCAATATAGGTAACAAGGAAGAGCACCACGATTTCCGCAAACAGGAAGGGAAGAGTCGCCTTGGTGACCTTCTCGATAGGCAGCTTTGTTATGGTACATACGACATAGAGGCAGAGCCCTACGGGTGGTGTAATAAGCCCAATCATCAGATTGAGGACGATAATGGCTCCAAGATGAATAGGGCTGATGTCGAAAGGACGCACAATGCTCAGCAGGAGGGGCGCAGTGATGATGATCGCCGAAGAGCCTTCCATGAACGTGCCTATGATGAGCAGCACAATGTTGATGGCAAGTAGCAATGTGTATTTATTGGTAAATATCTGGCCGGCAAGCAACGCGAGCTTCTGAGGAATCTGCTCTGTTACCAGCATCCAATTGAATACATTGGAACAGGCGATGATGAGAAAGACCGTGCCCGTGGTCTTGGCGGTGGCAATGAAAGATTCCTTCAGCATTTTGAAGGTAAGGTTCTTGTAGACGAGAAAGCCGATAATCAGCGCATATACCACTGCTGCGCCCGAGGCTTCGGTAGCAGTGAACACACCAGACAGAATCCCGCCCAGGATGATGATGGGCATAAAAAGAGGAACAGTGGCATTCGCGAGCGCGACGCCGATCTCCTTTAATGTCGGCCAACGCGGCGTTCTAGGATAATTTCTTTTTGCAGAAATAATTGCGTTGACAACCATGAGTGACAGCCCAAGCAGTATTCCCGGAATGGCTCCAGCAAGGAAGAGGGCTGCGACAGAGGTCGATCCCACCAGCGAATAGATTACGAACGGAATGCTGGGCGGGATAATTGGGCCTACCACGGATGAGGAACAGGTGACAGCGGCGCTGAAATCGTCGTCGAACCCTTGTTCGACCATGGCAGGAATCAGCATAGTGCCAAAGGCCGAGGTATCAGCTACTGCTGAGCCGGAAATACCTGCAAAGAACATGGAAGCGACGATATTTACGTGCCCAAGACCACCTCTGAGTCGTCCCACCATGACAGTGGCGAGATCGACAAGCCGCTTTGTGATGCCGCTCCTCGCCATAAGATCCCCGGCCAGAATGAAGAACGGAATAGCCATGAACGGGAAGGAATCGACACCGGTAAACATGCGCTGGGCGATCAGCCCGACGGTAATTCCTTTGGAAAGAAGGAATATGAGTGCGGAAGTCCCGAGGCAGAATGCAATCGGCACACCTGCGATGAGAAATACCACGAATGCAATGATTGCGAATACCATTCTCTGCTCCTGTATTATTCAACCGGTTTCCGAATGCCTCGGATAATGTGGATGAGCTCCTCCACAGCCATCATGAATGATCCTGCAGTAACTGAAAAATACGGGATGACCATGGGAACCTCCATGGCGCTCGATCTTTGTATGGACAGAGTATTGAGATGCTTGAATGAATTGACGAGTATGATGACGAGAAACACTTCCACCACGAGCCTAGTCAAGATGACCATCCATTTCTGCAGCCTTGCTGGAAGAGCCTGTACAATGGCGGTCAGGCCAATATGTTCATCGCTTTTCATCGCGAGAGAGGCGCCGAGGTACCCCATCCAGATCATAAGGTAGCGGCCCAGTTCCTCCGCCCAGGGGAAGGAATGATTCAGCACATAGCGGCTGAAAACGGCGACTCCAATATTCAGGATCATCACACCGAGTATGAGCGTAATAGCCCATTCAATCGCCTTTTCCATGATCGACAGAATGCTTGATTTTTCTGTTATGTTGCCCATCGCTGCATTACCACCTTTTCTGCGTCGAGGCATGATCGATGATTGCCTCGTCGTGTTTCTTCTGTCTTCTGCAATGTAAGAGAAGGGGCTTCTCTTGGCGGGAAACCCCTTCTCCTCTAAACCGCGTGCTTACTTCAGGCCTTCCTTGGCCTTCTGCTGGGCAACCGCGTCATTGACAGCCTTCAGAAGCTCGTCGATCAGTTTTGGATCGACCCTCGTCTTCAGGTAGTCGATGACCGGTGGCTGCATTGCCTTGCGGAACTGCTCCATTTCGGCATCGGTCGGCGAGTAGATCTGCACTTTTGCGGCAGCAAGCTGATCAAGGCCAGCCGCATTGAGGTAGTTCATGACACCTCGCGAAACGGTACTGCTGATCTGGGCGCTGTCGAGGATGATGTACTGCAGATCGGCGGGGAGGCTCTTAAAGAACTTCTCGTTGATGATAAACCAGTCGACACCATACACGTGGCCATCAAGGGTCATGTACTTCTGAACTTCGTAGAGCTTGGCTGAAAGAATGGAACCAACGGGATTCTCCTGACCATCGACAACGCCGGTCTGGAGCGCGGTGTAGGTTTCGGTCCACGCAATCGGGGTGGGGTTGGCACCGACCGCCTTGAGCATATTGATATAGACCGGTGTTTCCATGACGCGGATCTTCAATCCCTTGAGATCGGCTGGCGTTCTGATCGGGCGTACATTGTTGGTGAAGTGTCTGAAACCGACTTCCGCAAAGGCCAGGCAGCGCATGCCGGTCTGCTGCAGGAACATTTCACGCAGCTTGTCACCAAAGGGACCATCCATGACCTCCCAGGCAATTTTGCTCGAGGGGAACAGATAGGGGATGTCGGTGATGCCCGCAGGGGGGAAGAAGCTCGAAAGCACACCTGATGCGATACCCGCCTCAACAGTCCCCGCTCTGATGCCTTCAACATACTCTCGTTCAGCGCCTAGGGCTCCAGCTCCATAGACCGTTACCTTGATTCGGCCGCCGGAGCGCGAATTCACGAGCGCGGCAAAGGTGAGCGCCTGCGCCTGCTTGCGCGACACGGTCGGATCGGTTGAATCCGCGTGCGCCAGTTTGAGTTCGATTACTTTCGCCTGACCGAACACGGTCGCGACGGAAAGTGCGAGTACCAGGAATACGATTCCTAGTTTTTTCATACCATTGCCTCCTTCAAAAAATTGCTATTCGTCATGCCGCCATTGCAGGCAGCACAGTTCCTTGATCAGCTCGGCCACGCGATGGTGTAGAGGTGCTTGCCACCATTGAGCGGCCCCTTGAGCAACGCGGCAATCTCCTCTTCGCTGCGCTGCGACATCAGCTTGGCATCGGGGAGCACACCTACGGGGAATCGTGAGAGAATGTCGTCATGCAGCTTCACCAGATAGTTGAGTACATTTTCGATTGCCTTGCGGGCCTTGGACGCATCGGCAAGCGTTGCCTTACCGAGTACCCCTTCGGGGAAGGTCACGCATTCGATACCGGTTCCGCCGATGATGCAGTGCCCGGGTATTGGGTTGCCGTATATATCTCCTCCTCGATCGACATGCCCAGGGGGGAGGAAACCTTTCAGCGTCGTGTCTTCGGCATGCTCAGGCTGGCAAAGCTCGGGGAACAGTGCCATTGAGATCGAAGTTTCCGCCTCATCCGCGTGCTGGAATGGCGTTTCGAACGGGCCGCCGTGCGCCTTGTCCATGAGATCCTTGCCCATGACGCGGGGTAGATCCACGAAGATGACCACGGCAGGAACTTGATATTTCTTGCCCCATTCCTGGATCGCTGACGGGAGTGCATACTCCTGGCCATGCATGCTGATGAAGATCATCTTGCGGAATCCGGTATTCCAGAATCCGGAAATCATGGCTCTGATATGGTCACAGAATACGTTGTCGGGGAGCGGCACCGTACCTGGCTGGCCAATATGGTGGAATGGATGTGAGCCGTACCACATGGGCATGGCAACGGTACAACCGGTTTTCTGCGCGACCAGCTCGGCAATTCTCGTAACGATGAAGGTATCCTCACCGTAGGGACCGGCCTTGCCATGATTCTCGGTCGATCCGATAGGAATGATGATGATGTCGTTCTTCTTCAGGCGCTCCTCGACATCATATTTGGTCATAGTCTGGAAATAGATTTTGGAAGGTTTGTCCATCTGCCCTTCCTGCGGGAAAGTCCATTCCGACATATATGCTCCTTGTTACATGTTCATTGTCCTCAGCCGGGCCTCATGACTGGAGCCGGTGGCTCTTGAGCTGAGGCGCATACACCCATACAAATTTCAGCTTGGTGGTACCCGTATTGACGATCTTGTGCTTGCCGCCCGGGGGGTTGTAGACGCAGATGCCGGGGTGCACGTCGATCTCCTGATCCTCAGTGATGAATTTGCCGGTTCCTTCCAGGAACAGCATGACTTCCTCTTCGGTCTCATGCATGTGTTCAGGCACCATGGAACCCGGCTCGGTCTCATTGACGCCCAGCGCAAGGTTCTGAGCACCGACTGTTTTTTCCGAGATCAGAAGCCATGATGCCCGCGGCGGATCTCTTCTCTCGGGGACTACTTTGTTGATATCGACGACCTTCAGTCCTCCCATCGCATACTCCTTCTATTGTTGATGGAGAGGCGGCCATTGGTTGCATCCCTGGCCGCACTCCCGTGCTTCAATTTCGCTCACTTGTATCAAGCCATGAAAATGCCACCGTTCACGTCGAGCGTAACGCCGGTAATCCAGTCCGACTGTGACGATGCCAGAAAGATCACCGCATCGGCGACGTCCTCTGGCATGCCATGTTTCGGCACAGCTCTTCCTGCAATCCATGACTCGAAGACTTCCCTGGGATACTGGCCGGTCTGCTCGGTATAAATGGTGCCCGGGCAGATTGAATTAACATAGATGTTATTCGGCCCCAACTCTTTCGCGAGGCACTTGGTCATGGCAATGACGCCACCCTTGGATGCCGCATAGTTGACTCCGACTCCCGGCCTTCCCGTGCGGCCGCCCAGCGAGGCGATCATGACAATCTTCCCGTACTGCTGCTTTTTCATGACAGGCGCAACTTCCCTGCAGCAGAGAAACGGTCCGGTCAGATTCACCTTGATTACGAGATCCCACAGCTCGAGCGTGGTCTCTTCGAGAGGCTTATGGCGCGAAATACCGGCATTGTTCACCAGGACATCGATACGGCCGAAATGATCGATCGTCGCCTGTACCGCGGCCCGAACATCGGCTTCGCTTGTGACATCGACCTTTACAGGCAGCGCGCGCGAGCCTGCGGCATTGAGCTCTCTGGAGAGTTTTTCTATCGATTCGGCGTTCATGTCCCAAAGCGCTAAGCTGGCACCTTCCTGGGCACATCTTTTGGCAATGGCCAGCCCCAGGCCGTTTCCCGCGCCTGTCACAACCGCCACTTTGCCATCAAGTTCCATACTATCCCCCTCAGAACTGGTCCGCAGAAGGCACATAGCCTTCCCACATGTGCAGCATCTTTTCATCCGGCACATCGAAGACAGAATTCTTAGGCGGCAGAGGCTCTTCCCGCATGAATTCAGGGACGGGCCTGAATTCTTCGGAAACGCCTGCCCGTCTGTTGAATTCACGTTCCGTCATAACACATTCAAGGCCAATTCCATTCATCTGCTGTACCGTCAGGTCCCAGCCGTACCTCGCGTGCAGGATTTTCGCCATCATTTCAGGCTTTTTGGCAAAGGGAGGACGGATGAAGATGCAGACGCCAAGCGTGTCGAGCAGGGCGGCTCGAACCTGCAGCCGCATGGAAATCTCAACCTGGCCGTCGGGGCTCAGTGGGTTGTGGGTATTTCGTGTTTCGAACGCATTGCCTGCAGTGTGGTCTGCCCCCATCGGAGAAGTGGTGTAGGTAACACCATTCCCCTTGAGCGCGCGGGGATCATAGGCAGGAATTGCCTGCCCCTTGATGGCCGGAACTCGCCGCACCCCCAGGCAGCGCCCGGTTATGGCGGCTCCGTTGCCGACAATCCTGCCGAGCCAGGTACCCTTGCCGATCTGGCGAATGAGATCCCTGGCTCCTTCCGCGTCCCCGAATGGGATCACCCCTGCTTCCATGGCAACCCCAATGGCTACTCCTGTTTCCATGGCATCGACGCCAACCTGGTTGCAGAGATGGTTGATCTCGGCGATATCCGTGGGATCCCCAATGCCGCAGTTCGGGCCTAGCAGGACAAGGCTTTCATACTGCATGGTGGCGACAATTTTATTGCCTTTCTCATCAGGAAATACGCTGCTGCACTGAATGGTGCAGCCCGGCACGCATGGCTTGCCTGTCTTGCCACCGCGGGCAAGTATCAGGTCGCGAACCGCCGGCCCTGTCAGCCGTTCTGCTCCTTCAAAACTTCCCTGGCTGAAATTGCGGGTGGGCAGCATGCCGAACTCGTTGGTATCCTTGAGTATGTCGAGTGTCCCATAGAGGTTGCGGTTGCGGGTCTTTGCGTCAGCAGCCAGTTCTTCTACGGTCCAGCGGACGAGTTCACGAAGCCCGGCTTCATCATATGCCTCCGGTTTGTAGGTTGCGCCGGTATCATCAACCACTACCGCCTTGAGCCCTTTCGAGCCCATGAGTGCGCCAAGCCCTCCCCGAGCGGCATATCGGATCTGTTCGTCAGCGTCATCGGGCGATGCAATGCCCGCCCCCGCCATCAGCATCTCTCCCGCGGGCCCGATACAGAAAATGCCGACCCGCCGCCCATATCTCTGCCGCAATTGTGCAATGGCTTCATCGACCAGCTTCCCTTCAAGTTCCGGCGCGGGATCGAGCCGCGCCCCGGATGCCGTGATCACCAGCACATCGGTAGTCTTTTTTTCTGGGATATCCTCAATGATTACCGCTCGAAGTCCCAGCCGTGCCAGCCGCTTGCCGGCATAGCCTCCGGTATTCGCTTCCTTCACGCCTCCGGTGAGCGGGCTTTTGCCACCAATCGAAATCTTGCCGGTTGTCGTCAGATTCGTATCCGCCAGCAAGCCGGACGCGAAGATGAGCTTGTTGTGTCTTCCCAACGGTTCACAGGTTGGGGGTACTTCCGTGAGCAGTGTATGGGCGATGAACGATCGACCGCCCCACTTGAGTTGGTCTCCTGTCGCTTCCTGCATGGATACGGTGCGTGTTCTCACATTCACACGCATGATGTATTTCATTGATGCCTCCTTCCTGATTCCTGGCTGGTTACTTCTGGTGCTACAACTCCAGGCTGCTTCCCGACTTCCGCAGTATCTGTCGAAGCCCCTCCAAAACCTCGTCAGGGACCTCGATCCCCAGACGACGGTTCTCTTCTTCTTTCAACTGCTCAAGCTCGCCTGGCGCGAGGATCTCCTCGACACCCGGCTGCTTACGAAGACTTTTCATTTCCAGTACATAGTCTTTCACAAGACGGCAGAACTCTTCCGGATCAATAAAATGGCCGATATCGATTGCGATAAAACAGGCTCCGACTCCAGTCGGCCCTTCCAGTTCATGGAAGCTCTTCAACCTGCGGCTGTAGGCAGCGCCAGCAAGCACACCTGCCAGGATATCGACCATCATGGCGAGGCCGGAGCCTTTAGGTCCCCCGAGTGGTACCAGGCAGCCTTTGAGCGCTTCCTTGGGATCGGTGGTCGGCTCACCTGCGGCATTCAAAGCCCATCCGAGAGGTATTGGTTCGCCTTTGAGCGAGGCAAGTCGAATTTTGCCGCGTGCAACCACGCTCGAGGACATGTCCAACACTATCGGCGCGCGGTCTGCTACCGGCACAGCGATCGATATCGGATTGGTGCCAAAGAACGGCTCTCCTGCTCCAAAGGGAGCGACCGAAGGATTGCCGTTTGTCATGCAGATCGAAATGACCTTGTCCCTGGAAGCGGCGAGTTCCGTCAGACAGCCAAGCGCGCCAATATTATTGGTGTTACGCAGCTCAACCATGGCTATGCCGCAAGCCCTGGACTTCTGTATCGAGAGATCGAGCGCGTAGTATCCCGCAACCTGCCCAAGCCCATTGTTGCCATCCAGTACCGCAGTGCCGCCGACTTCAGAGACTGTCTCGACACGCGTGGGAATGGTGAGCATGCCTGCCTCGGCTCGCTTGTGAATCATCCTCAAAAGATTGACGCCGTGGGTGCTGACCCCTCTCATGTCTGCGCGAACAAGCGCGTGGGCTCCGATGCTCGAGTTTTCTTCGGATTCGCCTATATGCCTGAGAATGGTCTCTGCTGCTGCAACGAGCCTAGGTTCTGGGATCCGCATAGCTTCCTCACTCTTCAAGGAGCCCGAGCTGCTCGAATACCGGGTCCAGCTTGTTCAGCTCGACGCTACTGATACCAGCCTTGAGCTGTTTCGCCTTTTCTTCCTCGAAAGCCACACGCGCGCGTGATTTTTCGAGCACCTCGGCACATTCCTGTGCACGTACCACCACCATACCGTCCTCATCTCCCATGATCAGATCACCCGGAAAGATCGTCATGCCACCGAAATTGATGGGATAGTTGATGAGCCCCAGCGTGGATTTAGTAGTGCCACGGATAGAAAATCCACGACAGAATACAGGGAATCCCATGCGTGCGATTTCCTCTGAATCCCGGATGCAGCCATCGATTGCAAGGCCGGCAATTCCCCTCGCGACGGCAGCTGTTGCCATGAGCCCACCCCAATATCCATAATGGAACGCGTCCCCAACTGTCGCCACAATGACCGCGCCGGGCTGCGCTCTCTGCAGTGCCTTGTGCAGCATGAGATTGTCGCCTGGCGCGCATTGGACTGTGTAGGCGGGTCCGCAGATTCTATTGCCATGCGCTGCCGGTTTTATGGCGTTATCGATATACCCTTTGCGTCCGGACGCCTCATACACGGTAGCAACACCGATCTCCCTGAAAGCCTCAATGATCCTCTCTTCGACAATTCTCTTCTCTTTCAATACATGGATCATAATTTCCACATCTCCTTCTCGTTGAAAATGTAATCCTTGATGTTGCTGAGAGACCGGTAGAGATGCTGTCGCATTGCAGTTTCGGCTCGGTCCGGGTCACCATCTACGATCGCTTGCAGCAGCTCCTTGTGCTCGCTGATGGTCTCATGCAGGCGCTTGGCCTCGAACCTCGACAGAAAGTAGACTCTGATTCTGACAATATGATCGAGCATGGCCCGATAGTAGGAACTGAGGAAGGAATTGCCCACTGAATTCACGATAAGCTCGTGAATCTGATAGCCGGAAATAAGCGTCTGCCGGAGATCGGTTTCGTTATCAACGATAAATGATGGGTGGTGTGACAACAGGTCCTCGAAGAGACTCCGGTCCTTGAGGTTTGCAGCTCTCCGCGCGGCGGCGCATTCGAAGATTTCCCGAATCTCGAAGACTTCGCGAATAAGATCCAGACTGATGTTCGATACAAAGCATCCCTTGTTGGGGATGATCTGCACAAAATGTTCATGTTCGAGACGCTGAAGGGCCTCCCTGATCGGGGTTTTGCTCACGTCGAGTTCTGCGCAGAATGTACGTTCATTGATGTACTGGCCTGGTGTCAATTCGTTATGGATAATCCTGCGCTTGAGTTCCTCGTAAATGCGTAGTTTCTTCGTCGCCTCAGCAACCGCTGCCTTTTCATGTGCTTTCATATGGCGCCTTTCTCGATATCCCTGAATTTGGCATTTCGATAAAATATCTCCGATATATCAGTGATACTCTAAATGTATTATTAGGCACTCTTGCCGAGTTGTCAAGTTCGAATTTTCAGCGATTGGAGAATATAGAAAAGAAGGGGCGATGCCCGCTATGCCCGCCACACCTCGAGATGGCGCCCGATACCTAGGTAGCGATCAGTCAGACTCATCGCCTCGAGGGGGTCTTTCTGGAGGCAGGTCAATGCGCGAACCGCGTCGATGTTTTCAGGAATGACGACGCCTTCCTGAGCGATATTGAGCGCGAGCATCATGCTGCGCCCCTCAGTGGTGATCGTTTCTTTCCATATGGCTATTTCGTGCATGTCCCCGCGAGGATTTCCGAGATCACGGGCGTACTTGAACAAGCTGGCGTTGCCGAGAAAACCGTCTTCGATGGAAACGAGGCGGATCCTCGGCTTGTTTCTCAAGCAGTCCAGTACCGCGTCCCTGTGTAGAGCTCTCTGAAGGACAAGAACCAGCGTGACAACATGCGAGTGAGTTATGGGGGCATTGACCAGAATGCCGCTTGATTGAATATGTGGCATGAGAGATTGAATATCGATTGCCATCTGGCAGGGCGTGGGACCAATCTGAAGCGCGTTCGTAAGTCCGCGATGATAGTCGCCAGGATCCGCAGTCCGGCGAATCACAGTCATGGCCGCGCTCACAATTCCCGCACAGGCATCGATTGCCGCCAGCACGCGCATGATCCCGGTGACATAGCAGCTGGTCATTTTGAGGAATCGAGCCTGCACGGCCTGCGTGAAATTGACAAGCGGATTGAAGAACAGATCGGCAATGTCATTCTTTTCAGCACCCTGAAAGATTGCCTTTACATGAGCCTGTTCATACAGCGCTCTATACCGCGGCCCCATTCCGGTAGGAGACGCATCGAGAACGACATCTGATTGTCGGATCAGATCCTCCAGGTATCCCGATAACGGGATGCCGGTTTGTCTGAAACAGTCCTCATTTGAGGCGTCCGCAAGAAAGAATGGATATGGCATGCCCTTCTCAAAGAGCGCTCTCACCGGAAGAGTAACCGCGACATCAGCGACACCCACAAGCGTCATGTCTTGCTGACGGGCAACTGCATCAGCAAGCCGCTGACCGATGGTTCCAAAGCCAACAACAGCTACTCGTACCTTGCGCATTTGCTTAACCCTTAACTCCGTTCCGTCCCTTTCGTTTCGCCTCGTAGAGCGCTAAGTCAGCTTTCTTGAGCAACTCATCGACATCTTTCTGTTCGCCAGGCTGGCGCACGCTTAAGCCGATCGAAACGGTAATTCGTACCGGAACAAGGTTTCGTTCAAAGGCAATACCGGCAATGCTCTTCCTGAGCCCTTCCGCAAAGGCTATAGCATCATCTTGATTAAACTTGGGCAGAATGACCACAAATTCGTCTCCACCGTATCTGCCTGCGATACCATGACCCCGCACCCTATTCCGTATAACCTTTCCCAGCACTAGTAAGACCCTGTCTCCTACCGCATGCCCGAACCGATCGTTGATCATCTTAAAATGATCGATATCCATCATGAGGATGGCGAGACATTGGTTCTGCAGGGATCGTGAGACTAGTGTCTTCTCTGCGTACCGCATAAATCGTCTGCGATTATAGATGCCTGTCAGCGTATCGAAATAGGCAAGGCGTCTCAGCTTGCCAAGCAGGCGCTGGTTATCTGTCATATCTCGGAAAAAAAAGATGCGGCCCTGAATTGATTTGCCCTGATAAATCGGGTCGACATGGCCTTCATAATAATGGGGGCCATCTGGCATAATGATAGTTTTTTTAACCTGCATGCTGGTGGATGGAGCAAACAGAGCCGCGTCGCTGGAGGAAGGCGGAACCGGCTTGCCAATCGAAAGCGAGTTGAGCCAGGGAAAAAGCTTCTGCGCAGTTGTATTGAAATCAGATATATTATCAAATCGGTCAAGAATAACCATTGGATTTTCCAGGCTGGAAAATATCGTGTAAAACAGTACCTCTTCGGTGCTCAAGGTCCGGTAGCGAAAGATGCCGTACCCGATAAACATCATCGCCACCGTAATGCCGAGGGGATTCAAATCGATATTATGAGGCGAAAAGCCAAGCTGATAGGCAATATTCCAGGGAAAAAGCTGCGCGGTGCCCAGCAATATCCAAAAACTACTCTCGCGGATGCCAAATCCCCTGTTCCTCCATGTCATCACCTGGAGAAAAAAGCTCAATCCCACGAAAACCAACTGATATACAAGCTGAACCCAGTACCATGGACCTTTTTCTATGACAACCAGCAGCTGGGAATCGAACTGCATCATTGTGAGGGAACGATAGAACAAACCATGGTACTCATGAGTCATAACAAGAAAGCAGGTAATCGCCGGAAGCAGAAAAATCGCCACCAGCATGCGGAATCTTGGGGAGCGTCGGAAATACAGCTTCCATGAAAGAAAAAACCACAGGTTCCCAATGAATGAAAGGCCCGCATATTCGAATTTCAGCCAGAACCGGATTTCCTCCAGCGTGCGAGCGCCGAGCTCCGAGGCATATCCAAAGATATAAAGAAAGGCACATACAGTAGTGAAGAAGAAAAAACGCGCCAGATGACTTGTGTGCCGAATGAGCGCGTACACGCACAGAAGCATAATCAGAAAACTGGAGATATACAGTGTTACGCGCAAAATCGTAATATCCATTAATACCCTGTGCCTTGTTTCCAGTGTAGTAGAAAAAATGAGCGCATGCCAGTCAGAATCGATGAGTTGCTTGCATGGACCGCTCGACCGCCTCAATCGCGCGATCGATGTCATGCGAAATGATCACATTGTAAAGAATATCCACTGCAGCGAGCTGGCCGATTCTCGACAACTCCGCAGCACTGCGGTAGACACGCTCCACCGCAGGAATGTCAAGGGTCAGATCAGCTCGTGAGCGAAGCCGGCTCATGCCGCTCATGGTCATGGCAATAAGGTAGGTGCCGCGCTGGATGACCTGATCGGCAACTTCGATCATCGCATCAGTCTCGCCGGAATAGGACACAACAAAGGCAATATCGTCCTTTCTGAGCGAACAAGCAGCGGAGATTTGGGCATGCGTATCGTACAGGTAAGAAGATGGCAACCCAATGCGCGACAGTTTCTGATGCAGGTCCGCCGCGACCAGGCCTGAGGCTCCCACTCCAAAGAGCATGGTCATAGGTGATGCGAGAATGCGTTCGGCAGCCTCTTCGATAGATTCCGGGCTGAGACTGGCGACCAGCGCATTCATGGTGCGTTTGACCGCTTCGGTCATGTCGGTAATGGCTCGCGAGGCGGTGGTGCTGGAATCCAGCCCTAGATCGGGCAGAAATTTCTCGTTCCACCCCTGATAGACATCCTTGGCGAGCCAGAGCTTGAAGTCACTGTAGCCGCTGGCGCCGATATGCCGGCAGAACCTGACAACCGCGGCGGCGGAGGTATTGCATTGGCGCGCAAGCTCAGTAATATTCAGATGCAGGACCTTCTGGGGAGCATTGAGTATGAAGTCCCCGATTCGCCGTTCAGTTCCGGTGAGACGGGGACTGCGTTCCGAAATGGTCTGAAGCGCACCGGATCTCATGAGTGTTCCTCCCTGTCGGAGCCAGCAGTCGATACGCGATGCATTCGCATCGCATCAGAAATGCGTCCGCTTCCTTTCCGCAACAGGTCGGCAGCATCGTCCGCACCTATGCCGAGCGCGATCATCAGAATCGCAATTTTAGGTTTGCCCCCTGATGCGAGAAACGCGGCTTCTGCTTCATCACGCGTACAGCCGGTCGCTTGGCGAATGAGCCTCTTGGATCGCTCAACAAGCTTGCGGTTGACTGGCGTAAGATCGACCATAAGGTTCCCATAGACCTTGCCAATGCGGATCATGCTGGTTGTGGTGATCATGTTGAGTACCAGCTTTTGAGCGGTTCCTGCTTTCATACGGGTCGAACCGGTAATAACCTCAGGTCCGACCTCGAGCAGAATACGGTGGTCCGCCAGCTGGAATGTCTTCGAGCCGCGATTGCAGGAGATCGCTCCTACCACTGCACCGCAATCTCTTGCATACCGCATGGCGCCGAGCACATAGGGAGCGGAACCCGATGCCGTGATACCGACCAGCACATCGCGCTTAGAAAAACCTATGTCACAAAGAGCTCGAGCTCCAGCTTCCGGATCGTCTTCAGCCCCCTCGATCGATTTCCGCAAGGCCGCGTCACCTCCGGCGATGAGCCCGATCACTTTGTCCGGCGGTACCCCGAAGGTAGGGGGGCACTCCGAGGCATCGAGTACCCCCAGCCGACCGGAAGTTCCCGCGCCGATATATACCAGCCGCCCGCCCGCATTGAATGCTTTGACGACATCCTCGATCAATGCCGCGATATCAGGAAGGGCTTTTTCTACCGCAAACGGCACACCCTTGTCTTCCTCATTGATGATCCGGAGGATTTCGATAACAGGAAGCGCATCGATGTGGTCCGAACGCGCATTCCGCGATTCCGTCATCGCATGCTCGAGACTGTCGTCGATCGCATTGAGGTCCATGGACCCTTCCTTTCTTCTTTTATTATATAGCTGCCTCTGGAGATATTGGCAATGGATGAAACGAATAATCGCAAAATATTTTCATCGAATATTGACAACCGGCGGCAACCGCTCAATACTGGATATAACAGCAGAAACAATGCTGTGGCGCGCGGTCATGCGTGTCGCTAACGATAGCAAGGAGGAGCAGATATGGCGAAGAAGCTGATACTCGCGGTCCTGTTGGCCTGCATGCTCATTCCCCTGTGGGCGCAGGGAAAACCGGCGACTGTCACAATCTGGGGTTGGCGTGCACAGGATGTCGATGTCTGGAAAGCGGTCGAAGCAGCGCTCAAGGCGAAAGGCGAGCAGATCACGATCAAATACGAAGTCTTCCCCCCGACAGAGTACGACTCCAAGTGTCTTGTGTCCCTGCAAGGCGGCGTTGGCCCGGACATCATGTATACCAGACGCCTCCCCGGAGCACGAACGCAGGCACTGCTCGACAACGGCTATCTGAACGCCCTCGATGGCCTGGTGGATCTTTCCAACTTTGATCCGGTGTCCCTGAGCTTCATCCAGGCAAACGGCAAGACCTGGGGCGTTCCATTCGCCAACCAGATCATTGGCATTTTCTACAATAAAGCCATGTTCGACAAATATGGTCTTAAGGAACCGGCTACCTGGGATGAACTCGTGAAGATCGCCGACACGCTGCAGAAGAACGGCATTACGCCCTTCTTTGTCTCGGGCAAGGAGGCATGGACGCTGGCAATGCAGAACGCCATGGTGGGCGTGAGCTACCCCGGCGACGCATGGATCGGCAAGCTCGCAAAAGGCCAGGCGAAATTCACAGACCCCGAGTACGTTGCGATGCTCAAGGACTTGAATGCGCTCAAGAAATACTATCAGAAGGATTTCATGGCCAATACCACCGCCGAGCAGGATGTCGCCTTCGCGATGGAGCAGGTGGCCATGGTCTTCTATGGTGTATGGGGCAATACGAACTGGCTCAAAACCAATCCCGATCTCAAGTTCGACTATTTCCCGATTCCGCCAAAGGACAAGAATGTTCCAGCCAGGGCGTATACGTATATGGATGGTGCCTATGGCCTCAACAGCGCATCGAAGAACAAAGAAGCCGCGCTCAAGGTGTTGAATTATACCGGCACCAAAACGTACGGAGAGCTGTTCTCGAAGACCACGGGCGAAGTAACCGCTGTCAAGGACGTAGCTATGCCTGCTTCAAAGCCCATTCTTGTCAAGTGCTACGACAGGATGAACAAGATTGCCGCGGTAAACCGCTACTGGGTCGGTTCTCCTTTCGATGCCGGTATGCCGAGTGTCTACAACATCCTGCAGGAGCATATGCAGTCGATGTACCTCGACAAGATTACCCCTGAAGAGCTTGCAAAGAAGCTTCAGGACGGTATTTCGACCTGGTTCCCCGCATTCAAGAAATAGCGGTTTGTTTGAGCTGACGCGAACCGTGTACGGGGGAAGCTCTGCTGAGGGGCTTCCCCTGCATTTCTCCGAGAGGTTGCCATGCGGAAACAATCCTATCTGTTAATGCTCCTGCCTGCCATCGCGCTCTATACAGTGTTTGTGGCTTATCCATTCATTTCAAGCCTGAGCCTCAGCTTCTATGACTGGCCGGGTATCGGGCCGAAGAAATTTATCGGGCTCGCGAATTACCGTAATGTGCTAAGCGGCTTCATGTCGAACGAATTCTACCGCGCGTTGGGGCACAACATTTACTTTTTCATCTGGTCGCTAATTCTTTCTGTTATTCCAGGTCTCTTCTTCGCTTTTTTGCTCTCTGCAGATATAAAAGGCACGAAATTCCTCAAGGTTATCTATTTTTTCCCCAACACGCTCGCGATCGTGGTGGTCGGGTTCCTGTGGGGGCTGCTTTTAAATCCGCAATGGGGGCTTATCAATCAGTTGTTCAAGGCGATCGGGCTTAAGGTCCTTGCTCGGCCCTGGCTTGGAGATACCAAGCTAGCACTCCCCACCATCATCTTTGTCACCGCATGGCGAGGGCTCGGTTTCTATATTCTGGTTTATTTAGCGGCGATTTTAGGTATCGACCGTGAAATGACCGAAGCGGCGCGCATCGATGGAGCGAGCGAGATGCAGATCGCGTGGCGGATCATCCTGCCGCACCTGCTGCCCATCATTGCGACCACCTCCATGCTCAAGTTCATCTGGACTTTCAACATTTTCGACATCGTGTATGCGATGGAGGGCACGCAGGGCGGGCCGGCTGGCTCAACCGACGTGCTGGGAACCCTGTTTTACCGAATCGCGTTCGGCGGACTCGGTTCGAGCCAGGTTGGCATGGGGCTTGGCGCGACGGTGGTAACACTCATTTTCGCGATCGTCTTCCCGGTGTCGATTTTCTATGTCTTTATCGTCGAAAAACGGGTTGAAAGGGGCGAATGATGTTCAAATTCAATCCTGTGCAAAAAGTTATCGCCTGGCTCTTCCTGTTGCTGCTTGCGTTTGCGAATCTGTACCCAATCGGGATCATGATCCTTTCGAGCTTCAAATCCACGCGGGAAATATTTCTGAAGCCGTTCAACCTGCCGGCAGTCTGGCGATGGCAGAACTACGTGAGCGCTTGGCAGCGAGCCGATTTCGCGACCTATTTCAAAAACAGCATCGTGGTGACCGCGGCCTCGATCGCGGCAATCCTGCTGGTTTCATCGATGGCAGCCTATGTCATCGCGCGATTCGATTTCAAGGGCAGACGGTATGTGTATCTCTATCTGATCGCAGGACTTGCCCTTCCGACCCGGCTCGCGATCATTCCCATTTTTCTTATTATCCGTTCGCTCAAGCTGCTCGATTCGCTGACAGGCCTGGTACTAGTGTATACCGCTGGTGGCGTGGCTTTTTCGATATTTCTGCTTGTGAATTTCTTCAAGCGACTGCCGCGTGACATCGAAGACTCGGCCAAGATCGATGGCGCTGGACCGTTCCGCATTTATTGGCAAATCGACCTGCCGCTTTTGAAGCCCGCACTGGTAACGGTTGCGATGTTTAATTTTATCGATGTGTGGAACGATTTCTTTTTCCCTCTCATTCTACTCAGCTCCAAGACGAAGAAGACGATTCCGCTGGGACTGCAGGCGTTCTTTGGCGAGTACACGATCGAATGGGACGCGCTGTTTGCCGCGCTGAACATTACGATTCTGCCGGTCCTTATCATCTTCCTGATACTCTCAAAGCAGTTCATCGCGGGAATGACGGAAGGCGCTCTGAAATAGATGTGTTTCCGCGCGGTTGGCGCGCGGCGGTGTACCTGCGCTGCAGGCTGTCTTCGATTTCGGGGTGTGCTAGCGTGTTGATCCGTACATGAGATAGGGAGCACGTATCTTTAAAAATTTCTCCTCCCCCTCGTGAGCGAACGCGATGCACTCGTTCAGAGGCGCGCCCGCGTCGATCATCTGCCGCAGGCCTTTCCCTCCCGCAAGCCGGTCGAAGAACGAAATCATCGGATTGTCCCAGTCTTCGCGCCATTTAAAGGAGTCAGGGTACAAGCGCTGAATGGTATGGATGATGGAAATGCCGGTATCCAGGGCGCGAACAGCCTGCTGATCGATGACGGACACAAGAATCCCTTCGCAGCGTTCGTCTTTGAATTTCGAGGCAGTGGGTGTAAAGAACAGCGAAATAAAGACAATACCGGGCAGCCCGAGATCAGCCAGCGCTTCGCGCAAACTTTCTCCATCGATGAATGGCGCCCCGATGATTTCGAAAGGACGCGCGGTACCTCGCCCTTCTGAGAGCCAGGTGCCCTCGACCAAGCAGGTGCCGGCATAGACAGTCGCGGCGCTCAAGGTGGGAAGACTTGGCGACGGTAAGGGCCAAGGCAAACCGGTCCGGTCCCACGTCTGGCGTTCTTCCCAGCCCTTAAGCGGAACAACCTCGAGATCCGTCCGGGGGTAGTATTCGCCCTGAAGATAGCGGGCAAATTCGCCAATAGTCATGCCATAGCGGGGTGGCAGCCCGTATCCGCCGACGAAACTCCATTCCTGTCGGGGAATGGGAGAACCTTCTACAATGGTGCCGCCGATTGGATTGGGCCGATCGAGCACGATAAGCGGCAGGCTTGCTTTCTCGCAGGCTTCCATGAGATAGGCAAGGGTATAGAGATAGGTATAATAACGACAGCCGACATCCTGCATATCGAACACGATGGCATCCAGGCCATTGAACATATGCGGTTCAGGCTTGAGCCGTTTTCCGTAGAGAGAATAGGCGGGGATGCCCCGGAACACCTCATCCTCGACTTCAACCGCGTCAGACGCCGCGCCCCGGAACCCATGCTCCGGTCCAAAGAAACACGCGGGGCCGAGTCCGTTCTGCATGAACGCTCTCCATGCAGGGACACCATCGTGGGTGATTGCCGATGGGTTGGTCGCAAGACCATATCGGAAGCCTCTGCGCCCGGAATCCGCCAGGAAGGAATCGAGACCGCAAAGCGTCCCTGTCTCGGAGGTTACGGGATATGAGTGCATTACATTCATAAGGTATGATACCATCTGCACACATGGTACGCAACGCAATTTCGGATCCTGATCTTGATGCCGTCATCACCAGAGGGCTCGAGAATCGAACCTTTCCCTCCATCGCTTGTGGAGTCTGGATTGATGGAAAGCCTGTATATCGGCGTATCGAAGGCTCTGGAATACAACCAGAAACCCGTTTCGACGCCGCTTCGCTAACCAAACCGCTGGCGACAACCATCCTCGCGCTCCGTGCTGTGGAAGCCCGCGCGCTCGATTTATCGCGCACGCTGGGGTATTACCTGACTGACTCTCATCCAGAGCTCCATCCTGCGACCGCGGCCATTCCTGTGGGCTCACTCCTGACACACACCAGTGGCCTGCCTCCCATTCCTGCGCTGCACACCTGGTTTCCCGACGCTCGCCGGCTGGACCGTGCCGCAGCTATACGGCATTTGTGCTCTATCGGTCCTGAATCGCCCATGGGAAGCCGTGTCTCCTATTCCTGTACCGGCTACTTGTTGCTTGGCCTTGTGCTGGAGCGGATATCAGGCATGGATATCGGACACCATTTCGAACAAGAAATTGCCAGGCCGCTTGGTCTTGTCCGATCTGGCTTTGCGCCACGTGTCATGGAAACAGGAGAACCAGAACCTTTCGACAACGCTGCGGCAACCGAGTTCTGCCCATGGCGGGGCCACAGGATTCAGGGCCAGGTGCATGACGAAAGCGCGTACTGTATGGCTGGACTAGCCGGCAACGCAGGTCTTTTTCTCACTCTGGATGACGCAGCGCGCATTGGGCTCATGCTGCTGAATGAGGGCGTGGGCACATCTACGGTCCTTTCGCCTTCGTCCGTGCGGTCCATGATCACGGATCAGATTCAAGGGTACACAGAGCGGCGTGGATACGGATTCAAACTGCACGGCCCCGATACCGCCGATGGCCCGCTCTGGCCTGATTCGGCATTTGGCCACACAGGCTTTACTGGAACAAGCCTTTTCGCCGAGCCACGGCACCGCATTCTCGTCGTCGTGCTGACAAACCGCGTCTATTACGGCCGAGACGAAACTGCCCAGAAGATCATCGATTTCCGCAAGGAATTCCATTCGGCGGTCTGGCGCGCCCTGATAGGATAATCGGCATGAAACCAGTGGAAATCACGGCCGGCGCATCGTTGCGTAATATAAAAGAGGAGAATGTTATGTCCCGTGCGTGGATATTCGGTATCGATGGAGGCGGAACCTCCGCCAGACTCCGCATAGAGGCAGAAGATGGATCGGTGCTGTTCACTGCAGAGGGTGGCAGCATGAATCCTCGCTCGGCAGGCTGGGAGGGCGCGCGCAGCACCCTTCTCGCGCTGTTCCGTTCGTGTTACTCACAGACAAACCTGTCGCCATCGGATTGCCTGGCCGGCTGCGCGGGAATAGCGGGTATCGATCGGCCGGAAGACACGGCCTCCATGGAGCAGCTCGTTCGCGAATGTGGCAGTTTCGAACCAGATACACCGCTGATAATGAAGAACGATTCGATTCCTGGGCTGGTAGGAGCGTTCGGCGAGCTGCGCGGCATCCTGCTCGTTGCGGGAACAGGGTCAATCGCCATTGGTGCCAGCGCGGCTGGGAAGATCGTTCGTTCCGGCGGCTGGGGCCACATTCTGGGAGACGAAGGATCTGCCTACTGGGTTGGAAGAGAAGCATTGAATGCAGCGATCCGTTATCACGACAGGCGGGGGCCGGAGACCAGCCTTCTGGGAAGAGCTCTTGCGTGGTTTGGGATAAAAGAACCCTTCGGGCTCATCCCCGCCGTGTACGAGCAGTTTGATAAAGCAAAAATCGCCGCTTTCGCGCGCGTCGTGGCAGAAGCACGCGAACAGGGCGATATGGTAGCGCAGCAAATCATGCACCACGCCGCCGATGAACTTGCGAGCCTTGTCGTGTCTGTCGCGATTCGGCTAGGAGAGGCACTCAGTGGTGGGCGTATCGCGCTTTCAGGCGGCTTCATTACGAACAACGAGCGCTTATGGCGCGACACTGAAGCCCGGATTCTCGCTTCCCTGCCGCACCACGTTATTCAGCCACCACACGCGGACGCAACCGTAGGCGCCTGTCTGCTGGCCAGACAGGCGATTCATCCACGATTTGGGCGATAGACAAAAAACAGGGCTGCCCCGGCCAAAGCCAGGGAGCCCTGATCTCAATACGCCAGCATCAGCCGATCACGTGCTTCAACACAAAAAGCAAGGCCACAATCCAGGTAACGATGCTGATGTCCTTGAATTTGCCAGCAAGTGCCTTGAGTACGACGTAGGAGATAATGCCGAATACCAGCCCCTCCGCGATCGAATAGGCGAGCGGCATCATGATGATGGTCAGGAAGGCTGGAATAGCTTCGGTGTAGTCTTTGAGATCAATCTCCATAATCGGTGACATCATGAACAATCCCACCAGCACGAGGGCTGGCGCTGTGGCAGCACTCGGGATAAGCAGGAACACCGGCGCGAAGAAGAGCGCGGCAAGGAACAATATGCCTGTTGCAAGTGCGGTGAGACCGGTTCGTCCCCCTTCCGCCACGCCAGAGGCGCTTTCAACATAGGACGTCACAGTGGAGGTGCCAAGACATGCACCGGCGACGGTACCAATCGCGTCAGAAAGGAGGGCTCCCTTTACCTTCGGTATCTGACCGTCGCGATCGATCAGCCCTGCCTGGGTCGTCACTCCTACGAGAGTACCGATAGTATCAAAAATATCCACAAACAGGAACGTGAAAAATACAATAAAGAAGTCCAAAGTAAAGACCCTATCGAACTGGAACTGGAAGAGGAGCGGCGCTGCGGGTTTCGCGAGCGGCGACCAGCCTTCCGGAATTTTAGTCACACCGAAGGGGATGCCGATGATGGTGGTGATGAGAATGCCGATGAGCAGCGCTCCTTTGACCTTTCGTGCCAGCAGGTATCCCATGATCACAAGACCAATAAGCGCGAGCAGCGCTGGACCCTGTGTCACTTTGCCAAGCGAAACGAGAGTCGCATCGTTCTTGACGATAATTCCGGCATTCTGCAGCCCTATGAAGGCAATGAAGAGGCCGATAC
Organism: Spirochaetota bacterium; assembly: GCA_029265255.1. Next base: position 32,096 of record JAJUJQ010000007.1, read on the forward strand.
CGACAGAAACCGCTTTCTTGATGTTGGATGGAATCGCGGCCACGATCGCTTCGCGAATGTTGAGCAGAGACATGAGTACGAACAGGATACCTTCAAGGAAAACCGCGGTGAGCGCCAGCTGCCAGCTATAGCCCATGCCGAGTACGACACTGAACGCGAAGAAGGCGTTCAGCCCCATGCCCGGCGCCAGCGCGATAGGCAGGTTGGCTAAAAAGGCCATGCACACGATGGCGATAGCCGAAGAAAGCGCTGTCGCGGTGAACACGCTGGCAGCAGGCATGCCGGTTGCCGAAAGGATGCCCGGATTGACAGCCAGAATATAGGCCATGGTCATGAACGTCGTGATACCAGCGATGATTTCCGTGCGCACGGTTGTCCCGCGTTCCTTGAGCTTGAAGAACTGTTCCACGAAATCCTCCTTGTATTGAAGTGGAAAAATTAAGCGAAAAAATCGGCCTTAGAATACCACAGTTATGACTGATTGCAAGCTGTAGCTATCGTCGTTCGGTCTGGCGCGGGGCGGTCGCCAGGTACACACCTACAATCGCGAGGACACCACCCACGAGTTGCATGAGTCCGAGCCGTTCTCCCAGAAGCACAAAGGAAGCAACCACCGCCACGACCGGAATCAGATTGATGAAAACACTCGATGCGCCCGGTCCGAGATGATCCAGCGCGATTACATACAGCCAGTAGCCTATTGCTGACCCGAACACACCCAGATATGCGGCATTCAGAAGCGCAACTGCAGACAGCCCGCTCCAGACCTGGTGTTCGACAATCGCAAAAGGTATGCAGCCCAGGGCTCCCGTCACCATCTGCCAAAATGTCACCGCCAGCATAGGGTACCGCCCTGAAAGAGGTCGAGTCATGAATGAATACACCACCCAGGACAGCGCAGCTCCACCCATGTATACATACCCCAATGGAGCCGAACCGACGCTTTCAGACCTGAGCACGATGAGCGCTACTCCCACAAACGAAAGCACGATACCACCCGCTTCCTTTCGATCCGGCCTGGTCTTCAGAAAGAGAATCTCACCAATCAATGTGACGACCGGAATGGTGCCGATAATGAGCGAGGATTCCGAGGCGGTAAGCCGCATGATGCCGTTGTTCTCGAAAAAGAAATACAGCGTGACGCCAACCAGCCCGCTCGCGGAAAGCAGCAGCATATCTCGCCGCGCGATACGAAAGGGGGTTCGTGTGATGACCATTATGACGGTAAGCAGGATCGAGGCGATGACAAAGCGGAATAGCGCCAGGCTCATAGGCCCGAATTCCCTAATCGCCACCTTGATAGAAAGGAAGGTCATGCCCCAGATCACGGCAACAGCCAGGCCTGCGAGCACCACCATGCGGTCCTTGGTCCTCATAGTGACCCTATGCTAGTAAGAGGCCGCGCCATTGTCCAGCGCCCTGTGCTATACTGAGGACATGAAGGATTTCATCATCGATGGCTGTTCGCTTACCATACTCGACCTAGTGGAAGTTGCTCGCCACCATCGCCCTGTCAGGCTCGATCCAGATGCGATCGCTCGCATGCAAGCCTCGCGCGATGTGGTGGAACAAGCGGTGCGAAAAAAGCTCATACGCTATGGCATTACCACCGGCTTCGGCAAATTCTGCAACGTGCACATTTCAGACGAGGATAATGCGTTACTGCAGAAAAATCTGATTATGAGCCACGCGTGCGGCCAGGGTGATCCGTTCATGCCGGAAATCGTACGCGCCATGATGCTCCTGCGAGCCAACGCGCTCGCCGTGGGAAACAGCGGCATCCGCCCGATAGTCGTCCAGCGTCTGGTCGATTTCCTTAACAGGGATATTATCCCGGTTGTGCCGGAAAAGGGTTCGCTGGGCGCATCGGGGGACCTCGCCCCGCTCTCCCATATCGCGCTGGTGCTTATCGGACTCGGTGAGGCATGGTATCGAGGAAAAAGAATGGCAGGCGCTATGGCACTCGCCGAAGCTGGACTCGCCCCTCTCGAACTCGAAGCCAAGGAGGGGCTCGCGCTCATTAATGGCACCCAGGCGATGACCGCAATCGGCGCGCTCGCGGTGTACGATGCCCTCATGACCTACCGCAGCGCGTCCATTTCCGCAGCCATGACCTTCCAGGCACTGCGTGGCATTACCGAAGCCCTGGATCCGCGCATTCACGAATTGCGCCGGCAGAAAGGCCAGATCGACGCAGCGCGGGATCTCCGCCGCCTGCTGGAAGACTCCCTTCTCGTCACAAAACCTGCCGGCACTCGTGTTCAGGACGCGTATGCATTGCGCTGCACACCTCAGGTACACGGCGCATGCCTCGCAGCCATCACCCATGCATGGGATATTATTTCCGCCGAACTTAATGCCGTAACCGACAACCCTCTCATCTTTCCGTACGTCATGAGGGAAGGCGGAGATATCGTATCCGGTGGCAATTTTCACGGTGAACCCATCGCGCTTGTGATGGATTACCTTGGTATCGCACTGGCAGAATTGGCCGATCTTTCGGAGCGAAGACTCGAACGCCTGGTCAACCCAGCACTCTCCGAAGGGCTGCCTGCGTTCCTCACTATCAACGGCGGTATCAATTCTGGTTTCATGATTGTCCAGTACAGCGCCGCCAGCCTCGTATCGGAGAACAAGATTCTGGCGCACCCTGCCAGCGTGGATTCTATTCCTTCGAGCGCAAATCAGGAAGACCATGTTTCCATGGGCACTATCGCGGCTCGCAAGGCACGATCAATTCTCGACCACAGCCGCAGGGTTGTGGCGATGGAACTCATGGCCGCCTGCCAGGCCTTGGATCTGCGGGCCATCCAGATGGGACTTTCTTCCATAGAAGAATCGCTCTCGCCGGCAACGCGCCCCATCTACCGCATGCTCAGAGCTGTCATTCAGTTCACCGATCGAGACCGGGTCATGTATCCCGACATCGATGCGACTGTCACACTTCTCGCCAGCGGAACCGTGCCTGCCAGCATCGAATGTTGGAGCTGGAATCCCGTACCGATTGCTCCTTGCGAAGACATGGAATAGAATTCGGGCAACATAATCCCCGGAGGAGAATCCCATGGTTACCAAGAGGGATCACGGCATTAAACTGGATCGAACTTCGCCACAGGAACGTGCGCGGCTCATTTCATACATCAACATCAAGCTCAAGAGCCTCGGGCTGCCGGTCTATTCCAAAGAAGGAACAGGCTTTGTCCAGCTCGCCTCGGACATGCTGGAAAGCTTTCGTCAGAAAAACCGCCTCCTGCCTCGCATCCTCCCCCCTGCTGATCAGCGTATCCAGAATTTCATCGATCGCTATCTGGCGGATCTGGGCTTGGCGAGAAACCCGCAGCTTCCGGCCAATACCCTCGTCCTCGACCGCTATGGCATGGCACGCGAGCTTTCATTGCCACCCGATGGTCACAAGCATGTGTCGCCGACGCTCACCTCCTACCGCGTCCGGAACGGCGTCCTCCACAATCCGACCAACGATCGACGCACTACAGAAGGCGTCTTTCATATTGCTGAGGGAGGGCTCCCCATTCCCTTGGACAAAAAAGCCGTCCCAAAACTCGCGTTCGCCCGCATGCTCGAAGCGGCGCTGAACCCTCCGCCCGAGCTGCTCGAATTGCCCTTCACCGCCCGCGAAACCGAGAAAGCCCGCACCTTCCTCTCGGTGCTGCTGCGGCCAATCGTACGCCCCGAAGTCCCCGGCTATTGCGAAGAGCGCTCCATGGAGGTTCGCTTCTTTGCGCCTGGTTCCCTCGCCGCCAATGTCGATTTCGTCGAAAGCATTTTCGGTAATTCGGGCGACCCCTTCATACCAGAAAACGATGCTTCTATCGATCCGGTACACTGGACCGGCACTACCGGCTGTATCATTCTCGCAACGCACCTAGTGAGTCTTACAAAGAAAGAACTTGGTTTGCCGCACTACGAACAGGCCACCGAGCGCCAGCGCCGCGATGGCATGTGCTGGAAAGATCCTACTGAGCTGTATAACGACGGCAAGCCATTCAAACTGTGCGCCCGCGATGCCTCGGGTGTCATCCTGACCATCATTGCCGACAACTATTTCGGTTACTCTAAGAAGGAAATAAAATCCCACATCTCCTACTCCGCCAATTTGCTTGGGCTGGTGGAGGAGGAGCACGCCGGCGGCGCGCTCGTGTTTCCGTCGTACAATCTCGGTACGCGCTTCGTACCCGACACCAACCTTCGCTCGCGCGGCCATAGCATTCAGGATGTCTACACACTCATGCGCGGACGAATCGAAATGAAACCAGAAGGATACGGTGTGGACCTGACTTTTCCGAATATCATCTATTTGCCGGAGGATGCTACCATTTCTCTGGAAGATCAGATGGCCCACTGGATCATCGATGGTCGTCAGGAGTCGCTCCGAGTACTCCCTGATTACATATACATTCATCCAACAGGCTATCGGGTGCAGATGGAACGACACCCGGTCACAGGCGCTTGGCGCCTCATCGGAACATCCGCTGAACCCCTCCTATGCCATAAACCCTGCACCGTCTCGGGCGGCGGCAAGTCGGAAATCGCGAAATCAATTCATGACGCCATTACCTACATGCCCATTATCATCGCTGATTTTAAAAAAGACATGGAAGCGGTCAGGGAAATCATTGAAAAGGACTATGGCAACCGCTTCCGCGATGAGTCCGAGAATCACGGCAAGGACGCCCGCCCCGTGCTCTCGCCCCGTCGGTCTCTCGGCTCAGTGATCAAATTGCTCTCACCCTCTCCTGCCTACAATGACGATTACAACGAGTGGCTCCGAAGCATACCGGAGCGGATTAAAAGCCTTGTATTTCTGGTCAAGCGCTTTTACCAACCCGACTGGGGCGACGACTGGATGTCGCACTTTTCTGTCGATGCGGTCAACGGCACTACAGGCAATATCCTTAAGTTTGAGGGCAGACCAGTCATGGGGGCATATCTGCGTGTCGGCAAGAACGGAAGCGGCATGAACCGCTTCTTCAAGCTGCGACAGGACTTCATGCCGGCTTTCAAGCTCCAGTGGGAGGATGACATCACCGCATCGATCGTGGTACCGGTAAATCAGCTCGACAACCTCCCGGAATGGGCTGAGCATCACCTCTCCCTCAAGTTCGCCAAAAACTGCGAGGTTAGGTTCTTCCAGCGCCCGGACGATGCCATCATTCGCGGCTATGACAAGCAAACCGAAAAGGACATGGCACGCCAAGATAATTTCATCTCGAATTTCGAGCCACTGACCAAGGCTGACGCCTCACGCATCATCGAGAACACCATCCGGTACTATGAGTATACAGAACCCATGCGCAAATTCATCGAAGAGACCGAAAAGGATCCCGATTATGAATACTTTGTCGCATCGGATCATTTCCGCCTGGTGAACGGCTCACCTTCCAAGAACCCGCGATATCTGCAGCTCGACCCGAGCTATGTCAATCCAATTTCGCGCTACCTGGCGGAAATCGGGCCGCGCCTCTATCGCCGTATCCCGGCCGACAACCCCCTGTTGCAGCCTGTCGGTGCCGTGCTGCCAGGGCGGCGCAATAATCCCGCAGACCCAAAGGGCGGAATCCGGCCGCTCGCAGTCTATGGACCGATTCACTACCAGGATCTGCCCGAACTCTTCATGGACTTTGTGTGCTCACTGACCGGCAAAAGCCCTTCCACCACCGGCGCGGGCAGCGAAGGCGCGCTCACCAAAGGGCCCTTCAATCCCCTCACCCCGACCACCGACCTCAACAACGCCCTTCTTGCCTTTATCCTGACGGGCTATTCCGGATTTACCACCGCCGCAGGCCATATCGGCCGGAAGTACAAGGTAGACCACGACATCTCGCTGCTCATGCCGGAACTCTGGTCTCGCCTTGGGCCTGAAGAGCGCGACCCCGAATTCCTCAAGAGCCATGGCTATCTGGAAAGAGTGGAAGATTTCGAATACAAAGGCAAGATCATTCCCGCATCACGGCTTGGATGGCGGATTACCCCGCTCTTCGCGGCTACCTACCTCGGCCGGCTTTTCGATACCCCATCGGTCGTGTTCCCCGAAGACATGCTCAAACCCGAGCTGCAGTCGCTGGAAGATTTTGTGGATGGCATCGAAAATATCGCCGCTGCCATGGAAAAGTCCGCGCGCGCCTACTTTGAAGACGGCTCCTATGAGGTGGCTATCCCCCCGCTCAAGGCCGTGCTGTCGGTCATGGCGTTCGGGCATTACGAAGGCAAAAGCATTCACGACCCCGAGGTTCGCAGGCTCTTTGACCGCGACTATGTCCTCGCCTCCGACTGGTACAGGGAGCGGCTCGAGCGCTACCGCGACCGCGAAATCGCCTATATCGAATCCTCAATTTCATACCTGCGCCGCTTCCTCGCCGAGCGAGCAGAACCTGGCAGCCTGACAGAGCGCCGTGTGCAGGCCGAACTGGCAAGCGCCCACTCACGTCTTGAACAGCTGACTTCTCCACACTACCTCAAGCGTATCTGGGGTTCTATCGGGCTCGACCCACTGTACACCCATGCTGCCGAACCCCCCGCCAGCGCAGGATAATCACATGGCATCGAGCAAGGGGACAGTATTCGTCCATGGTATCAGCGAACTCTGGACTCCCGAAGGGACACGGGCAGCCGCCGGCCCAGCCATGGGAAAGGTTCAAAAAATCGCCAACGCCTGTATCTATGCCCGCGAAGGCCGGCTCGCTTTTGTTGGAGAGGAAGCCCAACTGCGTTCCGCGGCCGCAGACCCTGCACACCCCTTACACATGCTCGCAACCGAGGCACTCACCGCTCCATCGCTCGATGCCAGCGGCCGCTGCGCCATTCCAGGCTTTGTCGACAGCCACACGCACTGTATCTTTGCCGGATGGCGTGATAATGAATTTCTCTGGCGTCTCCAGGGCATGCCATATATGGAAATCCATAAACGCGGGGGGGGTATTCAGAGTACCGTCAATGCTACCCGCGCCGCGTCTCTTGAAACGCTTGTCGCGCTCGGACGCAAGCGCCTCGATACTATGCGCACGCTTGGCGTCACCACCGTCGAATGCAAGTCGGGCTATGGTCTCGACCGCGAGACTGAGCTCCGCCAGCTCGAGGCCGCGGCACAGCTCGCGCGCGAACAACCGGTTCGCATCATCTCCACTTTCATGGGTGCCCATTCCGTACCGCACGAATACCGCGGCCGGCCCCGCTCCTTCCTCGAATATCTCGTCAACGAGGTTATGCCCGAAGCGCGAAGCCGCGAGCTGGCCATCTTTGCCGACATATTCTGCGAAAAAGGGGTATTCGAACTCGAAGACAGCCGCTGGTACCTCGAGCGGGCTCGCAAGGCCGGCTTTCTCCTCAAGCTCCACGCCGATGAGATCGAACCACTGGGCGGTGCCGGGCTTGCGGCTTCGCTCAGTGCCATAAGCGCGGACCATTTGTTGAAAGCTTCCGACGCCGACATCGACGCGATGGCAGCACACGGCACAATCGCATGCCTTCTGCCGCTCACAGCCTTCATTCTGCGTGAGCCCTTCGCCCGCGCCCGGCGTTTTATCGAGTCTGGCTGCGCGGTCGCCCTCGCGAGCGACCTCAATCCAGGCTCATGCTACAGCCAGTCTATCCCGCTCCTCATCGCGCTCGCGGTATTGCACATGGGCATGTCGTTGGAAGAAACGCTTACGGCACTTACGCTGAACGGAGCGGCCGCGCTCGGGCTCGCCGAGAGAACCGGCTCACTCGAAGCGGGGAAGGATGCCGATTTTCTCCTGCTCGACGCGCCGTCCCCAACCCATCTGGCCTACCATACAGGGATGAATCTGGTCGACACGGTATTCATCGGCGGTCAGCGGGAATGGAGCCGCGAAGATACTTAACGCGCGTTCCCACATACACGGCGACCGAACTGATGACGCCTGCAAAGGCAATGAGCAGCGCCCTATCGGGTATTTCATGATACGCGAACAGGCCCAGCAGAAGCTGGCAGGTCGGTGTAAAATACTGGATAAAGCCGATAGTCTGAAGCTTGATGCTGACGGCCGCGGTGCCAAACAACAGTAGCGGTATCGCGGTCATGACTCCGGAAAAAGCCAGAAGCGCCGTTGTAGCCAACCCCGCATTTAGAAACGCCCCATGTCCCCCATTATGGACAAAGGCCAAAAAAGCCAGCGCGACAGGCGTCGCAGCTGCCGTTTCTAGAAAGAGGCTTTCCACCGGTGGGAGATCGAGCCCCTTCTTGACCGCCCCATAGAGCGCGAACGTCACGGCAAGCCCTAAGGAAAGCCAGGGAATCCTGCCGTAGAACGCGACGGCACCGCCAATTCCCGCTATCGCCAGCCCCACGGCCACCAGAGTCCCCTTGTCGATACGCTCGCGGAATATAATCGCTCCCAGCAGAACCGACATCAGCGGATTGATGTAATATCCGAGCGCCGTCTCGAGTACCCGCCCGCTCGTGATGCCATAAATGTACATCCCCCAGTTGAATGTCACAAGCACGGCGCTTGCGAGCACCATACGGACCGTGCGCCGATTCCTGAGTACAGCTCCCACACGCGGGATCGCGTGTGTCAGCGCCAGCAACAGAAAACAGAACAGCCCCGCCCAAATGATCCGATGCGCAAGTATCTGCAACGAAGATACATGAGAGAGCAGTTTCCAATAGATTGGAAGCAGACCCCACATTCCATACGCGCCTACTGCTGCCCATGTTCCCGCCCTTGCGCTGAAGCGAGGGACACGGACAGGCTCCGCCGCCTTGCCATTCTGTTCCATTGCTTCATCATCATGATGGAATCTGCCCTTCCATGTCCATATATCGCCGCGGCAGCCTCACGAGCAGATTTGTTTCAAATAATAAAACCAATTATCTGAAAATCAATCCTTTCCCACCACTGCGGAAAGAAAATGCTTCTATTTGGCCGTACGCATACTTGACTGGCACGCAACACCTTGTTTCTACTAAGAAGTACAATACTGCGGTACTCTGGAGTACCGATAGAATCTCTGAAAGGAGGCATTATGAAGAAAGCATTGTGTGTACTGGCGCTTGTTGTATTTGCCACAGCAGCATTCGCCCAGGACATCAAGATCGGTGGTGTAGGCCCCGTCACTGGTGAAGCGGCAACCTTCGGTGTTTCGACCAAGAACGGCATGACCATGGCTGTCGAGGAATGGAACGCCAAAGGCGGAGTATTCAACAACCGCAAAGTCAAGCTGATTTTCGAGGATGACAAGGGTGATCCGGCAGAAGGCGCTACGGTGTATACCAAGCTGATCCAGCAGGATGGAGTCGTAGCCATCGTCGGTACGGTCATGTCCAAGGTTTCGCTGGCAGGCGCACCGATTTGCCAGGCAGCGGGCATTCCGATGATTAGCCCCACCTCCACCAACGAGAAGGTCACGCTGGTGGGCGATTACATCTTCCGCGCTTGCTTCATTGACCCCTTCCAGGGAACGGTTGGAGCCAACTTCTCCTACCAGGATCTGAAAGCGCGCAACGCAGCGGCCATCTTCGACCTTGGCAACGACTATACCAAAGGCCTTGCCGAGAACTTCAAGAAGCAGTTCGAGAAACTCGGTGGCAAGGTAGTCGCCTTTGAAGGACACCCATCCGGCGCCACGGATTTCAAAGCCCAGCTGACCAAGATTCTGCAGGCTAAGCCGGACGTTATCTACATCCCCGACTACTACAACGATGTCGGCCTCATCGCCAAGCAGGTGCGCGAACTCGGCTTCAAGGGCCCGCTCGTCGGTGGTGATGGCTGGGATTCACCCGAACTGGTCAAGATCGGCGGAACCGCGGTGGAAAATGGCTTCTTCACGAACCATTATTCTTCCGAAGACAAGCGCCCCATCGTCCAGGACTTTGTAAAGAAGTACAAAGCAAAGTTTGGCGCGGAACCTGACGCACTGGCTGCGCTTGGCTACGACGCGATGTACATCATGCTCGATGCCATTGCTCGTGCCAAATCGACCAAGGGAACGGACATCCGCGATGCGCTGAAGAAAACCGACATCAATGTCGTATCCGGACGGATCAAGTTCGATGAGAACCGCAACCCCATCAAATCAGCGGTCATCATCGAGGTTAAGGGCGGCAAGCAGGTATACCGCACTACGGTCAATCCGTAATTCCTTCATTGAAGGGCTGTCCGAGAGGGCAGCCCTTCTCTGTTTCCTGCCCCACACGCAGGAACGAATCCAGCCATCGCGCCGGTACAGGCTTTGCTCCCTGAAACCGGACCGCGAAGAAGGACCCGAACAATGGGATCGATTTTCAATCTCCAGCAAATACTGAATGGTCTTCAGTTGGGTTCCATTTATGCACTTATCGCGCTCGGCTATACGATGGTGTATGGAATCGTGCGTCTCATCAATTTTGCGCACGGCGATTTTTTCATGATCGGAGCCTATGCCTCCTACGCCGCGTTCTTTGCCTTCAACGCGCTGGTTGCTGGCCGTTCAGGAACGCTCGCGTTCCTCGTGTTGATCACCGCGATGATCACCGGCGCTGCCGTCGCATACCTTGCGAACAAGCTGGCCTATAAGCCTCTCCGGTACAAGCCCAAACTGAGCTCTCTCATCACCGCCATTGGCGTCTCGATGTTCATTGAATACTTCTTTTCAGCACTTCCTGCCATCGGCCCCTCATACCGCTCCTTCCCGGACATCATCGCGCGCAGGGAAATCCATATTGGCAAGGCAGTCATCTCCAATCTGGTGCTCATCGATCTCGCGGTCGCCGCGATCCTGATGATCGGCCTGACACTTCTGGTCAAACGCACCGCGCTTGGAAAGGCCATGCGCGCCGCCTCCCAGGACAAGGATGCCGCGCGGCTCATGGGGATCGATATCGAAAAAGTCATCTCCATCACCTTCATGATCGGCGGCGGATTCGCCGGAGCAGCGGGATTGCTCGCGGGTTTGACCTATCCCCGAATATTCCCCTATATGGGAATTCTGCCGGGTCTCAAAGCCTTCATCGCCGCGGTACTCGGCGGCATAGGCAATATACCGGGCGCCATGCTCGGCGCGTACATCATGGGTATCGCGGAGACCTTCGCGTCTGCCTACAACTCGCTTATCGGAGAAGGTGTGGCGTTCGCCATACTGATTCTCGTCCTCCTCATTCGGCCTACGGGCCTGCTGGGCGAGAAAATCGCGGACAAGATCTAGGAGGCACCGCATGAATCTGCGCAGAATTCCATGGTTTCTCGTCGCGGCGACTCTGTTCTATATCGTGGTCTACTTCCTTAACAAGGTCGAGATCATTAACGGGTACCTGCTGCACATCATCAATCTCTCGCTCATTTATGTCATTCTTGCGACCAGCCTGAATCTCATTAACGGTATCACCGGCCAATTCAGCCTGGGCCATATGGGCTTCGCAGGCGTCGGCGCATATGTCTCGGGAACGCTGACGACCCTAATTCTGAAGCTTGCGCCCACCAATCCAGCTAATATGCTGCCGTTTATCCTCAGTATTCTCGCAGGTGGAGTTGTCGCGGCGCTGGTCGGTTTTCTTATCGGCTTCCCATCACTGCGCCTCAAAGGCGATTACCTTGCCATCGTCACGCTTGGTTTCGGCGAGATCATTCGCACGGTCTTCAACAATATCGACGCGGTCGGAGGTCCACGTGGCCTGCTCGGTATCCCCAAATTTTCGAACTTTACGGTGATTATGATTTTCTCGTTTATTTCGGTCGTTGTGCTCCGCAATCTGATCGAAAGCTCTCATGGCAGGGCCATGCTCTCAATACGCGAAAACGAGCTGGCAGCGGAGCTCGTCGGCATCAATACCACGCGCTATAAGGTCATGGCTTTTACATTCGGCGCATTCTTCGCAGGGCTGGCCGGCGGACTCATGGCTCACCTCATTCAACTGGCGCATCCAACGCAGTTCGGCTTCATCAAGTCGGTCGAGGTCCTGATTATGATCTACGCGGGAGGAGTCGGGTCGATGACCGGCTCGATTCTGGCCGCGTTCGGACTCACCTTCATGTCCGAAGGCCTCCGCCTCGGTATCCGAGCGGTCGCTGACGCTACCGGACTCCCGATCGGCGGCGAGTGGCGCATGGTAATCTACGCGCTCCTGCTCATCTTCATCATGCTGTTCCGAAACGAGGGCCTTATGGGGAACAAGGAAGCCCGGATCCTCAAGCTAAGGGAGGCTGACTGATGGCGGCATTGCTCAAGATCGAACATCTGACCCATTTCTTCGGCGGCCTTCGCGCGGTATACGATTTCAATTTCGAAATTCCCGAAGGAGCCATTTACGGGCTGATTGGCCCGAACGGATCAGGGAAAACCACGACATTCAATCTCATTACCGGCATCTATGTGCCGACAGAAGGAAAAATCAGCTTCCAGGGAGCCGATATCACCGGTTTGAAGCCATTCCGCATCGTCCATAAAGGAATTGCCCGGACCTTCCAAAACCTCCGCATTTTCGGCAACCTGAGCGCCATGGACAACATTCGCATCGCGCGTCACTACACCACGACTTCAGGTCTCGCAAGCTCGATTCTCAGACTTCCCTCGTTCAAGAAAGAAGAGCGGACCATCAGGCAGGAAGCACTCGAGCTCCTCGATCTGATGCATCTCTCGCATCGCGCTCAGGAAACAGCCAAAAATCTCCCCTATGGCGAGCTGCGGCGTCTTGAAATCGCACGCGCCTTGGCAACAAAACCGAAGCTGATCCTTCTGGACGAACCAGCAGCCGGCATGAACCCGAAAGAGGTCGATGATCTCATGCGCCTCATTCGGCGAATTAGGGACGAGTTCAAAGTGACGGTCTTCCTGATCGAGCACCACATGCAGGTGGTCATGGGAATATGCGAGTACATCAAGGTGATCGACTTCGGCGAGACTATTGCCGAAGGACTTCCCGAGCAGGTCCGCAACGATCCGCGTGTGCTCGAAGCCTACCTGGGGAAGAGAGGTGCATGATGCTGAAAGTCACTAGCCTGAAAGTAAACTACGGCAAGATTGAGGCTATCAAGGATGTGAGCTTCGAAGTCCCCGACGGCAAGATCGTCACGCTCATCGGGGCGAACGGTGCGGGTAAGACAACGACACTCCGCGCCATTTCGGGCCTTGAGCGCGCATCGGGTGGCAGCATCGTCTTCAATGGCACGGATATCACCTCGTTTGAGGCCCACCGTATTGTTCCTTTGGGTATCTCGCATGTACCAGAGGGCCGCAAGATATTCCCAACGCTTACCGTCAAGGAAAACCTTGAGCTCGCGGGTTGGACCGTCAAAGACAAGAGCGAGATCAAGCGACGCATTGAGCGGGTTTGCCAGGTGTTCCCCCGTATCAAGGAACGCCTCAATCAGCTGGGCGGCACGCTCTCCGGCGGCGAACAGCAGATGCTCGCGGTCGGCCGAGCGCTGGTTACCGGCGGTTCGCTGCTGCTGCTCGACGAACCATCAATGGGGCTTGCTCCTGTGCTTGTCGACGAGATTTTCGCACAGATCGTGCAGATCAATCGGCAGGGTACGACCGTCCTTCTGGTTGAGCAGAACGCCATGGAAGCCCTTGAGATCGCCGATTATGCCTACATCCTTGAAACCGGCTATACCACTATTTCCGGTGAATCAAAAGCGATCCTGCAGGATCAGCGTGTCCGCGAAGCCTATCTCGGCGTGTGACCTGTCGCGCGGCGCGCATAACGCAAAGGGCCGGCCGGGTTAAACCCGGCCGGCCCTTTCTTTTCAGCCCCTATTTTTTTTTAGGGCGTCCATCATTTTGTATGTGCCAGATGAGCTTTGCAGACCTTGCAGATCTTCGTCTTTTTACCGTCAACTTCCTGTTCGTAAATGACCTTGACGGCGGTGCGTCCGCATACCGGGCAGGTACCACGGCCACCAGCTGGAACTTCTTTCAATCCCTTGCCTCTATGAGCTTTGGACATATCAGATTCCTCCCTGCACCCTTCAGGCCTGCTTCTTGGCCTTGCGCTCTGCCTTGCGCTTTTCGCGCTCAGCCTTCTTCTCGTCAGCCTTCTGGTCGACAAGTTCGAGCACAACGAGGCTCGCCGCATCATTTGCGCGGTTTCCCAATTTAAGGATGCGGGTATAGCCGCCGTTTCGCTCCTTGAAGCGCGGACCGATTTCGGTGAACAGCTTGGCAACCACTTCTTCGCTGTAAAGTCTGGATGACGCAATTCTGCGGTTGTGAACCGAGTCAACCTTGGCACGGGTGATGAGCTTTTCGGCTGCGCGCCGGGCCTCGAGCGCCTTTGCCTTGGTGGTGACGACTTTCTCGTGCTTGAGCAGAACGGTGACCAGGTTGCGGATGAGGGCCTTGCGGTGAGCGGCGACTCGATTTAGTTTGTTAAAGCCTATCTTATGCTTCATCGCTCTCTTCCTTCTTCATGTTGAGTTTTATATGATTCCTCAGCGCGGAATAATCCGTCATGCCAAGGGTCAGGTTCCATTCGGCAAGCTTCGCCTTGATTTCCTGCAGGGATTTCTTGCCGAAATTGCGAGTCTTGGTGATTTCTTCCTCGGATTTCCTGGTAAGATCACCGATGGTTCTGATGTTCGCATTCTTCAGACAATTGAATGAGCGTACCGATAGTTCAAGCTCTTCTACCGGGGTGTTGAGAATCTGCCGCACACGCTCTTCGATTTCGTCGCTTGTTTCCTCGCCGCCCGTTTCATTTTCATCAAAATTGACGAAAATTGAGAAATGATCCTTGGCGATCTTTCCTGCTTCGCCGAGCGCGTCTTCCGGCCTGATGGTCCCGTCGGTCCAAATCTCCAGAATAAGCTTGTCATAGTCGGAACGCTGCCCCACCCTGGTCGGCTCGATGGCGTATTTTACCTTCGTGACCGGCGTGAAGATGGCATCCATGGGGATGGTCCCGACGACATCGATGTACTTTTCGTTAACTTCGCTGGGCACATATCCCCTGCCAAGGTTGACCTGCAGCTCGAGGCTGAGGTTCACCTTCGGGTCCAGAGTCGCGATTTTCAGATCAGGATTGAGCACAACCAGCGAACCCTGTTCGGCAAAGAATCCGCCACGAAGCTCTTCCATCCCCTTGATGTCGTACTCGAGTGTCAGCTCTTCTTTGTCGTTCGGCAGCCTGACGCGCAGTTTCTTCAGGTTGTTCAGCACCTCGATGGTATCTTCGACAACCCCTGGGATCGTCTCAAACTCGCTCGTCACCACGTGAGGGGCGCCTTCATCGTCATAGCGGGTAATACGCACCGCAGTGATTGCATACCCCTGAATTGAGGACAGCAGGATGCGGCGCAGGGTATTCCCGACAGTAGTTCCATAGCCCGGCTCGAAAGGATACGCCACGAACTTTCCATAGGTGTCCGTCGATTCACTCTGTTCGTAGGTAATACCCTTCGGCCTCTTGAAACCTTTAAGTAGGTTTTTGCGCGCCATTTCTGCTCCTTATTTCGAGTACAACTCGACGATCAGCTGCTCTTTGACATCGCCGAGGTCCGTGACGTCCTGGCGCTGCGGATTCATTACATAGCGCCCGGTCATTTCGTCCGCGTTCACCTCGAGCCAGGGCATGACGCCGGATTTCTGAACTTCTTCGAGCGCCTGTCGGATCGCGTCCAACTTCTTGGCCGCTCCGATGACAGAGATCACATCGCCCGGTTTGACGAGATAGGATGCAATATTCACGCGCTTGCCATTGACGGCGATGTGGCCGTGATTAACCAGCTGGCGCGCCTGGGGGCGCGACTGCGCGAAATGCAGACGATAGACCACGTTATCAAGTCTACGCTCGAGCAGGATAATGAGGTTATCGCCGGTCTTGCCAGGCATGGGAAGGGCTTTTTCGAAGGTATTCCGGAACTGGCGCTCCATGAGCCCATAGAAGCGCTTAAGCGACTGCTTCTCGCGAAGCTGTACCGCGTATTCCGACTTCTTACCCAGTCTGGTCTTCGGTGCTTTTCCGGGAGGCAACCGCTTTTTATTGATCGGGCACTTGTCGCTTCGGCAGCGGTCACCCTTGAGGAACAATTTCCTTCCTTCGGCGCGGCAAAGCCGGCACACAGGTCCAATATATCTGGCCATTCTTCACACCTCTCTCAGATACGGCGGGCCTTCCGGGGCCTGCAGCCATTGTGGGGAATCGGGGTCACGTCATTGATGGACTTTACCTTGAGTCCCATGACACCGAGCTGGCGGATCGCCGATTCACGTCCGATACCAGGTCCCTTGACGAATACATGTACTTCCCGCATGCCGGCCTGGAGAGCCTTCTGTGCCGCGGCTTCCGTAACCGTCTGCGCGGCAAATGGTGTCGATTTTTTGGCGCCTCTGAAGTCGTGGCTGCCGGAGCTCGACCAGGACACCGCGTTTCCGTTCAGGTCGGTAAAAGTCACAATCGTATTGTTGAAGGTAGCCTGAATGTAAACATTGCCTTCGTATACGCTCTTCTTCTCTTTGCGCTTCTTCGTTGTCGTCGTCGCCACGTTCATGCCCCTCCGTCAGACGGCTTTCTTCTTGTTCGCAACGGTCTTTCTCTTGCCCTTGCGCGTGCGCGCATTTGTTCTCGTTCGCTGACCGCGAACGGGAAGACCTTTGCGGTGGCGCAGGCCCCTGTAGCAGCCGATGTCCATAAGCCGCTTGATATTGAGCGCTACCTCAGTTCTGAGGCGGCCCTCCACCTTGTATTCGTTTTCGATGACCTTGCGAAGCTCGTTGATCTCCTCCTGCGAGAGATCATTGATCTTCTTGTCGGGATCGATGCCGGTCGCTTCGCAGATCTTGAGTGCGCTGGTTCGCCCGATTCCGTAAATATACGTAAGGGCGATATCTACATGCTTGTTAGGGAGGTCGACTCCCGCAATACGCGCCATGAGCTTCCTCCTGCTCTCAGCCTTGTTTCTGCTTGTGCTTCGGGTTGTCGCAGACAATCCGCACCACGCCGTTGCGCCGTATTATCTTGCACTTGTCGCAAATCTTCTTGACGCTCGTTCTCACCTTCATGGGTTCCCCCTGTTCGCAAACACGCAATTAAATACCATTCTGCAAAAAAATTCTACAGGTTCCTGGCCCTGATATGGCCCTTGCGGACCAGCCCGTCGTGATGGTGCATCTTGAGCATCGCTTCTACCTGCGCCATGGTATCAAGGTCGACACCCACGAGGATGAGCAGCGATGTACCACCCAGCAGATACGCCATCTGACTGGGAAAGTTGAACAGCTGCTGAACCAGAGTCGGAATGAGCGCGATGAGCGCTAGGTACAGCGCGCCGGGCAGAATGATCCGGTTGAGCACCCGCGTAAGGTACTCTTCCATTTTTTCGCTACGGATACCAGGAATGGATCCGCCGTTTTCCCTGATGTTCTTCGAGATCTCGCCAGGATTAAGCGTCACCTGGGTGTAGAAATAGGCGAAGAAGACGATGAAGACCACGTACAGGAAATTGTACCAGAATCCGCTCGGTCTAAGCCAGTATGAAAAATCCCTGAGCCACTTGGCCTGAACGCCGAAGCTCTGAGCGATCTGCAGCGGGAAGGTCAAAAGGCTCGAGGCAAAAATGACCGGTATGACGCCGGACGGATTGATCTTGAACGGAATGTAGGTGTTCTGGGCGCCATACATTCGCCTGCCTACAATGCGCTTGGCATAGTTGACCGGAATCTTGCGCTGTCCCTGCTGTTCCAGCACCACGAGCGCTACCACCGCGACAAACATAAGCAGCACGACAATGGCGTACACCGCGTTGATTTCGCCGATCTGGATCTTCTTGATGAGCTCGTAGGTCGCGTTTGGCAGACGCGCGACGATACCAGCGAAGATCAGTAGCGAGATGCCGTTACCGATACCGCGTTTGGTAATCTGTTCGCCGATCCATACGAGGAACATTGTGCCTGTCGTCACGGTGAGGACCGCGATGATTGTGTACATGGTGCGGTTCGACATCGCGATAGCGTTAGGAATGCGATCAGCCCACACGGTGACCGAGAAGCTCTGAATGATGGCAACCGCGATCGTTCCGATGCGTGTCCAGCGCGAAATCTTGCGCCTGCCGCCCTCTTCCTCCGCGATATTCTTGAGCTTAGGGAAGATGACAAGCAGCAACTGCATGATGATTTGCGCGCTGATGTAGGGCATGACACCCATCATGAACAGCGAGAAGTTCTTGAACGCGCCGCCTGCAAAGAAGTCGAGATAGTCTGTGATGCCGCCGGCACCCCCAGCCTGGCTCGCAAAGTAAGACTGCAGCGCGCTTGCGTTGATGCCAGGGATGGGAAGGAAGGCCCCGAGACGGAACACCGCGAGCCAGAACAGCGTGAACAGGATTCTGTCTTTCAGTTCCTTGATCCGAAAAATATCAACGAGTGTACCAGCCATTAGCCCCTGCCTTTCTCAGTCATGCATCAGCCGAAGAACCGGTGGCCGCCGGGGTTTCTACCCTCCCGCCCGCGGCTTCGATCTTTGCCTTCGCGCTGGCCGAAACTGCATCGACACTGACCGTCAGGGCAATATCGATCTGTCCGTCCCCGAGAATTTTTACCGGGAGCTCGGGCTTTCTGATAAGGCCCTTCATGAACAGGCTTACGGTGTCGACGTTGTCTCCGGCGTTGTACTTGCCTGCAAGATCACGCAGATTCACGACCTGGTATTCCTTGCGGAACAGATGGTTGGA
This sequence comes from Spirochaetota bacterium, assembly GCA_029265255.1. The sequence goes on from JAJUJQ010000007.1 coordinate 50,716, forward strand.
AAAACCGCGTCCGGGAAGCCTGCGGTACAGAGGCATCTGGCCACCCTCGAAACCTGGATAGACCTTTCCGCCCGAGCGCGACTGCTGACCCTTGTTACCGCGGCCCGCGGTCGTCCCACGGCCAGAACTCTGACCACGACCGACGATGCGTTTCTTCTTGTTTGCACCCTCAGGCGCATGGAGATTGAAATCCGCCATCACTCCACCTCCCTCGTCTCAACGAGATGCCGTACTCTGCTCACCATTCCGAGGATTGCGGGATTTGCTTCCTTGATGGTACTCGAACCGATTTTCCGCAGTCCGAGACAGCGGACCGTTGCACGCGCTTTCGGCTTCTGGCCGATGGTGCTGCGGATCAGTGTTATCTGTATCCTGGCCATGTTCAACTCCACATGTCTTTCAGGGTCTTGCCACGATTCTTCGCGACAGTCTGCGCGTCGAGAAGCTGGGACAGACCCTTGAACACTGCGCGCACGACATTGACAGAGGTGCGGGCACCGACCGCTTTAGAAATGATGTCGGTATACCCTGCGCATTCAAGGATCGCGCGAACAGGACCGCCCGCGATGACGCCCGAACCGGGGCACGCAGGTTTCATATAGACAGTCGTCGCCTTGTATACGCCTGTAACCTCGTGGGGCAGCGTTCCGTGCTTGACGGGAACCGTCACCAGTGCCCGTTTTGCACGCTCGGTGCTTTTGCGAATCGCTTCAGTCACATCGTTCGCCTTGCCAAACCCGAAGCCGACATGGCCCTGCTTGTCACCGACAACCGTCAACGCGGAGAAGGAGAACCTGCGGCCGCCTTTGACGACTTTCGCGGTACGGTTCAACTGAATCAGTTTTTCGGTGTAGCCTTCCTGCACACCGGAATCGTCTCTTCTGGATCTTTCCACAACCGCCCCCTAGAACTTGATGCCGGCTTTGCGCGCACCATCGGCAATCGCTTTGACGATTCCGTGGTACTTGTAGCCGTTCCGGTCGAACACTACCTGGGTAATGCCTTTTTCCAGGAGCCGCTTGCCGATCTCTTCACCGATGACCCCACCGGTAGCGACGGTTGCCCGGAGGTTCCGGTACTGCTGCTCCATGGTGGAAACACTGGCGAGCGTATGTCCGATGGTATCGTCGATGACCTGCACATAGAGGTGCAAATTCGACCTGTACACCGTCATCCGGGGCTTTTCGGGAGTTCCCGAGATGTCCTTCCGCACGTGTACTCTGCGTTTGGCACGCTTGCGGATCTTATCAGAAAGTTCTCTTACGCTCATGCCTTGTGCCTCACTTCACACCGGTCTTGCCGACTTTCCTGCGGATCTTCTCGTCTTCATAGCGGATTCCCTTGCCCTTGTAGGGTTCGGGAAGGCGGAGAGACCGCACTTCACTCGCAAACTTGCCGATCTTGGCTCTGTCGATGCCTTCGACGACAATCCTCTGACCGTTCTGCTCAATCGATACTTTGATTCCTTCGGGGATAACCACCGCAAAATCGGTCGAATAGCCAATGCTGAGCATCAGCAGATTCCCCTGGACTTCGGCTCGATACCCGACGCCGTTGACGATCAACACTCTCTTGAATCCGGTGCTTACGCCGGTCACCATGTTGTTGATCAGGCTGCGGTACAGGCCATGATAGGCTTTTGCCTGCTTGGAATCGTTCTTGCGCTCCACGACCACTGCGCCATCTTCGACGGAAATTGCAACATCGGGGCGGTATTCCTGAGAAAGCCTGCCTTTCGGCCCCTCGACGTGGAAGACAGTCGGCTCGACGGTCACCCTCACGCCCTGGGGGATCTTTACAGGCCGCATTCCAATTCTTGACATAGCACTTACCTCGCCTTACCAGACCGTGCAGATGAGCTCGCCGCCGACCTGCTTCTCGACCGCCTTGCGGCCGGTAATGACACCGCCGGAAGTCGACACGATCATGATTCCATAGCCGTTGAGGATGCGCGGCATCTCTCGGTAGCCGGTGTACACGCGGCGGCCAGGCTTGGAAACCTTCGAAAGCCCATGAATCACGGGATTGTTTTCCTCATCATATTTGAGGAAGATCCTGATAAAATTCTGACCATCAGCCTGAATTTTCTTGAAATTCTTGATGTAGCCTTCGGTCTTCAGGATTTTCACGATTTCAAGCTTGAGCTTGGAAGTCGGGATGTCGACCTTCTCGTGCCGGGCAGCGTTCGCGTTCCGGATTTTTGTCAGCATGTCCGCAATGGGATCAGATACGCTCATTGCACCCTCCTACCAGCTCGACTTCGTCACGCCCGGAAGCTTGCCTTCGGAAGCGAGTTTCCGGAAGCAGATGCGGCACATATCGAATTTTCTCATGTAGCCGCGGGGCCTTCCGCAAATCTTGCATCTGCGGACCAGACGAGTGGAATATTTCGGCGTCTTCAACGCCTTCAAAATCATCGCTTTGCGAGCCATGTACGCCTTCCTTATTTCCTGAAGGGCATGCCCAGCTTGGCAAGAAGGCTCTTCGCCTCCATGTCAGTCTCGGCCGTGGTGACGATCGAGACGCTAAGCCCCATCACTTTCTCGATCTTGTCGAAATCGATCTCCGGGAAAATGATCTGCTCGGTGAGACCCAGCGAATAATTGCCGTGTCCATCGAATCCGTTCGGATTGACGCCGCGGAAGTCCTTGACGCGGGGAAGCGCGACATTCATGAGTCTGTCGAGGAATTCCCACATCTGATTGCCACGCAGAGTAACCCTGGCGCCGATTTCCTGCCCTTTGCGGATCTTGAAATTGGCGATGGATTTTTTCGCCTTTGTCTTAACCGCGTGCTGGCCGGTGATGGTCTCGATGTCGGTGATGGCCGCGTCGAGCAGCTTCTTGTTCTCGCGCGCTTCGCCAACGCCCATGGACACGATTACCTTGATGATTCGGGGCACCTGCATCATCGAACTGTATCCGAGCTCTGTAAACAGTTCCGGCGCAATTTTCTCGCGATAGAGCTTTTTCAGCCGGGGAACGTAAACCTTCGCTTCAGCCATCAGAGGACCTCCCCGCACTTGCGGCATACGCGTTTTTTCGCGTCACCTTCGATCTTGTAACCGATACGCACAGGTTTGTTGCATTTCTTGCACACGATCATCACGTTGGAAATGTGGATCGGAGCCTCGACCTCGACGATACCGCCGCGATCGGTCTGGCTTTTCTTGCGCATCGCTTTCTTCACCATGTTGATGCCGGCGACGATCACCCGGCCCTTCTCACGGTTTATCTTGAGGATTTTCCCCTGCTTCCCCTTATCCTTGCCGGCTATGACCTGGACAAGGTCTTCTTTCCGAAGCTTGTACTTCATGTTGGCCATATCCATTCTCCTTACAGGACCTCGGGGGCGAGCGAGATGATCTTCATATAGTCCTTCTCGCGCAGCTCGCGGGCTACCGGTCCGAATATGCGCTTGCCTTTCGGATTCTTGTTCGCATCGATGATGACGCACGCGTTGTCATCGAACCTGATATAGGTGCCGTCGGGTCGCCGGTATTCCTTGTGGGTCCGCACAATTACCGCCTTCTCGACCGATCCTTTCTTGATAGCCGAGTTGGGAAGCGTGGTTTTTACGGCAACGACGACGATGTCGCCTACCGATGCGTACCTGCGCCTGGTCCCGCCGAGCACCTTGATGCACTGAACGGTTTTGGCGCCTGAGTTGTCGGCGACATTCAGCATGCTTTCTACCTGAATCATATGCGTCTCCCGTCCGTCATTTCGCCCGCTCGACGATTTCAACCAGCTTCCAGCGCTTTTCGCGGGAAAGCGGTCGGCACTCCACTACGGAAACGGTGTCGCCGACGTGTGCCTCGTTGTGCTCGTCGTGGGCTTTGACCCGTTTCGTCTTTCGTACGTACTTCTTGTAGAGAGGATGCAGCTTGCGCATGACGATCTCGACCACGATGGTCTTATCCATCTTGTCCGAAACCACGACGCCCTGGAGCACAAGCTTGCCCTCCGTCATTTTCTGGATATTCGTATCCACGTTCCGTCTCCTGAAGAATTAAGCCTTCTTCACGGCGCCGCTGCGCTGGGCTTCGGCAATTCTTGTCTCGATCCTCGCTATCTGGCGGCGAAGATTCCTCTTCTCGAGCGGATTCTCGACATGTCCGACCACCATCTGGAAGCGGAGATCGAAATATTTCTTCCTGAGCTCCTCGCGCTTAATGAGCAGCTCCTCCAGTTTTAATTCCTTGAATGAATTCTTCATGGCGATCACTCCAATTCCCCGCGGACCATGAACTTGGTCTTGACGGGGAGCTTCGAACCCGCGAGGCGCATGGCCTCCTCGGCGACTTTCGGATCCACGCCGGCAAGCTCGAAGAGCACAGTGCCCGGCTTGACAACCGCGACCCAGTATTCGGGCCCTGGCTTTCCGCGGCCCATTCGGGTTTCCGCGGGCTTCTTTGAATATGGTTTGTCCGGGAAGATGCGGATCCACATCTTGCCGCCACGCTTAATATAGCGGTTGAGCGCGATACGGGCAGCCTCGATCTGGCGATTCGTTATCCAATGCGGCTCCAGCGAGACAAGGCCAAAGTCACCGAACGCAACGGTATTGCCGCTATGAGCCTCGCCATGAATGCGACCGCGCTGCTGTTTGCGGTATTTCACTCTCTTGGGTATCAGCATAGTTCAGCTCCTTGCTCAGCCTTCCGACCTGTCGTCATCGGATGGAGCGCTTTCCCTGCGCGCAGGCCGTTCGGGCCGCTCCCTGCGTTCACGGCGCTCATGTCCGCCTTCTCTTCGCTCGCCACGCTCACCGCGCTCGCTGCGTCCTTCAGACGGCTGCTCTCTTCTTGCCTTGCGAGCCAGCTGGCCCGCATCCTCATTCTTGTCCTGCGCATAGACCATACCCTGATAAATCCAGACCTTCACGCCGATCTTGCCAAAGGTGGTGTTCGCCTCAGCAAAACCATAATCAATATCAGCCCGCAGGGTATGCAGAGGAATCCTCCCATCCTTGAGCTCCTCGGTGCGGGACATATCCGCGCCGCCGAGACGGCCGGAAAGCCTGACCTTGCAGCCTTGCGCGCCTGCCTTGATGGCGTTTTGAATCGCCATCTTCATGGCACGACGGAAGGACTGGCGGCCTTCAAGCTGCCGCGCGATATTCTGGGCCACGATCTGCGCGTTGGTGTCGACCTTTTTAATTTCCTTGATCTTGATCTGCAGCTTCTTCTGCGTCATCTTCTGGATCTCGGCGCCTATCTTGTCGATATTGGCACCCTTTGTTCCAATGAGGACGCCGGGGCGGGCGCTATGGATCACGATGGTGATGCGCTGCGGATGGCGGATTATTTCAATTTCGGAAATATCGGCACCCTTCGTTTCCGGCAGCTCGAGAAGGCGGCGGCGGATCGCGAGATCTTCATGCAGTGTCTTGGCATACTCGCGAGGTTCGACATACCACCGCGAGCTCCAGTCTTTGTTGATTCCGATTCTGAGTCCAATGGGACTGACTTTCTGACCCACCTTACGCCTCCGTCTTCTTGCCGATTTCGTCGACGACGCAGGAAATGTGGCACATGCGTCTCAGCTGCATGTCCGCCCTTCCGCGTGCGCGGAACCATACTCTCTTGAGTCTCGGACCTTCGTCGATGCGAAGCTCCTTGATATAGAGCATGTCTTCGCCGAGTTTCCGGTTCCTGTTCAGCGCGTTCGCTGCGGCTGAAGCGACAACCTTTCTAATCAGCCGGGCACCCTTGTGTGGCATGTTCTCAAGAATAGCCATCGCCTCGGCGTACGGTTTGGAACGGACGAGATCGGCGACCGGGCGCACTTTGAACGGCGAAGCGATCAGCCATTTTGAAGTGGCTCTGTAGCCTGTATTGGTATTCGCCATTTCAGCACCCCTATTTCTTCTCGGCTTTCTTGTCGCTGCCCGCGTGCCCGCGGAAAATGCGGGTGGCGGCGAACTCGCCGAGTTTGTGGCCAACGAGGTTTTCCGTCACATAGACGGGAACCCAGGTTTTGCCGTTGTAAACCGAAATTGTCTGGCCGACCATTTCGGGAATGATCGTGGAAGTGCGGGAGTATGTTTTAATGAGTTTCTTCTCCCCCGCCCTGCTCATCTCGACAACCTTCTTGTACAGGCTCTTCTCGATGAAGGGCCCTTTTTTTACGGACCTGGACACGGGTTTACTCCTCTATCTCACTTGCGCCGCTTGACAATGAAGCGGCTTGAAGGCTTGTGCGGATCACGAGTCTTGTAGCCTTTTGCCGGCTGACCCCACGGAGATACAGGCTGCTTGTATCCCTTGCCTCGTCCCTCGCCACCACCATGCGGATGATCGACCGGGTTCATGACGGTACCGCGGACTGTCGGTCTGATTCCGAGCCAGCGGGTGCGACCGGCTTTGCCGATGCGCTCGTTCATGTGCTCCTCGTTGCCGACCTGACCGATGGTCGCCATGCATTTCTTGAACACCATGCGCTGCTCGCCGGAGGGCAGCTTGAGTACGACATAATCGCCTTCCTGGGCTGCGATAAGCGCGCTGACACCGGCGGAGCGAGCCAGCTGCCCGCCACGGCCAAGCGTGAGCTCGACATTGTGCACCGTGAAGCCGACAGGAATTCTTTCCAGCGGAAGCGCGTTACCCACATCAACAGGGGCGTCGGGACCGGACAGGATGGTCTGGCCTACTTTCAACCCTTTCGGGCTGAGGATATAGCGCTTCTCGCCATCGACATAGGTGATGAGCGCGATGTTCGCGGAGCGGTTCGGATCGTACTCGATGCTGGTAACCTTGCCAGGAATACCGAACTTGTCTCTGCGGAAATCGATGATGCGGTATTTGCGCTTGTGGCCGCCACCATGATGCCGGACAGAAATGCGGCCATTGGAGGCACGGCCGCCCGTGCTTTTCTTTCCCTTGGTCAGCGACTTGACCGGCCTGCTCTCATTGCTGGTGATCTCTTCATTGACCACCTGCACGCGATGGCGGAGCCCGGGTGTCACAGGTTTAAACGTTCTAATCGCCATAGTTTCCCCTCACATCCTTCTCATGCGCCTTCGAACACCCTGATCGTCTCGCCCTTCTGGAGCCGGACAATCGCCTTTTTCCACTCTGCGGTGCGACCAGGTCTGCCGCGAAGCCGTTTCGGCTTTGAGGTGACATTGATCACTCTGCAGGACACGGGATGTACATTGAACATCTTCGCGACCGCCTCCATAATTTGGGGCTTGGTCGCACGTGCATCGACCTTGAACACATACTGGCCGATTTCGCGCAGAATATTGCTCTTTTCGGAGAGCACAGGTTCAATAAGAATCGAATCGTATTCCATAATCAGCTCTCCTTTGACTCAGCCGCATAGAACTCGTTGAGCTTAGCGGACGCGCTTTCCATCATGACCACCCTGCGCGCATAGAAAAGGTCGTGCGCCCTGAGTCTGTTCCAAGTCAGATAGCCGAGCCAGGGAATATTGCGAGCCGCGCGCTTGATCATGGGGTCGTCTTCCTTGAGAATCAGCACTGTACGCTCTGGATTCCCGACATCGATCACATGAGAGAGCGCCTTGAGGAGATCCTTCGTCTTGCCTGATTCGACCGAAAAATCCTCAACAATCGTCACAAGACCGTCCTGCACCTTAAGGCTTAAAATGGTCTTCAGCGAGAGACGCTTGGCCTTTTTGGGCATTGCATAGGAATAGTCCCTCGGCTTGGGACCGAAACTGATACCGCCGCCCACATAGATGTTTGCCTTGAGATCGCCATGGCGGGATCGGCCGCCGCCCTTCTGGGCAAAAGGCTTGCGGTTGGTTCCATGAACCTCGCCGCGGTCCTTAGTCGAAGCCGTGCCGACGCGGGCATTCGCGAGCTCATTGTTGATCGCGTACCAGATCACATCTTCATTGATCGGCAACCCGAAGACGGCATCGGACAACTCAATATTCCTGAGTTCTTTCCCGTCCAGGGAAATCACTTTGCCTTCCATACTGTCCTCCGCCTTCAGTTCTTCTTGATCGCTCTGCGAACGATGACATCGCAGTTCCGTGGACCCGGCAGCGCACCCCGAATGAGCACCACACCCTTCTCCGCGTCAACCCGAACCACCTTGAGGTTCTGGACGGTCACGCGCTCGTTGCCCATATGGCCGGGCATCTTTACGTTCTTGAAGGAATGGTGCGGATAGGTGCTGTTTCCTGTCGAACCAGGCTCACGATGGAATTTCGAGCCATGTGTGGCACGTCCGCCTCCGAAGTTCCAGCGCTTCACGACACCCTGGAATCCTTTTCCCTTGGAGCGAGCGATTACATCCACAAAGCGGACTCCTTCGAGCACCGAGGCATCAATCGCTTCGCCAACCTGGACTTCTTTCTCGAAATCCCTGAATTCGCGCAGAATCCTCGTGGGAGCGACACCCTCGGGGAACTGGCCCGCATAGGGTTTGGTGGTCCGGGATTTCTTTCTTTCCCAGACACCAACCAGAACGGCATTGTAGCCGTCTTTCTCAGTGGTCTTCTTGCCGACCACCACATTGGGAACGACTTGCACGACGGTAACGGGCACAAGTTTCCCCGTTTCGTCGAACACCTGGGTCATTCCGATTTTCTTGCCGATTACACCGATCATTCGGTTCTCCTGCGTTGAACGCTTCCGGCACGAAGCCGGGCGTTACAGCATTTCAGCCCTGTCTCGACGGACAAGGATCACTGCTTGATTTCGACATCGATTCCGGCGGGAAGTTCGAGCTTCATGAGCGCATCCATCACCTCGGGGGTCGGGTCGATGATATCGATGAGGCGCTTGTGCGTTCTCATCTCGAACTGCTCCCTGCTTTTCTTGTGCACGTGTGGCGAGCGAAGCACGGTGAACTTGTTGATCTTGGTGGGAAGCGGTACCGGACCGGACACTTTGGAACCGGCATCAAGTACGGTCTTCACGATGCTCTTCGCACTGTCGTCCACAAGGCGCACATCAAAGCCTCTGAGCCTGACTCGGATTCTGTCTTTCATCATACCTCCAAAGATCTCTTGCACCCTTGTCTCCAGCCGTTCCCAGGCAGGCGCGCTGGCGACAGTATGTGCGGACGGATCTGGGAATCCGTCAAAGGCGGCTTTAGCCGCCATTCATGCAAAAGCGTGCCCCCGTCGTACAGGGGCACGCTATAGTAGCACTAGAACAATTGCTTGTCCAGTAGGTCAGCCTTGCAAGCTGTTCCGTGTGCGATTACTCGATGACCTCAATGACCTGACCAGAAGCGACGGTGCGTCCGCCTTCGCGGATAGCAAACTTGAGTCCCTTCTCCATGGCGATCGGGTAGATAAGCTCGACTTCGATTTCGGTGTTGTCGCCGGGCATGACCATATCCTTGCCCTCCGGCAGTTTGACGGTGCCAGTGATGTCGGTAGTCCGGAAGTAGAACTGGGGGCGATAACCAGAGAAGAACGGGCTGTGGCGGCCGCCTTCTTCCTTGGAGAGGCAGTAGATCTGACCGCGGAACTTGGTGTGGGGAGTAATGGTTCCTGGCTTGGCAAGAACCTGTCCACGCTCAACTTCCTTCTTTTCAATACCGCGAAGGAGGCAGCCGATATTGTCACCAGCCTGGCCCTCATCGAGCAGCTTGTTGAACATCTCGACGCCGGTAACGACGGTGGTTCTGGTCGGCTTGATACCGACAATTTCAACCTGATCATTAACATGGATCACACCGCGGTCGACACGGCCGGTAACGACGGTGCCGCGGCCGGAAATCGAGAACACGTCCTCGATCGGCATAAGGAAGGGCTTGTCAACGAGGCGCTCGGGATCCGGGAAGAAGGAGTCCATCGCGTCAAGGAGGTTCTGAATGCACTTTGTTGCCTCGGGATTGTCCGGCTCGGTCATGGCCTTGAAGGCAGAACCACGGATGATCGGGGTCTTGTCGCCGGGGAACCCATAGAATTTGAGCAGGTCGCGCACTTCTTCCTCAACGATATCGAGAAGCTCGGGGTCGTCGACGAGGTCTACCTTATTCAGGAAGACGAGAATCGCGGGGACGCCGACCTGACGGGCGAGCAGGACGTGCTCACGGGTCTGGGGCATGACAGAGTCTGGAGCGGAGACGACAAGAATGGCGCCGTCCATCTGCGCCGCACCGGTGATCATGTTCTTGATGTAGTCCGCGTGTCCCGGGCAGTCGATATGGGCGTAGTGTCTCTTGTCTGACTGATACTCCAGGTGCCTGGTGTTGATGGTAATACCACGTGCCTTCTCTTCCGGCGCATTGTCGATGTCTTCATACTTGAGGACCTTGTCGCCGTACTTGCGTCCGCAGTACATCGTGATGGCCGCACTGAGCGTGGTCTTGCCATGGTCGATGTGTCCGATGGTACCAACGTTCATATGCGGTTTGGTACGCTCGAATTTTTCCTTGGCCATATAAATCTCCTCCTTGGCTTCGTCACCGGCACTTCACAGCTTTCAATACCTGAATGCACCATGAAGACCGTCCGCCGGCATCGATGCCGCCGGAATCCAGCCATAAATTGCTTATTTGGGCTTACGGATTATATGAAAAGAATTAAGATTGCGCAATAGGCTGATCGAGCACTCTGTTCTTTTCTTTAATATCCACAAATATCTACACGCAGCCGCGCCACCACGACCCTGGCGGAACGAAGGACCAGACAATGTGATATCAATACTCGTACGGGTCGCCATAGTGATCAAATCGAGCCTGATAGATCCCCCGCCCTTCCGTCCGAGTTCTGAGCGCTGAGGCGAATCCGAACATCTGCTCCATCGGCGCGTAGGCAAGGATCGACTTGATGCCGCCAGCATCCTCAACGGTTTCAATACGCGCACCACGCGCCTGCAGCAATGCGAGCACAGGCCCAAACCAATCGTCAGGCACCTCAACATCGACGTGTACGATGGGAACAAGCACTCGTGTCCCCGCTTGCTGAATTGCCTTGCGCAAAACAATCGAAGTGGCGGCTTCAATGGCTGTCTCGATCTTCCTGCCCGATCCTGCTGGCGGCACACAGCGTTCCACCCTCACGCGGACTGCGATGATGGGCCACCCTTCCGAAGGCCCGACCGCCAGCGTCGTGTCCATGGCTCGGCGGATGGCTTCCACGGCGTCTCCAGAAATCCGGACACCCTCCGCAAATTCGAGCTGATTCGCAGTGCCATCGGAGATATTGTCGATTGCGATACCGATCAGCACCTCGAGACGCTCTCCGCCAAAATCACCCGAAAAGCGCTCCTCCACACGGCAGGGGGCTTTGAGACGTTCTACTTTGGGTACTTGAGGATTACCTGTCCGTACCTTGAGGCCATACTCCTTTTTCAGTCGTTCGCGGACAATATCGAGGTGCAGTTCGCCCTGGCCTTCAAGCGTAATGCGGCCGGTATCCTTCTCTTCCTTGACAGAGAGCGAGATATCCTCCATCGCGTAGCGGACAAGGGCTTCTCTGAGCGAGGCAATATCCGCATTTGATTCCGGTTCGATTACCATGAAGACAAGGGGTTCGGGTGTCCGGAAGGCTTCGTAGGTGATCCTGAGCGAGGGAGCGCAGACCGTGGCGCCCGCGTCCATGGGCGACAGGCGCGCTCCAACGATTTCGCCGGCAGACGCTTCGGTAATGCGCTCGACTTCAGCACCGCTGACTCCGTACAGGCGTTGGACAACCGCGCTTTTTCCCGCGGGCATTACTGTCACTTTCGCGTTTTCACGCACGGTGCCCGACCAAATGCGCAGCCACGCGACAGGTTCAAGATCGCGGCTCAGCACGGTTTTGAAAATATACGCAGAAAGAAGCTCAGTTGCATTTGGCGTAAGCCGGATTATCTCACCTGTCTTCATATCGGTGGCAACGGGACAGCCGCGCTCCTCCGGCGAAGGAAAGTAATCAATGACCGCGTCGAGGAGAAGCGAAATGGAAATATCCTCGAAGGAAGAGCCACAGAGCACAGGCACTAGTTTCTGCTCAAGAATCGAAGGACGCAGGGCCTCAATAATTTGGCCCGGTGAGACAGGCTCATTTGCCAGCACCGCGGCAAGCAGCGTATCGTCGTGTTCTGTCGCGTGGTCAATGAGGAGCTCGCGCGCGCGCCGCACTTCTTCTCTGGATCCAGAGCTGAGTGGTGCCCGAGCTAATGCAACAGGAATCGGCGCTCCATCCACCACATCGACCGGATACCACAGCTCGCGAACGAGGTCAGCGATCCCTGTCCAGCGATAGTCTTCAAAGGTAGGAATCTGCAGAGGAAGCGCGATTTCGCCGAGCTCGGTCTGGATTTCCTGCACGGCTTTGGCAAAATCGGCGCCGCGGCGGTCCATCTTGTTGATGAAATAGATGCGCGGAAGCGCATGGTCTCTGCAGGCTTTCGCGATGAAGCCAGTGCGTACCTGGACGCCCGATACCGCGCATAAAATGATCACGGCTCCGTCGAGCACCCTGAGTACTCGATCGACTTCGGCACTGAAATCTACATGGCCGGGTGTGTCGAGCAGATGGAACCGTATCTGCTTGTAATTGAAGCGGACAGCGGCGGTCTTTATCGTGATGCCATGCTGCTGTTCCACGGAAAGATAGTCGGTTGCAGTGGTTCCTTCATCGACACTGCCGGCTTCGCGCCGGACGCCCGCGACATGGAGTACTCGCTCGGTCACCGATGTCTTGCCCGCATCGATATGGGCGAGTATGCCGATATTGCGGATGTGTCTTCTGGATTCCATTGCAATGGAAGTATACTTCCGCGGTACATAAAGAAAAAGGGCCGACCCTGAGGTCGGCCCTGGTGCGCGTACATAATGCTAACCTGAAGCGGTCCGCTCGCGCGGTCTGGCTTAGGTACAGGCAGCACACTACCAGCGGTAATGCGCAAACGCCTTGTTGGCCTCTGCCATCTTGTGCATATCGTCTTTCTTCTTGATGGCGGTGCCGGTGCTGTTGTAGGCATCGAAGAGTTCATCCGCGAGGCATTCGGACATCGGTTTGCCGGTCCGTGCGCGCGCGGCGTTGATGATCCAGCGCATCGCCAGCGCTTCGCGCCGCGATTCGCGGATTTCGACGGGCACCTGGTAGGTAGCGCCACCGACGCGGCGTGATTTTACTTCGATCGCTGGTTTCACGTTCTCGAGCGCTTTGGTGAATGCGTCGAGTGCCGGCTGACCGGATTTCTTCTGCAATAGCTCGAGCGCATCATACATGATGCTGGTGCAGATGGACTTCTTCCCCTCCCACATCATGCGGCAGATGAAGCGCGAAACAGTGACTGAATTGTACTTTACATCAGGCGCATGGCCTCGATCGATAGCTTTCTTTTTCCTGCCCATGTGTTACCCCTCTTACGCCTTGGGCTTCTTGGCGCCGTACTTGGAGCGGCCCTGCTTGCGGTCTTCGACTCCGAGCGCGTCCTTGGTACCACGAATGATGTGGTAGCGCACACCGGGAAGGTCTTTCACACGGCCACCGCGAACGAGCACTGCCGAGTGCTCCTGAAGATTGTGTCCGATACCCGGAATGTACGCAGTGACCTCGATGCCATTAGTCAGACGAACGCGCGCTACTTTGCGGAGCGCGGAGTTCGGTTTCTTCGGCGTCACGGTCATGACACGGGTGCACACGCCACGGCGCTGCGGGCAGCTCATGAGCGCGGGCGATTTGGTTTTCCACTGGTTCGGCTTCCTTCCAAATCGAATAAGCTGGTTGATAGTCGGCATATAGGTTCCAGACTCCCTTTGTCCGGCTTCAGCGTGTCAGCATCACGCGAAACCTGTCTTCAATAAAATATGTATTCCGGGCCGCAAAAGCGCGGTGGACACTTTCGCGGCGGTGTAGAATACCTTTCTCTTCGGCATGATGTCAAGGTATTGACTCCCTTGACTGTTCCCCTGGTCATTCCTCCGAGGAATCAGCGTCTTCGCTGAATCCTTCATCGTTATCAAAGACGCTTGGCTCTTCGAGACTAATCTCGGCTCCCGCGCGTTCCTGTAGGAACGCCGGCGGCGCGAGCTCACGTTCCTGTTTGCGCTTTTCCATCACTTCCTCGACTAGCGCGTTGAGGTCGTCGTTTTCGGCGTCGAAGAGTCGGACTTGGCGATACTGCTTCATGCCCGTCCCCGCTGGGATGAGGTGGCCAATGATGACGTTTTCCTTCAGGCCGCGGAGCTGGTCGACTTCGCCCTTGATGGCCGCATCGGTCAACACTCGCGTCGTCTCCTGGAACGATGCCGCGGCAAAGAAGGAATCAATCTTGAGCGACGCGCGCGTGATGCCGAGAAGTATCGGCCGCGCGACAGCGGGCTGACCGCCTTCGTCGATGACGCGGCGGTTTTCGGCATGGAATTTATGCTTGTCGACCTGCTGACCGAAAATAAAGACCGTATCGCCCGGATTGACGATTTCAACCTTCTTCATCATCTGGCGAATGATAACGCCGATGTGCTTGTCGTTGATCGTAACGCCCTGGGCTCGATAGACCGACTGGACTTCGTCCATAAGGAAGCGCTGGCATGCCTGTTCGCCGAGAATGGCCAGGATGTCGTGCGGATTCTTGCTGCCGTCGCAGAGGAGCTCGCCCGCTTCGACCTTGTCGCCGTTCCTGACAAGCAGACGGCGGGTCTTAGGCACGAGGTGCTTGTATGTCTTGCCGAAGGCGTCGCGAATGTTGACGACGCGCTTTCCCTTGATGGTACCGCCGAAGGATACGATACCGCTGACCATGGCGAGCACAGCCGGGTTCTTGGGCTTGCGCGCCTCAAAGAGCTCTCCGACCCGGGGCAGACCGCCCGTAATGTCCATCGCCTTCGCGCTTTCCTTCAGAATCTTGGCGAGTATCTTCCCAGCTCTGACCACTTCCCCATCTTCGACATTGAGGTACGCGCTTTCGGGCAGATAGTAGGTTTCAATGTCGTTGCCATCTTCATCTGTGATGATGATGCGCGGTTCCTTGGCGTCCCGCTCGGTGCCGAGATCGGCAATAATCTTCTCGACGTTGCCGGTTTCCGCGTTGATCTCTTCCTTGAGCGTTGAACCTGGGATGATGTCCTCGTATCGTACGATACCATCGTGTTCGGAAATGATCGGGTCGTTGAAGGGGTCAAAGGTGGCGATGGTCTCGTTTTCCGCGAGAAGCTGACCGCGACGGACCACCACTTCGGAGCCGTTGCGTATTTCGACCTTCTGCTCCTGCGCGATCAGAAGCAGGCGGCCGTCTGAAATCTTGGCATAGGAGATTGCCGGTGATTTGACCTCGGTCCCGTTTTTCTTGATGATGACGGTATCACCTTTCATGATACGCTGGCCGTCTTCGACCTGGAGAAGATCTCCTTCGGCAATCTCAAACTGCGCGAACAACCGGTTTACAAAGACATATCCACGGCGGGTAAAGAGATAGCGGCCGAGATCGGTCTGCACATAGGTCCCTTCGATATCGGCGATATAGGCCGGATAGCGAAGCGAGATTCGGTTTTCCTCCGCGGCTTTTGTCGCCGCGCCGCCGATATGGAAGGTGCGCATCGTCAGCTGGGTACCGGGCTGGCCGATGGACTGGGCAGCAATGATTCCGACGGCTTCGCCGATTTCCACGGTCTTGCCGGTCGCCAGATTTCGGCCGTAGCACTTGCGGCACACACCATGCTTGGCTTCGCAGGTGAGCACGGTGCGGACCGACACCTCCTCGATACCAGCTGCCTCGATTTGATCGGCGATTTCCTCGGTGATTTCCTCGTTGGAGCCGACGATGATCTGGCCAGTGATGGGGTGGCGGATCGGGTCGAGGGTAAAACGGCCAATGATTCGTTCGCGAAGCGATTCGATAATTTCGTCGCCATCCTTGATCGCGGTATGCACTGCACCGTTGATGGTTCCGCAGTCATCTTCATTGACCACCACATCCTGCGCGATATCCACAAGCCTACGGGTGAGGTATCCCGCGTCGGCGGTCTTGAGGGCCGTATCCGCGAGACCCTTGCGCGCGCCGTTCGTCGAGATGAAGAACTCGATAACCGAAAGGCCTTCACGGAAGTTCGAACGGATGGGCAGCTCGATGATGTCGCCAGAGGGCTTGGCCATGAGGCCGCGCATGCCTGCGAGCTGTCGGATCTGGTTTTTGCTACCGCGTGCGCCCGAGTGGGCCATCATGTAGATATTATTGAAGCCATCGCGATCCTTTTCGAGCGTTTTCATCATGACCGCGGTAAGCTCTTCGTTCGTCTTGGACCAAACCTCGACGACGCGGTTATAGCGCTCGTCCTGGGTGATATGGCCGGCGAGATACTGCTGCTGGATTGCCTCGACCTCGCGGTTGGCCTTCTCGATCATCTCGGCCTTTTCTTTTGGAATGACAATATCGTCCATGCCGATGGTGGCACCAAAGAAGGTCGCGTACCTGAAGCCCATCTCCTTGATGGTGTCAAGCATGGTGACGGTGATGTAGGGGCTTGTGCTGCGGTACACATATTCGATAAGGGCGCGAATATCCTTGTCGGTCAGCGCATAGTTGACATAGGGAACTTCCGCGGGCAGGGCTTCGTTGAGAAGGAGTCTTCCGGCGGTCGTTTTGATGAGACGAGAGCCGTTGAGCGTGGCCGGACGGCTATATCCGTCCCAAACCGGCTCCTTAGGGGCCGGCACATAGACAAGCGCCTGGTAGTCGCATGAGCCGTACTCGCAGGCGAGCATGAGCTCTTCAAAAGACGAATAGCGTTTGCCTTCGCCCTTAGCGCCTGGTTTATGGCGGCTCAGGAAGTTGATCCCAAGAACCATGTCCTGCGACGGATAGACAATGGTCTTGCCGTTGGCAGGGTCAAGCAGGTTCCGGCTCGAAAGCATGAGCGTCCAGCATTCGGACTGAGCCGCGTGGGTGAGCGGCACATGAACGGCCATCTGGTCGCCATCGAAGTCGGCGTTGTATGCCTTGCAGACGAGGGGGTGGAGTTTGATGGCCTTGCCTTCGACCAGCACGGGCTCAAAGGCCTGAATACCAAGGCGGTGCAGGGTCGGGGCTCGGTTGAGGAGTACAGGGTGTTCCTTGACGACCTCGTCGAGGACGGCGAACACTTCGGGGGTCTCGGACTCCACCAGCATCTTGGCTTTCTTGATATTGTAGACAACGTCCTTCTCAACGAGCTTCTTCATTATGAAGGGTTTGAAGAGCTCGAGCGCCATCTTGGTAGGCAGACCGCACTGCCACATCTTAAGCTCGGGACCAACGACGATGACCGAACGTCCGGAGTAGTCGACGCGCTTGCCGAGCAGGTTCTGGCGGAAACGTCCCTGTTTACCCTTGAGCATATCCGCGAGCGATTTGAGCGGGCGGTTGCCAGCGCCTTTGACCGCGCGGCGACGCCGGGTGTTGTCAAACAGGGCATCGACCGCTTCCTGAAGCATGCGCTTCTCGTTGTAGATGATGATGTCCGGGGCGTTGAGCTGCAGCAATTTTTTGAGGCGGTTATTGCGGTTGATGACGCGGCGGTACAGGTCATTGAGATCGCTGGTAGCGAAGCGGCCCCCGTCGAGCTGGACCATGGGGCGAAGTTCGGGCGGAATGACAGGGATAACGGTGAGGATCATCCACTCCGGCCGGTTGCCCGACGAACGGAAGGATTCTACAAGTTCGATACGTTTGAGAAGACGCTTGTCCGACTTGGCGCCCTTATCGATCATCTTCTGGCGAAGCTCTGCGGCAAGCTTGTCGAGATCGATTTGCTCAAGGAGAGCGCGGATGGCTTCGGCTCCCATGCCTGCGGTGAACGCGCCGCCATAGCGGTCCATCGCTTCCCGGTATTCCTCGTCGGTGAGCAGCTGCATTTTTTTGAGTTCGGTCTCACCTGGATCGATGACAATGTATTTCTCGTAATAAAGAACAGACTTGAGCGTAGCCATCGGCAGATTGAGGAGCAGCCCCATGCGGCTCGGAACCGAGCGATAGAACCAGATATGCGACACCGGACTCGCTAGCTCAATGTGCCCCATGCGCTCGCGGCGCACCTTGGAGTTCGTAACCTCGACGCCGCAGCGGTCGCATATGACGCCTTTGTATCGGATCGATTTGAACTTACCGCAATAGCATTCCCACTCCTTGGTCGTGCCAAAAATGCGTTCGCAGAATAGCCCGTCGCGCTCGGGCCTCAGTGTCCGATAATTGATGGTTTCAGGCTTCTTGACCTCTCCATAGGACCAAGCACGAATCATCTCCGGGCTGGCGAGATGGATCGAAATATTGTCAAAATCCTGGATATCTCTCATGCTACCCCCTCGGGTATTCGGCAACCTTGCTGCCGTAACGCTCTGCGGCTCCCGGCCGCAAAGTGCAATGCCGACGCCAGACTTCCGTCAGAAGGCGCCACTCTGCTTCCTTATAATATCGTCGTCACGCTCGGTGAGCGGAATCTGTTTCCCCTTGGAATCGTACACCTTGATGTCCAGGGCAAGGCCTCGCAGCTCCTGCACCATGACGTTGAAAGCCTCGGGAATGCCGGCAGCGGTGTGCGGTTCGCCCTTTACAATGGCCTCGTAAATCTTGGAGCGGCCGGTCATGTCGTCGGACTTGATGGTGAGCAGCTCCTGCAGTGTATTGGCAGCGCCATAGGCTTCGAGTGCCCACACCTCCATCTCACCAAGGCGCTGGCCGCCGAACTGCGCCTTTCCACCAAGCGGCTGCTGAGTAACGAGGGAGTAAGGACCGGTGGAACGCGCGTGCATCTTGTCGTCGACCAGGTGATGTAGCTTGAGGAAGTACACGACGCCAACAGTGATAGGATTCTTGAAGTACTCCCCAGTCTTGCCGTCGCGGACCATCGTCTTGGATGTGACCGGCAGTCCCGCCTGGCGCAATTTCTCTTCGATCTGCTCCTGGGAAGGCGACTGGAACACGTGGCAGGAATACCACTCGTTCAGGGTACTCGCCGCCCAACCAAGCTCGGTTTCCATGATCTGGCCGATATTCATGCGCGAAGGAACACCGAGCGGATTCAGACAGATATCGAGCGGTGTGCCATCATCGAGATAAGGCATATCTTCGACGGGGAGCACGCGCGCGACAACACCTTTGTTGCCGTGGCGTCCCGCCATCTTATCGCCTTCCTTGAGCTTGCGCTTTACCGCGACCAGTACTTTTACGGTCTCCTCGACACCAGGCGCGAGATCATCGTTGTTGGTGCGAGACATGCGCTGCACATCAATGACCGTGCCCTCGATGCCGTGCGGTACGCGGAGTGAAGAGTCGCGGACGTCCTTCGCCTTTTCACCGAAGATCGAGTTCAGCAGCTTAAATTCAGGCGTGGTTTCCGTATCGCTCTTGGGGGTGACCTTTCCTACCAGGATATCTCCGCTCTTGACCTTCGCGCCGATGCGGATAATGCCTTCGTCATCGAGATTGTCGAGCATTTTCTCGCTGGTGTTGGGGATATCGCGCGTGATACGCTCAGGCCCCAACTTGGTGTCGCGGACTTCAAGAATGAATTCTTTAATGTGGATCGAGGTGAAGAGATCGTCCTTAACCACGCGTTCCGAAATGAGAATCGCGTCTTCGTAGTTATACCCGTTCCAGGGAACAAAGCCGGCGAGGATATTGCGGCCAAGCGCAAGCTCTCCCTGGCTGGTGGCAGGGCCATCCGCGATAACCTGGCCCTTCAGCACATGTTCGCCGCGCTTCACGATAGGCCGCTGGTTGAAGCAGGTATCCTGATTGGTCCGCTGATATTTGACCAGCACGTATTCGTCCATGTCGTCGGGCGATTCCTGCTTGTCAGGTCTGATGACAATCCTGTTCGCATCGACAAACTCGATGGTTCCGGTACGACGAGCCTTGACGAGGACGCCAGAGTCATACGCGGTCTTCCACTCCATGCCGGTCCCAATGCGCGGTGGTTCGGTAAAGACAAGCGGGACGGCCTGGCGCTGCATGTTCGATCCCATAAGCGCGCGGTTCGCGTCGTCATGCTCAAGGAAGGGAATCAGCGCGGCGGACACGGAGATAATCTGCTTGGGAGACACATCCATGTACTGGATCTCGTCCGGGCGGCGCATGGTGTAATCGCCCTGATGTCGGCAGGAGACAGTCTGGTCGAGGAAACGCCCCTGCGCGTCGATGCGGGCCGACGCCTGCGCAATATAATACTTGTCCTCATCGATGGCGGAGAGATATTCGATCTCGTCCGTCACGACCCCGTTCACCACCTTGCGGTACGGTGTCTCGAGAAAGCCGTAATCGTTAATGGTGGTATAGGTGGCCAGAGAGACAATAAGACCGATATTCGGCCCTTCAGGCGTTTCGATGGGACACATGCGGCCGTAGTGGGTATAATGAACGTCGCGAACCTCGAAACCGGCACGGTCGCGATTGAGACCACCCGGGCCAAGAGCGTTGAGCCTCCGCTTGTGCGTGAGTTCCGCGAGCGGATTGACCTGATCCATGAACTGGGACAGCTGCGAGGTGCCAAAGAATTCCTTGATGGCCGCAACGATCGGCTTGATGGTAATGAGGTCTTGCGGCTTGGCGGTCTCAAGGTCCTTGCCGGTCATGCGATCCTTGGCGGTTCGCTCCATCCGGCTGAACGCCACCTTCATCACGTTGGAGAGCAGTTCGCCCACCGCCCGCACGCGCCGGTTGCCGAGATGATCGATATCGTCGATATTCGCTTCGCCATAATAGACATTGATGAGATGCTTCATGGTCGCGATGATGTCATCCCGGGTAAGGGTTGTGGTTTTAATGTTGAAATCGAATTTCTTGTTGAGCTTGTAGCGACCGACGGTACCGAGGTCATATTGGCGAGCGGTAAAGAACATGTTGTGCAGGTCGCGCTCGGCGTTTTCGAGAGAAATCGGCTCGCCCGGTCTGAGCACGGAATAGACGGCAGAGATAGCATCTTCTTTGGTAGGCTCGTCCTGATCGGGAGTTTCCTTGACAAGCTTGACATCCTCGCGTTCGAAGCAGTTGAGAATCATCTCGTTGTGCAACGATTTCTCGTCTTCGAAATCAATGACATCCACTTGATCGATGCCCAGGTTGATGAGCTCGTCTATTTCGTGCAGGTGTATCTTGTCGCCGGCCCTGAAGAGGCGCTTCTTCTCACCATCGAGCTCGATATAGACGGGGCGTGCCAGAATTTTGCCGACTAGCGCGTCCTTCTCGGCCCCCTGTTCGACAAGCGTCACAGTCTTGATCGAGTAAAAGGCAGCGATAATCTCTTCGCGATTCTGATATCCAATGGCACGGAGGAAGGTGGTGCCGAGAATCTTGCGCTTGCGGTCGATTTTGGCATAGATGAGTTCGTGCTTCTGGTCAATTTCGAATTCAAGCCAGCTGCCGCGGTAGGGGATAATGCGCGAGGAATAGACGCCTTTTTCATGGCTGAAAATGACGCCGGGGGAGCGGTGAATCTGCGAAACAATGACGCGCTCGGCTCCGTTGATGATGAAAGTACCACGGTCTGTCATGAGCGGAATGTCGCCGAGATAGATTTCCTTCTGGCGGATTTCACCGGTTTTTCTGAATACAAGGTTGATGACTGCCTTGAGAGGTACGGAATACGTAAGTCCCTTCTGCTTGCACTCGAGCTCCGAATACTTGATGGATTTCTCGTCGAGCGAATAATGCTCGTATTCAATCACGAGATCTCCTGACGGGCTTTCGATCGGGAAGGTCGAGCGGAACACCTCCTCAAGTCCTTCTAAATCGAGCGGAAGCCCCTTGCGCAGCTTCTCACGCTGAAGAAAATGCTCGTAGGAAGACAGCTGGATATCGATGAGGTCCGGGATATCCATGACATCCTTGTAGTCCTTACCGATATAAATACGCTTGATCTTCTGTTCGGTATATGCCATCCGTTACCCCTCCAGGCGCGCGATCTGCGCGCGGGTCAACTGGTCCATGCGCCTCGCGCTTCTCGCGGCGGCGCCTCGTTCTTTTCCGTCATCAGGAGGCACCCGCCTTGCGAATGCATCCTGAAAACGGGGGGACTGTCCGATTATCCCGGCAGTCCCCTCCCTCATGAAGCAAAGGCGGCCCCGAATCAGGCCGCCTGTGATGGTCGCATCGATTATTTTATTTCGACAGCGCCACCGGCAGCTTCGATCTGCTTCTTGACCTTCTCGGCCTCTTCCTTGGAGACATTCTCCTTGAGGGGCTTGTCGCCGGCTTCGACGAGGTCTTTGGCTTCCTTCAGGCCCAGGCCGGTGATCGCACGCACTTCCTTGATGATGGCGATCTTCTTGTCGGCGGGAACGTTGCCCTTGAGGATGACAGTAAACTCAGTCTTTTCCTCGACAGGGGCAGCGGCGGCGCCGGCTGCAGGAGCGGCGGCAACAGCCACGGGCGCGGCTGCGGTAACGCCAAACTTCTCTTCCATCGCCTTGACGAGCTCGGAAATCTCGAGAACCGTCATGGAAGCGATCGCGTCGATGATCTGCTCTTTGGTCAGTGCTGCCATATTATCTTCTCCTTCTTTCATGCTGGCCCGCCACCAAGGGCAGGCATTGTATTCTGTTCCGACAGGAACGGCAGCGTCCGAAGCCTGACGGAACTGCTTCCTGAATCAGGCGCTTTCCTGGGCTTTCTTTTCCTCGATCGCCTTGAGCACGCGCACCAGCTTGGTTGGAATCGCGTTGATGACATAGACGAGATTCTGAGCTGGCGCGTTCATCGCGGACATAAGCATCGCGATGAGCTGGCTGCGGCCGGGCAGCTTGCTGAACGCTTCGACCTGCGCGGCATCCATAAATTGGCGATCAACCATGGCACCCTTGATGACGAGCGCCGGGGTTTCCTTGGCGAACTCGAGGAGCACTTTTGCCACTTCGTTCGAATCGGCCTTGACGAAGGCGACAGCGGTGGGGCCGGCGAGAACCGGTGCCACGGCATGGGAATATCCCAGCTCATCAAAGGCGATCCGCGCGAAATTGTTCTTCACCACATGAAGCTCGGCGCCTTTCTCACGCAACAGGCGCCTGAGATTAGTGATCTGCTCCACGGTGAGGCCACGATACTCGGTAAAGATAAAGTCGCTCGATCCACCGATCATCTCCTTGAGCATCGTGATGGCTTCTATTTTTCTCGGCTGAAGTTTTGACGCTTTGATTGCCATACTCTCACCTCTTCTCCGTCTTGCCGACCGCGACTTTGACACTCGGCCCCATGGTCGGAGTCAGGTACACGGATATGATGAAATCACCCTTGACGTCGGCAGGGCGCTTGCGCTGAACCTCTTCGAGAAGCGCATTCAGGTTCTCGGCGATCTTCTCGGGCTCCATGGAGACCTTGCCCACGGGAATATGGATGATGTTGGTCTTGTCGGTGCGGAACTCGGTCCGTCCTTTCTTGAGCTCGGCTAGGGAGGCAGCCAGGTCATTGGTGACGGTGCCGGTCTTGGGGTTGGGCATGAGACCGCGGCGACCCAGGATCATACCGAGTTTACCGACTTCCTTCATCATGTCGGGGGTCGCGACCGCGATATCAAAATCGAGCCAGCCACCTTTGATCTTTTCGATCAGTTCAACGTCGCCTGCGTAAGTAGCCCCCGCGTCCAGCGCTTCCTTGACCCGGTCAGGGCGGCAGAACACGAGCACGCGCTTCTCTCCTCGGAATTGATGCGGCAGCACGACAGTATCGCGTACCGACTGGCTTTTCTTGAGATTGAGCCGTATATGCGCCTCGACTGTTTCGTCGAATTTGGCAGTCTTGAGCTCCCTAACGAGCGTGCACGCAGCGGCAATTTCATACGCCTGGGTGCGTTCGACTTTCTTTGACGCCTCGATATATTTTTTGCCGTGTTTCATGTCACCACTCCACTTCAACGCCCATCGAGCGGGCAGTACCTGCAATGATGCGCTTCGCAGCCTCGAGGTCGTTCGCGTTGAGATCGGGCATTTTCAGTTTGGCGATCTCTTCCAGTTTAGCCTTCTGGAGCTTGGCAACCTTGTTCTTCTGAGGAATCGACGAACCCTTCTCAATGCCGCACGCCTTTTTGATGAGGACACTGGCGGGAGGAGTCTTCAGGACAAAGGTGAAGGTCTTGTCCTGATAGATGGTGATGATCGCCGGAATGACGAGGCCGGGCTCCATGTTTTTCGTGCGCTCATTGAACTGCTGGCAGAACATGGGCGCCGAAACGCCATGAGGACCCAATGCGGGTCCTACAGGAGGAGCTGGCGTCGCTTTGCCGGCGGGGCACTGCAATTTTACGATTGCAGTAATCTTTTTCTTGGCCATAGCCGTTCTCCTTTCGTGGTGTACCCGTACGCTCATGCGAACGGGATAGCGTTTCCGTCACTGCGGAAACTCCCATCTTTGGAGCTTGAAAACCCCTTATCTGAGAAGCATGCCGGCCATAAAAGCCCGGCGTGCTGCTGTACAAAGATCACTGCGCCCCTCGGAGAGGCGCTTACTTATATCTTTTCGACCTGTGTCATGTCGACTTCGACTGGCGTAGAGCGGCCGAAAATCTGAACGCTTACTTTGAGCTTGTTCTTCTCGGTGTTGATCTCGTCAATAACACCGGAGAAGGATTCGAACGGGCCTTCGGTGATTTTTACCTGGTCACCAACGCTGAAGGTCTGGCGGAACCGGATCGGGCGCTCGCCCTTAAGTTCGCCGGTTCGCTGCAAAATGCGCTTCACCTCATCCATGGTAATAGGCATTGGTTTGGAATTTGACGAGGACCCGACGAACCCGGTAACGCCGTTGATATTGCGAATGACCGCGCAGGTCGTCTTCCAATTGTTTTCAGGCAGGTCCATTTCGACAAGAATATAGCCCGGAAGGATCTTGCGCGAGACATTGCGCTTGCGGCCGTCTTTGACTTCGGACACTTCTTCGGTAGGCACCTTCACATCGGTTACGATTTCGCGGGAAAGCTCGCCGGAATCAATGAGCATGCGGACAGTCTTCTCAATCTTGTTTTCATAACCAGAGTAGACGTGAAGTATGTACCAGGCTTTTGCCATTCCTTTACTGCCTTATCTGAAAACGACCTCGATTCCCAGCACCAGCAGGAAATCGATTAGGCCAAGCACAAGTGCCACCGCGACGGTCGAGATGACCACAATCTTGGTTGAGGCAACAACATCCTCTTTCGACGGCCATACTACCTTGGAAAGCTCTGCATAGCTGTCTTTGAAGAACTGGATGATCTTCTTCATGGCGGCTCCTTGGACCCTTTATGTCTGCACGGCACCACAGCGTATCCGCCGCGCCCTGCGCCCTTTTCTATCAGGCCAGGTAGGACTCGAACCCACAACATCCGGTTTTGGAGACCGGCGCTCTACCATTAGAGCTACTGGCCTAAACGTGTTACTTTACCTTCGTTTCCCGGTGCAGGGTATGCTTACGGTCCCACTTGCAGTACTTCATGAGCTCGAGCTTTTCCTGCATAGTCTTGCGGTTCTTCTTGGTGGTATAGTTGCGGCGCTTGCACTCGGTGCACTGTAGCGCAATGATTTCGACATTCTGCTTTTTCTTGGATGCCATAGCTCCCTGTCCTTTTTCGCGGCGTACCCAACCCTGATCGCCGGGATGAAATCTGCTAGAATTCCAGCCCCCGAACGGAATCGAACCGTTGACCTTATCCTTACCATGGATATGCTCTGCCAACTGAGCTACAGGGGCGCGAAATAAAGCGTTGCGAATATATCACTGGCATGGGGATGTGTCAATATCCAGCCCACAGTTTCCAGGGAGCGCAGTAGACTCGCAACCAGACCACCGGAGTATCGCACAATCCAGCTGTTCTGTAAACCAGGCGCGAATGCTTAACGCTTCTTGCGTGCTTTGCGGCTGAATGCCGAGAAGATGGTTTTCGACACCTGATCCTTTGTCAGGACCAGGAGTCCGATCCCAACTGCCGCGAATGCAAGCGAGGCCCCTATAAACGGAACACCTTCAGAAACCAGCCGACCAACCCCTTCACGACGCTGCCCGATTAAGGACGCAAGTGCCTGATCGGCCAGCCGCGCCGGAACGACCGCCACCAACGAAAACAGCAGCACTTTCACAAGGTATCGGAAAACCGCCCCGAGTTCATCCCTTGTGCCCTCAATATTGCGCCGCACGAGCGCCAGAAGCAGCAAGGCTGTGTTGACCGCGCTCGAAAACGACAACGCGAAGGCGATGCCCGGCCCCTGGAATCTGAACGCGAGCAGCAATACAAGAATCACATTGACACCGAAACTCGTGATGCCGGCGAAGGTAGGCGTTTTTGTATCGCTTCGCGCGTAGAAGGCAGGGGCCAATACCCGATTCATCGCAATGAACACAAGGCCCGTCTGGTGCCAGAAAAAAGCGCCCGCGGTGAGACGCACCGATTCCACAGTGAAATCGCCGGTCCGGAAGAGCAGTGCCACGATTCGTTCCGGCAGCACCATTGAGAAGATCGCGACCGGCACCGTGAGGAGCAGCAGGGACCGCATAGTGCTGCCAAGTGTAGAAGAATACTCTCGCCAGGCGCCAGACCGCGCCGCGTCCGCCAGGCGAGGAAGTAGCACCGTTCCAGCCGATACCGCAAAAATGCCCAGCATAAGTTCCTGAAGCCTGAGCGAATACTGAAGACTCGACGCAACACCAAGACCGGCCCGTGACGCGTAGGCGGTGCTGACAAGGTCGTTTACCTGGTAGGCCGCCATGCCCAGTATCGTCGGACCAATGAGCGCGAAAACTCTGCGCATGCCGGGATTGACGAATGCCCGGAGCGGATTCATGAAACCAAAGCGTATGCCTATCCTCAAGACCGCCGGCAATTGCACAAGCGCCTGCAAAAGCCCGCCAGCGACCACTCCCACCGCCATCGCCCGCGCCGGATTGCCAAGGCGGCTGCCTATCAGCCAGGGAACGATGATAAAGCACAGGTTGAATAGTATGGGAGCAAGACCTGAAGGCCCGAATATTTCATGCGAATTCAGAATGCCCTGAAGAAGCGCCGCGAAAGAGACAAGCGCCAGAAAGGGAAACATGATGCGCGTCAGCAGGGTGGTTTCTACCGGTTCGGAACCAAAGAGACGGACGATCCACGGAGTCAAGGCAATACCAAGGGCAACAGCGGATGTCACACAGATTGTCAGAACGGTGAGGCTCGCCGAGAGAAATTCGCGTGTCCTGGCATCGTCTCCGGCGTGCAGATAGCCTTTGTAGGTAGGAATGAACGCGACAGTGACCGAGCCCTCCGCAAAAAGGCGCCGCGTAAAATTCGGAATGATGAAGGAAACGGTGAACGCGTCGGAATAGACGCCGGTGCCCAGGAAGCGAGCCTTGGTCATCTCGCGGATGAGACCGAGCACGCGGGACACCATGGTCAATAGTGACAGCAGCCCTGCGCTGCGAATCATGCGTGTGGACTTCTCGTGCTGCTCCATCGCTGCCAGATTACTTCAGGACTGCGCGAAGGTGAAGTAGTCGTGCCTCGAAGCACTTCACGCATGCCTTCCGTTCCGGATATAACCTCACCCATGGAACAGAAATTCCGTCTGATTGCGCTCGACCTCGACGACACGCTTCTGCGCGACAACTTGACCATCTCCGAGCGAAACAAGGAAGCGCTGCAGCATGTGGAACGGCTGGGCATTCATGTGGTGCTGGCATCGGGACGCAACTATTATTCCATGAAACGATACGCCGATGAGCTCTCAATTCACCGGCGCGGCGATTATCTGATCGGTTCGAACGGAGCCGAACTCATCCGAGCCAGTACCGGACAGCATGTGGAAGCGCTTACGCTGGAGCCTGCGTTCTGCCGTACCGTAGCCATGGAACTCGAAGCCGCTGGATATTTTTGGCAGCTTTACATGGATGGGCGTATCTGGTGCAATCGGATGAACGAATGGGCTGTCCTGGACCATGAATTTACCGGCATGCCGCTGGAAGTGATTCAGGATTTCGATGCCATTTTGACGCGCGCGCAGACAAAGATTCTCGTGTGTGGCGATCCTTCCATGATTGAGCCGCTGTTTGCCTCCTTGAAGGAGCGGCTAAGCAGGGATGCTGAAATCGTGACATCCAAACCCTATTTTCTGGAAGTATTGCCTAAGGGGGCCACCAAAGGCGCTGCATTAGCCCGCCTCACCCGTCGCCTTGGCATTCCGATGAAATCAGTACTCGCTATTGGGGATGCGAGGAACGATCGCGACATGATCATGGAGGTCGGTATGGGATGCGCGCCAGCGAATGCCTCGCCAGAAATCAAGGAAGTAGCGCGATTTGTTTCGGAAAAGACCAACGAAGAGGACGCGGTTGCTGATATTCTCGAGCGACTGGTGTTTTAAAACGATTTTTCTCAATGTAGCGCATTCGAACCGAAACGGCCCGCATGATTCCAACCATGCCTTGGACCGGGAGGCGCGGCTTGTGTGGCCTAACCTCGCGCACGCGTCGTGCAGACCGCGCGTCATTTCAGGGCGGCGCAAAATTCGATAAGATACTGCTGCACGCCCAGGAAATACATGTTCTGCAACTCGACGCCGGCTTGCGTGATATACCGATAATGCCAGCTTTCCCATTTATAGCCCGTTACCTGTTCCATCCCCTGCGGATATGAAAGGGAAAAGCCGAATTGCCCCGCATGCGACGCGAGCCACCTGCCCTGTGCCGTCTCTGCAAAACCGTCATTGATAGTTCCAAAATCGATTGCCGTGCCCAGCTGGTGCTGGGAATGACCCGGCAGCGCCGACACGCGCCCTGCTTCCGCCTCCCCCATCTCAGCCACGTTCTCCTCATACACTTTTTTCTGATATTCATAGGATCGATAAGCCGATGATACCACCAGCGTGATGCCCTCCCTGCGGGCAGCCTCCGACATGCGTACCAGCGCGTCGCGCACCGGCTTGCGCAGGAGCATCCCCTTCTTCGATACTACATAGGGAAAGGGTCCATCCAGAGGAGCCAAGTCTGTCGGCACAAAGTCTTTCTCCAGAGCTGTCATCTTGTCTACTCTGCGGAACAGGGCGGGATCGGCGTTCATTGCGATGCGCAGTTCTTTATACAGTGTGACAAACCCAGCTGGATTGGACGCAATGGCGGTGATCACGCGATCGCGGTCCTTCGTTTCGAGCCGTACCGCGTCTAGCGCGTCCTTGACCGGTTGGCGTATGTCCGAAGGAAGCATGGAAAGGGGGTTTTTCTGCTGAGCAGTGCAGGAAAGCGCTCCACCAGCGGCGAACATCACCAGCAACGCGAACACAAGTGAATGAGACGTATGCATAAGCTGCAGGATAGCACCATCGTCCGTTTCTTTGAATGGAGGGGAAATGACACCACAACAGTTCGACTGCATAACCCGGATATGCCGCTCGATGCGGACCTACGCAGATTCCCTCATGATCCACGCGGAGTGGCTTTGCGAATCACAGATGGCGCTCCGGCGCGATCGCGGTTACGGGGAAGACCCTGTCGAGACGCCGGTAGTCTACAATTTGTCACTGGATGAAATTGCCATCACTGACAAGCCTTTATTCATTCTAGCGGCGGACAATCCTGGGATTCAGGAACAGAAGGCGCATCAGCGCCGTTATCTCGTAGGTCAGTCAGGGAAGCTCGCGGACTCCTGGTTCCGCGTACACCTTAACGCTGATT
Organism: Spirochaetota bacterium; assembly: GCA_029265255.1. The sequence continues at coordinate 80,221 of JAJUJQ010000007.1, forward strand.
TCCGCGAGGCAACCCTTATTATCAACAAAACTCCCATCCATACACCAAAAACGGCTGAGTTGCGCCTGCTTCCCCGCTACGCGGGCCCTCACGCCGCAGCGCTCAAAGCCCTTATCGAGGAAAGCCAAAGGGTTATGGCGAGATATGCCTGCTCGATGCTGGAATGCCTCGAAATACCGCTCTGGATCTCGGGGCTCGGCGAGCTCGGGCCGCGCGGAATTTTCAGGCCGTACGCGGAAGAACTCATGAAATGGGCTGAGCATGCGCCAAAACCGCTGCGCGATAGAATATGGCTGTTCCGGCATTTTTCAATGAATCAGTTCGCTATTGAATACCGGCAGTACTCGCAGACGCACATAGCCGCAGAGGAGTCGCCCGCGGCGGTTCTTGCAAACCTCGAAGCGATCGGTTGCGCCAACCGCAGGCGCATTCTCGGATTCTAAGCCTAGATCCCGGAAAGCCACTCAGCGAGCCGCCTCAGGATCAGCTCGGCACCTTGCCTCTATGCTTGATGCGCAGGTACACCTGTTTTCCAGGCACCATGGGGTTGGTTCGCTCGTCTATTTCGAACAGGTTGCTTGCCTTGATCAGCTCACCCAATTTTCGGAACCCGTAGTTGCGCGGGTCGAACTCAGGCAACCGATTCGCGATATAGGTACCAACTTCGCCAAGATAGGCCCAGCCGAACTCATCCGCCGCTTCCTCCACCGCGCTCAGCAGGAGCGCCTTGAGTTTTCGATCGTTTTTAATATCGGCTGGCTGCGGCGCATGACGAGCGCCCCCTTCCCGCTCGGGATGCGCGTCACGCTCATCCTCCGATTCGGTGACGGTCTCGGTAAGAATTTCGGTGTAAATGAATTTATCGCACGCGGCGACAAACGGTTTGGGTGTTTTGCGCTGGCCGAAGCCGAGCACCAGCTTGCCATCCTCGCGCAGGCGGGCAGCAAGTCGAGTAAAATCGGAATCGCTCGATACAATGCAGAAGCCATCAAGGTTTTCGGTATAGAGCAGGTCCATCGCATCGATGATCATGGCACTGTCGGTCGAATTCTTGCCAGTGGTGTAGGAAAACTGCTGCACGGGCTGGATGGCGTACTCAAGCAGGCGTTCCTTCCAGCCGCGGAGGTTGGGGTTTGTCCAGTCACCATAGATGCGCTTGACACTAGCGATACCGTACTTCGCTATTTCGGCCAAAAGCCCTTCGATGATGGAGGGCTGGGTATTGTCAGCGTCGATAAGGACGGCAAGTTTGAGTTGTGACTCGGATTTCATCATACTTCTCCTAATACTGCCCTGTCTCGCTCAGTGAACGAGAAGGACCTGAATATCGCAGACGTTGGTTCCGGTCGGCCCAGTGCGAAAAAGGCCTCCCGTCGCATCGAAAAACGCGTAGGAATTGTTGTCTGCCAGATACTGCGCCGGCTCCAAACAAGATTCTTTCGCCGCTCGCAGCACCGACGTGTCCGCGAAGGCGCCGGCTGCATCGGTCGGCCCGTCGTTGCCATCGGTTCCTGCTGAAAGAAAGCAGATTCGATCTGCCTGCGCGGAGAGTTCCGCAGGAAATTTCTGCAACGCTTCGATGAAGGAAAGAGCCATTTCCTGATTTCTGCCGCCTTTGCCGCGCCCCCGCACCGTCACGGTTGTCTCGCCACCCGCGATGATACATGCAGGCGGTGACACCGGAAGACCATGGCGCACTATGTCCTTTGCTGAACCCGAAAATACCCGCGCGATCTCGCGCGCTTCTCCTGTCAGCTGCGTTCCTAGCACAAGGGTATGATACCCCAATTCTCGCGCCTTTTTCTCGGCTTCACGGATCGCGTGATAATTCGTTCCAACCAGCACGGTCGCAAGCGAATCGAATATCGGATCGCCTGGTTTCGGTGTATCCGGAATCAGGCCGGCAAGGCCATCCTTCACTCGTTTCGCGACGGATTGCGGGATAGCATCCTCCAGGTGGTAGCGCCGCAGGATATCGGCGACATCGGCCCAGGTACTGCGATCCGGAACGGTTGGGCCGGAGGCAATCACATCGAGATCGTCGTCCATTACATCCGACAGGACAAGCGCCAGACCTTCTGCCGGAAACAACGTACGCGCAAACAATCCACCCTTGAATGACGACAGATGTTTCCGCACAGTATTCAGTTCGTGAATAGAGGCTCCACAGGCGAGCAGAAGCCGCGTCACAGCGGACTTGTCCTCAGCGGACACGCCTTCAGCCGGGCAGCTCACAAGCGCGCTCCCTCCCCCGGAAATCAGCACAATTGCCAGTACGCTGCTGCCGCGCGTATGCCAATCCGATGCCCGCTGCGCCAACAACTGCAATTCCTTCCCTGCGGCTATCGAACGGTGATCGGGTACCGGATGCCCCGCTTCCATAACCCGAATCGCGTGTGCAGCGAGGAGCGCTCTCACCACGGGATCAACACTTGCCGCCTGCCCCTCTGTTGCCTTCGTCACTACCAGGCCTTCCGAAATCCTTTCTTTAAGTAGCGATATCAGGTGTGCTGCCATTGGAACCGATGCCTTGCCAAATGCGGCCAACACAACCCGCTCGTAGCGATCCAAATCGTACAGCCGGCAATGCTGACCATCATCGGCTTTCAGAATCTTTCCGTCGTATGAAAGGACCCATGAAAGCAGGCGGTCCGGAACGACTCGATCGACCGCCGCTCTGAATATCGTTTCCGCATCGGCGCGCAAATCCATGACATACACCTCCAGGGCTTTTGATCGCGTCCACGCGCAGCGTGGCATTGTATGCCGCTTGGATACTGCGCGGCATATCGATCAGTCCACCGCCAAAAGACTATCGCACGGACCCGCTGCAGGCAAGACAAGAACCGCGCAAGCGCGCTCAACCGCGATTCACCAATCCTCGCTCATGGCATATGCCTGATTTCGAGCCGCACCGGCAAATGGTCCGAAAAACCTTCTCTCCCATTCCATTCACGCGGAAGTCCGGCCGCGTCTAAAAGCTTGGCGTCCGTCGCAACCGCGAACCCGCCATATTCCAGCCCCTTCGCATCTGCCAGCGCGCTATTCAAAAAGAACCCATCAAATTGCTCGCCCTTCTTCTGATAGGCGATACTGAATCCTCCCGGAAGCTCGCTCCATGGGCTGAACAGCATCACCCGTGTCATGCTGCTATTACCAGCCTGGCCATCAGATCCAACCGCATCCGCGGCAGCCTGGAAGCTGTCGAGAACAAAGAGCGACTCTCCCTCCGCAGCGCTTGGCGGCGACACAATGCCTGCCGGCATGAAGGCAGTCGGATAGGCTCTCTCGTTCCGCAGATACTCATCAGGTGATTCGTTGAAATCGCCGCACACCACGACCGGCAATTCAGGCCGCTCCACCGCCAACTGTCGTACGCGTCTCGCAATCAGAGCAGCGGCGGCTCTCCGCGCAGGCTCGGTTGCCTCAGCCCCTTCCTTTTTCGATTTCCAGTGACAGACAAGAAGACATACGCGATCCGCGTCGTTTTTTTGCCCCGTTTCGATCTCGACCTCGAGAATATCCCGCATAGGTCCGAATCCCCATGCGTCCATGACGGAATGGGTGTGGACAGCGACAATGGGCAGCCTCGACAACACAGCGCAATGGATTTCGCTCGCCTCTGGCCCTCCGATTGCCCAATATCGATATCCATCTCTATTGAACCTGCCTGCGAGATCCGCCAGCACGCGCTCATTCTCGATCTCCTGGAGGCAGAGAATATCGGCTCCTCTCGTTCCGCTCCCCACGGTCGCGGCACGGACCGCCATCACCGTATTGTCCAGACGGCGCGCATACAGCTCGGTATTCCATGTTCCTTTTGAAGGCCGGAACTCGGGATACTCTTTCCCGCTTTCTTCTGCGTCGAAAAGATTGTGGACATTGTAAGAGACGATTACCACCTCACGGGAAAGCCCCGGAGTACCCAGAGAGCATCTGCAGCCGACGCAGAGGATCGCCACAGACAACAGCACCAGAAAAGCCGAACGCATACATTCTCCCTCACAGGAGAGAACGCGTCCGGTACAGCCTATTGCTTCAGCCCAGCTCGTTTTTCGAGGTTACAACCTTCCCGATAAGCCCATAGGCGACCGCCTCGGCAGCGTTCATCCAGAAATCACGGTCGGTATCTTTGGTGATTTTCTCGAGCGGCTGACCGGTCGCTTCCGCGATAATCTCGTTGATGCGTTCCCTAGTCTTTTCCAGTTCGCGGGCGTGGATCTCGATTTCGGTCGCGACGCCATTCATGCCCGAAAGCGGCTGATGGATCAAATAGGACGAATTGGGAAGGCCAAAGCGCCGTTCCTTCGGTACCGCCAACAGAATAAGCGCGGCAGCTGACGCGACCAGCCCAATCCCGACGATGCGCACCGGCGCGTTGATGAAACGGATCACATCGAAAATGGAAAACCCGGCATACACATCACCGCCAGGAGAATCGATGAGCAGGGTAATCGGCTCGTCCGACATGCTGTCGAGCAGAAGCAGCTGGCGCACCACTTTTTCCGACAGATCCTTTTCGACTTCTCCCACAAGCAGCACAGTGCGCGTCTTCAGAAAGCGCTCGCTCAGCGGCTCATCGTTCTTGCGTGATTCGGTTTCGGTCGGCTGCGATTCGTTCAGTCTGATGCTCATGTCGCAAAAGCTCCTTCATATCCTAAATAGAAAAAATTTCAGCACCTTGTCGATGTCAGACTGAATAGTATCGATTTCCCCGCGATGCGACAACCTGCGCAAGCCCTGTGGATGCCGCTTCAACGAACTTTTAGCCACGGTATTTTCGAGGACCGAAATATGCCTCGATAGTCTGACGAATACAAACCGGCATCTTTCAGCTGCTGAATCAATGCGTGATAGCGCTGTTCAGCCACCTCCTTGGCCTTCACTTTTGCTGGATACGCAAGTTCGACGAGATACGAGTCGGTCGGAGGGAAACACCAGACGAAGAAGCCTCACTCCACAAGCCCGTCTATCCCATTCGGCTTCTGCGCCTGAGGATGCCTTATTTCGACATCAGCACTATACATGGTCGCGACACTCGGAATTTCTATGTTGCAAGCTGCCATGACCGCAGGCTGGATCTGTTTCCAGATCGCTGGATATTTCGCGTTGATGAAATCCCAGAGCTTCGCGGGTGTCCACGCTGAGAGCCTAATGTCGAATTCATTCTAAGGAAGCTTGATATCCCATGATCCGCTTCATGATCAGCCTCCTTTAATATGCGTTTACATGATTGCGCGCACATGGAAAAACAGACACGCGTTTCAAGCGCCCAACGCATGCCTGAGGTTGTCAGAATGTTTATTATATATTAAACTTTATATGTATTCATATGGATACTAGTAAATGAAGGAGCCCTTATGCGAGCGATACATGTTCAAAAGTTTATGGGTCGCGCCGCCCTGTCTTTCTCGTCCTTGTTCGCCCTGATCGCGCTGATCCTGGTAGCGGAACCCAGGCAGGTCAGTGCGGCCGAAAGCCGCCCCTGGTATGCCCCCCGGCTCGAAGCGCTGGGGTTCTATGTCTTCGACAAGCCTTTTTCGCAGCCAAATTTTACGGTCACTTCACTGTCCGGAGGCCTTGTACCTCGAACATCGACCAAAGGGACCATTACCCTTCTCAATTTCTGGGCCACCTGGTGTCCTCCCTGCAAGCAGGAAATACCCACGATTCAAAGGCTCCACGAAGCGATGAAGGGTGAAAAATTCCAGATCATGGCCATTTCGGTCGGTGAACCGCTCACGACCGTCAAGCCATTTGTCGAACAGAACAAGATCACGTTTCCTGTTTATCTGGATCCGAAAAATCAGCTTTCCGCGACATATGCTTCGCGCGGCATCCCCACCACCTATATTCTCGATAAGAATGGCGATTTCATCGCTGGCATCATAGGGTCTTTCGAATATGACAACCCCGAATTCATGAAAGTCATAAAGGAGCTCGCCAAGAAATGAACCGGCCTGATCTCATCGCGTCATTTGCAGCGGGGCTTGTATCTTTCATTTCACCCTGCGTACTCCCTCTGCTGCCCGCGTACCTGTCGATGCTTTCGGGCCTGGCAGTTAAGGAATTTGCCGGCTCCGAACACCGCCTGCGCATGCTGCGCGCCAGTCTCGCGTTTTCCGCAGGTTTCACGATCACCTTTACCTTGCTCGGCATTCTCTTTTCAGGGGGCATGGCCTTTGCGGGCGCGAGTTTTTCACGTACCTTCGGCCGGATCGCCGGCGTCATCGTCATGCTGCTCGGGCTCAATATCATTTTTGATGTGATAGGCTTTCTCAACAGCGATGTAAGACTCATTCAGAAATTGACGGGCCGCCGGGATGAACCCGGCAGAGGCGCATGGCTACAACGTGGATCGATGCTCAATGCATTCCTGATGGGGCTGGCGTTCGCTGCCGGCTGGTCTCCTTGCATCGGTCCGATCCTCGCGTCGGTTCTGCTCATGGCAGCCAGAAACGCGGACGCAGGACATGCGGCGGTCCTTCTCGCGGCCTATTCCGCGGGGTTTGCCGTCCCATTCATTCTGAGTGCGCTATTCTTCGCCCGTCTTGCGCCGCTGCTCGCATTTCTCAAAAAACATGGCAATTCGGTGCGGGTCATATCAGGCATTTTCTTGCTTCTGTTTGGGCTGGTAATGTTTCTGGGCTCTGTCTCCATGATCTCGGCGCGAGCGGCACAGGCAGGCGGGATTCTTCTCAATTTCAGAGAAACATCTCCCATGGCTGCCCGAGTGACAGGAGCTGTGTTCTGGCTTCTTCTCAGCCTTCCTTCCCTCCGCGCCTTGCATCGATGGCGAACCGAGCATAGTTCAGACCGCGCGTGGCGTGGAGCAATTCCCGCGCTCGCGACCGGCATAAGCCTGACACTCGCGCTCCTGGAAATGACCGGTCTTTTCAGTATCGTTCAAGCCCTGGGCACTTGGCTCACATTCAGCGGCATTTAACGATGTGGCTGTGGTCTCGGGTCTCTAGATATGAAAAGCGTTCGCCTGAGGCGTTCTCCCCATACAACCGCCATCGCGAGACCAATGCGCGGTACGACAATCCAGAAGAGCGGAATCGACAACGCTGAATACAGCACGGAGTCTTCAACGAGCGAATGACAAATCGCCGCGTGGTGATTGAACAGGTCGCCTTCTTCCCGCGACATTTTCCCTTCCTCGCAGGCGGCCCGGATAACTCCAGCACCATAGGAATATCCGACAATATTGATGACTATCCACAGAAATGCCATCGAAGGCCTCAGCCCAAAGAGACGCATGAGCCAGCCGAGCCAGCGCGAAAGCCACTCCATAAGGTTCAGCCGTTCGAATAGGCTTTGTACCAGCATGAGAATAAAAAGATAAAGGACAATTTTGCCGATCAATCTGGCGGTGGAGACGGCCCATCCTGCCAGCATGGGCCAGAACGAGAGCTGTGTCACCTGCGCAGTAGCGAACAGCGGAATCTGCGCGAGCGAGGCCGGCAGCAGCAGATTCAGAAGGACTCCTCCCGCAATTGCGGTTCCTATGCGCAGCAAGGTCATTTTAAGCGCGGATGAGCCGATCGATTTCATGACGGCTGACTCGACCGGCAGGTTATGGGAGGTGAGGCACATAAGGGCGAGGATTGTTGCGTCCCTCAGGCTGAGCGAGAGGGTGCTCATGACGGCGATCGCTGAATAATTATTGAGCAGTGCGCCAGATAGATACACAAGCGCCGCTTCTCCCGGCAGGCCGGCCAGCTGCATCAGCGGGCGGAGCGCGCTGGCAATATGATTCAGCAGCCCAGACCAGCCCAACAGAGCTACCGCCAGACTGACCGGCACCATGATCCTGATAAGAAACCACGCAGTTGTGATGGTGCGGTGTAATGTTTTTTCCGCGATCTCGCGTACGACGCCGGCTCCGCGGTTTTCTCCCTTTATGCTCATCGAACATCCCTTCTCAGCACGTGCGCTATGAATTCGGCAAATGTCTGGTCTGCCGCGAGGGCAGGCAGATGGATGGGCATGCGGTAGGTCCAATTGGTATCAGACTGTGTTCCTGGTATGTTGATGCGTTCCTGCCGTGGATCGGATACGCGGAACTTCGCATGACACGCGAGAATGTCCTGCACGGGGAACATGGTTGTCATCGAGGATGCCAGTGTCACAGCCCTGAGCACCACTGCCGCTGCCTCAGGATCGAGAGAGGACGGGACACCCTCGGGGCATTTGGCGATAAGTGAAGCGAGAACTGGATCGCGTTCTGCCATGGCATAGAAAAGGCTCCAGAGCGCGGGTCGATCAGCTTCCTCCTCCCACCACTGACGCATACTTGTCGAATCGTGGACAGAAGTGCAGGCAACCGAGCTCGGACGATATGCGTCAAATGGCACATAAGGGTTTCCCGGCCGATTCCAGTACCGTTCCCAGCGCACCACGCTCAAGCCAGGCATGGCCATTTCCTGCAGCACCTTCGGGACACAGGGAGGAACTGCGCCAAGATCTTCCGCAAATGGCTGCATCCCTGTTGTGGACCGCAGCTTATGGAGGATGGCCCGGCCATGCGTTTCCCAGGTATTCATTGATCGCGCATCCATCTGCGCGCGCATTCGTTCAAAATACGCCTGTTCCTCCGAACTGAGGCTTCGCCATGCAGTGGTTTCGCGAAAATCCCATCGGAATACAAAGCAATCGGGTTCGGCCTCATACAGCATGCGATCCGTCCACCATTCCCCCAATGCCGACGCATACCCGGCAAAGGCCTCACTCGACTCTCCACAGCGGGCCGCGACAGCCCATACCTTCGAATAGAGATCCGCGGTTCCCCGTATTGCGGGGTCAAAAAGGAACAGCGGTTCGGCGCCGATACGCCGGAACAGCTGCGCCCTGAGAAGTGTCAGCGCCGCTTGGCAATCTGACCGCGCCTTTTCCATGACTCGGCGCTCGGCTTCTTCGATGCGCGCTTCGGGTATATGGGGCTTAGACATCCAGGCAATTCGCTCTGCGGAAAAACCATCAGCCTCGAGCTGTGTCCGAAGAAGGCGCTCAGCTGGCACATAGGACCCTAGGAATGCATCATGCTCATGAATGCTGATGCTCCAAATACGGAAAAATCCAAGCACATGATCGAGGCGATACGCGGAGTAGAAGCGGTCGGCAAAGGAAAGTCGTTCGTTCCAGAACGCGTAGTCTTCGCGCAGCAGCGCGTCCCAATCGTAGAGCGGAAAGCCCCAGTTCTGCCCGCGGGGCGAGTACATGTCGGGAGGCGCTCCCGCCTGTCGTTCCAGATTGAACAGCCGCCTGCGGTACCAGACATCTGCCGAATCCTTCGCCAGCAGAATAGGAATGTCACCCATTATGTCGATACCCCTGCCGGTCACCAGACTGGCGGCGCGCCCCAGCTGTTCTTCGGCAAGCACCTGGAGCCAGACTCTGAAGCGTGCCTCCTCTCCACTCTGGGCATCGTTCCAGAGCCGTTCGATATCCTCTGGCGCTGGATCGAGAAAACGTGGCCACTCCCACCATGGTGCGCCGCCGAACGCGTTCTTGAGGGCAACGAAGCATGCGTACGGTTTAGCCCACGGTTCTTTCTCGGCAAATTCCTCCGCGAGCGCGGCGCAGGAATTACCAGATCCGTCTTTGCAGGCATTCCAGACAGCTCTGAGCGCTCCGATTTTTGCATCGAGCACTTCATGGTAGGCCACTCGCTCGCGATTGCCCCACTTTGATTCAAGCTGGTCGTTGGCGCGCGCTAGGGCGTCCTCGCACGACTTTGCGAGCTGCCTTCCCAGAAGGCGCATCGAAGCGCCGACCTCCCTCAGGGAAATGTAAATCGGATGCAGGGCACATGCGCTGAGCGCCGAATAGGGCGAGGTGCCAGAACCGGTATCGTTGAGAGGCAAAAGCTGGATCAGCGAAAGCCCCCATTGCGAGGCAATATCACCAAGAGCCGCAAGATCCGGATATTCCCCGCACGCGGCTCGCAGGGAACCTCGGAGTGCGAGGAGAGGAACCGCCACACCCGAAATTCTTCGAGACGCATTGCAATAGGTCACTTCAACCCCCCTTCACGCCTCTCATGACTCCAGAGAATTCGTATGGTATCCTTCAATGTGAGCGCGACCGTCCACGTGATAACGCCGGTACTGACACGAGCGGCCTTCATGGCTGCGCTACTTCCGCCAGTTTCCTCTCCTGGCAGAACCGCCGCGGGCCCGACCACCCGCCCGAATCCTAACTGCTGCGCCGCTCGCGCTCTCCGTTCCATCGACCGGACCGGCCGCACCTCTCCTGCCAGTGACAACTCACCCGCCAGCGCGGCGTCCTTTGGAAGCGGATGCCCGGTTCGAGCCGAATAAAGCGCGCAGGCAAGCGGCAGATCGACCGCCGGCTCGGTCAAGCGAAGCCCTCCCGCCACATTCACATACAGTTCCTGACTTGAAAAATCGAGCCTTGTCTGCTTTTCGAGCACCGCCGCCACTCGAGAAACCCTCAATGGGTCGATGCGGTCAGAATAGACGCGCATCACCCCCGATTTTGAAGGAATCGCGAGCGCTTGAACCTCGGCCGGCAGAATTCGCGACCCCTCATGCATGATCGCGATGGCAATGCCAGCGGGAAGCTCTCCTTCCCGCCGTACCGTAAAAATACCTGATGGATCAGGGAGTTCCGCGAGCCCCTTCGCTCCCATAATGAAAAATCCAAGTTCTTCGGCTGAACCGAAGCGGTTCTTGCTGGCTCGCACAACCCGCAGCGCCTGTTCCGCCTGCTCGATACTGAGGACCGCGTCCACCAGATGCTCCGCCGCTTTTGGGCCGGCGATCAGCCCATCCTTGGTCACATGAGCAACCAGTACCACGATGGAATCGTGACTCTTTGCCCATTCGACCAACTCCTGTGTGCAGAATTTCACTTGATTTGGGGTGCCTGGCACCATACCCGCTTCGGGAGCATGCACGGTCTGAATCGAATCCACCACCGTAATGACAGGATGGACCGAATCCATCACCGAGAGACACGCATGCACGTCGTTGCTGCAGAATACTTCCACATGTTTCGCAAGCGTACCGGTCCGTTCGGCGCGCATGCGGATCTGCGCGGCGGATTCCTCGCCGGAAATATACAGCGCCTTCCCTTTCGCCTGCAGCCGCGCGCATGTCTGCAATAGCAGTGTGCTCTTGCCGATACCAGGCTCACCTCCCAGAAGAACGGCCGAACCCCGCATGAACCCGCCGCCCAGCACTCTGTCTAGTTCCGAGATGCCAGATAAAACCCGTGTCCCGAGTGCCGGGTCAACCGATTCCAGAGGAACCGGGAATGCCGTGTTATCCTTCTCGAAGCGACCCAACGTTTTCGTTTCGACCAAGGTATTCCACTGTCCGCATTCGGGGCAGCGCCCAAGCCACTTGGGCTCCTCATGCCCGCAGGCCGTGCAGCGGAAGATGATGGATGGCTTTTTCATTGCTCTTCATGGTAGCGGAGGCGATACAATGGTGCAAGTCAGCGACGCGGTTCGCGATCAATCGAGCACATCGGCAGTAAGCCGTTTACTCCATGCCAACATGGGCCATCGCTGCATGCCAGCGCTCGAGTACCGCATCCATGTCCGCATTCATTACAGGATCCGCTTTTTTCATCTCTGGATGCGTGTCAAACCATGCCAGCGACCGCCGAATTCCTTCCGCGAACATGACACGAGGCCTGAAATCCGGTACGACGCGCCGTATTTTCGAATTATCAAACAGCACACTCACCGCCTTGTCGCCCAGCAGCCCCGCCCCCCGCTCCGGCCGAATCCTGGCGATAAACGCGGAAGGAATATGCACAAGGCGCGGCTTGGCGCCGAGCGCTTCCCCGATGATCCAATGAATCGCTTCCCAAGTTAGGTGTTCGTCTGAAGTAATATGAAACGCTTCCCCCAACGCCTCTTCTCTACCTAGAAGACCAACCAGCCCGACCGCGAAGTCAGAGGCATGCGTAAGCGTCCAGACAGACTGACCATCGCCAGGCACAATAACCTCCAATCCATGCTCCATTCGCCAGGCGAGCCCGTATCCTGCCGAACCGAACAAACCCGGAATCCACCCGTTATCGTAGGTGTGTGAAGGCCGTACAATAGTATAGGGAAATGTCTGGACATCAGCATGGTCGCGCAAAACCTGCTCGCATGCGATCTTCAGCCGTGAATATTCCCAAAAAGGGTTTTCCAGTGGGGTTTCCTCGGTAATCACCGGAGTTGGCGAAGGCTTGCGATACGCTGAGCAAGTACTGATGAGTACATACTGTCGTGTCCGGCAGCGGAACAGTTCCATGTCCGCTCTCACATGTTCGGGTCTGAACGCGAGAAATTCCACCACACTGTCAAATGTATGATCTCCAAGGGCATGCCGGACCGATTCGGCATCTCTGATATCCGCTTTCAGATGCACAACCCCGGGAACCTCTCTTTCAGGATGATTCCCACGATTCAAGTGAAACACCCTCATGCCTCGCCTGAGCGCCTCATGCGTACACGCAGTAGAAATATTGCCCGTCCCGCCAATAAAGAGCACGTTCATGACATTCTCCCTCCGAACAATTTTCACATGTTGTTCATTGACAGCTGACGTCATACAACATAAGATTAGAATGGCTGTGCAAGCCTGTCAATCTTGGGCGAGCGAGGTGCATTCATGTTCGCATTCGCGCTTCAGGAAATCGAAGAAAAGAAACGACGGCTTCGTTCATTCATGGCGCGCAACGGGTTGAGCGCGCTGTATCTGAAAAAAACCGCCAATGTTGCCTGGTTGACTGGTGGCGCCTATACCATCGTGGGATTCGCGACCGAGCTTGGAGTCGCTGGCATCCTGCTCACGCATGATGATGGATTTGTCATCTGTTCCAATATTGAAGCCCCCCGCATGCGGGATGAGGAACGCCTTGCGGAACAGGGATATAAAATCCTTTCTTTTCCCTGGTATGAAGATAGAGAGGCCGAGCTGGTTCATGAACATGGCGGAGCCGCAATTGGCGCAGATTGTCCGCTCAAGGGTACAAGTGATATTTCCAGCCAGATCGCGCCGCTCCGCTATTCACTCACGCCATGGGAGATCGAGCGCTACGCGGTCCAGGCGCGCGAAACCGCGCGTATTGCTGAGGAAACCGCGATGGCAATACGATCTGGCGATACGGAACAGAAAGTTGTCGGCCAACTCTCCGCGCGTCTCTGGGAAGCGGGGATGGATTTCATTGTCGCGTTTTGCGCCGCTGACGACCGCATCGCACAGTATCGTCACCCGATCGCGACGGACCGCCGGATTGAGCGCCGGGCTATGATCAGCGTCAATAGCCGCAAACGGGGGCTTATTGTGTCTATTACGAGGTTTATTCAATTTGGTCCTGTCCCCGCTGATATCAAAAAGCGATACGAAGATAATGTATATGTCGATTGTTCGATGATGGCGGCAACCATTCCCGGCAGGGCTGCCAGCACAGTGTTCGAAGCGGCGCTCTGCGCATATGCGGAACGCGGATACCCGGAAGAATACAGGCTCCACCATCAGGGAGGCGCCATTGGCTATATCGGCCGCGATTACAAGGTTACCGCGGCCACGAAGGATATTATCCAGGAAAATCAGGCCTTTGCCTGGAACCCTTCCATTACGGGTGTTAAATCCGAGGATACGATGCTCGCTACCAGCAACGGCCCAGTAGTATTGTCGGAACCAGTGCTCTTTCCTGTACTGGAGCGTGAAAAGGACGGGTACCTGTTCCGCCGTCCTGCAATCATGAAACTTTAAACCGGCGGCATACGCCAGCCGGACCAAGCGATAAAGGAGGCATACGATGATCAGAAAAACAGTCGCGATGGTACTCATGCTCTCATTGCTCTTGATTTCAAGCGCGAGTGGCCAGACAAAAACCGCAAAATTCCCCGAGCGCGAAATCGAGATCATGGTGCCATGGGCAGCGGGAGGCGCAACCGATGTCATGGTTCGAGCCTTCCAGCCTGTGATCAAAAAATACCTGGGAGTTCCTATTATCATCACCAACAAACCTGGCGGCGCTGCGGTACCCGGCTATGTGGAGGCAATGACGAAAAAAGCAGACGGCCATTACCTGGTCGCGTGGGCGACCCCGTCCATTACCGTCACTCATATGCAGCAAACTCCTTATGAAGCAATGACATTCGAGCCGATTCTCAACGTAGTCACCGCACCGGTATGGTTCCTCGCTCCAGCCAATTCGCCCTATCAAACACTCAAGGATCTCGTCGAGGATGCCAGAAAACGGCCGGGGAAGATCAATCTTGGCAATGCAGGCGCCGGCGGCGGAACCCATATGATCGCGCTGGCCTTCGAGTCGGCCGCGGGGATCAAGTTCAACCACGTACCCTATGATGGAGGCGCTCCGGCAATTACTGCCGCAGTCGCTGGCCAGGTCGATGTCGTGACCTGCGGGCCGCCAGAAGGCGTACCCCAGCTTGCTAACGGCCAGCTCAAATGCCTGGGGGTTTTCTCCCCTAAACGCCTTGAAGAATTCCCAAATTACCCCACCGCCAAGGAGCTCGGCATCGATTTTGCCATGGGGCAATGGAGAGGACTGGCCGCCCCCAAGGGAACCGACCCTGAACGCGTTAAAATCCTTCACGATGCTTTCAAAGCAGCCATGGAAGACCCTGAATTTCTTAAAATCGCGAAGCAGGCTGGTCTCATTCTCGATTACATGGACACGGCTTCATTCAAGGCACTCATCGCGAAAGAGGACGCGTTCTACATGAAAATAGTGAAGGAAAACAAACTGGGCAGCAAGTACAAATAAAATAGTATCGCGGGGGAGGGCATTCCTCCCCTGCCGCTATGGAGCAAAAGGAATCATACCATGGGGACCATCGATATCGTCCTGGGTTCGATCTCGGGGACGCTTTCTGTCATTTTTCTCATCGCAACGCTCAGATTTCCGGAACATAGCATCGGGATTGATCCTCGCGTTTTTCCACTATTTGTCATACTGCCAACGCTCGGCCTTTCGGTCAGTATCGTTATCCGCGGCATACGAGCCCTCCAAGCACAAAGGTCACGCCAGGTCGAGCACGAACAGCCGGATACGGTATCGACCCAGACCAAATGGAAACCCTGGCTCGCGCTGGGGGTGCTATTGCTCGCGATGCTCGCATATGCGTTGACACTTGAACCCCTGGGCTATGTGATTGTTACCCCCATATTGATGGCGCTCGGCATGTATCTATTCGGAGCCCGAAAGCTGCCCTTGATTGTTATAACCGCGCTGGTGACGACCGCTCTTTTGTACCTTATCTTCAGGGGGTTCTTCAGGGTGCCGCTGCCTCGTTCGTTTTTCTGGTAATGGAGAAAGGAAATGTCAGGAATGATTCAGGGGTTTGTCTATGTGCTGACACATTTCCACCACCTGGTGCTGGGCGTTCTTGGCGGCATTCTCGTCGGCGCGATCCCGGGATTGTCCGGTTCGACCGGCATCATCCTCATGTTGCCGTTTTTGGTCTACATTGAACCGGCTGCCGCGCTCATCATGATGAGCGGGCTGTTCTGCGGGTCTATGTACGGCGGCTCTATTTCGGCCATATTGATCTCGACGCCGGGGACTCCTTCCGCCGCTGCGACTGTCCTCGATGGGTATCCGCTCGCCCGGAAGGGCATGGCTGGAAAAGCGCTTGGGGTCGCCACAATCGCGTCCACTGCCGGCGGTGCTATTTCTACAATCGCGTTGATTTTTCTTGCGCCGCAGCTCGCTAAAATCGCGCTGAAATTCGGACCTCCCGAATATTTCGCCCTCATGATTTTCGGACTCACCATCATGGCGGGCGTTTCGTCTTCAAGCCTGTCCAGAGGGCTTCTTTCCGGTTTTTTTGGCATTCTCATAGGAATGGTGGGGCTCAACCCCACGCTTGGAACCGAGCGATTCACCTTTGGCGTAACCCGGCTCCTGACCGGTTTTCCCATGATGCCGGTACTGATCGGTCTGTTTGCTGTCTCGGAAGTACTAAGCCAGCTTGAGCAGCATGAAAGAGGAACCATGGCACGAATTCCTCACACTGTCAGTATCGGATCGATTCTTCCCACGTGGAAGGAACTCAAGCCTCTTTGGAAGATTATTCTGGGATCATCGATTCTCGGAACGATCATCGGTATTATTCCCGCGACCGGCGGCGCTATCGCGTCATTCATGGCATACAACGAAGCCAAGCGGTTTTCCAAAGATCCAGACTCGTTCGGAAAAGGCAATCTCGCGGGAGTCGCTGCCCCCGAATCTGCAAACAACGGCACCACTGGCGGGGCGATGATTCCCTTGATCACCCTGGGCATTCCTGGAGATGTCGTCACCGCGGTCATGCTGGGAGCGCTCCTCATTATCGGCGTGCAGCCCGGCCCCCTGCTTTTCTCGCAGCGTCCTGATATCGTCAATGCGCTGTTTGCGGGCTTTATCCTCGCGCAAGTTCTCATCCTGGTCATGGGACTTCTGAGCATCAAGGTATCACCCCTCATTCTGAAGGTTCCGCCACATATCCTGTACCCACTCGTCCTGTGCCTCTGTCTGCTGGGCGCCTTCTCTCTTGGAAACAGCGTGTACGACGTCGTGCTCGCAGTTATTTTTGGCTTTGTCGGATACGTCATGAAAAAAGGCGGGTACTCCGCGCCCGCGCTGATTCTGGGGCTTATTCTAGGGCCGATTGCCGAGCGCGAGTTGAGCCGGGCACTGCTTCTGTCTCATGGTGACTGGAGCGTGCTTATTCGCTCTCCTCTCGCGATTGGCTTCTATATCCTGGCGTTGCTGTCGATTCTATATTCGTGGCGTGGAATGCGCAAAAATCACCGATAGCAGAATCTATCCTGCCACAGGCGGTTACTTAGAGCCTTCTGCATCGGGATGCGCGGCCTGCTTCGCAAGCGTCCTGCGATAACTCGCCTCGAGATGCTGGTGCATCGCGGCATACGCGCGTTCGGAATCCCGCGCAGCGATTGCTTCGTAGATTTTTTTATGTTCCTCAAGCGCGTCGCGATGGTCTTCTGATGTGCGCGGCGCGTCTTGATAGGTTTTCGCGATCGAATCCATGATGACCGGCACTATCCGCATGATGACCGGATTCCGTGTCGCTTCGGCGATGCTTCGATGAAAGTCCAGTTCGGCGTTGATATTCACATGATGTTGAACCACGATATCTTCCATATCCCTGATGCTTGCCGCGATTCGTTCAAGATCCTGCGGCTGGACATTGATGGCAGCAAGGCGCGCGACGCCAGGCTCAATGATAAGCCTGGCTTCGATCAGTTCCAGCCGGAGATTAGAGCTGGATATGAAGTCCAAGCCTAGGGGATCCTCCGCCATACCGGGAACATCGGCGACGAATGTGCCTTTCCCCCGTCTGATAATCACAATGCCTTGCGACATAAGCGTTTTGATCGCTTCGCGGATCGTTGGTCTTGAAACCGAAAAATGATCGCACAGCTCGAGCTCATTGGGGAGCTTTTCCCCAGGCTTGAGTTTTTGTTCCCTGATGAGTTCCTTAATGTGCAGGGCGACTTCCTGTGAACGCCGCGCTTCCGATGACAGCTTCTTGTACATGACCCCAGCCTTCAGCTCAATATCAATGTCTTACGTCATACAATACCGCAATCCCTACGGTTCGAGCAAGGCGAAACGATTCTGTTAAAGCACCGCGCGAGCCTGCCAGGAAATTCATCAGCTACATATTCCTATTGTTTCAATCGCGCGGAAAGAGGTATGCTGAACCTATGCCAGTCATTACACTCAAACCCAGAGAAGACATCCGCATCCGGCAGGGACACCCCTGGATTTACGACAACGAAATCGCGCGGGTCGAAGGCGAGCCACAGCCCGGTACAGAAGTCGAAGTCCTCGACGCGCGCGGTCTTCATGTCGGTTACGCGTGGTACAACCCATATTCGAAAATCCGGGCTCGGGTGTTTTCACGCACCAGCGCGCGAGCCGATGAGGCGTTCTTTATCCGCGCATTTGAAGCCGCGAAGGAATGGCGGCTGTTCTGCTTCGGAAACGATCTGTTCGAGCGGGGTATGAGCGTACGACTTGTCTATGGCGAAGCGGATTCAGTGCCAGGTCTGATCGTGGACGGATTCGCGGGAGCTCCTATGGCACAAGGCGAGGAATTGTCCAGCCAAAAAGGATTCTGGCTCTCGGTTCAGTTTCTTGCTCTTGGCGTAGAGATCAGAAAACACGAGATTATTCGCGCGCTTAAGAAAGTGTTCAATCCTGACGGTATTTTCGAGCGTTCCGACGCGCCGGTCTGCGCCCTTGAAGGGCTCGAACCGAGCGTCGGCGTACTAGATGGCGAGGTTCCCTCTCATATTGTCATTGAAGAAAATGGCGCGCGATTCAAGATCGACCTGAGAGGTGGCCAGAAAACCGGCTGGTACCTCGACCAGCGGGCAAACCGTGCCGCGGCCGCTCGTTTTGCTCGCGGAGCCAGGGTGCTGGACATGTTCTGCAACCAGGGAGGTTTTTCAATTCTGGCAGCGCGTGCTGGCGCTCAATCCGTAATCTCGGTAGACAGCGCTTCCGACGCGCTGCGACTATTACAGGAGAATGTGCGGATCAACAACGTTGAGGACCGTATCACCACCGTCGAAGCAAATGGATTCGATTACCTGCGCGACCTTGAGAAGATGGGCCAGCGTTTCGATCTAGTTATTTTGGATCCGCCGGCTTTTGCAAAGAATCGAACAGCAATCCCTGGCGCTCGGCGTGGGTACAAGGAGCTCAATCTCCGCGCCATGCGGCTGCTCGAACGAGGCGGCGTGCTCGTAACGCATTCCTGTTCGCACTGGTTCTCCGCGGCAATGTTCGATGAGGTTATCGCGGAGGCCGCGATCGACAGCCATCGGCGTCTTCGACTCATCGAAGAACGTACGCAGGACCTCGACCATCCCATCGTGAGCGGCTATGAGGAATCGCGATATTTAAAATGCAGAATTCTAAGAGTACTGTGAATGGCATTAGGCAACGCCAGAAGTGAGCGTTACCGGCTCTGGTTACAGCACTTTTACTTTGGTGACATTTTCCGGATAGACACCAAAAAGCCGCGAGAGCTGTGCTGCGTCGACATAATGGGTCCCAGCCTTTGAATTGAACCAGTCGATGAATGCCTTCATTTCTTCCGGCTTGCCTGAATAGAGCGCCGAAGCGAACGCGGCTCTGTAGAGCCCTTTCTCGGCGAGTTCCATTGTGCGTAATCTGCCGAATTCCTTTTTTGCCTTTCCGTCCACAATGGCAGTATCGCCGTCGTAACCAATGCAAAATATGAAATCTTCCCTGCTGATCATTACCCACATTCCTCCAACCGGCAACGAGGCCGCGTCGCCGATGCTTCTCACCATCTGATAATAATCCAGAACGGCATATGCAGAAAGAGGCGGTCTGGCTAGGACGTGATTTGGTTTTAGCCACCCCTCAGTCAGCGGCTATCAGGCAGAAAGCGGACCTTCGTCACGGAGGTCAGCACGAAAGGAGTAACGCTGTACCCTGGTCGCTCTCATCACACAGCTTGCTTCCAATATCGCAGATCTGGATACCATGGTTTCCAATGCTCAATGCCACCTATGACAAGGTGGCCCTGGATCATTTCACATTGATGAGCCTGTATGGGCAAGCGCTTTTTACTAAACTATCCATTAATAGCCCAGAGGAGGGAAAAATCAGGGCAGGCCCTACCTGGCCTGCCCTTCAATCGCTGCGGTTATCGAGACTGCACCACTGTTGTCAATCCATCGGTGAGAACGAATCCTTGCTGGCGCCACACATCGGGCAGACCCAATCATCAGGAAGCTGCTCAAATGGGGTTCCAGCGGGAATCTTGCCGTCGGGATCTCCTTCCGCAGGATCATAAATGTAGCCGCAGACATCACATACATACTTCTTCATCGATCGCTCCTTTCCTCTTTATGCATGCCGGCTGAGGACTCATGCTTTCCACAGGCCGTGGAGATTGCAATATTCGCGCGCGGATACCTTCTCGGCTTTGACAGGGAAGAAAGCTTTTGGCTCCTGACCTGGCGCGAGAAAGACTCTATGGGAAGCGTCATCCGCAATCAGCTCTATCCACTCAATGTAGTGCTTTTCTTCCATGGGGTGCGGCACCGCTCCCACCTTGACCCACCATCCTTCCGCGGTCTTTTCCAACACAGGCACATGCTTTTCTTTTGCTGCATCGACGGTGTTTTCGGTAATGAGCACCATAGGTTCGCCACAACACACCAGCTCACCCGCTCCTGCATGCAGAACCTCAACAATGTTGCCACACTTCATGCATTTATATACTTGTTTTCTTGCGGTCATCATCGACCTCCTCATTGCTCTGGACTAGTATCCCGCGGCAATCACCAGTTCTCACCCAAAAGCTCGAAGTAGCCCTGGGGATGCGCACAGGCTGGACATACCTTGGGCGGCTCGGCCCCTTCAAAGAGATACCCGCAATTGAGGCAGCGCCACACGATAGGCTTGTCACGCTTGAAGACACGTCCCGCATCGATATTTGCCATGAAGCCCTCATAGCGTCTCGCATGCTGCTTTTCCGCCACGGCAATCGCCTCGAACACCGCTGCAATCGCGTCGAACCCTTCCTCGCGGGCTACTCGCGCAAACTCAGGATACATCGTTTGCCACTCGTAATTTTCTCCTCCGGCAGCTTCCAGGAGGTTTTCCCTCGTGGTTCCGATAACGCCGGCAGGAAATTCGGCGGAAATTTTTGCGGTACCCCCCTCCAAGAATTTGAACAGCCTCTTTGCATGCTCCTTTTCCTGATTGGCGGTTTCCTCAAATACCAGTGAAATCTGAATGTAACCCTCCTCTTTTGCCTTGGATGCAAAATACGTATAGCGGTTACGCGCCTGCGACTCGCCAGCAAACGCGGTGAGAAGGTTCACCTCGGTTTTTGTGCCTTTCAGACTTTTCATTGCTACCTCCTTCTAGATTCACGTCTGACTCTGCTCGACTTGATAATACAGATTATATTCCATGTTCATAGCAAAATGCAAATGCATCCCCATCGAGAACGCGGTATTTGAATACTCTTTTTCATTCCGCGCGTATGAGGAACGGGAGATCATTGACATGAGCGAAATCATCATATCTGAAAAGTCGCCGAATAAAGCAATGATTCGGCCTCGTCATGCGCGTACCCATCCGGATATTAGGGAACGCATCAACCGCTATGGAATTGGAGCAATTTCCACGCAGGATCTTATCGTAGCTATCCTTGGTACTGGAACATCAGGACGCTCGGTGCATCGTGTCGCGCGCGAGGTGCTGCACATGATTGCTCATGGGCAACAGCCTGTAGAAACAAAACAGCTCATGGAGATATCAGGCATGGGCAAAGCCAAGAGCTGTGCGATTGCCGCTGCGGTTGAGCTCGGCAGGCGGCTGTTTTCCTTCCGCGGCATTCAGATTACGTCACCAAAGGATATATACCCGCTGTTGCTGCCGTATGCGGACCATCGTCAGGAGCATTTTATTGTTACTTCCCTGAACGGAGGACATGAGGTCAACATGGTGCGTGAGGTGACAAGAGGATTGATCAATAAGACAATGATTCATCCACGTGAAGTCTTCGCCGACCCTATCACAGACCGGGCATGCGCTATCATCGTGGCACACAATCATCCGAGCGGTAATCTGGAACCTTCTTCCGAAGATATCGAAATCACCACCCGGCTCTGCAAATCCGGGGAATTACTGGGGATTCCAATACTCGATCACCTTGTATTTTCCGAAAATGGCTATTACAGCTTTGTTGAGCATAATCGAATCGCGCTATCGAACCTCGCGGATTGACACGAAATACCACGATGACTGAACTCAAGCCCTCGCGTAAGATTGCCAGTGTTCGGACGCTGGCGGGCAGGCCTGCGCTGATAGTATCGACGGCAAACAGTGCGTACGATATCTGGATGCGGGCGTGCGGAAGCGCGGGCGCAAGGCGCCCGCGTTCGATTATCAGATTATGCCGTACTTCCTTCCGACCTTCTCGAAGATGTCGAGCGCTCGCTGGAGCTGCTCTTTTGTATGAGTGGCCATATAGGAAGTACGGAGCAAAGCCATATGCTCAGGAACCGCAGGACTTATGACGGGGTTGCAGTACACCCCGCTGTCAAAAAGGTCCTTCCAGACACGGAAGCAGGTTTCGTCCTCTCCAATGATGACTGGAATGATCGGCGTCTGGGTGGCACCGATATTGAAGCCGAGCTGGCGGAAGCCCTTCATCATGAAATGAGCGTTCTCCCAAAGCCGTTCGACATGCTCGGGCTCTGTCTCCATGATCTCAAGCGCGGCCATCGCCGCCATGAGATTCGGCGCGGGGAGCGAAGCGGAAAAGATAAATGATCGAGCGGTGTGTTTGATCCAGTTGATGACGTCCTTGTCTCCCGCGATAAAGCCTCCCAGCGAGGCGAAACTCTTCGAGAAGGTGCCCATGATGAGGTCCACCTTATCGGTCAGGTTAAAATGCCAGGCGGTACCTCGGCCGCCTCCCAGCACGCCGAGCGAGTGGGCATCATCCACATAGAGGCGCGCTCCATAGCGCCCGCAAATATCGGTCAGCTTTGGAAGATCAACGATGTCGCCACCCATGGAGAACACGCCGTCCACAACCACCAGCACGCCCGATTCCTCTGGTATTTTCTGAAGAATGCGCTCGAGCTGATCCAGATCCCCATGGACATAGCGCTTCATCTCGCCCATGCCAAGACGGCATCCGTCGACGATCGACGCGTGGTCTTCCTTATCGATGACGACGACATCATTCCGTCCGATCAGAGAAGAAATAGCACCAAGATTGGTCTGCATGCCAGTTGAAAACACCAATGCCGCATCCTTTCCTACAAATGCGGCGAGTCTGTCTTCCAATTCCTGATGAAGCTTGAGAGTACCGTTGAGAAAACGACTTCCTGTACAAGAAGGGCCGTATTCCTCAAGCCCCTTTCGTGCAGCTTCCCTCACTTTCGGATGCATGGTCAGACCAAGGTAGTTGTTCGACCCGATCATGATCAACTTGCGGCCATGGAATACCGCTTCTGTCCCTTCGAGCCCATCCAGCGGCTGGAAGTAAGGGTAGATCCCTTTTTCCATTGCCTGCTTATCCAGGTCGAAATCGAAACATTTCTGAAACAAGTCCATGCTAGGACCTCCGGGGTACGCAGGGATGCACTCCGCTGCGTAGATCATGGCCATGCATTGCATAGCCCAGCGCACAGGGTGTCAATCAGACCTGTGCCGCTTCAGAGAATTCTAATGGTTTGACAGCATGGGGTCAATTGTGTACCGCGCTGCTATTTCTTTTCGCTATGCTGCTTTCTACGATTGAACATGGTTTTGAAGAATCTGCTGACGGTGGGCCTGATATGTTCGTGCTCGATCGATTGCGCGATGCCCGCAAACCTGAAGACATCGGACTCCCTTCCGGTAACCAATATCACATCTCCAGGCTTGAATTGATAGTGTATATCCAGATCGTGAAATACTGCTCGATCACCTTGCGCTTCCAGTTCAGACCCGAACTTTACTGCAACGACGTTCACCCGTCGCACACGCCTCAGGTCAGCCTCAACGACGGTCTTGCCCATCAATCCTTCAGGGACAATGACTTCAGCGAGCACCAAATCTCCACTGATCGGCATGAAATTGGTAAGGGAGGAAGAGAGAACCAGAGGAGCAATCCGCATGGCTGCTTCCCGATCCGCGTTCACGACTCTGTCCGCGCCTAGCAATTGCAGCAATTCATCATATTCTTCCGAACTCGAGTTGACGATGATCTGAGGCACACCGAGCTTCTTCAGTCGATGTACAGCAAGAAGGCTCAGTTCTCCAGGCCCCGCGATGTCGACGATCGCCACATCGACAGGCTCGTGAAGAATCCGCTCGAAGCTCTCGCTGTCGCGAAGATTGATCGAATAGGCCGTGGAGACCAGCTCTTTGATATGCTCAATGCGGGATGTACTGTCATCCAGCACGACAATCTGATCGGTGACCTCGGACACCCGTTCCAGCATCGATAGCGCAAAAGGACCGAGACCAATGAATGCAAATTGTTTCATAGGTACTCCTTTGTAATCTTCTATAGAAGGATATCCGCCTTGGGAAAGACCGCAAGCCGTTCCACTCTGTTCCCTGCTGCGGGAAGCGCCATGGCAAACAGACCGACCCTTCCCATAAACATACCCGCAATCAGCGCAAGCTTCGATACAGTGCCTAGCTGCGGCGTAATCCCCATCGACAGACCTACCGTCCCGAATGCTGATATGCTCTCGAACAGAGCCTGTTCTGCGCTCAGAACAAGGCCCCGTTCGTGTTCATTTATCAGTAAAAGTGCCGTCACGACAACGATGATGAGGGCAGCGCGAAATACCACTGCTGCGGCTTTATAGATCGAATAGGGTGATACAGCACGGGTTCCATCGATGAGAGTATCCTGGCCTTCGCGGAACCGCAACGCTACCAGTACGAGAAGATAAAAGGTGGTTGTCTTGATACCTCCTCCTGTGGATGCAGGAGACGCACCGATGAACATTAGGATCATCGAAAGGACATGAGATGCTCCCGACATGTCTGCCTGCGGCACGGTATCAAACCCTGCGGTCCTGGTCGTCACCGACTGGAAAAAGGAGGCCATGATTCTGGATGGCAGGCTCATTTCCCTGAAAGCATGGTTCGATTCGAATATGAAAAAAAGAAGCGCGCCACCCACGATGAGCCAGAGGCTTGTTCTCACCACCACCGATGAATGATAGGAGAGATGGGCTTTCTTTCCCCGCATGAACCGCGAAATGTCCTGCAGGACGATAAAGCCGAGCCCCCCGGAAATGATTAGCACCATGGTCGCGATATTCATAGTGACATTGTCGCGAAACGATTCCATCCCTCCGCGAACTGTCGAAAAACCAGCGTTGCAGAATGCTGATATCGAATGGAATACCGCATCAAAGAAGGAATACCCAGCTTGCGAAAGTGTAGGCAATATGGACAGAGTCCCCAACACCTCAAAAATGAGTGTCCATGCGATAATCCGCGAGATCACCGTGCGGGTTCGGTATTCAACAGTGGGAATGGTATAATCTCCTGCAAACCCCCTGGTAAATACCGAGATTCTCCGGCGCGGCAGGAATAGATAGATTGTCGAAAAGCTGATGATTCCAAGGCCACCCATCTGAATGAGCACCGCGATGATGGCCTGGCCCGCGCGAGAAAAACCTGTGGTGTCGACAGTCGTCAGACCCGTCACACAAACAGCGCTAGTAGCGGTAAATAACGCATCAATATATCGCAATGTCCCTTTCCGCATCGCAAAAGGGAAAGAAAGCACCATCGACCCCACAGCGATGAGGCCGAAGAAATAGAGAACGAGAAGGACTTTATCCTTGCCGATAGTGACGTGCCGGTATTTTCGCATAGAATAATATCGAATTATATTCCTCCTTTTGGGAATACTCAATCTCTTGCCAGCCTTTAAGGTATCCCCTATACTTGTGGAGATGAAGGTTGCCATTCTAGGAGCGGGACTGCTAGGCTCGCTTATTGCACGGGAACTGATCACCGAAGATCGAGATGTGGTCATCATCGAAAAGAATCCAAACATCGCCAGAACTATCGCCAATGATCTGGACTGTATTGTCGAAGAGGGCGATGGGGAGCGTCTCGATACATTGACAGCCGCAGGTGTCGCTGATGCTGACTGGTTCATAGCCTGCACTGGCAGCGATGAAACCAACATCGTTTCCTGTGGCATTGTTGCGGAAAGTTTTAAGAATGTCAGAACTATCGCAAGGACGCGAAACCCATATTTCGCGACATTCAGAAATACCGGCCGGCGCATTCTGGGTGTAGATCAGCTCCTCAATCCTGATGCGGAAACGGCCGAAGCGATCGCGCGCATTATTTATCGCGGTATGTCGCCCGAGATCATCGATGTTAAGGAAGCCGGCATTCAGATGCGACGCATTCTGTGCAACGAAGAATCCCGTTTCCCAGGACGCGTTCTCGCCGATGTGAGACTCTCCATTGGACCTGAATTCATGATTCCAGCGGTAGTCCGGCATGGAGAGCTCATAGTCCCGACTGGCAACTTCCTGTTCGAAAAAGATGACTTCGCGTATATCCTGGGAGAACCATCTGCGCTCGATCGATTGTTCGGCCCCTGCAAAAGCACCATCAGAAAATTCAGATCAATGGTGATATTCGGTGCCGAAGCCCTGACCAGCCTGCTATTGCAGGAACTGGGTATCGAAATGGTGAGCGCTGCGTCGCATCATAAGGCCAGAAACCGCCAGGTACTCTCTTTACTTGGCAATCCAAAAATCAAAGTGATCGATGGGCGCAAAGAATTCCTCAAATCGCTATCGACAGCCTTTCCAGACATTGAACCAATCGAACGGCAACTCAGCGAAGAGCACATTTTTGAAGAAGAAAATATAGGAAACGCTGATATCGTTCTCTGTCTCACGTCCCACCAGACCATCAACATACTGACCGCGCAGCTCGCGAAGCAGAAGGGTGCGCGGCGTGTCATGACTCTTGTGACAAACGACCTCTATGCGCCGATTCTCGATTCTATGAATATTGACATCATCATCAATGAAAAAACCGTCATGGCAGGCACGATCCTGGACAAAGTCCGCAAGGCAAAAATCCGCCGGCTTTATAGTTTCCCTCAGAACGAATATGAACTGATAGAAATACAAATTTCAAAATTGTTTGAAAAGCTGGGATGGAAAATCAAGGACCTCAACCTGCCCAAAGGATTTCTTATCACCTTCGTCATCCACGAAGGAAAAACCATAGTACCAACTGGTCACACCGAAATATATGAAAACGACCTCATAGGGCTCATTATTAAAAAGGAAGAAATCGGCAGACTCGAAAGTATATTCGGAGCGTAACATGCACTGGAAATTGATTTTTCGAATGCTGTCGACCATTCTCCTTATCGTGTCGGGATTCATGGCTGTCGTAGCGGTTTATTCGTTTGGCGTAGGCGAACCGCTGCGCATCACTTTTTCGCTGCTGGGGGCTGCCGCAATTGGCGCGTTTTTCTATTTTTTCATGAGGCTGCTGTGGCGAAAAAACGAAAAGCAGCACGTGACGAATCGCGATGGCTTTTTATTCGTGACATTAAGCTGGGTGTTTGCATCGCTGGCTGGTGCCCTTCCCTTTACCCTTGCAGGCGCTATTCCTTCCTATATCGATGCTTTTTTCGAAACCATGTCGGGATTCACCACAACAGGATCCAGCATCCTGACCAATATCGAAGTGGTTCCCAAATCGCTCCTGCTCTGGCGAGCGACGACACACTGGCTGGGCGGGATGGGCATTGTGGTGCTTTTGGTTGCCATCCTTCCCGCACTGGGATTCAGCGCGATCCGGGTTATGGAAGCGGAAGCTCCCGGTCCTTCGGTCGATCGCATCACTCCGCGAATTTCCAAGACCGCAAAACTGCTCTGGTTGATCTATTTGGGCTTGACAGTCGTGGAAGTGATTCTGCTCGTCGTCGGAGGAATGAACCTGTACGATGCCATCTGCCACGCATTTGCCACAATGGCGACTGGAGGTTTCAGTCCCAAGAACGCCAGTGTCGCGCATTACGAATCAGGCTTTATCCATTGGGTCATTACGATATTCATGTTTTTGGCTGGAACGAACTTTACCCTGCATTATCGCGTGCTTACAGGAAATTTCAAAACGCCGTTCAGAGACGCCGAGTTCAGGACCTATGCGCTAATTTTTATTGCGGCTTCACTTGTGGTAGCCGGCGACCTGCTTTTTTCGGGAACATTTGGAAAGACTGAGGAATCCTTGAGGCACTCGTCGTTCCAGGTCGCTTCGATTCTGACGACGACCGGCTTTGCGACCGCGGATTTTGGGCAATGGCCCGCGGTTTCACAGACGGTGCTGTTCTTCCTTATGTTCATCGGGGGATGTGCCGGATCGACAGGCGGCGGAATTAAGGTAATCCGCATCGTCGTGCTTTTGAAAATGGCTTTTACCGAGATGCGGTATCTATCCAATCCGCGTGGAGTATTTGCCATTTTCGTGAACAACAAGCCTTTAAGAAAAAATGTGATCTATGATATTGCGGCGCTGGTGTTTCTGTACTTTGCCTTTTTTTTCATATCGATTATCGTCATCAGTTTCTCGGGTGTGGATATTTTAACCAATGTCACCGCGGTCATTGCAAATCTTGGGAATATCGGGCCTGGTTTGGGTAAGGTGGGGCCGGTTTTCAATTACGCATTCTTCCCATGGTGGGCTAAGCTCTGGCTTTCATTCGCCATGCTCGTAGGACGGCTCGAGGTGTACACAGTCCTGATTCTCTTTTCTCGCAAGTTCTGGCGCTCATTTTAAGGAGTGCATGAAAAAGCACGAGCCTGCGGGCAAGGCAGGCGCATAATGCGGGGTTCAGGGTACGGCGGGGGGGCGCATAAATAAAAAAAGCCTGGCAACGACCTACTCTCCCACCGTGTGGCAGTACCATCGGCGTTGGAGGGCTTAACTTCCGTGTTCGGAATGG
>JAJUJQ010000058.1 GCA_029265255.1 Spirochaetota bacterium
AAAGTATCTTGAGGAGGAGAAGGAGCGCTCTGGCATTCAGAATCTGCGCATCCGATACAACAGGGTGATAGGCTATTACCTCGAAGTGACGAAGGGAAACCTCGCGAGCGTGCCTGAACACTTTATCCGAAGACAGTCCCTCGTCGGAGGCGAGCGATATACGACGGACCGCCTGGCAGATCTGGAGAGCAAAATCAATGGTGCTCAAGAGCGCATCGTCGAGCTTGAAAAACGGCTTTTTCTCGAGACGAGAGAGCGCATAAAAAAGTACATCCCTGCACTCCTCGAATGTTCGCACTCGATCTCTCAGATAGATTGCCTCGCCTCGCTCGCCCAGACCGCCACTGAGCATGGGTACGCGCGCCCTGAAATCTCTGAGGATCCGGAAATAGAGATAGTCAACGGCCGACACCCTGTGGTGGAGGCATGCCTTCCCTACGGGGATTTTGTACCCAATTCCATATCCTTTTCACGGGCAAATCAGTGGTTCGTACTCATAACTGGCCCGAACATGGCCGGGAAATCCACGGTGCTGCGGCAGACCGCCCTCATCGTGCTTCTCGCGCACATGGGGAGCTTTGTCCCCGCAGATTCTGCGAAGATCGGACTCGTCGATAAGATCTTCTGCCGGGTTGGAGCCCAGGACAATCTGGCTCGAGGAGAAAGTACCTTTCTTGTCGAGATGCACGAGACGGCTTTCATCCTCAACACGGCCACAGAAAAAAGCCTTGTGATCATGGACGAGGTGGGGCGCGGTACAGGGACCCTGGATGGAGTTTCGATCGCGTGGGCGGTGAGCGAACACCTCATCCGGAGAATCGGGTGCCGCACGCTCTTTGCGACGCACTACCATCAGCTTACGACCATGAACATCCCAGGTATACGCAATATGAAGATGGCAGTGATAGAGCGCGACGGAAATGTTTCTTTCCCGAAAAGGCTCGAGGAGGGGGCATCCAGCGGCTCGTACGGTATCCACGTTGCTAGGCTCGCAGGCCTCCCCGATGAGGTCATTTCGCGTGCATCGGCGCTTGAGTCGCAGTTTGGCGCGCTTGAACGTGGCCTGATCGAAGGTGCCGGGGGCGCGGTCGTCTCGGAACACGCCACGTTTCCGGCAGCCGAGGTGGAACGGTGCAGCGAAGCTGCTTCAGATGAGCTCTTCAGCAGAGAAGACCTCGTCATCGCGGAGTTGAAAAACCTCGAACCGGACAAGATTACGCCTCTCAAGGCGCTCCAGATATTGTCGGATATTGTCGAAAGGTTGAAGCATTGATCTAGTTTTTTGCATCATATTTGTAGAATGCACAGATCGATCGAGTATTGCGCCTCGGTATCGTTGGATGCGATATTCCCTCGCCGCTGCGTGCTCTGCGGGGCCATCGTTGGCCCTGTGCCTTGGTCCCCTGCGCCTCTCTGTTTTTCCTGCGAACACACGCTGGAGTGTATCCGAGAACCGCGGTGCGAGCGTTGCGGGAGACAGCTCATCAGTGAACAGGGGCGCTGTGTAGAGTGTCGCGAAGGACAAGCCGTGCTTTCTCGCATCGTGCCTCTTTTTGAATTCCGAGGCAGTGCAGTAAGGCTCATTCATGCCTACAAGATTGGGGAGAGGGCCTCGCTCGCACACTATTTTGCCTACAAGATTGCCCATATGGAGGGCGCTCTGTGTGGCCACAGGCCGGATGATTTCTCTGTTGTGCCAGTGCCTCCCCGCCCGGAGAAAATGCGATCCGGGAAGCTCGATCAGGTTGGATGCCTCGCCGAAGCCCTTGCGCGTTTTGGTTTTCGGCACTCAAGGCCGCTTGTGAGACTGCCTGGGGGTGGGCAGCAGAAGTTGCTCGACCGTGCCGGGCGGTTGAAGAATGCCTCGGCATCCTATGCGCGCGTGTCGTCTGATCCGATTCATGGAAAGGTCGTGCTCCTCGATGATGTGTGCACAACGGGAGCGACGCTTGAAGCGTGCGCAAAACTATTGATTCAGGCCGGCGCCGAGCTGCTCGGTGCAATTGTTCTGGCGGCAGATTAGCCGAGGCTTCATTGCCAATGCGGAACCTTGACGAATGCCGACAAAACCTCTATACTACTTATCAAAATAAAGTTTGAGTGATTCTTTTTTTGCGGCATGCAGGAGAGCGTTGGGCAGGGGACTTTTCTCTTTCTGGAAAGAGATTGAAGGAGCCCGGGTCCGACATTCAGCATCGAGCCAGCTCTGCGCGGCAGAGAATGTGCCAATGGTGCCTTTCCTGCTGGAATGCGCTTCCAGCCTGACTTGCACAATCGTTGACATCGAAGCACGTCGAAAAAAGGACGCACGGTACAAAAGACCGGTGCCGCTCAAACATGGGTAGTGAAAAGGACTGTAGGGATGAATGATAAGGAGCTGGAAAAAGAGATCGACGAGGCGCTGAAGACCATCGGACTCGAGCTTTTGGAATTTTCAGTGACGCACCATAAGGGTGGCTCACGCGTAAAGGCTGTCATTTACGGTAAAGAAGGAACAGGTACCGATGAGTGCGCAAAGGCATACCGCCTCATTCTTCCTCGTGTGCAGATGCGGCTCGGTGTTCAGGATCCTTATATCGAGGTGTACAGTCCTGGAATCGACAGGAGCATCCGCACTGATCGTGAGTGGCGTGTTTTCACCGGTCGCCGTATATTGTTCCTCATCGCCGATATGCCAGACTGGCGCAAAGGCCGCATCGTACACTTTGAAAATGGTATCGTTCAGATCGACACGGGTGGTGCCGTGTTGGATATTCCCATCGCTTCGATTGTAAAGGCGAAGCTCGATTCATCATACGAGGGAGAGAACGCTCATGGCATCTGAAATGGCAGAAGCAATCCGACAGCTTATCTCTGAAAAGGGGATTCCGGAGGACCTCATTGTCAAAACGCTCGAAGACTCGCTTCTTGCAGCGTATAAAAAAAAGTTTGGTACCTC
>JAJUJQ010000023.1 GCA_029265255.1 Spirochaetota bacterium
AAAGACGTTGTGCGATATCTCTGCGTTCACGCGCGAAGAAATGACTCCGCCCGCAAGAATAAGAAGAGGCGCGGATGCACAGCCGAGGATCGAGCCCATGACGACGATCTGCGTCGAAGTGCGCTTCGATTCTTCAAAATTACCGCCCCCGTTGAGCTGCCCTATGATGGCCATGGCGGCGACGCTCAGCCCCTGCGCCAGGGCCATGGCCATGTTGATCACAGGCTCGCTGAAGGTCACCGAGCTCGCCACGAGGGTCCCCGCGATGTTGTTGACGAAGAGCCCGTCCATGAGGGGCATGAGCGCTTGCACCACGCCGAGCATCAGAGTCGGGGCGGCGAGAAAAGCGAGTGTGGGAGGAATCGGTCCCTGTAAGATAACGTTGCGTCGTTGTTCAGTCGACTGATGCGAAAACATTGAATGCATAAAGTTGTTGTTTAAGGTGTATTCTTTTTTTGAGAACAAATCAAGACATTCTACGCAGAATATTGCGCCGTGGTCCGGGGCACACAAGATAAATAGATGATAGATATCAGTTGCTGATATTCTTGATTTCAATACAGGATTGCAGTATCCTGCGTGAGAGGAGCTGGTATGAAAGAAGAATCCGACACCATCGTCATAGAGAAGCGGAGTCTGGCCGAGCAAGTCTATGTATACCTCTGCAATTCGATCAGCAACGGCAAACTGAAGTATGGCGACACGATCAACACCAAGCGCCTCGCGGAAGAGCTCCAGATCAGCATGATGCCCGTCCGAGAGGCGCTGAAGAGGCTCGAAATGGAAGGGGTCGTGGAGATAAAACCCCGGTCCATGTGCCTCCTGCGGACCCCCACCCAAAAGGAGATCATGGACGCGATCGCCGCGCGGGAGATGTTTGAAATATACAGTGTAAGATCAATCTATGCATCCATCGAAAGTGAACGGCTCGATATCCTGCGCGAGATCATCGGCAAGATGAAAGAGGCCATCGCCGAAGAGCCCGTCAACTTAAAAAAATACATCAAATACGACTGGCAGTTCCACAAGGACCTCTGCAGCCTTGCGGGAAACCAATTCGTGGACAAATTCTACAAAGAGCTGAACATCCGTCTCAACATGGATTACATGTACGATATCGGAATCACCCCGAATGTCTCACAGACCTTTAAGGATCACATAGATCTGGTGGAGGCCCTCGCGGCCCATTCCGCGGCGGCCGTCGACATTATCGAGAGGCACCTGCGCATCAGTAGGCAGAACATCCTGAGCGGCCGTTTCTTCGCCATTCAGGGTGCCGCAAGCTGAGCAAGGGCTGAGTGCGCGCACGTGGTGTCGCCCATCAATCCATCAGTTGTCCGCCGTTCACGTTCAGAATTTCACCCGTAATAAACGAGGACCTCTCCGAGGCAAGAAAGAGGGCTGCCTGTGCGACTTCTTCCGGCTTGCCCATCCTTTTGAGGGGGATCGCGGCGATGACTTCCTGCCTTTTCTCCTCAGACCAGTCGGCGCTCATGTCTGTTTCGATGGCGTGGGGCGCAACCGCGTTGACGCGGATGCCGTACTCGGCGAGCTGGCGTGCGAGCGATTTTGTCAGCGTATTGATCGCCCCCTTGGACGTGCCATACACGGGCGCCGCCGTGATGTCACCCATTTTCCCCGCAATGGACGTGATGTTGATGATGGTTCCCGAACGCTGGCGGATCATGAAGGGCACGACCGCCTTACAGAAATAGAAGTTGCCGTTGACGTTCACATCCATCACCTGCAGCCATTGCTCCCTGCTCAGGTCGAGCACTGTGCCCCGAGCGATGATGCCCGCATTGTTGACGAGGATATCGATGCGCCCTCTCGCTTCAGCTACTGCCTCCACGGCGTTGTGCACCGCGTTGAAATCCGTGATGTCGAGCGGACAGGCGATCACGTCGTCGTACTGGCTTTTCAGCGACTGTGCGGCTTTCTCGGCGCCGTTCCGATCTACCAGCACGACACAGGCCCCTTCGCGGGCGAAGAGCCTTGCGATTTCAAAGCCGATACCTCTTGCAGCGCCGGTAATGATGGCCACTTTGTTTTGTAGTTCCATGTGCTCCTCACATTCTTAGAAAAGTAAATTGGGGAGTGCGAGTACAAGGTCAGGGAAGAAGACCAACACAGCGACAGAGAGCACTGTCGCCCAAAACCAAGGCCACATATCTTTGATATAATCAGAAATGGGCACATTGAGCACCGTACACACCGCACTCATGGCCAACCCCACAGGCGGCGTCATATTCCCCATAGTGATGATGGTGCAGAAGAGAATCCCGAAGTGCACGGGATCCCATCCCACCTTCATGGCCAGAGGCAGAAAGATGGGCGTAAAGAGTAGGATGATCACGGACCCGTCGATGAACATGCCGAGAATGACAAGAGTGATGAGTATGACAAACATGACGACATAACGGTTGGTTGAAAAGCCAAGGATTGTGGTGGAAATGAGATCCGGAACTCTCTCAAATGGAATCCCATATCCGAAAATACCGGAGAGCGCGATGATGAACATGATGCCCCCTACATCTACCACACTGTCCGCAAATGTTTGAATGATCTTTTTTATGGTGAGTTCCCGGTAGGCAAATATGCCGACAAGAATCGCATAGATGCACGCGAACGCACCTACTTCTGAGGGGGTAAATATGCCGATTCTCAATCCTATAAGTAGGAGTACGGGAAAGAGCAGGGCCCAGATATTTTCTATAATCGCCTGCATGCATTCTCGGAATGATGCCCGGGCACGTTCGGCTTTGTAACCTTCACGGGTTGAAATGATCCATACCACCACCATATATACCGCGGTGAGAATGATCCCTACCAATAATCCTGCGGCAAAAAGCTTTCCAATGGAGACTTCTCCTGTGACCCCGTAGAGAATGATGCCAACGCCAGGAGGAATCGTGGCGGTGATGAGTCCTGTCCACGCCGTACAGTTTGCGGTAAAGCCAGGAGAATATCCTTTTTTAATCATGGTAGGGCAAAGAATACGTGCCTCCATCGCCGCATCTGCGATGGCCGAGCCAGATACGCCACCCATGAGGGTAGAGAGGATAACATTGACCTGTGCAAGACCTCCTCGCATGTGTCCCGTGAGCACTGAAGAGAGCTTGATGAGCCTGCTGGTGATGCCAGAGGCATTCATGAGATTGCCCGCAAGGATGAATAATGGTACCGAAAGCAATGAAAAATTCTGCGTCTGCGATATCGGCAACTGGGCAATTATCGTCATGGGCAACTCTGGATGTTGAAGAAAGAAAGCAAAACCAGAGATACCGATTGCATACGCGATGGGCATTCCAATGGCAAGAAATAGTATCAACAAAATCGCGACAATGAACATATCAGTGTTTTTCCCCTTTATAGAGATTTCTAACCTTGAGAACGATAGTGATCATCTGCAGCAGGCTTCCTATAGGAATACTCACGATGACCCACGAATAGCTGAAACCTGGGATACCCTGGAATACCCTTTTATGAGAGAAAATGGTCAGTTTAATTCCGTAGTAGAACAGAAAAAGTAGAAAAATGAAAATGATGACATAGACAGCGATTGCGACGATCTTGCGAATATTTTGCGGTAGGCGGCTTGTGAGCAAGTCTATGTTTACGAGCTTATCGCCCCTCATTGCGGCATCCGCGCTGAGAAACACACCCCAGGCAAAAAGAAAGAGCGACATGTCCTGCGACCAATTCAGTGGATGCCGCAGTGCTCTTCCAATGGCGCCTGAGAATATGAGCAAGAGCGAAATGCCAAAGCATGCTGCCGAAATCGTAACCTCAGCTTTTCCTAGAAATTGGTAAAATTTTTTCATATGAACTACCCCTGCAGTGTGCTTGAAACCAAAAGGAAAGGCGACGCCGCGGACCTGGCGCCGCCTGGATACGATTATTTTTTCTTGCCGAGTTCCTTGTACACCTGATCGCGCACTGCAAGCAAGTTGAGTTTTTGATATGCTTTTTCGCCTGCGGCCTTGAAGGCGGCCATGTCGATTTCGCTTGCGGGAATGATGGTCATGCCCGCGGCTTTCAATACATTGAGGTTCTTCGGATCGATCTCATTGAGGTAGCGCCTAGAGACTTCGAGCCCCGCCTTGTTGCACTCTTCCTCGAGAATTTTCTGGTACTCCACGGGCAGCGAGTTGAACCACTTGCTCGATACGACCTCGAAGTTGATGAGAAGGATGTGCTTTGTCTCGCAGGCATATTTCGTCACTTCCTGGAACTTGCCGCTCGCGGTCGCGGTGAATGACAGCTCGACGCCGTCGATGGCCTTTGTCTGAAGCCCGGAATACATGTCGCCGTAGGCCATTGCGACCGGCGTGGCCCCGATGGCGCGGATAGATTCCTGCCAGATCGGCGCAGGCGGCGTCCTGATGCGGAGCCCCGAGAGGTCAGAAGGCTTACGAATAGGCTTGTTCGTGATCATCTGGCGGAATCCCTGGACCCACATGAATGAAAGAATCTTGAACCCCTGCGTGCGCTCAAGCTCTGCCTTCCATGCGGCGACCGACGAGAGGGTATTCAGTTTTTCGACTTCCTCGAGGCTGTCAACAAAGTAGGGGCCATTCATGACCGCGATCGCAGGGACATACTGGCCGAGTCTCGCCGCGTCGGTATTCTGCCCTACGTTCGCGCCCTGGCGGATCTGCTCGAGGATGTCCTCTTCGACGCCCAGTTGGGCGCTTGGAAAGACCTCGATTTTCAGATTCCCGTTCGTCCTCGCCGACACCGCCTCCGCCCACTTTAGAAATGCCTCGTGGTAGGGATCCTGCGTTGTCAGCACATGGTTGAATTTGAGCACATATTTTTTCTCTGTCTGTGCGGAGACGAACAGAACACCGGCGATGAGGAAGAACACCACAAAGAACACGAATTTTCTTTTCATTCTAAGCCTCCTTGAAGCTTGCTAATATCTAAGATATATGATATCATTGATTGAGAGGTTGTCAAGATAAAAAATGATCGAGATTCAGGATCACCAGCGCTGTGCGCTGCCAGACAATGTAAGTGTCGAAGCAGGAAGGGGAGGGCTTCCGCTCATGCGTGTGCGGAACAGCCATGCGACGTGCTCGATCTTTGTCTACGGGGCGCACGTCGTGAGCTTCACTCCTCGAGGGGAAAAGGACGTGTTGTGGTTGAGCCCCTACAGCCTTTTCCGGGAAGGTTGCCCCATTCGCGGAGGAATCCCCATCTGTTTTCCTTGGTTCGGCAAGCGCGAGGGGCGGGAGGACCTCCCCTTGCACGGTTTTGTCCGGACACGGATATGGGACATAGCGTCGGCGGAAAACCTTGCCGACGGGCGGACAACCATCGTTTTTTCTTTAGAGAGCACGGACCCGCCCGCAGAAGCCTGGCCGTATCATTTTAGACTGGAACTCTCTGTCACTCTCGGAGAGGTCTTGGAGATGGCCCTCAGCATCCAAAACCTCGAGGACATGCCGGTCACCTGTGAAGATGGATTTCACACCTATTTTAGGGTAGAAGACCCCGGGCGGTGTGAGGTGGCGGGACTGAACGAGGTAGAATATATAGACAGAATAAAAGGAGACGTGCGGACGATGCAGGTTGGGCCTGCTCGCTTTGAAGGCGAGATGGTGCACGCCTTCATGCATGTTCCGCCGGTTCTGGAGCTCGCGGATTTTCTGGGGCAGCGGAGGATACGCATCGAGCAGCAGCATATGGGCTCGACGCTCTTGTGGAGTCCTGGAGCACAGGCCGGCGCCGCGAATCCTGAAATACGGGAAGCGTGGAATCAGTTCGTCTGTGTGGAGTCCGCCAATTGCCTAGACTCCAGGCTTACAATCCCCGCGCGGGGATTGCACCGCAGCCTGCTGAGATTGGGGCTAGTAGATATCTAAAAGGAAGCCAGCGTTGCTGATTCAACGTGGTTTATACATCGGCGCACGGTTGACTTTGGAGAGGAGTCGTGAGATGAGCCTTACAATGAGGATCGAAAGAGAGAAGCTCGAGCAGTTTTGCGCTGCGGTATTTATGAAACTCGGCCTGTCCGCGGACGAGGCGCAGGATTCGGCCGAAATTTTGGTCGCCGCGGATGCGCGCGGCATCGAGAGCCACGGGGTAGGGCGTCTCTGGCGGTACAAGAATGGGCTCCAGCGGGGAATCATGACAGGAGGTATCCAGGCCACGGTGCTGCGCGAAACGCCGCTTTCGTTGGTCCTCGACGCGAACGGCGCCATGGGCTTAAGCCTCAGCAAGCACACCATGGCGCGCGTCATCGAAAAGGCAAAGGGGAGCGGCGCGGCATTTTCCTCGGTGCGCAACTCCAATCACTTCGGCATTGCGGGATATTATTCGGAGATGGCAGCCAGGCAGGACATGATAGGAGTCTGTATGACCAACACGGCCGCGCTCGGCGTTCCGACCTTTGCGCGCAAGGCGATGTTCGGCACAAACCCCATCGCCTTTTCCATCCCTGCGCACGACGGGCGGATGTTCACGCTCGATATGGCGACCACCGTGGTCACGAGGGGCAAGATCGAGGTCTACGACCGTGAACAGAAGCCGCTGCCGGCTGGATGGGCTGTCGACGCCAAGGGCGTGGGCACCACTGATGCGCACCGCCTCCTCGAAGACATGCTCTATCAGCGCGGCGGCGGGATTCTGCCGCTGGGCGGCGAGGGCGAACTATTCAGCGGGTACAAGGGCTATGGGCTCGCGGAGGTCGTCGACATCATGACGGCGATCTTGAGTGGCGGCGTGTTTGGCCAGTCGGTTGTAGACAGCCAGGCCACATCGGCGCGCGTCTGCCACTTTTTTGGCGCGATCCGCCTCGACCTGTTCCGCGACCCGGAGGACATCAAGTCCGACATGGACCGCCTCTTAAACGAGCTCGAGCATGCCGAGCCCGCCGAAGGCTGCGCGCGGGTTTACTACGCGGGCCTTAAAGAGCACGAAGCAGAAGCTGAAAGCGCGCGCCTCGGGGTACCCTTGAGCGAAAAGGTAGCGGATCAGCTGAAGAGGATAGGGGAAGAGCTGGGCGTGCCCCTTCCCCCTCCGCTGCGTGCAGCCCCATGAGCGGATGAGCGCCCGGGGTCACTTTTCAGCATCCTTCGTGTTTTCATAAGAAAGAGCAAGAAAGAACGAACTGCGGCGCTGGCACGCCCCAGCTGCGGCCTATGGATAACACCGGCCGCAGCTTCGGCATAACCTATCCGCTGCAGCCCGATATTATGTGGTAGTTTACTTCTTTTCCAGCGCCCTGTGGCAGAACCACCAATCGAAGCCTTCGTATTTTTTTAGCCTTTCCTCGGCTTCTTTGATCGTCTTGGGGGGTGGAATGATGACCCTGTCTCCGATGAGGCTGTTGTTCGGCCAGTCCGCGGGAAGTGCAACTCCCGTGTCGGATACCTGCAGGGCCTTCGCCGCGCGCACGAATTCGCCTATGTTGCGCCCGATCTCTTGCGGGTAGTACACGATGAGCCTGACTTTGCCCTGCGGATCGACGATGAATACGGCGCGGACCGTGTTGGTCCCCTTGCCGGGGTGCAAAAGCCCGAGTTTTTCTGCAATGCTGTCGTTCGCTGCGGCGATAGGAAAGCTGATGCTGATGCCGAGTTTGTCCTTGATCCACTCCGTCCACTTGATGTGACTGAATATCTGGTCGACCGACATGCCGATCAGCTTGACGCCCAGGTCCTCGAATTCCTTTGCGTGCTGTTCGAACGCGACGAACTCGCTCGTGCAGACAGGGGTAAAGTCTGCGGGGTGGCTGAAGAGCAAAAACCAAGAACCTTTCAGGTCCTGCGGGAGCTTGAGTATGCCGTGCGTGGTCACGAGCTCCATTTCCGGAAAATCATCGCCGAGGAGCGGCATTGAGAAGCGTTTTTCTTCCATAAAGTTATACCTCCAACATTGAAGATCGGTAGCCTGAACACAGTGGCGCTACCGTAAGAAGTAAAAGCAAAAAATGTGCCAAAATTTTTAAACATCTTATTTTGATACAATATAAGCAAAACAATCCTTAAAGAGGAAGTATGGGTTTTCTATGGGTTTTCGGATCACCGAAATAATGGTATATTTTCACCAGATTTTCGGTGGAGGCCCTTGGTGCACGTCAATACTTCGGTTATGAGTTCCGACGCGATGCTCGCGTTGGTCCTTGAGTCCATCCGCAAACTCATAGATTATGAGCTTGCGGTCATATTGCGGTACGAAAGCGCGCAGCAGACGCTCAGTGTGGCGAAGGCAGCAGGCCCCCTCGCGGATTCAACGCTCGCAGGGTACGCGATCTCGCTGAAAAACCGTAAGGACCTTGCGGCCATTCTGCAGGGCAAAAGGCCGCACCTCTTTTCAGAATCGGAAGAGCACATCGACACTTACGCGGACATCATTCATTTGCCGCTGAACCACTCCTGTCTAGTCTCGCCGCTCATCCTCGGCGATGATATCGTCGGCCTGCTCACCTTCGATCACAGGATGTGCAACCGCTTCAGTCCACAGATCATCGGCTTCATTGAGATGATATCGACGCTCGTCGCAGCGCTCCTGGTGCAGTTCGACGTCTCGAACGAACTCATCGAGCGGACCGAACGGCTCCTCAATGAGCGCAACAGCCTGCTCGCCTCCGGTTCGGACGTCTTCAGGAACCTAATCGGCAACTCTCCCCAGTGGGTCCGCGTGCTCGATGCAATCAGGCTTGTCGCCGCCACCGAAGCGCCGGTACTCATATTGGGCGAAACTGGCACGGGAAAAGAGGAAGTCGCCCGTGCGATCCACAGGCTCTCGTCGCGCGTCGACAGGCCCTTTGTCCCGGTCAACTGCTCGGCTCTGTCTGCCTCGCTCGCGGAGAGTGAGCTCTTCGGCCATGAAAAGGGCTCGTTTACCGGCGCCCTTGCCCTCCGCAAGGGGCGCTTCGAGCTTGCGGATAAGGGCACGCTCTTCCTCGACGAAGTGGGAGACCTGCCTATGGAACTGCAGCCGAAACTGCTGCGCGCACTCTCGGACGGCATCTTCGAGCGCGTCGGTGGGGAAAAACCCGTCAAGGTCGATGTGCGGATCATCGCGGCAACCAACGTCGATCTGGCGCAGGCGATTCAAGGCGGCCGTTTCCGAGAGGACCTGTACTATCGCCTCTCGGTGTTCCCCATCGCCCTTCCTCCCCTGAGGGAGCGCGCGTCGGACATCGAGCTTTTGGCCTTCCACTTCCTCAACCTCATCAGGGAGAGGCCTGGAAATTCAGGGCTACATTTGAGTGAAGAGGCCTTCCGTGTGCTCCTTTCGCACCCCTGGCCAGGCAACGTCCGAGAGCTGAAGAATGCCCTCGAGCGGGCGGCGATCCTCGCGGGGAATAGCGAGATCCGCCCAGAGCACCTGGGGCTCGGGCTTCACTCTCCACCATGGCGTGCGACTTTGGCACAGCACTCCTCGGCGAAGCCAGCCTCCGCCGCAGAAAGACAGGCGGCATACCCGGAAGATGGCGGCGAGGGCGCGCTTCCCCTCCAGAGCACAATAAAAAGGCGCATCGAGGAGGCCCTGCAGGCCTCCGGAGGAAAGATATACGGCGCGGACGGCGCGGCGGCGGCCCTGAACCTCAAACCGAGCACCCTCCAGAGCAAGATGAAAAAGCTCGGGATACGGAGGGAGTGGTTTTTGGCGTCCAGGCGCGGATAATATTACGGGCCAACAGAGTCGACGACGGGCCTTGTTGAGGCAGGTTCAGCTGCCATGTATACTGACAAGGAGAGGGGAAAAGATATGACAAAACTTCGTATCGCAGTGATCCACGGCCCTAACCTCGACATGCTGGGCATAAGAGAGAAAGATATCTACGGCACCAAGAGCCTGCAAGATATCAACGATGAAATGCTGCGCGAGGCAGAGGACTACGGGCTCAACCTCTCCTTTTTCCAGTCGAACTCGGAGGGAGGCCTGATCGATTACATCCATGCCTGCAAGGGAAATACTGATGGGATCATTCTCAATGCGGGCGCCTACACGCATTATTCCATCGCGCTCCGCGATGCGATAGCCGCAGTAGGCATACCGACAGTCGAAGTGCATCTTTCAAATATCTACAAAAGGGAGGACTTCAGGCATATATCCGTCATCGCTCCTGTGTGTATCGGGCAGATAAGCGGTTTTGGATATTATAGCTACCTACTTGGCCTTCAGGCTCTGCGCAAAGCGCTCGATGAAGCAGGGCTGTCGTGAGTATGCAAGCGCGCCTTTAACGACCAGGCCACCACGAAATGATCCTTCATTGGGCACATTGGGAAGCTCGGCGAGGACCCTCTCCGGTGAGTGACGCCAAGGAGCGCCGGGGCACAGGGGCGAGCAGCCATCTCATTCCATGAATCCTACATCCTGAACGCCAGGCCCGCCTCGATGCTCAGGCAGTTGAGCGTGCGATCGCCCGCGTCGATGGGATTCGTTCCACCGCCGCTTGAATCCAAGGTAAAGTAATACGCAAGGGTGTAGCGCCCGCGCACCCAGAGCCAGAAGTCCTTAGCGAGCTGGCCATAGAGGGAGGCCTCTGGCCCTGCGATGCCCCCTATCAGCATGTAGGATGGTTTCGAGTTGTCGTAGTCAGTCACATCGAGGATGCTGAGGCCAAGCCGCGCTCCCAGATTGAGCCGTGCGATCTTTGCAAGCTCGATCGAGTAGCCGAGCATCACCATATCGTTCATCTGGAGGCGCACGCCGTTGTCGTTCGGGGTGACGAAGAATTCGAGCCCGAGCCCCGAGAGGAAGGAAGAACCGCTTGTCCCGAAAGATTCAAAGCCAAGGCTGAAGTTGAAGGGGCTGGCCCACGTCGCGAGGTGGCTCGCCAGGGGGCCGGAGAGGCTTGGGTAATCGTACCCGATGAAAAAGAGATTGGTGTTTTGGGGAGCCTTCGACTCGGCTTGAGGCTGAGCCTGTTGCTGCGGCTGCTGTTGAGAGGTTTGTTGCTCGGTGACCCACGCGGGCGTGACGGTTTTCGGATCGGCGCCGTCGGCGTAGGCTGGGCTGCAGACCATGAGTGCGGCGATGACGGCCAGGACAGGCAATGTCCTTTTCAGTGTATTCATTGTGTTTGTGTTCATTGTGCGCCTCCTTTCTGCTCGATCGGGAGCGTGTAGGTGAGCGGCACGAAGATTTCGACGTATTTGCCGTTCTCGATTTTGTAGCTTCTCCGTATACCGTCGATCTTGAGCTGCGTTGCGCCAGCCATCGCTGCGGCGTCGATTGCGGCGAAGAGTTCTTCGGTGCTGTGAACAGCTTTGCCGCCTACGGCGGTGATGATGTCTTGCGGAGAGAACCCTGCCTTTTCAGCGGGGCTCTCCTTGAATATCCAGAGCACGATGACGCCGGAATTCTTGAGGATTCCCGCTGCCTGTGCTTGAGCGTCAGAGAGCGCCCCGAGCGCCGCGCCAAAACGTGGGTTTGGCATGGTCAGCGGAGCCTTGCGCGCCTTTGCGAGGACCACGATCGCCTTGCCGAGCCGCTCGGCGGCATCCCTGGTGGGAGTGCGGAGCGAGGACTTATTGCCACCCGTCAGATAGACGAGAAGGCCCCACTTGTATTCTTTGTTGAGTGTTGGATAGTGCTCTAGCAAAATCGAGCTCACCTGATCGAACGGAATAATGAGGCTTGCGCTCTTGATGAAATTGCCTTCGCTCCACTGCCATTTTGCCCGGAGCCCATAGGGATCGACGTCGAGATCAGAGAGATGGATTCCGGCGCTGAACTCCACGAATGAGCTCTGAAGGTTCTTGATGGCGCCGACGGCCTCTGCCTCGGACCAATTCGAGTCGAACATCGTCAAATAAGTCTCGTCGTCGTAGATTTTAGGCCAGATGTCGGTTTTCGGTGGGGCGGCAGGAGGTGGTGGCGCAGCAGCGGTTGACGGAGGCGTCGCCTGGGCCGGTGTACTCCCCTGCGGCGGAGCGCTCGCGCATCCTAAGACAAGAAACATGACGATGATCGCTGGAATGAACCTCAACATTTTCATGGCCTGCCTCCCACAACACAATCTAGAAAAAATATGATGACACTCAGTGTGCCGGCTGTCAATCTTGAACTCATCGATCGTAAGGATAAAAATCCTTGTAACGCGTCCCCTAAGAGGCTATACTTTGCATTTCGGAGGCACACAATGAAGAAAGCCAACATGAATATCTTTGCATGGGTGGTCGCAACCATCATGGCCTTTGTCCTGCCAATGATGGCGCTCGCAGCCGATAATTCTCAGACGCTGACGGGCACCGTCGTCGAGGTGCAGAAATATGGGAACCTGACGATGGACCTAAAACCCAAAGCGCTCTACGATGCAGGATTTGCCCTCGGCGATGTGCTCACGGTCATGGTGAGCGGCAACGTCTTATCTATCCCCTTCTGCACGTCCTACAGCGATGTGGATACAGGGAGTCTCGTGCTCCGCGACGATCAGAAGAACGATCTGCTCGTCGTGGCCATCAACATGGGTAATTTCTCCGCCAAGTATAATGTCAAAGTGGGCGATAAGATCAGCTTCGCACTCAAGGAGAAGGCGGGCTATCTCTCAGAGTACCTGATCCGCCAGCTTAAGCGCACCAACGT
Source organism: Spirochaetota bacterium (assembly GCA_029265255.1). The sequence goes on from JAJUJQ010000023.1 coordinate 12,550, forward strand.
CCGCTCCGACTACGCGACCGATTCGGTGTTCGCAAATTTCCGCAGCATCGCGACGACGGGTATCGCCCCGGGGCTCATCTACCGCAGCTCGAGCCCCATCAACAATGAGATCGGCCGCGCCGCCTACGCGGATGCGCTCGCGAAGGCTGCCGGTATCAAGACCGTGCTCAATCTTGCCGACTCGGCGAAGGATATCGCAGGCTATCTCGCCGCGCCGGGCTTCAAGTCCGAATACTACAAATCGCTCTATGAGGCGGACAGCGTCGTGCCGCTCAACATGGGTGTGGACCTTGCGGCGCCAGAATTCGGCCAGAAACTCGCCGAGGGCGTGCGCTTCCTCATCGCCCACGACGGGCCCTTCCTCCTGCACTGCACCGAGGGCAAAGACCGCGCCGGCTTCGTGAGCGCCGTGTTCGAGGCCCTGATGGGCGCCAGCCTCGATGAGATCGTCGCCGACTACATGATGAGCTACGAGAACTACTACGGCGTAAAGAAAGGCACCGATCAATACAATGCGATTGCGAACAGCAATATTGTGGCGTCGATGACCACTGTGGTCTGCGGACTTCCGAAAGGCACCGACATATCCGGCATTCCGCTCGCAAAGTTCGCGGAGTGGTATCTCCAGAGCATAGGCCTCAGCAGCAGTGAAATCGCCGCCCTCAAGGCGAAGCTCTCGACGCCGATTCCGGTCTCTGAGGCCAGCACAGAGCTGATCATATTTGAGTTCAGTGGCTGGGCCGGAGCCGAAAGACAGCCCGCAGAGTTCGCTTCCTGATGTTCGGGTAGATCCTTCGGGGGCTCTTGGAAGCATCTCGCCTCCACGGCTTCCCGAGGAAGTTGCCCTCCTACGGGCAGGGCTGCCGCGCTCAGGCGATGATCTTCAGCACGATCCACAGGATAAGCAGGGCCCACATCGCGACAAACACGATGGACGCGGCCGTAGCGGCAGGCGTTCGGACGCGGTCGCCTGTCGCTAGGTGTCGCCAAGCCTCGCGCCTGCACCTGATCATGACGTCGCGCGGAATGAGTTTTAGGGCAAGGGCTATCATGGCAGGAAGGATGACGAGGTCGTCGAGTTGTCCCAGGATGGGTATGAAATCAGGGATGAGATCGATGGGACTGAGGGCGTAGGCCACGGTGGCGCCAATGAGGAGCTTGGCGGCCCAAGGCGTCTGCGGAGCTTTAAGGGCGAGGAAAAGAGCCCACATCTGTCGCTTGAGTTTTTGAGCCCTTTTCTTCAGACTTGCATAGCAAGGGGCAGACCTGCATACCAGCGGCGTGGCCTTT
>JAJUJQ010000041.1 GCA_029265255.1 Spirochaetota bacterium
AGCTGCCGTATACTTCATTCTTATGAATCCAACGGTAGGGCTGTTCGGGATTGGCCTCAACACGTACTGGGCGCAGTTCCCAGGACTTGAGGAAAGGCTGAAAGGATATCAGGCAGAACCAAGGACCATCCTCGAACGGGCCGGTGCCCGTGTGGTCGACGCAGGGCTCGTCGACACTGTGGAGAAGGCCCGCGCCGCAGGAACGCTGTTGCGCGAAAACGGGGTGTCCCTCGTCTTCTTGTCCATCACGACGTACGCGCTGTCGCAGACGGTGCTGCCGGTTGTCCGTGAAGCCGGCGTGCCGGTCGTCATCCTCAATGTGCAGCCAGCCAAAAAGATAGACTACGAATGGTTCAACGGCCTCGGCGACCGGGCTCTCATGACCGGCGAGTGGCTCGCGAACTGCCAGTCGTGCTGCGTGCCTGAAATCGCGAACGTGTTCAACCGAAATGGCATACCCTACCATATGATCACGGGATTCCGCAGCGAGGCCTTCGTCGAACGCGAGCTTCAGCGTTGGGTGCGCGCTGCGCACGTCGTCGAATCCTTGCGGCGTACGAACATTGGCATCCTGGGCCACTACTACGAGGGCATGCTGGATGTGTACACCGATGTGACGCGCGTGGCCGGCATATTCGGCAGCCAGTTCAGGCTCATCGAGATGGACCACCTCGCCCAGCTCCACCACAATGTCAGCCTGGCCCAGATCGAGGCGAAGATCGCGCAGTTCCGCGAGGAATTCGAGGTGGTGCCCGAGTGCGAAGAGGCCGAACTTGTGCGCGCGGCCCGCACCGCCTGCGCCCTCGACGCTCTGGTGAATGAAAAGGGGCTTGGGGCGCTGGCCTATTACTACGAAGGGACTTCCGGCAACGAGCACCAGGATATCGTCACCTCGGTCATTGCTGGCAACACTCTGCTCACCGCGCACCACGTGCCGGTCGCGGGCGAATGCGAAGTAAAAAACGCCATAGCGATGAAGATTTTGGACCTCCTGGGCGCAGGTGGCTCTTTTTCTGAGTTTTATCTCATCGACTATGAGGACGACGTGGTCCTGTGGGGGCACGACGGCCCGGCGCACGCCGCGATCGCCGAAGGGAAGGTGAAGCTCGTGCCTCTGCCGCTCTACCACGGCAAACCAGGCAAGGGGCTGTCTATACAGATGCGCGTGCGGCATGGGCCGGTGACCCTGCTGTCGGTGGTGGAGGGTGCGGGCGGAAAAGTTTTTCTGCTGACGGCCGAGGGGGAATCGGTCCCCGGACCGACGCTTCAGATAGGTAACACCAACAGCCGCTACCGCTTTCCGCTCTCCGCGCGGGAATTCTCGGAGGCCTGGTCCAGCGAAGGGCCTGCGCACCACTGCGCGATCGGGCTCGGCCACGTCGCGTCGGAAATTGCGAAGATCGCGGCGCTCTTAGGCATAGAGTGTCATCAAATTTGCTGAGGAAGGAAGGTGCAATGGCGGAGCATATTCTGGAGCTGCGGCACATTTCAAAGTTTTTTCCTGGCGTGCAGGCGCTGAAAGATGTGCATTTTCAGCTCAAACCCGCTGAGATTCACGCGATCATGGGTGAAAACGGCGCCGGCAAATCCACGCTCATCAAAATCATCACCGGCGTCTACCACCCCGACGAGGGTGAAATTCTCTTCAACGGGCAGCCCATTCGCTTCAGAAGCCCCCTCGATGCGCAGAGGCTCGGGATTGCCGCAGTCTATCAGCATGTCGCCTGCTTCCCCGATCTCTCGGTGCTCGAGAATATTTTTTTGGGGCACGAAAGTTTCGATTCCCTCACCAGAAAAATTCACTGGCGCGAACTACGGAAGAGAGCCGAAGGCCTGCTTCAGAGCCTCGATGCGGACTTCAGCCCTTCGGCTACAATGGGAAGCCTCTCCATCGCCCAGCAGCAGATCGTCGAGATAGCCAAGGCGCTCTCCGTGGACGCAAAAATTCTTATCATGGACGAACCCACCGCTCCACTCTCGCGCCGTGAGTGCGAGGACCTCTACCGCATCACGGAGGGCCTGCGCGCCAAGGGTGTTTCCATCATCTTCATCTCGCACAGAATCGAGGATATGTACCGGCTCGCCGAGCGAGTCACCGTGCTCCGCGACGGTCACTACATCGCCACCTGGGACGTCCAAGGGCTCGAACAGGCGCGGCTCGTCCAGGGCATGGTGGGCCGAGAAATCACCCAATATTTCCCATCTCGGCATGCAGCCATCGGCGAGGAGGTCTTCAGAGTCGAAGGTCTTTCGAGGACGGGCTTCTTCAAGGATGTCTCCTTTTCCGTGCGGCGGGGCGAGATCGTTGCGCTGACTGGCCTCGTGGGCGCCGGACGCACCGAAATCTGCGAGAGCATCTACGGCATTTCCCCCCACGACACAGGCAGGCTCTTCCTCGAAGGCAAGGAGATTTCGATTCACACGCCTGCAGATGCGCTCTCGTACGGCATCGGGTACCTGCCCGAGGACCGACTGAAGCAGGGCCTCGTGCTCGACTGGGACATCATTCGGAACATCACGCTCGCCTCGCTCAAGCATTTCTGCCGCAGAGGGTTTATGCAGCCGTCTCAAGAAAAGGAGATCGCGTTGCGTCTGACGAAGAGCCTCAAGGTCAAGACGAGCCACATCTACGCAAAGGCTTCCACCCTCTCCGGAGGAAACCAGCAGAAGCTCATCGTCGCGAAACTCCTCACGTCCAAGCTCAAACTGATCATCCTCGACGAGCCCACCAAGGGCGTCGACGTCGGCGCAAAGACCGAAATCTACCGCATCATGAACCAGCTCGCCGAAGAAGGCTACGGCATCATCATGATTTCGAGCGAGATGCCCGAAGTCATGGGCATGAGCGACCGCATCGTGGTCATCCGTGAAGGTCGCAAATCCGCCGAATTCGAAACGTCGAAGGCGACGCAGGAGGCCATCCTCGAAGCCGCAATGACCGCTCATGGGAGAGAAGCGCATGCAATCGCAGGGTAATGTGAATCCGGACAGCTCCAGGGGCGACGCAAACATCCGGCCCCACAACATCGAGGCCAGGCCGAACGGCCGCCTCGCAGGTCTCTTCTCAAGGCTGACCCGCAATTCCGAAGCGTTCCGAGAACTAGGTCTTCTCATCTTCATCCTTGTGCTGTCCGCCATTTTTCAACTCAGGAACCCCCAATTTCTGAGCATCGCGAACATCAAGGATTTGCTCGCGAACACCGCAATCCTGAGCATTCTTGCCGTCGGCATGATGATGGTCATCATTACGCGCGGCATCGATCTTTCGATCGGCTCCACGATGGCGCTCTCGGGCATGGTCACCTCGCTCACGGTGAGCGCCCATCCCGACATCTCGCCCTTTCTGTCCTTGGTTCAAGGAATGGCCATCGGGCTCGCTGCGGGGCTCGTCATCGGGGTGCTCGTCGCATATTTCAAAATCTTGCCCATCATCGCGACGCTCGGCCTCATGAACATCCTGAGGGGCATGACCTACCTCATCAGCAAGGGCAAGTGGGTCAGCGCCTACCAGATGTCGGCGGGATTCAAAAACCTAAGCACAGGCACCACGCTCGGGATCAGCAATTTAATTATTTTTGCAATATCAATTTATATTCTCTACGCTTATTTTATAAATCAAACGAGAACAGGCCGCTACATCTACGCGGTGGGCTCAAGCCCCGAGACGGCAGAGCTCATCGGCATCAAGCGAAAGCGCATCGTGCTCCTCGTGTACGCGCTCATGGGGCTGCTCGCGGGGCTCGCCGGCGTGCTGTGGGTGAGCAAGTTCGCCTCCGCCCAGGGCGATACGGCGGTAGGCTACGAGATGAACGTCATTGCCGCGACAGTGCTGGGCGGGGTGAGCGTAGCGGGCGGTCGAGGCAAGGTCTCTGGCATCCTCCTGGGTTCGATCCTGTTCGGGATTCTGGCGAACGCCCTGCCGCTCATCAATATCTCGCCGTTTTGGCAGCAGTTTATCCAAGGACTCGTGATCCTTGCAGCCATTATCTCGAATGTGCTCTTGCAGCGCCGGAACGACACGCTTGCGCTGAAAAAGCGCGCGATCTGAGGGGAGCAGAAATGGAAAAGACAGCGATCGATAGCAACAAACCGCGCGGCTTGCACCAGTACCGATGGGAAATGTTCCTTGTCGTGCTCTTTCTGGCGGTGAATGTCGTCAATGCATTCCTGAGCCCCTACTACCTCACCCTCGACACCTTTCTGAGCACGCCGATGAACTTCCTCGACAAGGCATTCCTCGTCTTGCCGATGATCATGATCATCATCCTCGGCAACATCGATGTGTCCGTGGGCTCGATTGTGGCGCTCAGCTCCGTGTTGATGGCGGTGTCGTACAACGCAGGCCTGCCCATGCCGCTCGCAATGGTGCTCGCCCTCCTCGTCAGCACGACCTGCGGGTTTATCAATGGTTTTCTGCAGATCAAATTCAAGGAGCTCTCCGCGACGATCATCACGCTCAGCACCATGACGGTCTTCCGCGGCATCGCGTACGTGATCCTCGAAGACCGCTCGGCAGGGAAGTTCCCCTCCTGGTTCAGTTTCCTGGCATGGGGTTATATCGGGAAAGTGCCTTTTATCCTAATTGTGTTTGTGCTGGCGGCGATCGTGTTCGCCGTGCTTTTGCACACCACCCGCTTCGGCCGCATGATCTACGCAGTCGGCAGCAACAGGACGGCCTGCGAATATTCCGGCATCCGCACGGAGCGCATCATCCTCGGCGTGAGTATGCTGACAGGTCTCATGGCTGGCTTCACCTCGCTCTTTTTGACCTCGCGCATGGGCAGCACGCGGCCGAATGTCGCACTCAACTATGAGCTCGACGCCATCGCCATGACGGTGCTCGGTGGCATCAGCACCAACGGTGGCAAAGGGCGGATAACGGGCCCCCTCATCTCGATCTTCCTTATCGGGTTTCTGAACTACGGGCTTGGCCTGCGCAACGTCTCCGCACAGGTAATTCTCATCATACTCGGAATACTGCTGATTCTGTCGGTGCTCGTCCAAAATTTCACCGAGAGACAGAGCTCACCACCATCAGGGAAACTGTCCGCTCCAACGCGTCGGTCCGATGCGGGAGATGGATCAGATATTCATGGAAATTCAGCGCAAGGAGGCTGACATGAAAAAACAAATGACTGTGGCGGCGCTAGTGCTTGTCGCACTGACGCTCATCGTTCCTTCCTCGGTATTGGCCGCGGAGAAGCCGAAATTTGCCATCGTGTTCAAGAACACGGGCAACCCCTACGGCGAAAAGCAGCTGGAAGGATTCAAAGTCGGCATCGAGGAGCAGGGCTTCGAGGCGATCCTCCGGTCGCCCGATCTCCCCACCGCTGAGGCGCAGATTCAGATCATCGAGCAGCTGATCGCCCAGAAGGTCGCCTCGATCTGCATCGTCGGAAATGACTACGATGCCCTCACGCCCGTCCTCAAGAAGGCGAGCTCACAGGGGATCAAGGTGTTCTCCCTCGATTCATCGGTCAATCCGCAGGCGCGCCTGACCCACGTCAACCAGGCCGACTCCGAGAAAATCGGCCAGACGCTCATCAAAGCAGCCTACGATATGGCAGGCGGCAAAGGAGAGATCGCCATTCTTTCGGCGACCAGCCAGGCGTCCAACCAGAACATCTGGATCGATTTCATGAAAAAAGAGCTCGCAAAGCCCGAATACAAGAACCTCAAGCTGGTCAAGATCGCCTACGGCGACGATTTGCGCGATAAGTCGGTCTCCGAAACCGAAGGCCTCCTCCGCTCCTATCCCAACCTGAAGGTCATCATCGCGCCCACCACCGTGGGCATCGCGGCGGCCGGCAAGGTCTTGACCGACAAGGGACTCAAGGGCAAAGTGTTCTTGACCGGCCTCGGCCTGCCCTCCGAAATGGCGGAGTACATCAATAACGGCGTGTGCCCCTACATGTTCTTGTGGAACCCGATCGATGTCGGATATCTGGGGTCCTACGTCGCCACTGCACTCGTGAACGGGAAAATCACCGGCAAGGTCGGCGACAAGTTCAGCGCGGGACGCCTCGGCAACTACACGATCACCAAGGCGCCCGATGGCGGCACTGAAGTCCTGCTCGGACCTCCGTTCAAATTCGACAAGAGCAACATCGAAGAGTGGAAAAAAGTCTACTGATGAGCGACGGTGCGGATTAGACGGAGTGCGCGGGCCGGCGCAGATGTTTGCCGGCTCGCGCATTCAGGAAAAAGGAGCACAGAGGATGAAGCGAAACGCATTTGCGATGCAATTGAAGCCGGGAAACGAGGCCGAGTACCGGCGCCGCCACGATGCAATCTGGCCGGAACTCAAGGCCGAGCTCCGAAAGGCGGGAGTCTCGGACTACTCGATCTATCTCGATCCGGAGACGCTGCGGCTCTTTGCAATACAGA
>JAJUJQ010000003.1 GCA_029265255.1 Spirochaetota bacterium
GTGGGGTTGTCTGGGTGAGTGGGGAATTGGAGGGGTGGTATGAGGGGAGCGACTGGGGTGTGGAGGTGAGGAAGGGAGAGGTACGGTATGAGGGGGAGGGGGTATATCCGCGGGTAGCGTTTGAGGGGACGGTGAACAGCAAAAAGACAATCCTGAATATTCAGAAATTCAATATCGGTGATGTGAATCTGTATGGATCGATAGAAGCTGACTACAATCTTGCAGAGGGCAGCATAAAGGAATTAGAAGCGCGGTATGAAATCTACGATCAGGATATCCAGCGAGCTGAGATAAAAGGAACCGCGAAGCTTGCTAAAGGAAGAATTGAGAATGATATACAAGGGAAAAGCATTCCGATCGAAAAACTATGGCCTGATATAATCGGCGTCAGAGGAGACATCGAATTTCAGGCCTTGGCATCGATTCGCGTCGATATACCATTATCCCTTTCCAGCGTGATTATCTCAAAGGCCATTGTGAAGTCCGCAAAAGGAGAAATTGGGGGAATTCCTTTTACCGCTTCGCTTCAGGCCGCTTTTGAGCATCCGACAATACGAATCACAGGAGCGCAATTCGCATATCAAGGTCACAGAATCGAGAATTTGATCCTGGATTACAATATAGATAGCTCACAGATCGGCTTCGAGTCGACCATACGATCCGTGGTACTCGAAAAGCTTTTGACAGGAACGCTTGCTGGTCAGGGTACCGTGGCACTGATAGGAGGAAACCTGCCATCAATAAATGCTGAACTGACCGGAGTAATTAAGAATATTACTTATAATACCGTATATTATCAGGATGTCAGATATTCAGCTGCCGCAAAAGAAGGCAGCCTGACATTCATGCTGCGACGGGATGATGGCGCGTATGCATCATATACGCAGGATCAAACCGGAAGGTTCGAGTCCGCCATTTCGAGGTTTTTTGGTCTCGTTGTGGATGCGCAGGGAACTCTCGCTGGGAAAGAAATAGAGGCGGATATCGTTGTAAAAACTGTGGAATTGGAAAACCTGGTGCGTCTCATCGATACTGGACCCATAAAAAACCTGAAAGGCTTGCTTTCCGGTACCCTGCACTTGTCAGGGGATATCAATGATCCCGAGATTGACGGATCGCTCGATCTCAGCAAGGCGACATTCAGCTCCGATGTGTATCTTATGGAGAGAGCAGGACCAATCAATACCAATATTCGGATTGAAAAAGGCAGCATCGCATTTGAACCTGCGATTGTTCCAATTGGTGCTGGGAATGTCTCTCTCGCAGTCTCCGCAACGCTTCGCAACTGGAGCCTTGAGGATGTGCGAGTGCTCATTTCTACGGAAGGGGTTGCTCCTCTCCGATTGAAAGGCACCGTCGGAGGATTGAATACCGATGGCATTGATGCATATGCCGATGTGAAGGCGGATATTTCCTCAGCCGGAATACGTATTGGTGGCTATGTGCTCTTGGATAACGGCAAGGTTTCCGTCAATCCGGAAGGCTTCATAATATCATATGTCGCTGAAGATAACCAGCCGGCCAATCCGCTCAGTCTCGATCTGGTCGTAAGTCTTGGCAGGAATACTGAGCTCTATCTACCAAGCGAGGATATTCCACTCGTGAGAGGAATGTCAGGTCAGGAATCCCAGCTGCAGATTCAATATTCCGAGGCAAGCCAGACCTTCTCCCTGACTGGAAAAGTAAATCTAAGGTCTGGATATGTGCTCTACCTTCTGCGCAACTTCTTCATTCGTGAATGCACCATCGAGTTCGCAGAAAACCAGCTGAAGTTCGATCCGCTCATTACCGCGGTCGCAGAGGCAAGAGAGCCAGGAAGAGAAGGCATGATACTTGTTACTCTTGCAGCAGACAGGCAGTCCTTCAACAATTTCAATCCCCGGCTTTCATCTATTCCACCCATGAATGAGGCAGAACTGCTGGCGCTACTTGGGGGAGGGTTGGCTATGATCAAGGATACCGGCACCACCGATCCGCTTAGCGTGAGAGAGGCCGTTATCGCCAGCTCGGAATTCCTGCTGCAGAACGCGCTGTTCCGTTCGTTTGAGCAAAGAGTCCAGAAAGCATTGGGGCTTGATGTTGTCTATTTAAGATCTTCGTTTCTCCAGAAATGGCTCCTCGATATTACAGCCCAACAGCCCTCTGGAGGTATTTCTCTTTCCGATTACCTGAGCGGAACGGAGTTTTATGCGGGCAAATATATAACCGAATCTGCGTTTGCGCATTTTATAGTAAGAATGTCAGAGAACCCGCTTGAGGAATCGGGCAGTTTGCAATTAGACTCTGAGCTTGGAATCGAATTCAATTCTCCATTTGGGCTGCTCCTCTGGAGCATGTCTTCCGGAGGAGAAGGTACTCCGCTTAATAATCAGAAGCTGAGTCTAAGCTGGCGAATACGCTACTGACGAATATACAGGGGATCGAATGATGAAACGATATTGGCATGTCCTCCTTGCAATTGTCGCGCTCGTTGTTGTGATTCAGTATGCAGGAGCCCAGAATGCTGAAGACTGGTTCTGGAACAAGCCGATCGCGGGATTCCAGTGGGAAGGTCTGCGGTTTGCGAACCGCAACGAGCTTGAATCAATGCTCAAAGCCTATGCAGGTCAGCCTTTTACCGAATCCGTGTGGAATGAGCTGTATGCAAAGCTTTTTGCATTGGATTGGTTCGAAGAAATCGAGCCGATCGCTCTTCCTGCTTCGGGTTCGACGGACAAAGTCGTTGTAAAGTTCGTCGTGAAAGAAAAACCATCAATCGCCGCCATTCGCATCACAGGGAACAGCTCCGTCAGGACTTCAGAGCTTCTTGAAAAGGCAAGTTCTAAATCGGGTGCCATCTATAGCGAGGATACGGCAAAAGCAGATGCGGTGGCTATGCAGCGTCTCTATCTCGAGAAAGGGTACCCGGATGCCACGGTAGAATACAGTATCGTTCCGAATCCTCAAGACCCGTACCGCGTTACGCTTCAATTCAATGTGCAGGAAGGTCGCGCCGTTGTGGTGCGCAGGATTCTATTCACGGGGAATGTCGCGGTAACCTCACAGGCGCTGAAGGCACAGGTGACGCTCAAGGAGGCCGGCCTCTTCCAGAAAGGGGCATTCCAGGAGTCCATGATCCCCGAAAGCAAGAAGGCCATCGAAGATTTCTACGCAAGCAAAGGGTATGTTGATGCGCGGGTGATCGATGTGCTTCGCGGTTACAGTAAGGATGAAAAATCAGATAAAAACTATCTGGATATCACCTTTGTCGTAACGGAAGGACGGCAATGGCTGTTTGGTGGTGTGCAGTTCGAAGGGAATGGCATTTTTGGTACTGAAAAGCTCTCTTCGATGCTTTCGCTGAAAAAAGGCGAGCCTCTCAATCTGAAAAAACTGCTTTCGGACAAACAGAAGATAGACGATCTCTATTATGAATCAGGCTACATTTTCAACTCAATCACAATACAGGAGAGAAGGGATCCTGAAGCCGCATCGATATCCTATCTCATCTTGATTGTGGAACGCGACAGAGCCCATATTGGGAATATCTCGATAAAAGGTAATACAAAAACAAAGGATTACGTCATCAAGAGAGAAATTCCGCTCGAGGAAGGCGAAGTATTCTCGAAAGCAAAGATTATCGACGGACTCCGGAACCTCTATAACCTTCAGTATTTCTCAGCCATAGATCCTGAAATTCATCCAGGCAGCGCCGAGAATCTCATGGACCTCGTCATCAACGTCGAGGAAACGAGCACGGCGGAAATTCAGTTTGGAGTTACGTTGACTGGCATCGGAAGTAAATCCTCCTTTCCTGTTTCCGGCTTTGTCAAATGGAATGACCGGAATCTGGCAGGTACAGGACGGAATCTGCAGATTAACATGACGCTCTCGCCAGAAGAACAGAGTCTTGAAACAAGCTTCGGCCAGAACTGGCTTGGAAACAAGCGCATTTCACAGTCTTTGAGTCTGCTGGCGAAACATGCGATCAGCAAGACAGCCCAGGATTCTATCGCGCCAATATTCAGTTCTGAAGACATTCCAGATCCCTTCGTCGCGCTCGGTAGTGGAACCAACCAGTGGAATGGCCTTATCTCATCAGTACCTGATGCCTATCTCATGAACTATGATGATTATGACATAAGTCTTGGATACTCGCTTGGGCGCGTGTTCAAAATTCCTCGCGGGGATGTCGGCGTATCGGGCGGTATCTCATCTGGACTTGGAATGTATTCCTATGATGGAGTGAAATACCGTCCATATGAAAAGGAAATGCGCGATAACAACGGTACGTGGACCCTCAAGAATTCGTTTTTTGCACGAGGATATCTCAACCGTCTTGACTATTGGTACAATCCGAAAAGTGGTTTCTTCATCAGCGATCGCATTTCGCTGACCGGGCTTCTGCCGATCGAACGCCAGTTTTATGCAAGGAATGATCTGAAAGCCGAGGCATATGGCACTTTGTTTACGCTTCCCTTGAGTGAGACCTGGAAGTTTTCACCTGTCGTGGGGGTCCATACAGGTGTCCAATACCTGTTCGGGCATCCTTATATGCCGTTCTCGGTCACCAAAGACTGGGTATACCTCGATGGAACTTTTACCAGCCGGGGATGGAAATCCCTGTATGGATCCAAAGGAACTCTTGTATGGGAAAACTGGCTGGAGCTGCGGCTTCCAATCGTGGAACAGGCCTTGTGGCTTGACGGCTTTGTCGACGCGGGAGCTATGCAAACCCAGAACGGATGGATCGACATGACCAAGGATTCACCCTCGGCGGATGGAAGCTGGAATCTAGATTGGAAGAATTTTGCCTTCTCCATGGGATTCGGGGCGAGATTCGTCATTCCCCAGTTCCCCTTCAGGCTGTATTTTGCAAAGAGATTCGTGTTTGACGGATCAGCCGTAACCTTCAAAACAGCTGCCGATTCGTTCGATTTTGTGTTGAGCATAACACAGCCGCTGTATTGAAACTGCGCACGTGTTGTATGGTGGGCCAAGGAAATGACCATGTGACGGAACTTGTGCCGCCCATGGTCGACTCCTATAATGAAACGCATGCCTGAATCGAATTCTTCTGCTTCCATGATCGAGCAGTACCGCCGAATAAAGGCCAAGCATCGCGATGCTATTCTCTTTTTCAGGCTCGGCGATTTCTATGAAATGTTCAATGAAGACGCGATCGAGGCAAGTTCCATTCTCGATCTCACCCTCACCAAGCGACAAAGCCAGCCCATGTGCGGCATTCCGTATCATGCGGCCAAATCATACATCGCGCGTCTTTTGAAATCAGGGAAAAAGGTCGCGATTTGCGAGCAGAAAAGCACACCGGGACACAGAGGCCTGATGGATCGAGAAGTGGTTGAGGTCATTACACCCGGCACGGTGGTAGAAGATGATTTTCTGGAACAGGGAGCGAATAATTACCTCGCAGATCTATGTCTCTATCATGAACAGCTTTTCATTGCCTATATCGATGTCTCGACGGGAGAATTTAAAACCTATTCCCTCGGACAGAATTCGCGTGCTGTGGAAGCGCTCAGAACAGAGCTGTACCGTCTTTCGCCACGTGAGCTGCTCATTCAGCAATCTCTTTTTGACAATGAGAGCTTTCGGCTCATTTTCCATGAAAGTGGAGCGCTTATTCAACGGCAGCCAGACTGGGCATACGATCTTTCCCATGCGGTCGATTTTTTAAAACATCATTTTGGCGTTATCTCGCTGAAGGGCTTTGGCTTCGAGGATACTGATCCTGCCCTTGCGGCTGCCGGTCATTTACTGGAATATGTATACGAAACGATACACCAGCATTGTCCCCACATACGACAGCTTGCTCGATTCGAGCCTTCAGAGTTCGTATCGCTAGACGAAGCGACGAGGAGAAACCTTGAAATAGTCAAAAATCTCACAGATTCGAGTAAAAGAGATACCTTGCTCGAGGTGATAGATCGGACAAGAACGGCAGGAGGGGCAAGACTGTTGCGGCAATGGCTCCTTCAGCCGCTCAGAGCTCGAACGGTGATCGAAGCCAGGCATGCCGCGGTAGAATTTCTCTATCGCAACCAGGTACTCCTTCAGGATGCGCGAAAGTTGTTGTCTTCTGTTCTTGACTCAGAACGCCTCATTTCCAGAATCGCGGTGGACAAAGCCCACGCAAAGGATTTGCGCGCCTTGCATGATTCGCTGGAGGCAGGCCTTACGTTGATTGAGCTGCTTCGGGGGACAGATGCGCCCAGGGGGATTCTTCCGGACATCTCAGATATTGCAGAAATAACCTGTCGAAATGCTGCGGCACGCATCGAAGAAGCGATCCAGGAAGAGCCTTCGATCCTTCTTACGGAAGGAAATATCATAAAGGATGGTTATAGCCAGGAGCTCGATGAGCTCAGGACGCTTCACAGAGATGCGCAATCGGTGCTCGCGCGGTATCTCGAAGAAGAAAGGGAGCGGACCGGAATTCAGAATCTGCGCATCCGCTACAATCGTATCATTGGATACTATCTCGAGGTAACAAAAGGGAATCTCGAAAGTGTGCCTCCTCATTTCATCAGACGGCAGTCTCTCGTCGGCGCCGAACGCTATACCACCGATCAGCTTGCGGACTTGGAAAGCCGGATCAATGGAGCTCAGGAACGGATCGTGGAGCTTGAAAAGGCACTCTTCCTCAAGCTGAGGGAATCATTAAAGCCATCGATCCCTGCTTTTCTCGAATGGAGCAGGATAATCTCCGAGATCGATTGCTTGATGTCGTTCGCCCAGACCGCAACGGAACATGGATATGTGCGCCCGGAAATGTGCGATGAGCATGTCATCGAGATAACAAACGGGCGACACCCTGTCGTTGAAGTGTGCCTCCCTTATGGTGATTTCGTCCCGAATTCTATCTCACTGTCATCGGATCATGAATGGTTCGCCCTTATTACTGGACCGAACATGGCTGGGAAGTCGACCGTCCTCAGACAGACAGCGCTTATCGTGCTGCTGGCCCATGCGGGAAGCTTTGTGCCAGCGGAAACGGCACGAATAGGTATTGTCGACAAAATATTCTGCCGTGTTGGTGCTCAAGACAACCTGGCGCGCGGAGAGAGCACGTTTCTGGTGGAGATGCATGAAACGGCCTTTATCCTGAATACTGCCACCGCCCAGAGTTTAGTCATCATGGATGAAGTGGGGCGAGGCACTGGAACGCTCGATGGAGTCGCCATCGCATGGGCAGTAAGCGAATACCTGCTCTCAAAAATCCGCTGCAGGACACTCTTCGCGACGCACTATCATGAATTGACGACCATGGGGCTTCCCGGTATGTGCAACATGCGGATGGCGGTGCATGAGCACGAAGGAAGTATTTCCTTTCCTAAGAGACTTGAGAAAGGCGCGTCAGGAGGTTCGTACGGGATTCATGTCGCCCGACTTGCAGGTCTTCCAGAACCTGTTGTCATCAGGGCTTCAGACATCGAAGCGCATTTCAAGAAGTTCGAAAAGGATCTTTCGTTTGCGGGCGCGGAAAGTGCGAGTACTCATGTTTCTCTGAATGGCTCATCTATCATCAAAATCGATTCGGCAAAGGCTCAGGACAATATGCCCGAAAGACAAATCTCTGATTCGCGTGTTCCGCAAGGCCCCCTTGAGCTCTTTTCGCAGGAGGACCTTGTGCTGTCCATGATACGAAGCATCGACCCGGACAGAATCACTCCTCTGAAGGCGTTGCAGATTATTGCGGAAATGGTTGCATTGTTGAAGCGATGATACAAATTTGTGCGTATCTCTCATGTGATGCAGCATATTTCCAATCGATTCATGCGATTTGCGGATATAATTCTGCCACGGACTTGCGTCCTCTGTGGAAGAATAGTGACCTTTGTTCCATGGCAGCCAGCGCCGCTCTGCGAACTATGCGAACGGACGCTCGAACGCATCAATGGTCCTCGATGCTGCCGCTGCGGGCGCACGCTGATCAGTGAGGAAGAGATCTGCATGCAATGCAGAGAGCAATCCTTGATGCTCGCGCATGTCATTCCGATCTTTCGTTATGCCGAAAATGCGGCGAGACTCATCAGAGCGTACAAAATGGAAGGAAGGACTTCGCTGGCTGCCTATTTCGTCAAGGTGCTGAGTGAGACATTGCCGATCGTAATCGGAGCGAACGAACAGCGGTCAGCCAGTACTGGCGGATTCTGTATTGTCCCGGTACCAGCGCGGCCTGAGAAAATCCGTAAAGGTGGTTTTGACCAAACAGGACACCTTGCCCGACAGCTAGCTGAAAAAGGCTTTTCCCTGTGGACTGGTTTGGAACGATGCACCAATATTGAACAGAAATCGCTCACACGCAGCCAGCGATTTGAAAATGCCCAACGCTCATTCGTTCTTGGCGCCCATGCGCACCAATTGCCCGCGAGGGTCGTGCTTCTCGATGATGTGCTCACGACCGGAGCGACCTTGAACGCATGCGCGAGCATATTGGCCCACGCGGGGGTCATCGTCGAAGGCGCTCTTGTGCTTGCCGCTGACTAGCTTGGTGATCGGCTGAGGAAAAACCTTCAATATGATATTGACGAACCTTCTGAGGTACTATTATGCTGTGAACGCTCCGGGGGCCAGAGGAATGCGGTGAAAGTCCGCAGCGGTCCCGCCACTGTAACCGGGGATGAATCCAGCAGGCAGAAGCCATGTGTTTCTGCAGCCATTGCGGCATTTCGCCGTGAGAAGGCGCTAGAATTCAGTCGATCCGGAAGCCAGGATACCGCTCCGGGGCATTTCCGACATGTGCATGAGTCGGGAAGAACTCCGAGGACAGAGGATCTTCATGACCGGTATCGATGGATCCGATAATCGCTTGTTCAGTGCCGCCATTTTCGCTTATGCATCGATTCATTGCGTGATTCAATCTGCATGCGGGAATCCTCTCTTCTCGACGAAGCGAGGGTATTCTGCATGGATCGAATGCGACATTACACAACCAAGACAGGCGGTATACTGGTACCAGTTCTAGCTGCGTTTTTCCTGCTGCGACCTTCATTGCTTTCCGCGCAAACTCCTTCTCAGACAGAGGTGGAATTGCCTTCTGTGGTGGTTGAGGCATCCTTGCCTGACGATCTTGGCGCTCTTGCCGCGGGTACAAGTATGCTGGATTCTTCCGATCTCGCATCAATGCCAGCGCGTTCTCTTTCGGAAGCAATGTCATCATTACCAGGCATGCTGGTATCTCCGAATGGGCCTTCCGGTTCCCAGACAACCGTGTCATTGAGAGGTTCCACTTCCAATCAGGTGTTGATTCTGGTTGATGGCATGCGCATTTCGGACGTCTCCACGGGAGTAGCCGATCTCTCACGAATACTCATTCCGCTCGACATGATCGACCGGATCGAAATTCAGCGCGGAAGCCTGTCAGCAGCCTATGGAGCAGACGCAGTCGGCGGCATCATCCATATCCATACCAGACAACCTTCGGGCTCTCTCTCCTGGAAGATCGCTTTCAGGAATATCTCATTTCTTCCAGTGGGCGTTATCGCAGGGAGCGGGCTTCCCGCAATCCGAATTCCATTTGTGGCCCGAACTCTCGCCGATGGGCAGCAAATCGATATGTATCTGGAACATGGCAATGTCGTCTTATGGTCTACTTTCTCGCACGAAGCAAACCTCTATCCCTATTACGATTCCAATGGCCTCAGGCGAAGCAGAACGAACGCGGACATGTCGAGCACGGCAGGGGGTATTCGTTGGGCGGTTCCTTTCACTGCAGGAAGATTTTCTGTCGCTGCCTCCGCATCGTGGAGGAGTCTTGGTGTCCCTGGGGCTCTGGATGCCCCCACACCTGATGCTCGACAGCGCGACTGGCATGCGGATATATCAGCCCAGTTCCGGACTGATGCGCTCGCTCAAGGGGCCATAGCTCTTGAATTGCTTTCCTACGCGAGAATTGGCGATTTGTGGTATCGAGAATCGAGTACTTTGCAGCCGGATGAACATGCGTCCAGGAGAGTAGGAGCAGATATCCATATTTCGTGGCTGCCTCCAGCCGAATCCTGGCTAGGGGAAATCAAAGGAGGAGCCTCTCTACGATATGACCGGCTCGAGTCGGATACGGTAAAAAAGCCAGACAATTCGATACCTGAACGGATTTCTATCGGTATTTTTGCGGAGCCGACGATCCATATCGGTTCCTGGACTGCCGCTACTGCAATCCGACTCGATTCCGCAAGCGATTTTTCTCCTGGTCTTTCTGCTGCCCTTGGTCTTTTGAGACCATTCGGACAGAACCATCTTGGAATCAATATTTCCACCGCGTACCGCGCTCCTTCGTTTGATGATCTGTACTGGCCTGCTTCAGGCGGAGTGGAAGGCAATCCCGATCTCCAGCCCGAGTCTGCGGTATCAGCCGATATTACCCTGCGACATGAAGGAACAGCGGGAGAGTGGATATTGGGAACCTTTGCCCGGTATTCACAAAAAGTCATTCTCTGGCAGCCTGATGTGAATGGAATATGGAAACCGACGAATTTTGGAAATGCGCTCTATCCCGGTCTGGAAGCGGAGGTGCGATGGAGCGGTGCGGGTTGGCTCTTAAGAGCTAGTTATACCTTTCTCTATAGCTTTGTGCTTTCAGGGAACCTGACGATCTGGGATGATCGTCGGGTCCCTTATGTTCCACTACATGCCGCCGCAGTCACCGCATCCAGAAAAGATCGGAATTTCAGCAGTGGATTCACGCTCCGATATCAAGGCATCCGGTATACCGGTATTGGAAATATTGCTTTTCTGCCGGCTGTGTTCACTGCGGATGCGCAATTCTCCTGGGAGCTTTCGAAAAGAAGCCTGATGGAGCTTACATTCAGCAATCTGTTCAACGAACGATATGAATTTGTGAAAGGCTATCCCATGCCGGGATTTGCGTTATCGGCAAGGCTCTTGGTAAAGAGCGCGCCACAGCACTTGGTTCGAGGAGGAATGTAATGGAACGAATGACGAGAAAAGGGTGGAGAAGAGGGCTCGAAGGCATCCTGTTGGTGATGACTTTGCTGATGTGTGCCGGATGTGAGATATTGTTTCCGGCATCCGGGAAGAGCGCTGCGTTCGTGTTCGCAATAGACTCAAAGAATGGCAGAGTGTTCGAAATAGATGCTGCGACGAAGCAGGCTGCTTCCGTACCTCTGGTGAATATTGGACAGAACTCGACAGGGGAAATGCGTATTCTAGGATCAAATGCTTTCATTGCAGTAGGGAGCTATAACAACGACAGTCCCGGTCTCTACTGGTTTGATCTCAATGCCGCAACGCCGGTCGCTGTGCGTGTCGGAGAAAAAATAAGCGCTCAGTATCTCTGCATTATATCGAAGACAAAGGCGTATGTTACCTCAGCAGATTATTTCGGCGGCTATCAGAATGCAGTGTTTCCATTCAATCCTTCAGCTCCCGCAGCGGGTCTCGGTACTCCTGTTCAGGGCTTTGATTCAGATTTCTACCCTCAAGACATCGCATGGGTGGAGGATGGTCATGGCTCAGGGCGCGTGTTCGTCGCGGATAATAAAAACGCAAAAATCTATAAGCTTTCTGCGGACGGCTCGCAGGTGGATACAGTGTTCAGCGCGCACGCACAAGGTACCACGGGACTACTTCCCGGAAGCTATGATGTTGATGGCGATGGCGAAAGAGAGCGAGGCATATTTGTTGCCAGTTCTGGAGGATATGATGCGTCCTGGCACTCTCTTCCCGGGACGATCGATTT
The DNA here is from genome assembly GCA_029265255.1 of Spirochaetota bacterium. The sequence goes on from JAJUJQ010000003.1 coordinate 11,702, forward strand.
CATCCCCCTCGATGCTTCGTCCGAGACCGCGATTTATGAGATTGAGCCAGGGCTTTCAGCAAGCAGGCTCGCATGGCTTGATGACGACCATCTGATCGCGACGAATTATGGAGCTACTTGGATCATTGATCTTCGTGTAGCCGCAGGTTCGGATGGCAGGCGGAAGGAAATCAAGACAGCACAAGGGCTTTCCTTTGGGAGCAGCGATGTCGATGTCTATCAGGGAGTCGCTTATGTTCCGGATGGAGGGCTTACAGTGTACTGCTTTGATCTTACCGGCATCGTGACCGCAATAGCCACTGGAACCACGGGAGACATGATTACCAATTGTGCGATACGAGAATAGCGTGGGATTGAGGAGTCTTATCGTACTTATAAGACTGCGAGCGTAGGCAGACGGTTGCTCGAAGCGAGGCTCGAATGATCCTCAAGGCCGCTTCCCTTGCCGGGGGCGGCTTTTTATTATTTGGGAATCCGATATTCGATAGGTACGACGATCGTCAATGATGATTCCATATGAACATCCAGCGGGAAAATGCTCTTGAGCAGAGAGAATGCGGCATCATCAAGGACCGCACTCCCTGAACGACTGCGGAATGCAATGCGTGATAGTTGTCCATTTGACATAATATCAACAGCAAGTACGACCGTACCCTCTATTTTTCTCTTGAGTGCTGCAGCCGGGTATCGTATTCGTGAGTCCAGCAATGCCAAAATTTTCTTTAGAACGCTTTCAGATGTCGTCATGAGGGGTTTTGTATGCGAGGATTCATCCGGAGGGGCAGGTGTTTCGGGGGTAGATGCGAGTTCAGAGGCTACAGGAGGATCCTGCGCTGCGGCAACAGAAAATGGTTCGGGTTGAGGTTCGGGTTCTGGCGCAGGCGCAATCGCCCCTTCGGAAGGTATTTGGGTGAACAGCGACATGGGCGACGGCACGATGGCTGGATTCTGCATTATCCCAGAGCTGTTTTGCAAAGCAGAATCAGAAAGCCAGCTCGCCTCATTCCTGGTTTCATCCTGAGGGGGCAGGGGGTTATTAGCCATTTCCGAGCCTTCTTCGTAAGCGATACTACGTTGCTGAGCAATGAGAGGCTTTTCTTTCTCTATATTATCTATAGTTGGTTTTTGTTCCGCCATGCTGGTTTTTTGTGCCGGCGGCAGCACAAGAGGGTTGAGCCGGTTTGCAAATGACGACGCTCCATGCGGGATAGTGAGAGAAGACTGCGCCGCTGGTGCGGGCTGTCTTGTGGGCGTGGTTGGGTTGGCGGTCGCAACAGAATTTGCGGGCGTCGCTAAAAAAGAACCATCATATGGTATAGATTCTGCGGTCTTCTCCTGTTCAGGGGGTGCAGTGCCAGGTTGTGGTACAGGAGGACGAGACATTATCGAAGCAGGAGCCATTTCGTGGAGATCAGCTGATTGTTCGATCCGCAAAATGGTTTTTCTGGATGCTATTCCATGTGGGACGGATACACCGATGGCATGGCTCTCAGGCGTCTCAGGACTTGATGGCGAGTGAGATAGCCCAATCTTAGGCGATTGTTCAAGCGTATCCATGATCCCAGGCGTGCCGATGTCTTCTGAATGTTCGAACAAGAGTGCATTAGCAGAATCGATCGCGTCGAAGGACGGAATCGCCAGATGTTCCTGTGGTGTTGGCAGGTCAAGCGGCTGTGTGAATGGACTGTCAGGTGTCACAGCGGGCGCATCTTCAGAAGGGATGTCCGCAGGGATTGCAGGAGAGTTTTTCGCGTCGTGTTCTTCAATAATAGTATCCGCTATGGTATCCGAGCGCTTTCGAGAATCCTGCGAGGCATGCGAGTAGACCGTTGATTGAGGTTTTTGAAGTCTGACAAAAAAAGCAGGCGAGTGTTGCGTGGGCGCCGGCTCGGAGAATCGGGTCAGTAGAAACAGCAGTATGACATGAACCAGAATCGATCCTAAAATTCCATACCATCGATATCGAATGGAAAGAGAAGCTATTGGTGTTATTTCAGTAAATGTCTGCGATTCGATTTTCATTGGTCCCTGTCGCTGCGCTTGTGAATATATCCTTGTGGGTGTAGATTCTTGTGATGCCAAGTGTCACTGTCACAGTAATATTCATTACGAGTTTTGGCAATAAGACTGGCTTATCGAGTATCCTTTCTGTTCTGGATGTGATCTTGACGAAGTGGCATCGAAAGCCTATACTTGAATCAAAATAAAGTCTGGATGATTCTTTTTTGCGGCATGCGGGAAGAGTCGTGCGAACGACTCTTTTTTTATTGTTCCCTTCTTTGGTTGGGAACATATCCGGCATACAGGAGCATGCGGTTCCTGTGCGTCGTGCCTGCCCGGCCATTTGTTCTCCGGAATGGATGCTGCCGGAACGTGCTTCCTACCGGCTTGCATTTCAATCAATATCGAAGCATACAAGGAACGGAAACGACAGGAAATGCCGGAGCATCGAGAGAAACCATCCGGACTTGCTGAAGGTGGAGATGGAAGAAAAAGAACTTGAACGGGAGGTAGAGAGCATTCTGCGCGCCGCAGGGCTCGACCTCTTGGAATTCGCGATTGTGCGTCACAAAGGAAAGATTCGCGCGAAAGCGGTGATCTATCGCAAGGAAGGAACAGGGACCGAAGAATGCGCGAGAGCATACCGGCTTATCCTGCCGCGTATCCAGATGGGGCTTGGTATTCAGGATCCCTACCTCGAAGTCTACAGTCCCGGTATCGATCGCGTCATTCGAACAGAACGGGATTGGAGAGCGTTTTCCGGTCGACAGATCAAGATTATGACCCAAGATCTGCATGAGTGGCGCACAGGCTTGCTGGTGAACTATGATGACGGTATTGCCGTCATCGCGATGAATGGTGTCGAGGTTCGCATTCCTGTCGCTTCGATTCTGAAAGCGAAGCTTGATTCAATGCATGAGGGAGAAAAGGCTGATGGCATCTGAAATGGCTGAAGCAATCCGGCAGCTTATCTCTGAAAAGGGAATACCGGAAGATTTGATAATCAAGACTCTTGAAGATGCAATACTGGCAGCATACAAGAAAAAATTCGGTACGTCGGAAAATGCCGTCATCCGTTTCAAGGATGATTACGAAGGTATCGAAATCTACGCCAAGAAGACGATCGTAGCGGATGACGATTTCGAGGATGAGGTACTGGAAATCCCCCTCGAAGAAGCCAGAAAACTTGCCAACGAGGCAGAAATCGGAGATATTCTCGAGATTCCAGTCGATCCATCAGAATTCGATTTCCAGTCGGTCATGCTGGCAAAACAGACAGCCCGGCAGAGCCTCAGGGATATTTCCCGCGACACGCTGTACGCGGAGTTCAAATCAAAGGTTGGCGAGATCATCATCGGCTACTATCAGCGCGAGCGCAATGGCACGATCTTTGTAGATCTGGGTAAGGTAGAAGGGGTATTCCCCAAGAAGTATCAGTCGCCCAGGGAGACCTATCATATCGGTGATCGCATCAAGGCGATGATCGTTGAAGTTGAAAAGACCAAGACTGGGTTCCAGGTCATTCTTTCGCGCACCCATGCGGAATTCGTACGGAAGCTCCTCGAGCTCGAAATCCCCGAAATCTACGACAAGACAATCGAGATCTTTAAGATTGTCCGCGAGCCCGGATATCGGACCAAGGTGGCGGTATACACCAAGCGAACTGATATCGACCCTGTTGGCGCGTGCGTTGGCCCTAAAGGCATGCGCAGCCAGCTGATCAGTCAGGAGCTCGAAGGTGAGAAGATCGATTTTGTACGCTACGACATCAATCCCAAGGAATTCATCCGCAACGCGCTCTCGCCCGCGCAGATCAAGGAAGTCTATATTGTCGACGAGCCCCGGCACATGGCTCTCGCCGTGGTTGACGAACATGAGCTTTCGATCGCGATCGGAAAGTCAGGCCAGAATGTGAAGCTTGCGAACCGTCTCTGCGACTGGAATATCGATGTAATGACTGAAGAGCAGTATCTCCAGGATTCACGAAATCTCGAACTAAAGAAAGCCGCCGACAATCTGTTCCAGGAGCAAATGGAACAGGGAGAGGAACTTACTCTCAAGACGCTGCCAGGCATGAAGACCGAATGGCTCGCTTCGCTTGAGACAGCGGGAATTACTGGTATTGAGCAGTTCCTCGAAATGGAGGAAGATGACCTGGTTCGGAAAACCGCTCTTTCTTCCGAGGCACTTTCAGCGATCAGACGCATTATCTATGACAATGTAGAAGTCGTTCAGGAAGAAGTCATTGAAGAGGAAGGGCCTGAATCATATTCATGCCCCGAATGCGGAGCCACGGTGACTCCGGACATGGATCACTGTCCATCCTGCGGTGTGACGCTGAGTTTCGAAGTTGACGAAAGTCAGGACGAGTAAAGGAACGATATGACAGAGAGCAGCGAAAAAGACCCGAAGAAGGTTCATCTGATCAAACAGCCGAAACAGGTTGTCTCAGAGCAGCCGTCCGAGCAGAAGGCGGTGTCTCAGCCCGATCAGGGTAGCGAGAAAAAGAAAGTAGTGGTAGTGGTCAAGAAAAAAGTGGTCACAGCCAAGAAGGTCCAGCCAAAAGCGATTCCTGGTTCCGAGCCGGAAAAAAATGAGGGAATTGGTAGCGTTTCTGAAGCACCGGCCCCTGCGTCAGCGGATTCCGCTCAGATACAGCCTCAGAAGCCAGAGCAAAACGAAAAGCCGCAGCCGGCACCGCTTGAACAACCCCATCCCGCTACGCCGCACCAGGCACCTGCTCTCGCCGAACAGCCTTCCGCCGAGCAGAAGGAAGTCCCAGCGGAAAAGAAGCCGCTTTCTCCCGGAGCTCAGGCTCATCAGGCACTTTCACAGCAACCACGGGCTTCTGGTCATGCTCCTTCCGGCCGGTCTTCAGACACTTCTCTGCCACCGCAGCGCCGATATTCTGCCGATGGTCGTGCCGGCAATCTTGCGCAGGGGCGGCCTGTATCTTCCAATCGAGGATATCAGGATAGAGGTGGTCAGCCACGTCCTCCAGCAGGAACATATCCTTCGCGAAACACCGGTGCAGGGGCATATCCTGCAGGCCCGGGACGTACGGGACAGGGTGGCACCTCAGGATACAACCGCGGGCCGCGCCCAACCGGTGGGGCAGGGTATCCAGCCGGTGGTGGCCGTCCTGGATATCCATCACCGCGACCAGGTCAGGCAGGAGCGGGCAGGCCGGGCGGCTATCCAGGAAGACCTAGCGGATCCGGTGGATTTGGCACTCGTGTCGCACCTGGCGCTCCGCCTGCCGGTCCAGAAAGCGGAAAACCCGCCGCGAGAAGGCAGACAACGGTAAAAAAGAAAGGTTCGTTTGCCAAGAGAGAAGAAGAGCTCGAACTTGAAAAGCAGATCCAACTCAAGAAAAAGGCAGAGGCCAAGCTGGCAGCGGTACCGAAGTCTGTCGATATTATGGAAAACATCAGCATTTCGGATCTTGCCAAGAAGATGAATCTCAAGCCTGCAGACCTGATCAGCAAGCTCATGTCCATGGGCGTCATGGCAACGATCAACCAGAAGATCGACGCGGATACCGCCGCGATACTTGCTTCGGAATATGGATGCGAAGTCCATGTTGTCAGTCTCTATGACGAAACCGTTATAGAAAAGGAGGCGGATAAGCCCGAGGATCTGCTCCCGCGTCCGCCTATTGTCACCGTCATGGGGCATGTCGACCACGGCAAAACGAAGTTGCTTGATGCGATTCGAAAAACGGATGTCGTTTCCACGGAATTCGGCGGCATCACGCAGCATATCGGCGCCTACATGGTTGATACGCCGAATGGGAAGATCACGTTTTTGGATACGCCTGGCCACGCAGCATTCACCAAAATGCGGGCTCGTGGCGCCAACCTCACCGATATTGTCATTCTGGTCGTATCTGCGGTGGAAGGTGTCATGCCTCAGACCAAGGAAGCGATCGACCATGCGAAAGCGGCCGGCGTGCCCATCATTGTCGCTATTAACAAGATTGATCTTCCAGAAGCCAATCCGGACAGAGTCAAAACACAGCTTTCCGAGCTCGGGCTCATTCCCGAGGAATGGGGAGGCACCACTCAGTTCGTTGAGGTATCAGCCCTTCAGAAAAAGGGCATTCCGGAGCTCTTCGACGCGATCCTTCTGCAGGCCGAGATGCTGGATCTCAAAGCTAATTTCGACCGAATGGCAGAAGGCAAGGTCATCGAATCGCGCATCGATCAAGGGCGCGGCATTGTGTCCACCATCATGGTCCAGAATGGCACGCTTCGCATTGGTGATTCCTTCGTAGCCGGCATCTATCCGGGAAAAGTGCGGGCAATGTTCAATGACAAGAGCCAGCGCGTTGAAGAAGCGATTCCCTCAATGCCGGTAGAGGTACTCGGGTTCGAAGGCATGCCTGAGGCAGGCGATCCGTTCGAAGTGGTCGAAGACGAAAAGTTCGCCCGTCAGATTTCGGCAAAACGACAAGAACTCAAAAAGTATGAGGAAGGCCGCAATGTCAAGAAAGTCACGCTTGATAACCTGTATGAAACTATCAGCCAGGGCGATGTCAAGGAACTCAAGGTCGTCATCAAGGGCGATGTGCATGGCAGCGTAGAAGCCCTCAAGGGTATGCTGGAGAAGCTTTCGACGAGGGAAGTTCGCCTGAATGTCATTCGCGCCGCGGCCGGTGCAATCACCGAGGACGATGTTATGATGGCATCAGCGTCCAATGCTATCATCATCGGGTTCAATGTGCGTCCTACTCCCAGCGCCAAGCAGCTCGCGGAGCGTGAGAAAGTCGATATACGGAAGTACAACATCATTTATCGCGCCCAGGAAGAGATCAAGCTTGCCATGGAAGGGCTCCTGAGTCCCGAGATGAAGGAACAGGAAATTGGAAAGGCAGAAGTCCGCTCGATTTTCAGAGTACCGAAAGTGGGTATCGTCGCTGGATGCCAGGTCACCGAAGGACTCGTGCGACGCAATGCTCAGGTCCGTGTTATTCGCGACAGCATCGAGATATTCCAGGGTGCCATTACCTCGCTCAAGCGATTCAAGGACGATGTCAGGGAAGTCGCGGCAGGATATGAATGCGGTATCGGCATAGAGAACTGCAATGACCTCCAGGAAGGCGACATTCTTGAATTCTACGAGACCGTAGCGGTAGCTCGCACGCTCGAATCGACAGGGAGCGACACTGATGGATCAGATTCGAAAACGTCGTCTTGAGGAACTCATCCGGGAGGAGATCTCGCGCATGATCACATTCGGCGAGATCAAGGATCCGCGGATCAACAGCTTTATCTCGGTGACCAGAGTCGAAGCGTCCACGGATGGTTCCCACGCCAGAGTATGGATCAGCACGCTCGAAGATGACGGCAGCCGTCTGGAAGAGGCGGTTGCCGGGCTCGCTCATGCTGCCGGCTTCATTCAAGCGATGATTGCAAAGAGAGTACGCCTCAGACTGACACCTGTTCTTTCCTTTCAGGCCGATCGCGGTGTCAAGGAAGGGTTTGAAATAACCGAAAAATTGAAGGATTTGCTTAAAGAATGATCCGTGGGGGATTTCTGCTGATCGATAAGCCCGCAGGGCCAACATCGAACAATGTGCTGCAGCAGATAAAGCGCGTCCTTAAAGGCAGCCTGGGTACTCGTGTCAAATTCGGCCATGCGGGAACCCTCGATTCGTTCGCTTCCGGTCTTCTTCTTGTGCTCGCAGGCAACAGCACACGGCTGACGCCCTGGTTCATGCATCAGACGAAGGAATATGACGCGGTGTTTCGATTTGGCGTGGAAACCGACACGCTTGATCCTCTTGGTACAATTACGGTGGAATGTGATCCGCCTACCAAAGAGCAGCTGGTTTCGGTGCTCCCTCAATTTGAAGGCAGCATCATGCAGGTTCCTCCCCAGTACAGCGCGGTCCACAGCCGAGGAGAACGAGCGTATCGTCAGGTGATGAGGGGTGAACAGCCCGATTTGAAGGCGCGACCGGTCATGGTTGAGCGCTGTTCCCTGCAATGGTGGGACGGTAAAAGCGCACGCTGTTCCATTCGCTGTTCTGCGGGCACCTACGTGAGAGCTCTCGCAAGGGATATCGGTCTGGCATGCGGTTCAAGGGCTTATGTGGAAGCGCTTCGGAGAACAAGGATAGGGCCGTTCTCGATTGAGGATGCAGTGAATCCGTCACATTGTACCATCGAATCGCTGAGACCCTATACTCCAGACCTTGCGACCGCGCTCGGTATGCGCACCGGCCTGCTTGAGCGGGATTATTTGAGGCAGTTTCTCCATGGAGCCAGATTGCCGAAAGCAGCGGTTACAAAAGATGCGATAGGCCGCGTGGATGCTCAGGATAAGGATCTTGCCTTGTTTCTCAAGACGGCAGCGTGTTCCGAGGACACAGCTGGCGAGTCAGTTGAGTTTGTCGGCGTGCTCATGGAACAGAGAGACTATTGGCAGGTACGCGTGATGGCGGCGGAAGGAATGGATTGATGCAGGTTTTGGACTGGCAAGCTTTTACACGAATGCCCGCTTCACAGCCGCTTGCGGTGACAATAGGCGTGTTCGATGGTGTGCACAGGGGCCACCAGGCCTTGATAGAGGCGGTACTTCAAGAAGAGCAGAGGAATCCTCGAACAGCAATGCCTGGCATGGATCACGATAGGGTGTCTGAAATTCGTCTCCCTACTGTCATCACCTTTGCGGAGAATCCCAAGAAGGTATTGTACCCAGCGCGATACCGTGGAAGCCTCATGACATTGGAAGACAAGCTGGCCATGTTCGAGTCATTTGGGGTCGCGTATTGCGTGCTGATTGACTTTTCTGGTAAATTCGCTACACTTTCAGGCAGAGAATTCCTTTCGGCATTGTATATTGCGAATGTGCGTTCGGTAGTGGTCGGCGAGAATTTCCAGTTTGGCCATCGGCACGATTCCAACGCGGCAATGCTCGAGGCGCTTGCCGGGGAAATAGGAATCGAAGCGCGAATCCTTCCCAGCGTCCTGTACAAGGGTCGCCCTGTCAGTTCGAGCCGGATCAGGCACGCTGTTGAGGAAGGAAAGCTCGCGGAAGCGGCTGCCATGCTGGGCAGGTCCTACCGCATCGCCGCGCGATGTGTTGTATCGGATGCAGGGGATCCATTGTTGATTCCCGAGGATGATCTCGTGCTTCCGCCAGACGGGATCTATGCCATGGAGGCAGTCGATGGTGGAAACGCGGTTCGGTTTGAAATTCGAATTGTCAGCCGAACCATTGAATGTAGCATACGCATGCGGTCGGATCGGATCGTGGCCGCGTTCGTTGATACGGCAACTCAGGAGTAAGGAGAATCAAGTATGGCTTTGAGCAAGGAAGACAAGGCCCAGGTTGTGCTCGAGTATGGAAAGGATCCAAAGAACACCGGAGCCATCGAAACGCAGATCGCGCTGGTTTCCGCACGGATCGCCTATCTAACGGAGCATTTCAAGACGCATAAGAAGGATACGAACTCGAGACGAGGGCTTCTCAAGCTTGTTGGCCAGCGCCGCAAGCTCTTGAAGTACCTGCAGAGGACGAACCTCGAATCTTATCGCGAAATCATGGAGAAACTGCAGATCCGGAAGTAAATGGACAACATTCCGCGGCGCGCGAAATTCGCCGCGGATATCCGGAATCATGCACATCAGAGAAGGAATGGAATGATCACAAAGCTGGAATGTCAGATCGGTAACGAAACATTGGTGTTCGAAACCGGAAGAATGGCCAAACAGGCCAACGGAGCAGTATTCGCCACCTATGGCGGATCTGCGATCATCGCAACAGCATGCTGTTCGTCGACCCCTACCGAGGGGCTCGATTTTGTGCCGCTCACTGTTGAATATTCGGAAAAATATTATGCGGCCGGCAAAATTCCCGGCGGATTCATCAAACGTGAGACGCGACCCAAGGATCGCGAGATTCTTGTTTCACGCATCATTGACAGGCCGATGCGCCCTTTGTTTCACAAGGAATTCGGGCGCGAAATCCAGATCGTTCCGACCTGCATATCTGCAGACCAGATCAATCCACCCGATATCATCGCAGCCAATGCGGCGAGCGCTGCCGTTCACCTGTCCGACATTCCCTTCGATGGGCCCATCGGCTGTGTCCGCGTTGCGCTTGTAGATGGCCGATATGTGGTCAACCCAACCTATGAGCAGATAGAGCATGCCAAGCTTGAAATCGTCGTCGCGGGGACCGCGGTCGGTATCACCATGGTCGAAGGCGGTTCTCACGAAGCCTCAGAAGAGGAGATGATCCAGGCTATCGAGACTGCCAAAGAGCCAATTTCCCGCATCTGCGCGACCATTGATGAATTGCGCCGCATTGTGGGGAAGGAAAAGCTTCCCATGGCTCCGCTAAAGGTTGAGCTCAACCGCAAGGAAGAGATTCGCGCAATGGCTCACGAACTGCTTTCTAAAGCCCTGTTCACGAGGGTCAAGCAGGAACGCGCCAAGGCAGTAGCCCAGGCGATTGCGGAAGTGAAGGAAAAGTTCAGTGATGCCCTTGTGGATGAGGTTCAGCAAAAGCTATTTTCCACACTTATGGATGAGCTGCAGTACGAAATATTGCGCTCTTCCATTCTTGATAGAGGTCTCCGCGTAGATGGACGAGGCCTTGAGGACATCCGCCCCATTACCTGCGAAGTGGGCGTGCTACCCCGCACGCATGGTTCAGCGCTCTTCACTCGTGGAGAGACCCAGGTCCTCGCGGTGACGACCCTTGGAACCGTATTCGACGAGCAAATTTTCGACGACATCGAGGGGGACCGTAGAGAACGCTTCATGCTGCACTACAATTTCCCGCCGTTCTCTGTTGGAGAGGTAGGAAGGCTCGGTACCGGAAGGCGTGAAATAGGGCATGGAGATCTGGCGCGTCGTTCCATCGAACCCATGCTGCCACCCAAAGAGAAATTCCCCTATACCATCCGGGTTGTCTCGGAAGTGCTGGAATCCAACGGCTCGTCATCCATGGCGACTGTATGCTCTTCTTCCATGTCTCTCATGCACGCAGGGGTCCCCGTATCCAAACCGGTAGCGGGCATCGCCATGGGACTCATCACCGATGAGCACCGCTTTGCCGTCCTTTCGGACATTCTAGGAGATGAGGATCACCTGGGTGATATGGACTTTAAAGTAGCCGGTACCAAGGACGGCATCACCGGCTTTCAGATGGACATTAAGATCTCCAGCGTTTCGACCGAAATCTTGCGCAAGGCTCTAGAGCAGGCACGCCGGGGTCGCCTCCACATCCTTTCGATCATGGAAAAGACAATCTCCGCGCCGCAGAGCGAAATCTCGCCGTATGCTCCCCAGGTCATTTCTGCGCGTATCGATCCCGAGAAGATTGGCTTGGTCATTGGACCCTCTGGCAAGAACATCAAAGCGCTTTCTGAGAAATTTGACGTTCAGATCAATATTGAAGAGGATGGCTCGCTTACGGTCTATGGCAAGAACCAGAAATCGGCCTACGATGCACGCGATGCCATTCTCGCGATGGTCGAAGAGCCGGAAGTAGGGCGTATTTACACGGGTACCGTCAAGCGGATCATGGATTTCGGCGCTTTTGTCGAGATCATGCCTGGCCGAGAAGGACTCTGCCATATTTCTCGCCTGTCCAGGGGGCATGTTGACAAGGTTACCGATGTTGTAAAGGAAGGCGATACCATCCAGGTCAAACTCATGGAAATTGACCATCTTGGGCGCCTCAATCTGGCTGCGGTTGATGCGCTGGATGAGAATGGTGAATCGACGCCCCATTCCCCGCGTCCGCCTCGTGGTGATCGAGGAGAAGCCCGCCACAATGAAGGCCGCCGCGATATGCGACCACCCAGGCGTGATTCCAGCCGGGACCGATAGTCTCCATTTCTCATGTTACTCACCATGAAATCGGCAGCGGGCACGACGCTCGCTGTCGATCCCATGCCTGCCTCCAGCAGCGTTTCGGTTGGCATCTGGTTTCCTTTTGGCTCCCGACACGAGACTTCTGCCACGAGGGGATTTTTGCATTTCATCGAGCATATGCTGTTCAAGGGCACCACATACCGGAACAGCAGAGAGCTGATTCGCGTGTTCGAGAGAACAGGTGGATATGTCAACGCCTTTACCGAGCGTTCTGTAACATGCATCCATTGCACTGTTCCTTCAAGCGCGTGGCGGGATGCAACCGATGCCCTGCTTGAAATGGCCTTTCTGTCGACATTCCCAGCGGAGGAATTTTCGAAGGAGAAATCCGTTATTCTCGCAGAAGTGCTCCAAACCGAAGATGACCCGGAAGAAAAAGCCCATGAGGAATTCTTCCGCCAGTTCTGGGAGGGACAGGCCATCGGCTTTCCAATCGCTGGAGATGTGGAGCAGGTCAGGTCGATATCGCGCGATGCGCTCTATGACTATTATCTCGAGGTCCTGCATCCGTCGAAGGCGCTCATCTGCGTCGCCGGGAACATCGAAAGCGAGGAATGCGCAAGCTGGTTGAATTCCCGACTCTTCGCAATCATGGAGGAGCGGCGCACGCTTGTTCGGCAAGATCACTATCACACCGGCAATCCCCTGGTGCATTTGCCAGCGAAGCCATATCTTATCAGAACATACAAGAAAACCGATGCCGCTCTCGCCTATGTCATTCAGGCGGCCCAGACCAGACCTCCTTCTAGTATTCATGAATATCTGGTGCAATCGGCACTTGGCGAGATAGCGGGCGGGTCTTCGATATCTCGATTGTTTCAGGTTTTAAGAGAGGATGAAGGTCTCTGCTATACAGTGTTCTCCACCTATGCTGCAGAATCGTCCGAAGCCATCTGGCTGGTTCACATGCAGACTGGAACACGTGAGCTGTCTATGGCCCTCGATCGGCTGGAATCAGTGATCGATATGCTCGATTCCGAGCCCCCCTCAAAAACCGAATTCGAGGATGCCCTCAGCAGACTTATCGGGTCGTTACAGCTTGCGGGAGAGGATACCGATTATCGACAAAGGAGAATGGCTCGAAGCTGGTTCGCCATCAGCGCGATTAGCGACAGCGATGAGGAACTTGCACAGGCGCGGTCTATCCGCTACGATGAAGTGGTCCAGGCTGCGCGGGATCTCGCTGGCATGCCACGAGCACGTTATGTATTCGGCGCCCTGAGGAAGACGGAGATGAGGAAACGTGGGTATGTGGAGCGGAAATGAACAGGAACAGGAAATCATCCATGTACCTGTACTGCTTTCAGGACATGCACACATACCCCAGTACGCCACCTCGCTGTCGGCAGGAGCCGATCTCTATGCGCTGCTCGATTCGCCCGTCGAAATACCCCCTCTCGGTCGGGCATTGATCCCGACAGGAGTGCGGATCGCTCTGCCACCCGGGTATGAGGCGCAGGTAAGGCCTCGCTCAGGTTTGGCGCTTGCACATGGAATCACCTGTCTCAATACACCCGGAACCATCGATGCGGATTATCGCGGGGAGATAAAAGTCATCCTGGTGAACCTCGGAGACAAACCGTTCACGGTCCGGAATGGCGAGCGTATCGCTCAGCTGGTTGTAGCTCCTTGCACGCGGGCAATATTCACACCAGTATCGGCGCTGGACGAAACCGGAAGAGCCGACGGCGGTTTCGGTTCGACAGGGAAGTAGCATGAAAGCCGCCTTACCTCTTGTGTACTGGCGCAAGACCGGCTCGGAAATCCTTATGTCATTCATGGTATCCTTCTGTTTTTTCTTCATAGTGTTCCTGATAAACCAGGTTCTTCTTTTTGCGGAGGATATTCTATCGAAAGGCGCTGATCTTCTGTCTGTCGCAAAACTTCTTTTCTATTCTCTTCCGACAGTGATTGCCATTTCCGTGCCTTTTTCCGTGCTTGCGGCAACGCTCATGACTTCTTCACGCCAGCATGCGGACAACGAGTTCATGGCTGCGTCGACTCTGGGCATCCATCCAGCTTTGATCTATGTGCCTTTTCTCATCATCGGTATCGTTATCTCAGCGGCATCGTTTTTGACCAACGACTGGTTCATGCCGCGCGCGTCGAATGGATTTCGGAATGTATATGCCGAACTTATTCACCGTGCGGCGCGTGTGGAGCTTACGCCATATTCAGTGCTTAAATATGGGAATCGTACGATTGCGACAGGCGCTGGGGATGGCGATTCACTACGCGATGTTCTTATTTCAGATCAAGATAATCAACCAGATTCTACCACCATGGCCGCGCGCAGGGTGCGAATCGGCTTTACTCGTGACCGGCTGGATGCCTTGCTTTCTCTCGAAGGCATTCTCGAACAGAAAGCCCTGCCAGGAAGCAGTGCCAGGGGTGACTTTGCCATTACATCAGCGGAAGCAGGAGAAATTCGGATCCGGATACAGGAGCCGATGGCCAATTTTGGCGGAACAAGTCCTTCGGAGATGTCGGCGGCATCCCTTAGCCGACAGATTGCAGAGAAGCAGAAACGCATCGATGCCAGGATCAGGGATCGTGAGGAACAAAAGGCGACGGTGTTGGACAGGCTGAGACTTTCGTATGGCATTTCCGCGGCGATGCTGGAATCGACCGCGGCCTATAATGCATACCGATCGCTCTCCTCGCAGAAGATCGAAGACACTTCATTAAGAATCTATCGACTCGAATACCAGAAAAAATTCGTGATTCCTTCGGCCTGTTTTTTCTTTGCCTTTCTCGCTTTCCCACTCGGTATAGGTTCAAGGCGAGCAGGGCGCACCGCAGGATTTGGGCTTGCGCTTCTCATTTCCGTGATATACTGGGCGCTCCTCTTTGCTGGACAGACCCTGGGATACCGTCAGGGATTCGATCCTGCGCTTTCCATGTGGATGCCTAATGCGGTCCTGTTCCTGGCTGGGAGCCTTATGTGGGTTGCAAGAAAACTCACGACAGGGCATTTTCTGTGAGCAGAAGGAGCCAAGACAGCATGATGAAAGAGGGCCTGTCGCTGAAAATGCCATTGATTCTCTGGTCGAGATATTCTACACGAATCCTTCGTTGGACAATTGGCGGCATGTTCTTCCTTTCCCTGGTCGTCTCGCTAGCAGAGCTCTTTTCGTTGCTCTGGAAATTTCTTGCGAAAAATGCGGCAATAGGTCCTGTCTCTCAATGGGTCATGCTGGGAATGCCAAAAAATGCGGTAGATGTATTGCCGGTTGCCTTTCTGTTTGCCATCGTGTTCATCCTTAGCGAAATGCACGCGAACAACGAATTGGAAGCGATATTTGGAGCAGGAGTTGCGCTTCAGCGATTTCTTTTCCCGCTGGTTGCGATGTCTCTTATGTTGTGTATCACCGAATTCATTGTGGGAGACCGGATCGCAATTCCCCTTCTGCGCGAACGAAATGTCCTTCAGATGAGGCTGCTGGAGGAGACGGACAGTCGTTCTACCGTACCCGGCCTCATGGTCGATAACGGCAGGAAGATCTATATCTACAGTCTATTCGAGAAGAAAAGCAGTCGTCTTGTCAATGTACAGGCCTTCAAACGAGACGAGCATGGCCTGATTTCGAAAAAGATCGCTGCTTCTTCAGCGCAATTCGAGCAGGGGAGCTGGCAGTTCATGAATGCGACCATTTATCTGAATCATGGCGAAGCATGGACAGTACTCAAAGAACATCGCTGGACAGACCCTGATTTCGATGAGCCGCCGGCGAGTTTCAGTCGCCCGGCGATGGATGTTCGATTCATGAGATTTCAGGAACTTCGCAATCACATTCGTTTTCTCCATTCAGCCGGGCTTCCGGTTGAGGAAGCGGAGGTAGAATTGCAAAGAAGACTGTCGTTTGCGCTGACACCTCTTGTCGTGGTGGGGCTTGCGGCCGTATTTGCGGGGAGATTCAGAAAAAGCGTCTTTCTGTTGAGTCTGCTTGCCAGCCTTTCGTGTGCCACTCTCTATTATGTGGCTCAGATGATTGCTTCACTTGCCGCTAGATCCAGGATGGTATCGCCGAATTTGGCGGTATGGGGTGTCATGGGGTTGTTCTCAGCCATTTCCGCAGTGTCGTATTTGAAAGCAAAGACCTGAGTCCTAGCCATTGTTTCCCGCTAGCTGGAACATCGAATCATTCTATCGAATCAGAAAAAAGGAGCATTCCATGGGAGAACGGATTTTTATCGAGACACATCGCGATACATCGGGCAGGGCTCGAACGGGAAGGCTTCTGCTGCCCCATGGGGAAGTACAGACTCCAGCTTTCATGCCTGTCGGAACCAATGCGACCGTCAAGGGAATTGAGCCTCGAGACCTGCGGGAAATGGGATTCGGGATCATCCTCGCCAATACCTATCATCTCTATCTCAGGCCGGGGCCTGACATTATCAAAAAGGCAGGCGGTCTGCACGGATTTACAAGCTGGGATCGCAATTTTCTTACCGATTCCGGTGGCTTCCAGGTGTTCTCACTCGCGCAGTTCAGAAAAATACTGGATGAGGGCGTCCATTTCAGATCCCATATCGATGGCTCAAAACATATCCTGACACCAGAACGAGTGGTCGATATCCAAGCAGCCTTCAATTCAGACATCCAGATGGCGCTCGATATCTGTGCTCCCTGGGGCGAAACCGAGAAGAAAGCCTATCGTGCTGCGCTCCTGACGTATGAATGGGCACAGAGAGCTCGAAAGCGGTGGCTGGAGCAGCGCGAGGAGGGATACCAGGGGCATCTTTTTGGAATCGTGCAGGGCAACTTCTATCGCGCACTTCGTTCCATGAGCGCAGAACAAATCAGCTCGCTCGACCTTCCGGGCATCGCTATCGGTGGGCTTTCCATCGGTGAGCCAAAGGAAGCGTATATAGAATATCTCGAATATACCGCTCCATTGCTGCCTTCAGAAAAACCGCATTATCTCATGGGGATCGGCACCCCAGACTATATCATCGAGGCGGTTCGCAATGGCATCGATATGTTCGATTGCGTTTACCCCACTAGAACGGCTCGAAACGGTCTGCTGTTCACCTCAAAAGGCCAGATAAGCATTAAAAAGGCACTGTATCGCGACGATTTCGGACCGATCGACTCTTCCTGCACCTGCAGAGTGTGCCGTACCTGGAGCAGAGCCTATATGCACCATCTCTTCAGGAACAGCGAAATCCTGTATTCCATGCTCGCAACCCAGCATAACCTGCATTTCATGGCGCAGTTCGTTGAGAGCATTCGTTTGGCGATCCAGGAGGATCGTTTCGAGTCATTTGCCCGAGACTATCTGCAGAATCTTGAGATTCCCGAAGAAGAGCGGCGGGAATCATAAGCGCGGCATTTCGCTAAAATTCCGCTTTTTCGATCGCCAGCACCTTGTAGCTGAATTTCCGTTCGTTGATGGTGAAGTTGAGCACATCTCCGACCTTGTGGTTCAGCAGGTGTTTGCCGATCGGCGACAAATAGGAGATGATGCTGCGGTCTGGATCTGATTCCCATGGCCCCAGAATAGTGAAATGCTCCTCGGTGTCTGTGAGCAGGTTCTTCAGCGTCACAAAGGTTCCAAACGAAATAGCGCTCGTATCGACGTTGTCTGGTCCGATGATTTGGGCGCGGTCGAGTTCGTTTTTCAGCTTGCCAACCTTTGAATTGAGCTCATCCTGCTTTTCTTTGGCTGCTTTGTATTCCGCGTTTTCTCTCAAGTCTCCCAGCGAAAGGGCAAAGGCGATTTCCTTTTGATTGAGAGGCACTTCCACTTCCATGATATGGGCGAGCAGCCGCTTTTTTTCGTCATACTTGGCAGCGGTGACCATGAGTCCGCGCGATACGGTAAGTCGCTCGCTCGAGTCATAGAATTTGATACCGGGGAAGCGTTCACTGATCTTTTTCCTTATCGCGAGCTTATAGGCAGGATCTACTTCCTTGATGTCCGCGAGCATCGAATAGACACGCTCGGTTACCTGCCGTGGCGCGTCTGTGAGGAATTCATCAAGCGCTCCTTCTTTGAAGAGTATGTTCTGCACAAGCTTGTTGATCTTACGGTTTTCAGTGGTATCCTTATGGCTGTCAATTTCCTTGAATGTAATATCCAGGATGTGGAGCAGGGTAAGGATGATTTTCTCGTGCACAATGCCGATATCCTTAAACCAAGGTTCGTCACGGAGTTCTTTTGCCAGCCAGATGAAGGCTTCACGCATGTCTTTGTAGTTCTCTACGATGAAAATGGCCATGCGCTTGAGTTTTTCCTCATGCCCAGTCGACTTGAGCGAGTCCAGCATTTTCATCGATCGCGCATATGGCAGGAGAAGAATAAAAATGTCAGGCCAGTTCGGTATACTGGATTTGATATTCTGGATAAAGAGGTTCCGAAGTTCCGTATCCCTGATGCCCAAATAAATGGACACGACATTGTCTTTGATCTGAGCAAAGAGATCAGAGAATTTGACCGTGACGTGCTGTTGGAGCCGCGGGAACCGGATTGAAAGCTCCTTGAGCAGCAGCCATGAACCGACCACGAATTCGTTGGCCTGCGAAAGCTTGAGGAATGAAGTGAAATACGACAGCATGTCCTCGAAATAGTCGGAATCGGTATCGCTTGTCTCGACGTAGTCGCGGAAATACTGAGCGCGCGCGAAAAAATTCTTCTCCGCCTTGAACTGGGAATAGATCTTTTCCTCGAATGAAAGCGGTCTATCCCTCACAATGAAGGTTGAGATGTCGTCTGAAGCATTTCCGAACAGCGGATCTGTTTTAAGAATATCCTTTGCCCGGTTGCTCCATGCTGTCCACTCCGACAGACTGAGCACCGACGGTACAAGTTCTCCCTTGATGCGCTTCATGTCGGCCTTGTTGTCGAAACTCTTGATGATGATCCTGATGGCCCACGCTGGGTCTGCCTTCACTTTCTCCCTCAATTTCTCCTTGGGCCAGGTGGCTTTGAGAACCCAAATATGGTCCTTTGAAAGAGTAGTAAGGCTGTCGAATGCCATTTTCAGAGACATGCGATGCCCGCGTGATTTCGCAAAATCGATGATGATTTCGTCGTTGGTGATGGCTGCAATGCGGCCGATGCTCCATGTGCGGTGATACACGAAGTTGCCCTTGTCAAAGGCGATTCTCTTTTCAAAATCCGCGATCGCTTCGTGGAGGGAGCGATAGGTTTGCGCGAGGTTGGAAAGCCGGACACATTCCGCGAACATGGAATGATTGCCGTAAATAGCGGTATAGCAATCAAGGAATTCCTTGCGTAGATTCGGATTGCGTTCGTCATACTCGATCGACAGCTTGAGAATATCCAGCGCGGTGGCCCATTTTTCATTTTTTTTGTACCACTGGTACAGTTCGAGAAGAAGTAGCGCGGCTTTTTCTGGCGATATCTGCTTCGCAATCTTTTTCTGCGCGTGCAGATAGAAGTCAAGATCCTCAGGAGAAAGCTCGAGCAGAATCAGCCATATTTCCTTGATATTCGCGAAGAGTCCTTTGTTGATATAGCGAATCAGGGCTTTTTTGTAGAAGTCGACGGCATCTTCAACCAGGCCTTTTTCCTTCTTCCATTCCGCGACCATCTGTGCCAGCTCGGCTTCTTCGCTGTCTATGCGGACAAGGCGTTCCCATACTTCATAGCGCTGTTCTTTCTTATCTTCGTCTGCATAACATTCCGCAAGTTTCATGAGCGCGATGCGGTTCTCGCCATAGTCAAGAATACGGTTGCAAATGTATTCGATAATGTTCTGCTTCTTGCTTTCCGAGAAGAGGTCCATGAGCTGTACCAGCCATGATTCGTCCGCCGGCTGGCGCATGACATTGATGATTCCTGCAACATAGAGAGCAATGACGCTGGTCTTGGTCTGTTCGAGATGTTCGCTGCACAGAGTAAGTATTTCATCGATCGCATCCTCTTGAACAGCTTCTTCGATGAAGCGGTCGAGTTCCTTGAGGCTGCTGACCGAATAATTGGCCATCATCGTCCGGGTCCACTTTTCTTCATTCAGCATCAACTGCAGCTTTTCGCTCAACCGGGAATCAGCCATCATCTTCTCCTCATGATCCTGTATATTGCGCGTATATTGATGGATCAAGAATCTTGATCTTCGACAACACGGTGTTCAGCCCCGCTACATCATTCTGTGTACGCAGGTAGTCAACCATCCAGAAATAGCGATTCAGGAGCCGGGGAAGGATGCTCGAACGCTGGGGTGCGCGTTCACGCAGTTCCACATCCATTTGCCGCGCGCTAGACGCAATTCTGGCGTACTCGGCGCTGCTGAGTGTACGCTTGACGTTCAGTACACCCCATATTTCCCCATATACCGGAATCCATTCTGCGATATCTTTTCCAGAATATCCTAATTCTCTTACATTTTCAATGATCTTGATGATGAATTCGGACTCGAGGAATTCCAAATCAACGGCCTGTGGATCGATGAAAAAGGCCTCTCTAAAGAGTGCCTTTGACATCCGCACTTCTCCAGCGAGGGCATACGCGTCGCCGAGTTCTGCGAGCGTCCCCGCGTCGTTCTTGCGGCCCTGCGAAGCGCGTTCGAGATGGACAATCGCGGTTTCTATATCTCCGCAGGCCTTTCTGACCCGGCCCAGCCTGAAATCGATCGAAGGTCCCATCGCGTCTTTCTGTTCATCAGGGATTGCGCAATATTGATCCAAGGCCATCCCGAACGCGAATCTTCGGAACGCGTACCGTGCGGTTTCGTAATCGCCTTTAATATGTTCAAGGAAGCCAAGAAAGCGCTTCCATGATGCACACAGATAATCACCACGGCCTACAAGGTCGGTTGTGTCTGGCAGATGTGCGAGCTGTTCCTTCCAGAATTGAAGGCATTTCATTGAGAAAAGAACTTCCGGGTTTTCAAAATCATAGCGGATTGCTCGTTCCAGGAAGATATCTGCGTTCGCAAGGTCCACGTTTTTGAGGCACTCGTATGCAGTGGCGAGTTCCATTGCCGCCAATGAGGGATCAACTCCGTTTTTTCTGGGCATGAAGAATGGCTGGCTCCTTGGGATTCTTTCTTATATACTATCCGAGGCATGAAATATTGGTCAATGGATCCTTTTGAAGAACTGTTGCCAGCATTCGAATGGTTAGAAAACCGCTGGCATCAGATCTCATTTTGCGCTATGCTCTAAAGCAATCATGAATGTACCAATTATCGCGCCCTCGCTTCTGTCGGCTGATTTCGCGGACATGGCCTCTGGCGTTTCGAGGGTAGAAAAAAGTACGGCTGAATGGATTCACCTCGATGTGATGGATGGCTGCTTCGTGCCTCCCATCACATTCGGAAGTAAGATGATCGCCGACATCAGAAAGCGAACATCTCTGTTTCTTGATGTTCATCTTATGGTTCAAGCTCCTGAGCATCATGTCCATGCGTTTATAGACGCGGGCGCCGATGCGGTTACTTTTCATCCTGAGGCCTGTATTCACTCGCATCGCCTGCTGCACAGCATTAAGGCCGCGGGGAAAAAGGCAGGAATCTCGCTCGTTCCCTCAACACCGGTGTCGGCAATCACACCACTGCTTGATGAGACCGATCTTGTTCTCATTATGACCGTCAATCCTGGCTATGGAGGGCAGACACTTATCGCATCCTGCCTGTCGAAGATAGATGATCTCCTTGAATGGAAAGCAACGCATGGGCTGTCATTTATGGTTTCGATTGATGGGGGTGTCAATCTTGGCACCATCGCCAAAATCGCGCCGCACCATCCGGATGTTCTTGTCATTGGAAGCGCGTTTTTCGCTGCGGCTGATTCTCATCAGTTTGCAAGGAATATTCGGGAGACCTTTCTGAAAGCTGGTTCGGGATCGTGAGGTATCGCCAGGCTATGACAATGATGCGTTGGATGACATGCAGGAAAAAGAACATAGGCGTGATTCTGGTGCTTTTTTTTCTTGTGGTAACAGGAATATGGGCAGCACCAAGCGATTCCGATGAGGCAGTGGCAGCAGATTTTTCTGCTGCGTTTTCCCGATACCGCAGCGGAGATTATCTTGCGGCAGCGGAGCAGTATATCCGTTTGCGCGAGCTGCTGCAGAACGATGTACGTGCGCAGGTTGCCTGCCTAATGGCCGCGCGTTCCTATTTTGACGCCAAAGAGTATGAAAAAGCATACACCCTCTATACTCAATTCCTGGATCAATATCCGGACAGCCCGAATGTGGCCGAAGCGATGTTCATGAAAGCACGCCTGCTCCATGAGACTGGACGGTATAGGGAAGCCGCTCATGCCTTTACCTCATTTCTTGATCAGTACCCAGATCACTTCCGAGTTCCAGCCGCGCTCTCTCTGGAAGCCGAGAGTCTCTACCGGCTTGGGGACCTATACGATGCCTATCGAATTCTTTCCGCGCTGAGGGAGCGTTACCCAGATACAGACGAGTCCGCAAATGCCGTATGGCGCATGAACATCATCAGTCTGGAACTGCGCTCGATCCAGTATATGCGTATAAGTGAATACGAATCATCGCGAGCACTCCAGCAGGAATTTGCCGCTACAAGACACGAAGCGAAAGAGGAACAGAAACAGTTAAGACTGTATATGTTGATTAATCTGCTCAGGAGCAGGAATGGAATACCGCCGACAATAGGGCTGCCGTTGTACCGCTCGTATATCCCGTCCGAAAGAGTAATCGATCCGACAACTACCGCACGGCAGAATAGACTTGCAGTGCTTCTCGAAGCAAAAAAGCGAATACTTGCGTTGCTTCTCGCGCGGATAGATGCTTACCTGACGGAGAGCGAACGATGAATCGAAAGATATGGGTTTTTCTTCTTGCTGCTGTGTTTGCCTCATTCGCGTTGTCAGGTGTGCAGGCACTCGACATAAAGAGTGGGCTGATGAGGGTAGTGACAGATGAGCTTACTTTGCGTCCGATTCTTTACCGACTGGTGAATATCGCAGGCAAGTCGAAATATGAGCCGCTATTTTTTGCCGATGATCCACGGACTAGCTATATTGTCATCAACATTGATAATCGAATCTATCGACTCGGAAATTCCCAGGAGTATCGAGTCACTCAGAAACGCATCGACAATGGAATAGAAATAACCTATCAGTCAGTGGTCAATCGAGTGACGTACCGGCTGGTACTTGCTGCGTTTGGAGATTCGAGAATCGCGAACGGTTTTAAGTCCGAAATCGTCGTGGAAAATTTGAGCCAGCGAGATATGAAAGTGATGATAAAACAGGTGTTCGATACCTGGCTCGGAGAAAAATTGGGACGGCATTTTTCTTTGCCCGATATGCCTGCAATAGCCGAAGAACGTATGTTTGATTCAGGTTCCAAACCTGCATACGTCATGAGTCCGGGCGAGGTAGTTTCTGTCGCCCTGTTGCTTGAGGAGGAATCGATTCCGGATTTGGTGCTGCTGGCAAACTGGAAACGCATGAGCGATTCTCGCTTCTTCTATGAATCGAATCTCATGAAGGGCTTTTCAATGATTCCATATTCTGTCAACGACTCTGCTGTCTCGTTATTCTGGAATGAACGGATAGTACCTGCAGGTGGAACCATCAAGGTTGGAAGCAGCTGGCTGGCAGGAGGATCTGGCGATGAATTCGCATCATGGCTCGCTCAGCATTACCCATTCAGTTCACGCCAGGGCGCTTCGCAGCCGACCTTATCTGCGAACACGAGGCCTCTGACCCTTGATGTCGAAGACCTCATGGCAATGGTCGCGCGAATCGATCAGGCGATCGCGGAGGTTGACAAGCTTTCCGATGAGGACCTCGCGGCGTTGCTTAAGGATGTCGAATTGCTTGAAGCAGGAGAAACAGGCGGCGCTCTTGCGAACCCATGAATAGCCCGAAGCGGGATCGAGGAAGAGTCATGAGAGCAGTGGTACAGCGCGTTTCAGAGGCATCGGTGACTATGGTGCGGGAGGGAGAGGAGCAGCTTTGCGGGAGTATTGCCAGGGGACTTCTCGTGTACTGCGGTGTGGGCGAAGGAGACACCGACGAGGACGCACGCTATCTTGCCGACAAGGTGGCGAATCTCCGCATTTTCATGGACAGCGATGAGAAAATGAATCTTTCCGTGCTGGATATTGATGGCGATGTACTCGTTATCTCTCAATTTACCCTGCTTGCGGATGCCCGAAAGGGGCGTCGGCCATCCTATTCCGGAGCGGCTGACCCAGCCGAGGCCCTCCGCTTGTATGAAGCATTCATCGAAATGCTGCGAGCGAAGGGGATTCGCGTGCAGACTGGAAGGTTTCAGGAAATCATGCGGGTCAGGTACACCAACGAAGGGCCTGTCACGATTCTTCTGGATTCGCGCAAAGTATTCTGACTGGCTATTATAGCGGTCGGGTATTATGCCCGAAAAAAGAGGCGGCATGGACATGCCGCCTCTTTTTTTTCGTGATTGGTTCAGTACCGCGTGGACTCGTTATTTATTCTTCGAGCCGCGAGGTCTGCCGCGGGGTCTCTTTACCGCGGGAGTTGCTGCTTTGGTCTCAGCCACAGCCTTGCGCGCCACTGGTTTGCGCTTTGCCGTACTGGCTGCCGCAGGCTTCTTTGCCGTTTTAGTCGTACCAGCGGGCCTGCCGCGCCGTACGGTCTTCTTGGCTGCCATGGAATCCTCTATAACAGCCTGAGCCGCTGCAAGGCGCGAAATGGGCACACGGAAGGGTGAGGAAGAGACATAGTTCATGCCTACTCTGTGGCAGAATTTTACTGATGCTGGATCACCGCCATGTTCGCCGCAGATTCCGACTTTCAGCTTGGGCCGGGTGGTGCGGCCTTTTTCGATACCCATGCGCACCAGCATACCTACACCTTCCTGATCAAGGCTCTGGAAAGGATCGGCCTTGAATATTCCCGCTTTCTTCTCGTCGACATAATCCGGAAGGAATTTGCCAGCATCGTCACGAGAAAGCCCCAGTGTCATCTGGGTGAGGTCGTTTGTGCCGAAGGAGAAGAACTCGGCGACTTCGGCAATCTTGTCCGCAAGCAAGGCGGCGCGCGGTACCTCAATCATTGTTCCAACCATGTAGCTGAGCTTGATGCCAGACTTCGCGATGATCGCGTCGGCTACCTCACGTGTTCTCGTCTCAAGGATCCCAAGTTCCTTTGCGTCGATGACGAGCGGGATCATGATCTCCGGGAGCACTTTGACGCCTTTCTTGGTCATATTGCAGGCAGCAGTAATGATAGCGGTTACCTGCATATCCAGGATCTCGGGATAGGTGATGGTGAGACGACATCCGCGATGGCCGAGCATTGGATTTGCCTCATGCAGCTGGTTTACGCGCTGTATGACTTTTTCGATGGGAACACCAACCGCGTTGGCGAGCGCACGCTGACCTTCTTCGTCATGTGGCACAAACTCGTGAAGCGGTGGGTCTATGAGACGGATGGTGACAGGAAGTCCATCCATAGCCTTGAAAATGCCTTCGAAGTCCTTGGTCTGGAAGGGGAGGAGTTTATTGAGGGCTTTCTTGCGGCTTTCCACGTCGTCGGCGATGATCATTTCACGAATCGCGAGGATGCGCTCTTCGGAATCGAAGAACATATGCTCAGTGCGGCAGAGCCCAATACCTTCGGCGCCAAGCTGACGTGCCTTTTCTGCATCGTAGGGCGTATCTGCGTTGGTGCGCACTTTGAGGGTCCTGGTTTTGTCCACCCAGCTCATGAGGGTGTTGTACGCTTTGGGAGGCTCGGGTTTTATAAGCGTCAATTCGCCCTTGTAGACATTGCCGCTGCTGCCGTCGAGAGTAATGTACTCACCCTGCTTCACGATAGTATCACCAACTGCGAAATACCCCTTTTCATAGTCTATGTTGAGCTTCTCGCACCCGACAATGCAGCATTTGCCCCAGCCGCGCGCGACGACCGCCGCATGGCTGGTCTTGCCGCCCGTCGCGGTCAGGATGCCCTGGGCAGCGTGCATGCCACCGACATCCTCCGGGCTCGTCTCCTTTCTAACAAGAATGACTTTTTCACCCTTGGCAGCCCATTCCTCAGCATCCTTTGCGTTGAAGACGACCTTGCCGACCGCCGCACCAGGTACCGCATCGATGCCCTGGACAAGGAAGGCTTTCTTGAGCGTTTCCGGCTTGGACTTGTCGATCATCGGATAGAAAATGCCTTCAATATCCGATGCCTTGATGCGCATGATCGCCTCTTCCTTGGTGATGAGTTTCTCTTTCACCATATCGACAGCAATCTTGAATGCAGCAATGGGGCTGCGCTTGCCGGTGCGGCACTGCAGCATGTAGAGCTTGCCTTCCTCTACGGTGAATTCGAGATCCTGCATGTCGCGGTAATGCTTTTCCAGTTTCTTGCGGATTGCGACAAGCTGCTTGTAGACATTGGGGTCGCGCTTTTCGAGCTCAGCGAGCTTGATGGGAGTGCGGATGCCTGCGACGACATCCTCGCCCTGCGCATTGACGAGATAATCGCCATAGAAGACATTTTCGCCGGTATTGGGATCACGAGTGAAGCAAACACCTGTGCCAGAAGTCTCGCCTTTGTTGCCGAACACCATCTGGACTACGTTAACGGCAGTACCCTTGATGCCGACCAGTTTTTCCACCTTTCGGTAGGTCACTGCCTTGTCAGCCATCCATGAATTGAACACCGCGTCGATAGCTCCCTTGAGCTGCTCCCATGGGTCCTGTGGGAATTCCGCTTTGATATGCTCCCGGTAAATTTTTTTGAATCGCGTGATGAGCGTATCAAGCTCTTCTTCATTGACATCAGTATCATTGACTTTTTGACCCGCAGGAATACCCAGGCGTGGTCTGGTGTGAGTTTCCTTGATCTCGTCGAATGCCTTGTCGAATTCTTCCCTGTCGATCCCCATGGCGGTGGAACCATACATCATGATGAAACGGCGATAGGCATCGAGCGCGAAACGGCGATTTCCAGTCTTCGCGGCGAGACCCTCGACGGAGGCATCGGTAAGACCAAGATTGAGGATGGTTTCCATCA
This sequence comes from Spirochaetota bacterium, assembly GCA_029265255.1. Next base: position 38,543 of record JAJUJQ010000003.1, read on the forward strand.
TGCCCGGCATAGATACCGGCGCTCCGGAGCGGACCGAGACGAGGAGTGGATCACGCGGATCGCCCAGCATTTTACCGGTTGTCTTTTCCAGCTGTTTCAAATGCTTCTGAACTTCCTTGTCGAGACCTTCGGGCCATTTTCTACCGCTCTTGTAATACAAGTCGCAGACTTCAGTGGTGATAGTGAAACCGGCTGGCACCGGAAGACCGATTTTTGTCATCTCATGCAGACCGGCTCCCTTTCCGCCGAGAAGCTCTTTCATGGTGCCGTCGCCTTCCGCAACGCCCGCACCAAACGAATACACGAATTTTTTCTTGGCCATGAGGCTATTCCTCCAGGGTAGAAAGAAAATGACGAATTTAAATTGAATTCGCCGCTCGGCAAAAACTAATCCAAACAGCCGAAATAGTCAAGCTCACTTTAAGCAACGTTATGCGATATAATCAATAATACTATTGCAAAAAAATCGCGAAGACGCGGTAATTAAAATATAATCATTTCCAGGCAAATTCGAATTCTGCTGGTTTATCCGATAGCAGAACATTGGCCATCGATGCCTCGATCGCAGTCGTCCTTCCAGTTGCGGTATGGCTAAAATAATCACCAGTAATAATTTTTACCTCTGGTGCGCCGGAGGAGGTTTCAAGCGACAGCCGGAATCGATATGGTTGTAACTTTTCCTGGATTGCTGCTTTCGTTTCGGCATCCATGGGAGGGATGGCATTGCCGGTTGAAAGTACAAACCTCGAAATGCCATCAGTCTTGGAATAGCGCGCGAGCTTGCCCTCGCTGTCGAGATATAACGCCAAATGATCTGGTGAATCGAAGGCGATTTTAAATGATATGATTGTTTCCTTGTTGTTTTTCTTCATTTCATATGAAGAAAGAGACAGACCTTTTTGGTGCTGCAGACTTCGCACGATTTCATTTTTGGAAAGCGGCAGAGGAAGCCCCGGATCGGATTCCTGCGCACCGAAGGAAGCGAATTCTTCCGCGATGCGGTATTCCACCGACAATGTGCCGGAACCGTTTGCCTCGATCTTGGCCGAGACATCGATCCCGATACATGAAGCAAGAAGCATCGAAGCCGCAATCGCAGCGCACAAATGTACTGCTCTATGGAATCCTTTCATTGTGCCCGCCCCTTCATCATGCGCTCATCCAAATATTTCCGTATGCGTCTGAACATCATAAAGCTCTACAGGAAAATGGTCTTCTATGAACACAACCGCGTCCCGCAGCACCTTCTCGCCATACTGGGGAGAATTCGAAACCAGAGCAGCACCTAATTCCGCAAATGCTATCGAATCCTGCAGGTCGATTTCCGCGCACGAAACGTGATATCGATGCTGCACTCTTTCTTTAATTGCCGAAACGATCCTGCGCTTATCCTTGATCGTGCTTGCTTCCCCCAGTCTTAGTACCATTCGCAGCATTGATACGACCATCTTCGACAAATACTATCACGGCGGTCTGTTCTTGACAGCCCCCTGCGCCGGGGATATTGTCCAAACCATGAAACGCAGACTTGTTACCTCCGCATTGCCATACGTGAATAACGTGCCGCATCTCGGAAACCTCATCCAAGTACTATCGGCTGATGTATTCGCTCGATTCTGCCGCTTGCGCGGTTATGAAACGCTTTATATCTGCGGCACTGATGAATATGGTACCGCGACTGAGACAAAAGCGCTCGAGGAAGGTGTTACGCCACGCGAGCTTTGCGATCGCTTCCATATACTGCACCGCGATATCTATGCATGGTTTGAAATTGCATTCGATAAGTTCGGACGTACCTCCACACCGGAGCATACCGAGATCACTCAATCCATTTTCCTGGACCTTGACAATAACGGGTATATTACGCAGCAATCCATGGAACAGCTTTACTGTGATTCCTGTGGGAGGTTCCTTGCAGACCGGTATGTGCGTGGTACCTGCCCACATTGTGGATACGAAGGAGCACGGGGAGACCAGTGCGAGATGTGCGGCAAACTTCTGGATCCAATGGAACTCCTCGAGCCGAAGTGTTCCACCTGCAGCGGCGCGCCCCGGCCGCGCTCAACGACACATCTCTATATTGACCTCCCTAGGATATTGCCCAGGCTGGAATCATGGATGAAAGAAGCCAGCGTTAAAGGTTTCTGGGCCAACAATGCCATTCAGATGACCCAGGCATGGATTCGCGATGGTCTTCATCCGAGGGCGATCACGCGTGATCTCAAGTGGGGTATTCCTGTTCCTAAAAAAGGTTTCGAGGACAAGGTATTCTATGTCTGGTTCGACGCGCCGATCGGCTATATCTCCATGACTGCCTGTCTCGCCAGTGAAAAGGGTTTCGACTGGAAAGAGTGGTGGCAGAATCCCGAGGAAGTCGAGTTGTTCCAATTCATCGGCAAGGACAATATCCCATTTCACACGGTCATTTTTCCGTCGAGTTTGCTGGGAAGCGGAAGAAACTGGACTATGCTGCATCATATGTCAAGTACCGAATACCTCAACTACGAAGCGGGCAAATTCTCTAAATCGAAAGGCATCGGCGTGTTTGGAACCGACGCGATGGAAACCGGTATTCCGGCCGATGTCTGGCGATTCTATATTTTCTGGAATAGACCGGAGACTTCTGACTATACCTTCACCTGGTCCGACTTCCAGGAAAAGGTCAACGGAGAGCTCATCGGCAACCTGGGCAACCTAGTCAACAGGACGCTTACGTTCGTATCGAGGTATTACGAGGGGAAGATACCGGAAGCAGATTCTGATTCCGTGTTCTGGGAAAAGGTTCAGACACTGGAAAAGCAAGTGACTGAATACCTCGAGCGAGCTGACCTCCGTGACGCGTTCCGCACCATCTTTGCGATTGCCGATCTTGCCAACAAGCGATTCCAGGATGAAGAACCATGGAAAACCAGGACGACCGATCCTGCAAGAGCGGCAAGGCTCATGCGGGATCTGTGCCTCGTGCTGAAGGATCTGGCGATAATGCTGCATCCTTACGTGCCCCGTACCGCAGAACGGCTTGCGAAATTTCTTGGATTCTCCATCGGTATGGGAGCCGGGATGTATTCGTGGCAGGATCTGGGGCTAACTCGGCTGCCAGGGACCGTGTCGACCCCCGAAATGCTGTTCAGCAAACTTGAAGACGAGAACATCGCCGCGTTGCGTCTGCGCTATTCAGGCTCGCAGAAAGAGAGAGCAGAGGTTGTGGCAAGCCAGCAGGCATCAGCTGCCCCTGCAGCGGAGGTCCTTCCCGAACCATCGGGCGAGCAGGAACCAGTTGAATCCCGCTTTAGCCGTCTGATTGATCTGCGAGTAGCACGCATTATCAAGGTTGAAAGGCACCCCAAGGCCGACAAGCTCTATATCGAAACCCTCGATGACGGGAGCGGAGCGGAAAGGGTCATCGTATCTGGACTCGTACCATATTATTCAGCCGAAGAGTTGCTGGGCAAACAGATCATTCTCGTCAACAACCTTAAGCCCGCGACGCTGAGAGGGGTAAAGAGCGCCGGCATGCTTCTGGCTGCCTCTGCGCAGAGCCCGGATGGCAAGGAACTTGTCGAGGTACTCGAAGCGCCAAATGCGGAACCAGGTGATAGGGTGTGTATTGAAGGGATGGAAGGTTCCCAGGTCCCTGTCGAGATCATCGATATCGATACCTTCTTCTCGATTCCGCTGCGGGCGCAAGAAGGCTTTGCGATGGCGGGAAATGGCAAACTCGCAGTAAACGGAACACCTGTTGTGCTCTCACGCGTACAAAATGGCTCTATTGGGTGAGGCTTTTCAGTGAAGCGCGAGGTCTCGGTCTGCCCACAGACAGCGCTCAAGGTGATGCCCCTGCAAAAAGCGGAAGACTGTCTCTGCGATGCGGCAGAGGGGTCGTTCATGCAATCGCGCTTCTGGGGGCTTTTCAAGGCAAGAACCGGCTGGGAAGCGTTCGAGGTCTCTGGTTCGCTTGCTGATGATCTGCCTGCGCTTCGGCTGCTCGTTCTGAGGCGCAGGATGTGGAATATATTTTCTTTTCTCTATGTGCCTCACGGACCATCGGCCGATTTTGCGGGAAACTCTTTGTCGATTGACGCGCGCATGCGGATACTGGGGCAATTAGGCGCCGTACTAGCAGAAACCTTTGGGCACAGAGATCTCTTCATCCGTTTTGATCTCGATTGGGAACGCGGAACAGAATCGCTGCCCGGCCTGATACGCGGATTGCCGCTCAAGAAAGGCGCGGATGTCCAGGTACCCGATACGGTGCTCCTCGATCTTGCTGCAAGCGAAGAATCTTTACTCGATAACATGAAGCCGAAGTGGCGATACAATATCAGGCTTGCGCAAAAGCGAGGGGTCAGCATCATCGAAGCAGGGAAGGAAGGCATTCCAGATTTCATGGCGCTGTATGCGAAAACGGCTCGACGCGACCATATCGCCATCCATTCACAGTCCTATTACGAAACACTCTTTGAAACGGCTGAAGATGTCGCGCGAATCGTGCAGCATGGAAGAACTGAAGAACGCGTGGACGCTGCTCCTTCAGTATCGCTCTATTTTGCGGACCATGAGGGAGACCGGCTTGCCGCCATCATCGTGCTCCGCAATAATCATCGAGCCACCTATCTTTATGGCGCTTCAGCGGATATCAAGCGGAATCTGATGCCCGCCTATGCGCTCCAATGGCACGCCATACGGGAGTCAAAACGACAAGGCTGTCTTTCCTATGATTTTTTCGGTATTCCGCCGCACGGGGACGATCCTGGTCACCCCATGGCGGGGCTGTATCTGTTCAAAACAGGGTTTGGAGGCAGAATCGTGCACCGCGTGGGCGCGTTGGACTACCCGATCCGACCGATATTCTACACGATGTATCGATGCGCTGAAAAAATCCGGCTTTTCTGGCACCGAAGAGCCAAGAAGGCTTCCCGTCGCCAGGCTGCCCGTCGCGTTCATGCCGATTCATGATCCATGCCGATGGCGTGACGCAGCGTTTTTCTGCCCCACATCCTCTTCCGAAAAGACAAATCCCTCGAATCCATAGAGCTGTGCCATGGGAGATTTCCATGCATCAGGGGGGAGCCCCGCTTTGCGGCTGAGCTGAGCGAGGAATGTATCTCTATCCCACCCGAACTCTACCGGCACCTGTGGCAGAAGCACGCCGGACCGTCCGAATGCGGAGAGCAATAGTCCATGCGTGCCGACTTTCACCTCATCAGGCTTTATTGGAGCAAGCGGAGAGAGAAGAGTGATTTCTATCGTAAGATCATTCAGTTCTGAGGTGCGTATGGGGGGGAAGCGGGGATCTTCGAACGCAGCAGCCCTTGCCATTTCAGCGATGGTTTCCGCGAGGGAAGTATCGCTATGCATCCTGCCGATGCATCCACGCAGCTGACCCTGCTTTCGCAAAGTGACGAAAGCTCCGCAGGTGAGGCCTGTATTCAAAGCAGGCGGCATGGGCTCATCGATCATTCCCATGCGTGCCATGATCACATTTCTGGCATAAGCTAGAAGCTTCTGCCTGTCTTCGCGGTCTATCGAAAACATGGATCACCTCTTGAAGCAGATGGCTCCATAGCCGACTACGAATTCATCAATCGAGGAACGATGCTCAGAGGAATTGGCGTAAGAGAGAATCTCCGGTCTTGATCCAGTCTTTATCCTGCAGAAGGCTTCAATAATGGCAGCACCACAGAATGAATGGTGATCATCCGTCATCGATGTAAGCGGGGTGTCCCGGGAAGGCTCACAGAGTCTTTCCATAAACTGTCGTGACAGGCGATCGCAGTGCTCTGGAGTATCGCTGACGGCGAGATCAGAAGAAATCACGAGCACCACATCTTCGTTTGTGCACGCCTTAATCTCTTCAAGCAGCCTTGATGCGAGTGTGATGGTATGTTCCGAGTACCCGGAAACAATGACCGGCAATATGGGGACGCCAGGGAAGAAGTGCCGGGCAAAGGGTAGTTGCATTTCGATCGAATGGTCCTCGAGATGAGGCAGATCAAAACGTCTAGCTTCCGGCACCATGCGAGATACGTACTCGATTAGGGAAACATCGAGTGATATCGAGCCACCTGGCATTTCGAACTCGACTGATTCAGGCAGAAAAACACCTTCTTCGTAAGGAAGGTGAGCCGGCCCGACAATGATGATCAGAGAAGGACAGGATCCCACAAGCGATCCCCACGCGGCCGCCGCGATTGCTCCGCTGTATGAAAGGCTGCCATGAGGTGAAATGATCGTGCATGCCGGCTTTGCGAATGGTTTCAAATGGTTAGTCAATCTGCGAATTTCCTGATCCAGCAGATCCGGCTCGGCGGGATAAAACAGCCCCGAAACGAGCATGCTGCGAACAAGCTTTGAATGCTGCATGATTATTCTTTCTCATACCTAATTATATGGATTGTCTATTAAGATGCAAGATTTGTCTGAAAAAATCCCTTCGATGATGTTGCGGATGCATAGTGGGCATTATACTATTCTACCTAATGGAATCCGTAATTCAGGCACTGCATTATGAGGAACGTCTGCTCAAGAACAGGCTGCAGCGCATTGAGAACGAATGCATGTCTCGTCCCAAAGGAAGCATCATCATCAAAAAACGGTATCATGCGCTGTATGCGTACCTTCAATGGCGCGAAGGAGACAAGGTTTTTTCGCGGTATCTTGGAAAACCGGATTCCTGGAGATGCCGATCCATCCAGGCCAAGGTCATGGAAAGAAAGAAATATGAACAGGAGATGAAAGAGTTGAAAACACAGTTGAAAAAAGTCGAACATCTGCTGAAAGAAGTAGAAAAATTCAGTTGAAGCCTTCTGCATCTTGGTATAATATGGTGTTAATGAAGGATATTGCTGCAATTCATCTGGCGGAATACGAGACTGGCCCCGAATGCATTGCTGCCGCCCCTGCAATTGCAAGAATTCTGGGAGAACATACCGATTTCAGCGAAGGCCTGATCCTTGCGGTACCGCTTTCCTTTGAGGTAAAAATCGCCGTATCCTTCAGAAAAGACAGCTCTCTCCGCTTCCATGCGGCGGACTTCAATGAGCGCAAACGGGCGAATATTGCAACGCTCAAATACAAGCGCGAAGATCGCTGGGCGAATCATGTTAAAAGTGTGTATGACTATTTCCTTAGAACTTTCGAGTTGGAGCCGCGAGGCATCAATGTCACCATACTGAGCACCATTCCACTCGGCCTTGGCCTCGGTATCAGCAGTGCTCTCAATATGGCCACCGCGTTGGCATTGAAAACATTGTATCAGCTTGATTTGAAATCAGAGGATCTGGCCGTTCACGCATGCAAGGCACAGGCTCAATTTTTTGAAAAAAATATTCCTCTGACCAATTATCTGGCATCAACCGCTCCAGCGGGGCGCAGTTTTTCCATCGTTGACCTTCGCGCCAGGAAAAGAAGGGGAGTGCAGTTTCTTCCAGAACCCTGGAGCATGATCATCACCGATTCGAAGGTTCCAAGACCCACGTCTCTCGAATCGGAGTTCGAACAGCGAGTATCCGACTGCATGACCTGCCTGTCGATCCTGAGCCCTCATGGGAATCGAACCATTCGCGACATCGCGCCGCGCGAGCTCGAAGAACTGCTCGGCATTGTTCCGGAGCGAAAACGGCGGCGCTGCATTCATGTTCTTGAAGAAGTGCGTCGGGTCAGTGAAGCAGAAGACGCGCTGGCCAGGCAGGACTATCTTGGATTTGGGAAAATTATCAACAAATCCCATATGTCGCTCCGTACTCTGTATGAGATCTCATGTCCCGAAATAGATTGGCTTGTGAAACGCGCGCTGGAAATCGATGGTGTTCTTTGTTCCAAACTGATCGGGCAGGGTTTCGGGGGCTGCAGTCTGACCATACTCAAGAACGAAATCGTTGAATCATACCGGCATCGCCTTGAAGAATACGAACGCATATTCGGTTTTCGACCTCTGGTTCATGAAGTCGCTACAGGGGCCGGTCTACGCCTTGTTGAACATTAAGCGCTATTTTCTTTGTCATTCTTTCGCTGAGGGAGTTCTAGCATGCGTATTCTGCTTACCAATGACGATGGTATCGAATCAGAGGGACTCTGGGCACTGTACCATGCCCTTGCCACACCATCCTCAACCGTTGGGGCTCCACCTCATGAGATTTGGATCGTTGCTCCTGAGCATGAGCGATCAGGCGTCAGCCATGCGATGACGCTCAAGCGGCCTACGAAACTGAAAAAGCTGGGACCTCAGCGGTTCAGCTGTTCGGGGACACCAGCCGACTGTATTATCGTTGCCGGACTTGGTGTGCTGCATGCGAAACCTGATGTCGTCATTTCCGGCATCAACAAGGGACCGAATCTGGGCACCGATATCATCTATTCCGGTACCTGCGGGGCGGCCCGTCAGGCAGCGCTGGAAGGGATACCTGCGATCGCCGTATCATGCACCTCATTTGCTGCGGATGCGGATTATTCAGCCTGTGCAGGCTTCGTCTCGATGCATCTCGAAGGCCTCATAGGCGTGTGGAAACCAGACACATTTATCAATATCAACGGTCCATCGAGTTCCTGCGCAGAACTTCCCGCATTCTGGGCGAAACCCGGCAAGAATCGATATCTGGACAATCTAAAATGCTTTGAAGGGTACGATGGCTACACGTATTGCTTTCTCACCGAGGGACGGCAGGAAAGAGAGGCCGACTTCCAATCTGACCACCATGTGGTAGCGCAGGGGTATATTGCATTGAGCCTGGTGGAAATACATCCACGCGCCGCTCATGATGATTCGCTGAATGGGAAGCCTGTATTCGAAACAGCGCTGACAGAGCGCCTTGGCTCTTGACGAATCATGCGGCTTTCGAGTATAGTGCGGTCCGTTGCCCACGCCATCTTAGCTCAGTTGGCAGAGCGCGTGACTTGTAATCTCGAGGTCCCCGGTTCGATTCCGGGAGATGGCTCGAGGGACGTAAGTCCAACAATGGGGAGATTCCCGAGTGGTCAAAGGGGGCAGACTGTAAATCTGTTGGCTTTCGCCTTCGAAGGTTCAAATCCTTCTCTCCCCACAACCTCCTCGCATGAGGGGGTTTTTTTGTCCTTGCAGGAATTCCCGGTGGTTCTATGAATGAAGATTTTCTCTCGAGCCCGAGATATTTTTCCTGCACTCGCTGCAATCGCTGCTGTGCAGGACAGCCGGGATTTGTGTGGCTTTCCATTAGGGATCTGGATCGCCTCTGTGCCCGCTTCGATATGTCCCGAAGGGCATTTGCGTCAGAATTCTGCAAGCCGGTCGATCTTGGAGTCATGATTACCCTCTCGCTTAAGGAAAAACCAAACCATGACTGTATTTTTCTCTCAGCGTGTGGATGCGAAGCATATGAGGACCGGCCTATTCAATGCAGGACATATCCTTTCTGGGAGCATCTGGTCGAGGATGACCAGTTGTGGAATGAAGAAGCAAAGGAATGTCCCGGCATAGGTCAGGGCCTTCGTGCTGATCCTCAATACATTATCGATGCCATTCTGTTGCGCAGAGCGAATCCCCCGCTTTCCATCCGTGAAATTCCAGACCTTGTCGATCTGGAAAAGGAACTTAGGTCATGAACCGCTCGATTTTTTGGAAGATGCTTAGGATAGCATGGTATATTCTTCTTCCATTCGTGGTTTCGTTCGCGGTACTCATGACCGCCACACCTCATAGAACCGAAGAGGCAGTGGTCAGAATTCAGCCTGGTACCAGTCTGAGCTCAGTAGCATTCCTTCTCAGGGAGAGCAAGGTCGTTCCGAGTGCTAGAGTCTTCGGTATGTACCTGCGTTTGATTGGAGCCGAAAGAACCATAAAAGCGGGACGCTATCGTTTTATGCCAGGAGAAAGCCCCTATATTGTCGCTCGCAAGATTGTGAAAGGCGAGACCTATGCGGTCAAAGTGGCTATCCCTGAAGGCCTCACGATCAGTCAGACTGCGGGGATACTGGAGCGGGCGGGGATCGTGAAAGCTGCTTCATTTATAATGACAGCGAACGATGGATCGGTTGCAAGGCGAATGGGCATACCAGCCGCGACCTGCGAAGGATACCTTTCGCCTGACACTTATTTTCTCGAACCAGGCAGCGAGCCGGAAGAAATCATACAGCAGATGGTGAGCACATTTCGCCGTAAAATAGCCTCGTTCGGTATGGATCACCTTGATCCAGAGCAACTTCACAAGGCTGTCATCCTTGCATCGCTGGTGGAGCGTGAATATCGCCTGCCTGAAGATGCGCCACTTATCGCCTCTGTGTTTTTCAACAGGCTTTCGAGAAATATGCCATTGCAATCTTGTGCATCGGTGGTCTACGTCCTAACCGAACACCTGAGACGCCCTCATCCTTCAGTCGTCTATTACCGTGACTTGAAAATACAGGATACCTACAACACGTATATCCATCGCGGCCTTCCTCCCGGGCCCATCGCGAATCCAGGCATCGTTTCGTTGAAGGCGGTCCTGTTTCCCTTGAAAACTGACTATCTGTATTTTAGACTTATGGATGTACAGTCGGGTAAACATTTTTTTTCACGTACGCTCGAGGAGCATAGCGAAGCGGCAATTTTCGCCAAAGAGCTCCAGGATCGATGATGGCAAGAATCGCTTCGGAGACTCGACAGCAGATTCTCGACAGGACTGATTTTCTGTCTGTCTATCAGGAACACGTTCGTCTCACAAAAAAAGGCTCCTCCTATTGGGGCCTATGCCCATTTCACGCTGAGAAAACTCCTTCATTCTCTGTAAGCGCAGACACGGGGCTTTTCTATTGCTTCGGCTGCCACAAGGGAGGGTCCGTTATTCAGTTTCTCATGGACCTGGACAAACTCAGCTATACCGAAGTCATGGAGGAACTCGCGAAACGCGCTGGTATCGAAATCCACTTTGAGCAATCCGACGCGGCGAGAGAGATCGATAGGGAACGGCAGGCCCTGCTTGAGCTCTATGAGAGGCTTTCTCATACCTTCAACTGGTTCCTCCGCGAGCATGCCTCTGGAGCACCGGCGCTGGCGGTTTTGAGAAGGCGAGGCATTCCTGATACTCTCATCGATCGGTTCAATCTTGGGTACGCCCCCTCTCAGAAACAGTGGCTGTATTCCTTCCTTCAATCTAAAGGCTATTCCGATGAGTTTCTTTCCCGAAGTGGGCTTTTCTCGAGGAATGACCCCAGATGGCCTTTGTTTTCGGGGCGGATAATGTTTCCGATTACCGATGCGAAAAGCAGAGTTATCGCTTTTGGCGGAAGAACGATGGCAGACGAAGGCCCAAAGTACATCAATAGCCCTGAAACATTACTGTTCAGAAAGCAGGAAACGCTGTTTGGGCTGGCACAGGCGCTCGAAAGCATTAAAGCAAAAGACGAAGCCATTGTTTGTGAAGGATATATGGATGTTCTTTCATTCCACGCTGCTGGGCTTGCCAATGCCGTTGCTCCGTTGGGCACAGCATTTACCAGCCAACAGGCTCTTGCGCTCAAGCGGCGCGCATCGCGGGTTATTCTCTGTTTTGATGCCGATGAAGCCGGAATGAAAGCCGCGGAGCGGGCTTGTGCCATCGCGACAGCAGCAGGATTGGAAACTTCCGTACTCATGCTGAACGGGGGGAAGGATGCCTCAGAAATACTGGAGACTCGCGGGGCTGAGGAATTGACTAGATTGGCAAAAAATACTATAAACTCTGGACATTTTCTGCTCGATCGCGCAAGTCGGATATTTGACATCTCTACCATGGAGGGAAAGGCGAAAGCGGTATCATTTCTGTTTCCTTTCCTGGATGCGCTTGATTCCGATGTGAAACGCCAGGAATTCATCAAGCAAACAGCAAAGGTCCTTGGGGTCAGTGCCCATGCGGTAGAACTGGACTATGCCAAGGCTCGCGCAGCAAACGTCTTTCATGCGAGTCGGAACAGGTATGCCTCGCGCGATGCGGCCGTTGAGCCGGTTCAGCGTTCGCGAGCTGCAAGAACCGCTGACCTTCTATTCATGGCTGCAGTGATCCTTTCAGATGGGGCTCGAGCATCCATCGCATCGAAACTCGCTGAGGAGGATCTGGAGGACCAGCGAGCCAGGGATCTCCTGACCGCCTTAAAGGAGGCGGAGCACGAAGGAGCCCGCGATGTCGATGCGGTGCTCTCTCTATGTACCGATGAGGCCGCAACTCGATTTGTACAGGAGGCTGCGGCCTCTGGAGAGCTCGAAGGTGTACAGGAAAAGCTTGTCGAGGATGGTCTCCAGCGTATTAAAAAACGAGCTCTCGAGAAAGAATGTTCGCAGCTCATCTCGCGTTTGCAGTCTTTGCCGGAAGATACAGACGGTGCTGCGAAGAAGCAACTTATGGAACGGATCATGCAGGTTGTGGAAGAATTGAAGAATACGGGAGGGAGTCTGGATGAGTGATATGGAGCTCGATCCTGCGATTGCCAAGCTGCTGGAATATGCCAAAGAAAAGAAAACGATCAGCTTCGACGAGATTTCAGACATGCTTCCCGAGCAGATCATCAATTCCGAAAAGATGGAAGCGATACTCAATCTGCTGGTAAGCAGCAATGTGAAGATCGAGGAAGAAGAAGTTCAAATCGATGAAGAATCGCTGCCGAAGCTCCTTCAGCCTCAAACCAAGCACAAGATGGTCTCCAACGACAAGGGAGTCACCAGCGACGACCCGGTCAGGTTATATCTGAGGGATATCGGGAAGGAAAATCTTCTTACTGCCGAACAAGAGGTCGAGCTTTCCCGAACGATGGAGCAGGGCGAAGACATCATCAAGAATACCCTGCGCAAATCGGGCATGCTCATTCCCGAGTTTTACCAGATTTTGGTCAAGGCTACCCGGAAGGAACCTAAGGATCTTTCGCTTCAAAAAAAGGAAAATACCGAGAAAATTGCCGAACGACGACGCCTGAACCAGTTCTATAAAGATATAATCGAGAAGTGCGGTGCCGATCTCAAGGACTACATCGATCTCAAGAAACGAATTCTTGCCAAGGGGGGCGATATCTTTGAGGATCCGGAGCTTCGTGCAATAAGAGAGAAACTCATTCAGGTTGTCAACCAAACGGATATCCATCCTGAAGAGATTTCTGCCTTTTCTGAAAAGTTCATTAATGCAGCCAGGAAAATCATCCGTGCGCGTCGTGAGCAGGACCGCATCGAGGGAATTCTACAGATTTCGTCGGACAAAGACCTCAGAGCGCTTGGGCGCAGCCTTACTATAAAGGAACGCCGGGAAGAAATCGAACAGCGGCTCGGTCTGAGTGCTGATGAGATCAAGGAGAAGATACGCCAGCTTCAGGTAAATGAGAAGAAACTTAGGGATATCGAGAACAGTTTCGAGACACCAGCCGACCGCATCATTTCAATGGCGCGTGAAGTCAATCGCGGCCGGAAGATGATGAAGGGTGCCAAGGACAAGCTCATCAAGGCAAACCTCAGGCTTGTCGTTTCGATTGCGAAAAAATATACGAACCGCGGCATGCAATTCTTCGACCTCGTGCAGGAAGGCAATATCGGGCTCATCAAAGCGGTCGAGAAATTTGAATATCGCAAGGGGTATAAATTCTCGACCTATGCGACGTGGTGGATCCGGCAGGCGATTACCCGCTCAATTTCCGACCAGGCGAGAACCATTCGCGTTCCGGTCCACATGATCGAACAAATCAACAAAGTGGTTCGAGAATCGCGCCAGCTCATGCAAAAGCTCGGGCGCGAGCCTACTGATGAGGAAATCGCCGCGCAGCTCGGGTGGGAGATCGATAGGGTCAAAGCGGTCAAGAATGTCGCGCGCGAACCGGTTTCGCTGGACACTCCCATCGGCGAAGATGAGGATTCGCTTTTACAGGACTTTATCGAAGACAAGGAAGTGGAAAATCCGGCTGTCCAGACGGACTACAACCTTCTTCAAGAACAGCTCCGCATGGTGCTTTCAACGCTTCCCAAGCGAGAACAGGAAGTGCTGCGAATGCGGTTCGGGCTCGACGAAGGATATTCATTGACATTGGAAGAGGTTGGCCTGTATTTTAACGTGACGCGCGAGCGTATCCGTCAAATAGAGGCCAAAGCGCTCAAGAAGCTGCGCCAGTTCAAGCGAAGCCAGAAACTTCGCGACTATATCGATCATTGATTGAGGTATGCCTATGCCCATGAGAATGGAAGAAGTATTCGAAACCCTGCGTCAGTACCAGGAATTGCTTTCCAGGCGCGTCGAGATGGAAAAGCAGCTCGAAGCCATGCCTAAGACGCTGGACATACAGAACCAGATGCTCTCGAGGGAAAGAAAATCCCTTGCGGAGGCGAAAGAGCAGTATGATCAGTCCGAGGCACGCCTCAGAGAACTCCGCCAAGCCCTCAGTGATGCCGAAATGCGCCGCGAGAACGCGGAGAAGCAGATGGACGGCATTCAGACGCAGCGAGAATACGACGCGGTCAATAAGGAAATTCGGGAAGCGTCCGAAAAGGAGCAGGATTTCCGTCGCCAGATTCAGGACGAAGAGCGACGCTTTGCCGAATTCGATGATCGCCTGCACCGTATCGAGATGTCCGTCTCCACTCTGGAGCAGGAAATTGATCAGAAACGATCCGAGATTGAAGAGAAAACGAAGGTATTGAGAGAAGAAGTCGAGCAGATTCGTCAGCAGGAGCAGAATCTTACCTCAGAAATCGACGACGATCTCAAATTCAAGTTTGAACGGATCATTAGAAGCAAGCTGGGCATGGGTATTGTGCCGATCCATGGAGTGGTATGTACCGGCTGCCACATGATTCTTCCTGCAAATTTCGTCAACGAAGTGCGGCAGGCGGATCGGATCGTTTTCTGCCCATACTGCTCGCGTATTCTCTTTTATGAAGAGACAGAGAATGCGGAGGCTATCGAAGAAATTCTTGCAGGCTCGCTGTCCGATCTTTCGGAGGAGGAAGGAGAGGAATCGGAGGAAACTGAGAATTCCGAGGAGCCAGAAGAAGGGCTGGCCAAACCGAAGCGAGCGTCACGGAGGAAAAAACCGATTGGCGAAGTACCTCCGGTCATTGACAGTGAGTTCATAATCGAAGATATGGATTGAATTGGCGGGCCGGGTTGCCGCGGGCGTTAGCCTGAGGAAAGTCCGGGCTCGGAAGGGTGCGATGCCGGATAACGTCCGGGACGGAGGATGACCGGTTTTCGCGAAAGCGGAAGCCAAGGCACCACCGGACAGAGAGTGCCACAGAAAACATACCGCTGCGTTATTGCAGTAAGGGTGAAAAGGCGAGGCAAGAGCTCACCGCATTGCCGGTAACGGCGATGGCAGGGCAAACCTCATCGCGAGCAAGGTCGAACAGCGATGGATTACCCGTCCGGGCTGCGTGTGCAGCCCATATCGCGGGTAGACCGCAAGAACGTGTTTGCAAAGGCACGTCGAGAGAGATGGCAACCATGCGATGTACCGCGGCAACGCGGACGGTCGCATACAGAACCCGGCTTACAGGCCCGCCTTTTTTTGATATACTGAGCTTCCATGCAGCATTCCGTGTTCAGATTCCGGCATCCAGAGCGAAACGCAATTCACCCCATTTTTTTGGTCATAATGCTGTGCGCCGCTATCGGTGGACTGGCATTCGGGGTCTATGCCCTTATAAAACCTTCCCAGACAGGGGCGTCATTTTCTCGCAAAACGCTTGCGGATCTCTGGAATTCCGGCAATATCGCTGCGACACTCGAACAGGCGAGAATCGCTGCGGACACCGCCCTGACCGATCCTTACTATTATGCGCTTCGCGGTATTGCAGCCTATTATGCAGCACTCGATGCGCAGGAAGAGGAAGGACGGCAGCAACTTCTTGAAGAGAGCATCGCGAGTATCAGAAAGGCTCGCGCCATCGGTCTCAGGGGACGGCTCGTTGCGCAGAGTGTGTATGTGCTCGCGAAAGCGTATTACCAGAAGGGTGATCCCTGGTTTGATCTTGCAGAGCGCGGCTTTCTTGAAGCCAGACAAGCCGGCATAAAGGAAAAAGACCTTGCCCAGTATCTTGCCGCGATATACGCAAGCCGCAAGGATTATGCCAATGCGGTCGCATGGTTTGAGCGATCGCTGAAAGAAGAACCTTCGGATCTTCTTAAGCTTTCGGCTGCGATCAGCTATCGAGGCATGGGGAATAGTGAGAAGGCGCGACAGTTGTTTCACGAGATCATATCGACAGGAACCGATGCGCGAATCAAATTGAAGGCAAAGCTGGCTCTTGCGCAGGATATGCTTGATAATAAAAGCATCGCTGAGGCGAAACAGCTATTTCAGGAAGTGATAAATGAGGATTCCGTCAACGCAGAGGCATGGTTTGGGCTGGGCCTTGCATGTTTTGCACAAAACGACCAGATCGGATCGAGAGCGGCATTCAGAAAAGTGGTGCAGATAGATCCGAACCATGTCGAAGCCCGCAGAAAACTGGCAGACAAACTCTAGGATAAGGAGACAAAGGTGAGCGGCTTGTTTGATATGTTCAGTCCCGATATAGGAATCGATCTGGGGACATGCAATACGCTTATATATGTCAAAGGCAAGGGTATTGTGCTGAATGAGCCTTCGGTTGTTGCGGTTGAGCGAGGGACCAACAGGATCGTTGCGGTCGGCACGGAAGCCAAGAGCATGCTTTCACGAACCCCAACCGATATCATCGCAAAGCGACCACTTCGTGACGGAGTCATCGCGGATCCCGACATGACCGAGAAGATGATCAAGTATTTTATTCAGCGAGTATTTCCTAAAAATCTATTTTTTAAGCCGAGGGTTGTGGTGGGCGTTCCTACTTGCATTACCAAGGTTGAGGAAAATGCCGTAATCGACTCGACATATAAAGCTGGCGCGCGCCAGGTCAAGGTCATCGCGGAATCTCTCGCAGCAGCGATCGGCGCTGGTATCCCTATCACTGAACCTGCCGGCCATATGATCTGTGACATCGGTGGAGGTACCACCGAGATATCGGTCATTTCCCTCAAAGGAATGGTGGTAACCAGCGCGATACGTATTGGTGGCGATGAATTCGACGAAGCGATCATCCGTCACATCCGCAACATCCACAATCTCATCATTGGGGAACAGACCGCGGAACGTCTGAAGATCGAGATCGGAAATGCCAGCCCTGAACGCACCATAGAGAAGATGGAGATCAAAGGTACTGACGCCATCACGGGGCTTCCTCGGCGCTTCGAAGTCGATTCGGTCGAAATACGGGAAGCGCTTCTCGATTCAGTGAACCTGATTGTCGAAGAAGTCAAGAAGACGCTCGGCAGGACGCCGCCAGAGCTTGCGGCGGATATTGTCGAGCGAGGCATTGTGCTTTCTGGTGGTGGGGCCTTGTTAAAAGGGCTGCCAAAGCTCATCGCGAAGGAGACCGGCGTACCGGTTATTCTGGCGGAACGGCCGCTCGAATGCGTGGCCATAGGAGCTGGGCGGTATTTCGAGATTATGCAAAAGAATGTAGGGACCGGCAGTGTCTATGAAAGCCTGAATCTCTGAGCTGGCAGAATTTTCATGAAAACGGGCGGCTCTAAGGGCATTTTTAGCTCTATTCACAGGAAAGCAGCGGTTCTTGTGGTCTCTTCCTTTATCATCATGGCTATCTCAACCAATGTGGCAGCTTCGATTCCATCCCTGTTTAAGGGATATGTCATCGGTACGCTTCAGAAAGGATTCAGCTCGATCGGCTCTTTTTTCTCCGATACCGCGGGCGCGGTGTCAGAGCTCGCACGCCTGCGGAAGGAATATCGTGCTCTGCTGGAAAAGCTTCGTGAATATGAGATACGGGAGCGCGAATACACCAGCATGAAAGAGGAAAACCAGCGGCTTAAGGAATTGCTTGGCATTGAGAGCATGTCTGCTGCGGAAAAGACGATCGCTCATATCATTGCATCCGATCCAGGCAACACCTATTCCTCAATGGTCATCGACAAGGGCGAAAGAGACGGCATTGAGCGGAACATGCCGGTTCTTGCGTTCCAGAATGGTGTCGAAGGCCTGGCTGGCAAGATTACTGAGGTGCGCGCAACCACAAGTGTGGTACAACCAATTCATGATAAAAGATTCTATGCTGCCGCGAGACTCGCAGTAACTCGCGCAGAAGGACTTCTCTGCGGGTCCGGAGTGCGAAACGAACCGCTATCGCTCATGTATATTCCACAAAAGGAGTCGGAGACACTCAAGCAAGGGGACATTGTTGTTACCAGTGGGCTGGATAGGGTGTTCCCACCAGAGATTATGATTGGACGAGTTGCCTCCTGGAAGAAAAATGAATTCTCGGGCTCGCTGCTGATCGATGTGGTACCTGCAATCGATTTAGGCCGAACAGAATATGTCTTTGTCATAAAAAATGCCAAGAATTTATCAGAAGGCCGGGAAGGGGTATCCCCATGAAAAGCGTGATCGTTACGGTGATCGCAGCGGTACTCATGCTTTTCATCCAATCGACTTGGCTGTCGCGGGGAATCCTGCTTGGTGTCATTCCTGATCTCTGCCTTTCCGTGCTTCTTTTTGCCGCTTTTCTGAATAAAGAAGGGCAGGGGATGTTTGTCGCTTTTATTGTTGGCCTTGTGGCGGACATGCTGAGCGCTTCTCCGCTTGGCTACCATGCGTTTCTCTATAGTGTCGTCGCATACCTGACGACGATGGTGAGCCGTGTTGCAGAGAAAGATGTGCTCGTCATTCCTTTCGCGCTTGGGGCTGCCGGCACGGTGCTCAAGGGGCTTCTCTCGGTCGTTGCCGCGGCTCTCTTCCCTTCAATTGCCATCAGCTCCAGAATTCTAAGCGTCGAGTTTGCGGTCGAGATTGCAATGAATGGAATAGGGACCATTCTGCTATTCTTTTTGCTTCATTTCCTCGAGAGACTCTTCATCAACGAGCGTAAGAAGGCGCTCCCGTGAATGGACTCAGGTAACCGCATATGAGCTTCATCGAAAAGAAGATAACCGGAAGGATACGGGTTCTGAGAACTCTGGTTGTCCTTATGGTTTCTATCTACGCGATCAATCTGTTTTCACTCCAGATCCTCAGAAAGGAAATGTTTAAGAACGAGGCTGAACGAGTCTCGCTGCAATGGACGAGAATTCCTGCTCCTAGAGGGGAAATCTACGACAGAACAGGAAAGATGCTGCTCGCTGGCAATACTGAAGCTTATTCTGTCTATATTACTCCTTCCGAGCTTCCAGCAGACCGCAGGGACAGTGTGATCGATGGCCTTGTTCGTATTTTAGGGGTGGCACGGACAGAAATCGAATCGAAGATACCATCGAGAGGGGCGCCCGCGTATGGAAGGATTGTTGTCGCCAAAAATGCGTCGTTCGCGGCGATAACCGAGATTGCAGCCCATGTCGATGATTTCCCCGGCGTTTCGTGGTCATCGCGTCCTTTTCGAAGCTATCCGGAATTGCGTTCACTCTCCAATGTCATCGGCTATGTCGGCACGATAACCAGAGACGAATTCAAATTGCTGTATAATAAAGGATACACCCTTGAGGACATGACCGGCAAGGCAGGCGTCGAGCTTGTCTACGAGGATCTGCTCAAGGGTAAGGATGGATGGATTACCAAAGCTGTCGATGTAAAGGGAAGGGACATCTCCAGCAAGGAGGCCAGGATTGAGCCTCCCGTTCCTGGCAAGCGGCTGATCCTCAGTATCGATGCGACCATCCAGAAGATTGCCGAAGACGCACTTGGTCAGCGGCAAGGATCCGTCATTGTAATGAAACCTTCGACAGGGGAACTGCTCGCCCTAGTCACCTATCCCTATTACGATTCTCGAACCTTTCTTTCAGACAATGCAGGTGAAGAATATCTTCTCCTGCGAGATGACCCGGGGAAGCCCATGCTGAACCGCGCATACCAGTCCTCCTATCCTCCAGCGTCAACCTTCAAGACCGTCCTTACCACCGCGGCGATTGAAGAGAAAGCCATTGACTTGGAAAAACGCATCTATTGCGCAGGTGAACTCAACTATGGAGGAAGAACCTGGAATTGTCATATCAAAAAGCCGGGGCATGGACCTCTGAACCTCAAAGAAGCCCTCGCGCAGTCCTGCGATATTTATTACTGGACTCTGGGAAGGGATTATCTTGGTATCGAGAATATCGACCTGTACGCTCAGGAATACGGATTCGGCAAGCCTTCAGGAATCGATCTTCCTGCAGAAAACGAGGGAAATCTGCCAACACCGACCTGGAAGGAAGATCGCTACAATGAAGTCTGGACACTCGGTGATACCATGAATCTTTCCATAGGACAGGGCTATCTTCTTGCCTCACCCTTGCAGATTGCTGATATGATGGCAATGATCGTCAATAGTGGTATCGTCTACAAGCCCCATGTTCTGAAAGAAGTGAGAGACGCGCAAACCGGCGTACTTATCAATGAGGTTCAGCCGGAAGTCCTTCACAAATCCTCAATCTCGCCCAGAACCTTTGAAACGGTCCGTGCGTACCTGCGCGGGGTCATTACAAACGGAACCGCGCGCGCACCGATTTCGACCAAGGTTGTACAGATTGCGGGCAAAACTGGAACTGCCGAAGTCGGTCTTAAAAACCGGTGGCACTCATGGTTTGCTTCCTTCGGTCCATACGACGCGCCGCCAAAAGATCAGATCGTTGTCGTGACCATGGTTGAAGCCACAAATCCATGGGAATGGTGGGCTCCCTACGCTGCCAATGTCATTTATCAGGCAATCTTTTCCGGGCAGGATGCCGAAACAGCAGCGAAAACGGTTGGCGTAAATCTTCGTGGTACCATAGTGGGAGGGCGGCGGGAATGAATCTGCATTCATTGCGGCGTTTTTTCGGCAATGTCGATTATTATCTTCTCGTATCGGTTTTTCTTCTCTGCATCATCGGCATTGCTGCCATTTATTCAGCCGGAGTGGATGCCGATGGTGTACTGGTCTCGAGGGAATTTCTCAAGCAGGTCATCTGGCTTGTTATTGGACTTCCGCTGCTTGTTGTCGCGGCGCTATTCGATTTTTCACGATTCAAGGACACTTCCTGGATTTTTTTTGCAGTAACCGTGGTACTGCTGGTAATAACCAGAATTGGCGGGCGAGTCGTAAACGGTGCGCGGTCGTGGATTGGTATCGGAGGGCTGGGAATACAGCCGGCTGAATTTGCCAAAATTGCAACGGTATTGATGATCGCGCACTATCTCGATAGTGCAGAATATGTCTCAAGCTTCAGAAAACTTGTTAATACCGGCCTTATTGCGGGAATTCCGGTAATTCTTATTCTCATCCAGCCCGATTTTGGGTCTTCACTTGTGTTTTTTCCTGCCGCACTTGTCATGCTGGCGCTCGCGAAGGTCGACTTCAGATACATTCTCTTTGGTGTTCTTGGGGTCATCGGTATTTTCATTTTTCTCAGCATTCCGCTGTATGCGATGAACATGAGTTCTCCCGAAAGCCTACTGAATGTGATCATTTCGCGTCAGGACATCCTGTTTGCGGTTTTCCTGATGATCGTGGTCATCACGGTTATCGCGGCATTGGGGTGGCAGAAATTCAAGAAACCATATTATTTTTGGATATCATATATCTTTGCGGTGATCGATTTTTCGTTCGCCGGAGCCTATGTATCTCAGAAAGTCCTTAAACCATACCAGATCGCCCGACTTCTCGTTTTCGTCAATCCTGCCATCGATCCGAGAGGCTCAGGCTGGAACATCCTTCAAAGCATTACGGCAATCGGATCGGGAGGTTTCCTCGGCAAGGGATTTCTGCGCGGCACCCATAGCCATGCGCGGTTTATTCCACAGCAGAGCACCGATTTTATTTTTTCGATTATTGCCGAGGAATTCGGCCTTTTAGGCTGTCTTGTGCTGTTTGGACTCTATCTGATTATTTTCATGCGCTGCATCGTTCTCATAGAAACCTCCAAGGATAGGTATTCTCAATATGTCACGGGGGGAATTCTTGGCATTTTTGCGTTTCATTTCATGATCAATATCGGAATGGCCATGGGAATCATGCCTGTCACGGGGATTCCGCTCTTTTTCATCTCATATGGCGGATCGGCGCTGTGGGCTGGGCTTATATCCGTTGGCATCCTGATGGGAATCTCCGCACGAAGGTATTCAGCATGACACGGTTTATCGATCCATTGAAAGACCTTGGGCTCGCGCTGTTCGATGTCCAGAAGCCCGCGAGGTACGTTGGGGGCGAGCCCGATTCTGCGCCATCCATTGAACCCGATGATCGCCGATTGCGTATTGCCTTGTGTTTTCCAGACCTCTACGAGATCGGGATGTCCAACAACGCGATTCGGATTCTGTATGCGTTGCTGAATGACAGGCGCGATGCGCTCGTGTGCGAGAGAGTCTTCATGCCGGCCCCCGACTTCGAGGCACTGCTGGCAAAATCAAATGTTCCTCTGTTTACGCTGGAGAGTGGCATTCCTCTTTCGGCATGCGATGTCATCGCGTTTTCAATCGGTTACGAATTGCTCGCAACCAATATCCTTACCGTGCTGGAAAGAGGTGGAATTCCGCTGGAGTCGAAAGAAAGGGGAGAAGGATGCCCGATTGTCATTGCGGGGGGGCCAGCGGTGACCAATCCTCTTCCTTTCAGCAGGTTTATCGATGCGTTGTGGATCGGCGAAGCGGAAGAAGGATTTGCCGAACTCATGGAAACCATGGCTGCCATGAAATCGGAAGGTGCCAGCAGGAAGGACATGTTGCGCTTGGTGGGTTCGCATCAGGCAATATGGATGGCGGCATCAATGAAGGAGACACTCGGTCTCGACCCAGCTCGAAAGACCGTGAGAGCGATATATGCCGACTTTTCTCGTACTGTGTACCTGCCGGCTTTTCCCCTGCCGGTATTGAATCCGGTACAAGCACATGGGGTTACAGAGATCATGCGCGGGTGTCCGAATGGGTGCAGGTTCTGTCATGCCGGCTATTTTTACCGGCCGCAACGAACGAGGCCGACCGCGCTCATTCTAAGGGAAGTTGAAGCACTCATAGTGGAGAAAGGCTACAGAGAAATTACGCTTTCTTCTCTCTCCTCCGGTGATTATCCCGATATTTCCGAGCTTTTTGAGCTTCTCAACATGCAATGGGCTTCTTTACGGGCTTCCTTCCAGCTTCCAAGCCTCAAGGTGGAGACATTTACCCTATCGTTGCTGGAGAAGATATCGGAAGTAAGGAAATCGGGGCTTACCTTTGCGGTAGAAACACCGCTTGAATCATGGCAGTGCGCCATCAATAAGAAAGTACCTTTTGAGAAGATCGCCGAAATTCTTCGGCTGGCGCGCGCTCGTGGGTTCCGTTCGGCAAAATTCTATTTCATGATCGGGCTTCCGGTGCCTGAAAGAGGAATTAGGGAAGCCGAAGAGATTGTCAAATATATCAGGAGAATTGCTGCGCTTGAAAAGATTTCTATTCATGTCAATGTCAGTACCTTTGTACCAAAGCCCCATACTCCCTTTGAGAGAGAACGGCAGATTAGCGAAGAAGAGGCAGTCGCGTATATCGGATACATCAGAAGAGAGCTGAAATCCTACAAGAATATTGCGATTACATATCATCCTCCTTTTCTGTCAACACTTGAGGGCATATTTTCACGAGGTGACGAGAGGGTAGGGGATATTATCCTCAATGCATACAAACGCGGAGCTCGGCTTGATGCATGGCAGGAATATTTTGATAGGGAACTCTGGCGCGGAGTATTGAGCGATTTCAATCAAGTATATGGGGAAGGTGCATGGGGGGGGATATTGGAGGGCGGTTGGACATCCAATGTACCGTGGCAGGGGATTTCAATGAAAATTTCACGAGCGTGGATGGAACGAGAAAAAGAGAAAGCCAAATCAGAAGTATTGAGTTTAAAATGTATGACAAATTGTAATAATTTGTGTGGAGTATGTGATAGCAAGTTGGCGATAGCATCTAATACTATACATAATAAAGTTGAGACAATGAAGATTATTGGCTCCGCTGTGGCGACGCCGTACCCTCAAGGGGCAAAAAAATGGCCGTTGTTCAGGTCAAAAAGCGATGAATCGAAAAAGGTTGAAATTCGGCTTGTCGGGACATTTTCTAAAGAGAATAAAGCCATCCTGTATCCTCTGCATTCAGTATCGAACACTTTTTCCAAGGCATTGCTGCGTGCCGGCTTGCCAGTGATGTTCAGTAAAGGATTCAACCCTCAACCGAAACTTGAGTTTGTGCCGCCGCTTCCGCTGGGTGTTTCCGGCAAGAAAGAAGTATTTTTGGCGTGGCTTGAACTCGATCCGGAACAGAGTCTTAGTGAGCTATCAATCAGGAATATCGGCGAAATGCCTTTGATTGTCAAGGAAATAATCGATTTTGCCTCGGCATATGAAACCAGCGATATACAATTCATTACGGATTCAGCGATTGCGGAAATAAATTCAAAACTGCCTCAAGGCTTATTTATTTCGAGGCTTTCGCTTTCAAACCCTAATATGCGAGGTACCGCAACGATCGGAAAAGTATTCAGCGCCTCGGAATGGGAATATGTGTTTGGCTGTGATGCGGATTTCAGCAGGGCAAAATCGATTCTTATGGAAGCGGGAGACCATGTGCTTTCGTTTGTGGCTAATTCGGAATCGCGATCGATTCGAATGGTCGAATTAGTGAAGCAGCCTGGGGTTGAGGCTGATGCGCGGCTTTCCTCAATGCAGCTTCTAAAATCGGCGTTGAGCGATGGCCAAAAAGGCCACATATGCGCGTGGATGGAAAAAATGCGCGCGACTCGAACGGCATGCCTGGCAAGAGATCAGAAAACAGGGGCGTTGACATGGCTGCAGGATATACTCTGAGAATGGTTCGGTTTTTCGAAATCAATGAGGTATAGAGGTAGACAGAATATACATTATGCGAACTTACATATATGAATGAAATTTGCTGCATGCCAAGCAACTAAGCTGGCCGCAGCGACCACCATAACCCTGCTCGCTTGTCTCTTAATCGCATTATTGCAAGTTGAAATTGATAATGGATTCACTTTGGTCCGCGGGAATAATGACAGGACTGCTATAGACTTTTTGTCCAATGGATTCGGAAGAATCGCCCACCGCGACAGCAAAAACAATGATGTATAGAGGGCCGCTGGGATTCGTCGATCCGGTATAGTCTTCATCACCTTGATGATAGGAGCTTCGATCGAAAAAATCAAAGCGGCTTTGCTGTGAATTAAGAATTCTTTTTAAATGAAATTGATAGGATGGATCTTCATTGCAGGAAATTGACCACGAAGAAATAGCGTTCAAATCTATGATAAAGGTTTTTCGAGTGGGTGTTGGAACGACAAGAGGTTCTCCAGAAGGCTGAATCGCGTCACTTACGCTAATCCTCAGCAGCCTGACAAAAGGATAGGCATAGCTGGAGCTGCTGAAATGCGATACAAAGGCATTTCCGCTTCCTGAATACGAAAGCAGCTGCGAACGGCAGGATGAGGCTGCCGATGGAGAATCGAATATATGATAATATATATCATATCCTTTGAATATATCAGAAGAATAGATATCATTGTCTACATCATGCTCGAGCCTGAGAGGGCCGGCAGTTCCTGCATTAAAAAATGTTTTTGGAGAATAGAGATAATCGAAAGACGGCATTCCGCAGGAAACAAACGAGAGCATTGAGATCAGGAGTAGATAAGACAGCAGGTTTGAGGGGCGACGCAGCGGTCGCAGAAGCCACGGAACAACCGGACTTCTTTTGTTAAATTGCCTCATTGCCGCTCCTCTCCCCTGCTAGTTCCGGAGCCTCTCGTTCTTCATCGCGGGAGCCGCTGTAGAAGCGGCCAACCACTATAGGCACGCACTTTATTCGGCAAGCCCCTGAGATTTCATCCAGATCAGCCGGTTTCTCGCGAGAAGCGCCCATTCGGAACCCCCGAAATCGGAGACAAGCGTATTGTACGCTCCCGCTGCTGCCTTATAATCGGATTTTGATTCCTGAAGGCGTCCAAGATTGAACAGTGCATGGGGTGCAACTGGATTATCCTTGAGGTAATCCTTCGTGAGCTGTGTGTAGTGCGCGATAGCGGTATCGATCGAGCCTGCTTCCTCGGCTGATATCGCAGCCAGTTCGAGCGCGATAGGGGCAGCGTAAGAATTTTTATTGCGCTTTACCGCCTCAAGAGCTGCCTTTTCTGCCTCTGCATAATCTTTCTTTTGGTTCAGAACGGCAGCCTTCCTAATAAGAGCGCGCTGGGCTGCGATCGTTTTCGGCCACTTGCGGGCAATTTCGTCAAGGCTCTGGAAGAGAGCTTTTTCAGCTTCGGCCTTTTTTTGTTCGTCCGTTTCACTTGTCCAAGCTTGCAATTTCTGCTCCGCGATTTCCATCGCCCTGCTCGAAGCCGCGGCTGTATTCTCAGAGACGGCCGAATAAATGCCGATCGCTGCGATGGCGACAACGATACCGATGCCAATGCCGATCAGCAGCTTTCTGTTGGCTGCGATGAACTCCGCTATCTTGTCGGCAAACGTTTTTTTCTCGGGTTCTACGGGCACTGTGTTGTCTTTCCTGGGTTGTTGTACCTGCTGCTGATTCACAATCTTACTCCTTAGTTTGCAGAATATTGAGCTCTTTTATCAATCGTGACAAGTAGGTGCGCTGAATTTTGAGATGCCGGGCGGTCTCGGTTTGATTCCATCGGTTGCGCTCCAGGGTATCCTGAATAAAGCGCCGCTTGAAGAGATTGACCGCTTCCTTGAGATCCTTGCCCTCCAGTGCATCCTGAGGGGCAATGCGGCTCTCGGGGCCTATCATCAGATCGTCAGCAGTGATCAGCTGCCCTTTTGCGATCAAGACGGCCCGCTCGACTGCGTTTTCCAGCTCTCGGATATTGCCGGGCCAGGAATAGCCGAGCAAGCGCTGGATTGCGGCTTCAGAAAAGCGCATCACTCCGCGGTTAGTCTCACGGGCATATTTTGTGAGAAAGTGTTCGGCGAGGGGAAGGATGTCATCTGTCCTTTCACGCAATGGGGGTATGTGAATAGGAAGCACATTGAGGCGATAGTAGAGATCGCTGCGGAACTCCTGCCGCTGAACGAGCTGTTCGATGTCTCTGTTTGTGGCTGCGATGATGCGGACATCAACCTTGACAGTCTCGCTCGAGCCGACGCGCTCGAACGTCTTTTGCTGAATGACTCTGAGAAGCTTTGCCTGCAGCTTGAGCGGCAGCTCGGCGATCTCATCAAGGAAGATGGTGCCTCCCTCTGCTGCCTCAAAACGCCCCTGTCGGTTGCTGATGGCGTCGGTAAATGCACCTTTGACATGGCCGAACAGCTCGCTTTCGAGCAGGGCTTCCGGAAGGGCGGCGCAGTTGACTCGGATGAATGGTCGGTCCGCTCGCCGTGAGTTGAGATGTAACTGTTCGGCGACAAGCTCCTTCCCTACCCCACTTTCTCCGAGAATGAGCACTGATGCATCACTTGGTGCGACTCGCTTTACCAACTCGAGGCGTTCCGACATGACGCGGGAGGAATAAACAAGCGGATGCCAGCCCTCCCCTTCCCTTACTTTATGATGGAGATAGGCAAGCTCTTTTTCGGTTTTAAGGTATTGACGAGCATTATCGAACGCAATACCTGCCTGGACCGCAAATAGCTCTGTCCATTCGAGATCATCGGCAGTAAACATGACGGAGGCGCGTTTATTGATGAGCTCGATGACCCCCTCTGTTCTGTCGCGCACTGTCAGCGGAACGGCGAGGATAGATTTGGTCTCATATGAAATTTCATGGGAAATCGCGGGAGAAAAACGAGGATCATTGGAGACATCGTTGACGATGATTGATCGCTTGTTGCGGAACACCCAGCCGGCGATTCCTTCAGAAGCTGGGATCGACTTTCCCTGGAGTACTGCCGCACGCGGACCGAGCGCAATTTCAAAGCAGAGGATGTCAGAATTTTGATCATGCAAAGCAAGGCTTGCCGCTTCAGCTCCGACAAGCCTTGCTGCTGATTCCACGATCGTATTCAGCAATGAACGGAAGTCCGTGTAGCTCGAATTGAGCCGCGCGTTGATATCGATCAGCGTGCGGAATTTCTCCGGATCAATTGCCGAAACCATCGCTGTCATGTCATGTGCATCCTGATTACCTAGGGGTAATCAGCTGTTTTCTCTATCCTTCGCCTTGAGAAGGTCGCCGAGCGTATAGCCGGCTTCGCTTTCATCTTCCTGAATGAAACGGGAAATCTCTTCCCTTTCCTGGCGCTGGACGAGGTCACGGATGGAAAGACCGAGCTTCTGCCGGTCTGGATTGAGATCGACGACCACCGCTTTGACCTGCATGCCAGGCTGATATTTCTTCAAGGCGTCATCATAGGATTCGCTGCGATCGGATACCAGATCCTGCTTTTTGATGAGGCCATCGATATCGCCGGGAACCTTGACGAACACGCCAAAATCCGTGACCGAGGATACGGTTCCTTCAACGATGGAGCCGATACGGTAGGTCTTGGCGAAGGACTTCCACGGATCCTCCGAGAGCTGCTTGACGCCGAGCCTGATGTTGCGATCTGCTGGGTTGCTCTCGAGCACCATAACTTCGATCTCGTCACCTTCATGAAGTACGCTCGATGGATTCTTGATCTTCTGGGTCCATGAATAATCGTCAATATGGAGGAATCCATCGATCCCCTCCTCGAGCTCGATAAAGGCCCCCGCATTGGTCACTTTTACAATCTTTCTTTTAAGCCGTGTACCAACAGGATAGCGCTCATCGATGGTGTCCCAGGGATTCTGCTGCACCTGCTTCAGGCCAAGCGAGACCTTGCCGGCTGGAATGTCGTAGCCGAGAATCATGCAGTCGACAACATCGCCCGGTTTGAGCATATCTTCCGGTTTCTTGATCTTCTTTACCCAAGAGAACTCGGAGATATGAGCCAAGCCTTCGATACCCTCCTCGATTTCAATGAAGGCACCGTAGTCGGTCAGTTTGGTCACCTTGCCTTTTACCACATCGCCGACATGATACTTGTCCTCGAAGCTGTTCCAGGGATCGGGTGTAAAATGCTTGAGAGAGAGGTTGATGCGCTTCTCTTCTGGATCGAGACGGATGACCTTAAGCTCGATTTCCTGGCCTTTTCGAACAAAATCCTTTGGTCGCGTCACGTGACCCCAGCTCATATCGTTGATATGCAGCAGCCCGTCAAAACCGCCCAGATCGATGAATGCACCAAAACTGGTGAAGCTCTTGACTACACCTTTTACCGTATCGCCGATCTGGGTATTCTGGAAGAACGCATTTCTATGCTGCTCAATTTCTTCTTCCATGAGTTTGCGGCGATTGAGAATGATATTGACTTTTTTCTCGGAATAGAGCCGCTCAAGATAGAACCGCCCCTTAAGACCGACAAGGGCTTCGCCTTTTTCGACGCGCTGCATGTCGGCTTTGCTTGAAGGCAGGAATCCAGTCAAGCCATGGCCGAGGTCTACTTCGAAACCACCTTTGACTTCCTTGGTGATTGTGCCTTCGACCGGCTGATGTTCTTTGAAAGCATTTGCAATTGCTTTCCAGAACAGCTTTTCGTCCGCTTTTTTCTTAGAAATGACGATATCGCCGGAATGGGTCTCCTTGCGGACAAGGATGACTTTGATGATATCTCCTGGCTTCGGAGGATTGTCGCCAAATTCGAGAATGCCGAGTTTGCCTTCGGATTTGTAACCGACGTCGACAAAGACGGTATCGCCTGCGATCTGGACTACCTTTCCTTCGATCAGTTCGCCCTCCTCCAGCCCCTCGAGTGATTTGAGGTACTGCTCCTGCAATTGTGTCTGGATTTCGTCCCGGGAGGGTTCGGTGACGTCCATTTCCACTTCCCTATTTTCTGCCATGTGCGTTCCTTACCGTAAGGATTTTACTGTATACTTTCTCATAAACTTGCACTATGGTCAAGCCTGAGGTATCCAAATATTCAGCATCTTCGGCTTTTTTCAGGGCACCCACCGCTTTTCCAGTATCGATGGCGTCGCGCATTTTGATATTCTCCAGTACCTCTTCTTTCGAAGGTTTTTGCGCTGGTTGGCTACCATTTACTTGAGGCAGCGTGTCGGCTAGCTTGCCAGCGTGTTCAAGGTACCTGCGTTCCGCTCTGACTTCGGGCCGCGCATCAAGATAGAATTTTACTTCTGCGTCAGGAAATACGACCGTTGTGATATCACGGCCTTCGCTCACGACATCCTTTCCTTCGGAGATCCTGCGAATGATCGCGTTAACCTCCTCCCGGACCGAAGGTATGGCCGACACCTGGGCGACGATGGCGTCTACTTCTGGCGTGCGCAGTTCGGTGGATAAAGCTTCCCCGTTGACGATGACCGCACCATCGGCACGATAATCGAAGTGAAGCTGTTTTATGAATGAAGTCAGCCGTTCGCCGTCATGCCAGTCAACCGAATGACGGAGTGCCATGAGCGCAACGGCTCGATACAGGTTTCCCGAATTCACATAGAGAAAGCCGAGGCTTTCCGCGATCATGCGTGCGATTGTCGACTTGCCGCATCCTGCCGGGCCATCGATGGCGACTTTCACGGTTTGACTCCTTTATTGAAGAGCTTTCCTTCGGTGTTGGATCGTGAGGCGAGGTATTCCCGGAGATTTCTGACTTCGAGCTGACTGAGCTCTCTCCATTTTCCGGGGGGCAAAGAAGGATCCATAATCGGTCCGATACGAATTCTTTCAAGGCTGAGAGCTCTAAGGCCATAGTGTTCGAGCACGCGGCGGATTTCGCGGTTTTTGCCTTCGACAAGTACAATTCGGGCTTTATTGGGTCCTACGAGACTGACTTGCAAGGCCTTGTAGCGTATGCCATCCACCAGAATACCGCGTACGAATGCGTTCGCGAATTCTTGTGGAAATGGCGCGTCTGCCTGGACAAGGTATTCCTTGTCGATGCCTCCTGAAGGATGCACAAGTCTTGAAGCAACCTCTCCATCATTGGTAAAAAGCAGCAGACCGCTTGAATATTGATCGAGGCGACCTACGTTATAGATTCGTTCTTGGATGTACGGAGCGATGAGGTCAATCGCACAGGGACGACCCAATGGGTCTTTCATAGAGGCGAGGTACCCTCTCGGCTTATTGAGCAGGATGTACCTGAGTTGTTCTTTCTGTGCAGTGATTCGTCTCCCGTCAACTGTGATGATCTCTTTTCCCGTAACCTTCTGGCCAATTGCAGCAGGTATTCCATCGACAGATACTCTACCCTGCCGAATCAGCTCTTCACAGGCTCGTCGTGATGCTACTCCGACGGAAGCAAGAAATGCGTGGAGCCGCATCGGCTGTGCATCTGAAGCGGTGCTCATCCTTCGGGAGTCTCCGGTTTCGAAAAGCGCGCATCCTCGATTTCATCGAGCCGTGGCAGGTCTGCAATGGAATCGAGCCTGAAGTATTTGAGAAATTCTTGGGTTGTTCCGTATTGCATGGGCTTTCCGGGGGCGTCTCTTTTACCTACTTCTTGAATAAGGTTTCGAGAGAGCAGCAGGCGAATCATCGCATCGACATTGACTCCACGAATCGCCTCAATTTCTGCCCGGGTGATGGGCTGCGAATATGCGATGATCGCGAGCGTCTCCATGGCAGCCCGGGAGAGTTTCATTTCGTTTTTCTTTCCGTAATGTTCTTTGAGCATTTCCCAGAGAGAGAACTTTGGTGAAAGAAGCCAGCCGCCAGCGCTTCGGATTGGCGCAAAACCATGGACAGGCTGTTCGTATTCCGCACTAAGCCTTTGGAGCGCCAGCGCAACTTCTTCCTGGGAAAGCCCAGAAATGGCGGCGAGTCGCGCTTCAGTCACTGGCTCGTTTTCCAGCAGGAGTATCGCTCCTATGAGCGCTGCCTGCGTTTCAGGCTGATCGTTCATCGTGTGCCTCCGGGGGAGATGCATATGGCATGATAATGATATCTCCGAAGAGTCGGTGCTGACAAATCCGTATAATGCGGTTTTTTGTCGCATCGAGCAGGGCGAGGAACGCACAGGCAAGATCCAGCGCGGTGGAACGGGCGGTTATAAGATCGTCGAAGCGACAGGAACCGTTCTTTTGCAGAAGCTCGTGGAGCAGCGCCAGCTTTTCGTTAATGCTCACTTCCTCATAAAGATCGATAATGCGCTCGGAATCGAAGTGGCGGATCATCGACGCGAAGGTTCTTAAAAGGTCCCACGAATCTGCGGGAATCCAGAAATCGGTCTCTCCGGCCTCAGTGAATGGCAGAGTCCGCTGTGATGCCATTCGCTCAACGCTCCATTCCACTTCCATTTCTCGTTGCTCCATGAGTTCGGAAAGTTTCTTAAACCGGTGGTATTCGATCAGCTGGTCGATAAGCGTCTTGCGTGGATCTTCGAATTCCTCGAGATCATTCCCCTCATTGGGGAGCAGCATGCGCGATTTGATGAGAAGGAGGGTCGCTGCCATCTGGTAAAAATCGGAGATCTCGTCGAGGTCGGCGGATTCGTCTTGGGCAAGGCATTCGAGAAACTGTTCGGTGATGGTTGAAATGCGTATGTCGTAAATGTTCATTTCGTTGCGACGAATGAGATAGAGGAGCAGGTCGAGCGGACCTTCGAAGTCCTTCAGCCGGAAGGTGCGCCCCGGCGCTGATGGGGCTGGAGCGTCAATGCCTGATTCGGTTTCCTGCATCATTCGGGATACGGCCCATCATATCGATTCTCATCCAGCGGGTAAATCCCTTGCGGAGGAAGGGAAGCGGCTATGGCGGCAATTGGAATGCCCAGAACTGGATGGACGAGGGTACGATCAAGTTCCATGAGCGGCAGCAGCGCGAATTTTCGTTCAGACAGACCAGGATGTGGAATGATGAGATCGGGTTCGGCAACGATGTGGTTTCCATATAGCAGGATGTCGATATCGATTGTTCTGGGACCTTTAGGGATTTCAAGGCGACGATCCCTTCCATAGCGTGCCTCGATCTCGTGAATCATTTCGAGGAGTGCACGGGGGGCGGTGGTGGTTAGACCGCTGACCGCCATATTGAGGAAATCGTCCTGCTTTTCATAATACCGTGCGCGGGAACGCCACAGACCTGAGACACGAATATCGGTCAGTACATGCCCCAGGTCTTGAATAGCGGCCATAAGTATGGCTTTTGAATTGCCGCGATTCGATCCCAGTCCGAGAAAAACCCGTTCCATGACGCGCTGGTGACAGGGGCTCAGAAGAGGTCTTCTGCCCGGATCTGGTCGATAGCTCCTGGCAGAGGCTCGTCGACCATGCCCGATTTAGCTGGCTGCTCGGATGCAGCCGAAATATCGGCACCTTCAGCGGCCGCGCCCGCGCTCGAATCATTCCTATCTGTTCGGAACAGAATTCGCCTCACTTCTGATTCTATTTTCGATGCTTCTTCGGTGAACTGCTCGAGATAGGCTTTTGCGTTCTCTCTTCCCTGCCCTATTTTTTCCGCGCCCCATGTATACCAAGTACCCTTCTTGTCGATGACACCGCACTTCACCGCTGCATCCAGAAGCGATGCGCTCCAGGAAATCCCTTTACCGAAAATGATTTCGAGTTCTGCTTTGCGGAATGGCGGAGCTACCTTGTTCTTGACGACCTTGACGCGAACCCGGTTACCGAGCGCTTCCTCATCCTGTCCACCTTCAATCGTCTCAATTTTTCGTACTTCGAGTCGCACTGAGGCATAGAACTTTAGGGCATTGCCTCCGGTCGTGGTTTCAGGATTGCCAAACATGACACCGATTTTCATGCGAATCTGATTGATGAATATGAGTATGGTCCGGCTTTTCGAAAGAGTGCCAGCGAGTTTTCGCAGCGCCTGGCTCATGAGCCGCGCCTGGAGGCCGACATGTGAATCGCCCATTTCGCCTTCTATTTCCGCTTGCGGAGTGAGCGCGGCGACTGAATCAATGACGATAATATCGACTGCGCCGGAGCGGATGAGAGATTCGGCAATGTCAAGTGCCTGTTCGCCATTGTCAGGCTGTGAGATATACAGTTCATTGATGTCGACGCCAAGATTTCTGGCATAGACAGGATCGAGGGCATGCTCGGCGTCGATAAAGGCTGCGATACCACCCCGCTTCTGCGCTTCGGCAATGGCGTGCAGCGCCAGCGTCGTCTTGCCTGAGGATTCCGGACCATAGATTTCGATAATGCGTCCTCTCGGATAGCCTCCGATGCCGAGGGCTTCATCGAGAAGAATGGAACCCGAAGAAATGACATCGATGCCTTTGGCTATGGTATGAGCGCCAAGTTTCATGAGCGAGCCCTGTCCAAATTGCTTTTCAATCTGAAGCCGGGCGGCTTCGAGGGCCTTCAGCTTTTCTTCTTTTTCTTTCTGGATCTCAGGATCGATGTGTGGAGAAATTGATTCCATCGAGTTCTCAAGCTCGTCTACCTGGCGATTCTGTCGCTTGGCCATGTTTGTGCCTCCGATGATAGGACGTCTTCGATTGTACCATATGATTCAGGATTTTACATGCGGTGCCTTCTTTATTCCCTTCTTATAAGCTCAGCTGGTGCGATTTCTGCTGATTTTGAAGCGGGAATGAGTGACGCAAGCGCGCTGAGCAACAGCCCTGCGGCATTGATGATTGCAACCGCAGGCCAATCGATGGCAATGGGAATCCGTTCGAGATAGTAATCGGGATTGAGGAGACGTATGTGGTTTACTGAATTACCAAAGAGCGCTGCAGCGGCCTGGATAACTATTTCAAGTCCACGAATTATTTCGTTGATGTACATTGAAATCGCGATGCCCGCGACACTGCCTGCAATGCATCCGACTGCCCCTGTTACCGCGCCGCCAAGAAGAAAGATTTGAGCGGTTTGTGTCGTTGAGGCTCCAAAAGAACGCAGAATCGCAATCTCGGTCCTGTGTTCTGTAACAAAGGTGGTGAGCGCGGAAGCGAGATTGATGACAGCGATGATAATCGCGAGCGCCATGATCAGGATCAGGATAGACCGGGTGCTGGCAAATGATTTGAATAAACTCCGCTCAAGCTGGTACCAGGCTCTGGGAACTGATCCTACTTCTGGTGAAAACCCGTGAAGCGATGCTGCCTGGCCTGCCCTGTCCATCATGCTCCCAAAATCTCTCCCATAGGGATTCATGGTTTTAATACCGATAAATGCATATGCCGTAGTTGGATTCAACATTCGCCGGGCCGACTCGATATCTACGATGCACCACCGCTCGTCGAGTTCGCGATATCCAGTGGAAACGATGCCCGCAACCCTGAAAATCCTTGTTTTGGGGAGCATTGTCTGGTTTGCATCACTTTGCAGCGTGAGCAATGTAAATGTATCTCCCGCTTTAAGATGAAGCGCTCGCGCAAGGTACCGGCCTATTACTGCATCATTACTTTTGACTGGCGTCATGGTCCCGGAATCGACCGTCATGAATCTTTTGAATCCCGGATCCTCTGCAATGCGTCGATCAAGACCTCGAATCTGCGCAGACATCGAACCGTCTGCCGATGCCGCCAGAGCGATGCCATCGATTTCAAGTGCTGCTGATCGTATTGAAGGGTCTTTGACTATCTCTTTAATTGCGGCATCTGTCTGTTCGGTTGGAGCGTTGAATGGCACGTTGATCTGAATGTGGTAGGTTGATGTCTCAAGATATCGGTCGGTAATACCCTGTATCATGCCATTGGAGACGAAAAGGACGATGTAGAGAGGAACCAGGCTTATGCCGATACCCAGCATCGCGCCGCGAAACGGGCTGTGTTGCAGGTTGTCGGGCTTCGATGTGCGGCTGGCGGGCGGCCTACCGAATAGCATTCTGAAGCCGATAAAAGCAATGGATTCTGTATGAGATCGACCTACCTCAGGCATTCCAGTGTCCCGTCTTTGAGCAGATATGACTTGTTGCCAATAGCCGCTAGTTCTGGATCATGGGTAGCTAGTACGAGAGTGGTGTTTGCCGCTTCTGGCAGTCCGGCAAGCAATTGACGAACAACCAAGGCATTAGCGGCGTCAAGATTTCCCGTTGGCTCATCCGCCAGGACAACCGCTGGATTGTTGACAAGGGCGCGCGCGATCGCTGCCCTTTGTCGTTCGCCGCCCGATAGCTGAGATGGATAATGATTGAGCCGTTCCTGGAGTCCCATGATAGAGAGAAGGTAACGCGCTCGCTCCCACGCATCAATACGATTGACTCCTGCCATGTACGCTGGAATCGCTACATTTTCCAGGGCCGTGAATTCATTCAGCAGAAAGTGGAACTGGAAAACAAATCCGACTATATGTCTACGGAAATCATGCAGTGTTTTTTCCTGAACAGTGCCAAGATCGATGCCCGCTACTGATACACTGCCAGAATCGAAAGGCTCGAGACTTCCAAGAATCCCGAGGAAGGTACTCTTACCCGATCCACTGGCGCCGAGTATTGTGCATACCTGACCTTTTTCGAGTGAAAAATCGAGCATACTCAGTATATGGAGAGTCTCATTTCCGGAAGGAAATGTCTTGCACAGATGCCGGCAGAGGATGACAGGTTCATTCACTTTTCAATACCTCCTGAGGGCTGACATGGGCTGCGCGCTGGAAGGCAGAATAGATGGCAGCAGTGGGGAAGAGAATGGCAAAAAGCGCGACAAGGACGATATCGATTGGAAGAATGCGGACAGGTATGGCGTCGAGATAGAAAATCTCGGGAGAATAGAGCCGCATGTCTGGTATACGCGAAACGAATCCGAGGCGGTAAAAAAGAGACATGATTGATTGCAGGATATCAGTGACACTATTGATGATCACATCAATGTGTGAAGCCACGATGATTCCCAGCCCGCATCCTGCCGCCGCCCCGATGATGCCAACCAGCAATCCTTGGAGTACAAATATCATTGCTAATGATTGCTGGTCACTTCCTGTCGCGGCGAGAATCGCCAAGTCCCTCGATTTGCGCGCGATGGTTCTTCGCATCGAGTAGTGGATGTTGATGGAAACGACGGCAAAGATAATGCTTACCAGGATGAACATGACGCTTTTTTCGGTTCGCAGCGCGCTGAAGAAGCTTCGGTTATATTCGCGCCAGGTTTCAAGATGTCCTTCAATTCCTGCCTTCTTGACGCTGAGGGTTAATGAATCGATTCTTGAGGGGTTCTGCAGTTTTATCCCTGCGATCATGGGCAAGGTGGGCAATGCCTGGCGATGGGCCATGGACAATGGGATGATTGCCAGACCTTTATCCAATTCATAATATCCCGAATGGAAAATAGCGGTTATTTCCACGGAAAAGCGAAAAACCTGCAAGCCTTCACTGGGATCCATCACAGCCCCTTGGAAGAACAGCTCATTTCCTTCCCGGACTCCGAGATTTCTTGCTGCTTCGCTTCCGAGAATCGCACCGTTCGAGGCTCTGGAGACATTGAGCTCTGGCAGGTGAAGCGCTTTCAGGAGCCCCTGATCCCGAACCAACGTATCGGGTTCGACGAACAGAACCCTGAGCACGCTCTGTCGTTCCTGGCTGCCTGAAGCTAGCAGGTGCGTTTCTGAAAATGCTGTTACTGATCTTACGCCGGGAATAGCGCGAAGGATTTCGGTATTCCTGGCGGCTTCATTATCCGATGTGCCGATTGGAATGCGCGCATGGAAACTCGTCGTTTCGAGAAGCGCGTCGATGTACTGACGCTGGAAGCCATTCATCACACTGAGAACGACTACCAGCGCCACAATTCCCGCGGCGAGTCCCGCGGCGGCAAACATGAGGCGCGATCGGTGCGCGGTGCGCTTGCCCGGCATGGCCCACCTGGCTGCAATGAATAAACGAGCTTTAATGCCAGTCCCCTTACGAGTGCCGGGTGTACCCTCGGTGTTCATCGACATTCAAGCCCCAATAAGATCGTCGAGATATCGGTCCTCATCGAAGGGTTGGAAATCGCCGTATTTTTCTCCAGTTCCAAGAAATACGGTCGGTAAACCGAACTGCCTCGAAGCAGCGGCGATGATGCCACCCTTCGCTGTCGAGTCATACTTGGTCATGATGATGCCGCTGGCTTTGACCGCGCTGTGGAAAATCTCAGCCTGTCGCATCGCGTTCTGACCAGTCGTCGCATCCAGGACAAGCAGTCTTCGATAATAGGCATCTGCCGCGCGCTGACTGACTACCTTATCGAGCTTTTCCAGCTCGCGAACAAGGTCGGCACGAGTATGCATCCGTCCGGCAGTATCGGCAATGACGAGCCGAGCTCCTCCCGCCTTTGCCGCGTCAATCGAATCCCATAGGACAGCGCCGGGATCAGATCCGTGCTGCTGCGCAACGACGCGAATGCCGAGACGCTCGCCATGGATTTTGAGCTGATCGATGGCGGCTGCGCGGAAGGTGTCCGCAGCGGCGAGAAGTACTGGTCCGAATCGGCAGGTTTGCTGTGCCCAATAGGCGAGCTTGGCACAGCTGGTGGTTTTTCCTGTACCGTTGACACCGAGGATCAGAATGATGTTGAGACGTGTCGGGTCAAGAACGAAAGGTTCCACGACAAGATGAGAACGGATAATTTCCTTTAATTTCTTTCGTGCAACTTCGCTATCGGATATGCCTTCGGTTTTGCACTTCTTGCGAAGCGATTCAACCAGCTCGTACGCAAATGCAGCGCCAATATCGCCTTCGATCAGAAGATCTGTGAGTTCTTCATAGACTTCTTCACTAAGCCTGTTGCGGCGGAACAGTGATTTTATCTTTTCGGCAAAATTCATGACGGCTCATGACTCCTTTCCATGTTATCGGGCTGATTGCAGTATGACCATGGCGTTCCAGACTGAGACTGCCAGAAATGCAAGCGTTGCGGCCGCGGTGGTCCCAGTAGAGATGCCGGAAACAAGCGCTCCAGTCTCGAACGCTGGATTTCTAACCAGCGCTTCCCTGTAAGTCTGCCAGGAACCAGCACTTACTACCGCAGCACACAGGCTTAACACCGTTGCGGTGATCATTGTCTTGAATGAGCTTGATGCGTTCTTGAATCGTTCATGCTGCGGCCAATCTCTAGGCTTCGGGAGTTTGGAAAGTGTGGCTGCGATTTCCGCCTGGCCTGCGAGAGATGTGACAGGAGCGCGCAGGGTAGTAAAAGATTGAAGCCCTTGTGAAGAGGTGAGAACATCGACTGCTTTCTTCATGGCGCTGCTCAAATCGAATATTCCGCTCCACCCTGCTTCATAGATGGCAATTTCTCTTGGTGACTCCATGGCTGTGAGAAGAAAACGAACCTGATCTCCTTTTGAAATAT
This sequence comes from Spirochaetota bacterium, assembly GCA_029265255.1. The sequence continues at coordinate 77,704 of JAJUJQ010000003.1, forward strand.
AGAAGACCATAATAATGAAATTGTGGCCCCTCCCCGGTCCTTCCGAAAATAGGTTTTCTGCAGAAGGAAGCTCAATTGCGTTTTCTACGATTTCAACAGTCGATATATTCAGTGATGGCAAGGAAGATCTCAAGTTGGACGCAAGCAGCCGCATAAGACTCTGTCCTTCGGGAAATAGCATACCATCGTTTTTGTCCCGCATTCTGGCGGAGGCAGTCCGAGCCACCTGAAGCACCGCGTTCAAATCCGCAACGCTCGTTCCTTCCATTTCTCCGGGTAGCATCTCGAATGGGCCGATAATAGCGAGCGATGTGGATTTCTGTGTGGAAGTGGTCGTCGATGCAGCCTTTATCGGCGTTGTTGTCTGACAGAAAGCGGTAAATACACCTCCATTGAGAAATAACGCGCAGAGTATCACGCAGCGCATGGTGCCGAGACAATCAGATTTCTTCATCTTCCTGCTCAGAAACGACGCCTCCCTTCCATTGCCAGTGCAAATAGGCTTGAATAAACGGGTCGATATCACCATCCATCACCGATTGGACATTTCCAACCGCAAACTTGTTTCTATGATCTTTCACCATTGTATACGGTTGGAATACATAGGAGCGAATCTGCGAGCCCCATGCAATTTCCTTCTTCTCGCCAGCGAATTTAGCGGTCTCCTTATCGCGTTCTGCCCTGTAATATTCATAAAGGCGGGATTTGAGCACTCGCATCGCCACATCTTTGTTCTTGTACTGGCTTCGTTCATTCTGGCATGTTACGACGATACCGGTCGCTAGGTGGGTAATGCGGACCGCCGAGTCCGTCTTGTTGACTTTCTGTCCGCCAGCCCCACCCGAGCGATAGGTATCTATGCGGATATCTTCCGGTCTGATCTCGATTTCAATGGAGTCATCCAGTACGGGCATGACTGATACGGATGCAAACGAAGTGTGCCGGCGCGCATTTGCATCGAAGGGCGATATGCGTACAAGGCGATGAACACCGCTTTCTCCTTTGAGATAGCCATAGGCATATTCTCCCGAAATCTGCACGGTAACCGATTTAATTCCGCCCTCAGCTTCGAGCAGGTCGATAGTTTCTACCTGGAAATCATGACGTTCGGCCCAGCGCAGATACATGCGATACAGCATTGAAGCCCAATCGCAGGCTTCGGTACCGCCTGACCCGGCATGAATCGTGAGGAATGCGTCATTTCGGTCAGCCTCCCCGGAAAGGAGTTCGATCACCAGCGCACGGTCGAACCTCTCTCGAATATCGTTCAGGCTTGCGAGAAGATCCTTCTCCATGTCCTGGTTCGCTTCTTCTCGCGACAATGTATAGATTTCGTCGAGAGCAAGAACATCGGTATACAGTCTGTTCCAGACATCAAGCCTGTCCTTAAGGGTCTTGATTTCTGCCAACACCTTTCTTGCGCGATTCTGGTCATTCCAGAAATCCGGCGAGGCAGTCAGCGCTTCCTTTTCCCTGATGGTTCTTTCCAGTGCTTCGGCGTCAAAGACGCCCCCATATTTCAAGTACTTCCTGTTTGAGTTCCTGGATTGGCTTTGCAAGGTCCTCGAGCATGGGTAATATCCTCCCCTTATCATCGTGAAAGATTACAAGTATATGCAATTATATCGATTTTATTCCGAATGCATAGACGGTGCGATGATCCCAGGAATTGCCCGGCTTTAGGAACGGCGAAGGAAATTCAGGCCTGTTGGGAGAGTCGGGATAGAATTCTGTCTCAAGACAAAAACCCGCGTGAGCACCGTAGAGCGATCCACGTTTGCCGGCAATGGCGTTGAGTTTGTTTCCGGTATAAAACTGAACGGCAGGAAGTGTTGTCTGTACCTCCATAAAGCGGCCGGATGTCGGTTCCAAAACCTTGGCGCATGAGGCTGGAAACCTGCATTGTGGATCAAGGATGAAACAATGATCATATCCTGCGGCTGTTTTCTCAATATCCGTGCCTATTGTCTTCGGTGAGGTGAAGTCGAATGGTGTTCCTGATACAGGAAGCGGTCCGCCTGCGGGGATTGACTGAGTGTCTACAGGAAGATACATGTTCGCGTTCAGCTGGACGATGTGATTCAGAATCGTGCCATTTCCCTCTCCTGCAAGGTTGAAATAGGCATGATTGGTAAGATTGACAGGTGTTGTCGTGTCAGTGACAGCATGATAGTGCAGCGTTAGTTCGCCGGAAGCAGAGAGGGAGACTGTGAGCTGCACATCGAGCGTGCCTGGATATCCTTCTTCTCCGTCAGGGCTTATGCGCGTAAATCGAATTGCAGGGTCTCCGGCTATCGTATCGGTTTCCGCATGCCAGAGCTGCTTGTCGAAGCCCCGGCGTCCGCCATGCAGATGGTTGTTCCCTTCGTTCGCCCATAGCAGATACTCGGTACCATCAATTTCAAAACGGGCGTTGCGGATGCGATTTGCAAAGCGTCCGACAGTAGAGCCGAAAAAAGGATGCTTGTGTACATATCCATTCAGTGTCGAAAAACCGAGTAGGACATCATCGCGAAGGCCTCTTGAATCCGGCATGAGGAATGTTACCCATGTCGCGCCATAATCGGTCCAGCACGCGGTGAACTCGCCTGCGTTGAGGATGAATAGCGATACTTCCTCGCCGCTTGAAAGGACTCCGAATTGTTTTTTTTCGATGTTCATATGAATTTACTCCCTCAGAGAAAGATATATTACTGGCGATAATACATTTTGTAGAGAGCTTCCATCCAACGGTCGGGAAGAAGCCTCCTGAGCCAGACGGCCAGACGCTCGAAGAAGGGCCCGACCGTGCAGCGAACCGGCAGATGCCTCATTCGCGCGAGTTTGGCGATTTTTCTCCCAGCTGCCTCGGCAGACCATCCGTGCTGCTCGTCATGTTCCTGTACACTCATTGCTCGTTCGAAGGATTCCCGATAGGGGCTGTCAGGTGCGATGTGTTTTTTTCGGGCCCCAGTAAATTCGGTTCTAAAATCGCCTGGTTCTACAATTGTTATTTCGATGCCGAACGGTCGGACTTCGTGTCTGAGCGCTTCTGTCAGTCCTTCGAGCGCGAATTTGCTGGCAGAATAGAAAGCCTGAAATGGAAGGCCTATCCTGCCGGCGATGGATCCAATGATTATTATTTTTCCTTCCCCTCGCGCACGCATGCAGGGGAGAAAGGCTTGTACGGTGTGTAAAACCCCATAAAAGTTCACACCAAATTGTGCCTGTACGGATTCAAGCGGCGTCTCTTCCACAGGACCACTAATGCCTGAACCCGCGCAACAGACGATGAGGTCGATACACCCTACCTCAGACACAATCCGCTGTCTGCATTCCTCCATTGATTCTGGCGAGGAGACATCCGCGGAGAAGTATCTCAATTCTGCAGGAACGGCCTCTGGGGCTGGTCGCCTTCCTATGCCATAGACGATCCAGTTATCGCTGAGAAGCGCAGTGGCAACTGCCTTTCCTATCCCGCTGGTAGCGCCGGTGACCAATGCGACTTTTTTGCTGGTGTGCAATGGTTCTTCAGTATCATTCATGTCGCGAACTCCTTCCCATTGCGCGGAAGGCATCGACAATGAGCATTGCAACGTCTTCTGCGGACCACTTTTCAGTATCGATAACGAGATGAGCTTGACGGACATCATCAATATCTATCTGGTACAGGGTTAGGTAGCGGGCACGGTCACGCGCGTCCCTTTCTCGGGTAAAGCGTTCGATCGCTACGCGATCCCCTCCTTCCCGTGCATGGATGCGGGCGGCTCTCACTTCTTCCGATGCTTTCAGATACACCTTGAGGTCCGCCTCTGGGATCATCCACATGGCAAGCCGGGAGCCGATGACGGTGTTGCCAGATCGAGCCAATGCTGCCTGATAGGTATCCAGGTGTCGATCCAAGGAAAAATCATGCTGAGCCTGAGCGAGGAGCTGTTCGAGCGGGACGCCCATTTCGGCCGCCATGGCGCGAAAGGTATAATTGATATGGGTGTAACCCAGCGCGCTGGCGACGAGCCTGGAAACGGTCGTGTTCCCGCACCCCGATTTTCCCGATATTGCGATAATACTCATGGTTGTTTACTCCACATTTCTGATCTGTTCTCTGATATTCTCGAGAGCATCTTTCATCTCGACTACTGCAAGCGAAACCGGGACTAGCATGTTTTTCGAGCCGATTGTATTGATTTCTCGATTCATTTCCTGGCATAGAAAATCAAGCTTCTTTCCGCATGCTGGTTCCTTTTCCATTGTTTCGAATGCTTCGATATGAGTTCGGAGTCGATGCAATTCCTCGTTTATGGTAAGCCGGACCATCTGAACCGCAACCTCCTGCAGCACCCTCCCCTCATCATAGCCATTGCCGAGCAGCTCTTTGAAGCGGGCGGTTATTTGCGCTCGAAGATAGGATTCGATCTGGTCAGCATGCCCCGCTGTTTCATCCAGGCGTTTCTTTATCCGTTCCAGCTGTACATGGATATTTTCAAGCGTAGCAAGGCCTTCTCGTGTCCGACTTTCGTCAAAATCCTTCCATGTCTGTTCCATGAACGGCTCAAGCGTCCTCCATATGTTCATGGCATCGAGTTCGGAATCGGAATCGATTGTTCCTGGGAATGTCGCGAGAAATTCCAGCGAGGGTTCCTGGTCGATCGCGCACTCTCTTGCGAGTACGCGTAGTTGTTCCGCGAGTGTCTTCGCAAAGGGAATATTGATTTGAATCTCTGAAGAGGCAGCTTCCTCACGCTTTAATCTGATGGCACATTCAACCTTGCCCCTGGCGATCCGTGATCCAAAGAATTCCCGAATCTGTGGTTCAATACTCGAAAGCCATTGGGGCAGTGCGAGGGAGAGATCGAAAAAGCGATTATTGTAGGATTTGAGAGTAATGGTACCTTTAAACATTGATGTTGTCACCGCGCAGTGTGCAAAGCCTGTCATGCTTTTCATGGTATGATGCTCCCTTGCTTATATGGTTGCTTGTCTTTTTCTAAAGCGTTCTGCCAGTTCGATACCTGCTTTCCAGTTATCGCCAGCTCCCATCGTAAGAAAAATATCTCCCGGTTTTAGCAGTTTCTCCAGATAAGGCACCGCGTCGAGTGGTTCTTCGGTGAAGAGGGCGAAGCCTGACTCGATATTTATAGTTGCGGGATCCGTGCTTGCTTCTGAAGAGAATGGATCAAGCAATCTCAGAGACGGCCTTCTGAGGCTTAGTTTTTCAAACAGGGTTTTTCCGGAAAATCCTTCGATCGGCTTTTCACGTGCCGACGCATAGATTCGGTGCATCACCACTGCATCAGCCTGGTCCAACGCGGCGACGAATGCATCCTGCAGCGCTATGGTTCTTGAGTATGTATGGGACATGAAGTCGACCACAAGCCGGCGGCGCGGCCAGAATCGCTTTATTCCCTCAATAGTGGCTGCGATGGCGGTGGGGTGATGACCGTAGTCGTCAAGAAACAGGACGCCGCCTTCTTCCGCGATCCGTTCGCTTCTTCTTTTTGAGCCATGGAATGAAGCCAAGGCCTTCGCAGCAGTCTCCCATTCTGCCTCTTCGAAGTCTCTTCCGTACATGTGCCTGAATAGCAGAGAGGAAAGCGCGAGTGCTGCGGTCGCGTCAAGGATCAGATGGGTACCAGGCAGGCGCAGACGGAATGTCTGCTGTTGGCTTCCCGCCAGCATGAAGGTGTTTTCGCCTTCCCTGGTTCGAAAGGAGGTTATTTTCCATGGACCTTTTGCGGAAAAACCGTATCTTACAAATTGAATATCTTTTCTAACTTGCTGGGCAATGTCCGCCACTTCACTCGCACCCCGCTCGTCCGCGCAGTAGATGAGTATGCCCTGCGGTGGAAGCGAGCAGACGTACTCGACAAATGCGTCTCGTATGCTCTCATAGGTAGGGAAAAAGTCCTGATGATCGGATTCAACAGAAGTAAGGATGATCCAATGAGGATGAAAATTGAGAAAATGCTTGCGATACTCGCAGGTTTCCGCAACGAAGTATTGATCACCCCCGATCAGGGTGCATTTATCGCCGAAATTGGATACCGCGGAGCCTGCGAGCACCGTTGCGGGGAGAGAAAGCCGCTCGAGGATGGTTCCGGCAAGCGCGGTGGTTGTTGTTTTTCCATGCACTCCCGCTATTCCAGCGGAAAGGCTGCTCCTTGAAAGCGCTCCTAAGGCTTCGGGGTAACTGGCGATGGCAATCTTTCGAGCTAACGCTTCTCTCAATTCAGGGTTTGTTTCCCGCGAGTATGCGGCAGAATGGATAACCAGTCTGCAATCGTGAGGTATGTGTGCTGGTTCGAAACTCTCATAGAGCGTGATTCCCAGCGAATGCAGGATGCGATCGGTATAGAAGACATCGGGGACATCACTGCCGCTCAATATCGCACCACGATGATGCAGAATTTCGGCGAGAGCGGTCATTCCAGTGCCTTTGGCACCAACCAGGTGTATCTTCGCTCCATCGAGCTTAAACGAAAAGGGGTCCAGATTCATAGCGCTCCTCTGGCAATGCTCGTGCTATTTTACTGACCTGAATCCCGGGGACTCCGGGATTCAATCCGTTCCTTTTCAGTCCTCCATATGGACAGAAAGCGAAAAGAGTATGGTTCCCTCTGGAGGAATTTCAAAGTCCCACCCAAGAACGACGCCGAATCCCTGGAACAGATGCTGGTCGTCATTCTGAATACTAGTGCTGGGAATATCGCAATTTCGAGCCCCAGTTTCGATGAAATGCTCAGGTACAAATCGGGGGGTGCAGCGGACGCTGCATGGCATATCTGTTCGCATCGCAAGTTTGCTGGTCGTGTGACGGCCGGAAATCTCGATTGCCTCCATATCGCTTTCCTCGAATGAGTCCTGAGGTGGCAAATAGTGGATTTGTTTCTTTTTCACGACTCCGATGCGATGAAGACCAGGGATCGGTTCAGCAATCAGTTCGGAGGAAGTACAGAACCTAAGGGCAATGGGTTCATTGCCCGTGTTCGAAAGCTCATAATCGATGGAAAAGTAATCATGCTCAAAGGTAAAGGATTTCCTGCAGGGTAGAAGGATCGCCTTCCCACTGTCCGATTTGAGCCGAAAGTCTCTTTTCAGCGTTATTCTAAAGGCCTCTTTTTTTTGTTCAATAAGGCTCCATGGTTCGTCGGCATACGGTAAAATATTGTCAAATGAGGAAATGCTGCAAATCTGATCAAGGAAGCATCCTGCCTTTCCAGTGAGTGGATTCCAGCCTGCCGAAAAGTTGACACCTTTCTTGAGCGCATCGAGTTCCAGGACCAAAGCGAGTCTTTCCTGGATATAGCAATTGTACGAATGTGAATGGTAAAGGATCTCCTTCATGCCATCAAAATCGATATCATCGAGGGCAAGCGAAGGTGGGGTTCGATTCTGGCGCAGGGTCTTTTCCGCTTCGATAAGCGAGGCATATGCTCCCAGACGCGATTCAGGACGAAGGATACCGCCGCTTGGGCTGGACCAGAAAAGCTCTCCGCATTGAGCTTGCCAGATATCGTCGGTAGAGAGCTTTTTGCGCGCCTTGTCGCCTCTGAAGAGGCCTGTCATGGTCGAGACAAAATTCATCTTTTGAAATAATGCACGAACAAGCGGGTGCTCGATGGCAGCCTGGCGCGAAAGCTGAATATTTCCGGAGAAAGAAGCGGCATTTCTGTTTCGTAGGAGCGAATGGCAGTATCGATAGAAGCGCTCGGAGTAGCATTGGTTCAAATAGACGGTCTTATAAGGCCTCATGGTGCGGTAGAGCTGGGAAATGAGTTGCGTGTCGTATTCCAGACAGTTTTTCTGAAACCAGGCAAAGCTCATCTCAAAAAGCAGGTCGGGCGACTCGATACCGCAGTATTGCCATGAATTGGCGATCTGAACGCCATCTGCCATGAGTATAAAGCTTCGACATTCCGGATTCGCGCGCTGTACTCTTGCCAGTGCTGACTCGTATGGTTCGCAGGAGCCTTCCGAATTCTGGCACTCGAATACCGGAAAGATCGAGATGAGCTTGCGGTGGTCTTCCGCTAGTACCGGCATGAAGGTTTCGGCAGTAAGGTTCATATCGCGCATAAGCTCGGCAGGAAGGAACGTGTACTGAATTTTGGAATTCTGAAGAACAGCGGGCATCGAGGGTGCCCAGGAATATTCATACAGCCACGCACCAGAAGGTCGCTTGCCAAAATACTTGCGCAGGTATGCGCTCAGCGCTTCGACCTGCCCTGTCAGATCCTGGGTGCTGACCAGCGTGCTTAACGGGCTGTGGAACCCCCCTCCGAGCAATTCGATTTGGTTCCTGCGGACCATTTCCGTAAGAAGGTACAGGTATTCTGGGTGACTTCGCTCGAGCCAGGAATAGATGGCACCAGAAAAGTGGATAACCGCTTTTATCGGCGGAAATTTGTAAAGTGACGAGAGAAAGGGGCGCCAGGCTCTTTGATATACCTGTTCCTGCAGAGAATCTGCCGTGTTGCGGGGAAGGCAGCTGTACATTCCGATGGCAATCTTGAAACTCTGCATTGATTTACGCGCTCCATGATCCTTTCAGGGCATCGAAGCCGATACAGCTGCGGCGATCTGCTTCTGACACACGATGACCGACACTATCAGACCGAGCAGCGATCCTGCAAGGACCTCCTGCCATTTATGACCATGAATTTCCTTGACCGGTACATAGGGAACGCCCATATGTTCCGACACCTTGCTCCCAAGCAGATTGAGGGCACGGGACTGAAGTCCCGCCGACCGCCGCACGCCAAGTGCGTCCCGTATCACGATAAGGCCGAGGAAGAATGAGAGTATGAACAGCGAATTGAATCCTTCTGTAATGGCGATCGAGGTGCTCAGTGAAATGACAAGCGCAGAATGACTCGATGGCATGCCTCCTGTCTTCCAGAGCATGATGAAGGCGATTTCTCGAGCTTTGATATTCCTCCGCCTGATCATCGTAATGATGGCCTTGAGAATCTGTGCTGCGAAAAGACTCCAGGCTCCAGAGAGAAATACCGGGTTTTGGAACAGCGAGAGGAGACTTCTCGTATCGTTGATCACGAACGAAGTGTGAAGGAAGAGACAGTCAATTGTCAAGTGTGGAGTGTATCCTGATTCGGTGCAGGCACGAATCATTCGTATCTGGTTGATCATTGACTGGTGGGGGTGCCAGCAGTATGTTCATCATTATGGATGGAAAGACAGTGCTGGTGCTAGGAGCTGATGATCATGGCCGTCGCGCCGACAGGATTGTCCGCAAGGCGCTGCCTTTTCTCTCCCTTTCTCTGATTTACCGTCTTTTCCGCGAAGGGAAAGTAAAATGCCACAATCGCAGGCTCTCCATCCACGACCATTGCGCATCGGGGGATGTGCTTGAACTTGAAATCCCCTTCGAAGCGTCCCCCGCAGTATCCGCTTCTGCCCTGGAGAGCGCATCAAGTATCCCAGCTATTACACGTTCGGAGAACAGGGTAAAAGGCAAATTCGCGGAATACGTTGGAGAACCCTATATAATCTGGCAGAATGAGCACTTGCGGGCTGTATGTAAACCTGCCGGCATGCTCACGCATGATGGCCCGTCGAGTCTAGAAGCGTGGGTCCGCGGGCTTCCGGACACCGATCGCCCACACTCGGTATCCTTTACTCCAGGACCGCTGCATCGCCTGGATAGAAACACCTCAGGCATTATCATGTTTTCCCGCTCTAGGCTGGGTGCCGAGCTTTTCAGCCGCGCGCTAAGGTCCCGTATGGTAAAAAAACGATATCTGGCGCTCTGTGAAGGCAGCATCTTGGAGCCACTCCATTTTCATGACCGAATGGAGAGAGACCGCCTGAAGCATGTCAGCGCAATTCAGATTGGGGGAAGAGACGCAGAAATGTATCTCGTGCCGCTCCTGTCCGGCAACGGGTTCACTCTAGTTGAAGTCGATCTGAAAACCGGATTGACACACCAGATAAGGGCGCAAATGGCCGCGCACGGGTTTCCTCTCGTCGGAGATAGAAAATACGGCGCCCGGCTACAGCAGAATCTTCGCTCCTATCTTCTTCACGCGGTCAGCCTAGAAACAAGACCGCCGTTGTTCGAGGATATGCCCTCATTGCTCACAGCTCCCCTGTCTGAACAATTTCTGGTGACCGCGTCGAGATTGCTTGGAGAGGATATTTTGCAGCTGAAGAAAATAATCGCAGTGGCGACAGGATCTGCGTGAACCTGAATGGTTTCTGCAGTATAATCATCATGTAAATGTGAAACAGGAGGCATGCATGCCAAATCCCATTTTCAGAAAGCCACCCAGTATCAAGCTCAGATGGCCCCTCGTGCTGATCGGGCTCGCGGTGGTCGCGGGCATATGGTTCCTCTCAACCAGTTTCGTCATCGTTGATCAGACCGAAAAGGCGGTATTGACGACCTTTGGGAAATACGCTAGGACGCTTGGCCCTGGGCTGCATTACAAGCTTCCTTTCGGTATCCAGAAAGCATACCTTGTTCGTACACAGGTCATACAGACAGAGACATTCGGTTTCAGAACCCTCAAGCCAGGCATTGTGACGCAGTACTCGGACAAAAAATATCCCGAGGAATCGATTATGCTTACAGGTGACCTCAATATCGTCGACGTCGAATGGATCATCCAGTACCGCATCGCGGATCCCCAGGCATGGCTGTTCAATGTCACCGACAAGCAGAAAACCATCCGCGACACTTCTCAGTCTGTACTCAACATGCTTGTCGGAGACCGGGCGATTCTTTCCGTCATAGGCCCCGATCGCCAGAATATCCAGGACGCCGCGGTTCGTCTAATGAACGAGCTTTTAAATCGATATGGTCTGGGAGTCGAGGTAACTCAGGTACAGCTGCAGAACATCGTTCCCCCAGCTGGGGTTCAGGCCGCCTTCGAGGATGTAAACAAGGCGATTCAGGATATGAACCGGCTGATAAACGAAGGACAGGAAGCCTATAACGCCGAAATTCCCAAGGTAAAAGGGCAGGCAGAACAAATCCTCGAGGTGGCGCAGGGGTATGCTACCGAACGAGTCAATGTCGCCAAGGGTGATGTGTCAAGATTCAATGCGGTATATGAGGAATATCGCAAAGCGCCGGAGATTACGAGAAAACGCTTGTACTATGAAATGATGGAAGAGATTTTCAAGGATCAGAAGAATGTGGATCTCATCGACAAGTCGCTGTCCAATCTTCTGCCGATCAAAAACCTCACCGCACCAGCGCAGAAGGAGGTTCAGCCATGAAAAAGATCAGCATTATCATTGTAATCCTTGCTGCACTTGCGGTCCTGTTTATTGTTCTTTTTGGACCTCTTTTTGTGTTGAACGAGGGTGAGCAGGCGGTTATTGTCCGGTTTGGAAAAATTGTTGGCATGCATTCCAGCGCCGGCCTCAAGTGGCGTACGCCATTTGTTGATGAAGTGCATGTGTTTCCCAAGAAACTCATGTCCTGGGACGGCGAGCCGCAGCGGATACCGACACGAGAGAACCAGTTTATTTATGTCGACACCACTGCACGATGGAGAATTGCTGATCCTGTAAAGTTTTACGAATCGATAAGCACACTTGAGAATGCCTATGCGCGGCTCGATGATGTCATCGATTCTGCGGTACGCACGGTTATTTCATCGAATTTTCTCAGAGAGGCCGTACGGAGCAGCGACGAGATATTAAAAGCTGCTCGCGTCGAAACCTTTCAAACCGGTGAGGTCGCCAATTCCGATTCGCTGCAACAGCTGGCAATCGTATCGACCCAATACGAGAAGATCGAAAAGGGCCGACGCGTGCTCTCTGAAGAGATGCGTCAGCTTGTTTCCAGCATTGTACCGGCCTTTGGTATTGAAGTAGTTGATATCTTGCCGCGCCAGATCAAATATTCGGATGAGCTGACCGAGAGCGTCTATCAGCGCATGATAAAGGAGAGAAACCAGATCGCGCAGGCGTTCCGTTCCTATGGAGAGGGCAAGAAAGCCGAGTGGCTCGGCAAGCTCGAAAACGAGAAACGTTCAATTCTTTCATCAGCCTATGCGAAAGCCGAACAGATCAAGGGGAAGGCTGACGCTGAAGCGTCCCGCATCTACGCCGATTCATTCGGCCGGGACCCGACATTCTTCGAGTTCTGGAAAGCGATCGAGTCCTATCGCAAGACGATGCCGGGATTCAGCAAGACGCTGTCGACCAGCATGGACTATTTCAAATATCTGTACGGTCCTGCTGGTCGTTGAGGATGAGGCATCGGATTGATCTGTTTGAGCGCATGTGTTGCGCTGGAATCGCTCACATGCGCATATTCAAAAGGCTGCCTCAGAGGGTACGCAATTCAGCGGCAGCATGTGCCCTCCCCTTCTGAGACTCGATAACGAGAAGGGCATATGAACCGTGTGCTGCCGGACCGGGGTTAATGACGAGGGTATCTCCTTCGTAGCTCACACTGCGGCCTTCATGGATATGTCCGCATACCCAGAACACCGGATTATGGGCATAAAGAAGGCTCTGAAAGGCCGTGCTGCCGATATGTTTCCCATGCCTGCTGTCCGCAAAAGTGCCATAAGGTGGCGTATGGGTAACGACTCCGATAGGCTGACCTTCCAATTTCGAAAGAACAGGCGTGAGCAAGGATTCCAGCTCGCTATCGCGCCTTTCGTCAGGTGTGAGACCGGTATGGAATAGCCCCCCGCCGCAACCCGCGAGTGATATGGGAAAGGGATCATGTAAAGATACTGGCGTGCCGTCAATGAAACCAGGATGCCGGCGGAATACTTCGCGTGCTTGAGCCGTATCGCAATTACCTCCAACAAAGAACAGGGGCGCGTTTGGAGGTGCATCGGTTCCAAATATCTCGAGGATTGCTTCTGCTTCTTTCTTTTTACCAAAGTTGGTCACATCTCCCGCGACCAGAATGAGGTCCACATTCCGATGCTCCCCGAGAATTCTCGAAAGCATGGTTGTTTCTCCATGAATATCCGACAGGACAAGCGCGAGACAGTGCATCGTGCCTCCTTGCTTTAATACTCTGTATTGTGACTTCCTGCATGCCTGCGTTATAATACGTCGAACGGAACGCCTCGGCAACGCAGGTTTTGACTGCCGCGTACATGAAGGGGCATATGCGAGGAGGAATTCAAATGAAACGGATGACAATGATTTTGATGGTCATCGTTGCGGTGATCGCGATGATTTCGTGTCAGGGCAAGACCACTGGCGCAAAGTCGGCGCTCCCGAGCTCCCGTCTTTTGACGGATGCGACCGGCATTGATGATAAATCATTCAATGCCGCAGCGTGGAGAGGTATTCTCGAATTCTACGGAGACACATGGGACAAACCGGCGAATAAGGGGAAGCTCTATGATGTGGTGACTGCCCAGACCCAGGATATGTACATTCCCAATCTCAAGCAAGCTTCCGATGAAAAATACGACCTCATCATTGTCACTGGTTTTACCTGGGCCGATGCGCTTTCCGAAGTTGCGCCCAAGTATCCCAATCAGAAATATCTCATCGTCGACGTCGACTGGGTCGGCAAGCCCAACGTGATGGAGGCCACATTCTCCGAGCATGAAGGCTCCTATCTGGTAGGAGTAGCTGCCGCGCTCAAGGCAAAGGCTGATGGCATCAAGAATCCGAAATTCGGATTCATCGGCGGTGTGCCCGGGCCGGTGATCACAAAATTCGAGATGGGGTGGGTCCAGGGAATCAGATCCGTTATTCCTGAGGCTCAGATTGTCGACTATTATGCGAATGACTGGGGCAAACCCGAGCTCGCGAAGGCACAGGCAAAAAACTGGTTCGATGCGGGTGTGTATGCGATCTTCTCGGCTGCGGGAGGGACCGGAAACGGGACTATCGCGCAGGCTAAGGAATACCGCTCTCAAGGCAAGAATGTCTGGGCAATCGGCGTCGATTCCGACCAGTTCGAGGATGGAATCTATGCCGAAGGCAAGTCAGCCGTCCTGACCTCCATGATCAAGCGTGTCGAATCAGCAACGAAATATGCACTTGAAAAGGTAAAAAGCAAGGAATTCAAAGGTGAGGTTGTGGTATTCGATACCAAGGCCAATGGTGTCGGGTTCTCCGATCGCAATCCTGAGCTAGGCAAGGAGATCGTGGATAAGGTCAACGAAGCGCGCGAAAAGATCATCAAGGGAGAGATCAAGGTCATACCGACCTACGCGGAAGCCAAAGCGCAGGGCCTTGTGCCAGGAAATCTGCAGGCAAGTGACAATCAATAGGTTCATGGCCAATTTCATGGCATGGCAATGATGTAATGAGGCGCAATCGTACGCGGTGGAGCGATGATTGCGCCTCTGTCATATTGCTGTGATTCATTACGGGCGGTCGACACCGATGAACGAATATGCGATTGAGATGATCGGAATTACCAAGGCCTTTCCCGGGGTCGTCGCCAATAGCGACGTCACGCTCCGGGTGAGAGAGCGGGAGATACATTCCATTCTCGGCGAGAATGGTGCTGGCAAATCAACACTGATGTCGATTCTGTTTGGTCTGTATCGAGCAGATTCGGGGATTATCAAGGTACGCGGCAAAGAAACGCGTATTTCTGACCCGAACCATGCTACCGCGCTAGGAATTGGCATGGTGCATCAGCATTTCAAGCTGGTTCACAATTTCACCGTGACCGAAAACATCATTCTCGGGAACGAACCTCGTGATCGATTAGGCAATGTGGACCTGGTGACCGCCGAGCGAAGAGTTACGTCGCTTTCGCAGCAATATGGCCTTAATGTCGAACCCCGAGCGCTTGTTGAACAGATTACCGTGGGGATGCAGCAGCGTGTTGAAATATTGAAAATTCTTTACAGAAATGCCGATATCCTCATTTTCGACGAACCAACCGCAGTCCTTACACCTCAGGAAATCGACGAACTCATGGATATCCTCCGGAGACTTAGAGCTGAAGGCAAGACGATCATTCTCATTACACACAAGCTCAACGAAATAAAGGCGGTCGCGGACCGCTGCACCATTCTGCGCCATGGAAAAGTCATAGACACCGTTGATGTCGCCCAGGCGAGCGAGATGGAGCTGGCTGAGAAGATGGTAGGGCGGAAGGTTCATTTCAATATTGATAAAGCTCCTGCAAAGCCAGGAAAAGTCGTGCTGGATATCAGAAACCTTTCGGTGCGGGGGATGCATGGAAGCATGGCGATACAGGACCTTTCGCTGATAGTGCGGCAAGGGGAAATTGTTGGGATCGCAGGTGTTGACGGCAATGGTCAGAGCGAGCTGGTAGAAGCGCTGACAGGCTTGCGTCCTGTCGCCAGCGGTTCTATCTTGCTCGAAAATAAGGACATCACTCATCGCTCAATTCGGGATAGGAACGAAGCCGGTATTGGACACATCCCTGAAGACAGACAAAAGCATGGGCTAGTACTCAATTTCCGTCTCGATGAAAATCTTATTCTCAAGACATATCGGGAAAAGCGTTACGTGGGCCCGCTAGGGACACTAAACATGAAGAAGGTGGCTGAAAATGCCAGTCGCCTCATCTCGCAATTCGATATTCGGGCTGGACAGGGACCGGCGACGAAGACAAAAGCGATGTCAGGGGGAAACCAGCAGAAGGCCATTCTGGCGCGGGAGATAGACCTCTCTCCTACTCTGCTCATCGTTGCCCAGCCGACTCGAGGGCTCGACGTAGGGGCCATTGAGACTATTCACGCGCGCCTCGTCGCGGAACGAGATAAAGGGCGAGCCATCCTTCTGGTGTCATTTGAACTCGACGAAATACTCAACCTCTGCGACCGCATTGCCGCGATTTCCAAGGGGCGCATCGTTGGCATTGTTGACGCGGCAGAGGCAGACGAGCGTCAAATCGGCGCAATGATGGCAGGCTTCAAAAGCAAAATTGGATTGGAAACCATACACACGGAGGGCGCATGAAACAATCTCGATTGCAACATTCCAGGCTTGCCCTCTCTCTGGAAAGAGTCCTTGCCAGTAACCGTTGGGTTTCCATCATCGTTATTATGCTGGGTTTTCTGGTTGGCACATTGCTTATCATCGCAATCGGGCGGGATCCTGGAAACATGTATGCCGCGATGCTTCAAACGCTGACCGGCTATGATATCACTAGGAATATCTGGAATGCGCGCTATATCGGCGAATGGCTCACTGCGAGCATTCCCCTCATACTTTGCGGGCTTTCCATGGGCTTTGCCGCTCGAACCGGACTGTTCAATATCGGCGCGGAGGGACAGTACATCGTCGGGCTGACAGCGGCGCAATTCGTTGCCCTTTACGGTCCGCAGGTGCCGGTGCTGCACTGGATTGTCGCCTTGGCTGCCGCTGGTATCGCTGGCATGGCATGGGGAGGTATCGTAGGTTATCTCAAAGCAAAATTCTCGGTATCGGAAGTTGTCGCTACCATCATGCTGAACTATATCGCTTTCTTCCTTTCCCGATGGGTTACCATGCAGATTCCAGGCGCGAACACCTATCGCACTCCTTCCTATCCAGAAACGGCACGTTTAACAAGCCGTTTGTTCCAGACGCTCACCAACGAATCCCGATTAAATTTGGGCTTATGGGTTGCGTGCGCAGCGTGCCTTTTCTACTGGTACCTCATAGAGAAAACACGCAAGGGCTATGAACTCAGAGCGACCGGCTTCAACAAAGAAGCTGCACGCTATGCAGGCATTCCTGTGACCTCGACCATCACTCTTTCCATGAGCGTCGCGGGTTTGTTTGCCGGACTTGCCGGGGCGATCGTGGCGCTCGGTTCTTTTGGGTATGGGCGCGTGTTGGGAGGGTACGACAATTATGGTTTCAACGGTATCGCTGTCGCGCTGGTCGGCAACAGCACCGCGGGAGGGACGCTGCTGTCAGGCCTTCTGTTTGGCATGCTTGCTTCAGCACAGCCGCTCATGCAGAGCCGCCAGATACCGAAGGAGATTACCTGGATCATCTCGGGATTGGTCGTCATCTTTATCTCGCTGCGCGGGGCGGTGAGCATTTTTCTTGAATGGCGCGCGAAAATCGCCGCTCGCGAGGGCAAGGAGATTATTGAATGAATACTATCATCGCAATGATCCCGTCGATTCTCATGATCGTCTCGCCCATTCTGATCGCGGCAATGGGCGGCCTTGTTTCAGAGCGATCCGGCGTGGTCAATATCGCGCTGGAAGGGCTTATGGGGATCGGAGCGTTTACCGCCGCAACCCTCCACTATTTCCTCGAGGCTCATACTGCTTTATCGGTATGGATATCGATAGGTGCAGCCGGCGTCGCAGGGCTGGTGATTTCTCTCATCCATGCATATGCATCGGTTTCCCTCAATGCAGATCAGGTCATATCCGGAACGGGGATCAACCTTCTCGCAACAGGCGGCACGGCATTCCTCGCCCAGGTTATCTTCCGGATGGAGCGCACAGCACCATTCAGACTTGGAATGATGCCGGGCTTGTGGGGCATCTATCCTACCGCATGGATTGCTCTCGGCGCGGTACTGCTGACTTGGTATATCCTATACCGCCGCCCCTGCGGCCTGCACCTGAGAGCCTGTGGGGAACATCCTCACGCGGCGGCATCCTGCGGCATCAACGTTGTCAGAATACGATATTTCGCGGTTATGGCCTCCGGTTTTCTGGCCGGCATAGCCGGGGCATGTCTCGTGCTGACACAGACAATTCAATATACGATCTATACCATAAATGGCGCTGGATTCATCGCTCTGGCAGCTGTTTCGTTTGGCCGATGGCTGCCGCGTGGTGTTACCGGGGCTTCGTTGCTATTTGGTCTCGCCGTCGCGTTGGCAATCTATATGGTGAATATAGAATCTCTGCGCGTCCTTCCTTCAGAGTTTTTCAGCGTTATGCCTTATGTGATCACATTGTTGACACTTGTGCTATTCTCCGGGAAGGAATACGCTCCTCGCGCGGCTGGTCAGCCGTATGAACGGACAGGAAGCTGAATGGCGGATTCGATTCTGCCGAAAGGATACAGACGATGCATGAGAACGACGTCCACGAAAAAAATCTCGAGCATTATCGCAATGGTACACCGCATAACGCAGCGAAAAGCGGGGATATTGCGCACGTAGTTCTAATGCCAGGGGATCCTCTGCGCGCGAAACGCATAGCTGACACCATGCTGGATCATGTCCGGCAGTTCAACACGGTTCGAAACATGTTCGGATACACGGGTGAGTATGGAGGATGCAGGCTCAGCGTCATGGGTTCGGGGATGGGGGCACCATCGATGGGCATCTATTCCTATGAATTGTTCGCGTTCTATAATGTGAAGGCGATTATACGAGTCGGAACATGTGGCGGATTGGTTCCTGAAGTCGAGGTAGGAGATCTTGTCATCGCAATGACCGCTTCCACCGATTCAAATTATGCGCATCAATATTCCTTGCACGGTTCATTTTCCCCCTGCGCGTCGTATGACCTTCTTGAAAAAGCCGTCATCGCAGCGCGTGCCAAGGGAATAACGTTCCATGTCGGGAATGTCTTTTCATCTGATCTCTTTTCTTTGTATTCAGCGCTTCCGCCCGAAGAAGGGTGGAAACGCTGGGGCCGCATGGGGTGCAAGGCAACTGATATGGAGAGTTATGCCCTCTATTGCAACGCTGCATGGTTTGGACGCAAAGCCTTGACGCTTCTCACCTGCTCTGATTCGAATATAAGCCACAAAGAGATGACACCCGAAGCCAGGCAGAATTCGCTCGATTCGATGATCAGCATTGCGCTTGAGGTGGCAACGCAGGAATTGGCAGCCGTCGCCGGCTAGTCTTTGCAGACAATCCGGGCGACTCTTTTCTTGCCAGCGCGAAGCATCATCGCTCCATCCTGAAGGTGGGCAGCGCCAAACACCTGTTTTTCGTGCTCGACCTTTTCTCCGTTGACTGTCGCGCCTCCCTGCTGGACTAGGCGTCGCGCTTCGTTCTTGGAAGGAACTAGCCCTGATTCTACAAAGAGATCGAGCACACCGATTCCTTCCTCCAGTCGCGCGCGTGCTATCGCCACAGTAGGAAGCTGTGATGCGTCGCCTTCCCCGCGAAACGCAGCTCTTGCCGCCGACATGGCCTTATCCGCTTCTTCCCTGCCGTGAATCAGCGCGGTCACTTCCCATGCAAGCCGCTCCTTCGCTTCGTTGAGCGCACTGTCTTTCAATGATCCAAGGCGTCTGCATTCGTCAGCTGGAAGGAAAGTAAACATGAGCAGGAAGCGTCCGACATCCGGATCCGATACATTCCTGAAATACTGATAGAAATCGTAGGGACTTGTCATCGCCGGATCAAGAAAGAGCGCTCCTTTCTCGGTCTTTCCCATTTTTTTACCATCACTCGTCGTGACAAGCGGGAAAGTCAATCCGTAGCATTCAACCCCCTCGACACGCCTGATCAGCTCGATGCCCGCGACGATGTTGCCCCACTGATCATCACCGCCGATTTGGAGCCTGCAGCCATAACGCCGGTAGAGCTCAAGGAAATCGTAGCTTTGGAGAAGCTGGTAATTGAATTCGATGAAGGAAAGCCCGGTCTCAAGTCGTTGCCGGTACGCTTCGAAGGACAGCATGCGGTTGACAGAGAAATGCCTTCCGATATCCCTGAGAAAGTCTATGTAATTAAGACTGGAGAGCCAGTCCTTGTTGTTAGCGGCAAAAGTATGGACACCATCGAAACCGATGAAACGGTCGAGCTGGCGTATAAAACGTTCGGTATTGGCGTCGATTTCTTCATAGGAAATCATTTTGCGCATTTCGGTCTTGCCTGATGGATCACCGATGCGCGCGGTTCCTCCCCCCATCAGAGCGATGCCCTGGTGACCGGCATCTCTCAAATGGCGCAGCGCAAAGAAAGGTACCATGTGGCCAATATGCAAAGACGGGCCGGTGGGATCGGTTCCGATGTAGAAGGTAACCGGTCCTTCGTCCATGAGACGGGAAAGCCCTTCGAAATCGGTACATTGCTGAATGAATCCACGTTCTTTGAGTGTTTCCAGCGCGTTGTTCATGACCGCTCCTTTTCCTCGTGGTGGCAGTATATGGCGAAAGCCCTACTTTCTCAAGTAATGATGAAGGCTGCTATGCGCAAAATCATGCGGCCGCCTGAAATTCTGTCTTGACATCAGTATCTATTCAGTGCTTCAGAAAATAATCTCAGCCATATTTATGAATTATGCGTAGAGTGATTTACATGCCGCAGGGATGTGCTACAATATCAGTGTCCGACCTGTTTCAAGAGACATTCGGACGCGGCTCCATAGGGCCTTGAGCCGCATTTCTTCTGCAGGAGAAAAATTATGCCATCGACAGGAAAACCGCTTACAAAGGTAGAAATTATCAGCGCTCTCGCAAAAACAACCGGATTCACCAAGAAGGATGTCGGCGTGCTTCTTGATGCCATGGCCAAACTCTCATATGCCGAAGTCAAAAAGAATAAGAAGTTTACCATTCCTGGCATCGCGATTATGAAAATCGTAAAAAGAAAAGCAAAAGTCGGTCGAAATCCTGCAACTGGCCAGCAGATCAATATTCCTGCACGGAACGTCATCAAGATCACCGTCGCCAAGCCATGCAAGGACGCTGTTCTCGGGAAATAGCGTTTCTCGAGGAAAAAGGGGGTGCCGGATCCGACACCCCCTCTGATTATCACGCTCTTACATAATTCTTCATTTTTTCGCGGATATATTCCGCAAGCCGAGCCCTCGGGACCCGTTCCTGAAGCATGCTATCTCTGTCACGCACTGTGACCGTCCCGTCTTCCTTGCTTTGGTAGTCGATGGTGACACAATAGGGAGTACCGATTTCATCCTGCCTGCGGTACCGACGTCCAATGGCACCTGCCTGATCGTAGTCGGTCATGAAGTCTTCCTTCAATTCTGCGCGAATTTCCTGTGCGAGTTCCGCGAGTCCGTCCTTCTTCATGAGCGGCAGCACCGCGACAGTAATTGGCGCGATGGCTGGATGGAAATGGAGCACTGTGCGCCAGTCGTCTTCGTTACCCTTATCGGCAACTTTCTGTTCCTCATAGGCGTCACAGAGCAGCATAAGCAGCTGGCGGGTGAGCCCGGCACTCGTTTCGATAATATAAGGAGTATAGCGTTCATTACCGCTATCCTGGTCAATGTACTGAAGGTCTTTTCCCGAATATTGCTGGTGACGGCTCAGGTCATAATCCGAACGATTATGCACTCCTTCGAGCTCTTTGAATCCCATGGGGAATTCATATTCGATATCGTAGGCATCCTTCGCGTAATGGGCGAGTTCTCCAGGACCATGGCGGTGCCAGCGCAGTTTGTTCATGTTGATGCCGAGCTTGCGGTAATAGTTCCAGCGCTGTTCGCGCCAGTATTCGAACCACTCTTCATCGGTGCCTGGCTTGACAAAAAACTGCATTTCCATCTGTTCGAATTCGCAGGTGCGGAAAATGAAGTTCTTGGTGACGATCTCATTGCGGAATGCCTTGCCAACTTGCGCAATGCCAAAGGGAATCTTCATCCGGTTCGACTGGATGATGTTCTTGTAGTTAACATAGATGCCTTGGGCGGTTTCTGGGCGGAGATACACAATGGATGAAGCATCCTCTACAGGTCCGAGATTGGTCTTGAACATGAGGTTGAACTTGCGGGTATCCGTGAGCTCTCCCCCGCACTCGGGGCATTTCCTGGTTGCCACATTTTCCTCGGGAATCTGATCAGCGCGGAAGCGTGCCTTGCATTTTTTGCAGTCCACCAGTGGATCGGTAAAATTTTCGACATGCCCAGAGGCTTCCCATACGCGCGGATGCATGAGAATAGCGGCGTCAAGGCCAACAATATTGTCGTGCAACTGGGTCATCTCTTTCCACCAGAAGCGGGCGATGCGGTTTTTCAGCTCGATTCCCTGGGGGCCATAATCCCATGCACCCGAAAGTCCGCCATAGATTTCTGAAGACTGGAATACGAAACCTCTCCGTTTAGCCAGCGAAACGATTGTATCCATGGTTACTGCGGTATCTGCCATCTGAATGCTCCTTCAGCGCAAGGTTCAGGCCCCTGCGAATTTTTTTTCAAGTTTGCTCCAGGTATCCTTGAGGGTCACGGTACGGTTGAAAATGGCCTTTTCCGGGGTAGAATCAGGATCTTTGCAGAAATAACCCAGCCGCTCAAACTGCACGGTTTGCCCGACACTAATGTCTGCGATAGCGGGCTCTCCAAAAGCCTGGGGTTCGACTGTCAGGGAATGGTCTGAGAGGTTGTCCATAAAATGCCCGCCAGGTGGAACCTCCATGGGACGCTCGGCTTCGAAGAGATAGTCGTAAAGGCGTGCCTCGAAAGAAATAGCATGCGAGGCCGATACCCAATGGATTGTACCTTTTACCTTTCGGTTATCCGGCGCATCCCCTCCCCTTGTCGCAGGATCATAGGTTGCCCGTATGAGATTCACTTCGCCGGTAACCGGGTCCTTTTCGTAGCCGGTACAGGTGATGATATAGCCATACCGAAGCCGCACTTGATTTCCCGGATACAAGCGGTAGTATTTCGGTGGCGGCACCTCTCTAAAATCATCACGTTCGATATACAGCGTTTTGCTGAAAGGCACTTTGCGAACGCCTGCCGCGGGATCTTCGGGATTATTGACCGCTTCCAGCCACTCAACCTGGTCTTCGGGCCAGTTTTCGATGACAAGACGAACAGGGTTGATTACAGCCATGAAACGCTTTGCATGTTTGTTCAAGTCTTCTCTGATGCAGTGTTCAAGCAGCTGGATATCGACCATGGAATCGGTTTTAGCGATGCCGATTCGTCCGAGAAAATCACGAATACCGGCGGGTGTGTAGCCTCTGCGCCGCATGCCTGCGATGGTAGGCATGCGCGGATCATCCCATCCGGATACTTTTTTTTCCTTGACAAGCTGGAGCAGCCAACGTTTGGATAATACCGTATGGGTCAGGTTGAGCCGCGCGAACTCGATCTGTCGACTGGGGAAGACTTCGCAATTGGTGATGAACCATTCGTACAAAGGTCGGTGGATTTCATATTCGAGCGAGCACAGCGAGTGAGTGATGCCCTCAATGGCGTCAGACAGCGGGTGGGCAAAATCATACATGGGATAGATGCACCATTTAGTCCCTGTTCGGTAATGAGGCATGCGGCGGATTCGATACATGACAGGGTCCCGCATGAGAAGATTTGGGTGAGCCATGTCAATCTTGGCGCGCAGTGTCTTTGAACCGTCAGGGAACTCCCCTGCTCGCATACGAGCGAACAAGTCCAGGTTTTCCTCCACGGAACGGGTTCTCCAGGGACTGTCGCGACCAGGGGGAGTATAGGTGATATTGTTCTTGTCCGGTACGTTTGTGCCGCGGTATTCCTTTATCTGCTCCTCATCAAGGTCGTCCACATAGGCAAGCCCTTTTTTTATGAGCTTGCAGGCTAATTCGTACAGAATTTCGTAATAATCAGACGCAAAAAACAGCCGATCTTCCCAATCGAAACCAAGCCAGCGGATGTCTCTCTGGATTGCCTGGACATATTCCATGTCTTCCTTTTCAGGATTGGTATCGTCCATGCGCAGGTTGCATGTGCCGCCAAAATCCTGTGCAATGCCAAAATCCACGAAGAGTGCCTTGGCATGACCAATGTGAAGCCAGCCGTTCGGCTCCGGCGGAAAGCGTGTGTGAACTTCCTTGTAGCGGCCAGTGCGGAGGTCCTCCGCGACCGCTTCGCGGATGAAATCTGTACCACCGACTGTATCGAATGCTGCATCCGACATGTAGCGCTCCTTGCCGCGCTTCAGAGGCGCGGTACCAGAAATATGCCGGTATTCGAAAGACCGGTCAATATCCTTGCCTGGTATCAGACATTGCGAAGATACTGAATCGCCGCATTAATACGCGCAAGGCACTCTTCCAGCCCGAGTATCTTCATGGATTCGAAGAGCGGCGGACTTACCCTTGAATACGTAATCGCAACACGGAGCGGCATTAAAAGATCACCTAGTTTGCGACCAATCTCCGCCGCGCGAACGCGGAAGGCTTCCTCCGAGACAGGCAAGTCGTCGAGCCCATGATGCTCGAGAAGCACCTTGCACTCTTCCAACATGGCAGCGGCTGTTTCCGCGTCTGCTTTTTTAGGGATAAAATCCTCTCTGGCGGGCATATCGAGCCGCTTGTAAAGATACGCCATGATCGTGGGAGCGTCAGCAAGGAACTTCAGGCGCTCGCGGACAAGTGGCATCGCGCTGCGCTCGATACGGTCCATGCGCGGATCATCTTCGGCGCGCAGCCCGGCCTGTATGATGAACGGGCGTACCAGCGCAGCGAGTTCTTCATCCGATTTTTGCCGGATATACTGTCCGTTAAACCATTCGAGCTTCTGGTAGTCGAACACCGCAGGTGATTTGTTGAGGTGCTCGATTTTGAATAGTGAAACAAGTTCTTCGAGAGTATAGAGATCTCTTCCGTCCTCGTAGGAACAGCCGAGAAGCGCGATGTAATTAATGAGAGCTTCAGGCAGATAGCCTGCTTTTCTGAACTCATTGACCGCGGTAGCGCCATGACGCTTTGAGAGCTTGTGTCCATCCTGTCCCAGGACCATTGGCAAGTGGCATAGTTCTGGCATTTCCCAACCGAATGCGTCGTACATAATTTTATGGAGCGGCGCGGAGGGAATCCATTCCTGGGCTCTCATGACATGGGTAATTCCCATGAGGTGGTCATCGACGACGTTGGCCAAGTGATAGGTGGGGAAACCGTCTGATTTGAGTAGAATCGGATCCGGACTGATATCCTCGTTCTTCCATTCGATCTCCCCCAGAAGCCGGTCACGGAACACTGTCACGCCTTCCAGAGGAATCTTGAGGCGGATGACATGAGGGCGTCCCTCGGCGAGGTATCGGGAAACCTCTTCACTGGAGAGCGCACGACAATGACGATCATAGCCAATTTCGTCTTTTTTCGCGGCTATCTGCTCCTGCCTGATCCTTTCCAGGCGTTCGCTGTCGCAGAAGCAGTAATATGCCTTGCCGATGGTCACGAGCTGTTCCGCATACTGACGATAGAGGTGGAAGCGTTCTGATTGGACATAGGGGCCTGCTGGTCCGCCGACATCAGGACCTTCGTCCCAATAGAATCCAAGCCATCGGAATGTATCATAGAGATTCTGTACATAGATCTCCGAATAGCGGGTTCGGTCCGTATCCTCCAGGCGGAGAATAAAAGTCCCACCCATCGATTTTGCAAAGAGATAGTTAATGAGCGCCGTGCGGACGCCACCAATATGCTGGTTGCCGGTGGGCGATGGTGCGTATCGAACTCTGACCGACATGATATCTCCTTCCAGGTTGCAGAAATGTATGGAATGCAGATGTCTCACTATATCGGTTTTAGGCGGTACTGGGCAAGATTCCGAACTGGAGACAGCCGAAACAGCGGGAAACCGCAGCGGTCCAGATCAAGCAAATCGAAGGATATTGCCTGCAAGGATCAAGACAAGACAACACAACGCCAGAATCAGCACAGGAACCTGGAGCGCTAGGATGAGCACATGAAATGTCTCTCCATGCCACAATGAATGGAATGGGACATAAAGAATAATGAAGAAGGAAAAGCCGATTAATATCATGGAAATTGCTTGCGCCCAGAGGCGCAGTCCAATTCCACCTTTCACACCAAAAGATAGAACGGTTATCAGGATACTGGCTCCGATGAGCAGCATCTGGAGTATTCCCAGCAGTTTCCAGACGCCGATACTTCTGCTTTTCTCCACAGCTGTGTATTATATCCCGATATGGAGTATCTCTTCAACTTCAACAAACTGGCCTACCTTAAAGGAAAACGACCCCAGGGCTGTATACTGTGCCTGATACGTGACGATGATCAGGAGGTTGAAAAGCTGGTTGTGCATCGCACGCAAGGATTCATTGTCTCTCTCAACCTGTATCCCTACAATCCAGGACATCTGCTGGTTTTTCCCAAACGGCATGTTACCGATCTGCGACAACTTACCGACGAGGAGCAAAATGAAATGGATAATCTCGTAAAGCGCTGCCTCGATGTCCTGGATCGGTACGGCAACCCTTCAGCCTATAATATCGGATACAACATGGGTCTCGCAGCGGGCGCCAGCATCGAACACCTGCATCTCCACATCATTCCGAGATATCCAAGAGAGATCGGTATTGCCGAGCTTATTGGCGGTTCCAGAGTACTGGTGGAAGATCCAAAAGATACATTTGTCACGCTGAAAACGCTATTTTCACAAATGCATGGACCGCATTCACTCTGAAAACGCGGCAACGGTACCCAGCGGCAAAACCACAAGAATTGGTCGAGGACCCGCCTGAACAAGAACCTCTTCCTTCGTGGTTCGATTGCTGATTCCGAAATCGCCGGCGCTCCAGGAAAGGCCATCGAGCGGCCATTTGAGTCCTTCCGAATGCATGTGAATCGAGCCGCGCGCAAGAGGAAATATTGATACCAAGGTATCAATCGGAGCCAAGATGTGCATTTTCGAATGTGCCGCCAGGTAATAGACGCTCTCCTTGGCGGTATGCCACTCGTCCATGCGGTGAGGCCTTTCAAAAAGCGCTCGGACAGCCAGCAGATGGTCAAGCCTGCCGCCACCAGCGCCCGCAAGCGCGACACGTGTAGCGCCATGCTCCCATGCGGTAATCAAAGCCAGCTCGGTATCGGTATAATCCTTGTCTTCCGGGAAACGGCGTATCCGCTCGCGTGGAATTTCTTGAAGTCGCTCCGGAGCGACACTGTCGAAATCACCGATACAGATATCAGGAAGCATTCCTGCTGCAAGGCATATATCAAGGCCGGAATCCGCAGCGATCACGAAACCGCAGGTATGGGAGAGTTCCTGGATAAATGGTTCAGGAGGACAATCCCCTCCCGTCACGACAAGGGCACGCATGCACATTCCTCTCGTTTGGACATTTCGATTGCAGAATATTATGGACACTCAAGTTTTCCTAGGATACACTGGCCAAAGAGGCATGAGAATACCCGGAATAGAGCCAGAACTGCAGCGCATCGCCAATACGCTCATCGAAGCTGGGTTTAAAGCCTTTCTTGTGGGCGGTGCGGTGCGTGATCGGTTCCTTGGCCGAAGCACCAGTGATTATGACATTGCCACCAATGCGACACCCGATCAGTGTCTCACCCTCTTCCCACGGGCAATTCCGACCGGTATCAAACATGGCACGGTCACGGTCATTCCTCGTTCACGCCGCTTCAAGGTTGAAATTACGACATTCAGGGTAGAATCTGATTATCGCGACGGGCGGCATCCCGACTCCATCGTCTTTGTCGACGACATTACTAAAGACCTTTCGCGGCGCGATTTCACCATCAATGCGATGGCAATCGATCTCGCAAACGGTAGTTTTGTCGATCCTTTCAACGGCAGAGCCGATATAGCCGCTCGTCTTGTGCGGGCTGTTGGCGACCCGGTTGAACGCTTTCAGGAGGACGGCCTCCGCACGCTGCGGGCGATACGTTTCGCTTCTCAGCTGAGATTCAATATCGAAGCCGAAACGCTTAAAGCCGTTGCTGCGTGCAGGGATCGTCTCGACCGTATCTCAGCGGAACGGATTCGGGACGAATTTACGAAGATGATGGGTGCGCCTGTCCCTTCGAGCGCACTCCAACTCCTGATCGACACCCATACGATAGAATATGTGCTACCGGAACTCCTCGAAACCATCGGTGTAAATCAGCCTGAACGGCACCGCTTTGATGTGTATACTCACCTGCTGGCAACCGTCGATGCAATTTCCGCAGAAAACCTAAGCGAGGAGCGGTTCCTCGTGCTCAGACTTGCTGCGCTTTTTCACGATATCGGCAAACCAAGAACGCGCAAGATATCCGAGAATGGCGAAATTTCCTTTCATCGACATGAATGTATTTCGGAGGCCATTGCGCGCGAAGCCCTTGTGCGTCTCAAATACCCAAACAGTGTGATCGATCGGGTTTGCCATCTCGTACGGCATCATATGTTCCATTATCAGCCCGACTGGACCGATGCAGCAGTGCGTCGGTTTATTGCTAGGGTGGGTATTGATTCGCTTGAAGACCTCATCACGATCAGGCTTGCGGACACGACCGCAACCATCGGGGCGCCGGCTTCCTGGCCACTCTTGGCGGAACTTGAATCAAGAATCGAAAAAATTCTGAAAGATCGCGAAGCCATCAGCCTTCGTGACCTGGCAGTGAACGGCCATGATCTTGCTGCGATCGGCATTCCGAAAGGTAAGGAAATGGGTACACTGCTATTGGAATTGCTAGATGCGGTGCTGGAAGATCCCTCACTCAATACAAAAGAACATCTGCTCAGAATCGCCAGATCGAAATATTTTCATCTCAGTGAGTAAGTCCGGCGATCTGATCCAGGATCGCCGCATAGGCACTGTTCCGTTCATGGAGTATATGGAACACTTCGCGGGCGGCATTCTGCTCCGCTTCTTTTCTTGTTTTTCCTTCCCATGGGCCAAACCGTTCATCCTGTATGGCGCAGCTGACAAAGAAACGGCGGGCATGATCCGGACCTTCGGTGCGGTCAAGAAAATAGCGCGGCAGCGCCAGCCCCTGCTTCTGCGCGAATTCCTGAATGATGGTTTTAAAGTCCTTGCCTGATCCAATGACAAATTCTCCAATACGATGTGAGAACAGGCGGTTGATAAGCTCTTTCGCCGCGTCGAATCCCTGATCGAGATATAATGCCGCCAATACCGCTTCGAACGCGTCAGCGACAAGCGCGGGCTTGGCCCTTCCCCCGTTGGCATCCTCGCCTTTCCCTAGAAGCAATGCCTCTGGAATGCCCAATTCATCAGCGAGTGCTGCAAGCACCGTTTCTGACACAAGGACGCTTTTCATGCGAGCAAGCTCTCCCTCCTGCCGGTTGGGAAAGCGCGCATACAACATGTCCGCAATGGCGAGCCCAATTACGCTGTCGCCGAGAAATTCAAGCCGTTCGTTGTCATGCGCGGGTCTTGGCTTTTCATTGAGGCTGGAACGGTGAGTGAGCGCTGCGTCGAGGAGCAGGATATTTTTAAATTGAACTCCCAAGGTATGCTGGATTTTTTCCAGCGAGAAAAGGCGTGAAGAATCCCTGGCCGTTGGTTCAGAATCCGGTGATAGCGAGCGCTTCACGCCCTTTTCCACTCATTTTACCTGGGTCTTGATGAACTCGTAGGCATCCTTGACGGTTTCGAATTCGTTTGCCTTCTCATCGGGGATCTGGATACCGAGTTCCTCTTCGATTCCATACACGAGCTCGTACGTGTCGAGTGAATCAGCGCCGAGGTCCTGACGGAAGCTGGCATCCATGGTGATCTTGCTCTCGTCTACTTCCAGCTTCTCGGCGATAATCTTCTTGATTTTCTCAAAAAGCTCGTCCATCTGAGACTCCTTATCTGGATTCAGGGGTCATAACCTGACGTCCCCTGTAGAAACCGCACTTGGGGCACACCCTGTGCAGCAGTACGGGGTTTCCGCAGTTGCTGCAATGCACGATGGTGGGCACCGTGAGTTTCATATTGATTGAGCGGCGCCGTCTCGTCCTTGCTTTGGACGTTCTAAATTTAGGTACAGCCATGGTAGAACCTCGTCTTCATTGGTTATCGGCACGACAATCGCGTGACCAAATTATACAAAATCCGGAAATTTGTCAAGACAAATCTCCATGCAGCTGAATACCATATACCATCCGACATCTTTAGGAAAGGGGTTTCCTCCTCTCCTTGAAGATATCTTCAATCATTTTCGCGACTTCCGGAGCGACCAAGCCTTCAGGCAGTCTCCCGTGAGCGAGGATGTCGCGAACCAATGTAGAGCTGATATCCATATGGATCGGCTCGCAAAGGAAAAAAACCGTCCTTACAGCCGGCGCAAGGCGTCGGTTCATGGAGGCCATGGTCGATTCATAAGGCAGCTCAGAAGGATTTCTGATGCCTCTTACGAGCACGTTGCAGCCATTGATGGAAGCAAAATCGGCTATCAGCCCGCTCCATGCGCGGACCTGAATCCGTTCGCCGAAGTGATTCATGCGCTCAAGCATGGCAAGCCGCTCTTCTATGGAAAACATGCAGCGTTTCTCTGGATTTGCGGCGACAACGACATAGAGTGAATCAAGAATGCTGAGCGCTGCTTCGATGATATCAAGATGTCCTATCGTAGGAGGATCGAAACTTCCGGCAAATACACCACGCGCCACGAACCTACAGTAGCGCACAGCGTGTAAACGGTCAACAGCCATATGGATCTGGAATGATGGGGCTTCAACAGGTATAATCGGTTTCAGGTGAAATATCTGTCAATGAAAAAGCTTGATTCTGATGGCCCTTTGAGCTTGGGAACAGCGTGTCATGCTGGCAACAGTTTGCCGAGTGGCATTCCATGCTCATCGAATGGCTTTTCCTTTGTCTATCGGCTTGCGCTTTCGCTGATTTCCGCCCTTCTCTGCGCGCTAGCCCAGCCTAATGAGTTGTTTCTGTACGGCAACTGGGGCGCGGGAGCATTGTGCCTTGTGCCTTTATATCTTGCGCTTTCCGGGACATGGCGTTACATCGAGTTGATGGCAATCGGAGCGCTTTTTGGTGCGCTTAACCACGCGCTTACCAGCTATTGGTTATTCTTCTATAAAGGTTTTGCCTTCTGGACCCTAGGCACGACCACCATTGCCTACGCAGTCATTTATAGTGTTTCTGCCGCGTATGCCGGCTTTCTTCTTCAGCATTCGAGAAATGTTAGGCCACTCGTTTTTGCTCTGGCATGGGCGTTTTTCGAATATTCGAAATCGATAGGATTTCTTGGCTATCCGTGGGGCTTGGTGCCCTATTCATTCACTGCCATTCCTCTCATGCTCCAAACTGCGGATTTGTGGGGTGTATATGGCCTGAGTGCGATCATGGCTTTCTGGGCCGGTTTGATTGGAGAGTGGTTTTTATATCTGCCAAAGCGCAGCTCGAGCAAGGTCCGCCAAGCCATTACCCTGAAGTGGCTCACCGCAGGCGCATTGGCTCTCCTTCTATTCGTTGTTGCTTACGGAGAAATGGCACTTCATCGTTCCTATTCGCCGTATGCCTCTATTCGCCTGCTTCTCTGTCAGCAGAATACAGATCCCTGGATTGAGGGTGAACAGGCTGCCCTTTCCTCGAACCTTATGCTTGCGCGCCAAGCGCTCGACAGAAACCGGACAGACGGAGGACGACCTCCAGATCTCATCGTCTTCAGCGAAACAAGCCTGAGGCGTCCGTTCGCCGAATACCGATCCTGGTTCGAGCGTAATCCGCCAAAGCTGCCGCTCCTCCCTTTTCTTCGAAGAGAAGGTATTCCATTATTGACCGGGCTTCCTGTCATTATCGACTGGGAAAAGTTTACCGCTTCAAACGCGGTTGGTTTAATATCACCAGAAGGCCGGCTCCTGGCAACCTATGCCAAGATGCATCCGGTCCCTTTTGCCGAAGCGATACCGTTCTGGGAATATTCCTGGTTCCGCTCCTTCATACAGCGGGTAATCGGTCTGGAATCGGGCTGGGTCATGGGTACAGAGCGAGTGCTGTTCACTTTGCCTGCGTCAGCCCCCGTGATCCGTTTTGCGACACCCATTTGCTTTGAGGACGCTTTTGCCGATTTGTGCAGAAAATTCGTGCTCGATGGCGCGGATTTATTTATAAATCTTACCAATGATTCCTGGTCACGCACGCAGAGTGCGCAGATACAGCATTATGCGGTTGCCCGATTCCGGGCAATCGAGCATCGAAGGACATTGGTGCGTTCCACGAATTCAGGTGTTACGTGTGTGATCGACGCCGATGGCAGATCGATTCTGGAACTGCCCCAGTTTCAGGCGAATTCGGCTATTGTCGATGTGCCGGTCTATCATTCTCCTCTCACCATATATGCGCGGTACGGTGATTGGTTTGCGCATTTCTGCGCTGGTTTTTCAATTCTTTTATTTGTGTGGGGATTGGTCGATGTAATCTCCTGGCGTTTGCGTTATTATAAGGTATGAACACCAATAGCGTATAAACACCTGGCGCATGGGAAGGAGGAGCATGTGAGCATTATCAATTATATATCGGCTGAACCTTTCGAATCGCTGGATGATGTTTGTGGTCTTGTTGCGTGGAAAGAACATCCTGCATTCGACGCGGTAGCCTTTACGGGATCCATCAGGAAGCATCCTTACGATGCCGAAAAGTGCCTCATTCTTCTCCTGAGCACGCAGGAACACATGCCATGGCTCAATGAGGGCGAGATCATAGAAGTCCGCATTCGAGATCTTCAAGGACTCGATGAGCTTCCCTCTTCGGTTGATGATCGGGGAACTGCATGGAAAGTGTTCAGAATTTGGATTCGCCGTGGCGCTGTCGCTGTCCGTTTTGAACCGTTCGAGGTGAACGATCGCGAGTACCGGCCTTTTTCTGCGGATCGAATATGGAGAATGCTCTCCAGCAAGGAAAGGGCGTCCAATGGAAGGGAGCGTTGACGCAGCCTGGTGGCGCGCTCTCCCGGATGGGAGAATTCAGTGTTTACTCTGTCCACATGGATGTATGCTCAGGGATGGAGCGTGGGGGCAATGCCACGCGAGAAGAGGCTCCGGAAGTTCGCTCGACTTGCCATTTTATGGATTGATTTCGTCGCTCGCCATCGACCCGATAGAGAAAAAACCACTACGTCGTTTTCTACCAGGCACATGGACGTACTCGGTCGGTTTCTGGCATTGTACCATGCGCTGCCCCTTCTGTCAGAATTGGGAAATTGCCCATCCCGACAGAGTCGAGCGACATTATATCGCCCCTGATCGTCTAGCACGAATGGCCCTTGAATCGGGGTGTCCCTCGATCAGCTTTACCTATTCCGAACCGACCCTTCATATTGAATATGTGATGAACGCGATGGAAGAGGCGCGAAAGCTAGGGCTTAAGACTATCCTGGTAACGAATGGAAACCTGCTCGAAGAACCGGCAAAGGCTATTCTGTCATTGACCGATGCCGCCAATGTGGATCTCAAGTCTGCGGATTCAGCGTGCTATCAGAAGGTGCTTGGTGGCGACTTGAAAACCGTTCAAAAATTCATACAACTTGCAGCGTCAGCCTGCCATGTGGAAGTCACTTCTCTAGCGGTGCCGGGGGTCTTCGATTCAACAAAAGCCGCGGAGGAAATCGCGTTGTTTTTATGTGCCATTTCTCCCGAAATTCCTCTGCATATCACATGGTACAGACCAGCATGGCGTTATCATGAGGCACCGCTTTCGCTTCAGCACATCAGGGAAATGGCGAATGCTGCTCGCCAATACCTTAAATGGGTATACAATTGAGGATGCGCATCCGGAAATCCGGCTTGGCCTGGGCCGTTCGAATGTGCCATTAGAGGAGGTGCTGCGACGATCTGCAAAAAAAATCAGCATTCCCTCTTGACAGAAATCGGCATTTTAGGCATTGTAACCTTCGCCGATTGCACGGTGGGTGTAGCTCAGGTGGTAGAGTGCCAGACTGTGGATCTGGTTGTCGTGGGTTCGATCCCCATCACCCACCCGAGCCCGTCACCGTAGTCCGGTTCCGGGCCTGTGCCTTTAAGCGCGTTCGTAGCTCAGCTGGATAGAGCGACGGACTTCGAATCCGTAGGCCGCAGGTTCGAGTCCTGCCGGACGCAGGCAAGGGATTTTTTCAATATGGGCCGCTAGCTCAGCTGGCAGAGCAGCAGACTCTTAATCTGCGGGTCGAAGGTTCGAAACCTTCGCGGCTCATGAGGGTCGAGAGTACCGCGTTTCGTCGCTATACTCTTGACGAAAAGGTACTGTTCCGCTACCATGCGGCACGCGCGCGAGAGTGGTGGAACGGCAGACACGCCAGACTTAGGATCTGGTGCCTTTCGGCGTAAGGGTTCAAGTCCCTTCTCTCGCAAGGTCCATCCTTCGAAAAGAGGGACGCCAGTCCGAAAGGAACAACGGCCGCCTGCATAACGGCCATACTGATTGCGGGAATAGCTCAGTGGTAGAGCGCCACCTTGCCAAGGTGGATGTCGCGGGTCCGACTCCCGTTTCCCGCTCTAACAACAGGCGATTCGGATGCTGGCCGAGTCGCCTGTTTTTTTTGCCTGATGAACCTGCGGTATTGCAGGTGTTCATATCACAGCGATCCTATAAGGACCATTCGAGGAAATCCATGGAAATTACCGAAAAGAAAATTGAGAATCTTGAGCAGTCAAGAGTCCGCTTGACCATTACAGTACCAGCTGCATCGGTGCGAAATGAATACGACACCATGATGCAGGAATACGCCCGCGAAGCCCGCATCGATGGCTTTCGCAAAGGCCATGTGCCGGTTTCCGTCCTCGAGCGCAAATTTGGCCCCGCACTCAAGACCGAGGCTATGGGCAGAGTCATCGAAAAAGCAGTCGAACTAGGACTCAAGGGCTCTGAACGCCAACCGCTTACGTATGAGCCACCCGCTGTTGATGGAGATCCTTCTTTCGAGCTCGACAAGGATTTTACCTTCAGCGTGACGTATGACACCTTTCCTTCGTTCGAGCTTCCATCCCTGGAAGGCATCTCGATCGAAGTTCCCGCAGTATCTGTAACGGAAGAGGATGTCGCGCGTGAACTGGAAACCATCCGACAGAGAAACGCGATTGTCATCGAAAAAGAAGGTCCGGCTGAAACCGGCGATATTGTCACTGCTGATTTCGAGGAACTCGATGAATCAGGCCAGCCGGTTCCGGGGACCGCTCGAAGCGATTTTTCCTTCGAACTCGGCAAGCAGCAGAACATCTATAAATTTGATGACAACATTATCGGACTCAAAACCGGCGACGAAACAATCGTCTCCAAGACATTCCCCGCGGATTATGAATTCAAGGAATACGCTGGCAAAACGCTCTCTATCAGGGTTCGTGTGAAAAAGGTAAAGAAACAGGATCTTCCGGCCCTCGATGATGAGCTTGCGCAGGATGTGTCTGAAAAATACAAGACCCTTGATGATCTGAAAAAAGCTGTGAAAGAGCAGCTCGATGCTTCTCTCCAGGCTCGGCTGCGGGCACTCAAGGAGCATGCCATCCTTGACGAACTGCTCAAGAGAACCAAGGTGGAGATTCCGCGTTCTATGCTCGCTGCCGAGCTCGCCATGCGCTGGGAATCCCTCAAGCGGCAGATGGGAGTCGATAGCGATGAGCGTATGGAGCTTTTAGCTCAAATTTCTGGCAAGAGTCGAGATCAGCTGTTCAAGGATTGGGCGCCTCAGGCAGAGAAAGCGCTCGCCAGCCGCATTCTCCTCGACAAGCTCGTAGAGGCCGGCTCATATGAAGTGACCGATGAGGAAGTCAATGCAGAAATCGCAAAAGAAGCGGCGCATACGACCCTGAGTCCCGAGGAGATCAAGGCTGAGTATGAGAAACAGGGATCCATGGAGTATCTCAAGGATGACATCAAGGTTCGCAAATTCTTCGATTCCGTCCTTGCATCCGTCGATATTCGCGAGGGTGAGAAACGCAATTACATGGACTTCATGAAGGAAAGTGAGTAAATTATCACAAGAGCGCATGAGGTGCCCGGCTCTAAACGCCGGGCTTGTGCATCTACAATCTCAATTCGCAAGGACGCAGGAATGCCTGAACATATGAGCAGTCTTGTTCCCATAGTCATCGAACAGACAGGTATCGGCGAACGCTCATACGATATCTATTCGCGCCTTCTCAAAGACCGCATTGTGTTCATCGACGGTGAAATTAACGATCTGACTGCCGATCTCGTCATCGCACAGCTTCTTTTCCTTGAATCACAGGACCCGTCACGAGATATTTCCATTTACATCAACAGCCCCGGTGGCATGGTGACCGCAGGACTTGCGATTTACGATACCATTCAGCACATCAAGCCGGATGTGCAGACGATCTGCATAGGTCAGGCATCAAGCATGGCAGCGCTGCTGCTCGCGTGTGGAACCAAGGGCAAGCGGGCTGCTCTCCCCTCTTCGCGCATTCTCATTCATCAGCCATGGGGTGGTGTTTCCGGACAGGCCAGTGATATTAGTCTGCAGGCGCGTGAGATCATCCGGCTCAAGAAACTGACCGTTGAATATTTCGCGCTGCATTCCGGACAGTCGATAGAAAAGGTCGCCAGCGATATGGAGCGCGATTTTTACATGAGCGCGCAGGAAGCGCAAGAATACGGCATCGTCGATACTATCATGGAGCCCCGCAAGCATGGCACGAAACCGACAGTTTGATCTGGGTCAGGAAGAGTACTGTTCTTTCTGTGGCAAGAGCGCATCATATGCTCGCAAAATGATTGCCGGACCTGGCGTCAACATCTGCGACGAATGTGTACGTGCGTGTTCCCAGATTCTTGATGAAGAAGAGCAGAAAGTAACTGCCCAATTTCTCAACGAAGTGCCTGCGCCGCGAGAGATCAAAGAATATCTCGATCAGTATGTGGTAGGCCAGGAATATGCAAAGCGTGTACTGTCTGTTGCGGTCTACAATCATTACAAGCGTCTCCTTCACCGAACCGTCGCCAAAACCGATGATGTCGAAATAGAAAAATCCAATGTGCTGCTAATCGGCCCGACGGGCTCAGGCAAAACATTGCTTGCGCGTACTCTGGCAAGGAAGCTTAAGGTGCCCTTCGCTATGGCCGACGCCACCACGCTTACGGAAGCGGGCTATGTTGGCGAGGATGTCGAAAATATTCTGCTCAAATTGATTCAGAATGCCGGCGGCAATATCCAGGCAGCCGAACGTGGTATCGTCTATATCGACGAAATAGACAAGATCTCTCGCAAAAGCGAAAACCCATCCATAACACGCGATGTGTCGGGCGAAGGTGTTCAGCAGGCGCTGCTTAAAATAATTGAAGGCACAATTGCCAATGTTCCTCCACAGGGTGGACGAAAGCATCCAAATCAGGAATACCTTCGCATTGATACCACGAATATCCTTTTCATCTGCGGTGGAGCATTTGTGGGGCTTGAGAAGATTATCGAATCGAGAATCTCGGTCCATCCTATGGGGTTTGGCGCTGACATCAAAGCTCGGCATGAGAAGAATCTTACCCAGCTGTACAACGAACTGCAGCCGGATGACCTTATCAAATTCGGCCTCATTCCGGAATTTGTCGGCAGGTTGCCCATAAGGGTTGCCCTCGACGAGCTATCGGAAGATGACCTCAAGCGGATTATCCGTGAGCCACGGAACGCGCTTCTGAAGCAGTATCAGGCTTCGATGAAGCTTGACAACATCGAGCTTGAATTCGAAGATGAAGCGGTAGACGCGATTGCCCGCAAAGCCATCGTTCAGAAAACCGGAGCGCGCGGTTTGCGCGCGATTGTGGAAAAGATCATGATGGATATCATGTACTCGCTTCCGGGCGATGCCAATGTAAAAAAGGTGATACTGACGAAAGACGCAGTACTGGGGAAAGGTACCTGCGTGATCGAATACCGTCAGAAGACTGCATAGCGCTGCAATCACGGGGTGGTTGTTTTCTTCCGTTGGAAGGGACAGCCTGAGAAGATACCCGTAGAACCTGAACCAGGTAATGCTGGCGGAGGGATGGATGATGCGTATCAAATCGTTCATTGTATTTCTTTTTATGGTGTTTGTCGCTGTGTGGGGGCAGGTGATCGCAGCCCAGCCGCGCGAACTCGTCGTCTGGACCTATGATTCATTCATGTCAGAATGGGGGCCTGCTGCCCAGATAGCCCATGGGTTTCAGACACTGACAGGGGCCAAGGTGCGATTTGTCTCCAAGGGAGACGGAGGAGCGCTTTTTTCCGCGCTTCGTGATACCTCCAAGGTGATCGCCGCGGACGTTATCGTTGGGCTTGATGACAGGCAACTTTCAAAAGCGCTCTCACTGGGTATCTTCGTGCCGCTTGCGCTTGAGAATGTGGCCCAGATTCCAGGTGAGTTCTTGCTCGACTCCAGCATGCGACTCGTTCCCTACGATTTCGGACAGTTCGCGTTCATTTGGGATTCCGCATCGGGCATCGCCCCCCCCCGATCGTTGGAAGACTTGACGAAGTCATTGTACAGAAAAAAGGTTATCATCATGGATCCGCGAACCTCGACGCCTGGTCTTGGATTTCTTGCCTGGACAGAGGCTGTGTACGGCGATCGCTGGAAGGATTACTGGAAGCGGCTCGCTCCTTCGGTTCTCACTATGGCCCCGAGCTGGGATACGGGGTATGGCTTGTTTACCCGCGGAGAGGCGCCACTGGTTCTGAGCTATTCGACGAGTCCCGCATATCACAAGGCATATGAGAATACCGAGCGCTACAAGGCACTGCAATTCGCCGAAGGACATCCTGCGCAAATCGAATTCGCAGGAGTTCTGAGTTCAAGCCGGAACAGAGATCTTGCCGAGAAGTTCGTCGAGTATCTGATATCTCCCGAATGTCAGGCTTTTCTTCCCGAAACGCAGTGGATGTTT
This sequence comes from Spirochaetota bacterium, assembly GCA_029265255.1. The sequence goes on from JAJUJQ010000003.1 coordinate 116,065, forward strand.
CCCGTCAACAGAGCCACCAGATTGCCCGATTCTTTCCGCGTAGTCTCAAAGTTTCCGGTACTCAAGGCACAGCTGGGTGATTTGGAACGAGACCCGATGGTCGCGGCAGAATTATTGAAAGGTGTCCGATAGGATGGCAGATGAGCGGGCCGGCATGGACTGGCGCGGGCGACATCGTATGACCAGGGATGGACATGCGAGCGAGTATCGAGCCGGCGCCTTGTATTCAATCGCCCTTTTCATGACGCTGTTCTCAATCCTGCCGCTCCTCTCCTTCGGATGGAACGCCATCGCTCGCTCTCCTGCGGAAGGTATCCTGAAGGGGCTGCAGACTCTCTTTGCTCGCGATTCTTTTACCTCGGCACTTCGTGTACTCGGTTTTACTTTAATTCAGGCGCTCGTCAGCACCGGGCTCGCGGTACTGGTCGGGCTGCCTGGAGCCTGGTTGACCGCTCGCTTCAGATTTCCAGGAAGGAGACTGCTTCGCGCGCTTGCCGCGATTCCCTTTAGTATGCCGCCTATTCTCGTCGTCCTGGCTTTTATTCTCTTTTATGGCAAGCAAGGGGCCTTTCATTGGCTTCGAACTGTAATTTCTGGTCGGGATGTCGAATACCGCGGTTTCCTATACAGTTTCGCCGGCCTCGTGTTCGTGCATGCATTCTACAATTTTCCTGTCGTGATCCATCAGGTAGGAGCCATATGGGAGCGAATTCCGCGTTCGCGAGAAGAAGCGGCACGAACACTGGGTGCAGGCAAGCTCCGCGCGTTTATCACTGGCACTCTCCCCTGGCTGCTTCCAGCAATCGGGCAGGCAGCGGGTATCATTTTCCTGTATTGCTTTTTCAGCTTCACCATCGTTTTGGTATTCGGAGGCAGATACAGCTCAACGCTCGAGGTGGAGATCTATAGAGCTCTGCGGTACCAGGCCGATTATCGAACAGTATCGCTTTACGCATTGATGGAAACAGTCGTGGCAGCTGGTTCGCTCTGGTTTATGCAGCGCATGTCTAAAACAGCCCATCCCATCACGAGGGATTTTGGGCAATCAGGTGAACTCCGCAAGCCGATTGGACTTATCTCATGGATTATTGCGCTTTATTCGGTGCTGATACTGATCTTCTTCATCGGACCGCTCATATCGATAGCCGTTGAAGCCTTCAGGGTACCTCTGTCCATGGCAGGAAGGGAGATTGTCAGCGTAGGCAACTTTAGCAAGCTGACCCGAGGGTTTCAGGCTCCGCTTCTTCCTGCGATCTTCACTACGCTTGCCGTGAGTGGCAGTGCTGCGCTGCTTGCGACAACAGCAGGGCTCGCTTCCGCAATTTTTTCACTATGGTCCATCCGTTCTGGAAGAGGAATCCAGATGAGGCATTGGCTTCACGCGCTCCAGTGGGCTCCCATGGCTGTATCGCCAGCGATATTCGCATACGGCTGGCTTTTTTTAAGCCCCTCCGGCGCTCTCCGGTTCCCTTTGATTGCCGCTCAAGCTCTTATTGCCTGGCCTTTTGTTGCGCGTTCGATCAGCGCGTCGCTTCAAGCGCTCGATCCACGAATACATGAGGCAGCTAGAACCCTCGGAGCGTCTCCTCTCAAGGCATTCATGAGTGTGGAGTTGCGTACGGTTGCCCCTTCTGTCGCGTCTGCTGCAGCATTTGCCTTTTCTATCACCGCAGGGGATGTCAACGTTCCGCTGATGCTTGGGTTGGGAGAGGTTGAGACGCTCCCTTTGCTCTTGTATCGTCTTGTCGCTGCATATCGCTTCAATGAAGCGTGCGCTGTTGGCTTCATCCTGGCCATGATGACTGGATTGGTGTTTTTCCTGAAAGAGAAGGTGCTCGATGTCATTTGAGGTACGCGGCTTGCGTTTGAAACGCGGCAACTTTCTACTCAATCTTGATTTTTGTATTTCCAGCGGCAAGCTGCTGGTACTGCTGGGTCCTTCGGGCTGCGGAAAGACTACCCTACTGCGGGCTATCGCAGGCCTTGAGCCGCTCGATGCGGGCGAAATTGTACTTGATGGAAACCGGATTGATACACTTCCTGTCGAGAAACGGCGAATTGGCTTCGTCTTCCAGGACCTCGCCCTGTTTGAACAGCTAACGGTTAAGAATAATATTGCCTACAGCCTCGTGTTGCGCCATGAGACTAAAAACGTGATCGATAGCAGAATCGATACCCTAGCAAAGCGCTTTCGCATTGAACATTTGCTCGAGCGCTACCCTTCTGCTTTGTCGGGAGGAGAGCGGCAGCGGGTTGCTCTTGCCCGCGTGATCGCGTCCAACCCTGCACTGGTGCTGCTCGACGAACCGCTTTCTGCCCTGGATGCCCCCTTGCGAAAAGAGATGCGCCGCTTTCTGCGCATGCAGCTCTCCGAACAGGGCATAACAGCGATCCATGTGACACACGATGCCGAGGAAGCGGCTGATCTGGCAGATGAGCTGATTGTCATGCGAGAGGGATTGATGCTTCAGCAAGGCACCGTTGCGGAGCTGAGCGACAGTCCTGCTACTGGATGGATTGCTCGATTTTTGAATACAGGACTGGTTGTTGAGGTGTCCAGCGTCAGAATATCTGCTTGCTTCGCGGTGGCAGAAACTCCCTTCGGGCCAATATGGTGTCGGACAGAGTCGCGCGATGCCGCACAGATGCTGAATGAAAAGCTCTGCGTTCATATTCCCTATTCAGCGATGGTAGTGACGAATTTCTCAGAACATCTTCCTGCATCGGATGCTTCCAATCACACGCACCTACTCTATGCTCGAGTCCTTCATATTGTATGCTCATCGTCGCACGGGACCAGATTGATGCTTGCGCTGATGCCCGCCGAAAGAGATTCAAGCGAGACTCTGCCATTTGAGATGACCATCCCGTATCAAAGCTGGTTATTCGGCTATAGCGGGTCGAATCCACGTTTTGCCTGTATTCACTATGATGCGGAGCGCTGTTCTCTGTTGCCGAAGGATCGCTGAAGCATTCAGGAGATGTAGTATACAGCACGAAGATAATCTTCGATCAACTTCTGGATTATTCGAGCGCTTTCTGTGGGCGAGACAGCTTTTAACCAACGATAGCGTACCTGCGCAACCTCGCGATACAGAGGCGTTCGTTCTTGATACTTCACCGCGAGCGCATTCTGCCAGTCCTGCCCCGCAAGCAGGGGACGCATGGAGCGCTCGGACAGGGAAAGACGGCGAATAAGCTCATCAAGAGGGACATCGAGCCATACCACCACATAGTTGGTGCGCAGCAGAGTTCGGTTTTCTGGATCCAGTACCACTCCTCCACCGCAGGAAAGTACCTGAGACTGTGCGCTCCCTGCGATGGAAGAAAGCATATCGTGTTCTAAGGCTCTGAATCCTTCCTCTCCCCTATTATGAAATATGTTCGATATTGAGAGCCCGTTTGCCGATTCGATCAACCGGTCAAGATCAAAGAACGGCAGATGAAATCTTTCAGCCAGACATCGGCCGATTTCGGTTTTTCCAGACCCCATCATCCCTATCAGCGCAATTTTCATGCAATTCCTGCCATACCACATCCCTGCTTGTTCAACGGTGCCTCTGACTGGTGTGTGATCCACAGTTTCACTGCAGCTCTAGCCTATAACATCCTCAAATACGCGCAGCCAGTTTCCTCCAAGGATTCTGCATGCGTCTGTATGGTGATAGCCATGGTTGACCAGCGCTTCGTATAGCAGGGGAAATTCCGCCGCGTTTCTTATCGCCGCTGCATTCGACTGCACATATCCGTCAAAATCGGATCCTATCGCGCACGTCTCAATACCCCCTTTATCCACAATATGATCGATATGGGCAAGCAGTGCATCGATGCTGCACTCGTCGGGGTTCTTCGAAATAAAATATGGCACAAAGACGCAGCCAATTGCTCCCCCATGATCTGCGATCGTCCTGATCTGTCGATCGGTCAGATTGCGGGGGTGAGGGCATATTTCAAAGGAATTCGAATGCGACGCAATGAACGGCCCGCGGGTGAGCGCGGCGACCTCATCAAAACCTTCTTTGCCCAGGTGAGAGACATCAATGATCATGCCAATATCCTGAATTTTCTCGACAAGTTCTCTGCCAAGACGAGTCAGGCCGTCCTCTCCTTCACCCTTAAGTCCCCTGCCGAACGCATTGCGTCGATTCCATGTGATTCCCAGCATTCGTACTCCCCGCGCGTAAAACGCGTCCAGGGTATCAAGCGAACCTTCGAGGGCTTCGGCTCCCTCGATAGATAGCAGCGCGCTGGTCTGGCCTTTCTGCCACGCAGCGCGGATGTCTGATACGGATCGAGCCGGTACGAATTGACCGTTCGAGGCGGCGACCAATGAATCGAATATATCGATCATATGGGAGGCTTCTTCAAACGCATGAGCACACTGATCGTCTTCAAGAAAAAGTGCCATGACCTGACAGGCTACTCTCCCCTGCTTCAGTTTCGGCAAATTGATCGGAGCGAGTGGTTTGTCCGAAAAGAAGTCGTGCGGCTGTATATCCGTTATCCGGCCCTCAATACTTCTGCCCGATAGTACCATAAGGGTGTCGCAGTGAGCGTCGATTACAAAGTATTCACTGTCATGTTCAGTCATAATGATTCCTTTTTGCGCAAAGAGTTATGGATATCTGTGCGTTCATTCTCCTTTGATGCGTGCAATTTCGTCTCTGATGAGCGCCGCCTGTTCGAATTCGAGATTCCTGGCATGTTCAAACATGAGTTTTTCCAGTTCCTTGATGAGCGCTTTGCGCTGCTGTGGGATCAGCACATTGTAGGTTCTTTTGAGCAGCTGGATCTCGTCGAGCGAGGCTTCAGCCTTTTCTTCATGATGTCGCTGAAGGATATCCTGTATCTGTTTGCGTATCGTCTGAGGTGTTATTCCGTGTTCCTCGTTGTATTTCAGCTGGATGGCACGGCGCCTTTCTGTTTCGGCGATGGCGGTACGCATCGCTTCGCTCATGTGATCAGCGTACATGACTACAAGGCCGGCGGCATTGCGTGCGGCTCTGCCGATGATCTGAATCAAGCTGGTTGCGGATCTGAGGAATCCGATTTTATCGGCATCAAGAATGGCTATGAATGAGACCTCCGGCAAGTCGATACCCTCTCTCAAGAGGTTGATTCCCACTAGCACATCGAATTCGCCAGCACGCAACTGAGTTAGTATCTCGACGCGTTCGATCGTTTCTACTTCCGAGTGGATATAGCGGACTCGAAGGCCTAATTCACTGAGATAGTCGGTCAATTCTTCCGCCATTTTCTTGGTCAGCGTAATGATGAGACTTCGTTCACCCCGTGATGCCCTTTCTCGAACACGTGTATAGATATCCTCCATCTGGCCTTCGGTTGGGCGAACAAGTACTTCGGGGTCAACAAGTCCAGTCGGACGGATGACCTGTTCCGCAATAACATTAGACCGCGTGAGTTCGGTTTCTCCGGGAGTGGCGGATACATAGACGGTCTGGCTGGTAATCGATTCGAATTCGTCAATAGTAAGGGGGCGATTGTCCAGCGCACAGGGGAGTCTAAAACCATAATCTACTAGAGAAAGTTTGCGGCTTCTGTCCCCAGCGTACATGGCGCCTATCTGAGGGAGCGTTACGTGTGACTCGTCGATAAAGGTGATGAAGTCGCGAGGAAAGTAGTCGAGAAGAACACCGGGCCTTTCGCCCGGCTTGCGGCCCGAAAGCGGCGCTGAGTAATTTTCTATCCCACTGCAGTATCCAATCTCTTCCAGCATCTCGATATCATATTCGGTGCGGGCCTTGATACGTTCTGCTTCAAGATGCCTTCCCTGTGAAAGAAAATATTCATAACGTTCTTTCAGTTCCTGCCGGATTCGCGATACAGCCCGCTGAACCATGTCTTCCGGCATGACAAAATGCTTCGCAGGGTATACGACTGCTTCTTCGAGATCCTCCCGCGACTCTCCGGTAAGTGGGTTGAATTTGCGGATACGTACGATCGTATCAAAGTCGAGTTCGATGCGATACGCTTCTTCAAGATAGGCAGGGAAGATTTCCAATACATCCCCGCGGATTCTGAATCGTCCACGTTCCAGGAATGCATCGTTGCGCTCATATTGAAGGCTCACAAGAACCTTGCGTACTTCATCAAGGTCGATGCGGCTCCCCTTATCCAGATAGAGCCTCATATCACGATACAGGTCAGGAGACCCCAGTCCGTAGATACAGGAAACGGTGGCAACAATGACCACATCGCGGCGCTCCATCAATGATGCGGTGGCCGCGAGCCTCATGCGGTCGATTTCCTCATTGATGTCCGAATCTTTCTCGATATAGAGATCCTTGGAAGGGACATATGCTTCTGGCTGATAGTAATCGTAGTACGAGACAAAATATTCCACTGCATTATTAGGAAAGAACCCTTTGAATTCTCGATACAGCTGGGCAGAGAGTGTCTTGTTGTGCGAAATGACGAGCGCTGGTTTCTGCACCGCCTCGATGACTTTCGCCATTGTATAGGTCTTGCCTGAGCCGGTGACTCCCTTGAGCGTCACATATCTGTCTCCGTTCTGCAGGGCTTGCACGATTGCCTTAATGGCGTTTCCCTGATCTCCGCTCGGTTCATATGGAGCAACGACTCTGAATGGTTTCACCGTGTCCTCTCCGAAAGAGTGACTATAGCGCTCATTCTTTTATCACCCCTGTAGAATTCAACCGTAATCTTCTGGCCGGGGCTCGTGTCCTCAAGCGCAGAATAGAGCTGGGCAATACTGGTGACAGGCTTACCATCGATACTGATGACAATATCACCACCAATATAGAAGATGGACGATCCGTATCGAACCGCTTGGGTTCCACCTTTAAGACCGGCTTTTTCCGCATTGCTCCCCGCGGCTACGGTTGAGATAAGCAGTCCATTTTCCACTGGTGCTCCTTTGCCCGACTGGCGCAGGTACTCAACCAGGTCTGGGAAGAGCTGTATTGCCTGCATGTCGATCCATCCCCGGCGTACTCTGCCTTCCTTGATGAGCTGCGGCACAATTCGAACTGCGGTATCCACAGGAATAGCGAAGCCTATGCCGACCGAGCCGCCGGATGGCGAATAGATCATTGTGTTGATTCCGATCATCTCCCCTCTCATATTGAATAGCGGACCGCCAGAATTCCCCGGGTTGATCGATGCATCTGTCTGGATCATATTTTGAAGAATCGTCTTGCTGTCTTTCTGGATAGGGCGCCCAAGCCCGGATACGATCCCCGTAGTAAGTGTTCGCTCGAGACCGAAGGGGTTTCCAATAGCAAGCACTTTCTGCCCTACCTTGAGATTTCTCGCGGTTCCGAAGGGAATAGGTTTGAGCTTCTTTCCTTGTTCTGGAGTGAATTTTATAACCGCCAGATCGCTCTCTGGATCTGTGCCGACAGGTCTTGCTTCATAGCGGCTTCCGTCTGCAAGATTCACATAGAGCTTATAGGCGTTCTCCACTACATGATTGTTTGTCAGCACGTACCCGCGTTCATCGATGATGGAACCTGAACCCGAACCACCACTCTGGGGCACAGGATCAAGAAACCAATTGATACCAATCACTTCTGTCGTGATGTTGACAACTGATTCGTTGTACTTTTCATAGATGGAGATGTTTTGCAATTCTTCGGCTGTGTAGGTGTCAGATGAGATGGGAATCGCGAGGGATGTCGCCACTGAGTTTAAGCCAGGAGAACCTACCGCTGCGGACGGCGCTGGTGCCGAGCCGTTCCCGATCTGCATGACGACTGGCTGTCCGCCAGCCTTTTTTGCGGTCGTGAGAATGACAGCGGTCATACAGAGCGCAGTCACTGCGACTGCGATGGAGACAGCAAGAATAATCTGGGTTTTTGAATACAATCTCATATGATATTGCTCCGTTTATTCCCACGTTGTCTTTTGGATATATGCATGCGGTTTACACAAAGGTCAATTTGCCCTGCGCTGCCTCTTCTTGTCTGGCAAGCATGAATAAAAAATCCGACAACCTGTTGAGAACTCTGAGTAACACAGGGGATACCTGTTCTGAACGGGAAAGAGCGACGACACGGCGCTCAGCTCTCCGGGCGATCGTTCGAGCGATATCGAGCGCCGCAGATCCGCTGGTCATGCCAGGTACGACAAATCCTTTCAGCACGATATGTGATTCGATTCTCGCTGTCTTTTCCTCAATGGTACGTTCGTCGTCCTCAGTTATCGACCTGTCGAATGGGGTGCCCAGTGAGGCCAGCTCTCCGGCTACCCTGAACAGCAATCGCTGGATGTAATCGATGTCGTACAGCACATCGTCTTGGAAGCATAGATGACGCGCCATGCCAAGCGCGGAAGACAGTTCATCGATAGTACCATAGGCTTCGACACGCAGAGAATCCTTGCCAATGCGCTCCCCGGACCAAAGGCCGGTTGTACCGTCATCGCCGGTTTTTGTTACGATACTCATATGACAAAAGTACTGAGTATATGACCCCGTATCAAGAAGGAAGCACTGATTCAAGGTAGCGAACACGGAAAATTCTCTGTTATTATTCTAGGTTGGCAATACCGAAGGAGAATCTTCAGGATGGCTCAGAACCATTTCATTGCCGAGGATGTCTGTCGATACTTCGAGGTTCCAAGAACCTCGATTTCGGAATGTATCATTTTTCCTGAGGTATCAGAGGAAATGCGCCAGTTCTATGGGCGTCATATCGAGGAAGGATGGCGCCGCTATGGACCAATGCTGTATCGCATGCGCTGTCCGGGATGCAGGCTCTGCATACCGTTGAGGATCAATGCCGACATTATAAAACCAAGCCCATCGCTTAATAGAATTCTGGCGCGCAATAGAGATCTTGTAGTAACGCGCGTTCCTGCAACATTCAATAGTTTGCACTATGCGCTCTGGGTAGAATATTCACAATGGAAGCATGGGCTCAATCGCGAGGAGCTATCCGAGGAGAGCTACCGCCGCTTCCTTAGCTCGTGGAGTGTTCTATTCGAGTATCGCGTGTCAGGATCGCTGTGCGCTATCAGCATTATCGACCCTTTGGAGAATGGGCTGTCTTCAGTCTATTTTTTCTTCTCTCCCCAAGAGGCACGGCGCAGCCTCGGCTTTCTCTCGATACTAGTCGAGGCCGCGATCGCCGCAGCGCTTGAGCTAAGTCAATTCAATCAACTTGAGGTTCAAAAAGTTGCTGAATGGTATCACACTGATTCAAGCGCTTGCTGCCGCTCGCCAATGGATGCTTCAAAAAGCATGCCATGCGAGAGGGGTTGGTACTATCTGGGATTCTGGATTCCTTATGCCAGGACTATGGACTATAAGGCACGGATTGCTCCATTCGAATTGGCCCTCCCTGTGTGCGAAGAGTCTGGTCCCTACAAAACAGATGAGACCGCTCGCCGCATGGAGGCAGCCAGATATCAATGGCTTGAATTCCAGAACAAGGAAGACGCAATCCGCTATCTGATCGGCTTGAAATGGCCTGGCATTGAAAGACAGCTTCACCCAGGTTCTCTCCCTCACGTTGACTATTCCACGTACTCATGATAGCTTATCCGGGAATTTCACGATGTTTCCGAAAGAAAGGAACACTATGGCATCCGAAGAGAAAGACCGGACATCTTCAGCAGAAGGCGGCAAGCCTGTCGCGCTAAAGAAAACCGAAACCAGAAAAGAAGAGAAGAAGACAGAGAATACGCTTAAGAAAAATTTCAAAAACCCCTTTGTTTATGTAGGGACTATCATTATTCTCGTTCTTACCATTATCGCATTCGTCCTCATTCCAGGTGTCGGTGGTGGTGTTTCCACCGGCGGCGAGAATCCATCCTTTGGATCCTGGAACGGAAACAGGATCGAATACGCTGCGGACTCATATTTCGCCGATCAAGTGTCCCAAATCAACGATTATCTCCGGCAGCAAGGCCTCGATCAGAGCCAGGCACAATTATATGCCTATCAAGTCTGGCGATTGGCTTTCCAGAATACGGTTATTCGTACCGCGTTGCTGGACTCCGCCAAGAAGGCTGGCATGAAGATCAGCGAGCAGACGATCGATGAGGAGATAGCGAAGGATTCCCGTTTTCAGGAAGATGGCAAGTTTTCGCTTGAAAAATACAACAAGACACCATTGGCCACGCGACTATCCATCAGAAATCGCCTTCGCGAGGACCTGCTGATACAGAATTATTATGGGGATCTGCTGTCCGTGGCGCCTTCTACCGCCGAGATCGAATTCGTCGCTTCGATGGCCAAGCCACAGAGAGCGCTTCAGTATGTGAGCATTTCCTTCGCGGATTTCCCGACCGAAAAGGCTCTTGAATGGGCCAGAAATAATGAAAGTCTATTCCGAACAATCGGGCTTTCGAAGATCACGATTACCAGCTCGCAGAAAGACGCGGAGAAAGTGCTCGCGCAGGTCAAGTCCAACAGCTTGTCCTTTGAGGATGCGGCCAAGAGCCATTCCAAGGACTCATATGCGGAAAAAGGCGGTGACCTTGGGGTTCAGCCTTTCTATCTATTGAAAGGCGAATTCCAGAACGAAAAAGACGCGGAAACGCTCATGAGCCTCAAGCAGGGAGAGCTTTCTTCCGTGTTCAAGGTTGGCGAGAACCAGTGGGCTTTCTTCCGCGTATATTCCGCAGCAGCGGCTCCTGATTTTTCCAAGCAGTCGGTAATCGATGAAGTCAAAAGCTATGTCTTCGATCGAGAAAAGTCGATTATGGAAAACTGGGCACTTGCCAAGGCAGAAGAATTCGCTGCGGATGCGGCTAAGTCAGGATTTTCCGCCGCAGCAAAGAAGCATGGTCTTTCGGTTAAGGCCGCAGGCCCCTTCATCCTCAATTATGGAAAACCCAGCTTCTACTTCTATGGTCAGCAGATCAGTCTCTTCCAGGAGCCCTATCGTTCGCTAGACATCGAACTGACCGGCGCCGAAGTCAATGAGAATTTCCTTACTGCCGTGTTCTCGACCGCTAAAGGGAACATGACCAAACCGGTCGTGCTTGATGCATCGGTAGTGGTTATGAATGTGACTGACGACAAACCTGGCAATGATGAAGAGGCGGCCTATACGAAATTTGCTTATCCTTACTTCTTCCAGCAGGCAATGGAGAGCCAGATCCGCTCAACCATTCTTACATCGAAGAAATTCAAGGACGAATTCAATACCACATTCGCAAAATTGTTCACTCCAGCAAAAAAATGAAAGCCAGCGCGGTTGGCGGCCCCAGCCGCTCCACTGTGCTTTTCCTTGTGCACGAATCTATAAAAACAGCCGGCGGGATGTTCCTGCCGGCTGTTCTGTTTGTCGGGAATGCCGCACAAAACCGAGTCGATACCTCTCAGCGGTCTTCTTCCTCACTGGCTTTGAGTACCGAAAGGAATACTTCCTGCCCGAGCTCGACATTGCCGATCATCTTGAGCTTTTTCTTACCTTCCTTTTGTTTTTCGAGGAGCTTGCGCTTGCGGGTTATATCGCCACCATAGCATTTAGCGAGAACATCCTTACGTACAGGATTTACTGTCTCGCGGGCTATGATCTGGCCGCCAATGGCTCCCTGAACCGCTACTTTGAATTGTTGCCGCGGAATGTTGTTCTTAAGACGTTCACAGATAAGCCGCGCTCGTTCGTAGGCACCCTGGCGGAATACCAACATGGACAGCGCATCGACAGGATCTCCGTTGATGAGGAAATCGAGCTTTGCTAGTTCGGTAGGCCGATAACCGATCACATCATAATCAAAGCTCGCGTATCCACGCGATGTCGACTTCAGCTTATCATAAAAGTCGAACAACACCTCGGCAAGAGGCATTTCAAATACCAGCTCGACGCGCTTCTCATCGAGGTGGATGAATGATGTCTGCACCCCCCGCTTGCCAAGGCAAAGCGCGATTATGTTCCCAACATAATCGACCGGCGTGATGATCTGGGCTTTGATATAGGGCTCTTCCGCGCTTTCGATCCGCGCAGGGTCAGGATATTCACTGGGGTTGTCGATAAACAAATCGCTGCCGTCCCGCAGGTGGATAAGGTATCGAACCGATGGGGCGGTCATGATGATGGATTGCCCATATTCTCGCTCAAGGCGCTCTTGAACCACTTCAAGATGCAATAAGCCTAGAAATCCGCACCTGAAACCAAACCCAAGGGCAAGCGAGTGATCCTTCTCGAACACCAGCGATGCATCATTCAGGACAAGCTTTTCCAGGCTGTCCCGCAATTCATCGTAATCGGCGGAATCGATTGGATAGATCGAGCTGAAGACGACCGGCTTTACCTCACGGAATCCAGGCAATGGGGCTGCGCAAGGATGTTCGTCATCGGTAAGCGTGTCGCCGACACGTACTTCCCGAACAGTCTTTATTCCTGCAATGCAGTATCCGACCTCGCCTGCGCCCAAAACATCGGCGGGTGTCGGTACAATCCGGAAGTGCCCTACTTCCTCCACCTCATGGACTGCTCCCGTTGACATGAGACGAATTTTCGATCCCTTTTTAAGAGTTCCGTTGACCAGCCGGACATGTACCACGACTCCGCGATAGGCATCATAGTGGGAATCGAAGATGAGTGCCTGAAGCGGTGCCTCTGAACTCCCTGATGGAGCAGGAATTTTCTCGACAATCGCCTCAAAGAGCTCATCGATACCAATACCCAGTTTTGCGGATACAGGAAGGGCTTCGCTTCCATCGAGCCCGAGGTCCTTGTCGATTTGATGACGGACACTATCCACATCGGCAGCAGGCATATCGATCTTATTGATTACGGGAAGTATTTCGAGATTGTGGTCAAGCGCCATATACATGTTGGAGAGTGTCTGCGCTTCAACACCCTGTGTCGCGTCTATAACCAGTACTGCCCCCTCGCAGGCCGCAATCGCGCGCGACACCTCGTAGGAAAAATCGACATGTCCCGGCGTGTCAACGAGATTGAGCATGTAAGTCGCCCCATCCTTTGCCGTGTAGGGCAGGCTTACAGCCTGGCTTTTGATCGTGATGCCCCGCTCGCGTTCGATATCCATGTTGTCGAGCATCTGATTTTGAAATTTGCGCATGTCAACCAGGTGAGCCTTTTCTATGAAACGATCGGCAAGCGTGCTTTTACCGTGGTCAATATGTGCAATGATACAAAAATTCCTGATATGCTGAGGATCGATCATAGTTTCAATCTATAGGAAAGATTTGTAATGTTCAATGGAGCGGAATGCCGCTTTAAGTCTGATATAAGTCTGCATTGGTACTCTATGCCTTCATGTATGCTTTTTGATATATTGATTGATAGTCAATCCACAGGAGGAAACATGAATCTCGATCATTTGCCAGTCATCCGCAAAGACGGACCTCGAACGGATCACGAAATCATGGTATTTGCCCTGTCTACCTGCGGTTTCTGTAAGAGAGCCTTGGCATTTCTGGATAGTCACGGCTTCTCATACCGCTATCTGCACGTCGACCTTATTCCTGTGGAGGAAAAAAACAAAATCAAGCAGGAGCTAAAAGAGCGCTTCAGCGAGAATGTGGCCTTCCCTTTTGCAGTCATCGATAACGACAGGCATCTTGTAGGATTCATAGAAGCGGATTGGCGGCTCACACTCGGTGTGCAGTCCTGAATGATAAAAGAAAGCGCGGATTATCGATCCACAATTGAGCCCGAAGGAGTCCTTCCATGACGACGAATAAAAACAAGGAACAGACCGAGCTTTTCACGCGCATGGCTGCCCAGAAACAGGGGTGGGTTCTAAACCCGGACAAAGAGTTCTATGAAAGCCTCGTCGAAGGCCTGACGGCGAATTACAATCGCTATGGCTATTATCTATGCCCTTGCAGAGATAGCGAAGGTTCAAGAGAATCGGACAAGTCCGCCATCTGTCCCTGCGTATGGTCGCGCAAGGATATTCCTGAGTTCGGGCACTGCTACTGCGCGCTCTATTTTTCGGCCGATTTCGCCGCTTCGGGACGGCCGCCAGCCTCAATCCCTGACAGGCGCTATCAGGAATGATCGCCACGATGATTGAAGGACAGGTTTATCTCGACTGGGCAGCCACCGCTCTGCCTGATGCGGCAATCCTTCGGCAGGCCATGGAACTCTCTCTCACGCATTTCGGCAACCCCTCCAGTGCCCATCAAACAGGCAGGAACGCGCGTGAAATTCTTGAAGCTGCGAGAAATCGACTCGCAACCTCTCTAGGCTTGGATACGCTGGGAGGAACAATTGTATTCACCGCATCCGGAACAGAAGCAGATCAGATCCCCTTTCTATCCCTGCTCCGCGCAATGCGCGCGCTATCGCTTAAAAAAACACATATAATTGTCTCCGCGATCGAACATGCCGCGATAGAATGCCAGGCGGCGATGCTGCAGCGCATGGGCCTTGAAGTGACATGGGTTGTTCCGGATTCAAGCGGGCACATTCACCCTGATTCTATTACCTCGCGACTTAGAAAAGAGACTGCTCTGATCGCTGTTATGGCGGTCAACAATGAAACAGGGACCGTGCAGGATATTTCAGGTATCGCACGCGCAATTGCCGAATCTGCACACGCAAAGGGGATGAAGAAGCCCTGGTTCCATACTGATGCTGTACAAGCAAGCGGGAAACTGCCGCTCGCGGCACACTGTCATGGCGCAGACAGTATCGCCATTTCTGCCCACAAGATTCGCGGCCCTAAGGGGATCGGAGGATTGTGGTTATCGCGCAAACTGGAGCCGCTTGCCTGTGGTGGTGGTCAGGAGAATGGCATTCGGTCAGGAACCGAAAACGTGCTCGGAGCGGTTGCCTTTAGCTTTGCTGCCGAAGCCGCGATCCGCGATTTCGAGTCGCGCCGCGTCCATGCCCTTGCCCTCGAATCTCAACTGCTGCAAGGAATTGCCTCCATACCAGGTGCCTGCACGGTGCCAAATCGAAAGCCGGCGGACCCTTCTTTTGTACCGGATATCGTATCAATTGCTTTTCCAGGTCTTGGTGGTGAAACAATGGTACGCGCGCTTTCGGATGCAGGAATATCTGTTTCGACCGGTTCGGCCTGCTCAAGCAATAAAATGGAGAAGGGACGTCGAGTGCTGAAGGCAATGGGAGTCCCCGACGATATTTCATTTTCTTCGATACGAGTATCGACCGGCCCCACGACGACCGCCCAGGAAATCGATTATTTTCTGCAACAGGCTGAGGACTTGTACAGAAGGCTGAAAACCTGATACTACACCTGCATGCGCACGCTCTTTCTCATCAAGCCGGGTGAAATCGAACTCAAGCTTGGAAACCGGCGCGAATTTATCCGTCGTCTCAAGAATCAGATACACCAGCGTCTCTCAGGATTTCCACACGAACTGGAAGAATACCCCGGTCGATTTTTTCTGTATGTTTCTCATGCGCACGCGGATACTGTACGCTTCATCCTTGAACGATGCCCAGGCATCAATGGTATTGCTCCTGCCATAAAGACCGAAAAGACTCCTCCAGCCATCATAGAAGCAGTGCTGCAGACTGCGCGATTGGAGGTCGAACGGGGCAGCAAAACATTCAAAATCGAGGTACGTCGCTCTGACAAAAGCTTCCCTCTGGACACCTATGGGATGTCAGTCGCGGCCGGGGACGCGGTCATGGACAATGTTGCTGGCCTTTCTGTTGATGTCCACCAACCAGATTGCATCATTATGATCGAAATCCGAGAGCGGGCTTATATCTATTCACGAACCGCGCCAGGGCCCCGAGGCCTTCCTGTCGGCAGTCAGGGGAAGGGCCTCCTTCTGCTCTCTGGTGGCATCGATTCGCCAGTCGCTGGGTATCTGATAGCAAAGCGTGGCCTCGCGCTCGAAGCTGTCTATTTCCATAGCTATCCGTATACGTCAGCTGAGGCACAGCGGAAGGTCGAGCGCCTTGCAGCAAGGCTCTCGATCTGGACAGGAGGCATTTCACTCTGGATTGTTCCCTTCACTGAAGTACAGCAGCGCATTAAAAAGGGAAATATTGAACCAGCCAATACGCTCATGCTCCGTATGGCTATGATGCAGGCTTCTGATCTGATCGCTTCCCGGATCGGCGCTACCGCTCTGGTGACCGGTGAGAGTCTTGGTCAGGTGGCCAGCCAGACGGCCGAAAACATGCGGCTTTCCCAGAGTCCGACTACTCTCCCCATCTTTCGGCCTCTCGTCGGCATCGATAAGGAAGATACCATCATCATGGCGAAACGCATCGGCACTTACGAGATTTCTATTTTACCCTATGAAGATTGCTGCGTACTGTTCAGTCCCAAACACCCCGTACTCAAACCTGATTTCTCGTCCATGCGTCACAATTACGCCTCGCTATCGCTCGAACACGCAATCGCGGAGGCGGTAGCCGCTGCTGAGTATAAAACCTTTTCATTTACCGATGCGCTTGCAGAATTCGGCATCGCGATATCAGGGAAAGCGAAACCAGATAGCCGGTGAGTTTAATTTGTGTCGTTGACCTGCGAACGCGCGCAGGCCCTACGATGACGTATGCATCGAAACGCATTGAAGGATGGAATGGTTGCTAAGACATTGCTGCAACCACGTATAAGGGGAAACTTTGATCGGCTAAAGAAATACCATTTTTAGCTGGATTCGAGTTTTCTTTTAAACAGAATAGACAGTTTTTCCAAACGGGCTATGCGCTGTCTCCTTTCAGAAAAATATTGGCAGCATATCTGACGTCACGGAGACAATTACAGGCTTTAGCGAATTGTTATTTCCATGTATTATATTGATATCCCCAAGGGGAATCGAACCCCTGTTGGCGGGTTGAAAACCCGCTGTCCTGACCGCTAGACGATGGGGACCTTGTCAGCCGGACTCAGCCGTGCCGGACGCGTGTGAACCTATCAGAATTCCACAAAAGTGTCAATACGGTTCATTTTCAGATTTCATCTTTCGCGAAGTGCTCTTTCAGTCGCTCCATCAATTCTCTGGCGAGTCTGTTCTCAGGATCGATCCGTAGAGCCAGTTCGCAATCCGTATGCGCCTGAATCATATCGCCGAGCTGCCACCAGCAGAGAGCCCTTCGATAGCGTGAGTAGAAATGGTATGGGTGAATTTCGAGTGCTTTTGAAAAATCATCAATTGCCTGCCGGGTCTCAGCCATGATGCTCTTCACTACCCCCCGATAGTACAATGCCTTGTAGCATTCAGGATCGAGCGTGACACAGCTGGTGAAATCCGAAAGCGCGTTCTTATAGTCGGACTGAGCAAAATGAGCCATTCCCCGGTGCTTGTATACAACCGCGGAAATCTGGGGTTCAGGCTTTCTTGAAAGAATTTCTGTATAGATAGCGATCGCTGTTTTGAAATCAGCGCTATTGTGTGCGTCAAGCGCATTCAGGAGCAGACTATCAAGATCCATTGTTCTCCAGGTTGTGGTGCCTGATGTGGATGCTCCCGAAACTGCATCTACCGCTGCCGCTCTAATCGCTTTTTTCCTTCTTGTTGCCGAAGAAGCAACGAGCGGATCATCGGCGATCAAACCAAACGCCGAGGCAGTGTCCTGCTCGATTTTCTGGTAGAATTCCTCACGACGCTTCCGGAGCGCCATGGTCAGCTTTTTTTGATATTCCAGAATTTCCTGAAAAATGATATCGGATAACGTGAGCGTCGCGTTCAGAGCCGCGAGCTTGCGTTTGAGCGGCTCATCGAAAGGAGTGAATTCGGCCTTATACACCAATTCATGCTCAACTTCGGCCCAGGCTTCCTGCAAAATGGTTCTAAGCTGAATCTCGATGACGTTGCGCTCGAGGTTAAGGCACAAAGGTCTGAGCGGATCAGGAATTTCGATAAGCACATGGATGGATTCATAACCAAATTCCCGAAACGATCGATCCTGTCCTTTTCGTTCAATTTCCACTACATGGTATCGTTCGAGCAAGGCTTTCTCGACCTCATCGAGATCTCCAAGAAATGGACATATGATTCTCATAGCCAGAACATCGTTGACAGGAAGTGGATCGCGGTGCGAATCCCACCCCTCCTTCATGAGTCGTATTTTCTTTGAAAAATAGGATTCAAAATCCTTGATACGGCTCTTGATCGTGGGGTGGATCCCTTTTTCTCGCAATATTGCGGATATTTCGTGGACTATGGTCGAAAGGGCTTTCTCATATCCAGCACGCGCAGCGTCGTATTGCGCCGCGAGACTAGCCTTGTCCGGTATGCCAATTCCGATGGTGCTCATACATATAAAAGTATCATCATTTTATGGCATTGACAAACGCCCTTTGATCGGCAGCGGTGCTTCAGAAGGCTGGTATCCCATTTACAAAGAGAGAAACAGCATAGCTCCCGGGAATGGTAGCGTGAAGCGATTTTAAAAGCGCTTCCTTGAAGATACGGTATCGTGCACCGAATTCATCAAGCGATCGAACGGAAAAATCGAGGAAAAAATGCCGATTATCGACAACTGCCCTTGCAAGCGAGACATCGGCGTATACAAGAGGCTCAAGGGCGCGGGAAACAGGGCCGAGAAGGAGCTCGGACACAACCTCACGCACCCGCTCTTCCATTGGTCCCAGAGGAGGAATCGGCCTTCGTTCCTCACGGAGGGAACCTTTCTTATCCGGGAAATACAGCCTCATGCCATTGAATTGCAATTCCGGTCCTTTAATGACAATAAACGCGACCGCCAGAATGATCACGACAGCGATGAAATAGGATTCATGGTGAGAACCGGGTCGTTCGGAATGCATCCTTGTTCACCTTTCACTGTTCGAAATGCTCGATGAAATCGCAGACTCCATTGTAAACGGCATCGGCGATTTTTCTCAAGTAAGCAGGTTGCGACAGGAGCTGCATTTCTATTTTGTTGGTTACAAAACCCATCTCGATGAGAATCGATGGCATTTTGGCATTCCGTACCACAAACCATTCCTCGGCCCGGATTCCTCGCGGGGGACTGAATTCGCCGATTGTCTGGCCCAGGCGGCGGTATACTTTTTGAGCCAGGATGATGCTTTCGGTAGTGAATTCTTCCTCTAGCATGGTATTGATGATGGGCGCGAGGTCTTCCCCCTTCTCCTTCGCGGTCTTTTCGTCAACGAGCGTACGTCTAAAATTCGGGTTGAGATACCAGACCTCATAACCATTGGTATTCTTGTTGAAGGATGCGTTGGCATGAATTGAAATGAAGATGACCGCTTCGGTTTCGGCGAGTTTTATCGAATTCGCGAGTTCCACACGCTCTTCGAGACTCGGATAGCTGTCGTCGGACCTCGTCATGAGAATGTTCCTCTCGGGATATCGAAGCTGCAAGAGTTGCGCCAGACGGAGGCCGACTTCAAGGTTCAGGTCCTTTTCCTGGAGTCTCATTCCATCAAACTCGCCGATTGCGCCTGGGTCTTTCCCGCCATGTCCTGGGTCTATGACGATTGCCTTGATGGTATATCGTGATGAACCGCTGCGCTTTTCCGAGAAAAACTTTCTGATCGCCTCGGCAAATTCCGGCTTGACCGCGATTGTCATTTCCGTTTCGATTGGCGGGGGCAGCTCCTTTAATAAGGTCCAGTCCAGGAGCACGTAAGGAAAACCTTCGGAAAATCGTACAGTTCTTCCATTTTTTTCCAGTACTCCAGATTTTGTGAGTGGGTTGTATTCGAACGAGGCACCGATGTCCTTGGCCAAATCCGGAAGAGGGATTTCTGTACTGATATAGGATTCTGCACCGAAAGAGGTGATGATACACCATAGGAAAATCGCGACAAGCAAGGGAATCCTAGTTTCGGGTCGATAGTACAGACTCATCCGTTTCGGCAACGCAATCGCTCCTTGCATCGTCAGTATAGCCGCTTTCTTCGAAAAAATGAAGAAAAGCCCTTGCGCCCTCCTCTTTAATGCAGTATATAGAGTATCGAAGCAAATAGCACTATATATTGTGGTGTACAGCGGTCCATACTAATATAGATAGTAGTGAATGATATTGGAGGAATTGATGAAGATTGAACGCTATTTTACGAAAGCGGGAAAAGGGCCCTATGAGGGCATTCAATGGGAGAAGAGAAAGAGTGAAATACGAAATCCGAATGGAACTGTCGTATTCTCCATGGATTCTGTGATTGTCCCCTCGTTCTGGTCACCTATTGCGAGCGATATCATCGCGCAGAAATATTTCCGGAAGGCTGGAGTACCCAGAGAGCGTGAGCTTGACTGGATGAACCATGTCCCTCAATCGCAGACGGCCTTTGGTGGTCCGAGCCCCGTCGAGGGGACCGAACATGACGCCAGGCAGGTGTTTCATCGCTTGGCCTATACCTGGACGCTCTGGGGAAAACAGGCGGGATATTTCAATTCAGAGGAAGACGAGAAAGCCTTCTATGACGAGCTCTGCTACATGTTGGCACATCAGATTGCGGCGCCGAACAGTCCGCAGTGGTTCAATACCGGACTCCATGCAGTGTATGGCATTGAAGGGCCGGCCCAAGGGCATTATTTTGTAGACCCTGATACAAATCAGGTCGTCAAATCAGAATCGGCATATCAGCGGCCCCAGCCGCACGCGTGTTTCATTCTCGATGTGCAGGATGATCTCGTCAATGAAGGCGGGATCATGGATCTTGTCACCAGAGAAGCCCGCTTGTTCAAGTATGGTTCAGGCACTGGCTCCAATTTTTCCAAGCTGAGAGCGGCCAATGAACGGCTCTCAGGCGGAGGTGTCTCTTCAGGACTCCTCTCCTTCCTCAAAATTGCTGACCGCTCTGCCGCGGCCATCAAGTCGGGCGGGACGACGCGTCGCGCCGCAAAAATGGTGATTCTGGATGCCGACCACCCCGATGTACCGGAATTCGTCCGATGGAAAACCGAAGAAGAATACAAAGTTGCCTGCCTAGCAGCGGGCAGCGCCCTGCTCAATCATCATGCACAGCAGATAATCGACGCGATCGAACAAATGACAGGTCAAAAAGAGGAAGCATTGCATCCGGATCGAAATCCTGCATTGCTGAAGGCTATTAAAAATGCTCTGAATGCCGGCATTCCTTCTTCTTGGATACATCAGGTCATCACCTTCTATTCGGAAACTGGTAAATTGCCTTACATGCCGCGCTACACCACAGCATGGGAATCTGAGGCATACAATACCGTTTCAGGTCAGTCATCCAATAATTCCGTACGGGTCAGCAATGCGTTCATGCACGCGGTGATTGATGATCTGGAGTGGGATCTTATCGCACGTACCACCGGTAGGCCATTCCGAAAAACAAAAGCACGCGATCTATGGAACGAGATCGCGGAGGCCGCTTGGCTCTGCGCGGATCCCGGGCTCCAGTTCCATACGACGATCAACGAATGGCATACCTGTTTGGCAGATGGAGAAATCCGCGCATCCAATCCTTGTTCGGAGTACATGTTTCTCGACGATACCGCATGCAACCTGGCGTCGCTCAACCTCATCCCATTCTATAATGAAAAGACGGGGACCTTTGACGACGCTGCATACCGCCATGCCATCCGCCTCTGGACTGTTGTTTTAGAAATCTCTGTGGTCATGGCTCAGTTCCCATCAAAGGAAATCGCTCGCAAGAGCTATGACTACCGCACGCTCGGGCTTGGCTATGCGAATCTGGGAAGCCTCCTTATGGTCATGGGTCTTCCATATGATTCAGAAAAAGGTCGCAACCTGGCTGCTGTGCTCACCGCTATCCTCAGCGGGGAAGCCTATGCGCAATCTGCCCGCATGGCTGGAGAATTCGGCCCCTTTGCTCGCTACAAAGCCAACGCGGATCATATGCTGCGCGTTATCCGAAATCATCGCAGAGCCG
The DNA here is from genome assembly GCA_029265255.1 of Spirochaetota bacterium. Next base: position 137,791 of record JAJUJQ010000003.1, read on the forward strand.
CGTACAACGCCCCTGCTTCAGAGTACGAAGACCTCACGGTTATTCCCAGAGGAATCGACGCGACGCTCTGCCCTGCCAATCTTGTCGAGGCTGCGCGATCCAGCTGGGACGAAGCCTTGAGTCTTGGCGAGAAGAATGGCTTTAGGAACGCGCAGGTCACCGCGATCGCGCCTACCGGAACGATAGGACTGCTCATGGATTGTGATACTACCGGTATCGAACCGGACTTTGCGCTGGTTAAATTCAAAAAACTCGCTGGAGGGGGCTATTTCAAGATCATTAACAACTCGGTACCACCAGCGCTCCGAGCTCTGGGGTACTCGGAAGAACAGATCAACGATATCATTGCCTATGCGCTCGGGCATGAGACTCTTAAAAACGCGCCGAACATCTCCTATGAGGCGCTCATCGAAAAAGGCCTGCCAGAAGAAGCGCTCAATCGCGTCGAAAAGGCGCTCCAAACGGCCATTAATCTGGAAAGTTGTTTTTCGCCACACGTGATCGGCTATGAGACGCTCGCGTCACTGGGCATTTCCAAGGAAGAGGCGGATACGCCTGAATTCAGTCTGCTGGCAAGACTCGGATTCAGTTCTGGTGACATTGAAGCGGCCGAGCTATATGCGTGTGGTACCATGGGGCTCGAAGGAGCCCCGCATCTGAGGGAAGAAGACCTGGCGGTTTTCGATACTGCTACACCATCAGGGAAACGCGGCACCAGAAGTATCGCGTGGCAGGCACATATCGCCATGATGTCCGCGGTACAACCATTTGTCACGGGCGCCATATCAAAAACGATCAATATGCCCAACAACGTCACGGTCGACGACGTGAAGGGTGCCTATATGCTCGCATGGAAATCCATGCTTAAATCGATTGCGCTCTATCGTGATGGTTCCAAGCTCTCACAACCGCTTGCGGCGCTTGCACCTGGGTCAGACCTCATTGCCGATTCGATCATGGCCATTCAAATGGGGGCTCTTGATCAGCCCGCCGAAGAGCCGCAAATAAGAGAATCGGTTCAGAAGCAGACGATTCCATCTCCTGCGATAGAGCCAGAGCTTCCCGGTATGCCATTCGCTCCCCGCGGCGTGCGACGCGTGCTCCCCAACCGACGCCAGGGCTATACCCAAAAGGCAAAGATTGGCGGGCACTCAGTGTTTCTCCGCACGGGAGAGTACGAAGATGGTACGCTCGGCGAGATCTTCCTCGACATGCATAAAGAAGGCGCGGCGTTCAGAAGTATCCTGAACTCGTTTGCCATCGCGGTTTCTCTTGGGCTTCAATATGGTGTTCCGCTCGAGGAGTATATCGATGCGTTTACATTTACGCGGTTCGAGCCGAACGGAATGGTGAGCGGCCACGACTACATCAAAATGGCAACGAGTGTTCTGGACTATATTTTCAGAGATTTGGCTATTTCATATCTGCATCGCTACGACCTGGGCCAGGTGAAGCCGGAGGATCTTATTTCCACTTCTACCCAGTCTCTTTCCGAAAAGAATTCCGCGTTCGAAAGCGGCAGGAGAATAAAAAAGGAAAAGCCTCAGGAGTCTTCGAAAGCGCCGGCCGAACCTGGTAGGAAATCGCTTCTCGCTGCTGCTGCACGCCCAGAGAAGCAGGATTCATCCATTGCCCTTATCCGCAATGCCCGGCAGAAGGGGTACGAAGGGGATCCTTGCCCTGTATGCGGCAACATGACTCTTGTCAGGAATGGAACATGCCTCAAATGCGAAACGTGCGGATCGACGACCGGATGTAGTTGAAGAAAAAGGCTGCTCCGAATGGTTTCGGGGCAGCCTGCGCTATTTTATCAGAGAGGATCTCGGAGAACCGGCAGGGTCATACATCGAGCCCCTCCCCCGCCCCGCGCCAATTCAATACCATCGAATGCCACAACCAGCCTCTGGTGTCTGTCTGGATCATCCCTGCCTTCAATGAAATCAGCGGCATTGACGATGTCGAATCCCTTGGCAGCGAGAGCATCGAGCGTATATTTATTACATGAATACATGAGAATCTTGCCTGGAGCGAACGCGAACGAGTTTGCGCCGGAAAGCCACTGTTCTCTTTCCTGAATGACCGCTCTGGCATCCCCGCAGTAGATTGGCTCCAGATCGATGCCAACCTTACGCAAGCCCGAAAAGAGCGAATCTTCCTGGGCGTAGGTAATGGTGCCATCGGGGCTGCAATCGAGCCGATAGACGGGTACTCTGGAGGGGCCTGTGATGATCGGTTTAAAGGCAAGCGCGGCATTTCGGTCGATCATGGTAAATGCCATGTCCAGGTGAATCGTCGCTCTCTCCTTGGGTAGATCAACTGCGAAAATGGTGACCGATTTTCCTTCCTGCATCGCGAGATTTCTAGCGACCCGGTCGACCGCAAACGCGGTAGTCCTTTCGGATATCCCAATAGCGAGAACATCCGGAGCAAGCACATGGGTATCGCCACCTTCGATCGTCATAAGGCGATTCCGCTCCTCGGGGCCATCAAAGATAAGTCCCGCGTTACGAAAATCAGGGTGTCTGCGGAAAATAAAACGAGTGATACATGCCTCGGCCATGCGTACATCGAACGCGAAGGCTGACGAGATAATCCTGGTTCCAACTACCGCCAGACTGTCCCTCATGAAATAGGCGTTTGGCAGCGGTCGAGCGATAAACGCGTGGGGTTCAAGGAGACAAGAGAGGCTGCCGGCTGGCGCCTGGATCCCTGTAAGCAGCGCACGTGCCAGCTCTGGCGCCGGCATTGCCATGAATGTATTGGCAAAAATCGATATTGGATAAAATTTGGCATATTCATCAAGAAATTCGCACCTGTCTCCCTCATTCTCAAGGCAATCGGAAAGAAGGTCGATCAACTCATACGTCGCCGCGATCCGCGATAGGAATTGGTGCAGCATTCGATATTCATTCTGTACTGCTTCAAGCGGGATGATATCGTTATAGAGATCCCTCTCTGCTTCGCGCGGAGTCATGGCCTCAACCTCGGCTCCTGGACTATGGACAATGACTCTCCGGAGCCGTCCGATCTCGCTATCGATGTGAACCTGCTTCATGGGAATCAAGTATGACTAAAATTTGAAAAAATGTCTGCACGATTTCGTGATGCGAGAGAATTGCATATAAATAGAAAAAATCGCCTGCAAATGCCGCTGAAGCCCCCAAATGTGATTATCTATACATCAATATTCATTTTATTCTTTATATTACATAAAATTACATAAATATTCATGTTGACTTTCATTCCAAGATGCGCAACGATAACTACAGCAACATGACAGTAGGAGCAGCAATCGTAAGAATCCCAAGAACAAGGATGGACCACATGGAAAGGAGACGAATCATCATACTTGGCGCGGCCGGCAGAGATTTTCACAATTTCAACACGCGATATCGAAATGATCCGCGATCAGAGGTCGTTGCGTTTACCGCCACCCAGATCCCTAACATTGAAGGAAGAAAATATCCTTCAGAACTCGCAGGCCCCCTGTATCCCGAAGGAATCCCCATTTTCCCGGAATCCGACCTTCCAGCGCTGATCAGGGAACTCCACGCCGATGAATGCGTGTTTGCTTACTCCGATGTGCCCTATGCCCATGTCATGAGGCTTTCCGCGATTGTCAACGCCGCGGGTGCCTCATTCACCTTGCTAGGGCCGTCAGAAACCCAGATCAAGTCGTCCAAACCAGTGATTGCCGTCTGCGCGGTACGTACTGGATCCGGTAAAAGCCAGACTTCACGAAAAATCGTGCAAATGCTCATGAAACGTGGTCTGCGCGTCGTGGCAATTCGTCATCCTATGCCCTATGGAGATCTGGTACGCCAGAAAGTACAGCGTTTTGCCAGCGTAGAAGACCTTGCCGCGCACCGGTGTACCATCGAGGAAATGGAAGAGTACGAGCCTCATATCGCGAGAGGCAATGTCATCTATGCCGGCGTAGATTACGAAGCGATTTTAAGAGAGGCGGAAAAAGAGGCGGATATCATTCTATGGGATGGCGGAAATAACGATTTTCCATTCTATGTGCCCGATCTTCTGATCACAGTCGCAGATCCTCTGCGCGCCGGAAACGAAATTTCGTTTTATCCTGGCGAGGTATGCCTGAGAATGGCCGATGTCGTCGTCATCAACAAGATTGATACCGCAAGTCCCGAACAGGTTCAGCTTGTGCGAGAAAATATTATGAGAGTCAATCCCCGCGCGCAGGTTGTCGAAGCGGCCAGCCCGATATCGGTCGATCGGCCAGAACTCATTCGAGGGAGAAGAGTCCTCTGCATCGAAGATGGGCCGACACTTACTCATGGAATGATGAAATTTGGCGCGGGCGTTGTTGCCGCCCACAAATTCCAGGCTGCTGAAATCGTTGACCCAAGACCCTTTGTCACTGGAGAACTGGCAAAAACATTCCAGAAATATCCAGAAATTGGCACATTATTGCCTGCGATGGGATACAGTGAAGCTCAGATTCGTGATCTCGAGGAGACCATCAACCGCAGCGCGTGCGACACGGTCATCGTCGCGACTCCTATTGATCTCAATCGCATTTTGAACATCAAGAAGCCTAGCGTCCGTGTCACCTATGAACTGCAGGAAATTGGCAAACCTGATCTCGAGGATGTCCTGAACGCTTTCTTGGGGTCGAGGAAAACGCGATGATGCGCGGCTTTGGCCTGAGATGCTGAAAATAAAAATGGCTGCCATCGATGGCAGCCATTTTTGTTGTGAGATCAGGTCTTAGCCGGCAATGATCGCCTCTACAGGGCACACAGCGGCGCACGCACCGCAGTCGATGCAAACATCTGGATCGATCCAGCGGGCATTGTTCTTTTCGCTGATTGCGGAAGTGGGACATTCGCTCTCGCAGGCACCGCAGTTGGTGCATTTATCGGTTACTTTGTATGCCATCTAAAAGCTCCTTCCTTGACAATGAATTGCGCTGGTGGACTGAACCAATGCGAAATTATTATACCATACTATGAGAAAATTCAGCAAGGTGCGGATGAGGCAATTCCCTGGGGAGCACAGATGAGTGCGAGCATTCGCGTAAAATACGCGGCCCCTTGGCGTCGATAGCTGCCAAATTGATCATTGCAGCAGGTACAGATTTCAATGTTTGCGACGTTGGTGATGCCAAGACGTTTTGCCAGGCCAAGGTTGGCAGCCCTCAAATCCAGAGAAAAGGTGCTGCCAGGTTCTTGCCTTGCTTTTATCGCCTGCGGTCCGAATTCGTTCGAAAATTGCATCGCACGCTGTAGATCGACTTGGTAGCAGCATGCGCCGATGGCTGGCCCCAGAATAAGGTGTATATTGTCGGGCGTGCAGCCGTAGTTCCTTTCCATTTCGTGTACTGCCACCGCAAGAATACCTGTGCCTTTCCAGCCCGAGTGCAAAATCCCAAATGCGCCGCAATGTCTGCAGAAAATCCAGATCGGCATGCAATCAGCAACCGTAACGCTTGGTACGAGACGAGGGTTCCGTGTCACAATTCCGTCAAATCCTGAAGTGTTGTGTGCAACCAAGGCAGCTAATTCTTCATGGCTCTCAATGAAAGCCACATTGCGGCCATGCTTGAGTTCAATCCCTGCAAGGCGTTCTGGTTCAATAGAGAGGCTCGTAAGGAAGGAACGCCGCGTATCCGATTCAAAAACTGGCGAGAACTTCATGTCCCCCGCATTCCTGAGGCTCATGATAGCTCTTGGTGCGTTTTCATCAGCAAGATTGAAGCGGAATTCCATGTATGTCTGATTCATAAAGCATCCTTCGACGCGGCGTGGTATTCCTGTTCAAGGGTGTTTCCCAGGCTCCATTTAAGGCTCACTCGACCATTGCTTTCGAGTCGCACTTCATACGCTTCGAGCCAAAGCCTTTCTGACGCTGCCCCGCCATACGCGCTATCTCCCAGAATAGGAAACCCATACCATGCGCAATGCGCGCGGATCTGGTGACGAAATCCTTTTCTGATCTCTGCCTCAAAAAGCAGGGTGTCAGGAGGGATGTTCCTGTTCAGAGAGGGGATTTCGCGTGCATTGCCAATTATTGTAAGGCTTGTACGATAGACATCATGTCTATTCAATTTCCTGGATGTCCGCGAAGGATCTATGCAAGCGACTCTGGCGCCACGAGGACCGTATGAGCGGAATTTGCTCTCTATTTGCAAGCAGGAGTCGTGACGAGCAATGAAACGTGTGTCGGGCGCTTGAGCAGGTGGTATAAACCCTTCCAGGTAAACCGTTGCGGGAACTGAAAGCAGGATATATTTTTTAACGAGGTTCGAAGCGGTTTGCGCATGTAAGAATTCGTGAAAGACTCTTCGGGACAACGCTGCCAGCATCAGACCAGAGGTTTCTCTATCAAGGCGATATAGAAGCCCAAGTTCGGCCTCATATCGATCGTCGAATACAGGGTGCTCATGGTTTGATTTTTTTTCGAATTGGTGCGCGGTTTCCTTGAGTTCACTCTCGGGAAGCAGCTCTGCCTGGGCAGCTAACCAGGAAACGAGGTCCGGTCCTGAGAGATCGTTTCTGGAGCGATGCTGATATATGGAATGCCATCCTGGCGGTTTGAAGAGTACCGCCATTCCTTGATGGATAGCGAGAATACGGGGTGTTGTCACATCCGCAAAGAGCATTGTTTACAGCATCTCCTTGTTCTGCAGCCGGTAGAGGTTCCAGTAAAGCCCTTTGCGGGTGATAAGTTCCTCGTGGGTTCCTGTTTCAACGACCCTGCCACGCCCCAGTACGATAATTCGATCCGCATCACGAATTGTGGAAAGCCGATGCGCGATAACGATGCTCGTATGTCCTCGCAGTAGCCCTTCAATGCCTTTTTGCAGCATTTTTTCGGTCTCCGTATCGATGGAACTGGTTGCTTCGTCGAGAATAATGATCGCGGGATCATGAGCGAGTACACGAGCAAAGGATATGAGTTGTCTCTGGCCGAGAGAGAGATTCAATCCGCCCTCCGAGAGTTGCGTGTCGTATCCATCAGGAAGCTTAACGATAAAATCGTGCGCATAGACCGCCCGCGCCGCTTCTTCGATTTTTTCTTGAGGAAGATCGAGGCCAAGCGCAATATTTTCTCGGATACTACCGTGGAAAAGGAACACATCCTGAGGCACTGGCTGAATGAATCTCCGTAATTGCTCGAGCGGATAGCTTTTGATGGGAATGCCGTCGATGAATATCTCACCCTTTGCGATATCCCAGAATCGCGCCAGCAGCTGTGCAATAGTGGTTTTGCCTGCTCCTGTATAGCCGACGATGGCTACTTTTTCTCCAGGATTTACGATAAAGGAAACATTCCTCAGCACCCACTCATCGCTTTTATAGGCAAACCACACGTTCGAGAACTCGACATGGCCGCGCAACGTCGCAGGTATTTTTTCAGGTTTTCCGGTATCGGGCACAGGGTCATTGGTATCCAAGAGCCCGAAGACACGTTCTCCGCTCGCCATGGCGCTCTGAAGTAGTATGTACTTTTCTGAAAGATCTTTGATTGGGGAATAGAGGATAGAAATGAGATTGATAAACGCGATGAGCGTTCCTATGGAGATTTCGAGATTGAGAAACAGGATCGCTCCAGCAAGGATGGATAAAGCGCTAGCAATAGTGGAGATCAGGTCTACATAAGGTCTGAAAATGGCGTAGACATACATTTCCTGAATATTCGCGTGGAGGAGTTGACTGTTTTGTTCGGAAAAAGTTCGGCCGGCCCTCCCCTCCTGCGTAAAAAGCTTGACTACTTCGATACCGGAAATATGCTCGGAGAGGAAGGAGTTGACTTTGCTCGTCCAATAACGCTGGGTACGAAAGGCGTCGCGCGCTTTGCGGCGTGCGATCGTGGATGCAGCGATGACCAGTGGGAATGTAATCGATACTGCAAGCGCAAGTTTCCAGTTGAGCAAAAACATGACGAAGAGCGCCCCCATCATAACGGTCGCATCTTTGATGAAGGCGCTGAGCACATCACTGAAGAATTGGGCAATCGTTTCGATGTCGCTGGTGATGCGGGTCACCAAGCGTCCAACGGGCTGCCTGGTGAGATACCCCAGAGATTGTCCTATGATATGGCGAAACACCTGCAATCGCATGTCTTTCATGATCCAGGTACCAATGAGGTTGGTGAACCAGGTCATGAAAAAGCTGCTTAGGAGCACAAGTGCAAGTACCATAATGATTTCGAGCGCATATCGAATAAGGATTGGCTGAGAATCCTGCTTGATGATAAAGGCTTCTTCAGAGGGCATTGCCTCCAGTATGGAAACGGGAACAACACCCCACTTGTCTCCCATAATTATTGATGGATAGTGGCTGGCCAGTGCCATTTTCTCTTCTTTTCGAGACGCAAGGTTGAACAAATACGAAGGATTTGCATCAAGCAGGCCATCGCCGATCAGCGTGTCTCGTTCTTTTTTTGAAAGGCCCGCCAGTCTGGCGGCGCGGACATAGAATTTTCCCTTTATTTCAACATGGACAGACTGATCATTCCCTGGCAATGCGCTGATTGCAGCGGCGTCCATGCCATACCATTGACGAACAAGCGCCTCATCGACTGCATTGCGGATCAGAGTCGGCAGCACAAGCTCGCCTCCAGTGCTCAACAAAAGTGTCAGGAGGGCTACAATCGCGATAGTACGATACGGCTTGAGATACGAGAGAATGCGCCTTGCGATCTGCGAATCGTATCCTTTGGTAATTTGTTCCGCATCGAAGAACTCAGCCATCGATGGCCTCCTTCTCCTTGCAGGCCTCGCAGGATTCCTGTTCGAGTTGCTGAAGCATGGCGATTCTTGCGTAGAATCCTTCTGAATCCATCATCAAGGTTTCATGGGTTCCTTTCTGGATAATTCTTCCGCTGTCGAGCACGATGATCTGATCTGCATTACGAAGGGTTGAAATGCGATTTGATACCACAATCGTTGTTTTCCCTTTTCGTTCAGTCAGGAGGGCGTTCAGGATACGTTCTTCGGTTTCGGCATCAACCGCCGATAGCGCGTCATCCAGAAGGAGCACAGGTGGATCGGTCGCAAGAGCTCGAGCGAGGCAAATGCGCTGCTTCTGCCCGCCAGACAGGCTGATGCCTTTCTCGCCGACGACCGTATCCCATCCATGGGGGAACATCGCGACATCTCGATCAAGGCCAGAAATGGCAACGATTTCTTCGAATCGCGATGCGTCGAGTTCTGGCGCCGCAAAGAGGATGTTAGCCCGAATAGTGTCAGAAAATAAGAAACTCTCCTGTGGAACCATGGAAAAGTATTGTCTCAGCATCGGAAGCGGGATGGTGAAGAGATCTTTCTCACCCAAGAAAACGTAATTCGGGCCGGGGTCCGCGATTCTAGGAAATATTTTCAGCAACGTGCTCTTCCCTGAACCGACCTTGCCAAGAATGCCGAGCATTGAGCCTTCTGGTATGCAAAGGTTTATACAATCCAGGCTGTGGTGCGGCATTTCAGGATATCGATATGACAGATTCTGTATTTTTATAGAACCCGAGAGAGCGCCTGTAGAATTCTCCGGCAAAGAATCACGCTCTGGTTCGGAATCAAGCACCTTATTGATTCGCTTAAGGCTCGCCGCACCACGCTGCACAATGTTTACGGTGAACCCTGCCCCCATCAGAGGCCACACTAGCATCTCCAAATAGGATAGCATGGCAACCAGAGCCCCTGCGCTCATCTTGTTCTTAAGCGAAGCATTTCCTCCAAAAAGAATCAGAAGTACCGTACTTAAACCTGCAAGGAAGGAAATGAAGGGGAAAAAGAACCCGAACGTCTTGACCAGGTCCATTGTCGCTTTTTTGTATTCTATATTTGCCGCGTCGAATTTATTTTGAAAATACCGCTCCTTTACAAAAGACTGAACAACACGGATTCCCGCCAGCGATTCCTGGGCAATATTGGAAAGCTTGCCATAGATATCCTGGACTTTTTTAAACTGTGCGCCTACGATTTTTCCAAAGAGCAGAATGAGAACAGTGATGAATGGAAGGGGAAGAATTATCCATCCAGCGACGCTCGCGTTATTGGCGAACATTGCCACAAGAATCATGAAAGACATGAACACACCATCGACAAGAGAGACAAACCCCATTCCCGTTGCCTGGCGGATAGTTCCGATATCGTTTGTAGCCCGCGCCATGAGGTCTCCCGTGGTGTTTTCCCTGAAAAATGAGGGAGGCATTTTCATAATATGCGCAAACAATCGCTCCCTCATCTCTGCCTCGATGCGTCGCGAAGCGATATTGATGAAGTAACGCCAGAGAAATCTTCCAATGGAGATGAACACGGCCAGAAGAACCATCGCCACAAGCGAGGGGATCAAATCGGAGAGTTGGTAGGATCCTGTGCTGATCCGATCGACCGCGATTCTGAGATAGCGGGGAATGAGCACCTGAGCGGCATCCACTGCTACAAGACAGAGAATACCAGCCACATAGCGCCAAAGGTATTTTTTAAGGTGAGGAAACAGAGTGCGATATTCTTTGAGCATGGAATTGCTATTCTACTGAGCGGTGATGCCATCCGCAAGATGTTGCCTGAATTCAAGGACTCTGGCATAGTGCGAATATGACCGGAAACCTTATTGTGGTGTATACAGACGGAGGATGCAGAGGCAACCCCGGGCCTGGGGGCTGGGCATACGTCATGCGTTACGGCGATCGCTACAGGGAAGCGATGGGCGCGGAGCCCACAACAACCAATAATCGAATGGAACTTACAGCGGTGATTGAGGCGCTTTCTTTCCTTAAATCCAGATTGACTACTGTACAGATGGCAGCTCAGAAGAACACTATATCGTTACCTTTCTGGAGTCAGGCTCCTATTTGTATTTACACCGATTCCCAATATGTGCGTAATGGAATGACCGGTTGGGTCGAACGATGGAAGATAAATGGGTGGAAAACCGCCGGTAAAAAACCAGTGCAGAACCGGGATTTGTGGGAAAGGCTCGATCAGTTGGTGTCGGAACTTCACCCGTCGTTTGAATGGATAGAAGGTCATTCGGGAAACCAGGACAATGAACGATGCGACACACTCGTCCACATGGCTATCGATCAAATGCTTGCTGAACGCGAGGAATTGCAGGAATGATGTCGAATGAGGCTTGCCGAATCAATCTTTACGGCAGCGCGCCTAAAAGGTCTCTTGCAAACACTTGGCTGCCTAGTGTCCTAAGCGCGTTAGAAATAGCTTCCGCCTCGGAATTGCCAGGTGCCTGAGAGGATTTTGACGCTGAATACAGTGTGCGTCCTCCTGCGATCTCATAGACGCTGAGACTTCCGGACACCGTCGCAATGTAGAACGCTCCATCACGCGAAATCGAACCGATATCCACTGCCGCAATGACCAGCCGCTCCGCTTGTGAGGGAACAATCGGGCGAAGCTTGCTGAGATCCATTGTGGCATAGGCAGGAGAAAGCGTGAACTCTATCAAGTTGAATCCTTCTTTCAGGAGCGCGTCCTTGAGCGCTGCGGAAAAGGAACTTGCATCGACCTGTTTTCCGGATTCTGATGATTTAACATAGGAGGCGAGCGCTGTCGGGACCATCGCGGCAGATGAAATAACCTTGTAGGAGATAGAAATAGCCGTGCCCGCCAATTCGGTTTCTACTGAATCTTTGTAGGACAAGGCCCAAGTGGGAGTATTAAAGAGAATATCGCTGATGCTTGAGTAGTCAAGTGCGACATACACGCGATGAGTTCCGGCTATCTCAAATGCGGGAAGCTTGATCTCCGCTGATCCGTCAGCATTGGTGAATACCTGGAGCGTGCCGCTGCCGGCTTTCCCCGATACGAGCTTCTTTGGATAGGTGATACGGAGCGGCGCACCTGCAACGCCTCTTTCAAATCCCCCCGCGTTCGTGCGGAGCGACACCCTCAATGGAGGAGGCACCTGTCCCAACGCGATCGAAAAGGAGTTTTCGCCTAAGACCGCGAGACGCAAGGTGGCCGCGAGGGATGAGGCCTTCTTCGCATTTCGCTCGAACTTAATTTGCGCGTTTTCAATATCCGAGTGTCCAGCCGCGCTCATGGCTTCTGCATAATAGCGGATAGCATCCAGAAGTCTTCCTTCGGCTGCAGCGGCATCACCGCTTTTTTCCGGTTTGGCAACGGCATCTTCTTTTTCTCTCGCAAGTGCCTCAAGCCTTGCTTTTTCCTTTGAGAGTTCTTTCGTCTCATAACGAGCAAGCACATGGACAGTATAGATGCCGGCTTTTTTATCCTGAGTGATATATTTTTGCACAACTTCAAATCCGGCTAGCTTGCCCTTGGATTCTGTTGTGACCGTCTGAGTGATTTTCGCCTGGTAATCCTCCATCGATGCCCGTGCTTCTGCGCTAGAAGTCACGTTGATCGACACACCCATATATTTGAATATACCCGCAATGATCTGCGCGGTCGCGTCATTCATTGCGGTTGCGCTATCGGGAGCTGAGGAGGAACCAGTGAAATAGGTATACACACTGTCTGGGGAAGGAGTAGATTTGACCCATTCTGGTACTGCGGGACCGGAAGTACAGGAAACCAGCACACACATCACAATGCTCAGCAGTGGAAATACACTGGACAGTCTGCTTTTAATCATCTCCTTCTCCTGTTTCAGTGATAACGCAGCGAATAAACACGAAAAATGTAGCCCCGGAACTGTATCGACAGAACAGTTCCCGGGGCTTTTTCAAGGCGACAGTTACTTCCCTTCGCCGAAGAAATCCTTCGCAACGGTATTCTGCACGATATCCATTGCTCGTTTCGTTTCTGGAGTTGGCGGTTCGTTGGCTGCTACCTGGCCTAACAGCATGTCAAACTGCTTCTGCAACATGGCTTTCTCAATCGTCCAAAGCTGTATGACCCTGTAAATCTGCTTATCGGGCTTATTTTCTGGAGTATAGGTCTGCACCTTTACCCACCAGTCAGCGTCCTTGCGGAATCCGGAAAATTTCGCTTCGCCTACGCTCGCGACAAATCGTTCAGCATAGACTCCAAAATTCTTCGAATCTGCATCGGCCACATTGGCGCCCTTGAAGGCATCCTTCACACGCGTCGAGAGATATCGCGCGATTTCTGTATCGGCCTGCATACGCTCGGCCAGCAGCTGCGCGCTCTGAAGGTTGGCTGCCTCGAACTGTGCGATAAAGACCACAAAATTCTTGTAATCCGGCAGCTTTTCGATGTCTCTGGGACCTCCAAGAATCGCAAGCTCAACCCATTTGGGCGTTTTGACTCCATATGCCGTGCCCTTGTCTTCGAGCAGAACCTCGCCTTTCCGAAGCGGTGCTTTTGTTCCACATGCCGAAATTACAAGTACCAGCATGATCATGACGGCAATTTTGGCAAATTTCATGGTGCTCCTCCTATTGCATATACCGTGCATACGTTCGGGTTACGCTCGAGCGTACGCTATAGGCCTGTATTGAATGTGAATGATCTGCCCCGCATATAAACCAGGTAGCATTCAGGAAAGCCAGCAGCGGCGGCAGCTTCATAAATCGCGTCCTGAATGCGCGACGAATTTGTAAACGCATACAGCGCATAACGGGTTTCGCCGCTTGAGTACGACAAGCGATCGATTTCTCTTACCTTTTTCTGCAGGTTGCGTTCAAACTGAGAGATAACCTTCGCGTCTGGCGTGTTCTGGAGAATGAGCTCGAAGCGAATTCCGCGTGACACTGAAACGCTCATGAGCGCTTTCGCCTGTTCGGTCACTTTCGGCATCGACTGCCAGACAATCGCCGCAAGAGCGTTCATCATCGCGGCATCAGGAGAAACAGGACTGAAGGTCTGAGGACTCATGAAGGAAATGGAACCAAGCAGCGCAGCAGTGGATGCATCGAAAATCTTCATGCTCCCCTGGGCGGAGCCAGACCAATTGCCCGGGCTTCCGGCATACGAGGTTTTTGCGTCGATTTCCAGGTAGATGTCGGCATTCAGTTTCTGGGCAATGAAGGTAATGATATCCACTGAGCCGCCGGTCTCAGCCTGATAGGCAGCCATCTGGTCCTTCTTGTTTTTCTGTATCTGATCGAAATCGATGACAGACAGGCCGAGCTTTTCCAGAAGGTATCTGTTCGCCTGGGATACGGCAGCGCGCGCAAGGTCTGGTGACAGGCCGGAATTTTCGTTGTAATAGACAAGATAGCTCAGCCTGTTGAGATAATTTTGCAGGAATTTGGCTTCATCGGCTGAAAGTGCTTCCGGAGCAAAGGAAGCTGCCTGCGTGGCTTGAGGTGAACCTGGTGCCGGCGGTGGCGTTCCAGGCGCGGGCTGGCTCTGGACTACTGCTTTTGCGGATGCGTTGGGGTCCTGGGTTGGAGCAGGTAGCGTTGATGGCATATCGGGCGTCGATGTGTTCTGAACGATATTCTTGGCCTGCTGGGTCTGGGGACTTGGAGTTTGGACCACGGGTGGTGGGGAAGCACAGCCAAGGAATGCTGTCAGCAAAAAAACCACCGATACATACTTCAATAATATCTTGTTTGTTTTCATACATCGATATTATCAAGCATATTTCATGGGCTTGCAAGCTTGTTTTTGCAAAAATGCGATGAGGAATCGAATTTGACGCGAAAAAGCGAAGCGGAAGGATGTGTATCATGAGCGATGCGGGATTCGAACCCACGACCTTCGGCTCCGGAGGCCGACGCTCTATCCAGCTGAGCTAATCGCCCGATCGTACGCAGGGCATGATAAAGATTTGCCTCTTTTGCGTCAAGCGCGGTACTTGGCACGCACATTGCTGAACGATAGCATTGCCGTCATGATACCTGAGCCAATCATACTTGCGAGCGAATCGCCGCGCCGTGCGGCATTATTGGAATCTCTGGGCATACCGTTTAAAAAGATAGTGCCTTCGATTGATGAAACGATATTTGACCACCTCGAGCCGGCAGACCGAGTGGTTGCGCTGGCACGAACCAAGGCTGGCAGAGGCGCGGAGCTGTATAGGGCAACCCATGATGGTGAACAGCGCAAAACACCTGACCAGCCCCGATTTGTACTCGGTGCCGATACGCTTGTCGCATTTCGTACCGCTGATGGATGGGAAACGATCGGCAAACCTGCCAATGAGTCCGACGCGCGAAACATGCTTAAAAAAGAAAGCGGTAGATATCAATATGTCTTTTCTGGCATTTGTCTCTATGACATGTGGAAAGATGCATCTTTTTGCGCCCTGTCAATCTCGGAAGTGCTGTTTGCTCCTATGTCAGACGAAGAGATCAATTGGTATTGCGAATGCGGAGAATGGCAAGGGGCAGCGGGCGCGTACAGAATCCAGGGGATTGGTTCCTGCTTCATCAAGGAGATCAAAGGCTCTCCTTCAGGAGTCATGGGCTTGCCAATTCATGAATTATATGGCATTCTCCGGGATGCTGGATATCAAGGAGTGCCCACAAGGCATGAACCATCTTGATGGTCCAGCGTCCGGTATGAAATACCGGGCATTTTCCGCCTGTCGGAACGAGCGCGTCTCTTTTCGGACAGGACGAGATATAAGGACGGGAACCGGATAGTATTCTCCGGTTACGGGAGGTCTCCGTGGCAGTAGTCACAATGAAGAGCCTGCTTGAGTCTGGCGTGCACTTCGGGCACCAGGTCAAGCGCTGGGATCCGCGGATGAAGAAATACATCTTCGCGGAGAGGAACGGCATCCATATCATCGATCTGCAGAAAACGATCCAGGCGATCAAAGAAGCGTATGATGCCGTACAGAAAGTGGTCAGCTCGGGCAAGAGCGTGTTGTTTGTAGGCACGAAGAAGCAGGCACAAGCGGCAATCCAGAAAGAAGCGGAGCGCTGCGAGCAGTTCTATGTGAACAACCGCTGGCTTGGTGGTATGCTCACCAATTTTTCCACTATTCGCAAATCGATCCAGAGGCTGAAAAAAATTGAGCGGATGGAAGTAGACGGCACCTTCGCAAGTCTCACTAAAAAGGAAATTGCAAGCCTTCTTAAGGAAAAGGCCAAACTTGAGAAGAACCTGGGCGGTATTAAGGAAATGACCAGCCTTCCTGGCATCCTCTTTGTCGTAGATACGCGCAAGGAGGCCATTGCGGTCGCGGAAGCGCAGAGGCTCGGCATCCCCATCGTCGCCATCGTCGATACCAACTGCAACCCTGAGGGGATTACCTATCCAATTCCGGGTAATGATGATGCCATTCGATCGATCGGGCTCTTTACCCAGATAATCGCCAACGCGGTCATTGAGGCGGGCGCTTCTGAAGGGCTCAAGATCATCGAGACGCTGCCTTCGGAAGAGGAGCAGGAGCTCACGGTGCCAGCCAAGTCGATTGAAGAAGATGATGAGGTCGAAATCGATCCGAAGACCTATACCGCCGCGACGCATGAAAAAGATAGCGATTCGCATGAGGATATGGACTCTTCTACGATTATCGATGAAGACAAACTGTACGAAGAGAATTGAGGAGTATAGCCGTGGAAATCAAAGCCACTGATGTAAAAGCCCTGCGCGAGAAGACAGGCGCAGGCATGATGGACTGCAAGAAGGCCCTTACCGAAGCGAACGGTGATTTCGCTGCAGCAGAGAAGCTCCTTCGCGAATGGGGCATGGCTGGCGTTGAAAAGCGTGCAGGCCGCGCGACCAATGAAGGCAGGATTTTTGTTGCTCAGGAAGGAACAGGGCTTTCCCTTGTCGAAATTTCGTGCGAAACGGACTTTGTCGCCCGGAACAAGGATTTTATCGATGCTGGAGAGAAAATCGCCCGAACAGCACTTAGCATGAAGGCGAGCGCGACCAACGAGACCCTCGAGGGCATGGTCAAGGAAATCGCTTCTGTCATCAAGGAGAACATCACGCTTAAACGTGTGGCGTATTTCTCTGCCGGACAGAACGAAATCCTGCATTCTTATCTGCATGGAGAGGGGCGCATCGGTGTCGTCGTCAAATTCCGCGCGAATGATGCATCAGCGTTCAATGACGAAAAGGTAGCCGCATTCGTCCATGATGTAGCGCTGCATGTCGCCGCGTTCAATCCCATGTTCCTCGATGAGAGCAAGGTTCCTGAAGCATGGCTCGCCGAGCAGAAAGAAATCTTCGCCAAGCAGGTGGAACTCGACGAGAAGATGAAGAATAAGCCGCCCAAAGTCATTGAAGGGATTCTTGCTGGCAAAGTAAAGAAGCTTCTCGCTGAGGTGTGTCTCTTGGATCAGGGTTTTGTGAGGGATGAGAAGATTTCGGTTGCTGGCGCGCTTGCGCAAGTGTCGAAAGAAACGGGATTCTCTCTGGCTCTTGTCGATTACTACTTCGCAAAAGTGGGGCAGAACTGAGCCTGCAAGCAGGATCCAGCCTGTAATTTTCCGGGGCGGTCTTCTACCGGCCGCCCCTTTTTAACTGCTAATATGTGCTAGAGAAGAGGGAGGAAGTGCCATGGAATCGATCAGAGCAGCATACGAAGAGAAAATGAAGAAGACTATCGCCGCGCTGCACGACGAATTCAATGCGATACGGACTGGAAGAGCGTCCCCCGCTATCCTCGATAAAGTCAGGGTCGATTATTATGGGCAGAAAACACCACTATCCCAGGTGGCTACCATCTCTGTCCCTGAGGCTCGCCTCATCGTGATCCAGCCATGGGACAGATCTCTGTTCAGTGAAATAGAAAAAGCCATTCTCAAATCGGATCTCGGCCTCAATCCTTCGAACGATGGCAAGGTGCTCCGTATCGCAATTCCACCTCTCACAGAACAGCGCCGCAAGGAACTGGTCAAGACGGCACGAACAATGGCCGAGCAAGCGAGAGTCGCGATAAGAAACATCCGAAGAGACGGTATTGAAGAACTCAAGAAGCAGCAATCTGCCGGCGGACTCTCTGAGGACGCCCTCAAGAAAGAAGAAGCTGATTTTCAGAAACTCACCGACTCCTACATTGCCCAGATTGCACAGATTCTTGAAGCAAAAGAAAAAGAAATAATGGAAGTCTGAAAGACCGGGCTGATGGACCAGGATCTCCGGGAGAGCAAAGCCATGAATGATAAGAGAGTGCCGGATCATGTGGCAATCATCATGGATGGAAATGGGCGTTGGGCAAAATCAAAGGGTCTGCCACGCACTGAAGGGCATCGCCGCGGGCTGGAAACGGCCAAAGTTATCGTAAAGGCAGCAAGGGATGCGGGGATCAGGTTTCTCTCCCTCTACACATTTTCGACAGAAAACTGGAAACGCGCGCAGGAAGAAGTAGGATTTTTAATGTCGCTTCTGCGTACGCATCTTTCCAGAGAGCTTGATTTCTACAGGCAGAATGGAATCAGGATCGTCCATTCTGGGGCGCGCGACGGTCTCCCTTCAGACGTGCTGGAGGAAATTGACCGTGCTATAGAAGCGACTGCCCAATTCAAGGGCATCGTGGTGAACCTCGCAATCAATTACGGCGGAAGAGACGAAATCATGCGGGCAATTGGGAAGATGCTGCAGGCTGATCCAGCGCCAGCACCCCTTCAAGAGGCATCCATCCGGGCCATGCTTGACCATCCCGAACTTCCTGATCCTGATCTCATCATAAGAACGGGAGGAGAGTACCGACTTTCCAATTTTCTTCTATGGCAATCAGCATACAGTGAGCTCTATTTCTCCTCTAAGTTCTGGCCGGATTTCGGCCCTGACGACCTGCAGGACGCGTTACGCGACTATGCGCGCAGGGAACGCCGTTTTGGAGATGCGCGGTGAATCAAAACACAAGATCCCGCCTGCTGCTCTTTTTTATCGGTATCCCGCTGTTCGTGCTGGTAGTGTTGTTCCTGCCTCATGCCCATTATGCTGTTCTCGCGCTGCTCGTGATAGGAATACAGTATCTCTCCTCTATTGAATTGCGTTCTCTCATCACCAAATCGGGTTTCAGGGCTCCAGGCTCGTCCGCAACGTTTGCTGGTATCGCTCAGAATATTCTCGTGTATGCGGCCTGCCTTTTGAATCTGCACGACCCAGACCCGATTGCGCTGTTTTTTTTGACATCGATATTGTTCCTTCTCATCGAACTGACCCCTCAAGCATTTGCGAGAAAGGATGAGTTTCCTTACCTTCTCAAGGACAGCGCCGCAATTGTGCTGCTGCATGCATATACGGCCGTTTTGCCTGGCTTTCTTATGCTTATCATCGCGTATTTCCCCGATGCTCGGTCAGCCATCCTGGCCTTTACCATCATGACCTTTGGCAATGACAGCCTTGCCTGGCTTGCTGGTATCACGCTTGGAAAAAAGAGAAATATCGTAGATGTCTCTCCTAATAAGAGCATCGCAGGATTTATCGGAGGTACCGCCGGATCCATCATCGGCGCGTTTCTTGCGCTTGGACCTCTGGCAGGTTCCTGGAAACCGTCAGGAGGCGCGTATATCGCGCTCAGCCTTATGCTTGGGTGTGGCATGTCATTTTTCGTGATCGTGGGAGACTTGTTCGAGAGTGCCCTCAAGCGTGCGGTGGGAGTCAAGGATTCTGGTATTCTGATTCCAGGAAGAGGAGGAATGCTGGATTCTTTTGACAGCTTGTTTTTCAGCGCGCCGTTTTTTGTCGCGTTCGCGCTGCTCGCGCGGCTCTTTTCCTGATCCGATAATCCAGATGAAACGGAGTCCTCAGTCATGAAGAAAAGAGTTGTTGTCCTTGGAGCCTCAGGCTCAATCGGCAGCCAGACTATCGATGTCATTCGCAGCAGTCTCGGAAGCGACCATCCATTGGAACTGGCCGGTTTTTCGGTGCATCGAAGTCTAGAAACCCTCGCTCGATTGCAGCATGAGTTTCCGCACGCGCTGGCGGTATGTACGGATATTGGGTCCTTGGCTGGAGATGGTATCTATTCTGGCCCGAACGCGCTGGAACGTTTGCTGGAGAACGCGGCCGCGGATATCGTGGTCAATGGCATTGCCGGAGCGGCAGGCATGTCAGCATCCATCCTTGTGGTTCGCCATGGGCTGGATCTGGCGCTTGCCAATAAAGAGTCGATCGTTATGGGGTACCGCCAACTGCGCGCGCTTGCTGACCTCCATGGAAGCACCATCATTCCTGTCGATTCGGAACATGCGGCGCTATTTCAGCTTTTCAATCGAATCGGCAGTAACGAAATCGCAGAACTCACCATCACGGCATCCGGAGGACCATTTAGAATGGTACCACTAGAAACGCTCGCCAGAATGACGCCCGATGACGCTTGCCGCCATCCAGTCTGGAAGATGGGAAGAAAGATCAGTATTGACTCGGCAACCATGGCAAACAAAGGGCTTGAACTCATCGAGGCGTCCAAGTTGTTCGGATTGTCACAGCAAAGAATAAGGGTTCTCATCCATCCCCAGAGTATTGTCCATGCGATGGTACGAACGATCGATGGCGCGCTTTATGCGCATATGTCAGAACCCGACATGAGGCTTCCCATCCAGGCAGCGCTGTATTGGCCCAAAACACTCCCCTGCCCCTTCGGAACAGCTGAGTTGGCCGGCAAGACTCTCGAATTTCAAGATCCTGAACCGGAGCGTTATCCGCTTCTCAACCTCTCACGAAGGGCTGCCGAACAGGGCGATGCGGCTTGCATTTGCTACAACGCAGCGGATGAAGTCGCGGTCGCCGCATTCGAAGAGGGTAAAATCCGTTTTACCGACATTGCACGCATTGTTTCTGAATCACTAGACCAGGACTGGAATTTGCCTGTTCGCACCTTTGAGGATATATTCGAGCTTGACATGAGAGCGCGTTCAATAGCGGCACACGCAGTGGAGCATTGTGAATGACGACCATTCTTTATGGACTCATCGGATTATCGGTAGTTGTTATCGTCCACGAATTTGGACATTTTCTCGTTGCGCGGGCAAGCGGTGTTCATGTAGAAGCTTTTTCCATTGGCTGGGGTCCCCCTCTCCTCAAGTTCAAACGAGGGATGACAGAGTGGAGGCTCGGCATTCTTCCTATTGGCGGATATTGCAAGTTGAAAGGCGAAGACAGCTTCAGGAAGGCCATCGAGGAGAAGCTTCCCCAAATCCCTTCAGAAGATGGAGGTTTCTATAGCGCGCATCCGCTGCGGCGCATTAGTATCGCGCTGGCTGGGCCAGTATCGAATATGCTGTTCGCAATTATCGCGTTTTCGCTTGTCGCAGCGATTGGTATCACGATTCAGACAGCACCGAACCGAATCATCCTTTCCAGCGAGACTGGATCATTTATCACACAAGACAGACTTAATCCCGCCGATGAGGCCGGGCTTGAGACGGGCGATATCATTCTCTCCGTAGAAGGCAAGAATATTCGAGACTATCGCGATCTGCAGGACGCAATCGCCACGAATCCCGGAAAGCCTCTGCGGCTTGAAGTACTCAGGAATGGCATGACTCGAACGCTTGTGGTGACCCCCCGGCTCGATCCCAATACAGGTGCTGGGGTAATCGGTGTTTATGCGTATATCGAACCATTGGTCGGTTCGGTAAAGCGCGGCAGCCCGGCGGAAATTGCCGACATCCGGCCCGGTGACCGCATCACGCAGGCAAACGGGATCGAGTTGCGCAATAGCGTCGATTTTCTGAAGCTGTTTTCTGAAGGGACGGAGCGTCTCGATCTGACTATCGAACGAAATGGCCAGTTGTTGCGGACCACTTTGGTTGCTCAATCTGCCGAGGAGGCAGGTATTGCTTTTGAGGGCATCACCAGGACAGAAAAAGCCCATGACTTTCTCGATGCCATGGCAAGGGGAGCCAGCGAAACAGCTTCAACATTTGCAATGACCTTTAAAAGCATCGGTCTCCTCTTCCGCGGAGTGAATGTGTTCAAGGCTGTTTCCGGTCCAGCTCGTATCACATGGATGATCGGTACTGCCGCGCAGGATCAGATTAAGGAAAATGGGCTGGCGGGCTTGGTGCCAATCCTCAGCTTTCTCGCATTTCTGTCGGTTGGGCTTGCAATTGTCAATCTATTGCCGCTCCCGGTACTGGATGGAGGGCTTATTATCCTTTTTCTAGCAGAGCTGTTGAAACGAAAACCTCTTTCGCCGAAAACCGTGTACCGATATCAGTTTATCGGCGCGGCATTTGTGATCGTCATCTTTATCGTGGCCACCATGAGCGATATTGTCTTTTTTACGGGGAAATAGATCGCAGCGGACAGATCAAATTCCGGTTGCGCGGCCAATCGAGCCACTCAACCATGGTGCTCTCTGCGCTCCATGTTGACAAATTTCGCATAGCTTGCCTTGAACCAGACCGATGTTTTACCGATGGGGCCATTACGCTGTTTCGCAACGATGAGATCGGTTTCGACCTGATCACTCTGCTGATCGTGGGTCTTATCCAAAGCGCGCTCTCGGTGCAGAAAAATAATGAGGTCCGCATCTTGCTCGATTGAGCCGGATTCTCTGAGATCTGCAAGGGTTGGCTGCTTGCCTTCGGCTTCGCGTTTCAACTGCGACAGCGCCACTACTGGAATATCGAGTTCGCGAGCCAGCGCTTTGAGAGAACGTGATATGGCCGATATCTGCTCCCATCGTGGCAGTTCTCCATTGTCATGCGTGATCAAGGTCAGATAATCGATGAAAATGACCTTCACGTTGCGTTCGAGGACGAGGCGCCTTGCCATTGTCCGTAATTCAAGAAGCTTCATATTCGGCATGTCGACGATGTACAGCGGCGCTTCGTAAATCCGGGCGGCAGCTTCCATGAGGCTGTCGTAATCCTGGGTCCTGATTCTCCCTGTCCTTATGCGCTCGGCCGGAATGTGAGCCTCCGAAGAGATGAGTCGCATCATGATGGCTGATTCCGACATTTCCAGCGAAAAGAAGGCGGTTGGAATTTTGAGATCTATTGATGCATGCGCTGCCATCGTCAATGCCAGAGCTGTCTTTCCTACCGAAGGTCGCGCGCCGATGACAATGAATTCGGAATTTTGCAATCCGCTTGTCATGGTGTCCAGATCGGAAAGCCCAGTCGGGATACCGGTGAATGCTTCTGGATTCTTGCTCAGTTTCTCGATGAGAAGCATTGTCTCGGTGACAATCTCTCTGGCTTGATGATAATCCGCGGTTCTTCGGTTTTGCGATATATCGAATATCTTCGCTTGAACTTCGTCCAGAATTCCATCGATATCTCTAGTTTCCTCATGGGCCAGCGCCGCCGCTTCAGAAGAGAGCTGGATGAGCCGCCGTCGCGTGGACATTTCCTGCACAATCCGCGCGTAATATTCAACATTGGCCGCTGAGGGAGTAAAGGATGCAAGACTGGCGATATAGGCAGCTCCCCCTACCCGCTCAAGACTGCCTCTGTTGCGCAGTTCCTCGGAGAGCGTGATGAGGTCTGGTTTATGCCCATGTTCGTGCATCGAAATCAATGCTTCAAAGATTTCCTGGTTGGCCGGCTCATAAAAGCTGGCTGGCTGTAGGTAGCGAAGAACGGTGTTGATAGCTTCGGGATCGAGAAGGAGCGCACCGAGACAGGCCTGTTCGGCATCGGCATTGTAAAGAGGCAGTTTATCTTTTATTGACTGACCAGGCATGGATAGACTCCTAGCGCCATTCGGTACGGGGTATTCAACTGTAGTATGTGGCTTTACCGCCGGTCAAGGCAGTAATAAAAAGGGTCGCCCTGGCAACAGGGAGACCCCGCGCATATATTCCCTTATGCGAATTAAATTTTCCCGCGGTTGACCGCAGCCTCGAACGCTGCAGCCTGCTCTTCAGGCGTCGCAGGTTCAGTCTCGACACGCTGTCTTCTCGGCTTGTGCTTCTTGTGTTCGCCGCCTTCTTCAGATTTCTTTTCTTCGCTGGCAACAGCCAGACCCTCTACGGAAACCCGCAGCGTAGCTTCGTCTTTCTCGTAGAGTCTGATCAGTACCTTGTAGTTTCCAACCGATTTGATTGACCTTCCGGGAATCTCGATGCGGCGGGATTCAATCTCGATACCTTTTTTCAGCAGCTCGTCTGCGATGGTATGATTGGTCACCGCGCCATAGAGCTTGCCGTTATGGCCGGCCGGCATGCTGATGGTGAGAATATCCGCTTCGATCTTCTCCTTGAGAGAGCGGGAAGCAAGCCGCTTCTGCTCCTTGATGGCAAGAATTTCCGCCTGTCTTTTTTCAAAGAGCGCGGCTGTCTTGTCGTTGTAAACCATGACAAGCTTGCGGGGAAGAAGGTAATTGCGCGCATATCCGGGTGCAACATCCTTTATATCCCCAATTTCACCCAGGTTGGGTATGTCCTGATTCAATATTACTTTCATCTTCAGGCTCCTTTGCGTGTTCGGTAATTGGACCATACTTCGGTGACGCCGAGCGCCGGAAGCACGATCATTTCTGCAAGCCCGACTTTGGAGTCGAGCAGTCCAAGCAATACCAGGAAGGACAGGAAAATACCTGCTCCTCTGGGTATGCCCCTGATTCTGAAAAAATGAGTGATGATACCAATCCCCTGGAGGGCGTACCACATTGCGGCTGTAAGTGAAGCATTCCATGCCACAATAGAAAGAAACCCATGCAGGTGGCGATAGAGAACAGCGAGCAGTAGCGCCCAGGAAAGCATGCTTGGCCACAGCAGCCATGATGGCACGACCATTGAATGCAGGCTCGCGCGGTCATTATCCGCTTTCTGGCGTAGCGCGATATTCTTTCCAAGCCACCAGCTTCCTGCGAGGACAAACCAGATCACCATGCCGAAACAATTCATGACAACGGCGACAGCCGGCTGAACATATTCTTGCAGCAATATTGCGGTTTCTGGCGGT
This sequence comes from Spirochaetota bacterium, assembly GCA_029265255.1. The sequence continues at coordinate 162,481 of JAJUJQ010000003.1, forward strand.
TGCAAGCCAGTATTTGCAATGAACTGGGCAACGAGCACTGCAATACTTTCCTGCATTGAGGCCGAGCCGATCGAAGCGTTCAGCAGAAATCCGAAGATGACCGAAAGCAAGATCCATGCTGCGGTAAGCTTGATCCAGCCGCTTGTTCTAATAAAATGAAGAATCGCCAACGAACCAAGCAGAAGCGCAGGCATAAGCAGGCTCTGCAGAAAGTTGGAAGGGTTCAATGCGCCAAAGCTTCCCAGCTGCAACGCGTTCCCCACTCCTATTACCAGCAGTGCCGTGAGAAGAGAATGAAAGCCCTCTTTTTTCCCTTCCCGAACAAAGGCATATTGCACTGGTACAAGACAGGCTAACGCAAGAAAGCCGCTTGTAAAGAACAGTCCCGATACGATGCCGGCAGCCATTGATCGCCGCCACTGAACGCGCAGCGTATTGGTGGAGGTCATATCGGATCCGTCCTTCACGTTAGTCATGAAGCTCATTCTCCAGAGGATAGCGAAAGGCTTATTTCACCACGTAGGGCAGCAATGCCAGCGCCCGCGCTCTTTTGATATTCACGGCGAGTACGCGCTGATGCTTGGAACAGGTACCAGTAATGCGGCGCGGAAGAATCTTGCCACGTTCGGTCGTGTATCGTCTGAGAAGGTCGGCATCTTTGTAATCGATTTTTACCTTTTGGGTGCAGAAACGGCATACTTTCTTGCGGAAGAATCCTTTTCCTTTGCGCGGGCCATTTCTATCATCCTGGTCTCTGCGAAGATCCTGCTGGTCTTCGGAACGGGAGGCTTTCATTTCGTTCATATCTTTCATGTCATCCATATTCATTCTCCTGTAGAATTCCAAATTAATGCGGGCAATCCATTCGTTTCAGAAGGGAATGTCGTCGGTAAAGTCATCCACCACAGGGGGGGCGGAAGCATGGTTAATGGAAGTATCCGGACGCATTGAGGATTCTGTTGCGGCGCGGTGATTACCTGAATCGGAACCCTGTGGCGATGGCCCCAGCGGACGGATCGCGGAAGCCGCTATGACCACCTTCGAACGCTGTTGTCCATCTTTTTCCCATCGATCCTGTCGCAGTTCTCCCTGTATCGCGACTTGTCGCCCCTTCAAAAGGTATTTGCTGAGCCCCTCGGCGCTTTTCCCATAGAACTCGATGTCAAAAAAATGAGGCTCGTCTACCCACTGCTCATCCTGCTTCCTCGAACGATTGACCGCAATGGAAAATCGGCAGATCGGCAGGCCTGACGGGGTGTACTTGAGTTCACTGTCACGGGTAAGGCGCCCTACCAATACCACAACATTGATATCGCTCACGGGATTGCTCCTTTTGAAAATCGGTTCGTACGACTTTCAGTCTTCCACTTTCACTATAAGATGCTTTAGAATGGTTGGGCTGAGCTTGATGGCGCGCTCAAGCGAGAGCACGCTGGCGGGCTCCAGGTTCATTCGATAGAGCATGTAGTGGCCACGGGTCTTCTTCTTGATGGAATATGCGAGCGGCCGATCTCCCATGTCTTCTTCTTTGACTTCAATCGCCTTATGCTGCGAAAGCAGATCGGCGATTGCCTGCTTGCCGGCCTTGTAGAGTTCGTCTTCCGAATTCAGGACGGCAACGAGTTCATACTGTCTCATTCGATCCTCCCTATGGACGTTTAAGCCGCTATGGGCTTTTATGATCCAGCCATACAGGCCGGATAAAGAGGGCGTTATTTTATATCACAAATGGATGTACAGAGACAAGGTGCGCTGCATGCGCATTATCACAGCAATGACGCCTGCTTGTCATATGAGCATATTCTTTTCATAATAGCAGCCTGTATCTTCATGCAATACAGATGGAGTAGCTATGTCGATCATTACCCCCAGGGTTCTCAAAGGGTTTCGTGACTTTCTTCCGGATGCAGAAATGGCGCGGCAAGCTTTAACTGAAAAACTGGAACAAGTCTTTACATTATTTGGATTTGTACCCATTGATACACCAGTGCTCGAATACGCGGAAATTCTTCTCGGAAAAGGCGGAGGGGAAACCGACAAGCAAGTATATCGATTCAAAGACCATGGCGATCGTGATGTGGCCATGCGCTTTGATCTTACCGTTCCTTTTGCGCGATTCATGGCCGAGCATGTTGATGAGCTCTATCTGCCTTTTCGGCGGTATCACATTGCAAAAGTGTGGCGCGGCGAGAACACGCAACGCGGGCGTTATCGCGAATTCATGCAGTGTGATTTCGATATTGTAGGAACGGATTCTGCCTCTGCTGACGCTGATATTATTCTGACAGCAGCTTCCGCCATGAAGGCTCTGGAAGTGGGCGAGTTCAGGCTTCGCATCAATCATCGAATGCTTTTCAACCGGTTCCTAGATCGACTGGGTGCTGCAGAAAAATCGGTCGAGATTCTAAGAACAGTCGACAAACTAGAAAAAATCGGTCATGATTCGACTGCAGAACTTCTGACCAGCCTTGTATCCGCTGACGCAGCGTCTGACATTCTGGAATTCATTCGTCAGGAAGAGGATTTCTCAGAGACCCTTGATAAAATGGTACGCCTTTGCGCGCCAGGAGACAAGGCTGCCATGGCAGCGCAGACCAGGCTTCTTGAGGTCATGGACTGTGTCGCAGCAGCCGGGTTTGATGGCAGTGTCGTGCTCGATCCAAGCATTACGAGGGGGCTTGATTATTATACCGGCATCGTGCTCGAAACCCAGCTTGCCGCAATTCCCGAGATCGGGTCGGTCTGTTCCGGAGGGCGCTATGACGAGCTGGCAAGTCTCTATACGACGAGACGTATGCCTGGCGTGGGAGCATCCGTTGGGCTAGATCGGCTCCTGGCTGCCTTGGATGCTCTTGGCAGGAACTCGCACCTTCCCCGATCAACAGCCATCCTGATAATCAATCAGGAAGGAAACGCGCTTTCAGCGCTTCATGAGACTTCTTCACGTCTTCGAAGCGAGGGGTTTGCCACCGAGGTGTACCCGGAGCCTCGAAAGCTTGCGTCTCAATATGCATATGCGGAAAGAAAGCACATCCCTCTTGCGCTCTTCCTGAACTCGGATCGCGAGTCGAAAGAATCCGTTAGGCCTCTTTACTTGCTTCGTGTGCTGGCTCGCAGAGAAAATATAGAGTGCGAGGATCTCGGATCGGTCATTCGGATTGCAGCGCAGGAACTGGTACACGCATGACTGATGAACACTCGATACCCGATGGCTCTCAGGTACTCAGCGGAAGCGTCAGAACGTTTGTACTGCGTTCGGGAAGACTGACCGATGCGCAGAAGCGCGCCCTTGAAACACGCGCTCCCCGCTATCTCATCCCATTCACGGATGAACCAACTACCTTCGATCACTTCTTCCCTAATCCGGCTCCACTCGTCATGGAGATTGGGTTTGGCATGGGACAGGCAACATGGCAGATTGCGCGCGACAGACCTCAGTTCAATTATCTTGGTGTCGAGGTGCACGCGCCTGGTGTAGGCAAGCTCATTCTTGAGCTTGACGCTCATGAGATCGAAAATGTGCGTATTATTCAGCACGATGCGATTCAGGTTCTGAAAACCATGGTAATGCCGGCCAGTATCGCTGGCTTTCATATTTTCTATCCCGACCCTTGGCCCAAAAAGCGCCACCATAAGCGCAGGCTCATGCAAGCCGCGGTAATCCGCCTGATGGCGCAGAAATTGGTTCCCGGCGGCTATCTCTATTTTGTGACAGATATCGAAGACTACGCACACGCAACGCTGCAGGTACTCAATACATGCGAGCTTTTACAGAATCGGTACGAGGGGTTTGCGCCGCACCAGGAGTGGAGGCCAGAAACCAAATTCGAACGCCACGCCAGCGAAGCGGGACGCGGAGCCTTCGAACTCCTGTTCGAGCGGAATACGCTCAGCCTCTCAGAATGAAATCATTGAACCTTCTGTAAAGGAAGCCAATTCTTTCTTTGAGGGTGGAATCGAGATCGTTCTGGCGCGCGTAATCTACCAGCTGCTCAATGCTGGCCAGACTTTGAGTTAGCGCTTCTGTAAATGATTTCATCGGTTTGAACCAGAAATTTCCATTTCCATCAGACAAAAGCGCAAGAAAGCCAAGGTGGCTAGCCTTTTTAGCGTGAACCACCTTCATGACGATATCAAGATGCTTGCCTAATTCATGGAGGGCATTTGCACGCGTCTCTTCATTTTCCTGCTGCCCTAATTCGAAATTTCGATTCGCTGGCCATGTTGTGTTTGTATTGCTAAGATCAAGCCATTCGAGCGCCTTGAGGATGGTGGACAGTTTTTCGCCCTCAAATAGCCGGTATTTCCCAATAATAACACGGCCTTTGTATCCTTTTGACAGATTTTCGTCTGCAGGTCCGATCTGAGGTAGAATTTTCGCCAGGCGCTCCCAATCAAGAACGACCGTCCGTCGAGATGGTTTTTTCCCTTCTACCGGGAATACTTCGCCGCAGAGCGCAAATGGAGCTGGTTCCGAAGGTCTCATCGTTTTGCTTGAAGTATTTTCTTCTGTGACAACAGCGCGAGACTTACGTCTATCCCATGTCTGTGCGTTTTTCATAGATCGCATAGACGCGATACGGCTAGAGAGCGTCTCTCTGCTTGACATCAGGGCCGATTCAGCTTTTGACCGGAGCGCGATTAGCTGCTCCGCAAGTTCAGGAGAAATGCGATACAGCTGCGCTTTTGAAAGGGGTGAAACCGACATGGCGTACATCCTGGTAGTTCTTACAATTTCTCCAGCCACGATGAAATCCGCGTCTTCGCGGAACATGACGGAACCGGGATGTATCTGAATACGCTCAGCCGTGAGCGAGCGGAACATGCCTCTTCCCTGCCGCGCGCAGACGAATTGGATAAGACCGCGGCTCACCGCGCAGAGATAATCCGCAATGGATCCACCTGTTCCGATTGGGACCCCCAAATCTGAAACGATCAGCTCCAGTTGCTGTCGAATGCGCACAATTTCATGCAGCGTCCGTTCATCTAGATAGTTTCGCTCGCAAAACCGCCGTTTATCCCGCGCATCGACGAACGCATTATAAAGCTTCACGTATGAAGCAAAATCGCCCATCTGGTCTCTGAACTGATGATGCGCCGAACGGGCTTCTGTCTCTTCACCGGGAGGCAGGACATAGGGACTCGTGGTAGAGAGGAAGGCAGCGGCGATAAGCGTCTCTCCTATGACATCGGGATAACGGAGAATGGCTTCGACAACCATACGAGAGAGTTTGGGAAGAAGAGGAAATGCGCACATCATTTCGCCGATTCGCGTGAGCTTCCTTTCTGGTGTCAGCGCTTCGAGGAGATTCAGTACTTCGATAGCTCCGCGGATCGCGCTCTTTGGCGGCCTGGTAATGAAATCGAAATGTTCGAAATCAGTGATACCCAGCTCGGCCATTCGCAGAAGGACCTCAGAAAGGTCAGTTCGATGGATTTCCTCTGTTGGATAAAGAGGCCTGCTTTCGAAATCCTTAATGGAATAGAGGCGGTAGCAGATTCCAGGCCGTGTGCGCCCTGCCCTTCCTTTTCGCTGGTTGCAGGATGCTTTGGAAATGGGGGTTTCGATGAGGCTTGAGGTAAAGGTCCGGGGATTGTAGAAATTGATTTTCGCCAGCCCCGAATCGATAACGACTGTAATGCCATCGATGGTAACGCTGGTTTCTGCGATGTTGGTAGCGATGACTACCTTTATCTTTCCGGATGGCGCTGAATCGAAGACTCGCTCCTGTTCATCCTTTCCCAGACGCGCGTATAGGGGGATACAGTGAAGTTTTGAGCTCATTCGGCTTGTCATCAAGCGCTGCATGCATTCTTTGATGGTTTTTTCTCCCGGAAGAAAGATGAGGATATCTCCTTCGGCGGACCCCGCACTTCCTTCGATAACTCTTTCGGTAATTGAAAGAATTTTGTCATAAAGGGCTTCATCGGATGAGCGTTGATACACAGGTTCTAAGTCACTGGATGGGGCTTCTCCATATTTTGCTATGGCTGCAGGAGTCGCTTCTGACTGCAGCCGCACTGGATCGTAGATGACCTGAACCGGATACATCGGCGCATCGATACGAACAATAGGACATTCGCCGAAATATTCTGAAAAAACCTCCGCATTGATTGTTGCTGACGATACGATGACCCGGAAATCGCTGCGCGATTCGAGAACTTTTTTCAACAGTCCAAGAATAAAATCGATATTGAGGCTCCGCTCATGAGCCTCGTCTACCATGATGACACGATATCGCGTGAGCCATGGATCCAGCTTCATTTCCTGAAGCAGAATTCCGTCGGTCATAATCTTTATGGCTGTTTCTGAATTGGTAGCATCTTCGAAACGCATTTTGTAGCCGACTATGCCGGGAACCTGGCTTCCAAGTTGCCGCGCAATAAAGTCGCTTACCGAAAGCGCTGCGATGCGACGAGGTTGTGTAACACCGATGATACCTCCTGATGCGTAACCTGCCTCAAAAAGGATGATAGGAAGCTGCGTGGTCTTGCCGGATCCGGTCGGGCTTTCGACAACGATAACCTGGTTTTCCGCGATCGCAGCGAGTATTTTTTCTTTCTGCTGGTATATCGGCAGATCATGAGGATTCATCATGTGTATAATGTACCTTACTGATAAATCTGCTACAATGAGGCCATGTCAAATCAAATTGCCATGGAAGAATCTTTGCTGATATCTGAGACTCCGCTTTCCGTTTCCCAACTCACAAATCTCATCAGGGCAGACCTCGAGAATCATTACCCAGATATAAGAGTAGAAGGAGAACTGTCGAACTGCAAAATTGCTGCTTCTGGGCATCTGTATTTCTCTCTCAAGGACGAGCAGGCCGTCCTGCAGGGAGTCATGTTCAGGCGTGATCTTTTGACGCTTTCATTTGTGCCAAGCGATGGCATGAAAATTCTCGCACGAGGTGGGATTTCCGTGTACGCAGCACGAGGTCAGTATCAACTCATAGCCCGGAGCATGAGCCACGCCGGACTCGGTGAAATACTTGCCATGCTGGAAGCAAGAAAGAAAAAGCTTGCAGCCGAAGGATTATTCGACGCGTCTCGCAAGAAGCCATTACCATTTCTGCCTGAACGGATCGGTGTCATTACAAGCCCGTCCGGAGCCGTGATACGGGATATCATCAAAGTACTCCGGAGAAGGAACCCTAAGGCCGGCATTATTCTGCTGCCAGCCCTGGTACAAGGAGAAACCGCCGCGGCATCAATCGCTGAACGTATTATTCAAGCGAACCGGTGGGACCTCGTTGATGTGCTCATTGTAGGACGCGGGGGTGGATCCATCGAAGATCTGCTCCCCTTTTCTGATGAGCGTGTCGTCAGGGCTGTCGCTCAGTCCCATATCCCCATCATCAGTGCGGTAGGCCATGAAACGGACTGGGCGCTCTGTGACTACGCAGCAGACGTACGCGCACCGACCCCCTCAGCTGCCGCTGAACTTGCCAGTGGAGATATTGGGCTGGTTATGAGGGAGATCGACCAGTTTTCCGCAATTTTCGCTCACTCAATGAAAAGAGTTCTCGCCAGGACGAAGGAACGGCTTAGCGCGGTTTCTCCTCGTATGATGGAAGCGCTACTTGTAAGAAAGCATCTTGAACTGACTCAGCGATTTGATTCTACTGTAGACCGAATGCGCAACCTCATGGAATTTCGCATGGGACAAATGCAAAGACGGCTCGAACTCGCTGATACGACAATAGGCATCGCGAATCCTCAGGCGATTATGAGACGAGGGTTTTCGATCGTCATGAAGATGGGGCCTCTCATGACAGCCCCAGTGATTCGCGCAGCATCGGAAGTGCAGCCAGGCGAGCAGGTGCATATCATTTTCGCATCGGGAAAGGCTTCTGCCTCGATCCTGGAGACCATGCAAGAATAGGACGCTGAAAGGAGTATGAGCCATGAAGGATTTTGAAGCGCGGCTCTCAAAACTTGAGTCACTCGCGGAAAAAATGCGTGATCCAGATCTTACATTGGAGGAATCCCTGCGAATGTTCGAAGAAGGTGTTGCACTTGCAAAGGAACTCAAGACGGACCTCGAGGCCTTGCAGGGAAAAGTCGAAATTCTCCTCAACAGCCTTGAAGAAAATGATGAGCCAAAGACTGCGCCTTTTGATGCGGGACTCACTGTCGGCGGTATCGATACCGATGCGGAAGAAGGTAATGCCTGAGAAGCTGCGACTCTGTCAGGTATTTCTTCCTGCGGTGCTTTCTTCAAGCGCTTTAGCGATCAGTGGCAGAAGAGATCGGTCCGAATCAGCGAGCGGAAGCGATACTAGAACCTCATAGGGCAGCCAAGCAATCTCTTCATGCTCGTTCAATGCCCACGCTTCATGCGCATCGAACGATACCTGCCACGCAGCCAGCACCCGAGCCTGCCCGTTATGATGAAAGAGTGTTTCTCCAAGAAAACGCATGATTTGGATATGAGCGCCTAATTCTTCTTCAAATTCCCGATGAAGAGCCTCCTCGTCTGCCTCATCTTTTTCAACTTTGCCTCCAGGGAATTCCCAACGGAGGCTCATTGGTGTCGCATCTTTCTTGCGGCGTGCGACAAATACCAGTGAGTTGTGAATCGCGATGCCTGCCACCGAACGCGGCATGCGGTCGGCAATTGCACTTCCTTCAGGGTGCTGCATTGCATTCTCCAGGATCGGCAAGCAGCATGCTGCAGCGTTCCGCCAGGACGGCAGGATTGAACCAGCCCCTCTCATGGAAGAGTTCTCTCCCTGCCCTCGCGTGAGCAAGCACCGCAGCGCATGCAGCGTTGAAACTATCCTGTGCCATTCGCGCGCGAGGAGGCATATCCTGGGATTTTTGAAGGGCGCGGAAAGCAATCCAGCGTGCAATAAGACCTCCGACGATTCCTGCAAGGACATCCCCCGAACCCGCGATACCCAGCCCCGGTGTATATCCATCATGGACGAAGCATTTCCCATCCGGATTAGCTACATGTGTCGTTACAGCCCGCAGCGCCACTACTGCTCCGAACTGCCGTGAAACCGTTAATACTTGGTCCATCGCTTGATTTATAGTCGCCGGTTCCTGAATCGAGCGCAACAAATCCTTCATTTCTCCCGGATGTGGCAGAAGAATCAGCGACGCTTCTGCCGCGGGATGCGCGTGTTCCTGGCTTGTATTGTGCGCCGCCTCTTCACGCAACGCGGCACACATCCTTATGCCATCCGCATCAAGCACGAGTGCCGCTTTCGAATTGAGCAGCATCTCGATTTGTCGGCTCTTTTCAGCATTTCTTCCCCATCCTGGCCCAGCGATAACGACATCCCATTCTTCTGGATTAAAATTCGCCGCCGAATTGACTCGAACAATTGCCTGATCTCCGATGGCAGCAAGCATAGGAGAGAAGATCTCATGATCACAAAAAAGTGCAATGTATCCAGCACCCGCTGCAGCTGCACCTCGTACGCAGTGCACGGCAGCCCCAGCGCCCTGCGTGCTTCCCGCAAGAATCGCGACGCGGCCTCGCTGCATTTTATGAGCCCAGGGCAATACTGGCGGAAGCAAAGAAGGCAACAGGTCGGATTCAGCCAGAAAAGCTCTTGCGTGGGCCGCGCCGTGCTCGGTCATGAAAACACCGCGGACCGGCGTGATGATTCCCACATATTGCCTTGCATCCGGCATGAATAACGCTTCCTTCAGAGGGCAGATGCAGAAGGTCGTGTCCGCGCGAACACAAGGATACTCTATATTCCATGCATCGCCGAGACCAGACGGTATGTCTATCGAAAATACACGAGGTTTTAAGGGCCAAGTTGATGACAGACAGCGTTTTTCCGAGACGGCATTGAGAAGCTTAATCATATTCGCTGCCACCCCTGTCGCAGGACCTCTGACTCCTGTCCCCAGTATCGCGTCAAGAATGACGTCCTGAGAGGCGATGAAATTTCCCAACTCCGAAAGGTGATCGTCTTTCCATACGTGAAAAGTCACTCCCGCTTGAAGTGCCCGATGGTAATTGATTCTGGCGTTGTCTTTCAGCGTCTCTGGAGGCGGGATGATCGCGTGAAGGGCATCGTATCCGTCCATTCGAGCGTGTCTGAGAATAGCAAGCGCATCCCCTGCGTTGTCTCCCTTTCCGCACATCGCAGTTAGAGACAGCTGTTTGGGGTTGGTTGCAATTGCTGAAGCGCAGGCTTCCAGAGAATGCCTGATTTTTTCCCAGAGCCTGAGTGATGCGATTTCCATGAGCTGATCAGAAGAAAACTGAAATCGCGTTCTTGTTTCTCTATCGAGCTCCTGCGAATCTTCCATCGAGAGAAGCGGTTCCATGCGCGTTCCCTCCCTCACTCACTATACCTGCAGGTCGGAACGGATTTCAAGCAATATTTGTCTGTTTTAACGCCATCCTGGAACTTTCAGCGCGTACATGCGCAATGTCGCAGGAAGACTGGCTAGCATATACAAAAAACCATCATTTCCGACCGAATAGGAAACGAGGTGCGCCTTGTCGTCCTCAACCAAAAATCTGAGTTTGCCCTGCACTCTCCCAGAAGGGGCAATATTATAAAGGGTTCCTCCCAGGCTCCGCTCATCCCATTTCATCAGAATAAGGTTGTCTTTTTCTACGGCCAGCAACTGGTAACCTGTTGCCGGGTCTCCTGAACCTTCAGGAAGTTGGAAGGCATCTACGATTGTTCCAACTGAGGGGTCTGCCCTTAGAATCCAGCTTCCTGCGATGTCTGCCGCGAGAGCCGTTCGTAAAACCTGCGCATTTGAAGCGAGATAATAATCCATCTTCATGAACACGCTGTTCTTTCCACCCGTATATGCTGGAATGAGGGTCTCTACCGATGGAATAATCTGATCATTACCGGTTGCATGAATGCCTTGAAATACTGCCTCGGGAACAGGAAGCTTGCTTCTATCCAGAATAAGGGAATACTGGTAATTCCCTGACCGGTCAAAAAACCATATGGAATATTCAGCCGCAGTAAGGCATGTTGCGGCGAGCCCATCATTTCCGACAATATCCATTCTTGCCACGAAAGGAAGCGCCGCGCCTCCAGGCCCTTCTCTTCCAAGAAAGGGCAATTCCTTTCCGTCCGATGAGATCCTTCTGATGACCCAGCCGCCCCGCTCACGCTGTCTGTCCGCCACATAGATAGTCTGCCGAGAGTCGACGGCGAGCGGTCCTGGATTGGAAAATGTAATTGAGACAGCGTCCTTTAGAAGAAGCGGAAAGCTTCCGCGAGAAGGGTCATACACCATCGCCATTGGTTTGCCATAGGAAGAGAGGCGTAAAATCTTCGATTCACCACGGCTCAGGAAATGAAAAATGCCATTTCTGACGGTCATGTCGACCATGGGATTCGATTGCTCCGACAGGTCGAGTTCCATATCGGATGTTCCATATCCAATGTCGAAACGTGCCTGCCCATGTTGAGTGGCATTGCTGACGCTGCATGCTAAAAAGATCAGCATCATAACAAGGGAAAGAATCACGGTCTTCAGAGTCGACGCGGACATCGCGGGCAGTATAGCATTCCATTGACCGTTGTTGAATACGAAAGTATCTTACTAGGCATGGCTGAAAACAACATACTTGCCGCATTGTTCGGATCGAAAAAAGAAAAGGATATCCAATCAGTTCTCCCGATCCTTTCCTCAATAAATAAATTGGAATCATGGGCTCTTTCGCTTTCAGACGAAGAATTTCCTAGAATGACAGCGGTATTCAGAGATCGATTATCTAAAGGAGAGTCTCTCGATAACCTTATTCCTGAAGCCTTTGCGTTAAGCCGGGAAGCGGCTCGCAGGGTTCTTGGTGAAAGGCCTTTCGATGTGCAGCTTATTGGCGGCATATTTCTTCACCAGGGCAAGATCGTCGAGATGAAGACTGGCGAAGGTAAAACACTCTCTTCGGTTGCTGCGGTCTATCTAAACGCGCTTTCTGGAGATGGAGTCCATATCATTACCGTCAACGACTATCTTGCCGAACGCGACAGTCAATGGATGGGGCAGATATATCGGTTTCTGGGCCTATCTGTAGGCTGTATTCTCTCGAATCTGGACAATGCCTCCCGCAAGGCTGCCTATGCATGTGACATTACCTACGGAACCAATAATGAATTCGGGTTCGACTATCTGCGAGACAACATGGTCTGGTCGCTCGACCAGAAGGTGCAGAGGGGCCATTCCTACTGCATCATTGACGAAATCGACTCGATTCTCATCGACGAAGCGCGAACCCCTCTTATTATCTCGGGCCCGACTGATGATGACACCTTCAAGGTCAACGAAGTCAATCGACTCGCTCAAACGCTCGTCGAAGTAAAGAAAAATCCCGATACTGGTGAATATCCTGATGAAAGCAAGGGAGAAGCGGTCGAGGGTGATTTTAGGATAGATGAGAAGTCCAAGCGCATCATGTTCACCAGTGAAGGATTGAACCGTATCGAACAGCTTCTCCAGAAGCGTGGCCTCATCAAAGGGAGCCTTTTTGAGCCTCAGAATTTTGAATATGTTCATTATTTCACCCAAGCGGTTCGCGCTCAGCACCTCTTCCATAAAGATGTGGATTATGTGGTGCAGGATAACTTGGTCCAAATCGTTGATGAATTCACAGGTCGAATTCTTCATGGAAGGCGATATTCAGACGGACTGCATGAAGCCATAGAAGCCAAGGAGCGCATCCGCATAGCCCGCAGGAACCGAACGCTCGCTACCATTACGTTCCAAAATTACTTTAGATTATATAAAAAATTAGCAGGCATGACGGGCACGGCGGATACCGAAGCGGAAGAATTCAATAAAATATACAATCTCGACGTCGTGGTTATCCCCACCAACAGGCCAATCGTCCGCCAGGATGAGAATGACCTTGTCTATCTCAATGAGGCAGAAAAATTCGATGCAATCCTCAATGAAATAAAGGCGCTTCATTCAAAAGGACAGCCGATTTTGGTAGGTACTGTTTCTATTGAAAAATCCGAACGCCTGTCCGCCCTCCTTTTGAAGAATGGTATCAGGCACGAAGTCCTCAATGCCAAAAATCATGCCCGCGAAGCACTTATCATCGCGGAAGCTGGCGCGAAAGGGGCAGTGACCATCGCCACAAACATGGCTGGGCGCGGTACAGACATCAAGCTGGGAGGAAATCCCGAATTCCGCGCTAGAAGAAAAGCAGGTACTGAGGCTCCTGAATCCGTATACCGCCAGGCTCTGGAACGAGAATATGAAACCTGGATAAAAGATTACGAGGAAGTGAAAAACCTTGGTGGCCTCTGCGTCATCGGGACGGAACGCCATGAGTCCCGCCGTATCGACAATCAATTGCGAGGTAGAAGCGGCCGCCAGGGAGACCCGGGCCGTTCCATTTTCTTTATCTCGCTCGATGACGATCTCATGCGTCTTTTCGGCGGCGAAAATTTCAAGAATCTCATGAGCCGAGCTGGCATGAAACCCGGCGAACCCATTTATCATCCCCTGCTAAGCAAGTCCATCGAAAGCGCCCAGAAAAAGGTGGAACAGAGAAACTTCGAAATTCGAAAGCACCTTCTGGAGTACGACGATGTCCTCAACAAGCAGCGCAACTTCATTTACGAACAGAGGAATCTCATTCTTGCCGATGAAAGACTTGTTGACAGAGTGCGAGAAGCGGCCGAGGAGATGCTCGAGGAACAGATCTCTTTGTTTGGTCAGCAGCAATCAAGAACTGCTGATGCTAAATCCATCACGCAATTCGTGACATGGCTCTACGACACCTTCAGTATCGACCTCTCTTCGCAGCAAACAGCCGAATTAGTGAAGCAGGGAACCATCAAACAGAAAATCATGGAGCTTCTGGAAGAGGATCTCAAACAGAAAATCGACGCGGCGGGCGCAGAAAACCTTAATCTATTTATTCGATTTTCCTATCTTGAGGAGATCGATGAAAAATGGCTCGATCATCTCGAATCGATGGAAGCTCTTCGCGAAGCAGTCTATTTAAGAAGCTATGCGCAAAAGAATCCTCTTCTTGAATATAAGCTGGAAGGATCTGATATTTTCGAGTCACTCATTCTATCAATCCGGCACAACATCGCGTCAAAGGTTTTCCGAGTTCGAATCAGGCAGGAGAGTGAACAGACAACGGGGCCAACTCGTGTGATCCGAAGCGAGCGCGCTGAGGCTTCTCATATTGAAGTAGGGTCATTTGCCGGTGCCGTAACCGCTGCTCCGGAATCCTCCATCGCGGCCGCCGCGGCGCCATCCAATGTCACCGTGGTTCGCACTGGCCAAAAAATCGGCAGAAATGATCCATGTCCCTGTGGTTCCGGGAAAAAATACAAGCATTGCCATGGCCGATGAGCGATATCCCGCGCGTTGCAGCGCTCACATTGTCAAATGGAGCAGTCGATGTCTCTCAACTGTGAAGAGATAGATCACATTCTGGCCGAGGAACCGCTCGACGGCGCGAAGATACAGAACATATTTCAGCCCTCGTTCGATTCCATCGTACTCGAGCTTTATAAACATCAAAAGGCCTTTTTCTATCTCATCAGCATTGCGCATTCCGCATGCAGGCTGCATCCTCTCAGCACCTCACCACATCGGAACGATCGACCATTGCGATTCATGGAATGCCTGCGCGCGCGTATTCGCGGCGGAACCATACTGAGTGCCAGGCAATTTGGAAAAGACCGAATCGTAGACTTCGCAATCATCCGGTCGGGAGACGATGGTGCGCCTCACCGAATACACCTCTATGCCAGACTCTGGAGTGGGGCCGGCAATGTCCTTCTGGTAGGAGAAAATGGTGTCGTTATCGATGCGCTCCGCCGCCTTCCTTCGAGAGGGGAAGTATCCGGCGCAGTCTTTACGATGCCCGCTACTCAATCTGTATCTGGAAATCCTCAACATCGCTATGCGTTACGTGAAATTCCCGGAGAGGGACCTTTCTGGAAGAAAATCGAACAGTTCTATGCGGCCCATTCTGGCCACCTCTCTCTTGATGCGCTTCAGTCACAGCTACGGGAACTATATGGACGGAAGATGCAATCAATGAAGCACCGGCTTTCCGCACTCGAATCGAAACTCAACGAATACGCACTGGGCGAGCGTTACCGCCAGATCGGCGATATTCTGCTGTCGGGCTATATAAAAAAGACAGAAGGCACCACGACATTTGCCGAAGCATACGATTTCTACCAACAGAAAAACCTTCTTGTGCAAATAGATCCACACCTCGATCCAGCAAAAAATGCTGCGATATATTACGAAAAATACAGAAAGGCTCGTGATGGGAAAGCCGAGCTGGAATCGGAAATTGCCCGCTTGCAGGCTTCCATTGCCCGGTTCGAACAGTGGTATCAGCGACAATCGGCCGAGACAGACCCTCTTATGCTTGCAAAAGCGCTGAAGAAGGGCGGTACCGTACGAACTAGGCAGAAGGAGCCTTTTCCGTGTCTCCATGTAGAGTACCGAGGGTGGATAATCCTCGTTGGACGATCGGACAAAGAAAATGATGAATTGCTCCGTCATGTGGTGAAAGGCTCAGACCTCTGGCTGCACGCGCGCGATTATCCAGGCTCCTATGTGTTCATCAAGGCAATCAAGAACAAATCATTTCCCCCTGAGATTTTGAATGCCGCGGCGCGCCTAGCCCTCTATTATTCCAAGGCAAGAAAAAACGGGGCTGGTGATGTCCATGTGACACAGGTGAAAAACCTCAGAAGAGTGAAAAATGGCCCAATAGGCCTGGTCATTCCCTATCTCGAGAAAAATTTATATATTAAATTCACCGAGTCTCAGATAAGGGACATCTTGAGCGAACATTCAGGGGAGGAAGAACAGATATGAAGCGCGCTCCAATAGCAGCATGCCTCTTGCTTGCATTCGCATGTGCAGCTCTCCAAAAACCACATGCGCAGAATTCTGTTTCCATGTCCGTCGCAAAAATTGCCGTCATTCGCGGTCCTTCAGGCATCGCTAGCGCATGGATGATGTCTGAACCCATTGTGGGATTCGGTGTGCGATTCGAATTCCTGCCGGTCGCGGGCGCGGATATGGTCGTTGCTAAACTCATGAATGGAGAAATTTATGCCGGAGTGCTGCCTGTCAACGTCGCTGCGAAGCTTTTCAACAGCGGTGCACCGATTCGCGCGCTTGCGGTTGTTGGCAATGGCATGGTGAAGTTTCTCACCTCTGATCCGAGCATTCGAACTCCAGGCGACCTCAAGGGGAAAATAGTCCATATTGCCGGCCAGAAGGCTACCCCTGATTACCTGTTTCAGTATCTGTGTAAAGCCGTGGGACTTGTGGCAGGACGTGACTTTCATGCCGTATACAGCCTCGCCTATCCGGAAATCGCAGCTGGTATCGCAGCCGGTAAACTGCAGAATGCAGTACTTCCTGAGCCGTTCGCTACGCAGGCGCTGATACAGAATCCCGCGTTGCTGAATCCTTTCGATCTCAGGAAGGAATGGAAGGCGAATACAGGAATGGACGATTATCCCATGTCGCTCCTCGTTGCCAGAAAACAGCTCCTCGATGAGTATCCCGCCGCTGCGCGTCTGTTTCTTGACCGATATCGCGCTTCAATTGTGAAGACCATAGAGAACCCGGCGGCGACCGGAAAACTGGCCGAAACACTCGATCTGGGGGTCAAAGCGCCTGTCGCAACGGCCGCAATTCCTGTCTCAAATTTTACGTATATTGAAGCAACGGCCGCACGCAAAGAGATTGAGGCATTGCTTTCGGTTTTTCTCGAATTTGAACCAGCCTCGATCGGCGGTACTCTGCCATCGGATTCATTCTATGCACGAATCCCCTGACGCGCAAAACCATCGATTTTTGCGATGGAAGCTAGCTGGCATTGCGCTTTTTCTACTCGCATGGCAGGCAGCTGCCATATCGGTAGAAAGCAGGCTCATACTCCCCTCCCCTGTCGCCGTCATGATAGTCCTCATACGGCTGTCGGCCACCCCCGCTTTCTGGCTGGCTGTTGCGGGATCGTTAATTAGAGTGTTCGAAGCCTTCATACTGAGCGCGGTCCTCGGCACCGCAACCGGGACAATAGGGGGGCTCAAGCCTCGAATTGAAGCGCTTCTCAGCCCTTTGGTTACCGGGATGCGGGCAACGCCAGTCCTTGCCCTTATTCTCCTCGCAATGTTCTGGTTTCCTTCCGCGCAGGTTCCTGTATTCAGTGCCGTGCTCATGGCTTTTCCTGTCATGCATACGTCGGCGGAAGCCGGCGCGCGTGCGGCCGATACAAGACTGTTGGAAATGAGCAGACTTTTCCATGTGCCCTCACGAATACAGCTATTCAAACTTCGTATCCCGTCCGCTCTGCCATATCTGCTTTCAGGAGCCAGAAATTCCCTAGGGCTTTGCTGGAAGGTCGTCGTCGCGGGAGAAGTGCTCAGTCAGCCTGTAAGAGCGCTTGGAACCGCGATGCAGGAAGCGCGTCTCATGCTGGAGACCACAGAGGTGTTCGCGTGGGCAGCAACGACGGTGCTCCTTTGCGGGCTTTCCGAGTACGCATTCGGTGTGGTGATACGAAAACAGCTCAGAAATCAGCGGGGACGAATGAAAAGCGAAGCTGCACCGGTTTCTGGAGTACCTCAATGACGCAGTATTCAATCTTAAATCTTTCAAAACGATTCGGAGAGCTACTGGTGCTCGACCGTGTAAGCTTTGACTTCTCCCCATCATCCATCACTGCGATTCTTGGCCCCAGTGGATGCGGCAAAACGACACTCCTCAATATAATCGCTGGCATGACTCCATTCAATGCAGGGACGATTGATATACCTATCGCGCGTACTTGCTCCTATTGCTTTCAGGAACCGCGCCTTCTCGACTGGCTGACCGCAGAAGATAACATGCGTTACGCATTGTCTGGCCTTAATGACAGAGACAATGTCGAATTGCGAATTCAGCGTTTTCTCAGGGAAGCTGGTCTTGAAGAGTTCAAGAGATATTTTCCACCCCAATTATCGGGAGGAATGCAGAAACGCCTCGCTCTCGCAAGGGCATTCGCATTTCCAGCGGAGCTGCTGCTACTTGATGAAGCATTCTCCGCCATCGATCTGAGACAGAAACGTGAACTCATGAATGCTTTTTTAAATTTGTGGAAAGAAGAGAAACCGACGGTTCTCTTGGTTACCCACGATCTCTATGATGCGTTACTCCTTGCAGACAGAGTAATTGTTCTTAGCGCCCGGCCTGGGCAGGTTCGTGGCATGATCGATATCTCAGTAGCCCAGACGAGCCGACGGTTCGCAGATGAGGAGATGGCGCGGATCGAAAGAGCGCTCTATGATCTCATTGACGTCCCCGCGAGAGAAAACAATCGATAAACCCCTGCACGATAATCAGCTATTCTCACGATTCAGCGCGGCGGCACACGCGTGGACAAGTTGTGCAGGAGAAAATGGTTTCATAAGGAGAGGAAGTCTTCTGTCTGAGATCGAATCGGCATTCTCATGTCCGGTCATGAAAAGCGATGCGCGAACAGAGCCGCTTTTGACAAGACGCTCAAACAGAGCAAGGCCATCGAGGCTCGCGAGATACACATCGGTGATGAGAAGATCGAAGGGGCCATTTTCCGAGGCAAGAAGCGCTTCTCCCGCGTTACTGCAGGGGTTGATGTCAGCTCCTGCTCGCTGAAGAATTCGAGCACATGAGATAAGCACTGAGCTGTCGTCATCGACAATGAGTATCCGCTTTCCGCGCAGCCTCTGGGCGTCAGTTCCCTTGAGCCATTCATGGTCCTGCCCTATGTCTCTGGGTGCCGCATCAGGAGATCCAGCGTGAATTGGCGACATGCATATTCCGAAGACCGAGCCCTTCCCTGGAGTACTCTCGACGAATATGCGGATAGCGTTCAATTCCGCGAGCGATTTTACGATTGAAAGGCCGAGGCCAGTGCCTTCTCCTTCAGGCTTTGTGGAGAAAAACGGATCAAAGATTTTTTCTAAAATTTGCCGAGTCATCCCACAGCCATTATCTTCCACAAAAATACACGCACAGGGGCTGGCATAAGGCAGCGCATCTCCAATGCTCACAGCCCCCTGAGGTGGAGCTTCTCTCAGTTCGAGCCGGATCGTGATTCGAGGGAATTCCGTTTTTTCCACCGCATCACGGGCGTTGACGACAAGATTGAGAATCATCTGCTCCAGGTGGCCTGGATCAACATGAACGAAGCAGGGGCTCTCCGTGTTTTCCAGCACAAGCTTGATGCGTTCGGGCAGAAGGCGCGAAAGCATCCGATATGTACTGCTGAGGATATCTCTCAGATCGACTGTCTGGGGCGAATAGACTTTCTTTCTTGAAAAAGAAAGCAGCTGACGAGTCAAGCTTGACGTTCTTTGAATAACCTGTTCAAGACCTTTGATGTCTTCCGAAATGGCATCGGGAGCTGTTATATCAAGCTTGACCATTTCGAGATACCCAATCATCGATGTCATAAAATTATTCAGGTCATGCGCGACGCCGCTCGCAAGCTTGCCGATCGCTTCCAATTTTTGCGACTGAAAGAGCTCCTCCTGCAACCGCTTCGATTCTGTGATATCAAGGCATTCGAGAAGGATGACAGGGGTGTCTTTTTCATCCATGCGAAAGTGAGAAAAGCTGCAGAGAAGGTCTCTAGGACCCCTTCCAAAATCCTTTATCCTGATTTCCCGCTGAATAGTTTCACCATGTTGTGTGCGCTGGCAGATTTCTTCCCAATTGGTTTCCTCGACAAACATGCTGCGCAGGGAATGGATCGTCTTCTCGTCACCGACAAGCACCGAAAACGCCTGATTTCTTTCTATGATGGATCCATCTGGTTGTGCTAGGCATCTTCCTGCAAGCCCATACGCAAAAAGGCTCCGATACCGTCGTTCGCTATCCCGCAGACGGCGTTCCATGGAAGCTCGATAGAGCCCCGCATGAGCGCTTGCAATTAGTTCTTTTGAGGAAAATGGCTTTTCGAGCACTGCGACTGGTTCCGATTCGCGGAGCGAATCATCCGCAGAAGAAATGGAGTGATTGCTGAGGAGAATGCAATATACCCCTGCTTCTCTCCGCGCTTTTCGGGCAAGCGCCAGGGCCTCGGTGTCCCGGTCTCCAATGTCGAGGATGAGCAATCTGTGCCTGTGCAGGTCCGCTTCAGCCTTGTCAGGCGTAAGATGCAGCGAAACCGGGGCTAATCCCGCAGACTTCAGCGTCATGGCAATATCATGAGCGATGATGCTGTCAGGCACCATGATACATATCATGTTTTTATCCTCAGATCATTGTATCACTCATGGCAGGTATTTCCAGCCTAATAGTGCGCTCGAAATAACCGCTTCGACGTGATGTTACACTGAATTCCACAAGAAATACCTTTGATTCTCTGTCTGGTCTGAGTCTGCTGATCGTTATGACATCGTTTTCTGAAATGCCCGACTCATCCGCGATTTCGGAAGGGCAAACCCAGGCGGCAACGTACCGTCCAAGACCATTCTTGGTGTTCTCCAAAGCTACCAGACGAATCCCCATCAGCGCTTCAAGAATAATCTGGCGATCGACTGTATCCCAGATGTCGAGAAGGGAAGGTCCGCGTTGATGTGAAAGCCTGCGCAATCTGAAGACGGACTTGTAATCCCGCTGCGCTTCTACCAAGCAGAGAGAATCTGGCGGGAAGGAGGACATCTGCAGCTGTGCCGCCGCACTATCCTTGATGCGGACACCTTGGATGGATTCGAGCGTGTCGCCCGAGAGCAGACGGTTCCGGTTAGTGCCGATATCCGCAAGTATAGCCGGGTTCTGACCGCTCCCCTTGCCGAGCACCAATCCGAGTCTATTGTGAACGATCGATCCCCCCGTGAACAGATTCGGAAGAGAGGCATGTATCCATGTGCTTGGGAGAGCGAAATTGATGTTTTGAAAATTTTGCAAGCCGGCAAAGACCATTCCTGCAAGACGTCCACTGGACACAAAAAGCGGACTGCCCGAATTGCCCATGTTAACCGGTACATCGATCTGAACCGCCTCACCGAAAGAGATGATTTTTCTTCCAAACGAACTTACGATGCCTGCGTTGACCGAATTTTCCAATCCAACAGGGGAGCCTGCCGCATAGACTCTTTCTCCCGGTTGAAGCGCCATCGCAACCGGAATATGGATGATGGTTCTAGCTTTTTCTTCTGATCGAATGAGGGCCAGATCCATTTCTTCGTCCCATCCAACTACCTTTGCGGGAATTCTGATGGCGGGATTGTCGGAAGGCTTGATGCTGAGTCGAGAATAGCCTTCATATTCAGGATCGACCTCGCTTCTGATCACATGATGATTGGTGAGATAGAGCCCTGGAGCAACCTGGAAAGCGGTACCCACGACCCGATCCGGAACCGAATATCCTCCGGATATTCGGAACCCCTTGTCGACATAGACTGTCACTACGCTCTGTACAGCTGACGAAAGCCATTCCTGGGAACCGCCATTGGAGGGGGGCGATGAAGGCTGTTGTCTTTTAGATAGAGATTCGAACCAGAGGGCAGCATCTTCATCACCCTGCTCGCGCGCACGGAGTGACCAGGCTGCAAAAGCGGCTGATGGTGTCAGGTCATCTGGGGCAGGAATTCCCGAAAGAGAAGGAGAGGTTTCTTGAATCCATGCGAAAATCAGGTTTCCTGGGGCTTCTGCAACCCCTGCGATCAACGATTTCCCGGCGGCGTATCCAACATTCTTGTAATACTGTTCCGCATGACCCAGAAGCAAGCGTATCTGCGTTTCAGGAGTCGCCCAGGCTTCTAGGGAGGAAGGAAGGACATCAGGCGAGATCTGTGCAGCCCGCGCAAACAAAACAAGCGCTCGAGCCGATGAAGCGAAGCGGCGAGCCGCGGCATAATCTGCGGAAGCAATAGAATCCGTAAGTTTTGATTCAAGCGATTCGGCCCCTTTGTGGAATAGTGCCAGCAATCGTTCTTCACTCAGAACCGAAGCTGAAACGGATCCTGTTTTCTGAGTGCCGAGAAGGTCAGCTACCTGTTCAAGACAGGATTCTGGATCTTCCATCGCGAGCTTTTCCAATTTTCGTTCGAGCAGAGCTGAGGCTGGCTCTCCGGGATTTTCCACCGATTTGTTGGTGGAAATACACCCGCATAAAATTGCATGCACGGCCAGAAGGATCAATACAAGGCTCAGAGGAAAACGAGTGCGTCCTTCAAAGGCCTGCGTTGGTGTCATGAGGAGCGCCTTAGCATTGTGCCGGAATTTCCTCGGCGATTGTGCCTTCTCCGATACCAAGCAACGAACGGACATCAGCGTCCTCAAGCGTTTCCACCTGGATGAGACGGTCTGCCAGCGCGAGCAGTTTTTCTTTTTCGTTCTTGAGAATATCCATCGCTTTATCGAGCGCGGATTTAAGCAGTTTTTGCACCGCAGCATCGATCCTTCGTGCTGTTTCTTCGGAATAGTCTTTATGCTGAGCGATTTCTCTTCCGAGGAAAATAGGTTCTTCCTCCTGTCCAAGCGCTACAGGCCCTATGTCGTCGGACATACCCCACTCACACACCATTTTCCTCGCAATTTCGGTTGCCTGCTTGAGATCCTGGGCAGCGCCCGTTGTCGTTTCGCCATAGACGATTTTTTCTGCAACATAACCACCATACGAAATGACGATTCTATCGAACAACCAACCAAAGGATCGAGAATAGGTGTCCTTTTCCGGAAGTGAAAGCGCAAGTCCAAGGGCTCTGCCTCGTGGAACTATGGTGACCTTATGTAATGGGTCTGCGTTCGGAAGAAAATAGTGCAACAGCGCATGCCCAGACTCATGGATCGCGGTTGCCCTCTTTTCTTCATCGGCGATGACAAGGCTCTTCCTGGCGACCCCCATGAGAATTTTATCGCGCGCATCTTCAAAGTCGTCCATTTCAACGATTTCCTTGTTCTTGCGGATTGCGAAAAGAGCCGCCTCATTGACGAGGTTTGCAAGATCCGCTCCAGAGGTGCCAGGAGTAGCCCGAGCGAGCCGTTCGATATCCACATTGGATGAAACCGGAATCTTAGCCATATGTATCTTGAGGATTTCAGCCCGTTCTTGGACATCCGGCATGGCGACCACAACCTGACGATCAAATCGTCCTGGCCGCAGCAGCGCAGGATCGAGCACATCGGGTCTGTTCGTTGCCGCGAGAACGATGACACCATCCTTTGTATCAAATCCATCCATCTCAACCAGCATCTGATTCAGAGTCTGCTCGCGTTCATCATGTCCACCGCCCAGCCCAGAGCCTCTTGTTCGACCCACGGCATCCAACTCGTCGATGAAGATGATGCATGGAGCATGCTTGCGTCCCTGTTCAAAAAGATCTCGTACCCTGCTCGCGCCGACACCCACGAACATTTCCACGAAATCTGATCCCGACATGTGAAAAAAGGGAACATTTGCTTCGCCGGCGGTCGCTTTTGCGATAAGTGTTTTGCCTGTTCCCGGCATTCCGACAAGCAGCACCCCTTTGGGGATCTTGGCGCCCATTTTGACGAATTTTCTCGGGTTTTTGAGATAATCAACAACCTCCATCAGTTCATACTTTGCTTCTTTTTGACCAGCAACGTCATTGAAGGTTACCTTTTTTCCGGATTCATCATAGAGTTTCGCCCTGCTTTTGCCGAAAGTGAAGGCCTTGTTGTTGCCCTGCATCTGGCGCATCATGATCCAAATGAGAATGAATCCAAACAGCCAGGGTGTCAGTTCGAATAAAATTTGCAAGGGGCTTGTTCCGCTTGCCACGCCGATGACGGTGACACCCTTTTCCTCAAGACGGACTAATAACTCTGAATCGAAATAGGGAATCCTGGTCCTGAACTGCGCTTCAGCTCCACCCTTTCCCTTCAGCACCCCCTCGATGTCTCTCTGATCGGTTATCCTTACGGATTTGACCTCTCCAAGTTCGATATATGAAAGAAACGATGAATAGGGAATTTCTCTCGCATTGTCTTTTTCGCCAAAAAGAAGATATGCACCGAAAAGCACAAGAAGTGAGAAGAACACCGCAATTGCAGCCCTGTTCCTTCCTGGCACAGCAGGAAGGTCCGGCTTCCGGTCATGGTTGTCACTATTCTGGTCAGACATGTTTGGGCAATACTCCTTTCAATGACAGCATAACGAATTTTTCCTTTTTCGGACAGGACCCCCCGGAACGCTGCACAAAGATTTCGATTTCTTCAAGTTCCTCATTGACACCAAGAATTGCAGAAATTCCATCCAGGTCCTCTGCGATCAAGATCTGGCTGCGCGAGCTGTGAGACATACTCATCTTTCGCAGGTATTTCTCTATCTGAATTTGTTTTCCATCAATAAATATCGAATCCCCAGGTCTCCGGTCTCTCAGAATGAAAGGAAAATCAAGGTTGAGTCGCACAGACTTACGCTCTTTCTCAACCCCTGGCGCATCTGCTTCTGAAGTCGTTATTTCAAAAGAACACGATTTTAGCACGTATGTTCCTTCACTAGCCACGAGCACGAATTTTGATTCGGCTTCCCTCATTGTACTTTCAACATGGAACCTTCGCCATTCGAGATTCGATGATCCTTCAGTCTTGCCAACGCATCGGAGGAAACCGTCGTGCACCTCAAAAGCATACCCTCCTGCCTCCCACGATTGGCCTCTTTTATTCAAATATCCGAGCAGCTGCACACCTGCCTTCCCAGCTTTTTGAGAAGGCACCCCCGCGATAGCAAGGAATTTTTTCATGATCTCGATACGAATTGCAGGATGAAGCACTGAAAACTTTAGAAGATCAAGTTCCGTTTGCCCACTTGCGACACGAATCATCTCTGTCGATCGTTCCTCGCCTATCGACCTTATAAGTTCAACGGCATATCTGAATTCGTGCAGATAGGAATGCAGCGCACGCCTCCACGAAGGAAAGTTACGTTCAAGCAGAGGAATGAGCTCATGACGGATCCGATTTCTCATAAAACCCATATCTCGATTGCTCGAATCTTCAGACCAGGATAGCTGCTTGATTTCCGCGTATTGCGTAATCTGACTTCTTTCAATATCGAGCAAAGGTCTGAGCACGCGTATGTTCTTGGAATCGAAAAGCATGCCTGATGCCTTGATGCCCGTCAGCGCATGGATTGACCCCCCTCTTAGAAAATAGAGAAGCATGGTTTCGCGTTGATCGTCTGCATGATGTGCAGTGAGAATCGTATTGATTGAATATCGCTGTGCGACACGATAGAGCGCGTGATAGCGATAAGTTCTCGCTGCTGCCTCAAGACCGCATTTCTTTCTCCTGGCATACTGCTCGATCGCTCCTGGCTGTATCGCAACAATAGTGAGGGGAACACGAAGCTCTCTGCAAATGGAAGCGACTTGTTTTTTTTCTGCATCCAGTTCCTCGGAAGGTCTCAGGTTATGCCTGACATAGACTGCTCTGATCCCCGAGAAACCAGCATCCACAAGCGCATGGAGAAGAACCGTGGAATCCTTGCCTCCTGAAAACGCGACAATGATCGCGGTTTTATAAGTGATGCCATGTTTCGTCAGAAAACTTTTCACCCGATGCTCGATACGGTTCATCGAAGCACCTCTCCGAGGACATTATAGAGATATCCCGAGAAATAAAAAAACCAGTCCGCCCGATGTTCGTACAGGCGGACTGGATGCAGGCTACGCTCCATTTTAGCCGGTGAATTATTCCTTCTTAATGCTCGCAGACGCTGCTTCAGGTTTTGCTTCCGGTTCTGCTTCAGCCGTTGCCGGTGCGACGGTCTGAGCAGCGGCCTCAGCGACTTCGCCGCGCGCAAATTTGATGATCGCGATAACCGTATCCGGATTAGCAAGAAGCCTGACTCCTTGAGGCATGGGAACATCGCGCAGATGAAGCGCGTGGTTGGCTTCTAGGTTCGTGATGTCCACATCGATTTTTTCAGGCAGATTGTCTGGATCGCATTCGACTTCGATATCATGGATCGCGTGCTCAAGAATACCGCCTTCGCGGACACCCTTAGCAGATCCTGTAAGATGAAGAGGAATCTTGGCATGCATTTTGCGGCCATGCTCCAGCACATTGAAATCGATATGCAATATTTCTCCCGATAGGACATTGCGCTGGATTTCCTTCATAATAACCTGAAAACGTTTCTCTCCGACCCTGAGATCGAGAATGGTACTTTCAGTCATGCGTTTGGAAATTTCCGCAAATTCGCTGTTCTTTATAAAAAGCGGTGTCGGCTCGACATTCTTGCCATACAGCTGCGCGGGAATGTTCCCTTGCCTGCGGGCTGCCTTGAGAGCTCCTCCCGACATCGCTTCTCTGGGGAAGGCGTTCAGCACCATATGTTCCATTTCCTACTCCTTGTTATTCGTATGTGCATTTCCTGGGACGGCAGGATTCGAACCTGCGCATGCCGGAACCAAAATCCGGAGGCTTACCGCTTGCCGACGTCCCAAAGGAACAATCAGTAAGATCAGATGCGGATGCGCGCAAATTCCTAGGGTTAGTCGAACTCGGGTACGGAATCGTCGCTCGGCTTGTCTGCTTGATAAGCGGCAAGAATTTTTTCCTGCAGCTTGGTACGGAAATCCGGGCAGATTGGATGCGCAATGTCCTTGTACTCGCCAGTCTTCGTCCGCCGGCTCGGCATGGCGATGAACATGCCGCTTTTACCTTCGATGATTTTTACATTGTGTACGACGAAACATTCATCAAAGGTGATGGTAACGTACGCTTTGAGCTTGCCTTCAGAGCTAACTTTCCTGATCCGGATGTCAGTAACTTCCATAGCAAGGGCGCTCCTTCTCTGACCTTATCGGTTCGTTGCAATTCTGAATATAACTTATGTTCATGCTTCGCGCAAGCGGTATTACAGGAATGAGCCGTTCTATTGCCTTATCAGTGTTTTTTCTGCCAGCAGACGCGACAGCTTCCTGCATACGTGGTATTGCGCTTTCGAATTTTTCTTTGTCCGCAAAGATGCCATAAGTACAGGAACCTGATCCGGTGAGCCCGGCATGGCAGGCGCCTGCTTCGCGCAGACATCCGATGAGAGTGAGGTATTCTTCATGGACATGCAGCAGAGCTGGCAAAAAGTCGTTTTCGAAATTCCAATCCATTAAAGAACCTTGATACATTTGTATCAATTCTTCATCGGATCGCAGCTCCGAAAGAGGATGCCCTTCGATCATTTTCACTCTGTAAGAAGTTCTGAGATTTCCTGATTCTGTTCTCCAATCATCGAGAAGGCGATACGCTTCTATTGTTGACGACGCCCAACGAGGTTGTACGATCAACACCCCAAAATCGGTCCGAGCGTTGATCGGTGTGATGTGCTCTCCTCTTCCTCTGACGATCGCCGCCCCGCCCGATATGAAGAAAGGTACATCACTAGCGACCTGGGCTGCCAGATCTCTCAGCACATAATCGGAGAAAGGCATTCCACAAAGCATGTTCAAACCTGCTAGCACCGCGGCCGCGTCCGATCCGGCACCTCCCAGCCCGGCACCTGATGGAATATGTTTTTCCACGCGGATGCTGGCACCTAAAGACAAGCCTGCTGCCTTAAAAAAGATCCGCGCTGCCTTGAATACGGTGGAGTCGGACGGCGCGCAACCCAAATCTCCATCAATCGCAATCATGCCGTCTCTCCTTAGATCCAGTTCCAAAATGTCCGCGATATCCACGTTCTGGAAAATGCCTTCGATATCGTGGTATCCGTCTGCCTTCCTGCCGAAGACAGTCAGTCCGAGATTGATTTTTGCGTATGCTTCTATCCGTAGTGTGTCCATGGGAATCTACTCTACTATTTCTTAGCTCAAAAAGTCAAAAACAGTTCTGTTCATCAAGCTTTTCTTTATCAATATTCGATTTTCCTTGACAGATTCGCAAATGACTTATAGATTTTGCCTTGCCTGAGTATTGACGTGCGGAGCATTTCTCGCAATATTACAGCTGGCCCAATACACAGAGTCCAGTTTAGGGAGGAGCGCATCATGACCCACAAGACAGCTATGACCGCCGATCCGCAGGAGCAATTCGAGATAATCACCCTCACAGGCGGCGATTCCGCCAGTACCATATACTCTCTCAGACCATCCGTTCGTTTTGACGGCGCCTATGACGATGAATTCGATTATGACAGTGATGAATTCGAAGATGAGGATGATTTCGAGGACGAAGACGACTTCGAGGATGATTTTGAGGACGACGAAGACCTAGAGGACGAAGAATTCGAAGATGAGGAAGAGGATTTCGAGGACGACGAAGAGGATTTCGAAGACGACGAATTTGAGGACGAAGACTTTGATTATGAGGATGATACTGACGAATAATCGATGGTTTTAACTTGCGGAGCGAGCTGGCTGTCCCGACTCGGTGTCGGGGCAGCCTTTTTCATTTGCAGAACAGAATTTGCGACTAAATCAAGCGAGGCTGCTTATGTATTTCGTTCAGCGGGACTGACATTGTACAGTGAATGGTATAATAAAACCAGCCGCACAGCAGTCTAATAGATTACCTTACAACAAAATAGCCACGGAAGCATTGTACAATAATGATCTTCAAAATGCGGTATAATATAACATTGTAAAAAGTATAAA
>JAJUJQ010000034.1 GCA_029265255.1 Spirochaetota bacterium
GAAAGTCGCCGCGACGGACTCCTCTCAAGGTCCGTGGACTGCCCAGGACATACGAGATATCGTCTTGAGTGTTTCTGGTTTAAAGCGTGAGTTGGATTCATTGGACGAGCAGACAATCCAGCTTGTTCGCGAGATCGACAGGACGATGAGCTGGGGGGATGTCTCGGCAGATTCGTTTGCCCAGGCGCTTGAGGGAGCTTCGTGCTCGGTTCGCCTGTTCGATGCTCCCGCGAGAGATATCTCAGCCCTCCCCAAAGAGCTCGAATATATACGGATTGTGGCGCCCAAGGGCAAGTCGAGAGTTGCCATCATCCTCGATCGGGACGAACCATTGCCGAACTTGCCTCCTTCATTCCAGGAGTTTCTCCCTCCGGAGCGCTCTCTGTCCCAGATGCGCCATGAGCTCGATGCAATCGAGAAAAGAAAACAAGAAATATTCGAGGACCTCAAGCAGAAATCTGGAGAACTCTCGCGCTTGAAAGCATATCTTCACGAGATGGAGTCTGAGATTGTCCTCGAAAAGTTGCGCTCCGGCATGCCAGAACATGAGCGCTTTGCGTATTTGAAAGGCTATGTTCCCGCGCGGGAATGTGAAAAATTCAAGAAAATGGCCGTAACGTACGGATGGGGCATCGCCTTCGACGATCCTTCGGAGGAAGACCAGCCGCCCACGCTCGTGGAAAATCCGCCGGCGATCCGCATCATCCAACCCGTATTCGATTTTTTAGGGACAGTGCCCAATTACCGCGAGTACGACATATCCTCATGGTTCCTCATATTCTTTGCAATATTCTTTGCGATGATCTTCGGTGATGCCAGCTATGGGACAATTATTGTGCTTTTCTCGCTCGCTTCGATAATCGCGGCGAAAAGAAAGGGCAGGCCTGTCGGAGATGTCCAGAAACTGTTCCTCCTTCTGGGAGTAACCACCGTTCTATGGGGTGCGCTGACGGCGACGTGGTTCGGCATTCAGTTCGAGTATCTTCCGAAAATGCTCCAGAATATCTCTCTACCCAGCATCAACGGCCAATCGCCGGATTCCGAGAACAACATCAAGGTGATCTGCTTCTCAATTGGGCTGGTCCAGCTCTCAATCGCCCACATCAAAAACATAAAGCGCGATTTCCCCAATTTGAAATTTTTGTCTCAGGTTGGCTCGCTGCTGTTACTTGCCGGGATGTTCAACGCGGCGCTGAATCTCGTCATCGATGCGAAGCGGTTTCCCATAGAGAATTGGGCTGTTCTGTGTATTGCTGCGGGCTTCACCCTTGTATTTGTGTTCGGAAACTGGACTGGCAAACTTGGCTCAAGCCTTGTGGAGAGCCTGAAGGGCATTATCCCGACTTTCCTGGGCACTGTTAGCGTGTTTGCCGACATTGTCTCCTACATACGTCTCTGGGCGGTTGGCCTCGCCGGGCTCGCGTTCGCGCAGACGGTCAACGGGATGGCCGGAGGACTTCTGAGCGGGCCTTTCGGGTTTCTGATCGGCTTCATACTGAAACTGATGGTTGCCGCCGTACTGCTGGTGATCGCGCATTCGCTCAACTTCGTGCTGACCGTGCTTTCGGTCATTGTTCACGGCATACGACTCAACATGTTGGAGTTTTCCGGACACCTCGGCATGGAGTGGTCCGGTTACAAATACGATCCGCTGAGGGAGGAAGAACACCTTTCAGCGTCTATGAAATCTACAAGTATAATGGAGGGAGTATGAACATCGCATTGATTGGCGCTGCTTGTGTGCTTGGGTTGGGGGCCATAGGCTCTGGTTGTGGTGCATACATTGCTGGCATGGCAGCAATAGGATCGTGGAAACGTTCTTATCTGAATAATAAGCCGGCCTCATTTTTGTTGGTGGCTTTTGCGGGAGCTCCTCTTACTCAGACCATATACAGCTTTATATTGATGACCAGAATACTCAACTCAGGCAAGGATCCTACGCTTCTGTTATGGGCAGGGATTCTGGCGGGGCTCGCGGAAGGAGTTTCTGCCGTCGCCCAAGGTGCAGTTGCCGCTGCAGGCTGCGATGCCTACGGAGAGACCGGGAAGGGCTTCGCCAACTACATCATCGTGGTCGGCCTCTGCGAAACAGTAGCGCTCTTCGTGTTGGCCTTCACGTTCAGCGCGGTCTGATCTGTCGACTATTCATCGGGGAGCGTGATTACCTTGTCGCCTACGAAGACGATAAAAGTCGGAAGTCTGTTCATGGGCGGTGACTGGCCCGTGAGCGTGCAGACGATGTGGAAGGACCCGCTCCCCGCATTCTCCGGCTCCAACGATCCACGGCTCTCGCCCATACTCGAAAGGATTGCGAACTTACAGAAGCTTGGATGTCAGATTATTCGCTTCGCTGTCCCCGACATGTCGGCTGCGGAGTCGCTCGGGCTGGTCGCGGGCTTGTCTCCGATGCCTTTGGTCGCCGATATCCATTTCGACTGGAGGATAGCGCTGCGGTGCATGGACTTCCCCATCGCCAAGATCAGAATAAATCCTGGCAATATAGGCGCCGAATGGAAAGTGCGCGAAGTCGCCACCAAGGCCATGGACAAGGGTATTCCGATCCGCGTAGGCATCAATGGCGGGTCCCTTCCTAAAGATTTGGCCCAGGAGCCCGACATCGTAGAGGCCGCGCTCGCGGCTGCGGAGCGCGAGATCGACGTGCTGGAATCCATGCGCTTCGGCGACATTGTCGTTTCGCTCAAGATGAATGAGCCCGACGAGGTGGTCCGCGCCAACGAGGAGTTTGCCTCGCGCTATCCCTATCCCCTGCACTTAGGCGTGACCGAGGCGGGACCTCTCGTCGCTGGCGTCGTCCGGAATACTGCGGCCATTGTGCCGCTTTTAAAAAAAGGAATAGGAGCCACCATCCGCGTCTCTCTCTCCGACTCGATGGAGCAGGAAGTGCTGGCCGGCAAGGAGATTCTCGGCTGCGCCGGCAAGTCTATGCGCGGCGTGAGAATCGTGTCCTGCCCGCGCTGCGGCAGGGCGTCGTTCGACACTCATGCCTTTACTTCGAGGTGGATGCACAGGCTTTATGCCACAGATGCCGACATAACCATCGCCATCATGGGCTGCGTCGTGAACGGGCCTGGGGAGGCGAGGCATGCCGATCTTGGCATCACGGGAGCGGGGAATTCAGTGTTGATTTTTAGGCATGGAAAGATAATCCGACGAATTGATGTGTGCGACGCGGACATGGCATTTCAAGAGGAGCTCGACACACTCCTCGGGGAAAAGGCGAAATAGAACCTGGCTCTCTCGAGCATCAGTGCCCTACAGATTACTTTTTATGTGTTTCGTCTGAATTGGCGCGTATTTCAGCAATCATGCCATCGATCAAGTTCTTGATGAAAGGATCGCTTATAGAATAGATCCTCCGGGTCTTCTTCACCTCTGAAGAGACGATACCATTGCGTTTCAATATGGCCAGGTGCTGAGACACGACGGGCTGAGGTTGATCGAGACAGCGCCAGATATCCCCCACGCAGGGCACCTCTTGGTGCGCGATGAGACAGAGAATTTTCAGCCGAATGGGATGGCCGATCGCCTTATACTTTTGAGCATAAGGAGCTAATTGCTTTTCATTGCAAGGTTTAGAACTAGAATCCATAATGTAACCATTATATAGCGAAATTTATAAAAATGCAAGCTGAAGGCCATTTTGTTATTTGTGCTGGCGCTGTACAGTATGGTCACTTCAAATTACACTTGGGACATGTTCAGCTTTGGATTCCGAGCGCACGATTTTGGAAGGAGCGAGCCTGAGCAAATGGCAGAGAGGCTCGCAGCGTATGGCCCCCTCTCTATTCAGTTGGCATTGCCGAAGGCTTTTTTGAGGGTACCGGCAGAGCCTGGCGTTATCACCCATGAGTATGCCCGCAGGGTCAAAGATATCTTTGGTCAAAGGGGCATTACAATCGCCGTGCTTGGGTGTTACATCAACCCAGTGCATCCCGATAGGCAAGAGCGCGAGTGCCAGCTCGACCGCTTCGAAGAACATCTGCGCTTCGCCCGCGATTTTGGCTGTCGCGTGGTGGGTACGGAGACCGGATCACTGAATGCCGACAGCTCTTGGAATCCCGGCACGCAGGCGCCCCACGTCTTCGACACTCTCTGCGATTCGGTGTCACGGCTCGTGAGCGTCGCCGAACGATCAGACTCCATTGTGGGTATTGAGCCGGTCGCGGATCAACACACGCTGTCCTCAATCGAGAGGACCGCCGCGCTGCTCAGGCGCATCGACTCCCCCGCACTGGGCATTATCTTCGATCCGGTGAACCTCATTCCTCTTCGCGGCCTCGACGAAAGTCAGATGTCTTTCTTTCGTAGGGCCTTCGCAGCCTTCGGCGAGCGCATCGTGGCGGTGCACGCGAAGGACTTTCGTATGATTGACGGCCACAAATCTGAAGCGTTGCCTGCCGGCCAAGGTGAGTTCAATTATGCGCTCTTCTTCGAAATGCTTAAGGTCATACGCCCGGATGTTCCCGTAATTCTTGAAAATGTCTCCCCTTCGACCGCCAGGGATGCCCTTGCTTTTTTGAGGCGTATGGCGACCCTCTGAACGTTCATTGTCGCGAGGCCCTGTCGACCAGGATGGCCGCTATGGCTTTAGTGTCAGATACGATCCAAGGACAGGGCTGTCCTCTCCCGGAAGGACTTCGGAAGGACGGTTCGTCACGTCGAAGAGGCCAGGGGCAAGCGTTTTTCCCGATGCATTCCGTGTCACGGTTCCGTTATAGAAGAACAAATCCTCTGCTGCCACACCATCTCCGTAGATGTCAGCAGGTCCGGGGCTGCTCCGCAGCGAAAGGAGCAGGGCGAGTCTAAATGCCGGCGTCGCACCTCCATACAGGGCGAATACAAAGTTTGGTCCTCCATTGTCGGCAGCGATGGAATGTTTGATTGCGACCGAGGGGTTGCTGTTCACCGTGAAGCCAGCGCTCCTGTTGGAGAATGCCTTGCAATCTTCGATCTCATGCGCCACTGCGATACCCTCTCCCCCTAGCTTGAATCCGTTTCCATCGCCCTTTGTGGGACTGCCATCCGGCATGAAACCGTTTGCCATGGCTACGCAGCGTTCGACACGAACTGGAGCAATAGCTCCTGTTTCGAGCTTGGTGTAGAGGTCCCATCCATCGTCGCAGTTGTACATGGCCACGCAGTTGACGAAGATGTTCCCGGGGCCTACGGTCAGCTTAGCGGCGAAGCCGTCGGCATCGGATTCAGCGAGATCGCGGTTGCCGC
Organism: Spirochaetota bacterium; assembly: GCA_029265255.1. The sequence continues at coordinate 5,245 of JAJUJQ010000034.1, forward strand.
GGGCGACGCAGGCACGTATGAGATTGTAGGAGGGCCATCGCGCTGCAGGATCCATCGAGCTGCCACTCACCTGGATGCCGGTGTTGAGGTTTTTGATGGCAGTGCAGCCTTCGACGACATTGTGATTTCCTGCGATCCGGATGCCTGTCGAAGTTGAGCGCGTCACCGAGAAGCCCGACAGTATCCACCAATCGGCCAAGAGTTGGACGCCGGGCGCGGATTCCTCAAACGAAAGGATAGCTTTGTCTGCGCCAGGACCGGAGAGTCGTATGGGGTTGCCCTCTTTGCCGTCATTTCCTCGAGCAATGATGAGGGCAGAAGCAAAACGGTAGGTTCCTTCCTTAAGAAGAATGGTTTGTCCTGGCCTCGCGAAGCTCACGGCGGTCTGGAGGTCGAGCGGATTAGCCTCAGTTCCATCGCCGCTGGGCTTTCCAGAAGAGGTGACACGAATTATGCCATCAGGCGCATCGATGGGCCTAAGCGTGATCTTCAGCTGCCTTTTCAGTGGAGCGGAGGAGATGGCTTGCCCTTCTTTGGACCATGGGGAAAACACGAGATCGATCGTGTTCTCCCCATAAGCGAGCCAGAGTTCCTGTACAAACTCTTTGCTGGCGGCGAGGGGGATGTCTGCGGCGAGGAGTTCACCCTTGCGGAATATGCTGAGGCTGCCCTCGGTGTTCGCCGTAAGAATGAGGCGATAGATCGTATTGCCAGTCTCTGTCGGAGAAAGAACGCTCAGTGCCGGCACGATGGGCTTAGGTGGTTCGGCAATGGCGGGTGGATCGGTCCTCGGATCGCTGAAGGAGAGGTCTATGTCCGAGACTTTGATGGATGCGTTCCGTGCCGCGAAAAATCCCGCATAGAGCCTGGTTTTATCCTGAACTTGAAGGAGCCCCGGGCGGTAGAAAGTCGTCTCCTTTCCTTGTGGGCCCTCGATGGCGCACGTGTATCCCGAGTTGGTTTTCCGAAGGCTGAGTCTGAAACGCGTACCCTTAGACGGAAAGGCCGAGGAGAGGACTTCTGCGTTCATTTTTGCACCATATCCGCTTTTTTCTTCCACATTTTCCCGCATCACGGCCTGGAGCTGTCCCCGATAGCCTCCGACGTACACCATGTTCGAAGCGAAGACGGCGCTGTCGCCGTCCACCCCAATGGCATCCCTCGCCATGATGCCGAAGGCCTCCTGATTGTTGGGCTTTGGTTTGGCAGGATCGTTGTCGTTTGCGTACGTGAGGACTTCTATGTCCGCCGAAAGGAAGAAATTGAAAGCCGCTGGATCGAGCTCGAAATAATAAAAGGCAATTCCGTCATGAGAACCTGTCACCTTTCCTTTTCCATTGAGCGATGAGATGACGATGTCACCCTCTTGTCCTACCACGACGCTGTTGTCGGCTTTCGTGACGGACTGGCCAAAGATGATGCTTTTCCACTCGATGTGCGGAGAAGAGAAGTGGCTTGCTTGCGATTCTTGGGCGACAGCGAGGCACACGATCGTGGACATCATCATGAGCACAGCCGAGAAAACGGCGAATGTCTTTATACCTCGTTTCATTGTGGTGCCTCCTCATATCGAGTATATGCCCGCTTTCGGAAGATTTTGCAGATAAAAAATTGGATTTTTCTGACAATGACGGCGCCGAGAGTGTGGGTTATTATTGTGTGTGTTTTATAAATTCTTAAAAAGGATTCATTCTTTCATCATGCGCTGGGCGCGGGCAACAAGCCTGCTGCCTCTGTGAGGACCGGCATAGTTGGGGCCGAGAAGCGTCGAGCAAATAGCGGAAGATTTTTCCGAAAGCGAGGCTTCCCCAATGAAAGAGCAGCCAGGAAAAGATGGCTCCCCTTCTCCTACGATGATCACCTTACAGCGCTGGAGAGGTTTGTAGAATCGAACCATCGCCGCGAACAGCTGCGCATGCAGGGGAAAGTCTTTCTGTCTGACGACGAGGATGTCAGGTGCAAGATCTGCGATGCAATCCACCATGCGCATCGGATCACGAGAGCGGAAGACACTGACATCGGCCTCGTCCAACGCCTTGAGGAGGGCGTTCGCGATGGAATTCTCTTCAATCAAAAGTAGTACACGCATGGTCTTCCGATCTTAGGCTCCCATAGAAATCCAGGGTGAATAAAGGGTATACTAAAAAACACTTTCAGTGGGACAGCATACGATGAAACCCGATACTCTGCAAGCGTTATTCGAAAAAATATCTGGCAATCCTGCCCTATGGACGATAGAGGAACAAGTGCAAGGTGGCACTCGTCCTGTTCATATACAGAACTCTGAGAACCCCCTTCTTGCCTTCAGTCTAGTTCCCTTTGTCCACCGCACGGGCAAGAAATGTATCATCATCCTTCCCTCGGATCAGGAGACCGAGGAATTCGGTCACGATCTCGCCTTGACAGGGGCCAATATTCTCAATTTCCCTTCATGGCCGGGGGCCCCTTACAAGGCTGTCCCCCCTCGATCTCGAATCTTCTCCGAGAGGGCCTCCGCACTTGGGAGACTGGCCGACGGCGATTTCGAAATCGCCGTGATCTCGGCGCGGACGTTAGCGATTCCTGTGCCTCCCCCGGAGTACATTCGTGCGCACACCCTTCTTCTCAAAGTCGGGGCGCTCTTTGAGCCGGACATCATTTCTAATCGACTCGCAGAGCTGGGATACCTCCGCGTCCCCACTGTCAGCCTGCCCGGCGAATACGCAGTCCGCGGCGAGGTGCTCGACGTCTATGTGCCGGGCAATGCGCTCGCGGTTCGCATCCACTTCGATTTTGACCGCATTGAACGAATGGTCTGCTTTGACCCTGAGACACAGTCCGGAAAGGAGAAAACAGAACAGATCCACATTCGGCCATTGAAAGAAGTCATATGGGGTCCGGATGCCGTCGCCCACTTGCGGCAGCATTCGCGTGAATTCGTACAGACGGAATCTCACATAGGGCAGGTGATCGATGCCTTGAGTTCGGGGAGGGAAATGGAGGGTGAAGAATTCTGGTTTCCGCTCGCTTTCGGAACGTCCTCCAGCCTGATCGATTATGCCGACTCCGATACCCTGTGTGTCGTCGTCGCCCGGGAGCGCATCGATGCCCTGTCTGAGACAATCCGCAAAGAGTACGCTTCCATGTATCGACTTGCGCTCCGCGAAGCGCTCGTGCCCCCACCCCACAAGATTGTCTTCAATATTTCGGAGCTGCTGAGCTCGGTGTCGGCCGCAATCTTCTGTTATGCGCTCAAGGGTATCGACGCCTCGACCGAAAGGATTTCGCTCGGGGCTGAGCCGCCCCGCTCGTACTTTGGAAATATTCGGCTGTTCAAGGAAGAATTGGCTGGCTTCAAGAGAGAGCAGTATCATACGTGGATCGTCGCTTCGAGCGCATCTCAGGCCGAGCGAATAGCGTCGCTCATCCAAGACGACTCCGTCACCATCGCGCAGGGGCCCCTTTCCTCGGGCTTCAGTCTTCCAGCCTTGAAATTGAGAGTGCTCGCCGAACATGAGCTCTTTGGCCGACGCAAACATGTGCCGCGCTCCCTTGCCAGGGCGAAAAGTGCAGCGATCGAGAGCTTCATCGAA
>JAJUJQ010000037.1 GCA_029265255.1 Spirochaetota bacterium
CTTCCGGTACGGCGAGGTGAGGAGCACTTCCTCCACGATATCCTGAATTTCCTCCACGGTGGGAGTCTTTTCGCCGAGCGCCTGCTGGGCCAGCGTCAGGGCGCGGAGCGCGAGGCGCTTTGCGATCGGCGCATCGAACTCGCCCGTGGCGGCACCCGCCTTCATGATCGCTCTGGTGATCTTCTCCGCATCGAAGCTGACCTCGACGCCATTGCGTTTGATGATCGACTGAAACATGGTATCTCTTCCTCCCTCGGGAAATGAACCGACACATCCGACAGGATAGGTCTTCCGGCTCCGGGCGCTCTACTCGCCCGCCTTCCCATCTCACCCTCTGGCGAGACAGTGGCTTTTTGTTGGGCTTTCGCTCCCGACACGGCTGCGGGGCAGCGGGAGAATCGCACTCCTCTTCCCTGGCTTCCTGCCGCTTCACGCTGCATGCCCCACTCCACTACCACGGAGCGATTCTTGGCATGCAGGATTCTATCCTAGGCGAGAACCACGGGGCTGTCAATATATTGTGTGGAAAATTTTCATATATACAACAGATTGTGTACCATCTCTTACGACGACTGTCGCACGATGAGGCTCGAGGGTAAGAGGACCCGCATGGGATCTGGCTTTCGGCCTTCGATGCATTCGAAGAGCATGGCGGCGCTCACTTCTCCCATGCGCTCGAGGGGCAGGGCAAAGGTAGTGATGGGGATGGGCCAGAAGGAAGCGAACTCTCTGTCGTCGTAGCCGACGACCTTGAGGTCGCCGGGGATCGCCAGCCCATGCGCAAGGGCTCGGTTGATAGCACCTGCGGCCATGTAGTCGTTTGCACAGAAGACCGCATCGATGTCGGGACAGCGCTCAAGGAGTGCATCGAGGCAGCGGGCTCCTGATTCGGCGCTGAAGTCGCCATGGATCACCCTCTCCGCTGGTTCAAAGTCGACGCCGCATTCTTCGAGGGCACTGATGAAGCCTGCGAGCCGTTCGATACTCGCAAGGCGTCTTTCCGGCCCCGCGATCACCGCCGGGTGGCGGGCACCCCTGGATACGAGGTGGAGCGCGGCCTCTTTTCCTCCCGCAACATCGTCGGGCTGGACGGAAGGCAGCGAATCGTGGATGAAGGTGTTGACGGTGACTGCGGGTAAATCGAAGACGGCGCGCATCTCTGAGCTGATCGCCTGGCGCACGCCGTAGGCAGCGATAATGCCATCCACCCGGCGCTTGCGCAAAAAATCGATAGCGCTCGATATGTCGTTGTCGAATTCCACGCCGCTCGTAAAGAGCAAATAACTGTTTCTTTCGCGCGCGACTTTTTCTGCGCCATGAATGATCCTTGAGGCGAACACTTCGGTGATATCGAAGGCAAAAAAGCCGATGACGCCTGAGGTCGTCGTGCGGAGCGCCCGCGCGGCGGGGTTCGGCTCATAGCCGAGCCGCTCGATGGCATCGTATATCTTGTCCTTCGTGGCCTGGCTTATGGGGCGTTTGCCGCTGAGGGCGTGGCTGACGGTCGACACCGATACGCCCGCGGCAACGGCGACATCGCGGATGGTGACCATGTTCTTACCATACTACATCAGGCCCGCCTTGTGCGATACGCTCCTCTCAGCACAAGGCGGAGATGTTCTGGCGCGCACTGGAAGCGAAACTCGACGCTCCGGCCGCCTGTGTTCCCCTCATCATCGAGGATGAGAAAGCCTTCGGGGACAGTAAAGCGCCAGTACTTTCGGTAGTCGGCGTCGATGGCCGACTGTGTGCGCACGATGTCGAGCACGGCATCGCCGCTGGGCGTCGTTTCGAAGGCCATGCGCCAGCGCCAGTAGCTGCCAGGAACAAAATCGCTCTCGCCGTCGTCCTCGCTGTGGATGCAGACAATGGGACGCGAGGCGACATTGCCGGCGCCAGCGGGAGGCACGACGAGGAATTCATACTCATCCAGCGCCGTCTTCCCCACTGAGCCTACCTTCAGCGATGTAGGGATCACCGTGCCGCAGCGGAAAAAATATCGCAGCGAATCGAGAGGATAGTCGAATTCGAGGTGGGTGCCCCCGCGGTGCAGTATGCCGGTGCTCGGGTCGAACCAGTCCGCTCCCGAGGGGAACTGGAGCTCCGCCCTGGTCATTCCTCGCTCAGGCGGGCCTGGGACAAGGATGGCATCTCCGGCCATTCTGTCGAGGCACTCGTAGGAAAGCGAATGATCGTCCGGAAATTCGAGCGCCACCGGGCTCTCCATTGGAATTCCGGTCTCCGAGGCGCGGATCGCCAGGTCGTAGATATAGGGGAGAAACCGATAGCGCTCCCGGATGAAACGACGGATCGCATCCAGCCAGTGCGGGAATATCCATGGCTCCGTGATGCTCCCGTCAGGCTTCCACGAGTGCATTACGAAGCGCGGCTGGAACACCGCGCTCTGGCACCAGCGGAGCAAGAGCTCCTCGTCTGGGGCAGGCCCCACGAAGCCTCCTAGATCGTGCCCGTACATCGGCATGCCGCTCAGACCCAGGTTCATGCCCATGACGATGTTGAAGCGGAAACATGCATAGCTGGAGACATTGTCGCCAGTCCACGTGCGCGCGTAGCGCTGGAGGCCCGCATAGCCTGAGCGACTTATGAGCCAGGGTCGCTTGCCGGGATTGGCCTTGCGCATCGCCTCGAACGAGGCCTGTGCCATTTTTACTGGCAAAAACTTCTTGCATGCCTGGATGGGGAGGGACTCGTCCTCGATCTCGAACTCGTTGTTGTCGTTCCAGACTCCCGAGACACCCTTGTCGAGGATGTGCTCGGTCAGTGCTGTAACCCACCAGTCGAAACCTTCTTTTCGAGAAAAATCGATGAACGAGGCGCTGCCCCCCCAGTAATAGCTCTTGAGCGGAGCGCCATCGGCATCCGGGATGAATGCGCCCGCAGCCGCAAGGCGCCTGTACCAAGGGTGGCTCGACAGAATCCCCGGCTTTACGTTACAGCAGATGCGGTATCCCCTGGCGCGGAGGGCGCGGATGAACTGCCCAGGATTAGGAAATTTTTTCCTGTTCCAGACAAAGGTGTAGCGCTCGCCGTTGTCCGCTTTGACATACCCTGAAGAAAAATACATGCCTTCGCAGGGGATGCCCTCTTTTTCTACGCGCTCGAAGAATTCGAGTATTCTCTCCTGTGCGTTGTCAGGCTCGGTGTATCCCATGCTGGAGGTGAGGTAACCGAAAGAGAAAAGGGGAGGAAGTGCAGGCATGCCTGAGAGCCTACAGTAGGCCGAGATGATGTCGCGGTAGTGGTGCCCTGTCATGACATAGTAGCCAAAAGGGCCCCCCGCAAGCACGACATCATAGTAGAACATGCTCTCGACGCCGAAGTTCACTTCCTCCACCTGCAGGTTGGGGAAGTAGAGTCCGCACAGGGCGCCGCGCTCCCTGTTGACCTTCATAAAGAAGGGCACCGATTTGTAGAGAGGATCGCTCGATGCCGCGTCATAGCCGAGGGCGTCCCTGTTGAACAGTTTGAACAGACGGTTGCGCTTGTTCAAATTTCCCGTCTTTTCTCCGAGGCCGAAGAAGGCGTCGCCGTCCTCGAGGCGGAAGTTGAACTTGCCCCGCACCGAGCCTGGCACGGCCCCCTCTTGAACCCTGAGTGGATACTGGGGAACCACGAGGTCCCTGTGGCCTATCTCGCCGCCGTGGACGAGCACCTCGTCTTCGTACACGGACAGCAGGGCAGTCTCCTTGTGGATCAGAACCTTCGTGCCTCCGTGGCGAAGCTCATATTCGGTCTCCCTTTCGGCGAACGAGTCCCAGACAAGGCCGGCGCCGCCGGGTGTGTCCACGACGAGCCCAGGGTAGGGCACATTCGCCGTGGGCGGCACAATCGATTCGTCGAAGATATAAAAAACGGACAGGACGCGGGGAGCCTGGATCGAGACTTCAAGCCTGCCGTTTTCTCCGAAAAGGGCCGCTCGGCCACCTTCTATGTGGAATTTGTCGAGATTTTTTAGTACATGCAGCATGATTACGCCTTCACTCCGCCTGCGGTCAGTCCTTTTACGAAATATTTCTGCAGCGCTAAGAATACGACGATCATCGGTATCATCGTCACGACGGTCATCGCGAGGAGATTCGCCCAGTTTATCTGGAACTGCCCTACAAAGTTGGCCAGCGCCAGCTGCAGGGTCATCTTTTTCTTGACCGAAATGACGATGAAGGGCCAGAGAAAATCGTTCCACCGCCACATGAACGAAAAGATCGCGATCGTCGCGATGATGGGCTTCGCGAGCGGCACAATAATCTTCGTGAAAATGCGGAACTCGCCCGCGCCGTCGATTCTCGCCGCCTCGATGAAGGAATTAGGAATCGTCTGGATGTACTGCCGCGCCAGAAACACGCCGGTAGGCGTGGCCGCCGGAGGAATAATGATGCCCCACAGCGTGTTGAGCATGCCGAGCTCTTTCAAAAGGATAAAAATTGGGACCATGATCGCCTGGAGAGGGATCATCAGCGTGCCCACCATGATAGAGAAGATGAGGTCGCGGCCCCTGAACCAAAATTTGGAGAGAGCGTACCCTGCCATAACATTTATAGAGATCGTGAGCAACGTCGCGACCACCGACACGAAGATCGAATTCTTGTAGTAGGTGATAAAGTCGCCGCTGGCGAATGCCTTCACGTAGTTGTCGAGCGTCGGAGAACGCGGCAAGATCGTCAGTGGGTACGTGAAGAGTTCGGACTGTGGCTTCAATGAAGAGATCACCACCCACAGGAGGGGAAAAAGAAATATAAAAGAGACGAGGATGAGGAGGATATACTTGAGTATTCTATTCATTGGTGTACTCCTCCCTCTGCGCCGCGAACTGAAGCGCAGTGAACAGCCCTATGATGGCTAGGAGAATCACGGACATCGCAGCGCCGTAGCCCATCCTGTCCTCCTCGAACGCCGCCTGGTAGATGTACTGGACGATGAACTTAGTGGACGTGCCCGGGCCTCCCTGGGTCATCACGAATATGAGCTCGTAGGCCTTGAACGCCTCGATCGTGGCCAGCACGATGACGACGAGGAGAATAGGCCTGAGGAGAGGAAGTGTGATGCGTCGAAACACAGTAAAGCGGCCTGCACCGTCGATCTCTGCCGCTTCGTAATAGGTCTTTGGGATGGCCTGCAGGCCGCCGACGAACATCATCATAAAATAGCCCACCCTGGTCCACACCGTGACGAAGATGAGGCTTATGTTCGCCATGGTGCCGTCAGTGAGCCAGGGCAGGGGTTTTCCCCCCGCCAACCGCAGCACATAATTGATGATTCCTAGGTCATACCCCAAAAGCCATCTCCAGGCGATGCCCACGATGATCATGCTGAGCATGGTCGGGACATAGTACATTGCGCGGAATACGCCCATCCCCTTCCCTTCGTCGGCAAGAGGAAGGGCGAGCGCAAGCGCGAACGTCGCCAGGAGCGGCACGACCGCAGCGACATAGACGAGGGTGTTCTTAAGCGTCAGCCAAAACATGGAATCGTGGAGTATGTTCCTGAAGTTTTTGAGCCCCACAAAGGTCGAGCCTTCGAGGAAGCTCCAGTCGAAGAGCGACATGCGGAGGCCCAGGATCGCGGGCAGAATGATGAATATGCCAAAAATGAGCAGATTCGGCGCAAGAAACAGCATGGGAACGAGCGTCTGCTCAAAGGTGCCGTGAGATCGCTTCCTGGGCTTCATAGTCGTTGCCAATAGTCGTCGTTATCAGAAGTACGAATTGCCCTTAGCCTGGATGTTGGCCGCGGTCTGCTCCATCGTCTGTTTTCCGAGGAGTCCTTCCACGATCTGCTCGCGGGCATAGGCGTTGAGTTTGGCCACCACATCGCTCTTCCAGTCCTCCGCCGTATAGGCCGGGGTAAGGTTGAGGTCCTGGGTGAACACAGCGAAATCCTTCGATCGTGCCGCGTAGGCTATGGTGGCATCTTTGCGCGCCGACAAGTTGAAGGTGTCCCTGCAGTACTGCTCGTTGTGCGCCTTATCGGAGAAGACCGCAATGAGATCGAGGGCATCTTTCTTGTTGGGCGAATTCTTGAAGGTGCCGACGAACTTGCCACCCGGCACAGAGGAGTTGATCTTGCGGCTCGGCATGCGCACCGCACACCACTCGAAATCTTTGATGTTCTTGTTGTAGGCGTTGATGAGCCACGAACCGCCGACATGGCAGGCCACGAGGCCCGACTGGAAGAGCTCCTGAGGATTCTCGGAGCCCATCCAGACCGATTTGGGGGCAAGGCCTTCATCGTGCAGCATCTTGAAGAACTTGAGCGCATCCAAAGTTTCGGGAGTGTTGAAGTTCATCGATGTGCCGTTATTGGAGAGGAAACGCCCCCCTGCCTCATAGAGGAAGGTCGAGAAGCGGTGCGTCGAGAAGTCAACCGTGATGCCGTACTTAGCCTTCGGATTCGCCTTGAGCACTTTTTTCATCGCGTCCACCCACTGATCCCATGTCCATGTCTGCGAGAGCTTCTCCACATCGATGCCTGCGTTCTTGAAATAGGTCTTGTTCACGATCATGCCGTTGGCGGTGGCCTCCGTGGGCATCGCCATGAGCCGGCCATTCTCGTCTCGCCCGAGGGCCAAAGAAGAAGCGAAGTATCCCTTGGCGAGCTCATCGAAGACTGGCTTTCCGGAAAGCGGTTCGAGGCTATTCACGAAGAGCGGCACATGGGCGCTCGCGAGCCTGGCGACGTCCGGGGGATTCCCGCCCGCGATCATCATCCTGAGCTTGTTCTCGTAGTCCTTGAAGGGAATGACCTGCATGTCGATGGCGATGTTTGGGTGGCTCTTCTGATAATCGGCCATCGTCGCCATGAACACGTCGGATTCATTCGCGTCGTTGAACCACAGCACGGTCAGCGTCGTCTTGGGCTGTGCCCAGAGGGTACTCAGAGCCGCCACCACAAGAAGGAACACCAGCAGGGATGCTGTCTTTCTCTGTTTCATTGTCTGCCTCCGTAGAATCGTCAAAACGTTTTGACGATTCTACGATAAGGCCATTTTTTAATTCTGTCAAGTTTTTTTTGAGGCTTTTTCCAATGCGTTCCTTTCAAACCGGTTTACAAAGAAGATGGCGCGGCTCGAAATGCACCTCAAATCAGACTTCCTCGGCCTTGCGGACAAGTCTCTTCCACTCCCACTCGACATGCTCCTGAATCTGCGCGATATCTTCGTCCGAAAGATGGCGGAAGCGGCTCTGTGTGCGAAGGTATTCCCGCACCGGCTTATCCCCCGCTTCGTTGATGGTGTACGTGGTGCCGTCTTCGACCTCATAGAGAGGAAAGGCCTTCGTCTGAACGGCCAGGCGCGCCACCCCGACAGAGTGCTCCGGCGCAAAGCCCCAACCCGTAGGGCACGAAGCATAGAGGTGGATGAAGCGCAGACCGCTCCGCATGAAGACGGCCTTCCTCAACTTCCGCTCGAGGTCTTCCGGGTAGGCGATACTCGCGGTCGCCGCATAGGGAATTCTGTGGGCCGCCATAATCTCGACGATATTCTTCTTGTCGGTCCGCTTCCACTTGTCGCCCGGCGTCGTCATCGTCCTGGCGCCCCAGGGCGTCGAGGAGCTCCGCTGCACGCCGGTGTTCATGTAGGCTTCGTTGTCGTAGCAGACGTAGATGAAATCTTCACCGCGCTCGGCGGCGGCGCTCA
>JAJUJQ010000040.1 GCA_029265255.1 Spirochaetota bacterium
ATGGCCATCTTCAGAGAATTCTCAAGGATGGTGACGATGTTGAGCATCTCCACGCTGGTCCTGGTCTTCCTCGAATAGACCATGAGGTCCTTGATCACGTCCGCCGCGCTCTGGGCATAGCGGATAATATCCTGCGTGTATTCGCGCAAGGGGCTGCCTTCCGCCGTTTCAGGAAGCATGAGGTCAGCGGTGCCCAGGATTCCCCCGAGCGGGTTGTTGATTTCGTGGGCTATTCCCGACACCAGCGTCCCGATCCCTGCCAGTTTCTCCGACTGAATGAGCTCTTCCTGCAGGCTCTTCTGTTTCGTGACGTCCTGGAAAAACTCTATAAAGGAACCCATAGAGCCTTGCGGCGCGGGGATCGAGTAAAAATTGAGCGCAAAGGTGAGCTGCGTGCGGTCGTCCTGCTTCTCCGAACTGAAGGGCAGCTTCGTGTGGAGGCAGTCTTGGGCAAGACACTCGACACAGGGCCGGTCGCGGTTGAAATATGCCTTATAACACTTCGAGCCGATCAGCTCTTCCTGCGATTTTTCGAAATATCGCTGCGCCGCGTAGTTCGCCGTGACAATGTTGTAATTGATGTCCTGAATCGAAATCGGCGTGGCGATGCCGTCGAAAAAGGCTTCGAGCTTGTTTCGGCTCAGCGTAAGCTCCTCGTTCGTCTCCTGAAGACGCCTTTGCTGTTGACGCAGGCGTTCGAAACTGATCGCGTTCTCCACGGCGACGGAGGCCTGGTCCGTGAGGAACTGCAGTATCTCGAGGTCGTACTGATTGTAATAGTCTTTCTCGATCCGCGGGCCCAGCACGATAAACCCATTCAGTCTCTCCTTGAATTTCAAAGGGAGCACAAGGCTTGCGGACACTGTCTCATGCGCATCGCCCTTGGTGAGTCTGATCGAGATGCTCTGCTGAGGAGCATGCTGAATGGTGCGCATTTGGTACGATTGAATGAACTGATCCGTCCTCGGGACAATGACATAATCTTTCGATCCTGATTCCGCATCTTCTGCGAAGGCGAGCCCCTTAGACGCAATTATTCTAAAATTCCTTGCATTATAATCATTTATAAGCACAAAAGCCCAGTCGAGCTTAAATGTCGAATAGACATTGTCGACCGTCAGTTTTGCAAGATCTTCGAGGCTTACGATGGAGGTGAGGTCGGCGGAAAATTTACGCAATTCTTGATAATACAAAAAACTTTTTCCACCGTATATTCTTTCGAGCAAGGCCTGGGTGGCGGTGCGCAGCGGCGACAAAAAGAGTGAAGACACTATTCCCAGACAGAGCGCCAACAGAATCAGCTCGGAGAAGGGTATCATCCGGTCGAGCCCAAAAACCGGAATAAAGAAAAACATGTAGATAATGCCAGAAGCGAAGGCGACCAGGATCGTAAGAAAGATATTGAGCACGATGGCCGAATAATGGACGAGCCTATATTTATAGACACTGAAGAAAACGATCACCGCATTTATCGTGGCGGCAAACAGATCGACGGGATACCTGCCGAGCGGGGTATAGAGGTTGCTGGCGATCCCCAGCAACATGACGATGACTCCTGCAACGACAAGCCGCAGAGAGCGTTTCAAAAATTTGTCCTTACTGTTCCGCAGCTCACGCAGCACAAAGAGTATTGCGAGAAAAAGATAAAAGTACGAGAGCGAATACGCGATGAGCGAGCCTGGGCCAAGCGTATAACGAAATTCATTTCCTTCGAAGCCAGCATACGTGACGATTGAACCAGACAGGTTGAGATAGAGAAGCAGAATGTCGATTCCATATCCCAGATACAAAAAATACCTGTATCGGTTCTTCTCTGTTCTGGCAAAATGGATGAGCGTCGCAAAAACCGTAATCGGGCTACTGAGCAGGCCCACGAGCATCACCCTGTTCCATACGAGCGGGGTAAAAAGACCCGTGTTGGCGTGCATCATAAAGGAGCCGAAGCTCCAAAGCGCCATGAGCCCCATATATTGGAGAAAGGAGAGGTTGACGCGTTCCTTCTTGTTGGCCAGGCCAAAAATGATAAAGGGTATATAGATGCAAAACGACAACGCGGGGATGAGCGACGAAACATCCAATATCATCGAGGTGCTCCCGTCCAATACGTGATGTATATGGAAAATTAATGAATACTATAGCATAGTAGTACGTGGAATGGTATCCATTATCTCTATTTTCTTCGGTTTTATACTCCTTGTGCTCGCAGAGCTGTCGTCCGCGCGCGGCAGAAGACCAGTGCTCGCGGCCCTCCAGGTTCCTGGGTACACGCTCATAGCCCTTGGGATGCTGTGCGCGCTTCTCGGAAGCGAACAGACCATGCAGGTGTCGAAAGGTGTGCGCATGGTCTGCTTGGGACTGGCCATCGCAGGCGGAGGGATGTTGGTGTGGACTGTATTTTTGGAAATTCCGCTCGGCGTAAAAAGATATAAGGTGGCGGCAGGCCACGTCTATGCGCACGGGAGTTACGCTTGGTGCAGGCATCCGGGATTCTGGTGTTTCTTGCTCTTTTCGGTGGGGTTTGGCCTTTGGTCCAACAATTCTCTCGTTTTGATCGGGTTTTCGACTGCGAATGCCCTGAATCTACTTCTCATTTTATTACAAGATCAGTATACTTTTCCCACGCAGTTTGTGGACTACCGCGAATATGCAAAGAAGGTGCCTTTTCTTGTGCCTCGCTTCAAGAAACAGCACCGATGACCTGTGTGGCTGGAAATTGGATGGATACTGATCAAAAACGAACTGTGCTTGTGGTCGAAGATGATGCATCGATGCAAAAAGTGCTTTCCTTAAGTATGCAGAAGATAGGCCTCGAGTGTGCGATTGCAAAAAACGGCCTCGAGGCGATCGACCTCCTCGAGAGCGGCGACGTCGCTCCCGACGCTATCTTGCTCGACATTCGCATGCCGGTCATGTCGGGGCTGGTGGCGCTGCCCAAGATACGGGCCCTTCTTCCCACCGTGCCTGTCATAATGCTCACGGCCTTCGGCGATCTTGAGACCGGCCTCGCCGCCATGAAAGCCGGCGCCTTCGATTACCTGGTCAAGCCGAGTTCTCTCGAAAAGATACGAGAAGCCCTTGAAAAAGCCTTCTCCTACCGTGACATCATGGAGATGAAGGCAGAAGAAGAACGAAAAATGGCACAGCGCCGCCTCGAGCTCGAAAAACAGGTGGAATCGAGCTATCAGGAACTTGGCGATGTATATAAAAAACTGAAGAAAATAAACTTGCAGACCGCCTACGCCCTCGCTGAAACCATCGAGGCCAAAGACCGCTATACCCAGGGCCACTACGAACGCGTCCGCTGGCTGAGCTCCCTCATCGGGAAAACCATGCGCCTCTCCGACGAGGAGATTGAACAGCTTGAATACGCCGCACTCCTCCACGATATTGGGAAAATCGGTATTCCCGACAGCATCCTCAACAAGGAAGGACCTCTCGACGAGAAAGAACGCCACATCATCCGCATGCACCCCATCATCGGCGCGCAAATTCTTTCAACCGTAGAATTCTTCAAGAGGGCGGCGGCCGCGGTCCGGCACCACCACGAGCGATGGGATGGCAAGGGCTATCCTGACGGCGTTGAAGGCGAGAGGATCGATCATCTGGCGAGAATCATCGCGCTCGCGGATACTTTCGATGCGATGGCCACCTCGCGTGCCTACCGTACTGCGCTCAGCTTCGACGAGGTTGTCCAGGAAATCCACAGGATGCGCGGCACACAGTTCGCGCCCGATGTAGTCGATGTATTCTTTGCGGCAGGACTGGATACGGCGTACTTCAAAAAGCTTCAGGAAGAGACCGACAAGAAGAAAGACAAATCGTAGATGCACATGCGGCGGCCTGCAAAAGCCCGGCCTACAAAGCTCAGAAACGATATACAAAGCGCCCTTGAATGGTCTCTCCGGTCTTGTTCCAGAAGGAGGCCCGCTTAAAGCCATAGAGCACGGCTGCGTCGATGTCGGGGTCCCCGGAGGACTGCAGCAGCTCCACGCCTCGCAGCTGTCGGTCCTTGGTGACCGAAAATCCTATCACCACGGGATTCAGCGTGCGACCGGCCTTGTAGTCTGCCTGCTCCACCTTGTAGCCCGCATCTTCGAGCATCTCCCAGAGTTTTTCCCGGACTTCGAGAGGAACGGGATTCGTGAGGCGGTACGCGTTGCCGCTTTTGGTATAATAGTTGAGAAAAGCCCGTTTGCGGGATTCGGCAGAGTATACCAAGGTGTTCGGTGGAATCACCTCATCGGGGATGGCGTTGAAGAGTTCTGCGGAGACAATGGACGGCAGAGGCATGCTCAAATAGATCGGCACATAGAGGCTCTGTCCGACCGTTTCGGACGAGCCACCGAGCGTCGTTTCCACGGTGTTCCCTTTTTCGGCCTTCGTGATGCGCACGGCCTCGCCCGTGCCCCAGGGCACTTGTCCCTCCCCCGGGGACAAAACCGAGGATTCGCTCGAGCTCACGCGAGACCCTGGCCCCCGTTCGCCGGGGGTCCACGGAGTGGCAGGCTCCTGTGGCGCAGAGGGAGAGGTCTGCGCGGTGGGCGCCACCTGTTCTGGCGCCGGCACAGACGCAACGGAGGACGGGGCGGGTTGCGTGGAAGGCGCGACGGATGGTCCTGGAGACGCCGACTTCCCTGCTCTCTGTGTCTTCTGTGTGGGCGCAGGCTGAGGCGGCGGAGCTGGTTTTTCTGCGACCACTTCAGGCGCCTTCATTTCCACCGGAGAACCTCTGCCCACATCGTTGGCAACCGGCCCTTGAATGTTGACGATCAGGGTTTTGTTGCTGAAATCCAAGCTCTCGGGATGGAAGAGGTCGAACAGGTAGGCGGCGCCGAAAAGCAGGCCGTATGTTCCGAGCGCAAGGGTATACGCGAGCATGGTCCGTTTTCGCTGTTCCCGCTCGGCGTAGGTGAGGCTCCCGGTCATCGCACCACCTTGTCTTTTCGCGTGATGAGGCCGACATTCTCGACGCCGTTCAGCCGCAGCGCGTCGAGTACGGATATGATCAGCTGATATTCAGCGCCTGCGCGCCCCTCGAGCACTGCTCGAATCTGCTTGGCGTCGGAACCGCTCACGCGCTTGCGCAAAATCGGCTCGAGGCCGGCAAGGTCAGTCTTTGTCTTATCGACGTATATCTCGTTCTGTGACACGACGACCACCCTCAGCTCCGGAGTGGCGATGGACTGGGCCGTCTGGGAAGCAGGCAACTGCAGGATGATGCCGGGCGAAGTCTTGAACGTCGTGGTGATCATAAAGAAGATCACCAGCTGAAGGATAATGTCGATCAGGGGCGTCAGGTCGAAGTTGATCTTCGGGGAAACCTTCCGGGTGCGGTCCATCATGCCTCCTTTGAGGCTTTGGTTTCAACCTTGCCAGCCTCTTTTTCATTGTAACTCCCGATGAGATTCACGAGGCTGTTCACCTGCGTTTCGAGGCGGGTCAGGATGAAGTTCACCTTCGAGGAAAAGTAATTGTAGACAAGGATAATCGGAATTGCGACGACGAGGCCGCCGACGGTGGTGATCAGAGCCTCCGACACACCATTTGCCAGTGCAGCAGGATCGCTCACTGCGCCGAACTTGCCGAGCACGCCGAATGCCTTCATAGTGCCGGTGACGGTTCCGAGAAGACCGAGCAGCGTTGAAACATTGGAGATCGTACCGAGGGCTGTAAGCCCCCGCTCGAGATTCACCGCCTCCAGCGACGCGGCGTCCTTGAGGAGCTCACGCTGCAGGTATTCGGGCAGATTCCTGTTTTCTATGCCCACTTTGAGCAGGGTCGAAAATGGCGACACATTCTGATCGCATATTGCCAATGCCTCGGAGTAATGGCCTTCCATTAGACTCGTCTTGATGCGGAGGAAAAGTTTCTCCTCGTCGATCGAAATGCGTCGGAAATACAGCAGGCGCTCGATGATAATCGCAAGCGCAACCACCGAGAGCGCCATGATGATCCAGAGGACGAGTCCTCCTTTGACGATAAAATCTAACATGTCCACTCCTTGCTATAAATATCAACACTTAAAAAATATATCGCTCAATTCAAAGTTCATCTAAGGCGAGCTTGAGGCATCGTGCCGCAGTCGCTCGTGCCCGCCTTTCGGCCGCTCCTATATAAGTATCGACATCAAAGAGCGTTTCGATAGCATCGGAAGATAGTCTCGAAGCAAAAAATTCGTCGGATTGCACCAATGACTTGAGGGGATTGGGCTTTCCATCACGGACCGCGGTCCAGGCGAGCATCGCCAGGTCGCGCAGCCGCTCGTGCGCCTTTTGGCGGTCCGTTCCACCTTTGCCGAGCGCCATGAGCACTCGCTCCGTCGCGGCAAAAGGGGCATAGGTTTCCACAGTGCGGTGGATGGCCTGCTCATCGATCGCCTGACCCTCCACAACCTTGCGCATGGTGATCACCAGCTCGTCCGCGGCAAGGAAGGCTTCAGGCAGGATGATTCGCCTATTGGCCGAATCGTCGAGGGTGCGCTCGAGGCCTGACAGGG
>JAJUJQ010000015.1 GCA_029265255.1 Spirochaetota bacterium
ATACGTGTCGATGACGGTGTGCATATAGACTCGCCCCACACCCTTGAGGGTACCGACGAAAAAGGTATCCTGGGACAGTAATTGACCGGGACCGGAACTCTCCACATGCCGCTCTTTGAAACTCGGATTGAGCTTCTCAATGTAGGCTACCTGCTCGGCGGTGAGCGCAATGCCACTTTCCGTCGATTTTCGCTCCAAAGCCAGCCATCGATCATAACGGGTACCAAGACCATGCTCGATGAAGATTTTCTGAATGGTCACGTTGGATACGTAGGGCTCTTCCAGAGATAAAAGCTTCTCGAGCTTATTACATCCGTAGGAGGGGTGTTCCAGTGCCAACGCGATGATGCGCGCTTCCACTTCTGGCTTGACCGCCTGGGGGTGATTCTTGTGAATGGGGGGGGCAAATCCTTGAGGCCCTCAAGTCCATGGGTCTGAAATCGCCGCTTCCATTCGTAGAAGGAGGTGCGGTCCATGCCTCGCCTCCGGCACGCCTCCGTTACGTTGCCGAGTCGTTCAGCAAGCTCCAACACGCTTAACCGCTGGTTCGCAACTTTTTCCGATGCTTCCAGTTCCATACTCCTATTCCATACTATATAGTAAGTATAGAAGATTAGGAATACAGACTCTTCCCGTAACCCTGCTGTCCGGCACCAGCACCCGCGCCAGCACAGCAAGGTTCACCAGCTGCGACACCAGGTTGGAAAACAGCCGCGCCCCGAGCGCTCTGTGTCCCGCAAAGCCCAGCCCAATCGACACCAGGTTGACGGCCAGCACCGGCAGCACCTTGTTGTACGAGAGCACCGTAAACTGCCGCCTGCGCGTCAGCCAATAGTTCGCCGCCTGGATGATCCCCGTCAGCAGCAGGGTCACGGGCACATAGTACCAGTATCTCGCCAGCCCCAGCGCGCCAAACCGCGCATAGATCTTCCGGCCCCACAGCGCGAACACCACCAGGGCAGCAAGCGACACCAGCGCGGCGAACAGCCACGAAAGCTTGAGCAGCGCAAAGCCTTCATCATCATCTTTGGGCAGTACGATCGCGAGCTCATACCGCAGGCAGACGATGACGCCGACGATGCCGGTGATGGAAGTAAAGACGGCGAGCTCGCCGAACACCTCCGGGCTGAAGAGCCTGGTCTGGATGGGCGAAAAGAGAAAGCTCAGCGCCTGCGCGAGAGTGGTGCCGCCCACAAGGGAAAGGACTGATTTTTTGTCGCTTGAAAGCGAGGAAATACGGGCTTTGATGGTGTTCAACAACAGAGAACATCCTTGATTGGGTCGAGCAAGCGTGTTTTCTTTTTCAGCGCTACCAACCGCCATTTCTGCCGGTCAAGATGTCTTATTGCGCAGGCGCATTTCTATCCCTTGTGGTCGTTGGGGCGAGATTCCAATTCCCCCTCGCCAGGCTATCGCGGCCGAAACGCGCTGACAGCATTTGCGCCGGGGGTTGAATGAGCAAAAGGCCAACCACGATGCTCGGCACAAGGTGTAGCGCCAATTATTGCTATGTTCAAAAATTGAACATTAATTATGATAAATTATGCCGTGGCTGAATTCAAGGGCCATCAGCGGTTTTTCGTCCACTTTTCTCTGATATCTCTGATCGATTGCAGAAGCCCGCTCTCTGGCTCACCTGCCTGGCGCAGGTTTTTCTCCGCCGCGTCGAGGTCCTCGAAACAGCGCTTGATGGTAGCGTCTTTCGCCTTAGACGCGGATTCGTTTTCCACCGTGAAATAGCGATAGAGGGCACGATAGAAATAGAGTAATCCCAGATCCCGGGGCTTGCCTTTTGCGCGAGCGATGGCGCTGTCGAGGAACGAAAGCCCTGCCTCGATCGAGGCTTTGCCTGGCTCGCCGAGCCAGTTGCCGAGAATATTTTCAAGCGTGGTGGCATCTTCGGCTACCGGGAAGCGTCGCAGCAGGTCCTCGCCAATTGCCTTCGCGCGGGTATGGTCTTGCGTGGTCACGGCGATACGGTGCCGTAGTACCAGCGCGAACGAGTCGGCGGGGTAGAGCTGTTCCATGGCCGACAGATAGCGCTCGAGCGGTCCTTTCTTTCCGTTCTGAAAGGCAAGATCGGCGGCTTTTTGGTAGTACTCCTGAGCCTCATCATTCGACCCGGCCTGGGAAATCAGAATATCGTACTGGCTGAGCGCATCGTCAATCATCAGCGCCGCGGACAGCGCTTCCGCGTAAAACTGCCTGAGGGCGGCGTCGTCGGGCTCCCATTCGACTTGGTCGCGTAGAATGGCAACCGCGTCCATGCTCCGGCCCGCGTTCAGCAGCAGCTCAGCATAGTGCCGCACGCTTGTGGTATCGACCACAATATAAGATTCATTTGCCATGTCGAACCACCGAAGCCCTTCCTGGAGCACTTCTTCCTGCGGCAGCACGAACGAACCAACGGCGTAATTGTATACATTGTAATAATAATCTCCCAACGCGAGCGCCAGAACCGGCGGTATCTCGACTCTTCGTCTTTCCAGTGCCTGCACCGCGCGCCTGGGGTCAAAATCGAAATGGGGCTCCTCCAGCCTGCCGTTGGCACGCGCCTGTTCGACATCGATATCAGGCGGTGTGTCGTAGAAGGTGAAGCCTAGATAATTGTCGGTGGACGAGCTGCCATCGAGCGCGACGCGGATTTTCTGAGCGAGGATATAAGGATCGCGATTGTCCGGGTCGGCCTCATCGAGGAGGCGCCAAGCCGAGAGCCATTTGCCATCCCAGACCAGCGCTTCGGCCTTGGCGATGCGTCTCTGGCTGGCAGGCGACGCCTCATCGAAGAAGGCTGGCAGCCAGTCGAGGTCCACATCATCGGCCCCGGGCTGCGCCATTCCCGCTCCCGACTGCATAGAGGCCGGCACGCCAGCCAGCGCCGCACCTTCCCCTGCCAGCTTCAAGAAGCCGAAGAATTGACTATAGATCGCGGGAATTTGCGCACCGCCTGTCTTCGCCTGGACACCCTCGCCAGTTCTGCGCAGCACCTCCGTGATGTCCAGCCCGGGTGTCGGCAGATGCCTGAGCAGTTCTTCGGTAAAAAGCCCGTTGCGGCCCGTGCCATCCTGCGCGACTTTCCCCGCGCTGGTGGAATACACCACGATGCTGGCAGGTGGGAGCTGGCCGACGACCGCCAGCCCCCGGCTCGAGGAGGACCGTGCCCACGAGAAAGGATTGTCCCTGCAGGCATCCAACACGATGATGTTCAGCTTGTTGCGCGCCTCGGAAAGGCTGTCGAGCACAAACTGCAGCGGTACAGCCCTGTTCCGCAGCATCGATTCAGAATTGAGCCGCGCGTCGAGGGGGATGAGGTAGTTTTCGCCATTTGACTGAATGCCATGCCCCGCGTAATAGAAGAAGCCAACCGAGTCTGGTACGACCTTAAGGCGGTCGCGGAAACGGAGAATCGCGTCCTCCATGGTATAGAGGTCAGCGTCGGTCAGGATCTCGGCCTGAAAGCCGAGCGACGTGAGCGTAGCGCCAATGTCCATGGCGTCGTTCGCGGGGTTTCTGAGCGCGGCGCTGCCTTCGTACTTGCTGTTGCCGATCACAAGGGCGATGCGGCCGCCAGCGATATTTTGCTGGGCCGCCAGGGGCGCGAGCGCTCCGAGGCAGAGGATAACCGCGGCGATCGCCCCGGCACATAATCGACGCATACAATAACCTCTTACATAAGTATATGCTGAATAATAGAAAGTACAAGTATTTGGTCCACCTGGGAGCTGGCCCGCGGGAATGGAAAAGCCTTGTCTATGCGCTGGGTGGATGAGTCGATGAATCCTGGGGCGGTTGCACGCCCCTTGAGGTCGATGGTGATATAGAAAGGCGGGGCAGAGCGCGTTCAGATCTTCATTTTTTCTACGCCTTCCTCGATCGGGTCGATGAGGTCGTCAGTTACGTCGGCACCCGCGAAGGTAGCCGCGCCTTGCTGATAGGTGCACTCGCGGTTGCCTTTCTCATCTTCCTTGATGTGGAACGCCATGGCATCGAAGACAAACGTGCCGGTATCCTTGCCGGACACCGCGACGGTGCCGCTGATGGTCATGTCGGTTTCAGCGCTTTTCTGAACCGAGGTGGCCTGGCCGCCCAGCGTCCCTGGTATGTCGAGTTCCCAGACATAGGTCGCCGCAAAATGCTGGGTGATTGTGCCGCTGAAGGTGTAGCCGCCGCTGGCATAGTGGTCATACGTGGAGGTCACGTCGCAGGTGATGGACATAGTGATCTTCCAGAGTCCCGGCCCGTTGGGGTCGTCCTTGGCGGGAGGCTCTGTGTAGGTTCCGATGGCACTCCAAGCGCCATTTTCCCATTTCTGAACCGCGGTATATGTTGTTGCCGGCTCGCTCACGCCGTATGTAAGGCCGGTCGCGATGGTTCCGGTTTCGCGGGTAGCGAGCGTTCTGACAGCTGCGGAAAGCAAACCCTTGGGCGAAGCGCTTTCGTTTGCCGCTGTCTTCTGGGCTCCGAGCGCTTTCCCTCCCACTTTGACAAGCGCTCCTCCGATAGCCTGATATTTGCTCATGAACAAGGACTCGAACAGCGAACATCCCGCGAGCAAAACTAGCGCTGAAATGATTGCCATGACGCCCGAAATCTTCCTCATCAATGCCTCCCCACACTGGTGAAATGGATTCTTTCAAAGAATTATCATGGAGCCGGCTGAGGAATGCAAGGCGTGATGAAGACATGATCGCAGGATCGGTGCGAGAGGAAGGGGAGGAGGGTCTGGGAAAGGAAGGAGGTAGGGGATCTGCTGGCCACCTGCTTCCCGCATCGTCCCGCAATCATGTCAAGGTTCCATTATGGTTACGGCTTCAATCACGTGGTGCACCATGCTGATGTAATCGAACACCGGCAGCCCTGTCGCCTTGCGAATGTCAGGCGCGAAGGGCGGCAGGTCGGTACACTCAAGCACGAATGCCCTGATGGCTGGTTCCTGGCGCAGCGCTTCGACCGCGACACCCACTACTTCCCCGCGCACAGCTGGCAGGTCCATATCTTCATCGGGCGCCTCGAAAATTTTGCGCCACTGCGCGCAGCCTTCCAGCCCCCGGATCACGAGGTTGTCCGTCCGCTCGATGCCAGCCGCCGCGAGATGCGCGGGTTTGAGCGCCGAGCCGTTCGCCGTGATAATGCACACCTTGGCGTTCTGCCCCACGATGTGCTGCACAAACGGCACTTGCAGCAGGCTTGAGGTAAAGACCGGAACCGGCAGCGCCTCCGCCAGCTCATTCTGGAATATCGCGTTGAATCCGCAGCTGGTTGTGATAGCGCGAACACTAGCGGACGCCATTTCCTTACCAGCCGCGATCATGGCTTCAAGGGCCTTCGGGCTGGGATTTTCAAGAATCGTGTGGATATTGGCGCCCTTTACCCGGTACATCCATACCGGGAAACTGTAGGATGCGGGGTTGGTACTGTTGCCAACGAGGCCTTCCAGCTGAGCCAGCCCCCTCGGCATTGCTCCTGGTTCCCAGCACAGAATACCAAGTGGCGGTGTGATGGTCGTTTCATTCATGGTTTACTCTCCGTTGCACATGTGGTTTTCCAGTAACGCGCAGTCCGGCCTGTCTCAAGGCTCCAGCCTGCCGTCCCATGGCATTTCGGTACGGGTCAGGCCGATGCCGCGCTGCGCGAGTTCTTGCATGTACGGGTCAAAATCCACCATAGCGGGGCTGACGACGCCTTTGGCCGAAATTCTGCCGTCCAGAATCATCTGGGCACCGATAGACGCAGGGAAGCCGACGGTTCTCTGCATGGCGGTAAGGCCGCTCTTGAGATCGCGATAATCAATAATCTGATAGATCACCTGCACAGGCTTGCCCTGTCGGACACCCCGCACATCAGCGCGAATCAGCGCGACATCCCGCTCATTCGGGCCATAGAAAAATTCCTTGCGGCTGGAGAACAAGGCAGCGCAGAACGCGGTGGGCGCGACCGAGATATTCCCCACCTGCAGCGGCTCATCGGATAGGAAGCCGCACTTTGCCATGACACTCCAGAACGCGGCGTGCCCTGGCCAGCGACAGATGTACCGCCCCATGCTCTTGACCTTGCCCTTGAGGCCAAAAATCCCCGCGAAGTGGCTGCTGTCGCCGTTGGGGAAGCACTCAAGCGGACCGCCCATCTCCGGAAGATCAAGGATATGCGTGTTCTGCGGCGCGAACATTTCGTCCGCCGGCACCTGCACTTCTCTTCCATCCTTGATGACGACCGCCGGGCGCAGATACGATCGCATCACTCCGATAATGGACCAGGTGAATTTGTAGTGGATGGGGTTGTTTGCCGCTGATTGTTCGGGGAAGCCTGCGCCATATGAATGAAAAGCGTGGACTTCGTCGAGTTCGTCAAGAGCCTTGCGCCCGACCACCAGGTCGATTCCCGGATCCATGCCGAACTCTTCGAGAATGGTCTTGCCTTTGGCCCGCATGGTGGCATCGATTTCTGCCAGTTCCTTTCTCTGCGCTTCGCGCTTCGCGGGATCCTGCTCGCCGGGATTGAGCAGGTACATGGTGGAAACAAGATTGACGCCGATCTTCGCGGCGATTCGCGCCACTTTCAGGGCGAACAGCCCCGGCAGAAGCTCGATGACAACATCAGCACCCCGCATGATTTCGGCCAGGGCTTCTTCATTGGCGGCATCAAGCTGGACTCCCCGCACCCGCGGATCACCCAGCGATTTCATCGCTTCCACGATCGAAGGCTGACTGTCCGCTACTAGAATTTCGCCAATGGAGGCCGCCTTGCGCAAATCGACGAGGCAGGCCTGACCCTGCATGCCATAGCCAAGCTGTACCACACGCCATTGTTTCATGGACACATCCTCCTCAGTGCGCGCTTTCATCCAATGTTTTTAGTACTGCCTCAGGCGGCTGCCATGGCCGCTCCTGCTTGCGGCCGGTCTCTTCCAGCGTCAGCACTCCATTGATACAGGTGAGTCCCCGTCTCAGATGCGGATTTGCCCGTAAGGCAGGCAATACGCCACGATCAGCAAGCTCGAGCGCGTATGGCAGGGTCGCTGCGCTCAGAAGAGACGTCGCGGTCGCAGCAAATGCCGATGGAATATTGTCGACACAGTAATGCAGTATTCCTTCTTCGCGATAGGTCGGCGCATCATGGGACGTTGCCCTGCAGGTTTCGATCGCGCCCGCCTCATCGCAGGCAATATCGACAATCATGGCATTCGGTTTCATGAGCCGAAGCATCTCACGGGTCACCAAGTGGTCACGCCGAGCCTTGGGCCACAGAATGCAATTGAACAGTACATCAGAGCGCCGGAGACAGGCTTCCAGATTGGCAGGTGTCGAGAGCAATAGTTCGACATTCGGGGGCAAGCGCGAACGGGCGGCATCAAGCCGCTCGAATGATATGTCGAGAATAGTGACCTTGTTACCAAGGGCAGCCGCCATCTCGGCTGTACCCATGCCCGCATTACCAGCTCCGATAATGGTAAGCTCGGGCGTCCTTACGCCATTCACACGTGCGAGCATAAGCCCGCCGCCGCCATACATGCTCTGCAAATGCTGGCAGGCTATCAGAAAGCCTCCCCTCCCGGCTATTTCGCTCATGGGCCGCAGGAGGGGAAAATTGCCCGCCGCATCGGTGATATCTTCATAGGCGATGCCAATGCAGCCGGAGGCGAGCAGCGCGTCGGTCATTTCGCGATGCGCGTTGGAATGCAGATAGGTAAAGATGGCAAGATCACGCCTGAGAAATCGATACTCAGGGGGTAGAATTTCCTTTACCTTGTAAATCAGGTCGGAATCCTTCCATATCGCCTCGGAAGGAGCCAGCCGTGCGCCAGATTGAACAAATTTTTCGTCATCAATGCCACTTCCCTTTCCTGCGCCGGGCTCCACCAGCACAGTGTGCCCGTGACGTACCAGCTCAGCGATCGCCGCAGGCGTGGCTGCGCAACGGTATTCGTTGTTCTTTATTTCTCTGGGTATTCCAATCACCATTGCCGACTCCTCCACATGCCGGACCTCCGGCACAGGGAGAGTGCGCCGCACGCACTCCTTCCACCGTGCCGGCTATCACTCGGCTTATTTCACTATAAAACCTAGAATTGCAAAGAGCACCGCGGACAGTCCTGCTGCGGTAAACGCATAGGGAATCTGGGTAGTGACATGGTCCATGTGATCACAGCTAGCTCCAAAGGAAGAAAGACAGGTTGTATCTGACACCGGCGAGCAGTGATCGCCAAAGCAGCCACCGGAGACCACCGCGCCTACTGTCACCAGCACGAGGGTGGAAATGGTATCGCCGGAAAGCTGCATGGCGAGTGGCAGCACAAACGGGGTAAGGATGGCATAGGTACCCCATGAGGTTCCCGTAAAGAACGAAATGAGAGCGCCTGCCAGGAATGTCGCCAGCGGCAGCATGCTGGGTGTCATCCAGTTCTTGGACATCTCGAAAATGAACTTCTGGGCACCCAGTGTCTTGGAAATGTCGTTGATGGCATAGGCAAGACCGAGGATGAGTATGGCAGGAATGACAGCCTTGATTCCCTTGATCGCGGTATCGGTGATATCCTTGATGCTCTTGAAATAGCCGCCAATGCTGAGCGCTACTGCCTGGTAGAGCACCGCCGCGATGAAGGCTTCCAGGGTTTTGGTGCTGTGTAGGATGAGATAGGTCCCCAACGCGATACCGATGACGATAAGCACCGGAACTATCAGGTAAATGAAAAGATTGGGGGTCTTGCCCTCAGCGGGCTCGATTTCTTCCAATTCAACACCGGAAAGCGGAGTCGCTCCGTCGCGGATAACTTTGCCTTCCTTCAGCGCCCGCTCTTCAGCTCGTTTCATGGGGCCGAAATTGGGGATGATCTGGTAGGCGATGAGACCAGCGATTGCGACAGCCAGAATTCCATAGAAGTTGAAAGGTATAGACCGAATAAAGGTGGTCATGCCGATCTCGGCATTCTGGATGGGGCCATAGCCTTTCAGCAAGCCCGCGATATACACCGCCCAGGCGGAGAGCGGAATGATAGTGCACACCGGCGCGCTGCCTGAGTCGAGCTCATAGGCGAGCATTTCCCGGGATACTTTATGCTTGTCGGTAAGGGGGCGTGCAATCGGGCCGCTGAACAGTGGCGAAAAATAGTCGCTGAAGAAGATGAACACGCCGAGCAGCCAGCCGAAACCCGACGCGGCCCTTCTGCTCTTGATTTTTTTCGACGCGACCTCGGCAAATGCGGAGATTACTCCCGCCCTCATGTAGAAGGCAATCATGATGCCAATGAACACTTCGATCATGACGACCCAGATAAAGTCCTCATTGCCAAGCGCGTGCTGCAGGAGCTTTGACATGCCGGTGGCAGGATCGAATCCTGCGATAATCACGCCGGCAAGACAGCCGATAAACAGCGAAATGATTGCATCCTTGGTGGTAAATGCCAGAATAAGGGTCAATACCACCGGCAGCAGGGAAATAATTCCCTTTGCGACGACTCCTTGCATGATACAGGCCTCCTTCTATGCATCTATGTGCACAATGATGTATACATCTAAGTGCACATGGCCGAATTATAACGCATAATGTACAGCTGTCA
This sequence comes from Spirochaetota bacterium, assembly GCA_029265255.1. The sequence continues at coordinate 9,554 of JAJUJQ010000015.1, forward strand.
AGCAAAATTTCAAGAAAAAACGAGGTCGGAACGCGCTGCGGGGATTCGGATTTCGTGCCTAGAACCCGTAAATGAGCATCTCGAAGGTTGTACGGATATGCTCTTCCATGAGGGCGCCCGCGGCCGCGGCGTCGCGGGATCGGATCGCCTCAAAGATCGCGCGGTGCTGCGACGGTGTTTTCTGGGGCGGCATATCTTCATGCTGAGTAAGATGATAGAAACTATCAAAATAAAAAATATAGAGATTGGATCTCCAGAATATGGTGCGGCACCATTGCTCGATGTACATATTGTGGGAAGCTTTGGCGATGCCGAGATGGAATGCCCGGTTGATCTGTGCCGTAAGGTCTTTGTCCCTCAGAGTCAAGGCGTCGGTTTCCGGCTGTATGATCCGATCGAGCTCTCGGATTTCATCCTCGGTGGCATTGCTGGCAGCGAGAGCCGCAGCCTTGCCTTCGGCTACCATGCGAGCCTGGAATACCTGCTCGGAATCCTGTGGTGTCGGCTGGGGAATATAGCATCCTTTTTTGGGCATTCTCGAGAGAAAGCCTTCGGTGACTAGCCTGCTGATTGCCCTGCTTACCGGAGTACGGCTCATGCCGAGGCTCTGCGCGAGATCGACTTCGAGCAGAAAATCGCCTGGTCTGTAATGACCGGCAAGAATGAGATGCACAATCTTCTGGTATGCAAGTTCCTCAGCTGTCATAGATTATTCCATGTATTGAGTGATTTTTTCGATCGGATCGTGGACAATCCTTCCAAGGCATTCAAGCACTGGTTGCCGAGGTTGTCAAGGTCGAATAGAGATGCCGGGCTGGACTATTTGCTTTTTTTTATCTGCTCAGCATTTCCGCCAGCTCTGCCAGCCGCACGAATTCGGCGCGATAGCCGTCGTAGTCCTTGCCTTTCGCGTCACGCGCGCGAGCGATTGTCGACTGCCATGACGCGCTGCCCCGCCAGCGACTTTCGCGCAACAGCATACCGAATTCGATCACCGCGGTGGCAAAGCGGAAATCGTCACCCTGGGCGGAAAGAGGAAGGAGGATGTCCTGCCCTTTCAGCCGGCTTGTCATGAGACGGCTTGTCTCGGCGCCATCGCCAGGGATCTTGTACCGCAATCGGAACACCAGCATGTCGTCGGAGGGGACAAGCACCTGTTTCTGGAATTCCAGTGGTTCCGAGGCGGGCTTAGGCTGGGAGACACTTTGGGATGCGCTTTCAACACCAGCAGGTACGATTTCATAGAAAGCGGTGACAGTCTGTCCCGCCCCCATCTCCCCTGCGTCCTTTGTGTCATCGTTGAAGTCTTCGCGAGCGAGCAGACGGTTTTCATACCCTATGAGCCGGTACTGGCTGACTTTAGCCGGATTGAATTCGATCTGGATTTTGACGTCCTTCGCGACGGTATAGAGCGAACCCCAGATTTCCTTCATGAACACTTTCTTGCCTTCCAGCAGGGTGTCGATATACGCGAAGGTGCCATTCCCTTTATCGGCAATGATCTCCATGCGCGCGTCCTTATAATTGCCCATGCCGAAGCCTGCCACGGTGAGAAAGATCTGTTCCTTTCGCTTTTCTTCGACAAGGCGTTCAAGTTCCGAGGTCGAGCTCACACCAACGTTGAAATCGCCATCGGTGCAGAGAATGATGCGATTGTTGCCTCCATTGATAAAGTTTTTCTTCGCAACTTCGTAGGCGAGGAGGAGGCCTGCGCCACCGGCGGTCGAACCGCCAGCCTCGAGTTTCTCGATCGCCTCGAGGATGCGCTCCTTCTTCGAACCTGGAGTTGAATCGAGTACAAGCCCCGCGCTGCCGGCATAGGCAACAATCGATACGCGATCCTGGGGACGGAGCTGCTGTACTAGCAGGCTGAGGCTGTCCTTCACCAGCGGCAGTTTTTCTGTAGTATCCATGGAACCGGATGTGTCGATAAGAAAAACCAGATTGGAGGCGGGAATATCCTCGGTTTTAATGGCGCGTGCCTTAATGGCAACGCGAAGGATATGGTGGCTGGGAGCCCACGGGGCTTCTGACATGGCGAACGTCACCCCGACAGGGTGTTCGCCCTGTGGTTCCGGATAGTCGTATGTAAAATAATTGACCAGCTCTTCAATACGGACGGCATCCTTGGGAGGGAGTTGTCTCATCTGCGTCAAATAACGGCGCACATTCGCGTAGCTGGCAGTATCGACATCGATGGAAAAAGTCGAAACCGGATTATCCAGAGCTGACAGAAAGGGATTATCCGTGATGCGCTGGTATTCTTCGGTGCTGAATTCACCGGCACTCGGGCTTTGAGCGGCTGACTCATATCCCGTGCTTCCCGGCACAGAAGTCGGCATGCCGGATGGAGCTATCGCCTCGAGAATTATCCCCTTCTCGGCCGCGGGAGCCGGCAGGGCAGCTCCTGTGGGTGTAGACGACGCCGGAGCCGAAGCACATGCCACCGCAAGCGCCACCACGGTCAGCACCGCGCCAGCTGACAAAAGCAACCTGAATCCGAACATCCCCGATTCTTTTTTCATAGCCGGACCTCCCCGCTCAGACGTTCTCTGCTATAGAAAGAACAAACAGCGCTCAATAAATGTATCACACGACATGAATATCCGCTCTTCCTCATGTCTGTCCGTTATACGTTGACGCCATGCGGCAATCTCCCTATCCTTTCATTGATGGAAGCAGTGCGGACACAAGGCTCTCTAACCTTTCGCTTTGCTTTCGGATACGTGTCTCTGTTCTCCATCTATGCTGTCTCTTCGCCTTATCTTCAGATCATGGTCCGGCGGCTTGGCTATAATCCTTCAGCCGTTGGCCTGTTTCTGGGCATGTTCGAGCTTATCGGCATAGGCGGGCCAATCGTCCTTGCCCGGATCGCGGACCACCAAGGCAGGTTCAGGCCTTTTCTTGTCATTTCGGGGATGATGGTTCTGGTCGGGCTGTGGATACTAGTGTCTTTCCGTATACCATGGCTCACGATACTGAGCCTCGGTCTTTTGTCGCTCGGACTTAAAACACCGATTCCTGTGCTGGATGCCTCGTTGTTCAGCGCAGCTGACGAAGCGGCAGCGCATGGCCGCCCAAAGCCGAGCTACGGTGTGCTGCGCGGCCTTGGGTCGGTTGGCTTTGTCGCGGTTACCCTGCTGCTTCAAAGCGTGCCTGGTTTCGAGACGGGCGCTCCGGCGCTCATGGCGCTGGTGATGGGTCTTCTGACCCTGCTCTTTGTGGCCGCTTCCTTCGCACTACCGGAGACTGGACATCGCGCAGCAGTGGCTTTGCCTCATTTCTTCAGCCTCAGATGGATCGACGCGCCATTCCTGATCGGCATGGCGGTCATCGCGCTGGGAAGATTCGCCATGACCTCAGTAGGTTCATTTTTCTCGCTGTATCTTGTCGAAGAGCTTAAGTGGCACGCGATTGGCGCTATGTGGGCGCTCTCGGCAGGCGTTGAAATTCCCTTCATCGTCTTTTCCTGGAAATTTATTCAGAAACACAGCCCGATGCGCGCCATCGCGATCGCCTCATGCGCCATCGTGGTAAGGCTGCTGATCTACGCGCTGTTACCAAGCCCCGGAGGGGCGATCGCGGGCCAGCTATTGCATTCGCTGTGTTACGGGCTGTTCCAGCCCGCTGCCATCGCCTTTGTCTCCTTGAAGACACCTCCCGCCGAGCGAACGACAGGGATGGCGATCTTCATGGGGTTGGGGGTCGGGCTCCCTTCGTTCCTGGGGAGCGCGCTGGGCGGTGCGCTCGTCGAGGTAATCGGCTATCGCGGCCTCTTTGCCGTCTTCGCGCTGTTCGCGATCGCGAGCCTGGCGGTATTCTGGAAATACCGAACAATGATGGAAAAAGTACGGTAAATGCCTTGATTTCAGCCCTCATCCTCATGTTGTCCGCGGATGTTCCCGCGCGCCGAATTCACCCCGCTGACATCTCCCGGTTCACTGCAGTATCATAAATTCGCTATAGAGTATGGAGGCAATCATGAATAAAATCCGTTGGGGCATTCTGTCTGTTTCAAACCATTACCGAATGAGAGTACACCCACAGCTTGTGGGACCTGAAGGCGAGGCCGCGCTGACAGAGGTCGTCGCCCTCGCTTCACGTGACCGAGAAAAAGCCGAAGCCGCCGCGCGCGAGCTCGGCATCCCCAATGCCTGCGGTTCGTATGAGGAACTCCTCGCGCGATCCGACATTGACGCGGTGTACATCCCCCTTCCCAATCATCTGCATGCAGCATGGGTCAAAAAGGCGGCCGATGCCGGCAAGCATGTCCTCTGCGAAAAACCTTTTGCGCTCGACGCTGGCGAAGCCGCGGACGCAATCGCTCACGCTCATGCGCGAGGCGTGAAGGTCATGGAAGCCTTCATGTACAGATTCCACCCACAATGGATCCACGCGCGCGAGGTTGTTCGCTCTGGTGAGATAGGGCGGGTCATGTGTATCCATATCCAATTTTCGTTCAACAATCGAGATCCTCGCAATATTCGCAACATGCTCGACGCGGGTGGTGGCGCGATTATGGATATCGGCTGCTATGCCTGCTCATCGAGTCGGTTCATCATAGGGAAAGAGCCACTGAGAGCGCTTTCACTGGTCAATCGCGACCCCGAATTTCGTACCGACGCACTGTCAGCAGGAATACTGGATTTTGGCGAAGCGCACGCCCTCTTTTCTGTCTCGACACAAGCATTCCCCTCGCAGAGAGTCGAGATTGTGGGGACATCAGGCTCGATATCGATTCAAATTCCCTTCAATATGTATGCCGATGTACCAGCGGAGATGCGGATCGTGACCGGTGTCGGACCGCGGACGGTGAGGCTCGGCCCCGCGCCACAATACCGGCTCATGTTCGATGCCTTTTCGCGCGCGATTCTTGAACACACGCTTGTTCCGACACCGCCGGAAGACGCGGTAGCGAACATGCGGGTTATCGATGCCCTGTTCAGGTCGGAGAAATCGGGCGGCTGGGAGCCTATTGATGTACCGCGCAGTGTCAGACAGGGGTAGCCAGCCCCCGCGTCACCAGATCTCGCCGTTCGCGTTCCAGGCTCAGTCTCTCCCGTGATCAAGCGTGAGGAAGTGCCCGAACCGTTCTTTCTTGGTGCGCAAATACTCACGATTATGCAAGTGAGGTGGCAGCTCATGAGGCACGCGTTCGGTCACCCGGATACCATACCGTTCGAGCTCAGCCACTTTTTCGGGATTGTTGGTCATGAGGCGGACGCTGGTGACTCCCACCTTGGCCAGCATGGCGGCAGGGATGGCATAATCACGCGCATCCGGAGAAAAACCGAGCGCGACATTCGCGTCCCAGGTATCGTAGCCGGCATCCTGCAGTGCATAGGCGCGCAGCTTGTTGACAAGGCCGATGCCGCGGCCTTCCGCCTGATGATAGAGGACAATACCCCTCCCCTCCTCTTGGATCCGTTCCAGCGCATGGTGCAATTGCGGACCGCAATCGCAGCGCAGGCTTCCTAGGGCGTCGCCGGTCAGACATGCGGAATGAACCCTGAGCAGGATGTTCTCTCCATTTCCAATGTCGCCTTTGACGATCATGATATGATCCTTGCCGTCTTTATTGTTGACGAACCCGATAATGCTGAAGTGCCCGTAGGCAGTCGGAAAATCCGCGACGGCCGCGACCATCACACATACCGATTCCTCACAAGCGGCGCAATTGTCATGCCCGGGGCAATGGCGCAGAAACTCAATGTCCTGATGGATGATTTCTTCTATGCGCGGCATATCCATATGTGTTCCTTTCTCCGCTGGAGAGCGCGCGCCGGCAGGCACGTTTGCGGATCATTATTCATAAATCATTATTCATAAATATCATATTCCGGCATGCGCGGTGGAATGCCGATACTCTCATGCAAGAGGAAATAGCGCAGCGCCCTCACGGCCGACTCAAAGGCGATTTCATTCCAAGGAATGGCGTCGGTTCGGACAAATTCCACGCACGAGAGCTCTTCGGGGTCCAGCGCAAGGTCCTCGCGGCTCATGATATTCCCGCGGGAGAAAAAGTACAGGTCGCAGGTAGCATACGGAATTCCCTGATACTGATACACATTCGGAAAGCTCGCAAGAAAATTGATGTGTGTGGGCGACCAGCCGATTTCCTCAAAGCATTCGCGAAGGGCCGCGTCTTCCGCCCGCTCACCTGGCTCCACAAACCCGCCCGGCAGCGCGTATTTGCTCTTCATTGGCTCCTTGTTGCGCCTCACAAGCAGAATAGTGCCTCTTGTCTCGATGATGATGCCAGCGGCAGTCGCCACATTATGAAAGTACTCGAAACCACAGGTCGGACATTTCCACATGCGGCTTCGGACGCTGTAGAGCCGGGGACTTCCGCACGAAGGGCAGAAATGGAAGGCTGTGGCAGCTGCTCCGATGCCACCGAGGCGTTCGAGGGTGTGAATGGTCTTTTCCTCGATCGCCCGGATGTCTTCTTCCGAGCAGGAGGCTGGGGGAGCCTTTGTCTTTTCCATCAGGAAACCTTATTTTTATTATACACTATGTCAGAAGTATTGAGCGAGGGGAGCGGCGAACAGCATCCAGAAACTGACGCCGCGCGTCGCGCGCGTCTTCGAGGGTTGGCGCGCAAAGCTCCGGATCGCCCCGGTGTCTACCTGATGCGTGATGAGACAGGGACTATTATCTATGTAGGCAAGGCGAAAAGTCTGCGCAGACGTCTCACTTCCTACTTCAGCGGGCGCAAGGATATCAAGACGCGGCAGCTGGTCGCCCACATCCATCAGATCGAATGGGTTCTTGCCGCGCACGAATATGACGCACTTCTCCTTGAGAACAATTTTATCAAGGAAAACAGCCCGAAGTACAACATCAACCTCAAGGACGGCAAGACCTATCCTTCCATCCGAATCACCAACGAGGATTTCCCCCGCGTATTCCGCACTCGCCGCATCATCAATGACGGAAGCGAATATTTTGGCCCATTCCCAAGCGCGGAAGTGATCGACACCTATCTGGATCTCATTCGAAGGCTTTTTCCGCTCCGCAGGTGCGTGAGCATGAAAAAGAGAGCCAGCCCCTGTATGTACTACCATATCGGGCGCTGCCCCGGGCCCTGCGCCGGCAAAATCAGCAAGGAAGCATACCGCGAGCGTGTCGACGCGGTTCGCGCGTTGCTCTCCGGCAATACCGATGCCTTGCTGAAGGATCTGGAGCGTCAGATGAAGCAGGCAGCGCAGGAACTGCGCTTTGAGGAAGCAGCCCGCCTGCGGGAAGCGATCAAGGCTGTGCAGGCATTCATCGGGCATTCGAACGCGGTCGACTTCAACAATCCGGAAGACAGGGATTATATCGGCTGGGCGGCTGAAGGGGATCAGGTGAGCTTCATGGTCTTCCAGATGCGCGAAGGAAGGCTCAGACACCGTGACAGTTACATCGAGCCGCTTGTCGGGGAGGAGCAGGAAGCGCTGGAATCCTTCCTTGCGCGATATTATGAGGCGCATCCGGCGCCAGCCCGAATTTTTGTGCGAAGGCTTGAAGCGGTGGCAAGCGGAGACACACTTGACAGGACACGCGCTGAGGCACCTTTGCCGATTGAGCGACTGCTGTCTGCGCGCGCAGGCTTCAACGTATCGATTCTGTTGCCGGACAGCGAGCGTCACTGGGCGGTTATGAATCTCGCGGTCCAGAACGCGAAAGAAGAACTGGCCAGGCGGCGCCGGGTGCATGGCGACCTTCGGGGAATTACCGAACTCAAAGCAGCGCTTGGGCTATCCGACCTACCCCTGCGTATCGAAGGATTCGATATCGCCCAGCTGGGTGGCAAACATACCGTTGCCTCGCTCGTTTCCTTCCGGAATGGCATCCCTGATAAGAAACATTATCGCTATTTCAGAATCCGCACGACCGAGGGAGAAATCGACGATTTCGCCGCCATGCGGGAAGCGGTAGCCCGTCGGTATACGCGGCTTATCAACGAAGGCGCGGAGTTTCCCGATCTCATCCTCGTGGATGGTGGCGCGGGACAGGTGTCGGCCGCCAAGGAAATCCTCGACGAGCTCGGGCTCGATATCGAGCTGGCTGGTCTGGCCAAGAAAAACGAGGAAATCTGGCTTCCGGACCGGTCCGAACCGCTGGTCCTACCCAAAAATTCGCCAGCCCTGCGTATTCTTGTCGCGGTGAGGGATGAAACGCACCGGTTTGCGACAAGTCTTTCAAAGCGCCTGCGGTCGGGAGAAGCGACATTCAAGGTGCTGCAACAGGTGCCGGGTATCGGCGACGCCAGGGCACGCACCATATTGAAGGAGCTGGGGTCGCTGGAATCGGTCGCCGAGGCGGAACCGGCGTATATCGGCCGCATCGCGCGTGTCGGGATCGAGACCGCGCAGCGGGTGGTGGAAGCAGCGCGGCGGGCTGCCGATACCGACGAAGGACTGGGGCCGTCGCCGTTGCCATTTGACCGATAGTTACGTATCATTGCTCAGAACAACTGAGGAAGGAGCCTGCGATGAACATTCCGGCATTGGAATCGATTGCGCGTTCGGTACGAAGTCTCACCATCGACGCGATACAAAAAGCGAACTCGGGCCACCCTGGCATGCCTATGGGAGCAGCAGAACTGGGTGCCTACCTGTATGGCGTTGCCATGCGCTACAACCCAGCAGACACGCGGTGGCTGAACCGCGACCGTTTTGTGTTGTCGGCCGGCCATGGCTCGATGTTCCTCTATTCACTGCTCCATATGGCAGGATTCGAGGTATCTCTTGATGATATAAAAGCATTTCGTCAGGTTGGCTCAAAATGCCCGGGGCATCCGGAATATGGTGTCACGCCAGGTGTCGAGACAACGACGGGGCCGCTTGGGCAGGGAATCGCCACGGCGGTCGGCATGGCCATTGCCGAGCGCATGCTTGCCGCGCGATTCAATCGGCCTGGTCAGGAAATCATCGACCACTACACCTATGTGGTGGCCGGCGACGGCTGCCTCATAGAAGGTGTCGCGAGCGAGGCCTGTTCGCTCGCGGGGCATCTCGGGCTCGGCAAGCTCATTGTCTATTACGATTCAAATCGTATCAGCATCGACGGATCAACCGATATTTCGTTTACCGAAGATGTCGCGAAGCGCTTCGAGGCGTATGGTTGGCAGGTTCTGCGTGGCTCGATGTATGACTTCGTCAGCCTTGATCGGCTAACCACGCTCGCGCAACAGGAAAAAGAGCGGCCGAGCCTCATTATCCTCGATTCGGTGATAGGGAAAGGTGCTCCTACCAAGCAAAACACGAGTGGTGTCCATGGAGCCCCGCTCGGTGAGGACGAAGCCCGCAAAGCCAAGGAAGCGCTCGGCATCCCTCTGAACCAGCCCTTCTGGGTCGCGCCGGAAGCCTATCAGTATTTCGCGCAGCACCGCACCAAGCTCCAGAAGGAGTATGCCGCCTGGCAGGGACGATTTGCCGAATGGAGCAAGGCAAATCCAGCCATGGCCGAGGAACTGAAGCGCTGGTTGAGCGGCAAGGCCGCGACCGAGTTCGATCTGCCCGCCTTTAAACCGGGCGAGAAAGTGGCAACCCGCAACGCTTCGGGCAAGTGCATCGCCGCCGCTGCGAGATCCTGGCCGAACCTTGTTGGCGGCTCAGCCGACCTGACCGGTCCGAACGTGACTGCCCTGCCCCCCGCGGCCGACGGCACCCCCCTCATCTTTTCCCGCGCCAATCCGGCCGGCCGCTACCTGCACTTTGGTGTCCGTGAGCACGCCATGTCAGCCATTGCCAATGGCCTTTCGCTGTACGGCGGCCTCCGACCCTTCGTCGCCACCTTCCTCGTATTCGCCGATTACCTCAGACCAGCGCTTCGGCTCTCGGCACTTATGAAGCAGCCGGTCATTTACATTCTCACGCACGATTCCATCTACATCGGCGAGGACGGCCCTACTCATCAACCCATAGAGGCTCTTGCCTCGCTGCGCGCCATACCCAACCTTCGCGTCCTGCGCCCTGCCGACGCGGAAGAAACGGCAGTCGCCTGGCGCATCGCGATGGAGCGTATCGATGGCCCCACCGCCCTCGTGCTGAGCCGCCAGAATCTACCGGTGCTGGAAAAAGCGGATCCCGACTGGCCCTATACCATGGCTCTGGGCGCCTATGTGGTGCAGAACCCGTCCCGCATGCCGGATGTAACCCTAGTAGGATCGGGGTCCGAAGTATCGCTTGCCCTCAGCGCGGCGGACATCATCAGGGGAAAAAGGCCGGATCTTGCGATCCGTGTCGTCTCGGTACCGGACAGACAGGCATTCTACGCAGCGCCCGCGCCGGTCAGAGAAGCGATTCTTTCGCCGGGCTCGCGTGTTTTCGTCGCGGAGGCTGGTTCCGCGATGGGGTGGGAACGCATCGCGCCGTCTGAGCACATACTCTCAATCGAACGCTTTGGCGAATCGGGTCCTGGCGACGCGGTCGCTGAACATCTCGGCTTTACAGCCCACGCTTTTGCGGACATGGTGCTTGCTCACCTCTCCTGAGCGCGCACTTTCCGGCTGAGGGCGTACAAGCTCCATAACGAAAGGCCTTGCGCGCCCTTAGCTGCTCAATTAGCCCGTTTCTTCGCATTGCGGGCTGTGCATCTTGCCCCGGCCCGGCTCTAACGTCCACACGGCAAGACTACATATCATTTCGGCCTTTACATTTCGCCAATATGCAGATAATCTATTATATAAAAGAGCATAATTACCATGAATTCGTATCCACCATTACAGAAAGTCACAACCAGGTTACGTCCTAACGATGTGCAGGAGTGTGGATGAGGATGGTGGAACTGCTTGATACCGAAGGGAAAACCCCTTTCCGATTCAAGCGCCTGCAACCGCTTGAGCGCATGGCGTTTATCGCTGGCACCCTGTTTTTTTCGCTGCTCGGCGTGGCGGTTCTCTATTTGCAGATCAACTCAATGTTTCGCGCGAGACTTGATCAGCTTGAGCTCATCGCGCGTTACGAAACAGTCCAGCTCGAATCCTGGTATCAGGATAATATTACCGAAGCGGCAGAGCTATCCAATTCAAGGGATATCGCCTCGATCGCGCTGAACGCGATTAGAAGAGAGGACAGCGATTCGCTACGCATGATCGATATCACCCTTGAACCCATCAGGCGAATTAGGAATTACGCGGATGCCGTTCTCCTCGACCAGAACCTGAAGGTTATTTACTCACGGAGTTCTACTCGCAGCCAGTACGAAACTATTGACCGCGACTTCCTCTCCAAGGCTATAGCCGCTCGTGACAATCACAAAGCTTTCATGACTGATCTCACGTTGATTCCGCCCTACGGTAAACCTGGTGTCTATTTTGTAGCGCCGCTCGTCATGCCTTCTTCTCCCGAGCCTTTTGCCTATGTGGTATACGTTTCCTACGCCAAGGATTACCTTTATCCTCTCATCCAATCCTGGCCTGGTTCTGAAAAATCAGGGGAAATCATTCTGTTGAGATCCGAGGGGACCATGGCGAGGCTTCTCAATCCTCCACGCAATGAAGCCCTTTCTCCTTTTTTCACGATGATCTCGGCAGATCAGCCGCGCAGCGCGGAAGCACTGGCCATCGCGGGGAAACGCGAAGCCTTTGTCGCTAGGGATTATCGCGGGAAGCTGGTGTTCGCTACTACCAAAAATCTTGCCATACACGACTGGATTCTAATGGCAAAAATCGATCATGAAGAAGTCGTCCAGGGATGGCTGCCGCTCTTTGCCATTTTCTTGCTATATATCGTACTCCTTTTCGTAGCTTCGCTCGCTGCTGGACATCAACTGCTCTCCTCTCGCGCCATCGCCGCGTATCAGAGCCGACTCGCGCTTCTTCGGCGCGCTGAAAAGAGCGAAGCGTTGCTCAACTCCATCTTGAATCGAATGCCTTCCCTTATTCTTGTCGTTGGCGATAATGGTTCCATTGTATTCAGCAATTCCATCTATAAAGCGCATTTTGGCCATCGAATACCAGAATCGCTTCAAGAGATGCTTCGTCGCGACCACGAACACGACCCCGAAACCGCTCAGGCCACTCAATGGCAGCACCTCACTCGCCGTGTAGAGCTTGAGGACATTGAAGGAAAACAGCTGGTGATGGCCTGTATTCCATTTTCAATCACTCTCACGGATCAGCCCCGTCTTACAGGCCTTATCCTGCGCGATATGACTGAGATGGAAGAGAGCCTCGCAACAATCCACGCGTTGAACGAAAAGCTGCAAGAACGGCTGGACGAACAGACACGAAAAATTCTGTTCGCCGATGAAGAATTGAGGGCAGTGACCGCAGCCATTTCCCACGATCTGGCATCGCCTTCGCGCACAATCCAATCCTTCAGCGAGCTTCTCGAACAGAAAGAAAAAAATACCCTTTCACCAGAAGGTCAGAACTATCTTGCGCGCATTCGCGATGCTTCTTCCCGCATGCTCAGGCTGCTCGAAGAATTACGGATTTTCCTTACTATCGATCGCATGCCGCTGCAGAGGGAAGAGTGTGATGTGGGGACATTGGCGAGCGACATCATTTCGGAGTTTGTGCGCAGAAATCCAAATCGAACATACCAGATAACCATTATGCCGGGGCTGCGATACTCCTGCGATCGAGCGCTCATAGCGATGGCGCTGCGCAATGTGATCGACAACGCCTTTCGCTACGCGTTCGAACACGACACACTCGTGCTGGAGGTCGGCAGCGAAGGGACCGATTCCTTCTATATCCGGGACAACGGCATCGGTATGAATACTGAGGAGGTCAATGCCGCGCTGCATCCGGTCGGTGGCACGAGCATGAAGGTCGGGCTCCCTGTTACCAGAAAGATCGTCGAGCGCCATGGCGGCCGCCTTGAGATCGAAAGCGAGCCTGGTAAAGGGACTTTGGTTCGATTTAGGCTCTGAACTGCACGATATAGGCCGCAAGGCCGCTGAGCAGCATTTCTACCGCGATAGCTGTCAGGACAAGTCCCATAAGACGCTCGATCGCCGAAAGCCCCCGTGGGCCTAGCCATTCCTTCAGTTTGCCTGATAGAAAAAACGATACCATCGTGATGACGATCGCGATAAAAATAGCGCCTACCCATTCAAGGCTTCGAGACGGATCGCTCTTCATGAGCAGCATGACGGTCGTGATCGCGGAAGGTCCTGCGATCAACGGGATGGCGACGGGCACGATAAAGGGCTCGCCACCGGGCTCGTCCTCGACAAGGCGTCCTCCGGTACCTGGGAAAATCATGTTCAGCGCAATCAGGAAGAGAATGACACCACCCGATACACGCAGGGTTTGGTCCGAGAGATCGAGCGCGCTCAGAAACACATGCCCGAAAAAGAGAAACCCAACCAGCACAAGAAAGGCGATGGCGCACTCGCGCAGAATGACGGCGGTCCGCCGCTCTGGAGATACGTGCTTGAGCGAGGCGATGAAGAGAGGGATGTTGCCCAGTGGATCGGTGATGAGAATAAGCAGGATGGTCGCTGAAAGAAAGCTCTGTTTCATGGACCTTGCCTCCTTGCCGGTTGCCTTTAGGGAGCCGCGTCCGGCGCGATAGGCGCGTTACGGGTAACACTGATGACCGAAGAGACCGCGACGGCAGCGATGATGATGGTTCCGCCCAGAATCGCCCGTGCGCCAGGGGCTTCTCCAGTCACTAGATAGACCCACACAGGATTCAGGGCCGGCTCGATAATCGCGATGAGCGAACCCTGGATAGCGCTGATTCGCGTAATCGCATAGCTGAAGAGCAGCGCGGCAAAGCCGATCTGAACAATACCTAGGCCGAGCGCGGCCCCTGTCGCCTGCAGGCTGAAATGTGGCCTCGGCAGGAAGAGGGAGACTCCGATTCCGATGCATGCCGTCAGTATGTGTCCCAGCAGCAGAGACTCAAGCGGAGAACCATCTTTCTGCCGCCTCATGAACAGAATGTGCACCGCGAATGTAAGGCCTGCGAGCACCGCAGCGATATCTCCGTTCAGATGCCCCAGGCTCAGCGAATCGGCAAAAAAGAATCCCATGCCGATCAGAATGGCGAACAGCGCACCAATCTGCTCGGGGAGCGGGCGTTCCTTCAATAAAATTCCTGATAATAACATCACATACACTGGAGCGCCGTACTGGAGGAGGATCGCGTTGGCACTGGTAGTATGCTTGTTCGCGTAGATGAACAGCAGCATGGTCAGAGAATAGGCGATCGCCGCGATGAGCTGGTTTTTGCTGAGCGTAATGCGCGGACGCCGCAGCACCGCGAAGATGAAAATCGCCGCGATGACGCTGCGCGCCCCCGCGATGGTTATTGGATTCCAATCAATCAGTTTGATGAAGAGGCCGCCGAGGCTCCAGCATATGGCCGTACCCACCATGGCCAGGGTGCCTTTGAAATCCTTTTGCATGATCTCATCGCTCCAGCCGGCGGTACACAATGCGGTGCGGACGGTCTGCCTCGGCTCCGAGCCGCGCCCGCCGCCATTCGGCGTACTCGGTCCAGTTGCCGTCGAACCAGAATACTTCGGAATTCCCCTCAAAAGCCAGGATATGCGTGCACACACGGTCGAGGAACCACCGGTCGTGACTGACCACCATCGCGGCTCCGGCAAAATCATCCAGCGCTTCTTCCAGGGCGCGCAATGTGTTCACGTCGAGGTCGTTGGTCGGCTCGTCCAGAAGCAGTACATTCGCGCCTTCCCTGATCATGAGGGCAAGATTGAGACGGTTGCGCTCTCCGCCGGAAAGAATGCCGACCTTCTTCTGCTGATCAACTCCGGTGAAATTGAACCAGGCGCAGTAGGCGCGGCTGTTGACTTCGGTACGCGGCCCGAGCGTGATAGTGTCGTGTCCGTCAGACAGCGTCTCCCAGACTGTCTTGTCGGGATCGAGGCGGGCGCGCATCTGATCAGCGTACGCCAGCCGGACCGTGTCTCCGAGCCTGAGCGTGCCGCGGTCGGGCTTTTCCTTGCACGCGATAATGTTCAGGAGTGTCGTTTTGCCCGCGCCGTTTGGACCGACGATACCGACAATGGCACCGGGCGGGACCGAAAAGCTCAGATTCTCGAACAGCTCGCGGTCATCGAATGCTTTGGTGATGTTATCTGCCTGGATGACGATGTCGCCAAGGCGCGGGCCGGGTGGAATGACGAGGCGCACATCGCGTACTTTTTCACGCGTGTCTTCGTTGAGAAGCCTTTCGTAGCGTTCAATGCGTGCCTTGCTCTTGGCATGACGGCCCTTGGGACTCATGGAAATCCATTCGAGCTCCCGCTCAAGGGTCCGCGAACGCATGGAGGCTCCCTTTTCTTCCTGTTCGAGGCGTTGACGTTTTTGCTCGAGCCATCCGGAGTAATTGCCTTTCCAGGGGATGCCTTCGCCACGGTCGAGTTCGAGAATCCAGCCCGCGACATTTTCCAGGAAATAGCGGTCGTGGGTCACGGCAATGACAGTACCGGCGTAGTTGCGCAGATATTGCTCGAGCCAGGCCACGGTTTCCGCATCGAGGTGGTTAGTCGGTTCGTCAAGGAGAAGAATATCGGGTTTTTGAAGCAGAAGCCGGCAGAGGGCGACGCGGCGGCGCTCACCGCCTGAGAGCGTATCGACCAGCTGCTCCGGAGGCGGGCAGCGAAGCACGTCCATCGAGAATTCAAGCTTGGCGTCGATATCCCAGGCATCGAGCGCGTCGAGTTTTTCCTGAATCGCGGCTTGGCGCGTGGCAAGCGCGTCGAAGTCCGCGTCGGGGTCGCCGAACGCTTCGTTCACCCGCTCGAATTCCGCATGAAGGTCCATGATTTCTTTGACACCCTCCGCGACGATGTCGCGCACGGTTTTCCCCGGCTCAAGATGTGGCTCTTGGGGAAGATAGCCGATGGTATAACCAGGAGCGCAGGCCACCTCCCCGCTAAATTCAGTATCGAGACCGGCCATGATGCGCAGGAGTGTGGATTTGCCGGAACCGTTGAGTCCGATAACGCCGATCTTGGCGCCGTAGAAATACGAGAGGCTGATATCCTTGAGGACTTGCCTAGTTCCGTAGCGCTTGGAGAGCCGATACATCGAGTAAATGATCTTCTTGTCGTCCTGTGTGGGCATGCGCACACTATACCGGAAATGTGCCCCATGGTTGAGGGGGGCACATGGATTTGCTGCAACTGTCACGATATGCTGGGAGCATGGCTTCCGAGCTCACTCGTTCCATCGTGCGAACCATCCGCGCGGTACCCTTTGGGAAAGTGGCATCATACGGCCAGATTGCCATGCTGGCGGGGCATCCACGGGGACCGGGCGGTGCGCGCGAAGTGGTAAGGATTCTGGCGTCGTTGTCAGAGAAGGAAAATCTGCCGTGGTGGCGAATCGTACGTAAGAATTTATCGATTGCGTTCAGCGACCCGGAATCGTACGCACTTCAGCGTCAGCTATTGGAAGCCGAAGGGGTGGGGTTCACTGCTGACGGAACCATCAGTCGCGACGCGCAGTGGTGCGGGAGAGCCTGCGAATTCCAAGACGACAGATTCCGATTGCCCCCATACCCGACCAGCTAGCGCAGCGGCACAGGGCTGCCCGCACTCGCGCCATTCCTTATTCCCAGTTGATGAGATTCGCCGCTTCGATCTGCTTGAAATACCGCACTGTTCCTACGCGCAGCTCATTCGTCGCGTCCTCGTCGCAGACAATGATCGCCTTTGGATGCAGCTGCAAACAGCTCAGCGTCCACATATGGTTAACGCCCATTTCAACCGAATGACGCAAAGCCCTTGCCTTTTCGAATCCCGATACGAGAATGAGCACTTCGCGCGCATCCATGATGGTACCCACCCCCACGGTGAGCGCCTGGGAGGGCACCTTATCCGGATCGCCCCCAAAGAAGCGCGCGTTTGAAAGCTTCGTGTCCCGGGTCAGCGTCTTGATGCGTGTCCGCGACGAGAGCGACGAACCCGGCTCGTTGAACGCGATATGCCCATCCGCCCCTACCCCGCCAACAAAGAGATCAATTCCCCCAGCATGTTCAATCGTCTGTTCGTAGCGGCGGCATTCTTCTTCGAGATTTGTCGCCATACCATTAAGAATGTGGACATTGGTCGGCTCGATATCGATGTGGGAGAAAAAATTGTCCCACATGAAGCGGTGATAACTCTGCGGATGGTCTTCGGGAAGCCCCACATACTCGTCCATATTGAATGTCATGACATGCCGAAAGCTGAGCCGCTTTTCCGAAACGAGGCGGATAAGCTCGCGATACATGCCAAGCGGGGTCGAGCCTGTCGGGAGACCGAGCACAAACAGCCTTGATTCGCCATGTTCCCGATGATGCTCTCTGATCCGCTGCGCCACATGATGCGCCGCCCAGCGTGACACCGCTTGGTAATCATCCTGAATGATTACTCTCATATTGTCTCCTGCGCGTACACGATGCGCCCGTTCACGGCAGTCATCCGCACCTTAAAATTGCGGTCCGCCAAGACCATGCTGGCCCTGTACCCCGGGCTTATCATGCCCCGGTCTCGAAGCCCGAAGATACGTGCGGGATTGGCGCTGGCGGTTTTAATGGCACTTTCCAGCGGTACGCCGAACTCGACAAGATTTCTAATACCCTCAATCATGGTGAGTGAACTTCCAGCGATGACCCCATCGCTGGCGCGGAAAAAAAGATTGTTCGAAAAATACACTTCCTCATCATTAGCAAAGAGCGGCCCTCCCGAATCCTGCTTGGTCGGCTTGAGGGAATCGGTCACCAGCACAATGTTCCCTTCGGGTTTGTCGCGAAAGAGAAGGCGAATAAGGTCGGGGTGCACATGGAGGCCATCGGCGATGATCTCGCAGCTCAGATCCGGCTGGATGAGCACCGCGCCGACCGCGTTTGGGTTGCGATGGTGAAGCCGGCTCATGGCGTTGAACATATGGGTCGCGTGGCGAATACCCGCCTGCATGCCTTCGATCATGTTTTCATAGCTGGCATCGGTATGCCCGGCCTGAAGCACAATGCCCAGCCGATTGCAGAAGAGCGCCAGCTCCCGCATGCCCTTGAGTTCCGGCGCGACCGTCATCGATACGATCCTGCCTTCCGATGCGTCCCACAGCCGCTGCATAAGCGCGAGGTCAACAGGCTGAACGAATTCCATCCTCTGAACACCGAGCATACTGGGCGAAATAAAAGGACCTTCCAGATGAATGCCGACGATCTCAGCGCCCTCTTCCTGTCCCATCGCCTCGACAACCGCCCGTATCGAAAGGATCATGTCCTCTTCAGCCATGGGGTAGATGGTAGGAATGAAAGCAGTGACACCCCATTGAGGCAGAATCCGGCTCATCTGACGTATGGAATCGGCACGCATATCTTCGGTGCCATAGCCGCCTATGCCATGAATATGTGTATCGATAAGACCTGGAAACAGATAAGCGCCGCCGGCATCAAGCAACCGGACCTCGGGGCCGAATACTTTCTGCGAAAAGCGGCGCTCTGAAAAAATGTCGGTGATATCCGTACCTTCCACAAGCACCGCACTGCGGTCCATGCGCGCATAACCCGCAATGACGGTGGCATTGTGGATGCACAGAGAAGGAGTCATGACAGTCAGTTAGTAGCCCCTGAGGTGGCATCAGTACCAGAAGGAGCGGGGGCTTCCTCGTATTCACTGGAAGCCGAGGTCGCGTCAGCCGGCGCGGCGCTGTCTGCTGGTGCTGCCTGTTCCTCATTGGCCTTAATGACCTGGTTCCATTCTTCCCTGAGCTGCTTTACAGTCTCAAACACCATGTTATCGCTGTCGTACACCGCACTGAAGTATTTTTCTGCCTGCGTGAGGTCTTCAAGCGCCAGCTTGAGGTCTTCTGTAGTTTGCGCCGTTTCGGCATGCATCAGCGCGCGATAGAAATAGAATCCGGAGAGCGCCTTGTCCTGACCGGCATACTTTGCTATCGAGCGATCGAGGTAGTCGAATCCAGCCTGCGGATCCTGAGCGTTCAGCCAGGTGGACAGGAGCGAGCGCACAACATTCGGATCGGCATCGAATTTCGCGGTGACTTCATCCGCGGCGGCGGCGGCTTTCTCAGGCTGTTCCATCCTCACCGCTATGAGATGACGGATCAGGAACGGCACATACTCGGTCGGATACCGGCCGATCATCGCGTCGACATAGAAATCGGTTTTCTGGGCGTCTGATGAATTGAGACCTGCCTTGATCCCTTCGATGAACGCGTTATAAGTCGTGTCGTCCGTTCCGTTTTTCCCGATCACTCCATCAACGATAGGATAGACTTCATTGAAACGACCCATATTGTTCAGCGTACTTGCCAGTTTGACGGCGAAGGAGGCCTCTTCTGGATACGCGGTGATGGCCTTTCTCAGCACTCTTTCCGCGCCTTCGAACAGCTGAAGATTGCCCAGCAATTCTGCCTGGTTCGAGAGGCTCCGCGACGTGTAGGTGTCATAGGCGAGGGCACGGTCATATTGCTCGACGGCTTTCTGCTGAACGGTCTCGCTGTCCTGGATCCAATCTTCGCCGTATTCTTTAAAAACTTGGTAGAGATAGTTGCCGAGCTCGTACGAAAGAACGGGAGGAATAACCTCACCGCTCGCTTCAAGGTTCTGTGCGAGATCAAGAGGATTGAAATCGGCGAGATTCTGCTCTGCAGGGGGATCGAGGCGGAGATCTTCCAGGCTCTTGCCTTCCGGCACATCAACAAAACCAAAGCTGATCAGCATGCCATTCGCCACATTGCCCTCCAGAGCAAGGCGGATTTTTTCTGCCAGCACATAACCGTTTTTATTCTCGGGGTCCATCAGGGTGAGAAGGTTCCAAGCTTTGGACCACTGCCCCTTGGATTGCAGCACGCGTGATGCCGCGAGCCCCTCGCGCACGCTCTGATCGGCATCGGCATAGAACGAGGAAGGTGTCAGAATTTCCTGGGCACCCGCCACAAGGGCCGTGGCGAGCAGGACCAGCATGATCACTGCGGATCTTTTCATTTAATTAGCTCCTTGCGATGTGAGACATGTCGCCAGTCTCTACAATTTCTCTCAAAAGAATACTGATGTTTTGGCATGAAAGCAACGCGGTGCGGAACCAGCTTGCCGCGTAGCTCCAAATATTGCACAAACGGTGCCGTGACTGTTATTATCCGGCCGCCGCGTTTCGCGGCATTCGCATCAATCGCATTCTTACGAGAACACTCATGGACGACACTGTACATGACAACTTTCGTCATACATCGGCAGGAAGAAGACTCGGCGAGCTCAAGCAGCTCTATGCCGAAATCGCGCGTGCTCAAGAACGCTTTCTTGAGGCCGCCATATCCTCCGGTTTTTCCCTTTCGTGCCCTAAGGGCTGCGGTTCATGCTGTCATCATTTTGTACCCGACGTGATTCCGATCGAAGCGGAGCTCATTGCCTATCATGTTCTTACGGAAGGAATTCAGGTACCGACAGACGCTCAATTCTGCCCATTCCACGATCCATTCAACGCAGAAGGGCACTGCCGCATTTATCCTGTCCGGCCGCTGATCTGCCGATTTTTCGGCTTTAGCGCGGTTCGGGACAGAGATGGCCGACCGGCCTTCAGGCTGTGCCGCCATATGCCAGCCCCCAAAGGCCTTTCCTCCCGAACGCTCGACGCGGAACTTCTTGCTGCCACCTTCGGTGCCGCTCCTCCCGTCATGAGCGATTACACGCTCAAAGTCGCCGCGATCGATCCGGCCAGAGCCGGCTCGCGCGCCCTTCTCACTGCGCAACTGCCGGAGGCCCTTCAACGCGTCGGTACACTACTTAGATTCTGCGCCCAGTCGACCGAACCGGACGCCGCATAATCCGACCACCACCTTGCGAACCGCAGGCGCCGCGCGCTAGTCTGAGTACAATGGCACGGAAATATGTGGTGATCGCTGGCAACATCGGAGCAGGCAAGTCGACGCTTGTGGAAATGCTCGCCACTCATCTCGGCTTCAACGCCTACTACGAACCAGTACAGGAAAATCCTTTCCTGAAAGACTTCTATGCCGACATGCTGCGCTGGGCTTTTCAGAGCCAGCTCTTCTTTCTCTCGAATCGGGCAGAGATGCACCGGCGGCTTTGCGACGATCCCCATTCGGTCGTGCAGGACCGATCGCTGTATGAAGACGCCGAGGTCTTTGCCCGAAACCTGTTTGAGCAAGGTATCATGGGCACGCGCGAATGGCATGTTTACCGGAATCTCTATACGACGCTGGCCGAGATCCTGCCCCATCCGAGTCTGGTGATCTACATCAGGGCTTCGGTCCCGACCCTCAAGGCCCGTATCGCGCGGCGGGGACGTGATTTCGAGGCATCGATCCCGGATTCCTATCTTGAGAGCCTGAATCGGCTCTACGAAGAATGGATTTCATCGTTCACCCTGGCACCTGTGCTGACAGTACCGGGAGACACGCTCGATTTTGTTGCAGAGTCGAGAGATTTGCAGATGATACTCCGCACGGTCCGCAAGCGCCTGGAGGACAATCAGCCATATCTCTTCCCGTTCGAGATGTAGACAGCTAAAAACGCGCGGATGCCGCTGTGGAGAGCTTAGTATCGCCGGGCGTGGAAAGCCGGGCTTGGGGGGAGGCCAGAGGCCAGGCTTGAAGAGCCGGGCCGTGGGAGGAAGCGGGGGGCGGGGGCCAGAGGCGTGGCTAGGATCAGCGCGCGACAACAATTCCGTAGCGAAAAATGATTGCGAATAGTCTAGACTGTTCGCAACATAAGAATTAACTTTTCATATGTTGAACTTAAGGAGTACTTGCAGCATGCAAAAAACAAAAATACTCATGCTGATGATCGAAGTCGGGCTTGGTCATAAAATACCCGCTATTTCAGTCCAAGAATCTTTGGAAGAAAAATATCCTGGTCGTTTTGATATTTCGATTATCGATTTCGCTAGGGAATGCGGAGCAAAAGAAGCCGATAAGCAGATGAAAACAGGATGGGATATTGCTCTCACATTCCCTCTGCTGGCAAGAATCGGCTATCTCTTTATAGAAATGAATAGGAAAAATTTTGATTATATAGAAATTCTTTATAAAGATTTCATTATTAAAGGAATGAATTATCTTAAAATCAACACCCCAGAAGTAGTATTCGCCACACATCCGCTATGCCTGTATATTGCATCAAAAGCAAAAAAACTATACTCGCTTAAATATACAATTATTTCATATGTCGTTGATCCCTTTGATGGGTACAGCCTTTGGGCAAATCCTGATTCTGACTTCTTTTTAGTAGCTTCTGACCAGTCAAAGGAAAGACTGATGAGCAACGGAGTCGATGGAGGAAAAATTATCAAGACTGGCTATCCCGTTCGTAAATCATTTTTCAATATCACAAAAACAAAAGAAACCATAATTAGAGAATTAGGATTGAATGAAAATTATCCCATTTTGCTAGTCACAGGCGGTGGACAGGGGATCTCCAAAGCATATTTATTCATCCGAATGATTAAGCAAATGAATCTGCCGATCAATATTATTGCTGTTGCCGGGAAAAATGAAAGGAGGATGCAGTCTCTGCTAAAACTTCAAAAAATCCAGAACAACACCAAACTTGTTGTTTTTGGCTATATCACCAACATGAATGAAATGATTGCCGCTTCCGATCTGATTGCGGGAAAAGCTGGGGCATCAACATTTATGGAGTCTATTTTCATGAACAAGCCCATGATTTTTACAGAATGGGCAGCCTTTAATGACTGGTATATTATCAACTTTGCTTTAGAATCCAATATCGGCTGGTATGCTCCAAATATTGTTTCATTCATGCAGACACTTGAAAAAATCCTGCATAATCCTAACCTTCTTCAAGAATACAGCTTGAGAATCAAGAACCTTGGTTTTATTAATGGATCAGACGCAACTGCTGATGTTCTTGCAAGGTTATGCTGCAATTCCTAATATAGGCTTTATTGAGAGGAGGAAAGAAACAATGAAAATATGTAATCATTTCTCCGCTAATAGAAATTCTTTTTTCGTCGCAATGATATCATTCAATTTGTATTCCTAATCTTCTATACTTACGATATAGTAAGGAATAGGAGGATGGAAATGGAAGCATCGGAAAAAGTTGCGAAGCAGCGATTAAGTGTGTTGGAGCTTGCTGAACGACTCGGCAACGTAACGGAGGCGTGCCGGA
>JAJUJQ010000019.1 GCA_029265255.1 Spirochaetota bacterium
CATCTCCTTAACCCCCACGCGCACCGCACCAGCACTCTCATGCCGCGCAGCTCACGCGAAGGCTCGAAGAACCTTCCTCTATCCCCTTCCCTGTTTCCTGTGTCACAGATCCCTGCGAGCAGCGCTCCCGCGCTCCCTCGCCCGCGCGCTCAAACCTCTTTGTCAGAGCGCTCGATGAACCTATCAAACTTATCCACTGTTGTCAAGAGCTTTTTTAGCTCTTAACGGATTCGCGCTTTCTGCATTCATTTGCATTTGATTGCAAATTTTACGCTTTAGCGCAGCGCCAAGTGAAGGGCGCGAGTGAGAACATATCGGAATGTTGTAGTGTTCGTCAAGTGGTCAGAGCGCGTTTGTCGAAGAAAAATACAAAAATTTCGATATCGCGCGGGGGCAAGAGTAGCGGCGGTCTTCTCTGCAGCCCAGCTACCGCGGCCTAATAGGGATGCCGGCGACAGAAGCGCTACGCCACGCTCGGGCTTTCAGCGTCTCCTGCGACGCGGCCGGCTTCTTTTGATACAGCCCTACGAACCTTGAAAATCGGCGGTATTGATCATATCGCCGATCTTACGCGGAGGGCTTCTGTCGATACAGCCTGGAGAACTGCACCAGGTAGTCCGCAAAAGACAGGAGGGATAACAAGGCGGCAGCCAGATAGGCGATCGAGGTGAGCAAACCCAGAGTCCCTGCGAGCGATGCCAGGAACACAGTCTGACGGGCAGTATAGAGGGCAAGCGACAGCGCCCCCGCTACCATGTAGAGTCCTGCCTTGAGTTTGCCTCCCGGCCTGGCTCCCATGGCAATACCCTTGAAGCTCAGCAGCATGCGCAAGAACATGATACCAAACTCCCGGTAGAAAATAATGATCAGTACCCACCACGGCATGATGCCGATGCTAGTAAAGGCAAGAAAATAAGTTACTCGCGAAATGACGTCTGCGAATGGATCGAACAGCTTGCCGAATGCGGTAACCTGCTGCGATGCCCGGGCTACGCGCCCGTCAAGGAGGTCGCTGAGCTCCATCCATATAAAAAGAAGCCAGAGCAGCACGATCGCTACCGGTCGAGGGATGAAGGATGCGGTAAATATAAGGAAGAACAACGGAGCTACCACGATTCGGCTCAGGGTAACCTTGTCGGCAACATTCATACATCGAGAATACGTATTTGACAATATCAGTGTCAAGGTTATAGTATCATCCCAATGCGGCCTGTTCGCATGCCAGAATCTGATCGGCCGCGCTACACCGCGCCAGGAGGACGTTCGGTCCATGGAAGAACGCGAACGGCTCGCACACCTCAGACAGAGCATCTATACCACAATATCGATTTTCTTTGCAGCCCAGTGTGTACTCTTCCTTCTTTTCGCACTGCCAGCACACTTTGCGGGACGCTACTGGAACCTGTTCCTCATCATCAGCGCCGGGTTCCACTTGTTGCTGCTCGTCATGCTCCTGCTCTTTCAGGACGATTTCATCATCGAACTGGACGGCCGCCGGCTCGATCACATCAACCTGGCCAACATTATCACGCTCAGCAGGGTGAGCACGCTTCCAACCCTTCTGGTGCTGGTCATCGCAGCCCGCGAATTCAGAATACGCATTCCACTACTCATACTGGTTGTCTTTATTTTCCTGACCGACTTCTTCGACGGCCGCATCTCGCGAAAAACTAAACAGGTAACCCGTATCGGGCGTATCCTGGACTCGGCAAGCGATTACAGCCTTCTCATTGTCCTAAGCATCATTTTTCAGTATTATTCTCTTATACCGGCATGGTTCTTCGGACTCGTGATCGCGCGTCTCGCCATTCAGTCTGTACTCATGGCGATTTTAATCTTCATCAGAAAACGCATCGAACCGAAGTCAACCATGATGGGCAAGGTGACGGTAGCGTGTATCATGGTGCTGTATTCGCTGGAGATCCTTCAGCTCATATGGCATGGAATACCGCTTGTCCTGTACCGGGCAGTGGAGTGGGTGGTAGCAATTATTGTCGTCATCAGCATTTTTGACAAAATTGTGAGTTTTTTCGAATCCTTGAAAAACTCCACACCCGCACGCTGACCGGAAAAAACCGGGTTTCTCAGCCAGGAGGAATCAGTCATGGCCGTT
The DNA here is from genome assembly GCA_029265255.1 of Spirochaetota bacterium. Next base: position 2,114 of record JAJUJQ010000019.1, read on the forward strand.
ATCAAGAGCGCGCTCGAGCTCGCCATGGAGCGGGCCAAAAATTTTACTGTCGACGAATCCGCCCAGAAAGCCGCGGAAACCAAGCTGGAGGGGCGCAAAGCGGCGTCGCGCTGGCTCGAAGCCCCAGAATCCTTCGATCTCGAAACACTCATCGAGAAGATTGATGCGACACAGCGGCTTATCTTTCTCAAGGCAGCCTATGAAGTGTTTGTCGCTCAGATTCAGCTGCCCACAAACTCGCATATCGACGCGGAAAAACTAGAGGCGGCGAAGAAGGGTATCGAAATCCTGTGCATGTACTCGCCTCGATTCAAGTCGGAACGGGAAGCCCGGCTGGCCCGCCAGCAAGCGCAGGCGCTCATGGGTCAGATTACGCAATTCCTGCGTCAATACAATGAGGAAATGAAGCGCGTCGAGCAGGCGATTAGAAATCAATGGGCTCCAAAACTGAGAGAAAAAGAGCGATTAATGGCTGCGCAGCTTGGCCAGGCAGTACGGATCGATCCAATGTCCGACCCTGAATTTGTCGAGTTCTATCGCAAAAATGTCGAGGAGATGCGCAAGAACTACTCGGGTGCCCTGGAGGGAGCGAAGCATCAGCTGGCTGACATCTGCGGATTCGGCGAAGATTGAGCGGCGCGCAGTGGCCACGGCGGTATTATACAAGTGATTATTTTTTCTTCACGGCTATATAGAGAAGCGCAATGTCCGACTTGCGCACACCTGGCACGCGCGAGGCCTGCCCGATGGTGAGCGGGCGTACTGATACTAGCTTTTCGATCGCTTCCTTTGACAGCCCGCGGACCGACGCATAGTTGAAATCCACGGGAATGGCCATTTTTTCGGCATGGGCCAGACGAGCTGCCAAACGATCCTCTTTTTCGAGATATCCCTTGTAGCGCTCATCCAGAACAGCAGTGAGCACGCTTGAGGGCTGAAGCCTGACGGCTTCTGGGAGCAGCGCTGTCATGAGCCTGAGCGCTTCGGCATCGTCGTCAAAACACGTACCTACCCTAGGGTCACGCAGGGCGTCAGCCAAGCTCCTGCCGAGGTACGGCGCCAGTTCCTGCATGAGCGCCGCGTCCTCTTTCCGCAGCCGGCGTGTGGCAAGCAGGCTCTTGGTTTCCTCGATGCCAGCGAGGCGGCGCTCGAACGCAGCCCGACGGCGCTCGTCCGCCAGTCCAAGAGCAATCGCGTAGGGTGTCAGGCGGACATCTGCCGTGTCGTGACGCAAGGCGAGGCGGTATTCCGCTCGGCTGGTGAACATGCGGTATGGCTCTTTAGGCGAAAGCGTCACAAGGTCATCAATCAAAACGCCAATGTACGCTTCATTCCGCCCGAGCACGAGTGGCGGCTCCCCATCAAGATAACGGCGCGCATTAATGCCTGCCATGATGCCCTGCGCTGCCGCTTCTTCGTAGCCAGACGTTCCGTTTGTCTGCCCGGCGATGAACAGACCTTGCACCAGCTTCGATTCCAGCGAGGCCGAGAGAGCGGCCGGCTCAAGGTAATCATATTCGACCGCATAGGCGGGCCGCACGATAACCGCGTGCTCAAGTCCTGGAATCTGATGATAGAAACGCTCCTGGACATCCTCAGGTAGCGAGCTGGAGAGGCCGTTGAGATACATTTCGTCAGTGGAAAGGCTTTCGGGCTCAATAAAGACCTGGTGACGCTCGCGGTCTGGAAATTTGACAACCTTGTCTTCGATCGAAGGACAATAGCGCGGTCCTTTGCCGGTGATAACCCCAGAGAACAGTGGCGAGCGGTCGAGGCCTTTTTTTATTTCCTCATGAGTGTCCGTCGTGGTCCAGGTGATCCAGCAGGAGATATCCGGTCGTCCATAATCTTCTTCAAGAAACGAAAAATAAATTGGACGAGCGTCGCCATGCTGGGGCTGGAGTCGCGAAAAATCGATGCTTTCGCGCTTGATGCGCGCCGGAGTACCGGTTTTCATACGCCCTACCGGAAAGCCTCTCGCCCGCAGGTTCTGGCCGAGCCCGCACGCCGCTGGTTCTCCAAGCCTTCCCCCTGGTCCGCTCCACTGGCCGATAAACAGCCGCGCTTCCATGAACGTGCCGGTCGTCAATACGACAACCCTCGCGCTAATGCGGTTGCCGCGTTCGGTAACCACTCCTTCGATCCGTTGGCCACTCGCATCCAGCATGAGATCGGTCACGGTATCCATGAAAATGGTGAGGCCTGGCTGAGACTCGAGAACCTGTCGCGCAAGGCTTGCATAGAGCGCCTTGTCGGACTGGGCCCGGGGCGCCTGCACCGCTGCACCACGCGACTGGTTCAGCATGCGTACCTGCAGAGCGGTAGCATCGGCCAGAATACCCATCTGGCCGCCAAGCGCATCGATTTCGCGCACCAGATTGCCTTTCGCGAGCCCGCCGATAGCCGGATTGCAGGACATGCGGCCGATGGTATCGGGATTCTGGGTAATGAGAAGGGTTTGAGTTCCGAGCCGGGCAAGGGCAAGGGCGGCTTCTATACCCGCATGCCCGCCGCCTATGACGATTGCTTCGAAGTCTGTCATGATAATCCCTGTGCATTCGGACTCATGGGGCTATTTCCCTAGGCAGAATGCGCCGAACATGCGTTCGAGCACCTCGTCCGACACGATTTCTCCGGTCATCTCACCGATCGCGTCTGCCGCTTCGCGCACATGGAGCGCCGCGATATCCAGACTGCCATGGCTGCGGATCGAATCCATCGATTCCACCAGCGCCGCGCGGCTCCGCTCCAGCAGATGCAGCTGGCGCTCACTGGCCACTCTGACTTGCCGTTCGAACCGGGCACCTGCCATATCGGTGCCTGCGCGTTCCTGAAGTCGGTCAGTCAGCCTCGTTTCGAGGGACGCGAAGAGACTCAGGTCTCGTATGCTCGTCGCCATCCAGCCCGTTGGGGCGGGCGCGCACGCGTTAAGATCGGATTTATTCCACAGCAGGATAGCATCCGGATATCGCTCGACGAATCGGAGATCTTCTTCTAAAAGACCGCTGGTCCCATCAACCAGGTAAAGGATGAGGTCCGCGCGCTCAAGCAGTGCGGCACTACGCCGAACTCCCTCAGCTTCGATCGCGTCGGGGCTCTCGCGCAGCCCGGCAGTATCGACCAGCCGTACCGCGTAGCCGCCTATCGAAATCCAAGATTCGATCCAGTCGCGGGTGGTTCCGGGCTCGGGGCTGACGATCGCGCGCTCTTCACGCACGAGGAGGTTGAAAAGACTCGATTTGCCGGCGTTAGGCCGCCCGGCAATCACCACCAGAAAGCCCTCCTGGCGCAGACGAGCGCCTGGATAACTTCGTTCCAACGCCTCAATGTCGCGAATCATGTCTGCCATGTATGAAAGCCAGCGCTGCTCAGGAGAATCCATGGAAGCAGGACTCGATGCAGCCAGATCTGCCACAGCCTGGCTTACGCCGGCCATGTGTGCTCCGTCATGTCCCTCCGAAATCTCGCCCATGACTTCGTCCTCGGGATAATCGAGGCAGGCGTTCATTTCCGCCAATAGATCGACCATACGGCTTCGAATATCGCCAAGCCGGGCAGAGAGCGTTCCTGAGAGCCGGGAAAGCGCATCGCGCCGAGCCGCTTCGCAGGAAGCGTGGGTGAGCTCATTGATGGCCTCGGCTTGCACGAGATCTGTTTTTCCTTCAACAAACGCACGGAAGCTGAACTCGCCCGGTAGCGCAGGCTCGATCCCGTGCGCGTACAAAAGCTCGAGAATGCGCGAAGCAACCGCAGGCGAGCCATGACACATCAGCTCGACCGAATCCTCTCCCGTGAACGAATGCGGCGCGCGGAACACCAGAGCGACTACTTCGTCGATCGCTTCATCGCGTTCGGATTCGCGCACCCATCCATGCACCGCCTGATACCCCCGCGCGTTCCGCAAGGCTTCAGGACGCGAAAAACAGCGTGCGACCGCTTCAATCGCGCCGGGGCCGGAAACCCTAATCACTGCGAGCGCCGACCGGCCTTCGGGGGTTGCCAGCGCAGCAATGGGCACACTGCGGTCGAAATAGGTTCGAGACATACGACTGTACCATATCGCCGGAACGGCAGAAGTTTCAAGGCTTCCTCTGTCCCGCTCAATGCGATAAAATAATAATGAGGTACCAACGTACATGACGCCACAGGAACTTGCACAGCTCGATTACGAACGCGCATCGGACATGCTGCTCGCCTACGCCACAGATGCCAAGAAATACGAGAAGGACATCGTGTCACTGCGCGCGCAGGCTGCTGACTGGATCTCGAAAGCGCAACGCGCCCGCGAAGGCGGCTTCGAGAACCTGGCAGCTCAGGCCGAGCAGGAAGCCGCAGCTTGCACGACAAAGGCCCTGGAACTCGAGCATGAGCTGGCCGGTATACGCCGCGATATTGAAGACCTTCGGACCGCCCTCCCCGTTCTCAAGGCAAAACAACGCAGGGTGGATCCCGATCTTTTGCTTGCGGAACTTACGATGCTCATCGGACGGGACGAACACGGCACGGCTCCCGCTGCTCCAAGTGAAAAGCCCGGTTCTGACGCGCACCCCAGCTCGGACCTTGACGACGCGCTCACCGCGCTCAAGAAAAAAATGGGCATGCTGTAAACGCGTTCGGAGTCCAACGTGCCTCTAACCCAGCCGGTTCTAGCGGAGCATCCCCGCCCTCTCCTGTTCGCCCACCGCGGCCTCAATCGCAGTTGCCTTGAAAACAGCATTGAAGCTTTTCGCGCTGCCCGCGCTGCGGGAATTCCCGGCATCGAGCTCGATGTTCATCTCACGGCGGACAACCAGCTTGTCGTCTTTCATGATGACGATACCGGCAGGATCGACACTCGGCTCCGCGACACGCCCCTCGCGGACATTGCGCCTCTCAGCCTCGAAACTTCCAGCCTGGACCAGCTCCGTACCACAGCGGCTGGCCGTTCTATGCCGCTGCTCGATGAGCTGTTCGAGGAATTCGGCACTGACTTCTATTATGATATCGAACTCAAATCGAGGAGCGCTGCCGATACCGGTCTCGGCGCGGCGGTCGCCGAATGTATAAGACACCACAATCTAGGATCCCACTGTGTCGTTTCTTCGTTCAACCCTTTTGCGCTGCGCTATTTCCGCGAAGCAGCCCCGATGATACCCATCGGTATCATTTGGAGCCGATCAGAAGAGCTGTACTGGTTTCTGCGCCATGGAGAAGGGGCGCTGATCGCGGGAGTCGATTTCCTCAAGCCAGAACGGACACTGGCCGATCACTCGCCTTGGTGGATGGCCTTGTTCCCCCGATTGCGAGCGCTGCCGCGAATACCCTGGACCGTTAACGACCTAGAGGATGCACGCCGCCTTGTTGGCAGCGGCGCAGCAGGCATCATCTCTGACGTTGCCGATGCGTTGCGCCCGATTCAATCCACTTCGTGAACCGCGCGCGCGAGCGGAAGCCGGCGCCCTATCCCGAACGCACGCTTTGACACTTTGATGGCTGGCGCTGCCTGACGGCGCTTATACTCAGCCCGCGCAGTCATGCGGAGCGTTGTGCGCACCATCTCCGGCTCAAAGCCCACGGCCACAATATCCTCAAAGCTTTTGTTTTCTTCTATATATAAGCGCAATATTCCATCAAGCATCGCGTATTCGGGAAGCGTATCCTGGTCTTTCTGGTTGTGGCGAAGCTCGGCGCTAGGGGCTTTGGTCATAATTGAGTTGGGTATGGGCTCCACTTCGCCGCGACGAACAGCCTGTCGGTTGATATGGGCGGATAGCGCGTACACTTCGGTTTTGTAGAGATCGGCAATGGGCGCGAGCGAGCCGTTCATATCGCCGTAGAGCGTGCAGTAACCGGTCGCCACCTCACTTTTATTGCCGGTTGTCAGCAGCAAGGAGCCGAACTTATTCGACCAGGCCATGAGCAGCGTGCCACGAATGCGCGCCTGCAGATTCTCTTCGGTGGTATCGTAGGGGCGGCCAGCGAATGGCCCGGCCAGGACATTGAGGTACGCGCTGAAAGGCACTTCGATGGGTATGCGCTCAAGCTGCAGATTGTTGCGCCGACAGAGTTCGATGGCGTCTTCCAAAGACCCAGCGCTCGAGAAGCGGCTCGGCATGGCAATGCAGGTCACATTCTCTGCTCCCACTGCCTGCCTGGCAAGCACTGCCACCAGCGCAGAATCGATCCCTCCCGACAAGCCCACGCACACTGTCGAAAACCCCGATTTTCTAAGGTAATCCCTGATACCCACAATCAGCGCGCAGCGAATTTCTTCCATGTCGGTCTCACCAGCGGCGCCGCTTTTCAAGGCCGCATCGTCGGCGGCGTCCGTCCCTGCATAGGTCGGTGCCTCGAACCCGAGTTCAAGCTTCAAAATGGACGCGGTTTTGGTTTCTGTATCATAGGTGAGCACCTCTTCGCCCCACCCACACATGCCCGCCACCTTTCGCGACTCGTTCATGACGAATGAGCGCCCGTCGAACACCAGTGAGTCATTGGCGCCCACCGCGTTGCAGTAGGCAACCGGAATGCCACCGGTGCGCACCGCCTTTTCTGCCAACGCAAGCCTTGTCTTCAGCTTGCCCGCGATGAACGGCGACGCAGACGGTACCACGAGTAGATCGATTCCCGCATCCATCAGCTCTTTGACCGGATCCAGAGGATATCGCTGTGATGCGTTTGGCGCTTCCCACCAGAAATCCTCGCAGATGGCGAAGCCAATCCGCCCATAGGATGGGACATAAATTCGCCGGGCTGCCGCCGGCTCGAAATACCGCGCCTCATCAAAGACATCATAGGTCGGCAGCAGTGTTTTTGTCTGGGTGAAGACCACGCGGCCTCCATGAACGATCGAGTAGGCATTGACGAGCGACTTGCCGGTTCCGCTGCGATTACGGTCCACATAGCCGATTCCAACCGAGATTCCCGAAGGCAGAAGCTTTTGGACTGTTCGGAGCGCAGCAATGGAGCCGGCGATGAAGGATTCCTGGTCCAGGAGGTCCATGGGTGGATAACCACAAAGGTTGAGTTCCGGAAACACAACCAAATCGGGAATAGACTCCGCAGGCAATTTCTCGCGCAGCGCTCGAACGATGGTCACGACCCGCTGTGCGTTGCCATCAAAGTCACCGATGGTCGAATTCATCTGGACAATCGATACTCTCATATTCGACCTCCCCGCTACTTAAGCTTCTTTCTAGTCTTTCTGGCTTTCGCGGCATCGTAGCGCCCTGCCGCGGGTTCCGCCTTTTGCAGGGATTGGGGTATCCTGACTGCCGGTTCCCCTGGCGCGATCGTGTAGCGCTTCCGGGCCAGGAATACGAAAACCACAGCTCCCGCAATCATGAGCGCGCTCAGAATCTGCCCCATAGAGAAATTAAACATGGACACAAGGCGTGCGGTGGGTGCATTCGGATCGCCGAGCGCGAGTACGTAGCCCAGTCCCGAGTCGGGCTCCCGGAAATACTCCACGATGAAACGGGCGATCCCGTAACCCATAGTGTAGGCAGCCACCGATTTGCCTCGGAATGTCCTGCGTTTCCGTACGAAGAACCATAACACTGCCCATAACAGCACGCCTTCGAGGAGCGCTTCATACAGCTGCGATGGATGTCGCGGCAGATTCACCATGTCGTTCATGGACACGAGCTGGATGCCCACCTTTTGCGCGACGTCCTGGACCCATGGTTCCTTGGCCGAAAAGCGCTCGGCGTTGGGAAAAAGCATGGCCCAGGGGGCGGTACTCACCTTGCCCCAAAGCTCACCATTGATAAAATTGCCCAGACGCCCAAAGGTGTATCCCAGCGGCGCTGCAACCGCGATGATGTCCGCCCAGTCGAGCCAGTTCCATTGGTGCACCCGGCACCAGATGAGCGATGCGACAATAAGCCCGACAAATCCACCATGAAAGGACATGCCCTGGAAGCCCACAAAGGCGCCAGATTCGTCAAAAGGCCAGAAAATGAACCATGGCTTGATCCAGTAATAGTTCGTCGGTTCGTAAATCAGCGTTCCTGCCAGCCTGCCGCCCAACAGGATTCCCACAATGCCCCAGATAAAGAAATTAGCCGCTTCGTCTTCCGACCAAGGCGCTTTCAATCGATTCGATTCCTTTCTGAACAGCAGCCAGGTAATCCAGAAAGCGACCAGATACATAAGTCCGTACCAGCGGAACGGCAGCCCCGGAATGATTTCCGGCGAAAGCCATTTCGGAAATTCAAGCATTGCGATCATCACGCACCTCATTGTGTGGATGTGTACGGCGCCTGGCAATCAGAGCGCCTCCCGCCAACGCGAACACGGAAAGATCGAGTACAACGAGCGCGAGAATCCATACGATCGTCAGTACAGGATTTGATAGCTGCGCGGTTTCCGCGCGGAAGAATGCGCGCAACAGGAGCGCGCTGGAAATCGGCGCGGCAGCCGCGACGGTAAGCAACGGAAGCCGCGCCTCCCTTCTCAGCTCCTCGCGCAGCCACGCCATGATGAGTAAAAGCACCAAGCCAAGACCCTGGACCTGAAACACGCGGAGCAACGCCGTCTTTGGCCCTCCGAAGTCGGTTATGCCCAGATACACCGCAACGAATCCCAGCGTGAACACGCGGAACAGCGCCAAGACTCCGGCTATGAGAAGGAGAAGCGGTCGACGCATATCGGCTTCGAGTCTATTGGGAGGGTATGAGACAGTCAAGACAGCGCGGGATGGATAGCATAAGCCGCCTTCGTTCGATATTATTTTTATCCATGAAAACCGACCTTCCCGCACTCAGAAGACGGCTGGCGCCGATTATTGCCGTGGCGCTCCTCATCACCCTTTCGTTTCTGACAGTCTCTGTCCCGGAACTCGCCGCCCAGCAGACCAAAAATGCCGACACCAAGCAATACTTGCAGCTGCTTCAGAGCATCTATCAATTTATCCTCCAGAACTATGTAGAGGAACCCGACGCAGCCAAGATCTACCAGGGCGCCGTCAAGGGTATGCTCGACGCGCTCGGCGATCCTTATTCTTCCTTCCTTGATGAAGACATGATGTCCGAGATGATGATGGACACCAAAGGAACCTACGGCGGTGTCGGTCTCTACATTTCCAAGCAGGCGACGGTGGCCGATTCCGAGACACCCCGCTATATCGAGGTTGTTTCTCCTATCGAAGACACTCCTGCCTGGAAAGAAGGCATCAAGCCAGGCGACCTGATCATCAAGATCGACGGAGAAGACACCGCGCCGCTCAGCACCGACAAGGCTTCCTCAAAAATTCGCGGCGAGGCCGGCTCCAAGGTCACCCTCACCTTCCGCCGCGGAAGCTATGAATTCGAAGTTACCTTTACCCGCACGGTCATCGAAATTCCAACGATCAAACAGGCTGTTATCGAAACCGCCCAGGGCAAGACTGGCTATATTCGCATTGTGGAATGGAATCCGAACACTGCCGCGCGGATCAAGGCAGCCTTGCAGGAAATGCGCAAGGCGGGCTTGGAACGTTTCATCTTCGATGTCCGCTCGAACCCCGGCGGCCTGCTCTCTTCTGTCATCGATGTCAGCGACCTGTTTCTCGATTCTGGCGTGATCGTTTCAACCAAAGGCCGCAATCCGGCTGAAAACTATGAATACAAAGCAAAATCAGACCTCGTCATTCCCAGGACGGATCGCATGATCGTGCTGATCAATCAGGGTTCCGCCTCCGCGTCGGAAATCTTCGCAGGGGCCATGAAGGACACAAGACGCGCGCTGCTGGTTGGCGAAAAAACCTATGGCAAGGGCTCGGTCCAGCAGATTTTCCCGCTCGACAAGGCAGGCTTCAAACTCACGATGGCGCGCTACTACACCCCTTCGGGTGTCAATATCGATAAAGTCGGTATCGTGCCAGATATCGAGGTGAAGGAACCGGTCCTCTCCGATGCCGAACTCGCCGAAGTACAGAAGCTCTACGATGCGGGCGACATCGCAAAATACCTAGAAAAGCATCCAACCCCGAGCGCCGTGGAACGCCGCGCCTTTGCCGAAACTCTCGCACAGAAATACAAGGTACCAGCATGGGTGCTCGACAAGCTCATCCGGGACCAGGCAGAGCGAACCCAGCCCGCGCGCATCTATGACCTCGAATACGATATGCAGCTGCAGAAGGCGTTGTCGCTCATCGAGTCCGCCGAATTCCCGAAGCTTCTCGCCGAAGCCAAAACGCTCGCCGACGCGAAACCGGCTAAGTAGTCAGGAGTACCATGCGCCAGATCCTGCTGCCTGGCGACCTGCGGGGCACCAGCACCTGCAGGCTCGACCGGAAGACAGCCCACTACCTTGTTGATGTCCGCCGCTTGCAGACGGGAGCGGTGTTTCCGGTCGTGGATGAACGAGGCAATCGCTTCCGGGCAACCTTGCGTCGTCTGCGACAAGGGGAGGCTGAGGTCGCGCTCGAGCCGCTGGAAGAGCAGGAGGCAGCGGCATGCGTAGACGCTTCGACGCCCGCGGATGCACGTGCGATTTCAGTAACGTCTGCGCCGTTTGCCCTGGCGCTGGTCCAGGCCCTGCCCAAAGGGCAGAAATTCGACCTTATCATCCGTCAGGCCGTTGAGCTCGGGACTTCTCTTATTGTCCCTTTGATCACGCAGTTCTGCGTCGCCCGCGAGCAACTTGACGAAGCGCAGGCAAAGCTCGAACGGCGAAAACGCATCATCAAGGAAGCACTGCAGCAGTCTGGTTCCTCGATCCTAACGCGCATCGTTCCTGCCGTCACGCCGGAAGCGCTTGAACAGGCGCTGACCGCTCATGGCTTTGGACGCAGCGAATCCACGCGTATCATATTCCATGAAACCCCTGGCGAAACCATTCCTTCCCTCCATCACATTCTGTCGGATAGTCCCGGTCATGTTGTCGTATGCGTCGGCCCCGAAGGAGGATTCTCCACAGAGGATATGCGTGCCCTTGGCACACTCGGCTTTGTAGCATATCATGCCCCCGGCCCGATCATGCGGACCGAAACCGCAGCGCTGTTCGCGCTATCCGCAACACGGGCTCTCTTGCTGGAGCGACGTACATGGAAATATTGAGCATTGCATGCGCTTCCTACCGTGGCATACGCCTCGATTTTCCTTCGGACTTCGCGCTTTCCGCGTTGCCCTACCTCTGGGATGACGAAAAGAATCATCAGATCTGCTTTCTTTCCGAGCGCTATTTCCACCGCGCACGTCGTACGGACGAGTACGGGTCCATGATCGCGAGCGCAGATCTAGTGCTTCCATGTTCGCCCGCCTTAGTACGGAACATTGATTCCGCCCGGCAGCTGGACGCGCGCACCTCCCCTGTCCCCTTCGTGCACCAGCTCATGCTCGACGCCATGGCCGAGAATGCGGGGATCGAGGACGACCAACCCCTTCAGCTCCGCTCCTTCCGTCCGCAGAAAGTCATTACAACCCTGCTTTCTGCCCTGGAAATAAAAAAAGGCTCGGTATTTCTCATAGGCGGCAATCCCGTTCCTCTCATCAAAGCTCAAAAGAATCTCAGAGCTACCTACCCCGGCCTGACCATTGTCGGGAGCATCGATGGCCATTATCGCCCCCATGAGGAATCCGCCCTGGTGGAAGCGATCCAAAAAGGCAATCCCTCATTGCTGCTGCTCGGCGCGCCGATACCCGAAGGAGAATGCTGGATTCCGCGTCACATGAGCCGCACGCGGAGCGGAATTTTCCTCTATTACGCTCCTCTGATGCGCTGGCTCTCCGGAGCATGAGGAAACTCCAGTCCCCCACTTGTCTTTTTACGTTATGCGATGCTATGAATAGCCTCAAATGAATAAAAAAATCATATACTTCAATGCGCACGCCACACGTCTGCCCATCGTCATCCGGGCAGTCAGGCACGGTTTTGAAGTTCTCCCAGCGACCTGCCTGCTTGAGCTTACCCAGGCACTGAAACTAGTCGATGTCCGAATCGTAGTCATTGACCTTCTGGACATGCACATGGAGCTGCGGCTCCGGATGACCGAATCCATTACGCGAGCCTTATCAGAAATGGATCCCGCCCAATTCGCAAAGCGGCCCGTACATTTCATTGTACTTGGCATGGACAGCCCAACCAGCCTCGGCGCACTGCCAGACACATTCGTCCATTGCCTCAGCAGCGATGCGGATGACATCGAGATCCGCCAATTGCTGGAGCGTTCGCAAGAACATGCGTTGCCTCCTTCGTCCAGCGCTAATTTTCCAGCCACCCCCGATATCCATATCATTGGTCAGAGCCCCCGCATGCAGCACGTCATTCAGCTCCTCGAATCCTATGCGAGCCGCAGCGATCCGGTGCTCATTCTTGGCGAAACAGGTACCGGCAAAGAACTGGCTGCTCGCGCGCTGCACCGCTGGGGCATACGCAAAACCCAACCCTTCGTCGCCCTCAATTGCGCGACCATCCCCGAACCCCTGTTCGAGAGCGAAATGTTCGGTACCGAACGGGGCGCCTTTACAGATTCTGCCAACCGCAGTGGCGCCATCGAACAGGCAGATGGCGGCACCCTTTTTCTGGATGAGATTTCCAGCCTCGCGGTGTCAAACCAACCACGCCTTTTGCGCGTGCTCGAAACCGGCGAATATCGCCGCCTGGGGAATTCCCAGCTTAAAACCGCGAACTTCCGCCTGGTCAGCGCGAGCTGCGAAAACCCAATCGCGCTGGCAGAACAGAATCAATTCAGAGAAGACCTCTTGTTCCGAATCGCCTATCTGGTCATCGAACTGCCGCCTCTTCGCGATCGCAAGGAAGACATCCCGCTTTTGGCACGGCACTTTTGCGCGACCTTTTCAAATGCCTCTTCCTGGCTCGAGGAATCGACCACCGACAAGCTCTTCCATTACGACTGGCCAGGGAATGTACGCGAATTGCGTTCGGTCATTTCCCGCGCCTGCGCGAACCGTCCAGGCCAAGGCATTCGCCCCGAGGACATCCGCTTTCTGCCGCGCCCGACCCGATTCCGTCAGCTGGAGCTCTTTGCCCAGCAAGACATGGAATTCGCCTGAAAATGAGCGTGCCGAGCTTCACGGCTCGCCACTTCGCGAGGCCCAAGGCTGGAGGGGCTGGACACAACTCAACTGAGCGCCTTGCCGAAGACCCCACGGCACCGTAGTATACACCCATGGCAGGATCGCTTTTCAAAGACAGGCTCGCCCTGGTTATCGGTGGGAGCGGAGGTATCGGCCGCGCCGTAGCCACCCAGCTGGCGCAGCGCGGGGCAACGGTCATTGTCCATGGCCGCAGGAACGACCAATCGCCTACGCGTCGCGATGCCAGCTCCTTCCTTCAATTTTCCTGTCCCTTCGAGCGACCTGCTTCTTTCATCGAGGCCCTGGACAGGTTTCTTTGCACGCATGTCTCTCCACCGTTGCCGCGCGAACCCGATATTGTGGTGTGCGGCTATGGCCCTTTCCTTGAAAAGCCCCTGGAAAGCACAACCCCCGACGACTGGGAACTGCTCGTGCTTACCAACCTTGCCCTGCCTGGTGCGCTCGCGAGCCGCTTCCTGCCAGGCATGAAGGCAAGGTCATTCGGCCGACTGCTCTTCTTTGGCGGAACACGTACCGATGCGATCCGCCCCTTCTGCAAGACAGCTGCCTACGCGTCCGCAAAAACAGGCCTTGGCGTACTTGTTAAATCGATTGCCGCGAGCGGAGCCGAACATAATGTCGCCGCACTCCTGGTCTGCCCAGGCCCCACCGATACAGAATACCTTGATATCGCGATGCGCGCCGCCCACGCGGCCCTCGCGCCCGGCGGCCGCCTCATCCCTCCTGCCGATATCGCCCGCACCGCCCTCGACTTGCTTGACGCCGACCCCTGCATTGCCTCCGGCGCCATACTTTCGCTCGACAGCGGCTTTAACCCCTGACCTGAGCTGTCCGCACGATATGTGTTCTGCGGTTTGACTTTTCACTCGCGCGCACGTATTATTGAACCACGATGGCATCACGTCTTCTCTCACGGATTCAGAAAATCCCGCAGCCCGGCGCAGGCGCGCTCGTCTCCGCCTCGGTAGATTCCGACTTCCCCGAGTGCGCGATCGCCTGCTTCCAGGGCGCCGTCACCGATGAAAACATCGAGACCGTGGCCCACTCCTTCGATACCATCGCGACCGATGGTATCCGCTTCCTGGTCATCGATTTTTCAGAGGTGGAAGACATAAGCTCATCGGGAATGGGACTCTTGCTTGCCCTTCGCCACTCCATGCGCGATCGTGGTGGCGAACTTGTGCTCTGCAGCCTGCGCCCCCGCCTGGCACGCTTCATCCAGACCCTTGGGCTGGAAGAATTTTTCTCGGCAGCTCCTGATGCGGCTACTGCGATTCAGGGACTGAAAAGCCTGGGGGCTGGTACCTTCCCCCTCGCGACACGCTGTCCCGCCTGCGATACCCCGCTGGAAATTGCCCGGCCTGGTCGCGGCCGATGTCAGACCTGCGAAGCAATCCTGACCGCCTTCCCGGACGGGAGACTTACGCTCGGTTAATAAAGCGAAAAGCAGCCGGCATTGCCGGCATAAGGAGGTGGCGATGTCAACATTGCCGAAAGTAGAGCAGTACCTCATCGACCTGGGCATTTCCTATCAGGAAATTTCTAAAGATGCCTGGCTCATCGAGGACGAAAACAAAGGCTATCCCAAAATGATGATCTCGGTCTCCGAACCGCTCGTCATCATCAGCGCTGATGTCATGCCCGTGCCCAAAAAGAACGCCGAGCCGCTCTTCCGCACCCTTCTCGAACTCAACGCGACCGACCTTTTGCATGGTGCGTACGCTATTAGCGGCAGCGACATCGTCGTCATCGACACCCTCGAGCACGCCTCAATGGACAAGGAAGAATTCCTCGCCTCGATCGAGTCGATATCGTTCGCACTCCTTGAACATTACAAAAAATTGACGGATTATATCCGAGCCACGGAGGAATAACCCATGGGTATCTTTGATCGCCTGAAAACAGTTATCTCTTCAAACATCAATGCGCTCATTTCAAAAGCCGAAAACCCCGAAAAAATGCTCAACCAGATGATCATCGACATGAACGAGCAGCTCATCGAGTCTAAAAAGGCCGTCGCCATGGCCATCGCAGACGAGAAGAAACTCGAGCGCGAGATGATGGAAAACAAAGCCAAGGCCGAAGAATGGGAAAAGAAGCCCATGCTTGCGGTACGCGCGGGACGTGACGACCTCGCCAAGGAAGCCCTCCTCCGCAAGCAGGAATTTGAAGGCTACTCGGTCCAGCTCGCCCAGCAGTGGGAAGCCCAGAAGCAGTCGGTCGAAAAACTCAAGGAAGCCCTCCGCCAGCTCCAGACCAAAATCGAAGAAGCCAACCGCAAGAAGAATATCCTCATCGCGCGTGCCAAACGTGCCGAGGCGCAGGAGCGCATCAATCAGACCATGTCAAGCCTAGCCGGCAACAAGAGCGCGTTTGAAACCTTTGAGCGGATGGAACGCAAGGTCGACGAGATCGAAGCCCGTGCCGAGGCCATGAAGGAGCTTGAGGATGCCTCAAGCGGCGCAAGTCTGGAAAAACAGTTTGCGCAGCTCGAGTCCTCTCCGCAAGCCGCGGATGTGCTTCTCGAGGAGCTGAAGAAGAAGATGCTCACAGAGGACGCGGGGAAATAATTTCTTTTCCGGACGGAACAAGGATGCCCCAGCACTCTGTCGCAAGCTTGTGGAAAACTTGTTGAAACACTGGGGATATTCGGTGGACGACGCAAACAACTCCACCGGGCCGCGAATGTCGCCCACCCAGGATAGCCCTTGTTAGCTCCTGGCATTGTAAAGAATAAAAGACAAGGCCGTCGACATCTTCATGTCGACGGCCTTGTTACACAGGGCGGCCACACCCTCACGAAACCCTCACAACCTGTGGAAAACCTGTGGAAAGCCTGTGATTATTCCTCCGGCTCACGCCTTATATGGGCACCAACAGCAGCCAGACGCTCCACCAGATTCTCGTAGCCCCGCTCGATCTGATAGATGTTATGAATCGTGCTCTCGCCTTCCGCACACAGCGCGGCAATCACCATCGCCATCCCTGCCCGTACATCCGGCGACACCAGCACCCCGCCCACCAGCTTCGACGGCCCATACACAATCGCCCGGTGCGGGTCGCAGAGCACAATGCGCGCGCCCATCGAGATCAGTTTGTCCACAAAGAACATACGCGACTCGAACATCTTTTCGTGAATCAGCGCGACGCCTTCCGCCTGCGTGGCGATTACCGTCATGATAGAAGTGAGGTCGGCTGGAAATCCTGGCCAGGGAGCGTCATCGATCTTGGGAATCTGACCACCAATATCGGGCACCACTCTCAGTTGCGCCGTTGTATTGGGCTTGAGCGATAGCCCTTTCAGGTCCCAGCTTACCCCAAGCCTGGCGAATCCTACCTTGAGCGGTGGCAAATCCTCTGACCGTACCCCATCGATCCAGAGATCGCCTCCGGTTACCGCCGCCAACCCGATAAACGAGCCGAGTTCCATGTAATCAGGGCCAATGGCGTAGTCGGTCCCAGCAAGCGTGTGTGAACCATGAATGACAAGGCGATTCGAGCCAATACCGTCGATTCGCGCACCCATGCTCGTCAGCATCACACAGAGATCCTGCACGTGTGGTTCGCAGGCAGCGTTCATGAGCACCGTGGTGCCCTCGGCGAGAGAAGCCGCCATGATCGCGTTTTCCGTCGCCGTGACCGACGCTTCATCCAGGAAGACCGGAGCGCCTGCCAGCCGTGGAGCGGAGAATGTAAGTGTATTATCGATGGTAATGCGGGCGCCAAGCTCCTGCAGGGCAAGCACATGCGTATCGATACGCCGGCGGCCTATGGTATCGCCGCCGGGAGGAGGCAGCACCGCCTTGCCAAAGCGCGCTACCAAGGGGCCCGCAAATAGTATGGATGCCCGCACCTTCCGCGCGAGCTCTTCCGGTACCTCATGGTTCCGGATGCCCCGCGGGTCCACCCGCCATACATGGTCTTCCTGCTGTTCGACCATCGCTCCCAGATTCCTCAGCACATCGAACATGACAAACACATCCTCGATGGCTGGGATATTGCGCAGTGTCACTGGCTCGCTCGCCAGCACGGTCGCGGCGATGCAGGGGAGCGCTGCGTTTTTATTGCCGGAAAGCCGGATACGTCCCTTGATGGGATACCTGCCTTCAATCAGATATCGATCCATGGACATACTCTACGCGCGCGGGGTTCGAGGGTCAAGCAAGCCCCCTGCTTCATCATGCTCGGAATAGTGAATCAAAAAAAGCCCCCCTTCAGCGGGGGGCTTGGAATCATGAGAAAACCCGTCACTCACCCTTTGCCGCGGCGTTGCCCGCAACGCGTCCTGATACAATGATTTCCATGATGGCATTGCCACCAAGACGGTTGCCAGCGAAAAAGCCTCCCGTCACCTCACCGGCAGCGTACAAGCCGGGGATCACCTTGCCTTTGGTGTCAAGCACGTGACGGCTCGTGTCAACCTTGAGTCCGCCCATGGTGTGATGCGTCGATGGCGCCAGGAAGCGGACCATAATTTTATCAATCTTGTAGGTACTCTTAATGTAGTTCTTGTTGGCGTCCTGCTGGCAGCTGCCGATAGTGCCTCGGTACGCGGATTTTGATGGTACCGGTGGCTTATCGGTTGCGCCGATGATGTAGGCATCATACTCAGTGATCGTTTTTCTGAGTACCTCGGCGTCGATCTTGAGGAAAGCAGCAACTTCATCCAGCGTTCCTATGAATATTCTTCCCGGTACATTGGTCGCGGTAGTTGGTGCACCCGTCGCGCTAGGAGCAGCCATAAAGTTCGCCGGATTGCTGAGCTCAATATACTGGCCACCAGGCCCGCCAAAGTCAAAGGCAGCCTGGCAGAGCACATCGCGTTCAGCGGATTCGTCTACATAGCGTTTGCCTGCGTTGGGAGTTCCTGCGGGGCTTATGTAAATAACAGTCTCTCCGGTTCCTCCTGCGAGGTTGCCGTTGTCAACCCAACCGAGAGGCATGAGCTGAGTCCATCCCATGCCTGTCACCGCAGCGCCGACAGCCTGGCCCATAATAATCCCTTCACCCTGCGCCACATTGCGATTCGTTGTCTTGATGGAAGGAGTGAGGTCTTTGGAACTCCAGTATTCGTTGGTATCGATGACCATCTTGGTGTTTGCGGCATAACCGCCCGTAGCAAGAATGACACCTTTTTTCGCGGTGATCTCTACCTCGGTTCCGTCGTATTGGACCGCTTTGACACCAACGACTCGCCCGTCCTTTGTGATGAGCGACTTTGCCGTGGTGCGATATATGATCTTATTCTTGGGATTGGCTTTAAGCAGCGTGTTTTCCATGACCTTGAAGTACGCGCCCCATTTGCCCTCGTAAATCACATTGTCCACTTTACCATTTACAACCGGGTTGATGCGCTGCCAGAGACACCCAATGAGCGTAGACTGGGCGTTTGCGATCTTCGCACCCTGCTTCTCGAGCCACGGCCGGATGTTATAGGCCTCACGGCATATCTGATCGACCAACTTGAAATCACCGTAAATCCACTTATCCTTCGTTTTGTTCAGACGAATTCCGCCGTAGTATGTCTGGAATATATGAAGTTCAGGCGTACTGAACAAAGTCAGATCGGTTTCCTTCTTGCCGGCTGCTAAATGTTTTTCGGCATAGGCAAGATATTCTCTAATTTGACTCTTCAATGTAAGCAGAGTAGGAAGGTACTCCGGATGCACACCTCGAGCCGGCAGATTGTAGTCATCAACACTCTTGATGGCATTCTTGTCCTGTACTTTCTCGTCAAATGGCTTCTCGCTCCAGTTAAGAATCATTTTCAGTGTCGCGAGGCGCCCGACATCACTTTTTACCTTCTGAACCACTTCACCTGTGGGTTCGTAAATTCCGGTTGTCGCTTCCGGATTTTTGGGATCCCAGACCATGGAGGGCTGGGTTGCTTGGAAGGCGCCACCGGATACAAGAGTATTACCACCCATTTCCGCTGCTTTCTCGATGACAAGAACAGTCGCTCCGGCCTGTGCCGCCTGCGCCGCCGCAGCCATCCCCGCGCCACCTGCGCCAACGATGACCACATCATACGTATCGGTGATCTTCTTGCCAGGAGTTAGTACGAACGGCTTCGCGCCCTTTCGGAGTGCAGCAACATCGCATCCAGCCTGCTTGGCGGCATCCTCTACCGCGGCCAGAACCGCGCGACTTGTGAATGTTGCACCAGACACCGAATCCACGCCAGTAGATGTGTGCGCTATGATATCCTTGAAGAGTATCGGATACGCAGAGGTTCCCACATGGTCGGTTTCCTTCGACTGGACAACTTGAATGTCTGTGATGGCATTCTCAGTGAAAGTTACTTTAAGAGATACATCGCCATTGTATCCCTTACCTGTGCCGACATACGATCCAGGCTTGAAGCCTATAGGAACAACCTTGGCGATTTCCCCACGTGCCTGCTTCAACGCAGCGCCGAGCGCTTCAGCGATGGCTGTGGAGGTTATCGTAGCGCCTGAAACGGTGTCTACTTTGCCATTGCTCGCAACGATTTTCTGGGGTAGTTCGGCGACAGCCCTGCCACCGAGAGCGGGGGTTTCCTTATCTCCCACGATTTTCACGGCCGTGATTTTTTGGGTATCGACGGTGACTGTGACGGCGACATCACCACCATATCCTTTTGCAGTAGCCGTGTAGGTTCCCGGTACATAGACCCCGGATGTCGTGGATGATGTAGGCGTGTTGGTACATGCCAACATCATCAGCGCAACCACCATCAGCATGGTGATAAGCGTGAGGCTTCTCTTTCTCCTCATGTGACTACCTCTCCTTCCTTTTAAATAATTTACTATAGAGCTATTTTTATCTAATAGCGATTTTGAGGATATCACCATCATGAATGCGATGCAAGTAATTTTTGCAAAAAAATTGATAGATCTATTGATTTATATATCACATAACGCAGCAGAATGGTAAAGAATAGTACGATATTAGTTTGGATTACATTGGCGACACCTGCATATTTATGCGTGACATCCTCAGCATCACTAAGACTCAGGCCATCGGCATCATGAGCCATGTCGCGGGTTTCATTGCGGCAGCCCCTCCGGCTCCAACGCCAGGTCATGGATATGGTCCAGCTCGACATACACAAAAGGCTGTCCATCGTAGTCGTGCACACCCTGCCCAGCGGCAGG
>JAJUJQ010000016.1 GCA_029265255.1 Spirochaetota bacterium
CATCTCCTTAACCCCCACGCGCACCGCACCAGCACTCTCATGCCGCGCAGCTCACGCGAAGGCTCGAAGAACCTTCCTCTATCCCCTTCCCTGTTTCCTGTGTCACAGATCCCTGCGAGCAGCGCTCCCGCGCTCCCTCGCACGCGCGCTCAAACCTCTTTGTCAGAGCGCTCGATGAACCTATCAAACTTATCCACTGTTGTCAAGAGCTTTTTAAATTTTTTTGCACATTTTTTGATGTCAGCCTGTTGCACCTCCCTGCGTGCCAGCGCGAAGGTCAGCCGACATGCAACACGCTATTGCCCTTGACGCGAAGAGGAAAATACAGAATTTGCCGCGCGCTGTCAACAGGGTTCAAGAGGATATTGCGGTATTCGACTCACCGCGCTGTTGTCTTTTCGGGCTCGATATGCACCGTCGCGTCGGCATTCAACTCTTCTTTGATGCCGCGCTCGAGCTTTCTAGTCAAATCGTGCGCGTCGGTAATATTGGCATCGCCATTCAGCCGCGCGTGGAAGGTCACCTCAAGGTGATCACCGTACCGATGAATGTGAATATGATGAATATCGGTAAGCGCGGGGGTTTCTCGTCGCGCGATTCTCACGATATCCCCCGACAGGCTGTCACTGGCCCTTTCTCCCATGAGCGCGTTGAAGGCATCTTTGGCGATATCGAATGCGGCATACAGAATGAGAAGAGACACAGCGATACCCAGCGCGCCATCGAGCCACCAGAGAGTCTGGCCCGCCAGTCCGCCCACCACGATGATCAGCGACGCCGCCGCGTCGCTTCGATGATGCCATCCGTCTGCCATGAGCGACCTGCTGCCTGTTTTCCTGCCCGCCCAGATAGAGAATTGGGCCAACGCTTCCTTGACGATAACTGAGACGCTAAAAATGACCAGCGCCAGCACAGAATAGGTCGCGGAATGCCGAGATATGAGCTGGTTTGCTGAATCCTTGAGAAAGCTCGCCCCTACCACCGCAAGAAGCGTAGCGATAATTAGAGCCGCGATGACTTCGGCTCGCCCATGGCCAAATGGATGCTCATGGTCCTTGGGCCGCGAGGAAATCCAGAATCCAAGAATGACGACCAGCGAGGTAAGCGTATCTGAAAGTGTATGCCACGCGTCTGCCGTCATGGCGATACTGGATGCCTGCCAGCCAGCCCAGAGCTTGAGCGCAAAAAGAATGGTGTTGATGATTACGGAAATAAGGCCTTCCGCATAGCCGAGCCTTCGCGATGAGTCCTGCATGCCGACCTCCGTACAACGATGAAGCAAGTAGCACGAAAGACGTCAGCGAGACGCAGATCGGAGCAGTCGTCCATCGTGCTGTTCCGGTCCCGCAGGAAGAATCCTGCTGCACTGTAGCCCGGCTCCATTCCGACATGCGGAACGGCCTGATCCTGTTAAAGAGCACTTATACGCCAGCTGGGGATGCGCGTCAAGAGTTACGTACAAATATTTAAAATTTTTGCATGTTTCTATTGACAGAATCATTACCCATGCGATACGCTCGATTCTACTTATAGAAACACAGCGATATCGCGTCAAGTCGATGCCGCTGGAAATGGAGGAACCATGCGCGTCAAGGCTATGCTCGATGAGTCGGAACTGCCAACCAGATGGTACAATCTCGCGGCGGACCTGCCCCATCCCCCGTTGCCCCCTCTCGCTCCCGATGGAACACCGCTCACACCGGATATGCTTTCCAGGCTATTCCCCGAGCCCCTCATCGCTCAGGAAGCATCGAATGAGCGGTGGATCAGTATCCCCGATGAAGTACGTACTATTCTCGCGAGGTGGCGGCCTACACCGCTGATACGTGCCAGAAATCTTGAGCGCGCCTTAGAGACCCCCGCGCGCATCTATTACAAAAACGAAAGCCTCTCGCCTGCGGGAAGCCATAAACCGAATACCGCCGTACCGCAGGCGTACTATAACCTCCTGGCAGGAACCAAACGGCTGACCACAGAAACCGGCGCCGGCCAGTGGGGTTCGGCACTTTCTTTTGCCTGTGCCCAGTTCGGGCTTGAGTGCCAAGTATACATGGTACGCTCAAGCTACGATAAAAAACCATATCGAAAAGTAATGATGCAGACATGGGGCGCGGAGTGCATCCCAAGCCCGAGTACGCGTACAAAGGCTGGTCGGGCAGCCCTCGAAACGGATCCAGACTCTCCCGGCTCGCTTGGCATCGCCATTTCGGAAGCGGTGGAAGTGGCACTGGAAGACGTCTCTGGTGGCACACGCTACGCGCTCGGAAGTGTCCTAAACCATGTCATGATGCATCAGACCGTGATAGGACTGGAGGCGCAGCGGCAGCTCGCCATGTTTGGTGAAAAGGAACCTGATATCCTGGTCGCGTGTGTCGGTGGCGGTTCAAATTTCGCCGGTCTGACATTTCCATTTATAAAGAGAAAAATTGATGGCGCGAACATCGATATTGTACCGGTAGAACCTGCCAGCTGCCCGAGCCTCACCCGTGGTACCTTTGCCTATGACTTCGGCGATTCAGCGGGGATGACGCCGCTTCTGGCCATGCACACCCTTGGCCATGGATTTATTCCTTCTCCAAGCCACGCGGGCGGATTGCGATATCATGGAATGGCGCCGCTCGTATCCGAGGCAGCGCGCCAGCACCTGCTGCGGCCAGTGGCACTGGCACAGGAAGAATGCTTTGCGGCCGCCGTGCTGTTCGCGCGTACGGAAGGCATTATTGTCGCGCCGGAAACAAGCCATGCCGTGGCGCAAGTGGTGAGGGAAGCAAAGCTGGCCCGCCAGGAAAAGAAGGACAAGGTCATTCTGTTCGGACTATCAGGACATGGGCTGTTGGACCTGCAGGGATACGCGGATTATTTCTCAGGAAAGATCAAGGACCACAGCCTGTCAGACGAGGAACTTGCGAGGTCGCTTGCTGGGCTGCCAGAAATTCAGGTCAGCCTTTGACCGCTCCCATCGTGAGGCCTTTAACGACATATTTCTGGAACACCATGGTCAGGATGATGGCTGGCGCCATAATCGCGACTGCGGCAGCCATCACCGCTCCCCAGTCAACTTCCGCGTAGGACACGAAATTGTAGATGGCGATGGGCAGGGTACGCGTTTTTTCCATGCTCAACACCTGCGAGAACATGAAATTATTCCATGAAAAGATAAAGGAGAGCGTGACCGAGGTAACGATACCCGGCCCCGCGATAGGCAGCACAATGGCAAGAAAGGCGTGCTGACGGGTCGCGCCGTCGACCATGGCTGATTCTTCCATTTCTATGGGAATGGTCTCGAAATAGCTTGCCATGATCCACACGATGATGGGAAGCGTAATCAGCATATGAGAAAGAATGAGCGCGACATAGCTGTCCATCAGATTGAGCCGCGAGAAAATGATGTACCATGGCATAAGAAAGGAAATGCCTGGCATAAGGCGCGCGATGAGGATAAAGATCGAAAGGCGTCGCTGCTGAAACCGCGCGATCGAATAGGCAGCTGGCAGCCCCATCAGGAGCGACAGCCCAACCGCTGAAGTGCCGATAACCGCAGAATTGATAAAATATTTGAGAAAATTCTGTTCTCTGAAGACCCGTTCGTAATTCTGCAGCGTAGGGCTGAAGATCAGTCGCGGTGGCCAGGCGACGATGTCGACCTGCGTCTTGAGCGAAGACGCGAGCATCCAGAGGAAGGGGAACATGACCGGTACGACAACCAGCACGACCACGAGGCCGAACAGTATCTTTTTCAAAATCGAATGACGCATACCGGAAGTCTCCTAGAGTTCGAGCGATTTGCGCAACCGGACAATCACCAGGCTCATCATGAGCACCAGCAAAAAGAGGAAGACGAGTATGACGGATGCCTGACCCATCCTGAAATATTCGAAGCTGTACTTGAACGCCATCACATTCATCGTTTCAGAGGCATACCCCGGACCGCCTCCCGTCATCGCGTAGATGATGTCGAAGGTCTTTAACGCGTCGATAGAACGCAAGATCAGCGCGGTCAGGAGCGTTGGAGTCACCATGGGCAGGGTAATGCGCCAGAAAATCTGCCACTCGGTTGCCCCATCGACCCGCGCCGACTCGTAGGGTTCGCTTGAAAGGCTGGCGAGTCCGGCAAGAAGAATGAGCGTAATCATGGGTGTCCACTGCCAGATATCGACCAGCGCGAGCGAAGGAATGACGGTTTGCGCCGAACCGGTCCAAGCCATCCGCGGCAGGCCAAAGCGGGTCAGGATAAAATTCGCGAGCCCGATGGTCGGATCATAGAATAAATTAAAGACAATACCGATAGCGACCGGTGTCGCAACCAGCGGCAATAGCAGTATGAGCTTGACCAGCCCCTTGGTTCTGAACTCCCGGTTGAGAATGAGTGCGATGATCATGCCCATGACAGTCTCGACCGAAACAGCCAGAAGAGTAAAGGAAAAGGTTCTCCCGAGGGCCGCGATAAAGCGCGGTTCTCTCAGGATTCTCTGGTAAGACCTCAAGAGGACAATAGTGAGCGGCTGGCCGGAGGTCAGGTTCCAATTGGTAAAACTCAGAAAGAAGGTATACAGCACTGGGAACAGCATCATGACCACCACAAAGGTGACCGCCGGCAGAGGGAATAAAATCCTCAGATTCTTCTCTATGTAATGCCCAATCCCATGCGGCGTGCTCCTTTCCATCCCCATTCCTCCTTCCAGTCGCTCTTATCCGGTCACCGCAGATCAGTAGACTCCGTATTCACCGGTATCCATCAAGAGATCATTGACAGCAGCTGCCTTTTCCTTCGCGAGGGCTTCCAGTCGCGGGGATGCTCCGGCGCTATTGATGGATTCGATGATGACCTCGCCGATGAGGTCACGAGCCTCTCCAACCGCGCTCATGTAGGGGCGGTCATAGGGGAAGCCATTTTTAGAGGCATAATCCCGGGTGGTGATGAGACCGGGATGTACTTTGCTCTTGACCTCGGGATCCAGCCATACCGAGTTGCGTGCCATGGTGATATTCGCGAGCAGACCACGGCGCGCCAGATCCTTGGAAGTCGCCCACTTGATGAAGTCCATGGCGAGGGCTTTGTTCTTAGACTGCTTGGCCACCGCCATGCCCCAGGAAACGACGATAAAGGGAGTATTGCCCTTCGGACCGGCAGGGAGATTCGCGATGCCGACATTTTCGGCCGGTACCTGGCTCTTGGTGGGGTCGACAATCTGTCCATAGAACACGCTCGCGTCGGTCCACATAGCGATCTTGCCAGCTTGGAAGAGCGGCATGATGTTTTCCCACGACATATTGGTTACGCCCTTGGGACCATAATTCGCCAGCATCTTTCCATAGAATTTGATGGCATCCAGCGCTTCCTTGCTGTCGAACACAGCCTTGCCCTTGTCGAGATAGCGGCCGCCGAAATTGTAGATGTAGCTAGACAGCTGGGTAACCGCCGCCGCCCCTCTACCACGGGACGCAAATCCAGCGATATCTGCGGAATTGAGCTTCTTCGCCGCTGCTTCAAGCTCCTCAAAGGTTTTCGGAATCGCGATGCCAGCCTTGTTGAAAAGATCGACGCGATAGTACAGCACCTGCCATTCAGTCACCAGCGGTACCAGGTAGGCCTTGCTGCCGAACATAGCCACATCCATGGCGTTCTTCGGATAATCCGAGAAGTCATAATCAGCCAGCGGCTCGTACCATCCGTTCTTGTAGAACATCTTGCCCTCCTGCAGCGGGCGCGTCATGAATACGTCCACGGTGGAGGAACGGGTGGCGAATTCCGTTGTCAGCTTGGTTGTCAGCTGGCTTTCCTGAAGGCTTTCCACATTGACTTTGACTCCGGTCGCCTTTTCATACTCGGGAATCGCGGTTTTGAGCAGGTCTCCATAGGGATGGTTGGCCAGCAGCACTCTGATTTCCTTCTGCTGCGCTCCCGCG
Source organism: Spirochaetota bacterium (assembly GCA_029265255.1). The sequence goes on from JAJUJQ010000016.1 coordinate 5,908, forward strand.
ACAAACAGAGCCGCGAGCACGAGAAAGGCAAGCACAATTCTACGTTTCATCAGTACCTCCTTGATCGAACATGGGACACGACATGCCTCTGCGACACCATGTGCAGAAATCGGTCCAGGTACATAATCGTGCATTCAGACCCTTGTCGTCAAGAAGTGAAAGTTTTTTTTTCGCATTTGAGTGAAAATTGTCATTCACCCCTGTACCGAAAGGAGGTTTTTTTGCTACTATTGGAAAGAGGCAGTCTATGTCCGAAGCGACCCCTTCCCAGTGTCTCTATCTCATCCACACGATGCGCGAGCACTTCAGCGAACGGGAACAGCGTATCGCGGAATATATCCTGTCCGACCCTGCCAAGGCCGTTCACCCAAGTATCGAAGAGCTGGCGGAATCCATCGGTGTTTCTGTCTCGACCCTCGTCAGATTCGTAAAAAAGCTCGGCTTCAAGGGGTATCAGCAATTCAGGATTTCTCTTGCGTCGGAAGCCCTGGCCCCTGAAACCAGAATCTACGAAACGACAGTAGATAGAGATGACGATCCAGTCCAAATCGCCTTTGGCGCTGCGGGAAGAGCGCTCGAGGCTACCGCATCCATACTCGATCGGCGGTCGCTCTCCGAACTCGCGGATCTCATCATCGCGCGGGGCTGCCTCCATGTATTCGGGCTCGGCGGTTCGGCGATTGTCGCGAAGGACGCCATCCATAAACTTATTCGAACTGGCATACACTGCATCGGCGCGGAAGACTATCACATGCAGCTCATGCTTTCCTCGCAGATGAAGGACAAGGATATCGCACTGGTCATTTCGCACACCGGAGTCAACAGGGACGCGCTGCGGATTGCCGATACGGTGCGGGCCGTGGGCGCGCATCTCTGCGTCATCACATCGTATCCACGGTCAATGCTCGCGCGTATGGCAGACCGTCTCTTTCTTTCGGCCTCTTCCCCTGGTTCATTCATATCTGAGGCTTTTAGCGCTAGGATCGCGCAGCTGGCGCTCATCGATGCCCTCTATATTACCATCATGGAAAAACTGGGATCAGAAGGTGTGTCACGGGTTGAGCAAATGCGAGCGGTCATCGCGAAGCGCCGCATGTAAAAGAAATATCAAAGTCATCAAGGAGGATTGACGATGAAAGCCGATATAGGCCTGGTCGGGCTCGCTGTCATGGGCGAAAACCTCGTGTTGAACATGGAGCGCAATGGATTTACGGTCGCGGTGTACAACCGCACACTCGACAAGGTCGACGCCTTCGTGAACGGGCGCGCCGCGGGCAAAAAGGTCATTGGTACTCATTCGCCTCAAGCGCTTGTCGAGTCTCTCAAATCGCCGCGTACCATTATGATCATGGTGCGCGCCGGCGCGGCGGTGGACGACACGATAGCCCAGCTGCTGCCCTATCTCTCCCCGGGAGATATCATCATCGATGGCGGCAATTCGAATTATCAGGATACCATGCGCAGAGTGAGCGAATTGGAAGCCAAGGGTCTCCTCTTTGTAGGAACCGGCGTGTCAGGCGGCGAGGAAGGAGCGCTCACTGGTCCCTCCATTATGCCCGGCGGCAGCGAAAAAGCGTGGCCATATATCAAGCCTGTGTTCCAGGCGATCGCTGCGAAGGTGGAAGACGGCAGTCCCTGCTGCGACTGGGTCGGCCCAAGCGGAGCCGGACACTTTGTCAAAATGGTACACAACGGTATCGAGTATGGAGACATGCAGCTGATCGCGGAAGTCTACCATATGATGAGGGATCGGCTTTCCATGACCGCGGATGAAATGGCCGATGTCTTCGATGAATGGAATCGAGGAGCGCTCGACTCCTACCTCATTTCCATTACCAGAGACATATTGCGGTTCAAGGACGAGGATGGTACTCCCCTTGTAAATCGGATCCTCGATGCGGCAGGCCAAAAAGGGACAGGCAAATGGACCGGCATCACCGCCCTAGATTTCAGTGTGCCCGTTACCCTCATCGTGGAAGCGGTCTTTGCCCGCTGTCTGTCGGCTATGAAAGAGGAACGAACAAGAGCCGCATCGCTCCTGGGCAAGCCTTCTTCGGTACCGTTCCTGGGCAATCGAACATCGATGCTCGACGCCCTCGGCAAGGCGCTGTACGCAGCTAAAATCGTCTCCTATGCCCAGGGCTTCATGCTCATGCGGGAAGCGGCAAAGGAATATGGCTGGAATCTGAACTACGGTTCCATTGCCCTCATGTGGCGTGGAGGCTGCATTATCCGCTCCCGATTCCTTGGCAAAATAAAGGAAGCTTTCGATGCTGATCCTGGATTGTCAAACCTTGTCTTTGCTCCCTTCTTCGCGGCGCAGATTCGAGAAAACGAAACGCATCTTAGGCAAGTGGTCAGCGAAGCGGTGCAGGCCGGCATTCCGGTCCCTGCGCTCTCTTCAGCGCTTGCGTGGATTGACGCGCTCAGGACCGAACAGCTCCCCGCGAATCTCATTCAGGCGCAGCGCGACTATTTTGGTGCGCATACCTACGAGCGTACCGACCGGCCGCGAGGGCAGTTCTTCCATACCAACTGGACGGGCCATGGGGGCTCGACCTCGGCATCAACCTATGTCGTATAAAACGCGGACCGGATCACATGCCGGACTATTTTAAGATAAGGAGCATTTCATGAACGCATTGAATATTAGGCCAGAAGCGGAATGTGAATTCGATTTTCTGTCGTTAGGTGGCCTCGTCATGAGAATGGATTCCGGAGTCGTCCCCTTCGCGTTCGCCGATCAGTACCAGGTGCATGTATCAGGCGGAGAGTACAACGTCGCAGCTAACTTGGCACGTTGTTTCCAGATGAGGACCGCGGTAGCGAGCGCTATGGTGGACAACCCGCTGGGAGAAAAAGTCGCCGCGTCAGTGAGAGCGATGAATGTTCATGGCATCTACCGCCATTTTGCCTACGATGGCGTGCGCGGGCCGAATATCGCGCTCGTATGGTCAGACAGGGGCCAGGGGGTACGCCCTCCGGTCGTGTTCTATAACCGAGCCAATGAGGCAGCCGCGATGCTCAAACCAGGCGATTTCGACTGGAAGCGCATCTTTGGGCGCGGCGTGCGCTGGTTCCACTCCGGAGGCATTTTCGCCGCACTGTCCGCGACAACGCCCGAGCTCGTCATCGAAGCCATGCAGGAAGCGCACGCCCATGGCGCGGTCGTTTCGTTTGACCTGAATTACCGAGCAAAACTCTGGGCCGCGGCGGCCACGGGCAAGAAACCTTCCGAAGTGCTCGGCCGCATTGTAGATCAGGTCGATGTCCTTGTCGGCAATGAAGAAGACCTGCAGATGGGCCTGGGATTGCCGGGCCCCGACGTCCATGGCGCGTCGAAGCTGGATCCCGCTTCATTCCTGCAGACTATCGAACAGGTCAAGGCACGATGGCCCAATGTCAAGGTCGTTGCCACGACGCTGCGTGATGTCAAATCCACCAATCGGCATCTGTGGAGCGCGGTCTTGTGGATCGAAGGACAGCACTGGCTGGCACCCACCGCTGAGCTCGATGTATACGACCGCGTCGGTGGTGGAGACGGATTCGCGGCGGGGCTGTTCTATGGCATGCTCCAAGGATTAACGCCCGATGAATCACTGAGACTGGGCTGGGCTCACGGCGCGCTCCTCACCACCTTCCCGGGCGACACCACCATGGCGACCCTCGAGCAGGTCAAAGCTTTCGCTCAAGGCGGCTCTGCCCGCATCCAGCGCTGAAGCCTTACCAGGAGTGCGTCCATGAAAGCCCTTGTGCTGGAAGAATATATGCGCCTCGCGGTGCGCCAGGTGCCACAGCCGCGCATCCAGGCAGCCGATGAAGTACTCATTCGCGTTCATGCGGCTGCGATCTGCGGCTCGGATGTCCATGGTATGGATGGCTCAACCGGCCGGCGAAGGCCGCCGCTCATCATGGGGCACGAAGCGGCCGGGGTGGTGGAAGCCTTGGGTCCGTCGGTCACGAAGTACAGGCCCGGCGATCGCGTCACCTTCGACTCAACCGTCTGGTGCGGCGCCTGTTATTTCTGTCGGCGCGGCGAGGTCAATCTCTGCGATAATCGGCAGGTCCTTGGTGTATCGTGTGCCGAATACCACCGTGATGGCGCTTTCGCGGAATACCTCGTGGTGCCGGAGCGCATCCTCTTTCGGCTGCCAGAAGGGCTTTCATTTGAGGAGGCGGCCCTGGCCGAGCCTGCCGGGGTTGCGCTGCACGCGGTACGAGTCTCAAGGCTGCAGCCCGGCGACTGCGTTGCTGTGGTTGGCAGCGGCCTTATCGGGCTTCTTCTGATCCAAATGCTCAAGTCGTACTCGCCGCATTTGCTCGTGGCATTCGATACCGACGCCGCGCGAAGGGAAGCTGCCCTGATCGCAGGCGCCGATATGACTCTGGATCCAGCCGATCCGGCCTGGCAGCAACGCCTTCGCGAAGCAACCGAAGAACGCGGCGTGGATAAGGCCTACGAAGCCGTCGGCGCCGCAGCGCCGATCGCTACCGCCATTGCCGCGGTTAGAAAAGGCGGCACCGTGACCCTCATCGGCAACGTAAGCCCCTCTGTGGATATTCCCCTGCAGGCAGTAGTGACGCGCGAAATCCGCCTGCAGGGATCGTGCGCCATTTCAGGCGAATATCCCGCGGTGCTCGATCTCATGGCACGCAAAACGATCGACGTGCGCAAGGTCATCAGCGCGGTAGCCCCTCTGGAGGAAGGCTCCGACTGGTTCGCCCGGTTGTACCGGAAGGAAGCAGGGCTGCTCAAGGTCGTGTTGCAGCCATAGGAATCTCATCATGGAACGTAAAATTCGCTTCGGACTCATTGGCTATGGAAAAGTTGCCGCGCTGCATGCGCACGCGCTCAGCGCAAGTACTCACGGGGAACTTGTTGCTGTCTATGGCAGGGATTACGCGCGCTGTCAGGCCTTTGCGGCCCAGTGGCATATCCACGCCTGCGCCAGCCTCGCAGACATGGCATCACGCGAAGGGGTGGAAGCGGTGATCGTAACAACCCCGCACCCCCGTCACCATGCCGATGCCATCGCTGCGCTCGAGGCGGGTCTGCACGTGCTCGTTGAAAAACCCATGGCGCTCACCACAGCCCAGGCAGAAGACATGATCGCCACCGCAGCGCGGCGCGGCCGCATGCTCAGCGTCATCGCCCAGCGCCGCTGGTATCCTTCCTGCCGACGCATCCATGCCGCCATCCAGGGGGGCAAGCTCGGTAATCCCATGCTCGGCCAGGTCACCATCCTGGGGTGGCGCGATGAAGATTACTACCGCTCGGATCCGTGGCGCGGCACCTGGGAAGGCGAAGGTGGTGGCGTCATCGTCAATCAGGCCCCCCATCAATTCGATCTACTCTGCTGGTACCTCGGCGAAGTCTGTGAGGTGTTCGGGCACTGGACAAATGTCAACCATCCGTATATCGAAGTTGACGACAGCGCGCTGGCAGTCGTGCGATTCCATTCTGGAGCCCTGGCGTCAATCTTTGTCTCCAATTCCCAGAAGCCTGGCATTTACGCCAAAGTGCATATCCATGGGAGCTCGGGAGCCTCCGCGGGGGTACAAACTGATGGTGGAGCCATGTTCATCGCAGGCCGCAGTGGTGTCCTTGAGCCGCCATACAACGACATCTGGACCATTCCTGGTGAAGAATCCGAAACGGAGCGCTGGCGGCAGGAAGACGCGCGATTGTTCAAAGAGATAGAGCCTACCTGGTATTTTTTCTCATTGCAGGAGGATGATTTTGCCCAGGCAATCCTTCAGCACCGCCCCCCCGCCGTACCCCCGGATGCGGGACTCCAGGTAGCGCGGATCATGGAGGGCATCTATCGCTCACAAAAGGAAGGTAGACCAATTCTGTTCGACTGATTGAGCGTCCACCATCACCATCGCTCCCAATGGATTTGTTTCGGGTCGAATTTGTCCTTGGCATGGGTTTCGCCCGAGGGAATGCCAACGGGGATCAAAGCTAGCGGCTGGATTTCCTCAGGTACCTGCAGGATACCGCGGACCGCGGACAATCGGTCCGGATAGGGATAGACCGCTGTCCAGACCGCTCCAAGACCAAGGGATTCCGCTGCAAGCAGTAGATTCTCAACCGCGGCGGAACAGTCCATGATCCACATGGGGGCGTCGGGACCTCCCCATTGTCGCCGCAGATTACCGCAGACTACGATTGCAGCGGCAGCGGAAGCGGTCATCTTTGCATAGGGAAGCGCAGATCCCAGCGCGTGCAGCGTTCTCTTTTCGGTCACGATAATGAATTCCCAGGGACGCCGGTCCACTGCCGACGGCGCGGCCATCCCAGCCTTCACCAGCAATAAAAGCGTCTCCTGAGGTATTTGGGCTGACGAAAAAACCCGTACGCTCTTTCTCGCGAAGATAGTGCGCAGCGTATCGTTCAATTCCATACCCTCCGCCTCCTCACCTATACGAGCGCGGGAACATCCACCCACCGCCGTGTCTGCCAGCTCTCGATGGCCAACTCGGCCAGCTGCACCCCTTTCGCTCCCGCGAGAAAATCCCAGCGGAAAGGTTCCTCATCGGCGATATGGCGTAGGAAGCGTTCCCATTGCACCTTGAAGGCATTGTCGTAGCCATCGCGCGTCGGCATGCGTGCCCAGAGCGCATAATGATCGATCCCGCTGTCGATATCGGGATTCCATACCGGTTTCGGCGTCATGGCCTCGCTCTGAATGACGCAATCGCGCAAGCCGGCTACGGCTGAGCCCTGCGTCCCGTCCACCTGCATCACAAACAGGTCATCACGGCGCACACGTACGCACCATGACGAATTGAACTGGCAGATTATCCCGTTATGCAACTCAAACGTGCCATACGCAGCATCCTCAGCGGTACATCGGTACGTCGTGCCACGCTCATCAACCCGTTCGGGAATGTGCGTCGCCCCTAGGGCTGACACTGCCTTGATCTCGCCAAACAAATTCTCGATCACATACTGCCAGTGGCAGTACATGTCCAGGATGATGCCGCCACCGTCTTCCTTGCGGTAATTCCAGGAGGGGCGCTGACATGGCTGGGCAACGCCATCAAACACCCAATAGCCAAACTCGCCGCGGACCGAAAGGATGCGCCCGAAAAAGCCGGTATCGATGAGGTATTTCAATTTAAGAATGCCGGGAAGCCACAGCTTGTCCTGCACGACTCCATGTTTGATGCCCTTCTCCCTGGCGGCATGATAGAGCTCGAGCGCTTCTTTGGAGCTGAGGGCCAGGGGCTTTTCGCAATAGACCGATTTACCTGCGGCGATGGCCTTGGATACGGCAGCGGGACGGAGCCCAGTCAGCTGCGCGTCAAAATACACACCCATCGCCGGATCGCCGAGCGCTTCATCCAGATTGGTGCTCCATCGCAATCCCCCGTACCGCCTCGCCAGCTGATCAAGTTTGGCTGCGTCCCTACCCACCAACAGGGGTTCCGGCATAACCCTGTCCCCGTTTTTAAGAATCACACCCCCTTCTTTGCGAATCTGCACTATGGACCGTTCGAGATGCTGGTTTGTGCCCATTCTCCCGGTCACACCGTTCATAATAATCCCAATGGTTCGCATCGCCATGGTCCGACTCCTTTGCTACACGTATGTCTTCCACGCATCCATGATCATGGACAGCCACCGATCCTGATCAAGCGCCCAATACCGTTTCGAAAAAATCTCGACCTCGGCAAAGCCATAAAAGCCCGCTTGCTCCATCCATGTGCGAACGCCCCGAATATCAATGCATCCCTCCCCCATCAACCCGCGGTCCTCGAGCATGTCTTCTAGCGGGGTTTTCCAGTCACAGACATGAAACGCGAACAGGTACTCTCCTGCGCCTGCGCGGGTTATCTGAGGAGCAAGCTCGGGATCCCACCAGACATGGTAAAGATCCACCGCAACCCCAAGCCACTGGCTATGAAACCGCTCGCACAGATCGAGCGCTTCCTTCATGGTGTTGATCACCGAGCGATCACCAGCGTACATCGGGTGCAGCGGCTCAATCGCCAGCCGAATTCCTTCCCGCGCCGCCAGGGGGAGTATGCGCGCAAGACCGTCGGCTACCTGCACGCGCGCGTCGCGTATTCGCACCGAAGGATGGGCTCCACAGACTAGCACGATGAGCGGCGCGCCCATGTCTGCCGCGTCGTGAATGAGCCTGACGTTTGCGTCAATGCGTCGCGCGCGCTCCTCCTGGTCGGGATGGACAAAGAAACCTCCCCGCACCAGCGATACCACTGATAGCCCCGCCTCTCGCGCGAGCATGCCTGCCTTCCGCGCGCCCAGCTCGGCATATGCTTCCTTCCAGATGGAAATCCCCCCTACTCCTGCTTCCTGATATTTTCGTACGGCAGTAGCAAGATCCCAGGGCTTCGTGGTGATGCTGTGTATGGCACAACGTGAAAGATCTTCCATATATAGGCTCCCTGGCGAGACCTAGCTTATGGTACCACCGCGGCGATGTCGAAAAACCGCGGTAAACTGGTTCCGGCAAGCCAGCGCTGCACCCAAAGCCCCGCCTCAACCACATGGTAGTCGCCCCACAGACATGACTCTCCCCGAGGAGGTGTCCCAGCCTCGGCATGATCCCAGCCATTTGGATAATGATACACCGCGTGCAGAAGAAGCCCTTCGTGTCCGGGGTTTTCCGACAGATACGGCGATTCGCACAAGCGTGACATGATAGCGAGGCCTGCAGCGAGATAACGCTGTGATGCGGAGGCAGCAGCCTCATTAGAAGCGCGGCACTCAAGGAACGTCCCCAGCCGCATCAGGGCCTGCGCCGCGATCGCCGCCGCTGATGCGTCGACCGGCTCCCAAGGATTATATGGATCCGCGTCACGTTCCAGCGCGTCAGGCAGGCGGTACAACTGCGGACCGCCAGTATCCCAGTAGGGAATGCCATCCGCAGGGGTGTGGGACAGATAATAATCGCAGGTCGCGGTTGCAATATCCAGGAATCGCTCGATAACCCTTGATTTATCCGGGAAGTATGGCAACGCAAGCGCCGCGATATCCGCGTCGGACACACACGCCTCCACGAATTCCAGCTCTTCAGCGAATCCTAGCATAACCCAGGCCAATCCCCTGGTCCATGTCGTGAACGGAGAATACCCCTGCTGGCTGGAAGGACAGCGATAGCTGCCATTGACCACATTGAACACCGATTCGTGCACGACACGCCCGCGGATATCCCATCGGTCTCTCCCCGTGCCAAGGTAGACATTCCAGCGAGCCGTGCTCTCCGCGTGCGCGAGGAGCCGCTCCAGCAGGTTTATGTGCGCGTCCTGCTCTTCCCCAAGGCTGTGCCCAAGCATCCAGGAAAGCGCGAGCGAGCGCAGCGAGCGTATCGTATCGGCAAACAGCGAATGCGGCCCATTGAACGAATAGATATAGCCGAGCGATCCCGCGAGCGCTGTCCACCTGCTGGCCTGCACCGCCCCCGACACCTTCAGCGCGAGCTCCATATAGCGTCGCTTCCAGACATCCTCGTCTATCAACCCCTGCGTCATCAAGCGCAGATAATTCCCATAGGTGCTCACATTATTGAAGCCATGATCATGGACTCCCCGATGAGTCAGGTGCACCGCCATGCGCTCTAGAATTCCATGCTCGGCATACTCGAACAGGTCTCTCCCCTGCCCCATTTCATAGGCGAGCAGAGGAATTCCGAATTGGAACCCTTGCGTCCACTCGGTCCATCCGCGCGAGCGATAGAGCCCGTTCGCGGTAAAAACCGGCGCGCCGTCCACAGGTTTCCAGCGGGCGGCGAGCCGTCTTGATTTTTCCGCTGCCAGCGTGGCCATGCGCTCCACGCGCTGCGCGAGAATCGCCCTATCAGGAAATGTCAGTATCTCTTTCATACAATGCCTCCCCGCAAGGACTCAAAGCCGCAACAGATGAAAACCACCGTCACAGTAAAGTACTGAGCCCGCGGCAAAATCAAAGTCTCCCGAAAGTACCGCGCGAACCATGCGGCCGACATCTTCCGGCAACCCCCAGCGCCCCGCTGGAACCAGCCCTTCACCAATCAGCCGGTCATATTTCTGCTCGACCGCCCTGGTCATGTCGGTCTTCATGATACCGGGCCGAATTTCAAAAACGAGCGCTCCTTCCGGGGCAAGCCGGGTTGCCCACAGGCGTGCCGACATCGATAATGCCGCCTTTGACATGCAGTATTCAGCCCGATTCACCGAAGCGGTTTCCGCGGATATCGAGGTTATAAACACAATCTTCTTCGAGGCCAGAGATAGAGATGAGGTACCACCCTGTGCCGCGGACGCGCGCCATCGCGCAACAACGTTTTGCGTGAGAAAATGGGGACCTTCCAGATTGGTCGCCATCACTTGCCGGAAGGATTCAAGCGAGGCTTCCGTAATATCCGCACGTACGGGTGGCGCGATTCCTGCGTTATTGACGAGCGCGTCGATAGTGCCGAATGTATCGAACACGCGCGAAACCATCTCCGCCCGCGAGGCGGGACTGGCGAGGTCTGCCTGAAACACATGGAATCGCTGAACTTCATGACAACGCCGCGTTTCACACATCGCAACCGTCTCATCCGCTTCTTCTCTTGAACGGACATAATGCACCGCCACAGACCAGCCAGATCCCGCGAGTTCCAGCGCGATGCCTCGTCCGAGCCCTCGGCTCGAGCCTGTCACTAGGGCAACGGGCGCCTCTATCGTATCGCTTGTTACGTGCTCTGCCATGGATTCAGTATGAAATCCGCATGAATCGGAGTCAATCGGCACATCGTGCCTTGACTTCTGATTAAAGCCCCTCCTATACTTTTTTTGTCATCAATGACTATGCGTTGCATACTAGAATCATGAAGGAGGCCCTTCCATGAAAAAAAGAGCATTCTTCGCCATCGCGATCCTGCTCGTATTCGCCATTGCCGCGCCGCTCGCGTTCGGCCAGGCTACTTGGAAACCAAACAAACCGATTACCATCATCGTGCCGTGGGGCGCCGGTGGTTCAACCGACCAGATCACCCGTGTCTGCGCCGCCGAACTCGAGTCCTATCTCGGGCAGAAGATCGTCATCGTCAACCAACCGGGCGCGTCGGGCTCGGTAGGAACCAAGAGCGCCATGGACGCCAAGCGCGACGGGTACACATGGACTGCGGGTGCGGCCGCGGACCTCGCGACCTACAAGGTCCAGGGCATGCTTGATACCGACATCCGCATCGACTGGCACATCTTCTTGAGCGTCGCGAACGTGAGCGTGGTAAGTGTGAATGCTGATACGCCATACAAGACGTTTGAGGATTTGCTGGCGGCATTCAAAGCAAAACCGGGCAAGGTGACGGTCGCCACCGCTGGACAGAGCTCTGCGGGCCATATCGGTATCGAGATGATCCGCAAATACACCGGCATCGAGTACAAGCATGTGACCTATGACGGAGGCAATCCTGCCGTCATCGCTTGTGTCTCCGGAGAAACCGAAGTAACGACGCAGCTCGCAGTCGAGGAAGCCGACATGATCCGCGGCAAGAAACTCAGACCCCTTGCGGTCCTTTCGGACAAACCGCTCTATCTCGAGGGCTATGGTGAGATCCCGCCCGTTACCAACTGGATTAAGGATTTCAAGACCGGTCCCAACTACTTCGGCATCTTTATCCCGAAGGGCGTGCCGCAGGAAGTCATAGACACCGTTGAGAAAGCCTGGAAGGAAGTCATCTTCAATTCAGCGAAGGTTAAGGAATATGCCCGCTCACGAGGCGCCATGTTCGATCCTTCCTATGGAGAGGAAGCCCAGCGGAGAGCCTACAGCTACTATCAGCCGGTCGCGTGGCTGTATTGGGAAGCAGGCAAGGCCAAAGTTTCGCCAGACACAGTTGGAATTCCAAAACCGTAAAACCCTGAAAAACAACACCTAGATCGAGCAAGCGCGGCTCTGGCATCATCTGTCGGAAGCCGCGCTTTTCTGACCCAGGTCGATACCGAAGGAGGACGCGCTTCATGGCCCTGCATGGAATGAAAAAAGCGGATTTCTATACATCGCTGGTACTGCTTGCCTTCAGCCTGGCGATAGTGGTGATCTCACTCAACATGCCCTCGCTTGCAGGCAGGGATGAAAGCCAGTGGTCGAATCCGGGTGTCGTCCCGACATTTATCGGGCTGGCGCTGTTCATGCTTTCCGCGGTCATGCTGGTACGCTCGCTCACTACGCGCGGTACGGCCCCGCAGACTGCATCGAATGAGCCTTCCGCCACACCCATGATACCCTCAGCCTCGCTGAAGCGGATCAGTGTGACTGTCCTTCTCTGCCTTGCGTACGTCTTCCTGCTTGGCAAGCTCTGGTTTCCCTTGGTCACCTTCCTATTCGTGTTCGTGTTTATCCTTGTATTCGAACTCACGAAGGAGACACCGCTCGTGAAACAATGGAAGACTCTGCTTGTGGCCGCGATCATCGGTGTCGCCACGTCCGCGTCGGTCACCATGGTATTCCAGTACCTGTTCCTTGTGAATCTGCCCTGAGGAGCCCACCATGTTCAAAGGTCTTGAACTATTTGGAACTGCCATTCTTTCTTTCATGAGCCTGCGCACCCTCTTCAATGCTCTCTGGGCAACGCAGCTGGGTATCATCATCGGCATGCTCCCGGGGCTCACCGCGACCATGGGTGTCGCGCTTCTGACGACCCTCACCTTTAAAATGGCGGCCAATGACGCCATCCTCATTCTCATTTGCATGTATGTGGGCGCCATTTATGGCGGCAGCCGGAGCGCTATTCTTCTCAATATTCCTGGTACACCCGCAAATGCCGCCACAACCATCGATGGCTACCCGCTCGCGCTGCAGGGCAAGGCAGGCAAAGCTATCGGTCTCGCTACAACCGGTTCATTCCTGGGTTCTATCATCGGCATGCTCGCCATGCTGATCTTCACCCCGATGATCGGCAATGTGGCACTGAAATTTCAATCCTATGAATTCGTGTGGTTTGCCATTTTCGGCATTATTATCTGCGGCAATCTCACCGCGCCAAAAGATCCGCTCAAAGGCTGGATCGCAGGATTCCTGGGGCTGTTCGTTGCCATGATAGGCATGGAAGGCATCCATGCTTATGTACGGTTCTCGTTCGGCAGCACCGACCTGTCGGGAGGCATTTCCCTGATTCCTGCCATGGTGGGCACCTTCGGCTTCTCAGAGATTATCTCGGTCATGCGTCACGAGCGCTATGAGGTGGTCAAGGCTAAAATCGATAGAGTCATTCCGAAAGCAAGCGAAGTATTCCGCTATTGGAAAACTATCATCCGCTCCGGTATTATCGGTACCTTTATCGGCGCGGTTCCTGGTGTCGGCGAGGATATCGCAGCCTGGGTGTCCTATGATTTTGCCAAACGCAGCGCGAAGCCCGAGGAAAAAGAAAAATTCGGCAAGGGTTCTGTCGAAGGACTGCTCGCATCCGAAACCGGCAACAACGCCTGCGTTCCAGGTGCCATCATACCGGTGCTTACACTCGCAGTTCCTGGCTCAGCTCCCGCCGCAGTACTGCTCGGCGCCATGCTCATCCACGGTGTACGCCCCGGGCCGCTCATCATGCTCGAATTCCCCAGCTTCATCTACGAAACGGTCGCCATGGTGCTCATCGCGACCATTATGATGTTTATCCTCGGCCTGTCCATGGTGCGCCCGCTTGTCAAGGTGCTGCAGGTACCCCGGCAAAAACTTATGCCGATTGTCTTCACCTTGTGCGTCGTAGGTTCCTTCGCGCTACAGTCGCGCCTCTTTGATGTGCTGGTCATGATCGTGTTTGGCCTCATCGGATTTGTGCTGCGGGAGATGGAATATCCGATGGCGCCTCTTGTGCTGGGTATCATCCTGGGAGACATTCTCGATAAAAACCTCAGGCGCGCGCTCATTCTCTCCAACGGCAGCATAGTGCCGTTCTTTACCAGGCCTATTTGCCTGATACTGTTCGCGCTCACCCTGCTGATTGTGCTGGGAAGGGCAAAGTGGGTACGCCAGCTCTTCGCTGGCCTCAGGCGAACCAGAAGCTGAGGTGCTGACGCACGAACTCGTCATCGTGCAGTTCGGGATACGCGTCATGGACACGTGAAATTTCCTCAGCCTGACCGGTAGAAAGCGTTTCGGTCGGATCGAGACACCAGATTCCTTCCAGGAGCCCCTGTCGCCGCAACACCTCATGGATGCCGGCAATGCAGCCCCGATACTGATTCGCCACGTCAAAAATCGCGCCATTGGCATCGGTCAGGGCTTGCGCCAGGGCAAGCATGTGGGGTGGAACAGGGCTGTTTGTATCCACAATCGTGTGGATTTCGTTGAGCAACTCGACCGCCTTTTTTGTCCAGACACTCCACTGTCCGAGCAAACCGCCCCGGAAGCGCAGTGTTATCCGCTCGCCGCCAGGCCCTCGCATGGTAAACGGAGTGAGTAAATCGAGTATGATATGGTCGTCGTTGCCGGTATAGAGCGCTATTTCGCCAGCCCTCCCCGACTCGGCGAGTGCGCGGACGACATCGAGCGTTCTATAACGATGAAAGGGCGCAACCTTGACGGCGACAACCGATTCGATTTCCATAAAGGCGCGCCAGAATTCGTAGGGGAGCACGCGTCCGCCGACATCGGGTTGAAGGTAGAACCCCACCAGCGGAATGATCTCCGCCACCCTGACCGCGTGCGCGATGAGTGTTTCCAAGGAAGCGTTCTTGAGGGCCGCCAGACTGAGCAGCCCCGCGTGATATCCATGAAGTACCAGAAATTCCGCTTCGCGCAGCGCCTGCGGAGTCTCCCCGCAGATACCGCCGATCTTTACAATGGGCTTTCCGTGCTCCCGCGACCACGCGTCAATTTCCTGCGATACAAACAGCAGGACTGGCTTATAGAGATTGTGCTCCCTGATGGCAAATTGCGTGGTATGAACTCCCGCGGCAATGCCTCCCGCGCCCGCGTCAAGATAGTAGCGCACCAGTGCCCGCTCCCTTCGCTCGTCGAACCTGCGATGCTGATCAAGCGCGAGCGGCAGCGCAGGAATCACCATGCCTCTCATAAGATTGGCGCGCAGGGTTGCTGGAATCAACGCATCCATTTCAATGGCCATGATGCCTCCTTTATGGCATGATGCGGCGTCACACGCGCATTAATACGTGCCATCGGTAACCTGGAAATGGGTTGGCTTCCCCCAGGATACTCCACCAGCCTCTATCCATGCAGCGGTCATCCGGATCATCTGGCCTAGCGTCACACGCGGATAGCCGAACAACTCAAAAGACTTGCCCGCGTTGCAGAGATAACAGGGCGACTCTGGATCGGTGTCATGCACGAAAATCGGTGTTACTCCGAAATAGGCTCCAAACGCCTCGGCGACAGTACGAACCGATACTGTCTCCGGGCCCGAAATATTGATAGGCACAGGCGGCGCGGCACATTCGTTGAGGCAGAGCAACGCCCGCTCGATAACATCCCCTTGCCAGATACAGTTGAAGGTGCGTACGGCAAGGTCTACCGGAACCCCTTCCTTCACCTGGCGCGCGATGTCATGGAGCACTCCATACCGCAGGTCGATCGCATAATTCAGCCGAAAAAGACATACCGGAGTACCCATGGACCTGCTGAAATACTCAAATACTCGTTCCCGCGCGAGGGCAGATTGCGCGTATTCTCCCACGGGCGCAGGAGCAATTGATTCCGTGCAACCGCCGCTCTCCGCGCGAACCAATGGATAGACACAACCGGTTGAAAAGACGACAATCCTAGCCTTTTGGTAGCGGCGCGCGACATTCGCGGGCACCAAGGTATTCATAGCCCAGGTAAGAGACGCATCCTGGGAAGTGCCGAATTTCCTTCCGGCCATGAAGATGACATAATCGGCGTCAGGAAGGCTCGCGACTGCCTGCGCGTCGAGCAGGTCGCATGCCACGGTAGACACGCCGGCCTTCTCGAGCCGCGCCCTCGCGGCGGCTTCCGAAAAGCGCGAAACGCCGACGACTTCCAAGCGAGACTCAGCTGCGGCAGCCGCCCTTGCCGCCGCCATGCCAAGGGTAATGCCAATCTTTCCTCCGATGCCCAGGATCATGAGCCTGCCGGTAAGAGAGCGGAAAAACGCGACCAGCCGGTCTGAAGGCTCGCTCAGCAGCGCTTCCAGATCCTCTTCGGTGCGCGGTGTCGACACGGACGCGGCGCGACGATCCATACCCTTCATCTCATGCCTCCTTCCATGCGCGGCCGCCTGACACTGTGAATCCGAGCCCCTCGAGCATCGCTTCCACACGCCGTCCGTACTCAAGATATACTGCCTGTCGCTGCGCGGCGGAGGCGCTTACCCGAGCATCATGGTACACCACCGCCATATGCGGTTCGATGCTGAGAAACCCGCGATACCCTCGTGCGGCGCAATCAGCAAGGATGTCAGCTACATGGGCCGGTCCCTCACCTGGAAACACATAATGCTCTTCCCCAGTAACCGGATCGCGCCACCCATCCTTGAGATGGAGATGAACAACAGAGTCTTTGAGCTCGTTCCACGATTGCCAGGCGTCCTGATTGGGCCATGGACTGGGCTTCGAAAAATCGGGCGTCAGACAGGGATTGCCGGTATCGAACACCAGCTTAAGGCCGGGAATAGCCTCGAGCAGCTCCCTGGTATGGCGGGTACTCATTCCCCCGTAGTTAAAGCAGTTTTCGTGCACGGGAACGATCCCCGCATCCAGAAACTCGCCGCAGATGGCACGAAGTCGTTCAATGCGCTGCGCGACGCGCTGGTCTGGGAGAGGCTTGCCGGCGGCGTCGGTAATAATCGCATAGCTCATTATTCTAACGAGCCTTACATCCAAACGCTTCATGCGCTCGATTGCCCGCCGCACCGTACTGCGGGTTTCCTGAAAATCCTCATCCACCGAGCGGCCCCAGTTGGCGATGGTTGAGCCGAAACAGCAGATGCGAATACCCGCCGTATCCAGCGCTTTTGCCACCGCAGCAAACTGCCTTTCATTACAATCGTGGATATTGCAGCCATCAATAGATCTGGCTTCGATCCATTTCCACCCGAGCTGCTTGGTAACGGCAATCTGGTCCT
Organism: Spirochaetota bacterium; assembly: GCA_029265255.1. Next base: position 22,941 of record JAJUJQ010000016.1, read on the forward strand.
CAATGGAATCCCCCGCTTCGTCCGCAAATCCCGCGAGCGTGAACAATGCGCCGAGAGCGCCTGGCTGTACCATGCGATACTCCTACAGACTAACAGGGCTTTCGGGAGAACCACCGCGCTCTGCGCTTCGGTAGATGGCTTCGATACAAGCGACGGCGCGTGTTGCCTCCAGACCATCGATCAGCGGGCGCCGCGGTGTACGGATCGCTTCGATGACATCCAGGAGCTGTCGCCGATGCCCCTCATAACCGATGGCCGCGGGGTCCGCCGCGCCACCTGGTGTGGACGCAGCGCCTCCCAGATCGCGCCGCAGACGCTCATCCTCTTCAGTCTCTTCCTTGAATTTCCAGAACGCCAGTCTGTCTTCTTCAAGAATGGCACTGCCTGCCGTCCCCATCACCTCGATTTTTTTCAAAAAACCGGGCCATGTGGCCGTGCTTCCCTGAATACACCCCAGCGCGCCGCATTCAAATTCCAGCGCCGCGACTGCGTTATCTTCTACTTCAATGTGCTCGTGCCCAATGATGCCGGTATGGGCCGAAAGTCTGCGCACCGGTCCCATGTACCACAGGATGAGATCCACGGCATGGATGGATTGGTTCATCAGCGCGCCACCGCCATCCAGCGCGCGGGTTCCCTTCCATCCCCCAAGAGAATAGTAGGACTGTTCCCTCCACCATTTTACATACGCGCTGCCCTGCGAGAGCTTCCCAAAGCGAGCGCTCTCGACGGCGCGTTTGAGCGCCTTTGCCGCGTCGGAAAAGCGGCTCGGAAAAATGCCCGACAACACCACGCGGTGATGTTCACACGCCTCGACGATTTCCAGGCAGCGCGATACGGTAATTTCTAGAGGTTTTTCGATAACCAGATGCCGGCCGGACGCCGCCGCCGGCAGCGCCGCTTCCCGATGAAGGCCAGAGGGAGTACAGATGTTGACGATTTCCATGTCGGGATCATCGAGGAATGCTCGAAAATCATGATAGCTGCGGCATCCGAACTGCCGCGCGAAATCGTCTGCCCGATCCTGCACAACATCATAACACGCGACGAGTTTCGCGCCCTGGATTTCTGCGATGGCACGCGCGTGAATGCGCGCGATCATGCCTGTTCCCACAATCCCGAATTTCATGCCTTCCCTCCCATTGTTTGGTTCCCAAGTTCTACCATGGCTTGCGCTTCCGCCATTTTCATCGTCTCAACCGCCTTTCTGAGAATCGGCTCGGGCTCCTCGGGAATACTGAATATCTCCATGCTGATCCAGCCTTGGTAGCCAGCGGCATTCAGGACCTTCATGCTGGGCGCATAGTCGGTTGAACCGCTCCCTGGCGGGCCTCCGTCACGCTCATTGATATGAATGTGCGCGATGTACTGGATATATCGCGTGATAAGCACCTCTGGGGGGTCTTTCTCATCGCGGGCGTTATGAAAGTCGAACATCATGCGAATCGCGGGATGGTCCGCCTTTCGAACAAACGACGCCGCCTCTTCCATGCTGGTAATCACGTCACTTTGGTCAGGCGAAAGGGCCTCCGGCAGCAATAGCGAGCGGCAGGCCTCTGCGTGGGGCGCGAGTGTGGCAAGGCCTTCCGCGAGGATGTCCATCACCTGGGCGCGTGTCATACCGGGCGGTGTAGAACGCTGTTTCGGGGAACCCAATACCAATACACCCCCGCCGAGCGCCCCCGCGCAATCGATTAGGAAGCGCAGATGGTCCCAGCTTCGGCTCCGCGTGAACGGGTCGGGGCTGGCGAGATGCAAGCCATCGGGTTTTGCCATGAGCCAGTGAAAACCGGCGAACGCGAGACCTTCTTCCTTCAATACATGGGCGATGTGGGGAAGCGCGTGGTTGATCTCGTGATCCGTAAAGGAACCGAACACGGTATACGGCGCGAGTTCGAGCCCTTCGAACCCCGCTTTTCGCGCCATGCGGCATGCGCGCGAAAATGGCATGGCACCAAAAATCTCGTTGCAGACAGCATAGCGCATAGCTCATCCTTCCTCCTTCTACTGTACGAGCCACAATAGCGCGCTGTCAAGGAAACTTCAGAACGGCCACACTGCGTCGCCCTCCCCCAGCTGCCGATAGGCAAGGGCTTCCTCAATGGCGGATGGACCGATACCAGCCCGGCATTCCAGGTCCGCGATCGTGCGCGCGACCTTCAACACACTATGAGACGCGCGGGCAGAAAGGTTGTAGGATTCGATCCCCGCTCTGAAAAGCCGCGCCGCATCGCCCTCCAGACTGCAAAGACGGGAAATGGAGCCAGGAGGAATACGGGCATTGGGAAAACGATGCTGCGAGTGCTGGTACTCGCGCGCGGCAGCTACCGCGTGCCGCAGCGTTTCGCTTCGCGTGGAAGAAGGTGCGAGCAGCTCGGCAGATGAAGGAGGAACGACGGCGATGCGCATATCGAGACGATCCAGGAGAGGTCCGCCAAGTCGTTTCCAATATCGCCTGACCTCATCGGGAGCACAGAGACAAGTCTTGCCTGGGATGCCGAGATTCCCGCAGGGACAGGGATTTGCCGCCATGAGGAGCTGAAAATCCGCGGGAAATCGCACCGTCCTCCCGGCGCGCACCAGATCGACATAGCCCCGCTCGACCGGCTCTCTGAGGGACTGAAGGACATCGCGCCTGAATTCAGGGCACTCGTCGAGAAAAAGCACCCCGTGGTGCGCAAGGCTCACCTCGCCCGGCCTGAGCGGTCGGGCCCCTCCCAGCATCCCTTCGAGGGTAGCGGAATGATGCGGTGCGCGGAAGGGAGGTCGTGTGGTCCATTGCGCGATGTGCCCGTCACCGCGGAGCGAATAGAGCGAAGCGATATCGAGCGCAGCATTTTCATCAAGATCGGGTAAAATTGATGGAAAGCGCAAAGCCGCCATGGTCTTGCCCGCGCCTGGCGGTCCTGCCAGAAAGACATGATGCTGTCCGGCAGCAGCCACAAGCAGCGCGCGCAGGAGAGCCTGCCCGCCGCGAATATCAGAAAAATCAGGCATATCGGCATATAGCGGTGCGCTGTCCGGCGCAGCCAGATACGACGGCTCGGGCGTCTTACCCTCATCGATACGGGCTATGATCCTCACTACCTCACCAAGGTTCGTAATAGGCCACGCAAAAACAGAGTCCACCCGGGCCGCTTCCGCGGCATTATCGAAAGGAACGATACAGTGGCGAATTCCCCTCGCCTTTGCAGCCCGTACCGCCGGCAAGACTCCTCGGACCGCTCGCACATCTCCGCTCAGTGTCAGTTCTCCAAGCGCGAGCACAGGCTCCTGTACTGTCGGCACCTGCCCCGACTCGCAGAGCACCTTGATCGCGATTGGCAGATCATAGGCCGAGCCTTCCTTGGGGAGGTCCGCGGGTGAAAGGTTGACAAGAATCCGATCCGAAGGAAACGCAAAACCGGCGCGACGTATCGCGATTCGTGCACGTTCCCGAGCCTCACGCACCGCGGTAGAGGCGAGGCCGACAATTTCAACCGCCGGAATTCCTGGCCGCAGGTCCGCCTCAACCTGGACCAGAACACCATCAAACCCAAGGGGCTCATGCGCGTAGACTTCCATTGACATGGATGGCCGCTCCTTTTGCAGAAACGCATGGAAGAAGAGCCATGCTTCATCGTTTTATGGCACTGATGAATAAAATCCTCTTTGACGCGCCAGCTAAGCGATCATTTCATAATCGCCCGTGCCCATTCGAGAGCGCCTAAAACCGTCTTTAGCGATGAGCCCAAGACCCCTGCAGCCAGACGTTTGCTCTCCTGCACCAGTGGCTCCCAGGGCGATGCCTCCGCGCTCCAGGTCGATTCCAGCCAGGCGATGCCGAGAGCGGCAGTGAGAACGTGCTCCTGATCCGTAGCGAGTGCGCCTTCTACCAACATGCAGAGGAATGAATCTTTCGCGATGCGCGATACAAGCTGGCCATTCCCGTCAACAAGCCCCAGCAGCGCGAGGAAGTCCTCAATCTGGCCAAATCCGCCACCAGGAATCTGAAGAGCCAGAAGATCCCACCAGGGACATGGACCATGATCAGTGCGCTGTTCAAAGGTGTCGAAGAGTTTCGATTCATCTATAAAACATTCAGCTACGGATGAGTCCGCCAGGACAGGGGAGCTCAGCATGGGCACTGTTCTTAACAAGTAATGCTCATGACAATTGTTTCCACCCCATCCATGTGGCAGCGCTACAGGAATGTCCTGGAAAAGAGCGCTTCCTCCGACCTTCTCTCCTTCATCGTCGATAAGCACCATGCTGGTTACGGGCGTGAGAATGCCATGTCGCACAGCACAATCCGTAGCCTCCTTGAGAAGCGTTTTTGCTTCTTGTTGAGAATCCACCATCGCGGCGGCATCGAGAAGCGCGGAGACCTTTTCTCTCGCCCAGAGATGGGCGATGGCGCCGGGGTCCAGCCCCGAATCGAGCGGCACGACAGGTACCTCGCATTGCCATGGTTCTCCCGCGACAACGGCCTTCAGCATCACCGAGGCAGGCGCTTGTCGTGTATCCGGCAGACGCCCCAGGATCCTGAGCCGCTGTCCAGCGCAGCCCGCCACCTCGGCAGGCAGCTCACACGGCTGACCATCGACCGACAGGGAAAGCGCGTCGACCGATCCTGCCAGGATTGTACTGAAAAGTGCGAGCGTACGAGGCTCGATTCTATCGCCCGGATGCACCGTACCATATCTGCCACCACCAGCGTGGACAATCTGGGCGATGGCATCGACGGCTGGGTAGAGCCAATACCAAGGATGTGCAGCATGGTTCCGGCCGCTTTCTGGCGTGACGCCATGGCTGCGATGCGATCGCTATCTCCCGTTTCGCCATCGGTGATCACCACGACATCGGTCCATCCGCCCCATGACCAGATATGCTCCAGGGCCTGAAGAAGCTCTGTACCCCCTTCTGCGTTCTGGCTATCGATCCAGGCGCGTGCGCGTTGCATGGAGCGTGTATCAGCCAAATGCGCTTTTTTCTGGCCTTCATGGACGACACTGTTGAAGGCAAAAACACCAAACCGGTCTTCCGAACCGAGCGCACCGAAACACGCCTTGAGCGCCTTTTTCGCCGCGGCAAGGGACTCTCCTTCCATCGAGCCGGAGGTATCTAAAAGAAAAGCGATGGTTTTTGGCTGCCGCGAGGGCGCTGCCGGTAGTCATACTTCCGTTGCCAGCCAGAGGTTACCCAGGGCACAAGCGCTCCAGGCACGGAAAGGCAGTTCGTGTGTGAGCGCCACATCGAGGATAAAGTCGCGGTTCATCGCGACATCGTCCGAACCTGCCTTGACGACCACATGGAGTTCCGAGAACTCCAGCGACAAAGGATGCGATGGGCTGGTTACCTGCCGCAGGAATTCAGGATTTGCGAGTACCATTGTTACGGTTGTGCCATAGGGGACCCGGTCCGTCCATGGCAGCGACAGCCGTGCCGCGAGCGTCACCTGCTGATCATCATCAGGGATAGGTGGAACGTAGCGGGGCGCTATGGCGGTGGGAATTCGAACCCGCAACGCATCAACTGAATCTTCCACGATGGCTACCCACGAAAGCGTAACAAGCAGGGAGTCCCAGCGTCCAGATTGCCCAACCTGAAAGAGTGGACTCCCTCTGTTTCCGCGTCGAGCAGGGAGTACGCCAGCCTTCTTCAATGGCGTCCTCATACCGGTTGAAAGCCTCGTCTCGCGAAAGCACGATGGCATGTCTGGATACTCCTCCTCTCTTGACTTCAAGCCCTTGCACGACCGCGTGATCAGGCAGAGGAACGTGCCAGAGCGTTTCTAGAGGCACTTTGTTCGTATTGGTCCAGCGCTGGCGCATACGTACCGCCAATATCGAGCCATACAGGCTCCCTTCCACCGCGACGCCTGTTAAAGGGATAGCAATACCGTCCGGAGACGTCATGCCCCACGATCCGACACCAGATTCATCCAATTTCATGGTCCTCCTCTTCTCCCTCGAACCCAGCTTGCCCCGCGGTATCGCGGACAAGCGCGACAATTGCCTCTATCAGCGATCGATATCTCGCCTCATGCGACGCGTCGACTTCCAGATACAGACGTGGCGCCAGCGCATATCGATATATCATGGATGGTTCGCTCACAGTGTTATAGAAAGGCTCCTTGAGCATCGCGTAGATAGCAGGTGATTCCATGCATTCCTCTATGTGGCGTGTCTTCGGATACCCTGTGGCCAAAAGCGATGCGAGCGACCTGCCCTCACGACGGGCTCTTTGAATCTGCCTCAGACGCTCCAGATGCTGGGTACCGTAGAACGCCCCCTTGCCCCTCCCTGCGGGCGGCTCTAATAGCCCGCGTTCCACATAGAACCGTATGGTGCGCCGCGAAAACCCCGTCATAGTCACCAAGTCGTCGATGGTATATCGAGTATCGTCATTCATGACAGTTATAATAACACTATTACTGTCATAATACAAGTGTCATTTTAAAAATTTCTAAAAATTTTCTTACGATCTGGTGGAGAATGTTCTCAAAGGAAAACCACAAGGAGCGGCCATAGCCAGATCATGCCATTTCCATACTGGCGTCATGCAATGTATCAACATGAAGGTTCAGGCGGGCAGCGTGGGCGGAATCCAATTTTATCCGTGCGGATATGATTTCCTTTGTTTTAATTATAGCAAATAATGAAATGCGAATATGTCGCTTTCCTAACGCGTTGGTGAGAAATAGAAGCTTACTGAATCAAGACAGTCGATGGTCGTGCCAGCACCGAGCGGGCCGCCGATATTCCTATCAATCGCTTAGAGCCTTCCTTCGGTCTTGAGAATCCGGGTGTCATCCTCTCACGTGGCGATCTTGGCGGCATAAGTCACATGACTTTCACCGGCGTGGACCGAGTGGTGGTTGTGCGATCTCCCATCTAACCATATGAATTCCACCCTGTCGCCCAGAGCGTCCCATCGGTTTTAAGAATCATGGTATGAGCGTTTCCCGCGGCAACCGCGGCAACATTCGTCATGACCTGCACTGGCGTGAAGCGATCGCTAGTCGTGCCATCCCCCATCTGGCCATAATCATTCTTACCTGTCGCCCAGAGCGTCCCGTCAGTCTTGAGAATCATGGTGTGTATCGCTCCCGCGGCAACCGCGGCGACACGCGGAATAGCAGCCATCCATTTTGCGTACAGGGTGACGTTTTCCGATCCCATCACAAAGGAATTCCCCGCCTGATAGCTTGTACCTGTCCCGTCCAGCTTCGTGCTCTAGCCGGCAAAACGGTAGCCAGGTCTTGTTAGGTTCCCTGTGTTCCCTAGCACCGTCACCGTCACTCCCTGTAGATACTTATTGCTATCAACCGGTACACTCCCCCCTGTCGCGCCGTTGCCATCATAGATAACCCGTACCATCGCGGGCTGCGCCTGCTTGAGGAAGAAAATGTAGCTCCCTCCTTCCTGGCTGTCGGTTTCCTTGAGCGTGCCCAGAAGCGGGCTGGTGGTAAGATCCTTTGTGAGCCTGATATCATTGAACAGCATCAAGGGATCCACATAGGGC
>JAJUJQ010000024.1 GCA_029265255.1 Spirochaetota bacterium
AGGGGGTCGATGGAGCCATGGCCCGCGTAAAAGAGAAAGAGCGAGTCTTCCGGCTTGAGCTCGTTTACAAGGCTTTCGAACAGCCGCATGACGCGGTCTCTGGTCGCCTGTTCGTTGTAGAGGGTGTAGACCCTGTCGATAAAGTAGCGGCTCTCGAGCACGCCGCGGATACGCTCCGCGTCGCGCACCGCGTTCTTGAGGGGTGGCCATTCCTTGTAGCGGTCGATGGCGATGAAAACGGCGTATTGCTTACCAATTGAATCGGAGCCAACAATCGGCGCCGCGGCGACACTAAGGCCGCGGCCCGTGTCTTGCGAAAAGGCCGCCGGAACACAGACCATCGCAAAGAGCGACGCGAAGAGGCCGCACAGGAGTGAAGACACCATGCGACGCCTTGTAATGGCAGGCATTCTTACCCTCCGACCGTCTGGTGTTTTTTCTATTCATTATGACACGAGCGTTTTTATTATCATTCTGGACGAATGAAATTGTCAAGCAAAGCTTGGTATCACTGTCAGAAAATCACAAGGCCCCCTCGTGGGGGCCTTGTCTCACTCCATTAGCGTCTCAAGGTCGAGCTCGCCGGCCGCGCAGGGCATCGTGATACCGAAAGCTTCGAGGACGGCAGGATGCATTTCACCAAAAATGCCGGCGCGCTGTCCGCGCACTATCACTTCCACTTGCCTGCCTGGTACAAAGCGTGGGTCCGAGGATTCACGTACGCGGTACTCATGGCCAAGGAAGTACAGGAGGGCCGCCACATGCGAGGCAAGCTCGTTGTAATCCGCCGCCGCGTGGCTCGTAAGGAATCCGAGATACTGCCGAGTCACCACGCCGTAGTTCGCCTGCGGGTCCTTGATGGCAACCTTTCCTGCCTCGAAAGTCCGGTGCGGATAGGAGGCCTTTGCAGAGACGCGTTCCGTCAACAACAGACTAGGTAGCGGCGAATTGCGCAGGTACTCATAGTTCTCGGTCATGGGGTTGGCGATCTTGACCAGCAACGCGGGGTGTATCTGCATGTTCTCGGCAAAATCCTTGCCTGAGCCGAGATAGTTATAGATCATTTCCTGATAGCCAAGGCCAACCATGAGCGTTTTCACCTTTCGCGAAAAGCGCTCTATAGGCGTAAGCCTGCCTATCGTAAAGTCGTGCGGGCGTTCAGGCGGGAAATTGCCCAGGCCATGGCCGATCATGAGGTCTTCGATGATATCGACCGGATGCAGAAAATCATTGCGATATTCAGGAGGGGCTACCTTGATACGGACACCATCTTCCGAATAGGCGCAGAGCCCCATGCGCTGCAGCGAGGCAAGCGCGTCCTGGATGTCGAGTGAAGAGCCCAGCAAGCGGTTTGCCTCTTCCAGCGTCACGGACACTTCTTCCTGGAAGTACCATGGGAAGACAACAGATGTGCCGAAAGGCGTATCGTATTCATAATCGACCTGGACATTCCGTATCTCGAATCCCATGTCCGCCAGATCGCAAGCCATAATGGAGGCGGACAGCGCGACCGAGGGATAGTCGCTGCCGGTCACCTCGATAAAGACCTCCGTATCCCCCACCTGAACGGCGCCCAGGTCGGCGCTGTTGATGATGGGCGGATAGGAAAGCACCCTGCCCTTCGCATCGGTCAGTAATGGGTGGATCGGCTGCCCCTTCAGAATGGACGCGTACTCAATCCCCTTAGGGTGTTCTTCCAGAATCTGATTCAGCGTCATTGTCCTGGTTTCCTGGAGCGGCACAAAGGAGACCTTGTCCGGATCGACACCATGGTAGCGCACCGGCCACTCGATCAGCGCGATGCGATAGATGCCGATGGACACCCCCTTGCGCTTGCGGCCGAAGTTCCAGGCGAGCTTTTCCTGCGTCTGGATCATGTCTCGCAGCAGTGCGTCGGAAATAGCGGGGCCCTTGGCGACAAAGCCCGCCAGCCATGGACGCACCTGCCGCACCGACTTCTCGACTACCACCCGGTAGGGCGCTTCTTGTGTCTTGCGGCGCGAGGCGAAAAACGGATAAGAAGGAACCTTGCCGGTCCGATAGATGAAGAGCTGCCGCGCTAAGCCCGCGGTAGTCCAGAGGTCCGGCCGGTTTGTGTCATTGAGCTCGATTTTGATGACGCGATCGGGCCCCGGGGGCACCGACGTGTCCCACTCGTCGAGCTCCGCCTTGGCAACGGTCAGGTCCTGCTCGAATGTTTCTTTGTCATTCCATGTATGTCCGGCAAGCTGAAAGAACAGCGCTTCGTTTACTTCAATTTTCGGCATGATACTTCTCCGCGCTCACTGGATTCGATATTGCGCGCGCCGCAGGCGCACGTTCTCGAGGTCATAGCTGAACAGCTCCCTGAGGTCGTTGAGCCCCAGCGCCATCAGCGCCATGCGGTCAATGCCGATTCCCCATGCGAGTACCGGCACGTCGACACCCAGCGATTGTGTGACTTCGGGCCGGAAAATACCCGAGCCGCCCAGCTCGAACCAGCCCAGCACCGGATGCTTGATGTGCACTTCAATCGAGGGCTCTGTAAAGGGGAAGTATCCTGGGACATACTTCACTTCCTTCGCGCCCGCCACCTCGACGGCGAACATTTCCAAAAAACCGAGCAGGGTGCGGAGATTCACATCCTTGCCGAGCACGATCCCCTCGGTCTGGTAGAAGTCCGACAGATGGGTCGCGTCAACACGGTCATACCGGAAGCACCGCACGATACCGAAATACTTGCCGGGGATCTTTGCCTTCGGAAGCTGGCGCGCCGACAGTACCGTCCCCTGACTTCGCAGGATGAGCCTTCGGGTAAAATCGCGGTCGAACGTGTAGTTCCAGCCGCGGCTTCCCGTGTCGCCGCCATGCTCGTGCGCGGCGGCGACGCGCGACAGATAGGGTTCCTCGATGTACGCGGCGTGTGTAGGCTCATCGAGGTAGTACACATCATGAATATCACGAGCGGAATGGAACTGCGGCATAAAGAGCGCGTCGGAATTCCAGAACTCGGTTTCGACCATGTTGCCGTCGAATTCCTCGAACCCCAGGGAAACCAGCTTGTCCTTGACACTGTCCAGAAATTCGACATAGGGGTTTCTGCGGCCGGGGATTACCCGCGCGGGCGGTACCTGGACGTTGTAGGGTCTGAAGGCTCGCTGTTTCCAGCCTCCCTTTTCGAGCATCTCCGGGGTAATGGCCCCGAGCTCCTCACCCGTCAGGCCCAGCGCTTCGATCGCCGCGCGATATTCCACGGCTTTTTCGGTCAGCCTGAATCGGGTCACCGAGCGTTCCGCGATGCGGAAAGGAACATCCTGGGATCCTCGCTTCTTGGCGATCTGGCTTATGATACCGCGCCTGGCATCGTCCAGGTCGCGATCGGGAAGGGCGCCTCCCGAAGCCTTTGCCTCGCCCAGCAGCGCTTCGATTGCAATAATCCTGGGAGGCCGCGCAGGCGACTTCAGCGCCGCCTTCTTGTCATGGTCCAGGGCGCAAACGCCTTCGCGGGACAGTGCCCCAAAGGCAGAGCCGACAGTCTTCTGGTCAAATCCCAGCGCTGCCGCGATCTCCGGCAAGGTCATCGGTCCGCGCTGCTCGAGCAGCGTCATGATGCGCGCTTCAGGAACCCCCCGCGTAAGCCATTCTTCGCCAAGCGGCGTAAGCTCGTACCAGAGTTCCGTATCGCGGGATGCTTCCTCAAGCACCCCTTTGGCGGTTAGCCAGGAAAACGCCTGATTTTCCTGCCCCTCTTTGAAACCTAGCTCTGTGCGGACCCGATCGCCATCGATGAGGTCTCCAGTTCCGTAAGCCAGAATGATTTTCACTTCCAGCGGATGAAGTGCACGTACCGCGCTTTGATCCATGATGCTGTCCTGCCTTCCTGTTTCGATGAGTATTGCCCTAAATCATGCGGATGGTCAACGGTCGGGCAGCGGCGGTTTCAATATCGCGCCGATACCAGAACGGCCGTCGAATCGCATATCCAAGGGGCTTTCCAGTTCGGTCAATGCACAGTGTCTGGTACGCTCCCGTACGGGCATGCCGTAGAGCCATTCCCAGTCGATGGAGTCGCTGTCCTGTCCATGCGTTATCTTCATGTATTTAATCCGCATGCTGGTCAGATTATGGAAAAAATGAGAGCCCTGCGAACTTTCAACCACAAAATCCGGTAAATCCACCTCTGCGATGGCCGCGGCCCGCGAGATCTGGGAAAAGGAAACCGGCACTCCAAGCCAGCGATCTCGTGTGCCCCAACGCCCCGGCCCCACAAGGAGATAGCTGAAGTGCTCGCGTCGCGCGATCTCATCCAGCATTTCGATTTCAGCGGCGATCTCCACCGTGTCAGCGCGCGTGAAGGTACGAGGGTCTACCCAGACGATGTGCTTGATTGTCAGGTCACGGCCGTTACCCATGCAGTTTTTCGACCGCAGGAAGCACTCATCGCGCTGGATTGCCTCAAGATCGATTTCGACGCGGTCCTCGATATGGATGAGCGGCTTGAGCTGGAGCAGATAGAGCACCGGCTCGCTTCGCTCCGCGTCGAAGTTCAGGGCATACTCGATCTCGACCGGTGTGCCCATGGAACGGGTCGCGATATCAAGCACCATGGCGATAGCCTCGGCGAAGGGGAACGCGTCGTACTTGAGGATGTTCGCGAAATTGACAATCCGCTGACCTCGCGAAGAGATGCCAGGCACAAAGCGCTGGTCGGCTGGGTCCCAGGTAGAGACCATGAGCGGGAAGCGGCGGTCTTTCTCAGCTCCTTGCACCGGCACTTCGGCCAGGCTCGCCATCTCTCCCAGGAGAAGGTCGGGCGTAACGTTCGCGAGATCAAGCGCGTGGAAATACCGCTGGGTACTCTCCAAGGCATGCTCGGGAGAAAGAATGTCAAGCTTGGGATAGCGCGGGCAGAACCTGAACGAGGAACCTCCTCCCACCACATAGGTTCCCAACCCTATGGCTGAAAGGCAGAGCCCATCCTCCGGCTTGACATATGACACCGGGTAATAGTTGTAGGACTGTGCGACACCGGAGATGTGAGGATAGAAATACTGGCCATGGTGACTCCCCACGAGCTCCTGAATCACGACCGCCATGCGCTCTTCTTCCAGATTGTAGTGCGCCGCCTCAAAGTACGCCCGCGATTCGCGGCTGAAGAGGCTGGCGTAGATGAGCCGCACCGCCGTGCAAAGCTGGTCAAGGCGCACGTTCAGATCCGGGTGATTGTTGGGGAGAATATAGGTATCGTAGATGCCCGAAAACGGCACCATGAGCATGTCTTCGAAGAGCCCGCTCGAGCGCACGGCGAGCGGTTTTGTACTGACCGATAGAAAGCGGCGCAGCCGGTCCACCAGCCCCTGCGACAGCGGCTTCTGGACGAACACCTGCCGCACACTGGGGGCGCTGTCCTGATAGTAGGCCCAGTTCCACAGGCCATTTGATTCCAGAAAACGCTCGAACTCGTCGATCCCGATAAAGACCGTGTTCGGCATAGAAATGCGAATACCGCTCAAATACAGCGAAAAATCCAGATTTTCCAGCAGGGAGTGGATAAAAATGAGGCCCCGTCCCTTGCCGCCTACCGACCCGTCGGCGAGCCGGCACAGGTATCGCGGGTAGTTCGCCACCTGTGGATCAAAATATGGAATCATGCCCCGCGAGCGGGTGTTGCGTATCTGCTCCACCAGTCGCACGATAAACTGCCGCATTTCCGCGGGCGAGGAAAAATCCGTAGTCCGGTAAGGCTTGAGGATCTTTGCCATCTGGATTTCGCCACGCGCCATCAGCCACGCAGAAAAGTGGTTGTGGTCGGCATGGTAAAGGAGACTCTCGAGCGGAATATCGTTAAGCCGCTGCACAAACTCGTCCATGTTCCGCGCCCTGGCAATTTCCTTTCCCTCAGGAGTACGGAACACAAAGTTGCCGAATCCAAGGTTGGTCTGCAGGAATGTTGCGAGTTCCATCTCCAGCGATTCGGAATTCTTGTCAATAAAAAACGCCCCTTCCGCGTTGGCTTTTTCGCGGATGTTCGGCTCGCTCGACTGGATGAGGATGGGCAGATCCGGCAACTGGTCTTTGGCAAACCGCACAAAATCGAACCCCGCGTTTTCGTCGCAGGCGCCATTCCGGTTAAAGCGGATATCGGTGATGATGGTCAATAGATAGGGCTTGTAGGTCTCGAAAATAGAGAGTGCTTCCTCATATGTTGATGCCACGAGAATCTTGGGCCGGGCACGGATACTCATCAGTTTATAGGTCTCGGTAATGTGCTCCTCTTCGATAAGATTCTGCGTCTGCTTGAGCACGACCTTGTAGAGCACCGGCAGATAGCGCGAATAATAGCGGATGGAATCCTCAATAAGGAGGATGACGCGCACTTCGCAGGCGCGGGTATCCGCCTCGACATTCCGCCAGTCCTCGATGTATTTGATCATTCCCACAAACAGTTTCGAATAGCCGTTCCAGACGAATACGCGGTTAAAGGCAGAAAGCTCGGGCCGGCTCATGTCGAGCATGGCAAGGCTCGAATTGTTGGTCACCATGAGCAGCAAGGGGATGTCCGGCCAGATACGCCGCATGGTCGTGCCGAGCCGCAGCGGCATATCAAAGTCGAGGCTGGCCATGATAATCACCAGGTCGAACTTGCCCTCGCGGAACAGGTCCAGCGCGGATTCCTCGGTATACGCGCAGGTAACGCGCGGAATGGTGTTGAGGTTGAGCTTGAAGTATTCGCCATAAATTTGCTCGGTGAGCACTCCATCTGACTCGACCACGAAAGAATCGTACAGACTGCCTACCAGAAGCACCTCACGCACGCGGTCGCGCATGAGGTCGTGATAGATGTTGCGCTCGCGGCGCTGACGGTCATAGGCGGTTACCAGTTCGTCAAAATACATGCTGTCAGTGTACTCGATTTTTATGCAGAAAAAAAGGAATGCGCGAACTTGACGGCGTTTCTACGCGAAAGTATGATTCTCGGAACCGGCCGCCCGGCGGTCGGCCGCAAGGAGGCTTCTGTGATCAAGAATCTTCGCCTGGCAGCCAAATCGGCGGAATTGCAGAAATCGATCATCAAAGTCGGCGAAGTGGAAATCGGCAAGGAACTGGTTGTGATTGCCGGTCCCTGTTCTGTGGAAAACGAGCGCCAGACGGTCGAAACCGCGATCGCGGTAAAAAAAGCGGGCGCGCACATGCTTCGGGGAGGCGCTTTCAAGCCCAGAACCTCTCCCTATGCCTTCCAGGGCCTTGGGCTGAAAGGCCTCAAGATTCTCGACAAGGCCCGCCGTGAGACCGGCTTGCCCGTGGTTACCGAAGTCGTCGACACGCGCGATGTGTCGTGGGTCGGCGAGTACGCCGACGTGCTTCAGATCGGAGCCCGCAATATGCAAAATTTTTCGCTGCTGCGCGAAGTCGGCAAATCGGGCAAACCGATCCTCCTCAAACGGAGCATGTACGCGACGCTCGAAGAATGGCTGAATTGCGCTGAATACATCCTGGCCGAGGGGAACCCTAATATCATTCTCTGCGAGCGGGGAATCAGAACCTTCGAAACCTATACCCGCAACACCCTCGATCTTTCCATGATCCCTGCCATCCATGAGGAGAGCCACTTGCCAGTCTTTATCGATCCATCCCATGGAACCGGTATCCTTTCAATGATCGAGCCGATGAGCCTTGCCGCGCTGATAGCCGGTGCCGACGGCCTCGAGATCGAAGTGCATATCGATCCCGCGACGGCGCTGAGCGACAAAGACCAGCAGCTCAATGTCCCCATGTTCATCTCCCTTATGGAAAAGCTCCGCAGGCTCCAAGAATTCAAGAAATCGCTGTTGCAAGACGGTATCTCGGAGGCGGAAGACGCCCAGCACCATACAGAAGCGCGCGCAGCCCAGGGATTCTCCTTCGCCGATGCGGTCGACTGAGCGCGAGGCCTTGTATGGAAGCACTGGATCACACGCAGATTCTCTTCGAACCGTTTGAATCCCTCGCTGCGCTCACCCAACCCGAAAAAACCGTGATCATCGTCAACGCCGCGCTGAGGACTCAGGCAGAGTCAATGCTTGAAACCGCGTCGCACGCAGCGCCCGCCTTTCTTCGCTGGATCGAGGTTTCGGAGGGCGAATCATGCAAAACGCTTTCAACCTATCAACGTGTCTGCACCGCCCTACTCGATTGCAATGCCGACCGTGATACCGTAATCGTCGCGGTTGGAGGCGGTTCTACCAGCGACCTCGCGGGCTTTGTGGCGCACACCTTCATGCGAGGCCTCAGGCTTATCATCGTTCCGACCACCCTCCTTGCCATGGTGGACGCTTCCCTGGGCGGCAAGAATGCCCTCAATCTCGGCAACACGAAAAACGTATTGGGCAGCTTTCATTTTCCTTCCCATATGCTCTGCGACGTCCGCTGGCTCCGCACGCTTCCCAGGCAGGATATCGCTTCCGGCATGGCGGAAGTCATCAAGCACGCCCTCCTCGATTCAGAATCTCAAGTGCGCTGGCTCGAGCAGCAGTCCACACTCGATGAATCGGCCTACGTATCCATGATCCGCCGCTCGCAGGAAGTCAAACTCCGCTTCATCGGCGCTGATCCCCTGGATACCGGCATCCGGCACGCGCTCAACTATGGACACACCTTCGGCCACGCTATCGAACTCGTTACCGGCCTCCCCCATGGCCACGCGATCGCCGCCGGCATCGGCATCATCAATCGCTTTGCGGTGGAAAAGGGATTCATGAATTCTCAGACAGCCGAGCGCATCGCGGCGCTGCTGCGTCGCTACGAACTGCCGGCCTCTCTCACGGAAGCCTGTGCGCGTGTACCCATGTGCCCTCCCACCGCCGAGATTGCCAGCCTTTTTGCCGCGGATAAAAAAATCCGCTCCGGCATACTTAAGCTCGTCATACTCCACGAGATCGGATCATTCAGTATCGAACCGGTTCCGCTTGACGAACTGGTAGCCTTCGCAGGAGCTCTCGCATGAACAGTTTCGGAAGACTTTTCAGAATCTCGATCTATGGCGAATCCCACGGTCAGGCTGTGGGTGTCCTCATCGACGGCTGCCCTCCCGGCATTCCTCTTTGCGAGGCAGACTTCGCCGCGGACCTCGCGCGGCGAAAGGCCGGCGCTCCCGGCACCACGCCCCGTACCGAATCCGACAGCATTTCAATACTCTCGGGCACCTATCAGGGCCATACGACCGGCGCTCCTCTGCATTTTCTTTTTAAAAATGAAGATACGCGCTCCGAAGATTACCGGAACTTCATTGAGGTTCCCAGGCCCGGCCACGCGGACTTTACCGCAACGATGAAGTACGGCGGCTGGCAGGATCCCCGCGGATCGGGGCATTTATCGGGCAGGATCACCATCGGGCTGGTCGCTGCGGGGGTTGTCGCCAAAAAAGTGCTCGACCTCGCCTGTTCCACACCTGTTTATCTGGCTACCAGGATCCTGGAAGCCGGCGGCAGCGCCAATATCGACGCCGCCATACAGGATGCGGTTGCCCGAAACGATTCCATCGGCGCGCTGGTCGAAATTCGGGTGACAGGTCTTCCGGCTGGCCTTGGGGAGCCATTTTTTGACGCGGCAGAAAGCGTTATTGCCCATTTGATTTTCGCGGTACCTGCGGTGCGCGGGCTCGAGTTCGGTGACGGCTTTCGCGCGGCCTCCATGCGCGGCTCGGAACACAATGATCCGTTCATAGATCGGAGCGGAAAAACCTCCCGAAACGGCGCGGGCGGCATTAACGGCGGCATCACCAACGGCAACGAGCTACTGCTCCGTGTTGCGGTCAAGCCCGCGAGCTCCATCGGTCTTCCTCAGCGAACCCTCGATTTTGCCGCAAACAAGGACACCGAACTCCAGATCAAGGGGCGTCACGACGCCTGTATCGCACTTAGAAGCATGGTGGTTTTGGAAGCGGCAGTCTCATGCGCCCTTGCGGACCTTGCGCTGATCGCACGCGCATTACAACCTTCCATTTCGAATATTCCATGGAGGCATGCATGAACCTTGATGAGATTAGAACCGACATTGATCGTATCGACGCACGGATTCTCGCGCTCCTCACGGAGCGCATGGAAAAAGCGTTGCTCACGCGGCGCTTCAAAACCGCGACGTTGGACAGCGCACGCGAACAGCAAGTGCTCGAACGCGTCATGCGCGCGAGCAGAGGTATCCTGGATCCCGATTTTTCCGCGAACCTCTACCGTCAGCTCATGGCGGAGAGCAAACGGCTCCAAGAAACGGGTCCTGAGACGGTCGCGTTCCAGGGAGCGCATGGAGCCTATTCCGAAGCAGCGCTGCTCCAGCTCAAGCCTCATGCGGTTGGCATACCCTGTACAGAATTCTCCGACGTCTTTGAGGGCGTCGAAAAAGGAGTGTATGACTATGGCCTTGTCCCTGTCGAAAACACCCTTGGCGGTCTGGTAGGTCCTGTCAACTCGATCCTCATCTATACTCGTCTTACCATCGTTGCGGCAATCGATATGCCTATCCGCCACTGCCTCTTGACGCTGCCAGGTGCTGACCACCGCGAGCTGCGCACAGTCTGGTCGCATCCCCAAGCGCTTGCTCAGTGCCGAAACTTCCTTCACCGCAACCGGTTGGAACCTATTGCCCATTTCGATACCGCCGGAGCGGCACGGGAGCTCGCAGAAACCCGCCCGAAGCGTATCGCGGTTGTAGCCGGTAAATTCGCGGCCGAGCTCTATGGCCTCGAAATCGTCAAGGAAGACATTCAGGATTCACCCAACAATCGTACCCGATTTTTTCTCGTTTCCGCAGAGAAAGAAGCCGAGGAAGGCGAAAAATGCTCCGTCGTCTTCACCGCGGGCAACAAAGCAGGAAGCCTGTTCGGTGTGCTCCGCGTTTTCGCCGAGGAGAACATCAATCTGACGCGCATCGAATCGGTCCCCGACACGCCAGGCAAGTATGCGATATTCATCGATTTTGAGGGCGCGCTTTCAAGCGAGCCGGTCCAGCGGGCTGTCCACAAGGTACAGCAGATGACTGATGACTTCCGGATTCTGGGGTGCTATAAGGAAGTGAGGGTGCAGGAATGAAAATCGCCATCCTTGGAACGGGACGCATGGGCGCATGGCTCACAGAGGAGCTCTGCTGGCATCACGAAGTGATGGTGTATGACCAGGATCCCCAGAAGATGAAATATTTTATCAAGGTACATAGGGCGCTGCAGTTCGAGGAAATCGGCGCGTTCCAGCCCGAACTGCTCATCAACTGTGTGCCACTGGGCCATACGATCGATGCGTTCCAGCAGATTCTTCCTTTTTTGCCGTCAACTTGCATCATCTCCGACATCGCCAGCGTCAAGACCGGATTCAAGGAATTCTATATGGAGTGTGGCCAGCCATTCGTCTCGAGTCACCCCATGTTTGGCCCGACGCTGGCCAATATCCGGGATCTTCACGATGAGAGCGCCATCATCATTTCCGAATCCTGCGACGCGGGAAAGGATTTTTTCCGTCACTTCTATCGCAGTCTGAATATCCGGATATTTACCTATTCCTTCGAGGAGCACGACAGGACTGTCGCCTATTCGCTTGCGACGCCATTCGCATCCACTATGGTATTCGCCGCCTGCATGAAAAAACAGGAAGCTCCCGGTACCAACTTTAAAAAACACATGGCGATTGCGCGCGGGCTCTTATCGGAAGACGACCGCCTGCTGACCGAAATCATGTTCAATCCCTACACAATCCGTCAGCTGGAGTTGATCGGTTCCAAGCTCGCATATCTGACCCATATCATCCGTCAGCGCGATTATGATGAAATGAAAAAATTCCTTGAAAGTCTCAGGGAGAATATCCGCGACTGAAAGGAGCTCATGATGGAAAAGGAAGGAGCGGTTCCGGGAAAAAGCGCCCTCAAGATCGGCAAGAAGGCATTTCTGCTTTCAGCAGCCATCATCCTTGGACTGATGGTGGTATCGGGTATTCTCACCCTGATCCTCTCGCCAGGAGAGTATGAACGGGTTGTTCAGGAAGGGAAGACCCTTGTCGTACCCGGTACCTATCATCCGGTTCCGCGCCCCAACTACCCTGTCTGGCGCTGGTTCACCGCCCCAGTGGAAATTCTCTTTGCTCCAGGAAACATCACGCTCATTACCATCATTGTCTTCATTCTCAGTGTCGGTGGTTCGATCGCCATCCTAGAGGGCGCCGGTATCATGGAAGCGCTTATCCATACGCTGGTGCGGCGTTTTTCGACCCGGAAATACCTGCTCATCGCGCTGGTCATTTTCTTTTTCATGGCGGTATCGAGCTTTATAGGGGTCTATGAGGGCATGGTGCCGATGATTGTCTTCATGGTTCCGCTGGCGATCTCGCTGGGCTGGGATTCGCTCACTGGTCTGGGGATCAGCCTTTTGCCGCTCGCGTTCGGATTTGCCTCGGCGGTTACCAACCCTTTTACTATCGCCGTAGCCCAGCGCATTGCCGACCTGCCGCTGTTTTCCGGCGCTTGGCTGAGGGTCATATTCTTCGCTACGGTCTATGGGATCGTTGTTGCCTTTGTCGTGCTGCATGCCAGAAAGGTTGAACGTACACCAAGGGCCTCTCCTACCTTTGCCGAGGACGAAGCGATACGGGCCTCGCTCGCTGCGGACCGTGAAGCCCTGTTAAGCCGGCACACAGACAGTGTCGCGGCAAAGAAAAAAGCGCGCGGCCTTGTCTGGTTCGCGGTCTGCATCAGCATCGCGATGGCGACCGTGCTCATTACCGCGCGCATGCCTAAGCTTTCGGACCTTGCCTTTCCGGTCATGGCACTCTTGTTTCTGATCGGTGGTATTGGCGGCGGGCTGCTTGCTGGCCACCCAGGTCGGCAGATCGCGAAGACTTTCCGCAAGGGAGCGATCAACCTTGCTCCGGGCATCGTGCTCATCCTCATGGCTTATAGCGTCAAGCATATTATCGTGTCGGGCAGGATTATGGATACGATTCTCTATTGGGCAGCCACCGCAATCAGTGCCTCGCCTCCTATGGCCGCGGCATTCCTTGTTTATCTCACCACGCTCATCATGAACTTCTTCATCGGCTCGGCGAGCGCCAAGGCCTTCCTTATGATGCCGATCCTCACACCGCTCGCGGACCTCGTGGGCATCACTCGGCAGACGGCCGTACTCGCGTTCGATTTTGGGGATGGCTTTTCCAATATGATTTTCCCCACCAACGCCCTGCTCTTGATCGCGCTGTCGTTTACGGTGGTGAGCTACCCGCGCTGGATGAAGTGGACTTGGAAGCTGCAGCTAGTCATCCTCGCGGTCACCTCGGCCTTCCTCGCGTTTGCGGTGGCGATCAGGTTCGGGCCGTTTTGAAGGCGTGGCAAGCGCCCAGGTTTCGCAGGATTTCGCAGCTCCGAAACGGAGATTTCAGCATTGGAAAAATGAATCGGAGCTTAATATAATAAAATACAAAAGTATCGCAGCAAGGGGAAAATTCCATGGGTCGGGAGAACAATAGAGAAAACCCTGTGAGACCAGCGCTCTCCAGAACACGCTGGATACGAAAGCTTGCGCTTATCCTCGCGGCAAGTTCAATCATCGCAAGCTGTCAGGACTGCAATCCTTATAATGAGCCGCGAAAACTGGACAGGAATAGAGAGATCATAAGGTGGACCGCTCCTCCTTGCAGAATGGAAAGAAGGAGGCATAGAGTAAGCTATGAGAAAGCGGTACGACAAAGAGTTTAAAGCCAAAGTAGCCTTGGA
>JAJUJQ010000025.1 GCA_029265255.1 Spirochaetota bacterium
GAACACAAGGCCCTGCCAGTTCGCAATGCCGTAGTTCACGGCGAAGATAAGCCCGATCTGGCCGGCCATCGCGCCCAGCGTCATGCCGAAGTTCAGGCCCATGCCCGCGTAGATCGGCAGGAGGAGCGCCAGCACGAGGAAAGAGTTGCGCCCCAGCCTCGTGATGATTTCCTGCAGGATATACTTGACCGAGAGCCCCGAAGGCGGAATCGCGGCCAGCGTAATGATGACGAAAATGATGACGACCGCATATCGCGAGAACAACGTCGAAAGTTTTTTCCGTGCGCTCATTTTGACACCTTTATCTTGCGCGTGAGCGCGTAGAGAATCATGCCGTTCGATACGATAATCCGTATGACCTCCGACATATCTGTCTGTAACAGCGAGTTGATCACCGAGGGCGTCATGGTCAGAAGCCCCTGGAACAGAATGGTCCCCACGAGCACGTTCACCATGCTCGCCTTGTTGATGCTCGCTCCTCCGATGAGGATCGCGGCGACCGCGGGGAATACCATCGGACTGGGCGCAGTGTAGAGCTGGATGAATCCGAAGCTCTGCTCGTACACGATGATCCCCACCGCCCCCAAGAAGGTCGAGATGATGACGGAGATCGTGCGCATCTTGTCCACGTCGACCCCGGAGGCGCGCGCGAAGTCGGGGTTGGACCCCACCGCCGTCATGGCCGTACCGGTCTTGCTGCGCAAAAACAGCCACATCAAAAAGGCGAACAGCGCGACGAACAATAATAGCCCCGTCGGGAACACGAAGAATTCGCCGATTTTGATCGCCAGAAAGTCGTTCAGTATGTGCAGCCAGTAGTCTTCGACCGAAATCGTGGTGCGAAGGCCCTTGCCCGCGTAGCCCCAGACCATCGTGGGGTTGCTGTAGGGCAGGACAAGCCACATGATGCACATGAACATGATGAACGAAAAGCCCACGTACATCGCGATGGTCATCTCCTCGCCCTTCACCTTGTTGAGGAGTTTGGCGTAGAACCAGCCGAAAACGATCGAAAACGGCGCAGCCAGCACGATTGCGCCCAAAAAGCCCAGCATCCCATGCAGCTCGAGCTGCAGCGAGAGCGTCGCGCCCAGAAGCCCGGAGACCAGGCCCAGCGCAAGGCCGAAGTTGAGGCCGCAGCCCGACTGGATCATCGGCACCATCGCCAACACCATGATGGCATTCTGTCCGAAGCGGTTCAGCACGTCGGAAATCGACGCGTCGAGTCGAACGCGGACAAAGGGCGCCATGATGAACAGCCCCACCAAAAAGAAGAATATGATGATGCGGGGCCATCCGAAGTCCTGAATGAATGTTTTGAGATTACGCATTGACGGCCTCCTCCGCAGTGGCACCCGACATGAGTAGACCGAATTCGGAGATATCCGCCGTCGGCGGCAGGATGCCAGCGATTCTTCCTTCGTCGACGATGGCGATGCGGTCGCAGATCGAACGCAACTCCTCAAGCTCGCTCGACACCATGACGATGGTCGTCCCGAAGTCGCGGTTGTAGTGGTGCAGGGTGTCGAGCACGAGCTTTTTCGCGCCCACATCGATGCCGCGCGTTGGCTCCGAGACGAACATCAACCGAGGTTTCATCGCAAATGCCTTGGCGAGGCAAACCTTCTGCTGATTCCCGCCCGAAAGCTCTTTGGCCTTCTGCTTCGTGCTCGTGCACTTGATATCCAGAAGCTTCACGTATTCCTGGCAGAGCTCCTCCATCGCCTTCTCGTCTCGCTGGGAAAAGAGGCCGAAGAGCACCTTCTTCAAATACTGTCCATGCACCTGTATGGCGGTGAAGGCGATGTTCCATTCGAGGCTCTCGTCGAGGAGGAGCCCAACCCCGCGCCTGTCCTCCGAGACAAATGCCATCCCCATCGCGAGGGCCTTTGCCGGGGCGTTGAGGGGCACGGCCTCACCGCCGAGGGATACCTCGCCGCCGGCCGGGAACAGGCCCATGATGCCGTTGGGAATGCCGAGCTTGCCCTGTCCCGCCAGTCCCCCGATGCCGAATATTTCCCCCTGTCGCACCTCAAAGGACACATCGCGCACGGTCTCGCCGGGCATGTCGACCCACAGGTGCCGCACGGTGAATACGGTCTTTGCAAAACTCCGCGCTTCGGAGCGCCGTCCGCCCTCGCCGAGCGAGCGGCCGACCATCCAGGAGGCGACATCGCGCAGACCGATGTTCTCGTTGACCGTATCCTTGACGACGTGGCCGTCGCGGAGCACGACGATGCGGTTCGCGATGGCCAAGACTTCCTGAAGGCGGTGAGAAATAAAGATAATCGCGATACCTTCCGAAGCGAGGCGCTTGAGAGTCTCGAGCAGCACCTCGGCCTCCGATTCTGTGAGGACCGCGGTTGGTTCGTCGAGGATGAGGATGCGCGTCTGTTCGCGGTCGATTTCTCGCGCGATTTCGGTGAACTGCTTGTGGCCTACCGGCATCTCGGAGACCAGCATGTCAGGGGCGAGGTCGACGCCGAGTTTAGCGATCGCCTTCTTGGCCCGCTCGCGCATCTTGTCGCGCAAAAGCACGCTCATGCGATCGCCGAACACATCGTTGAGGATGCTTGGGCGCATGGACTCGCGGTTGAGCACGATATTTTCAGTCGTGGTGAAGCCGGGGATGAGGCTGAATTCCTGATGGACCATGCCGAGGCCCGCATCCAGCGCATCGAAGGGACTCGAAAAATGGACATCAGCCCCTCCTATCTTGATGCTGCCCTGGAACCCCCCGGTCTCCGTGATGACGGGCATGCCGAAAAGAATACGCATGAGCGTGGTCTTCCCTGCCCCGTTTTCTCCCACGAGGCCTAAGATCTCGCCTTCATGGAGATCGAAGCTCACGTCATGCAAAACAACGTTTCCATAAAAATCTTTGGAAACATGTTCGATGGAAAGAAGAGGACTTCCATTCGTCATAATAATTCCATGGTAAAAGGGTTTACGAAAAAATAACCCGTATCCCGACGACGCCTGAATACGGGCCGGAATGCGCCGCCACCTTCGGCGGCGCCTCTGAAAAAAGAAAAGGGGGGCCGCCCACATCGTGGACAGCCCCACAGGCACGTTTAATTCTGCATCTTGATGGTGTAATACTTCTCGGGGACCTTCTGCTGTGTGGTCGGCAAGAAGCCTTTGCCGAAGATGTAGGTGTCCATATAGATGAGGATCTGATTCTTCGCGCGCACGCCCGTACCCACGTCGACATAGTAGGCGCCGTTCCACTTGGCTCCCGGCGTGTACTTGCCGAGCGCCTCGAATACGTCCTTCATGCTGTCTTTCTTGGCCTTGCCTTCGATGACTTTCTTCGCGAATTCGCCGAGACCGGCGGTGAGCGTGTATCCGTAGGAATACGCCCAGGTTCCGAAGCGTCCGGCACCACCCTTTGCCACGACGGCGGACTCAACTTTCTTGAGGATGGCGGGGAAATCGCCCGCTTCCTTGGAGAGGTCGAGTCCGAGCGCACCAGGATACCCCATGAGCGGGGACGGAAGGTCTGCTTCCACAAAGTAACCACCGTAGGCAAGCAGCTGCTTGAGGAGCGGCTCGGTGTGGGCGTCGTTGGTGCAGAAGAACGCGGTGTTCTTGCCATACTTCTGAATCCACTGCGGCACTTTCTCGAGGATGAACTGCTGGGCACCCGCAACACCGACGTCGGAGGTCGGGTCAGGAGCGGTCTCGAAGTAGAAATTCAAGCCCAGGTCCTTGCAAGCCTGCTCCATGATCGCGCGGCGGCGGCCAAGCGACTCATAGCTCATGTGGCGAGGGAAGGAGATGTGCACGAAGTTCTTCGCGCCGAGCTGTTTTGCTGCCCAGATGATGGTGTAGCCGCGCGAGACGAAGTCGGCAGAGAGTGCGAGGTCGGCGGCTCCCTGGATGACAAGCGGGTCCTCATGCGGTTCGCCCGCGAGGAGGAGGATGTCCGGTCTCTTTGCGCGCACGCGCTTAAATGCTTCCGCGGTGCCGGGAATCGACTGGTTGATGACGATCGCCTTCATGAGCGGGTCGTCGGCCAGGGCGACGACGTTGGAAATGTACGTCTCCTGCTGCGACATGAAGTCGTCGGGATACGTAATGTGCTGGATCATGCCGCCATCTTTGACGTTGCCATATTCCTTGATCAGCTGTTCGGCGCCACGCAGGTCGTCCTCAGACTGAGAGACTGTGCCGGTGACCACGCCGATATGGAATTTGGCCTTGGCCTGGGCGAACACCTCGGCCCCGACCACGAGGAAGGCAAGCACGAGCATCGCTGCTACGAACTTTTTCATAGAACCTCCTTTGCAATAAGATAATGCAGAATTATTGTACACTCTTCCAAGCGCCCGTCAAGTATTCCTCGGGACTTTCCACCGCCCGCCGTGGCAGCTACAATAGAGTCGATGCAATTTTCCCGAAAACGCTTTGTGGCCGAACTGTATTACTATTCGAACCAATTCGTCCTCTTTTTCGTCATGATCATCTCCCTCACTTCAGGGTCGTGGAAGAACGCGCTCGTCTCCTCGCTCATCGTGCTGGCATTCATGCTCATCCAAACGAGCCTTTTGACCCTGCAGGGGCACATCCCTGTACTGAGGATACTGTATTCGTTCATCACGGCGGCAGGCTACTCGATTCTGCGCACGACCCTCTCCGATACGTCCTTCACCGAAACGGCCAACATGCTCCTGTGGGGCTCCTCGATCTACATCGCCGTCTTCCAGACGCTATCGATGGTGTTTCGCAGGCCGTTTCTGAAGCGACTCTCCGAGATGGCCCTCTCGCTGGGCTCGGCGCTCATCTTCATCATGTTCTACGCGTACCTGGACCTGCGCATCTCGGTGAACGCTTCTTTTGTGAAGGGCGAGATCGATGCGGCGACGATGGCCGAGGCGCTGCGTATTCAATCCTTCCCTTCCGTATTCCAAAAATTCATCCGCGCGCCGCAGCACTTGTTCGCGCTCTTCGGCGTCATCTCCTTCGATTTTCTGCTGCTGGTAGCGCGGATGCGGGCCATCACTTTGGAACACAGGCTCACGCGGATCATCGAGATGCCGCAAGAAGCAAAACGCATCATCGACGCCTCCCGACAGAAGTCCGAGGACGAAGATTCCGAAGATTCTAAAGCGAGTTCTGGTATGGGGCAGCAACTTCAAAGCACCGAAGCTTCCGAAACTCTGCCGGTGCGTCCCCCCACGGCTTTCTTCGTGACTGTAGTCTCCTCGGACATCATCGGTTTCACGGACCTCTCCGAACAGCTGGGCCGTACCGAAGCGACGGCCCTGCTCAACCGCTACTACGCGCTTTGGACGCAGTGCGCGGGGAGCTACGGAGGAAGGATCGCCTCGCTTTCGGCGGACACCGTGGTGACGGTGTACGGCCTCGTCGACGCCGAGCGGAGCGCGGACCGGGCCCTCAACGCGGCATACGCCTTCCTCGAGGAACTGGAGGGTCTAAAAGAAGATATGGTTGTGCAATCACTGCCGAACGACATAAAAGTGTCGATTGGCATCCATTCGGGATTCGTCACTGCCGCGTTCCTCGGCCCGCCGGGCCAGCAGAGTATGAGCTTCTACGGCGACACCATCGCGATTGCGGCCAGGCTCGACTCGCTCTGCCGCGAGTTTCACCAGAGCCTCCTTGTGAGCCACGCGACATACCGTCGACTGTCTCTGGAAAGCCAAGTGACGCTCGAACGATTCAGTGAAGCGCTGCTCCGCAAGAGCACGCGCCCAATGCCCCTGTACACGAAAAAACCATAACTGGAGTGATAACGTGTCCAAGAAATCAGCGAAAAATCAGAAATTTGGCCTCCCCTCGATCATGGGCGGGGCGATCTTCGCCGTGATGCTTCTCATGGCCACCTCGTGTTCCGGAAACCTCGACGCCACACTGAGAGGAGACGGCTCCGTACGCGCGGCGGTCCGGCTCAATGTTCCCGAAGCACTGAGCGGACGGGTGCGACAGTTCGTCGGACTCGGCTCGCGCGAGCCACTCTTCAGCCCCGAGGCGGTGAGGAATCAGTTCATGGGGCGCACGAGCATCAATCTCGTCGACGTATCCTCGCCCACGCCCGACATTCTCACTTCCGTGGTCTGGGTGCAGAACATCGAGTCGCTCATCGCGGACACAAGCCTCGTGCCCCAAGGCATGATTCAATACAGAAAAATATCTGCGCAAGGCACGGCGCCCGCAATGCGCGAACTCTCGGTGAAACTCTCGAGAGACAATGCCCCCTACATGCTCAAACTCTTTCCGGGCATCGACAGACGCATCATCGACAGCCTCAGCCCGCCGGCGCTCGAGCCCGACCCGGTCTCGGCCGACGAATACCGGCTCAACCTCGAACAGGTCATCATAGGAAAGAAAAACATGCCCGCCTTCGACGCCTGTTCGGTCGAGATCGCGATCACCGTGCCGAAGGCGATTGTGTCGGCATCGGGGGGCAGCTTCTCGGGGCCGGTTTTCCGCGCGAAGCTTCCGCTCTTCGATCTGCTGACGCTGGAAAAGCCGATCGCGTTTTCGATGCGCTGGCCGGAGTAGAAGTGGCAAACATTAATCGGCCGCCGAACGTGCCGGATGCCGCCCCTTGTACACGCTCCAAGCCCTTCCCGCGTGAAAGGATCGCCTGATCGCTTCAAAAAGCGCCCGAGCCTCGCCGCGCGGGTACCACTGCGCCAAAAAACCGAGGAGCGGCGCGAGCCCCGGAATCTCCGTAGAGAGCGCGGCGCCGCACATTGTCTCGTCGGTGTCGTCGGTCTCGGCGTCCGGCTGCGGCGGCCTGGGGTGGGCATCTTGCCCGAATTCTTGTCCTGGCCCAAGGTCTTCCCATGCCCGGAGCATTGCGGCGAGGCCGGACCTCATGTCGGCGATGATGAGGCGCTCTTCTTCGATCTCCACCGTCGATGCCCTGCGCCCGATGTGCTCGGGCACATGGGCGTCCGAGCCTGATATCACGCAGTGTCGCCCGCAGAGTGCCGCGTCGGGGTCTGCGCCCATGGCCTCCACCGCATCGTATTCGCCCTCGGGCAGAAACCCGAGCTGGCTGTAGACCGAAAACTGCGGACGG
This sequence comes from Spirochaetota bacterium, assembly GCA_029265255.1. The sequence continues at coordinate 7,055 of JAJUJQ010000025.1, forward strand.
TCGACGTGTGCCGGAATGACGAGGGCGCCTGCCTCCGTCGCCCGCTCCGCGAAAAAAGTGAAGGACTGCTGCAGCGCGTTTCCGTACCAGGCCGAGGGCATGGCGAGTATCTGTTCTTCGGGGTCGACCACGACTTGGTCTCCGAACTGCCCCGGAGCCATGTCCACAGGGGGCAAATACCGGCACAGCCAGTCACTGAAGGCCAGGGCCGAGAGGGGATCGGGGAAGATCGCCAGAAGGTGCGCCTCTTCGAAGGGATTTATCTCGAGGCCGAAGAAGGGGATGAGCCCGGCGCGCGCGCAAGCGATTGCGAAGGCGGGGGCGTTGAGCGCGCTGTTGTGGTCGGTGAGGGCGAAAAGGTCGAGGCCTTTGCGCGCGGCGCGCGCGGCCATGGCCGAAGGAGAATTCTCGAGGCTGGCGCAGGGACTGAGGCAGGAATGGTTGTGGAAATCGAATGTCAAAATCATGGTCCGGTTGACTACGCCCGCAGGAAGCTCGCAGAGTGCAAGGCCTGCCAGAGCCGGCCCGACACCTCGAATTGGCTGAGCGCGGTTCTTACCACGCCGATCCGCGCCTGTGAGGCCGCCTCGATCATGTCATCGATGACCGACCGACTGTTGCAGAGGATGATGAGCGACATGTCGACGACCGTCGCTACCGCGACGGTATTCTTGTGCGCCTGAATGGTGACGAGCACCGTCGAGTCTCTGCCATTCGCGAGCACATCGGAAAGAAGGTCCGAAGTGTAGATGCCCTTTACCTCGACATCGTCAAAGTCCCCCTGAAGTACCTCGACGGGGATCAATCCGAGAATATCCTTGGTCGTCATGAGCCCTCACTCCTTTTTCCAAGACAGCATGCGTCATGCTGGCCTCGGCGATTGCTTGCAGTATAGCGGTCATGTGTGATTCAATAAAGACGGAACGATTGGAGGGCGCGGTGGACGCTATTGCCCAGGAAATGCGCCGAATTCTCAACAATAAGGCAGACCCATGATCGAACTGCGCAACATTTCTAAAACCTACGCGAGAAGCGGCACAAAGGCCGTCGATTCCCTCACGCTGCGAATCCCCGACGGCGTCATCTACGGATTTCTCGGCCCGAACGGCGCAGGAAAGACGACGACGATACGCATCATGACAGGCGCGATTGCCGCAGACGCAGGCAACGTGCTCATCGACGACATCGACCTCGACAAAAACCCCATCGATGCAAAACGGCGGTTCGGCCTCGTGCCCGACACGCCCGATATGTTCAGCAGGCTCAGGGCGTACGAATATCTCAACTTCGTCGCGGACGTGTACAGAGTTCCTTCCGCGGAGAGAGCTTTGGCCATCGAAAAACTCGCCGCACGCTTCGAGCTCAGCGACGTGCTCAAATCGCCCATCAGCAGCATGAGCCGTGGCATGCGCATGAAGCTCAACCTCATCGCGAGCCTCATCCATGCTCCCCACAACTGGATCCTCGACGAACCGATCGTGGGGCTCGATCCCCACTCGGCCTTCGCGCTCAAAGAACTCATGCGGGAACACGCGGCCGCAGGGGGGACAGTCTTCTTTTCCACCCACGTCATGGAAGTGGCCGAGCGGCTCTGTGATGAGCTTGCGATCATCAACAGGGGAAAACTGATTTTTAAAGGCACCCTCGAGGCCCTGAGGGAACTCCGCGAATCGCGCGGCGCCAAGCCGGGGGCTGGGGAGGCAAATGAAGAGAGCCTCGAGGCACTCTTCCTCGCCCTCGTGGAAGACAGCGAGGAATCCACCACATGAGCGAGCGAACTATGTCGCCATTCATGGCGCTTCTGGTCATGAATCTCAAATCGGTGTTCTCTCTCTCCATGCCGGACAAAAAAGAGCTGTCTTCTCCTAAGGTGCTCCTCAAGACCTTCGGCTGGATTGTGCTCGCGATCTTCCTCCTCGTGGACTTCGGCGCTCTGTTCGCAATGATGTATATCGGCATGTACGACGCGCTCGCGCCTCTCGGCATGCAGTCGCTCATGCTCCTGTACGCGACGGTAACCTCGTCGGTCCTCGTCTTTCTCTTCGCATTCATCACTGCCCTTTCGCTTTTCTCGAGCGCGCAGTACGAGGCACTCTTCCTCACCATGCCGTTCAAGCCTTCCTCTCTGCTGCTCGGAAGAATGGCGACGGTCTATGCGATCGAGGCGCCTATCGTCTTTCTAGTGATGGGCATCGCTTCGGTCGTCTACGGCATCAAGGGCAACCCCGGACTCGATTTTTACTTCTATATGCTCTTCAATGCACTCGCGATGCCCCTGGCGCCGCTTGCAATTTCCTATGCGGTGCTCATCCCGCTCATGAGCGCCTCGCGGTGGCTCCGCAGAAAAAACACGCTTCTATATATAGGCGGATTCGTTGGATTGGCCATCGCGCTCGGCTTCAACTACTACCTCCAGACAATGCTGGCCCGCGTCGAAGATCCGGCGCTGCTTCAAAAGATGTTCGTGCACAACCAGCCGAACATCGCGAAGCTTGCAGACTGGTGGCCGCCCGCATGGCTCACGATGCAGGCGATCGCGCGGAGCGCCACGCTCGCCACCATCGCCGCAACCCTCGCGAACCTCGGCTTGGGTGCCTCCCTGGCGGCGGCAGTGGCCTTTCTTTTCGGCAGAAGCTACGTAAGGATACTCGCAAATTTCGGCGAGTCGTATGCAGTCAAAGGGAAGCTCAGTCGAGTCAAGGCAGGTTCCCTCTTCAGGGCGCATTCGGTCTTCCTCGCCCTTGTCCAGCGCGAACTGCGGCTCATGAACCGCGAACCAGTGTATCTTTTGAACGGGCCCTTCGTGATCCTGCTGCTTCCTGTCATTTTTGCCATAACCTTCATCGCACAGGGCGACGAAATGCGCAACGCAGTGGCCCAAATCCGCCCTTATCTGGCGGGCCCGGCCGAGTATCTCATCCCTGCGGGCTTGGGAATATTTCTCGCCACCGCGACGAGCATCGCCTGCACCGCCTTCTCTCGCGACGCAAAATCGCTGTCATTTCTGAAGTCGCTGCCATTGAAACCGCACCACATCATCGCGGCGAAGCTTGCGCACGCGCTCATATTCGCGGCCCTGGGCATCGCGTTCGGGACGGTCGGTGGAGCCATCATGCTCAGAGCCGACGCTCTGGACGCAATTGTCGCGCTTCTTCTTGCCATATTCGGCGCGCTTGCGCTCAACATGGCCGGACTCGTGCTCGACACGTTCTGGCCGCGGCTCTCGTGGGAAAACCCGATGTCCGCGCTCAAGCGCAATCCAAACGCAATGATCGCGATTCTCGGCTCGATGGGGCTGATCGCAGGGCTCGGCGTTCTTGCTATTACCTTGCCCTCGGCAAAATACACCTTCGCCGTTTTGTATGGCACAGCATTCGTGGCCGCATGTGTCGCGCTCGGACTCCTGCTGTTCCGCGCCGGGCCAAAGAAATTGCGCCAGATGGAGCCTTAGGCTTCCTCTTCGATCCGGTATTCGACCCAGCGCACCCGCCCCTGGACAATCGCGTCGCGGACGCTCCGCTCTACCGAACTCAGGGACGAACGCCCTGTTTTCACTTCTATGAACACGATTTCGTGTACGGCACCTTCCTCTGCGCCGCAAAACGCCACAAAATCTACAGGCTTGCCGATAAACCGCGCGTCTGAAGGGTTGACCGGAAAATCGGGCAGCCACGGCGCGATCTGTTCCGATATCTGCCCCGAGAGCACCGACCTCGATCGCTCCACTGCATCTTTCCTTGCCAACTCCACCCGCTCACGCTCGGTGAGCTCCGCCTCAAGGTGCCCCCGATTTTTCCCGGCTCGATATGCCAGCATCCCAGCAACACAAACCACCGCCACAAGGACAACCACCACAGCCAAAAGCCACGGCGCAAACGGCGACGGCTGCGCCAGCATTCCGAAACTGTTCATATGTTCAAGCATAAACGCTGCCTTCTTGTAAGAAAAGCCGCCGATGCCGGTGCGCCGCGCCGATTTCATGTGCGCTGGGAGTTTGCAACAGTGAATCCGAACGTGTATGATGAAATGAAAATACGACTATCGTAGCGCATCCAAACAGGAGGGCTAAAAATGCGGATTTTTTACGTCATCCTTTTGATAGTCCTGGTCATCGCCGCGGTAGTGTTCGCGGTGCAGAACAGCGCACCGGTCACTATCGCCTTCCTGGGCCTCTCCGCGAACGCCTCCATGTCCATCGTGCTCGTCATTACCTTTGCGACAGGGATACTGCTCGGCATGTTTTTGCTGCTTCCCTCGGTGTGGAAGCGGATGCGGGCGCTTTCTGCCCAAAAGAAAAAGACGCGCGAAGTCGAGGACCAGTTGAGAACGAGCGGAAGCAGCACAGGGGAAGCGCAGCCCCCGTCTCCGACCGAAGCCCCCACGGATAAAAAAGCCTGTCAGGACAAACCCACGGCCGACCGCGCACCATGACTGCACAAAGATGCAAAAGAGGCCGCCAGAGCAACAGACTTCAGGCGGCCTCTTGAAGACCCAGGGACTCTGTGAAGGAGTCCGAGTCCGGCACTACTTGGTCTCTTTGTCTTTACTCGGTTCTTTTTCTTTGGTGGGGCAGGTCGAAATGCCGAACACCTTGTAGACAGGGCAGAAGGAAATCGCGCTCGTAATGGCAAGGAGTACCGCGATAATTCCAAGGATCCAGCCCCAGGCCCCACGCAAAACCCCGGTCAAGATGAGAATCGCGATTACAATTGCAACAATGAGTCGAACTGTCTTGTCGTTCTTTCCAACATTCTTTGCCATTGCATTCCTCCGCGAACATCTAAAATATTACTTTTCAAAATATACAAAAAAATCACCAAATTTCAAAATATGCTGACCTCTGGGACAAAGGGCCGTGCTCCTATTATACTGAATCAACATGGATTTTCTCGTAGCCTCGCCGCAGGATATGCGCCGCAGAAACTGGAGGCCAGGGAGCCTAGACGCCGTCATCGTCACAGGCGACGCCTATGTCGATCATCCGTCGTTTGGAGCCGCACTGATAGGCAGGCTCCTTGAGGCACATGGCTACCGCGTGGGAATCTTGAGCCGCCCCGATCCGGACGATCCGGAAGTATTTCGCATGTTCGGAAGGCCGAGACTCGCCTTCCTCGTCACCGCAGGCGCCCTCGATTCGATGGTCTGTTCCTATACTGCGAACAAAAAACCGCGGGCAGCAGACGAATTCGCCCCGGGCGGAGACCGCTCTCTCTGCATGGCGGCGGACGGAACGATCGGCAAGAGCAGGCTCGGGCGCGTCAACGCGCGCCCAGACCGTGCGACGATTGTATACGCAAATTTGTGCAGGCAGGCCTACAAGGGAGTGCCGGTCATCCTCGGCGGAATCGAAGCTTCCTTGCGGCGTCTCGCCCACTACGACTACTGGTCCGACACAGTGCGCCGCTCGATACTCCTCGACGCGAAGGCGGACCTGCTCATCTACGGCATGGGGGAGCGGCAGATTCTGGAGACGATGCGGCGGCTCAAGGCTGCCGCCGAAGCGGAGAGAGAGCCCGATCTCCGGGGCATCAGAGGCACCGCCTGGGCAGTCCACGCATCGCGCCTGGTGGAAGCCGAACTCGACGGATCCAAAGCCGCTGTCACAGCAGCTGCGTCGAAAGACGCGGACGTCGACGCACTGATGCTCCCTTCCTACGACACGATACGGCCAGACACTGAAGAAGGTCGCCGAGCCTTTGCGGCGTCGTTCAGAATTCAGTACTACAATACTGACCCCTGGACGGCGAAACGGCTCATCGAGCCATGCGACGACCGATTCGTCGTTCAAGAACCTCCTGAGTTTCCACTTTCCCGCGAGGAGCTCGACGAAGTCTACGCCCTTCCATTTCGCCGCGAGTGGCACCCCATGTACCACCAGTTCGACGGCGTGCCGGCCCTCGCTGAGGTGAAATTCTCGCTCGTATCCTCGCGAGGCTGCTTCGGCGGCTGCTCATTCTGCGCCCTCACCTTCCACGAGGGCCGCGTAGTCACCTCGCGCAGCATCGAGTCCATCGTCCAGGAAGCCAGAAAACTCACCCAAATGCCCGACTTCAAAGGCTACATCCACGACGTCGGAGGCCC